>NZ_JAUZVX010000009.1:2500-5301 GCF_033441595.1 Flagellimonas crocea | reverse complement strand
GGGGGGATTGAAAAGAAGTTCATATACATATTGTAACGACAGCGTAAAGAGAATTATAAGAACCATTTTGATGCGAGGACTCGGTTTTTCCGGGTGTCGGACAGACATTCAAGGAAATACAATGAAGAGTTTGATCCTGGCTCAGGATGAACGCTAGCGGCAGGCCTAACACATGCAAGTCGAGGGGCATCACGGAAAAGCTTGCTTTTCTGGTGGCGACCGGCGCACGGGTGCGGAACGCGTATGGAACCTGCCCCTGTCAGGGGAATAGCCCAGGGAAACTTGGATTAATGCCCCATGGTACCGCGATATCGCATGATATTGCGGTTAAAGATTTATCGGACAGGGATGGCCATGCGTACCATTAGTTAGTTGGTGGGGTAACGGCCCACCAAGGCAGCGATGGTTAGGGGCCCTGAGAGGGGGATCCCCCACACTGGTACTGAGACACGGACCAGACTCCTACGGGAGGCAGCAGTGAGGAATATTGGACAATGGGCGGGAGCCTGATCCAGCCATGCCGCGTGCAGGATGACTGCCCTATGGGTTGTAAACTGCTTTTATACGGGAAGAAACGCACCTACGTGTAGGTGTCTGACGGTACCGTAAGAATAAGGACCGGCTAACTCCGTGCCAGCAGCCGCGGTAATACGGAGGGTCCGAGCGTTATCCGGAATCATTGGGTTTAAAGGGTCCGTAGGCGGGCCGTTAAGTCAGGGGTGAAAGTCTGCGGCTCAACCGTAGAATTGCCTTTGATACTGGCGGTCTTGAGTCATGGTGGGGTTGCCGGAACATGTGGTGTAGCGGTGAAATGCATAGATATCACATAGAACACCGATCGCGAAGGCAGGTGACCAACCATGTACTGACGCTGATGGACGAAAGCGTGGGTAGCGAACGGGATTAGATACCCCGGTAGTCCACGCCGTAAACGATGGATACTAGCTGTGGGGACTTCGGTCTCCGTGGCCAAGCGAAAGTGATAAGTATCCCACCTGGGGAGTACGTTCGCAAGAATGAAACTCAAAGGAATTGACGGGGGCCCGCACAAGCGGTGGAGCATGTGGTTTAATTCGATGATACGCGAGGAACCTTACCAGGGCTTAAATGCAGGCTGCATGGGGTGGAGACACCCCTTTCTTCGGACTGCCTGCAAGGTGCTGCATGGTTGTCGTCAGCTCGTGCCGTGAGGTGTCAGGTTAAGTCCTATAACGAGCGCAACCCCTACCGTTAGTTGCCAGCATGTAAAGATGGGGACTCTAGCGGGACTGCCGGTGCAAACCGTGAGGAAGGTGGGGACGACGTCAAATCATCACGGCCCTTACGTCCTGGGCTACACACGTGCTACAATGGCCGGTACAGAGGGAAGCCACCCCGCAAGGGGGCGCGGATCTACAAAACCGGTCACAGTTCGGATCGGGGTCTGCAACTCGACCCCGTGAAGCTGGAATCGCTAGTAATCGGATATCAGCCATGATCCGGTGAATACGTTCCCGGGCCTTGTACACACCGCCCGTCAAGCCATGGAAGCCGGGAGTGCCTGAAGTCCGTCACCGCAAGGAGCGGCCTAGGGCAAAATCGGTAACTAGGGCTAAGTCGTAACAAGGTAGCCGTACCGGAAGGTGCGGCTGGAACACCTCCTTTCTAGAGAAAGAGACGCCCGGAACCGGTGTCCTTGCGCGAGGTGGTCCTTATATCTTTGTGCTGTCGTTTATAATATGTTTTTTGATATACAGGCAAATTAGGCCAAGACAGTCTCATAGCTCAGCTGGTTAGAGCGCTACACTGATAATGTAGAGGTCGGCAGTTCGAGTCTGCCTGAGACTACGAAACAAGTTCATTGGGTATTGGAACAAGGAAATTCTAGGTGTTGGGTTACCGTTATATAGTACTGTTAACTGATAACTGTTAACTGACCACTGATAATGGGGGATTAGCTCAGCTGGCTAGAGCGCCTGCCTTGCACGCAGGAGGTCATCGGTTCGACTCCGATATTCTCCACCACGGCAAATGTCGCGGGCCGGTATTTTTGTACCGGCGGCGATCGCCATAAGTTCATTGACATATTGGGACGGAGCAGTGACGGTATTTACCGTTGCGTGCGAAGTCAAAAAGAAGAAACACGAAGTAGAATAGAACATTAAGGATTACGAGAGGGCATTTGTACGTATGTACAGGTGCGACAAGCAAAAGAAGGGCGTATGGGGAATGCCTAGGCTCTCAGAGGCGACGAAGGACGCGATAAGCTGCGAAAATCCACGGGGAGCTGCACATGAGCATTGATCCGTGGGTGTCCGAATGGGGCAACCCGGCAGGTTGAAGGCCTGTCACCCAGCAATGGGGGCGAACCCGCCGAACTGAAACATCTAAGTAGGCGGAGGAAGAGAAAACAAGAGTGATTCCGAGAGTAGCGGCGAGCGAAATCGGATCGGCCCAAACCGTTGTTGTTTAGGCAATGACGGGGTTGTAGGACCACAATGTTCTTTGCGCGACGAACCGGAAGCAGTTGGAAAGCTGCACGATATGGGTGACAGTCCCGTACGGGCAAGGAGCGTTAAAGATAGTGGTATCCTGAGTAGCGCGGGGCACGTGAAACCCTGTGTGAATCCGGCGGGACCATCCGCCAAGGCTAAATACTCCTGGGAGACCGATAGTGAACCAGTACCGTGAGGGAAAGGTGAAAAGAACCGTGAACAACGGAGTGAAATAGACCCTGAAACCATACGCCTACAAGCGGTCGGAGCCAGTTTACTGGTGACGGCGTGCCTTTTGCATAATGAGCCTACGAGTTACTTTTACCG
>NZ_JAUZVX010000008.1:0-38723 GCF_033441595.1 Flagellimonas crocea | reverse complement strand
GCGCGGGTTTTGCCCTGCCCGCAAAAGCCGTGTCAAAGCGGCACCGGTAGTGCAAGGGGAAGGACGGCACGACTTCCTTATTGGTAAAGTTCATCGATGCCCCTGGGCAATCATTTCAGAACAACCTGATTTGGTTGGTCTTGGAATCCACTATCACATCGGCAACCTCCTGGGCACTGGTGTTCCTGTTTTCGGAAACTTTTCCCTTTTGCGGTGATGGTTCGGGCATCCCCAATTTCTTACGTGCATACCCATACGCCCGGTTGATGTCGGCCACAAACTCTATTTGAGGGACACCGCTGTATTTCAGCCAACGGTTCACGATAAAGGCCCCTCGGAAGTCCTTGCCGGCCCAAAGGGCATTATCGGAGATCACGATACCGTGGATGCCGTGGTACATCAGGTTCAGTGCGCTCATCCTTGCACAGGTATAATCTATGTCGATAAGGGTGTGGAACATGCCCGGGTTAACGCTGTTGGCCGCAAGGGAAAGCCTACCGGAACCACAGCACGGGTCGTTGAAGTTCTCGGGTCCAGTGGGGCTTAGTATCTGTGCCATGAACCGGCATATCGTCATCGGGGTAAAGAACTGTGCAAAATGTTTGTTGGTAAGGCTGTTGGCCTCATAGAACGTTCCGTACACATCGTAAACATCAGTATCGGTTACTATCGTCTTGTCAAGGATCCTGATGGCCTCAAAGATGAGCTCGTTGAAAAGGTCGAGTTCCCTGCGGTCGTACTTCTTTCTGATGGTATCCATGTCCGCCTGATGGTTGAGCGACCAGGCATTGATGGAAAAGTCCAAAAAATCTTGGAAGATGTAATAGGTCCCGTGCGACCTTGAAAGCGTGTCGAAAATGTCCCCGAACTTCTTGAGTTCCAGGGGTAGATGGATTTTGGCCATGATGTACTATTTAAGGGTTGAACATTTTTCTCATGGCCCTTACACGGCCGCAAAAGGGGCGACAAAGCAATGAGCGGGCGAAATTGTGTGTGGTCCCGCGGTCGTAACTTTGCCTGTGGAAAAATGTGGTGGCCCTCATCTGGTGGGGCGGGGGAGGGGAGGGGCTCGCGCCTATTCTTCATCCATCGGGACATACCCGTATCTGGACAATTCTTTGATAAGAGGTGCAATGAATTTTTCGGGAACACCCCTGCGCTCATTGATAAAATGCCGCAAGGCGTCCTTAGTCATGTTGCAGGTACGCTCGATGCACCCTATGGAAAGGCAGGGCCTTTCCTTCAACCAGTCGCGCAAATGGTTCTGTCCGTAATCCATAACAAGGAGTTTTGAAGATATTACAAATGTACGCAAAAGCGTACATACATCCAAGGGGTCAAAAGTCCCCCTGGTCCGCCATCGAGTAATAGCCCTCGCGGGTGATGATGATGCTGTCAAGGAACTGGATGTCCACTAGGGCACAGGCGGCCTTCAATTTCTCGGTTATCTTCCTGTCCGCCTCCGATGGTTTCAGTCTCCCCGATGGGTGGTTGTGGACCATGATGATCCCGGATACCTGTATCATCAGGGCATGTCGGAGTATGAGCTTCACGGGGACCACTGTGCCGGCCACGTCCCCTTGGGAACAATGGTGTACGTTGACCACCCCGTTGGAGCGGGACAGGTGGATGACCTTGGTCTGTTCGTGGTCGTCCATGATCTCATCGAACATGGGCCGTATGAAGTCTGCCGCGTCCTGGCTCCGGGTGATGTTGACGCTTGGGAGTTCGGTCCTCCGGTAGATGGCCGTGAGTTCTCCCACAAAGTCCCTGAAGGTGCTCATTCTGTAATCTTTCATGATAATTGGATTTAAGGTTAACGATCATTTTTCTCGTTGGCCCCTACACGGCCGCACAAGGGGTGCCAAAGCAATGAGTTTGCGAAATTGTGTGCCGCCCCGCGGTCGTACCTTTGCCTGCGGAAAAATGATATGTTCCGGAAAGTGTTTGCTTGTTTGACCATTCCTCAGAGCGGGATGCATCAGGGACAGTCGCGGAAATCCATTTTAAAGGGGTTATTTGGGACATTGGGACGAGGAAGCGACCTATGAAGCTCCCACAGGCCCCTTAATGCCCCGGAACGGCTTAAAATGATTGGAGCAATGGCCCGCCCGGATGCCCCCTAAAGCCTTTTGATGATGATCTTCCTGTATTCGTTCTGGATCATGGTGTACAACCTGCCCAACCTATCGTGCAGCTCTTGGTCCATTTCAAAGGTGAACCCCCTGAAGCCCACCTCCAGTCTTACCCCCTTGCCGACCCTGCCGTAAACAAGGAAGTTCTTGGGGTCGTTGCTGATTTTGTCGCCCAATAACATTTCGAAGGGCTGCGCCGCGAATGCCAGGTTATCGGGATGGTTCCCGTCCACTGTGAAGATGACCCTGAACGCAATGCTGCGGTAGTCCTTTTTGTAGTCCATTTTCCATGTACCAAAGCATCTTTTTGTAGTTGGGGCCGATCGCCAAATATAGGGCGTTGCGGGAAAAGTACAATTTCACTGGCTCATTGCCAATTCCCTGCGGACACGCCAAAAAATGGCTCCTAACCCAAAAGACAAAAAAGATGAAAAACTTTGAGACCATTTTGAACACGGGACAGGACGCCGCAAACTATATCGAGATCGACGATCCGAAAAACATTTTCGTGGTCGGGCACGAATCCTTGTGATTGCCTGCCAAATCCCGCCAAAACAGGGCGTTTCACTAAAAAGTGGGGACAAAGGACACTCTTTGAGTGTCCTTTGTTGTACATTTATGCGAGATTTAAAGCAATAACAACGTAGGAATATACGTTAAAATTTGTTAATACTTATTGGAGAAGTTTAGCGAAAGGACGGTCAAATAAGCAAGGCGGCTGATTAAATTTAGGGTGTTTAACCCTAAAATTTTTCAGTTATGAAAATTCAAAAAATTCTTCTTGCCGTAGTCTTATTGTCAACCGTTAGCTTGTCCACCTCCTGCACCAAAAACGATATTGCGGAGGATGAGGCCCTATTCAAGAATGCAACGGAACAACAGGCAATCGACGGCAAGGAAATCAAAAATCAGGATACCTGATACCTTTTGGGGGGCGTTGGCCATTATCCTGTTGTCAACGCTTCCATATCTACATGATTTTTTGACCGATGACGGCGGCCTTAAACCCTGGGTCCCGGTACTTGGATTAGAGGATCTATTGACCGACGGGAACGGGAACGTTTTGGGTTTCTCCACCTATCGGGTGTTCCTTTATACGTTTTTCATCTTCCTTTTTGCCACGATAGGATGGGCGGGGTGGTCCCAAAGTGCAAGGCAAAGATTTTACGGAAGCGCCCTTTTATTGGCCACGGCCTCCGGGCTTTACCATATATTCCTTATCCTTTTCGGGTTAAGGAGGTCTTTGTTGAACGAACCGGTTTCCAAATTGGTCTTTTTGGGGATCCTCTCGATCGTCCTTGGATATATGACCATCAAAAAAAGTGGTTATAGTCTCCGTAAGGTGGTTTCCTGGGCGCTGCTTTTTTTGATGGCCACGCTACCGTTTTATCATGATCTCATAACCAACAGGAGCGGGGAAACGTATGCATGGGTCCCAAAATTGGGGATTGAGGAAATGTTGACCGACAATGAGGGGTATGTAAGGGGGCTAGCGAACTATAGGATCTTGGTCTACCTGTTCTGCCTCTATCTTTTCGCACATCTGGGATGGATAGGATGGTTTTTTGATTCGCGAGGGAAAAAGTACCGCCCCTTTATTTTGGTGCCGGCAGCTTTGAGCCTGTACCAAGTGGTCGTCATTGCCATGTCCTGGAGGGAGACCGAATTCAATGATCCCAACATAAAACTTTATATCACGATCGGCCTGAGTATACTCTTGGCCATCAACTTCTATTATAACAACAAAGTTTCCCCCGAAGCAAAAGTAATAACAGAAAATGGACAATCTTAAAGTATCCTCTTATGAGAATTGACAGGACAAGGTTTGGGTTCATACGGGCCACGGGAACATTAATGGACAGGGCTTTGCAAAAAGTGAACCTGATCTTACAGGGCATGGTCGATGCCAAACCATATAGACTGGACTGGGAACACGTCCTTTCGGAATACGACCGCTTGGGGGTCGGCGATGTTGCGGAATTTGCATCGAGCTATGCCTTTGGATGGCACGCCCAAAACAACAAACTGGACGACGATGTGAGCAAGCAGGCCATGTATTTGGAAATTATTGAAGGAGTGGTAGAGCGTAGGGAAAACGTCAAATGACAAGGTCGATATCCGGAAGGTACTTGTCCAGTTCGGCACCCGACTTGAATATCTGTTTGCCGACCATCCTGTTGGTGAACTTTTCCCACTCGAATTCCACGTAAAAAGTGCTTACACTGAACAAACTGAGATAGGTGATGGCATTGTACTTCATGGCCACAAGCTGGCCGGATTGCACCAAAGTTTCCGTCTGTTCGCTCTCGTTGAGCATAAAAAAATCGTATAGGTCCATGTCCATAGGGGTTACGGCCCTAAAATATAAAAGTCCCTTGGTATTTTAAACAAAAAATGTGGGTTTTTTCGCCCACATTATTTTTTGACGTTCTCCGCAACTTGCGGGGATGGACCAATCGGATTTTATAAAAAGGTTTGGAATGAGGGTGAAACAGCTCCGCAAGGAAAAAGGGTTGAGTTACCGTACTATGGCACAACTTTGTGATGTGGATTACAGTGATATTTCCAAAATAGAAAAAGGGCAGACCAACATAACCCTGGGCACCGTGCTTGAACTTTCCAATGCCCTCGGGGTGGAAGTAAGGGAACTGTTCGGTTTCCCTACTCGGGAAAATTGATATGGAGGTCGCCCAAGATCTTGTCAAGGTTCATGTTCCGGTACTTATCGAGCCTTGGTCCCGATTCAAAAGCGTTCAGTACGGGGAACATTCCAGAATGGTCCGAAGTAAGCTCTACGTAAAAATCGAATAGCCGGTACAAATGGTGTTTTTTTTCAAGGTCCGGAAAGTGGGCCAAAAACACACATTTGTCCCAAAACTCGTCCCACTGGTCCTCTTCGTGCAGGCCCAAAAATTCCTTTATGCCCATTGCGAATAATCCAGGTTTAGGTTGGGATTGTCTACCAATTTTTCGATTCCGGGATAATCGGCGCTGACCGTTCTGGAGAAAACATCCTTGCTGACCGGATGGGCCGTAAGGCCATCTTCCGGAAGATTGTCATGGATGATCCTGTCGATGTCCGTTTCTGTCAATTTCTCCGAAAGCCAAGCCTCTATCTGATCATCGGCCAAGGGAACGATCTGGCGGTGCTGTCCCTGCCAGTTTTTTTTGTTGTGGATCTGCGCATACATGGAGCCCGGCTCGGCTTCCCTGGTCAATAGGGAAAACGATACATATTTGTTAGATGTAACCGAATAGATTCCGGCAAGGCTCAAAAACGTGGCCTCCCTTGCGCCGAATAGGAACGGCACTTTATAGTCCTTTGGTTTCTGGCACGTGTGCGGTTCATAAAAGCCGGTCAACGGGATGACACACCTACGCTTCAAAGAGCTGGGTTTGTACATCTTTGAGGTAAAGAGTTTTTCGCTCTGGGCATTGAGGCCCTGGCCCTTTATTTCCTTAAGGTCCTCCATAGGGTCTTCGTTCTTGGCCCAAGGCGGCAGCATTCCCCACATCATCGGGGTGATGTGTTTCGGGCTTTCCTGCGGGATTACCCAAAAATCCTGATGTTTGAACCCGTCCGAATGGTGGTAAAGAAGTTCCTCCTCCAGCCCCATTCCCTTTTCGGTGCGGGAAACGTTGTAATGGGTCTCTATTTCGACCACGGGCCTATCGATTCTCGTATGGAAGCACATATGGGTTGTTTGATGAATAAATATAACATTTTGTTGACATTCCTAACGGCAACCAGTTCACAAAAAAGACATCCTTAATAAGTATAAACCAAGCACAATCGTAAGATTAATCTTATAGTAACAAACGCTTAACAATTGATAATAAGTCATTTAATAATTTACATCTATGAAAACAAAATTCAATTTGACCATGACGTTGATCGTCGCTTTTATTCTTTCCATTATTTCTTGTTCGAACGAAAATGAGGGTATAAGAGATTTTCAGGTTCGCTCAGTGGATAATTGTACTGAGAGTTCCATTGAGGAACTAAAAATGGCATTCTGTTTATTGGATTCAACGGGCATCGCCAAAACCCAATTTAAAGAAGGAGAAAACATAGTTTTCAGCCTTGCCCTTACGAATACATCAGAGGATACGATCGTAATTGAGCAAAATATTGTAGATGAGGATTTTTTCCGGGTCACTGAAAAATCCCAACAACAAGATATGGGTACGCCCCAGACTGGGGCCTGGTGCGAATTCAGCAACGCGCCCAGAGAAATTGCTATCGGTCCGGGCGACACTTTTGAGCTTACCTGTCCATGGATTTTGACAGAATCATTAAAGCCGGTCTATCCATTGTGCAAGGGGCAAAGTAATGATGTTTTGCCAAAAGGGGAATACGATGTGGAACACAATTTGAATTTTTCGTTTAAGGTTTCACAAAAAGAAATATCCACAAATAATGATTTTAAACCCAAGATTACCTTCAACATAAACTAAAAACCATGAAAACACATTTACGCTTAATCATTGTTTTATTGACATTCTGCCTTACAACTATTTCGTTTGGCCAGGTAGAGACTAAAAACTATCCGGAGAGGAACGGCAAACAAGTGGGACTTGGTCTTAAAAATGATTATAAATCCAAAAAAAACAAGGTCCTTCCCAAATTCGATGCGCAACAAATGTTGGAGGAGGACCGGAAAAATGCCGGTAGGGACATACCCTTTAGGTTCGGCAAGCCCTTTGATCTTGATATTAAATTAAAGGATGGGGATTGGAGCGTAAATGACGGCTTCAGGGAATGGTCGATGGAATTCTATTCAGAGGGTGCTTTGTCCATAAACTTTGTATTGGAAGGAATGAAATTGGCGGAAGGTGCGGAATTGTATGCGTTCAATGAAGAGGGCACTGTAGTATATGGGCCAGTAACTTCCCTTAACAACAAGGACAAGGGAGTATTTTTGACCGACATCATTCCTGGAGAGCGTGTTACATTGTTCCTGAAGGAACCGGATAATGATAGTAAGTCGGATTTTACCATAAAAAGGGTGGTTCATGGTTATAGGGGGATCGGCGAAATGCTGAACGGTACCCCGGGAGCCTCGGAGAGCTGTAACAACAATATAGGATGTTTCGGGGCTTGGGACGCTTCTTCGGATGCCGTGGCCCTGGTCCTTTTGTCCAGTGGTTTTGAACATTGTAGCGGTTCGCTATTAATGTCAACGAATAACGGCTTCCGCCCATATTTTCTAAGTGCGTTCCATTGTATCGACACAAACAACAATGGAGCTATAACCGCCGCGGAAAGAACGGCTGCCGAAGATTGGATGTTCAAGTTCCAGTTCAAATCAGTAAGCTGCACGTCGGGAACCGCCTCGGCCGGCTATACCTATAACGATGCCACGTTCAGGGCGGCGTGGTTCCCGACCGACTTTTCCCTGATGGAGCTCGATGAATCGCCGGTTGGAAATCAGGAGATAACATGGGCAGGTTGGGACAGAAGGGCCAACACCCCGACCAGCGGGGCCGGTATCCACCATCCCTCGGGCGACATGATGAAAATTTCGATAGAGAACAATGCCTTTCAGGTTTCAAGCTGGAACGGGGCGAACAATAGGTGGTTGGTCAACTTTGACGATGGTGTCGTGGAACACGGGTCTTCCGGTTCCCCCATTTTCGATCAGAACAGAAGGGTCGTGGGACAATTGCACGGAAACCAGAACTATAATCCATCCCAGTCCTATTGCAGTCAACCAAGGGCCGAATATGGAAGGTTCAATCTCTCCTGGGCGGGAGGGGGCACCAATGCCACAAGGTTGAGTAACTGGTTGGATCCCTGCGGTACGGGGGCCAATACTACCAATACGACCAGAAGCGCCTATATAAACGGGCCTACGACCACTTGTGCGAGCGGTTCATCATATTCAATAACAAACCTGCCCGCTGGGGCCTCCATCACTTGGAGCAGTAGTAGCAATATTACAAGAAATTCTTCCCAGGGCTCCAACCCATGTACCTTTTCGCTATCGGGACTGGGCACTACGGGGTGGATCCAGGCCAGGATCACGAATGGATGCGGTGTCGATTTCACTATAAGAAAAAACCTTGTGTTGAACACAGGAAGTGTGAACCTTACCATTGGTACTGTGGAATGGGAGGGAAGCGCCATTTATGTGTCGGGAAGCGTAACGGGGGGATCCGCTCCCTTTAAATGGTATATCAACAATCAGCTAATAAGCACCACAAGTTCGCGAAGTTTCAGCCATAGGTATCCATGCGAGGGAGGGAGCTCGTCCTTGGGCGTTATTGCCAGTTGTGGTGGTTCCGACCAAGAATATTATTATGAGGAATGTTCTGGATCACATCGTATGGCCATATATCCGAACCCGGCCGATTCTGAAATAAACATATCACTTTCCGAGGAAAATATGGGTATTGGGCAAACGGTCTTAAATGAAAATAATGATCAAGAAATTCAGGATGTAACATTAACCCTACTTGACTTTAGCGGGAACCCCGTTAAAGAATCGGTTTTCAAGGGCCCGTTACGACACATGCAAATGGACGTATCGAACCTGGCCAAAGGTATCTACTTTCTAAAAATCATTGGCAGGGAGATTGACGAGACACACAGAATAATTGTGGAATAAAGAAAAGCACAAATTTAAATTACAAGGGGCCACTGGCCCCTTATTTTTTATGGATCCTTTTTACAATGTTCGTTACAACGCCCCAAATTACCAGGTTGTTTTCCTCTGTGATTCGGATGGGCCTGTACTTTGGGTTTTCTGGCAAAAGTTCAATATAATCTTTTTGTTTTTTGATGCGTTTAACGGTAAAGTCCCCATCAACGAAGCAAACCGCTATGCAGCCATCATAGGCCTCAATGCTCTTGTCAATGACCAAAAGGTCCCCATCGTCCATCCCTGCGCCCTGCATGCTATCGCCGTTCACGCGCGCGAAGAAGGTTGCCTCCGGATCGTTGACCAGTTCCCTGTCCAGAGAAATGCGGTCCTCCTTGAAGTCGTCCGCCGGGGATGGGAACCCAGCCGAAATCCCGCCATCGAAATATGGCAGGCCCAAGGGATTTCCCATACCCGGAACCAAAAACTCAAGCCCGCTCGATTTCTTCCTTGTCGTGTACATTTATCTTTAATATTTCTTCCAATTTGCTTGTATATCTAGGGGACAATAGATTGCGGTTCATTTTCCATTTACGCCTAAGATCTTGGCCCCCTAATTTAACGACATCATACCCCGAAAGCAAATTGATCCGGTCAATGGCCTTCCAGAGCGGTGAATGTCTCGGGTCGGAATTGTGGAAAACGTTCAACTGCTTGGATTCGGATGGGGTAAGGCCCATAACGATGACACCCGCCTTTTTGTAGGCGTAGCCTTTTTTGAATATTGACGACATGCCCTTTAGGGCGAATTTGGTCAATTCGATGCTGCTATTGGTCGGGTAGGGGAGTTTTAGGCAAACGGACCGGCCATATTGGGGCAGGTGCTCCTTGAACGGGTTGGAACGCACGAATACTTGTATCAGGTTACAGTCGGAACCCTGAGCCCTGAGCTTTTTGGCTACCTCGCATGAAAAGGTTGCGACCCTCTCCCGTAAATCGGAATATTCCAAATAGTCCCTGTCAAAGCTCCGGGTACAGGCTATGGCTTGTTTGGGTTTGATGTCCTCCATCTGGATCGAGGGTTTTCCCATCAGGTCATGTTTTAGTCTGAGTCCCACAACCGTCATGCTGTCCCTCACGAAATCATCGGGAAGCAGGGAAAAATCAAGGGCCGTCCTGACGTTCCGTAAACGGAGCATGTTACCGTATCTGGGGCCGATTCCCCAAACATCCTCGACTTTGATCCATCTGAGCGCCTTGGCCCTTTTTTCTTCTGTATCGATGACATGGACACCCCCGGTGCGTTCAGGGAATTTCTTGGCCACCCTATTGGCGGCCTTGGCAAGTGCCTTGCTTGGGGCGATTCCAATGCTCACGGGAATTCCCGTGGCCCTTAAGACAAACGTTCTGATTTCCTGGGCATAGGATGAAAGGTCAAAAAAACAATCGAATCCCTTGAAATGGAGAAAAGCCTCGTCAATAGAATAGATTTCCACATCGGGACAATAGCGGGCCAATATGTTCATTACCCTGGAGCTCATGTCCCCATAGAGTGCGAAATTGGACGAAAATACCCTGACATCCTTTTCCCTGAATATTTTCTTGTACTCGAAATAAGGGGCTCCCATGGGCACGCCCATTGCCTTGACCTCGTTGGACCGTGCGATAACACAGCCATCATTATTGCTCAAAACGGCAACGGGCTTCCCGTTGAGCGAAGGGTCAAACACACGCTCACATGAGGCATAAAAGTTATTGCAGTCTATAAGGGCAAAGTAATCGGCCAAAATATAGGGTTTGGAATAAATCCAAAAGTAGGCACAAAAAAGAAACGGCCGTTTGGCCGTTCCATAAAATTTTGGTTTAAAGATTCATTCCCCTAATCCTTACGGACATATTCCGTAAATGGAAAGACAGTACCGTCAGGGGTAATGGTTCCAGAGGCTTTCCTTACCAATAATCGTTTCGACGTCAACGATATGAGAACATACGGCTCGCTTACATCGGAGTAGGATATGTCCAGTTTGCCGGAATCATCCAGCGTCCATGTCCCGATCTCGATAAAATCATCGGCGGTCTGTCCCTCGCACGCTATTTGGCCTATGCCCCAAACATAGGGATTGCCTTGGTCGGAGGAACCAACGTCATAGCGAAAAATATCGTCCTTTTGGCAGGCATCCAGGGCAGAAAGGATGTCCTCGGACGGAGTTTTGCTACCAAGGGTGTCCCCTGGTTGTCCGACAAATTCCGCACTCTTGACCCAATCCCCTTTGAGGTTGGTAGAGGAAAACGGTAGGTCGGTACCATCATCGTTAATGTCCTGCCCGTCGCTATCACAACCGATCAGCGTCAACAGCACGGAAAAAGCGACCATCTTATAGTTTTTCATAGCGGGTAGATTCAATTAAGATAAAGTTAATCATTTTGTATCAATACTTTAGGGGTCTCGATCACTTCCTCTTTCTTTTCATCGTGTATGGGAACCAGATAGAGACCGGGTTGGATATTGCTCCCTTCCCCGGACTGGACGGGGGTGGTGTTGGCGGACATCAAAGGGAAATAGATGGGGCAGTCTATATAAAAAACAAAGCCCGCGTTGCCCGAAGAGCTGTATGTTGGGTTCGGCGTATGTGTCGTTATCTTGGATGTGTAATTATAGGAGTTTGATGATATGTTGAGTAAAGGGGTCTGTGCTGATGTATAGTTATGGGTAGTCGTATTGTTAAGCGGATGATGGATAACCGTTATGGTATAGTTGAAACCCTTTTGGAACTCCAATTTATCCGTTTCAAGGTAGGATATTTCATAACAGCCGCCGCTAATGGGTGTGCGTGTATAGTTGGCCCTTGTGGAAGTAATCTTAAGGGGCTTGGCCAATTGACTTGCCGCAACCTGTATGGTCTGGAGTGAATTGTTAAGCACCAGGGCCTCCCTCAGCCTATCAATTTGGCCGTTAGTAAACCTGTTCCCGCAAGCATAGGTGGTATAGGACATAAAATTTCTGGTATCCGGATTGAAACCGCCACCACCGGTATAGGCACATGCCGCATTTACATTGTTCTGGTTCATGCATGGGTCGGCGGGGGTATCGCAAACCAAATCCCCTGCCGTGGCACAATTTGTTCCATTTGTCAACTCTGCCGGAATATTGGGGTCCGGCTCACATGCCTGTCCGTGGAAAGTATGGTAAAGGTTGAGATTGTGCCCGATTTCATGGGCAAATACAAAAGTATCCCTGGCGTCCTTCCGAAGTGCCATAAACGTGCCGGGTAATTGGGCCTTCCCAACGATACCTGTCTGGCCATTGATGTTGAAACCGTCCACAAAAAATACCTGGAGGCTTGCGGTGTTGGTGTTGATGTTCCTTAGTTGGTTGAATTCATTATCCGAATTGATGGTCGCCGATGCATTGTTGTAATAGTTCCGGTACCCATTGTACCTGAACACGACATGGGAAGATGCATATCTGTTGTTCAAAAGCACAAGGGCGTCCTTGCACTGTTGCTCTGTAACGGTCGAAGTACTGCCGGAATTAAGGATGTTGAAATACATATTGATAACTATGGGCTCATCCCCGTTGATTTTTGCTGTCCGTGCGGATGTTTTTGACATAACGGAAGTGCTGCCGGTTATGTTGCTCGTACCACAGATCTGTGAAAGGGCGTTGTTTTGACACATGGTGAAAACCGTTATGGAGATTAAAAGTTTGGCCAAAGGTCGAAACGTGGATTTTTCTTTAAAGAAGTAGTGTTTTTTCATGGCTAATGGGTTAAAGATTAAACGATATTAAGGTAATCTTTTTCCTACCTGTTTAAAAAAATGGATCGTTAATTTATGATGTTGTTTGTCGAAAATCACTCAAAACCAATTCAATGGAGTTGGGCCAAAAGAAAAAGAGGCCAAAAGGTATTAAAATTCCAAAAAGCAAAAAGGGTAGGGGTCTATCCTAATGTCATTTTTCGATATTTCGAAATGAATGTGATTGGCGGTACTCTTCCCGGTACTGCCCACAAACCCGATGATGTCCCCTTTTTTTAACACCTGACCCTCTTTGACGACAAAAAGGTACATATGTGCATAGCGTGATTTAAAACCATAGCGGTGTTCGATAATAACCTGGTTGCCATAACCCATGTTCGATTCAACAGTGCTCTTGACGGTTCCAGATGCGGCCGCATGGATGGGGGTGCCCGCTTTAGCTGAAATATCAATGCCAAAGTGGGTTTTTTCCTTTTTATCGATTGGGTGGAACCTTTTGCCAAATTCACTGGAAAAACGTTTCAACCGGTCCGGATTCAAGGGATTAATGGACGGCACAAACTGAAACTTATCGCTATATAAGTGAATATCGTTGTCTAATATGTCCAAGAGCCTTTCAACATCATCATAAGACTCGGACTTGGACAGGAACTTGTCCACCATTTCGCCCATTTTGTTGTGGGAACTGGCCTGGGCCATCAACGATAACTGGAGTGCCGGAAAAAGCCCCAAAAGTAGGAAAGCGCATAAAATATGGTGTTTCGGTTTAGGCATCGTTGTTGTGGGACAATGAAAGGATAAAGATAGCAAACCCCTTAACAACAAACGGCTTGTGCCCTTGGATTTTGTATCTTTACCCCCCTAACACAAATCTTACACTATGGGAAAACACTTACTGATATTTGGAATGATTATGGGGCTGTTATCATGCAGTAACGATGACGATGGGGTTTCGTTGGATGATAGGAACGAGGCACTCTTTGGCCAGTGGGAATATGAGGCAATAGAATCGGACACCGCCGTGGACATCAACGGGGACGGGACCGTGAACATCGACCTGTACAACACCAATGAGATTCGCCAGTGCCTAAAGGACAATCTTACTTTTTTCAATGAAGGCCCCTCTGGAGAAAAAGATGAATATAGAATTAATGAAAACGGCCTCTCCTGTGGCGAAGTAGATCCGTTCAGTACTGTTGAAATGGATAAATACGAATTGATAAATAATGAGATTTTACGGTTTGAAAACAGGAACGATATGGTAATCATAGAATTTACAAAAGATCGGCTTGTAGTGGAACAGGATGATTTTTTGGACGATCAGGATGTGGTGGTCACATATACATTAAAAAGAAGTTAGGTTTATGCGAACATAAAGGGCTGATATCTAAAACCAGGTTGGCCATTTATGCAAACATAAATCAACTGGAGTATAATTCTGCAGCGGCGGTTCCTGAGAATCAATGCGAATATAAAAACCAATAAAGGGGGTCAATAGACCCCCTTATTATTTATCAAACCCTAACAACCGATCCCGAAGTCCAATCACTCCATTGGCCATTGGAATCCCTTACCCTTACTTCATAGGGTTGATCGAGATATTTAAGTTTGCCCTCTGATGGTTCAGTCTCCATCTCAAAATATCGGTCCACACCGCTTCCCTTGGCATCATTGTAATTTAATATTTTGGTGTCCCAATTGTTCGTTCCCCTATTGAGAATTCTAATCTCTACTTGTTCCAAACTCGCACCATTGTATGCCTCGGAACAATTGGCGCTGAAGCAAGTGTATATCCTTACCTGATAATCGCATCCATTAAGCCCGCCACAACTGATGTTGTGTTTCTCTCCTTTTGCGGAAACGGTCGGCCTTTTGAACATTTGTATCGATTCACTCTCGGTCTGGGACTGTCCAGTGGAGTTTTCTATCAAAAAATTGATCACAAAGCTCTCGTCCGTCTCGGGAGTGAACTGCATCGGTGCGCTGCCATAATCTAGGGGAATCGTTTCCCCCTCACTATATGTAATGCCCTTATAGCGCATGGTCCCGGCACTGGCCCCTGTAAAGGTGAACACCATTGTGTAGGTAACACTTGGGTCGTGGCCAGAGGTGGCATTTGTGATAGCGGTAATATCAAATGGGTCATTGATGTACTTGTCCTGGGAGGACTGGCTGATATTGAGCGTGAACGGCTCTTCGTACACCTCGTAATTCACATTGATGTTGGCGGTTTTTTCCACATCGGAAGAGGAACGTACCGTAAAGGTAATATTATGGTTGCCCTCTGTGGTCCCCGTGTATTTGCCCGAAAAGGAACCGACCGGAACGGTAAAGCTCTCCCCTGCGGAATACGTTGTGCCGGAATATAGGAAGGATCCATTGTTGCCACTTACGGAGAAATACATTTCGTAGGTGTCCCCGCCGATTCCGATTTCGGAAATATTAAAGTTGACATCGATTTCCTCTTCGGTGTACGCTTGTTGGGTGGATCCAGAAGCCGTAAAATTATAGTCTTTTGCCGCAACACCAACGGAGATATTTACCGACTTTTCAAGTCCTGTGTCGTTCTTTGCATAAAAGGTCATGCTTATATTACCATCGTCCGTACCCTCCAAGCTCCAGTTGAAGTTCCCCTTGGGCACATTATAGATGTTGCCCGGGCTCACTACGTTTCCATTGGAATCCTTGATGATGGCGTTGCCGTTCATGGTGAACCGCATAGTATAGTCGGACGACCCCACACTCTCCGAAATGTTGAAGTTCAGGGAAGTGATTTCCCCAACGGAAATATCGGAGCTCTGTGATCCGCCCGTAAACGTAAAGTCCACCTGGTCAAAGGTAATGGTCGTATTGGCAGTACGTGTAACGTCTGATCCTGATTCAACGCTTAGCACGATATTATGCTGGCCAGGCTCCAGTCCGGTATATGTAATGTTGTTAGAGCCTGGGGACAATGGGAAATTTTCCCCTGGTCCATATGAGACCCCATTGACCATCATTGACCCGTTTTGGCTCGATGAATAAAAGGCCGAATAGGTGTCGTTCGCCCCGTCCGGAACTTCATCGATGTTAACGATGATGCCAACGGGGTTGTTGGAAAACTCGGTGGCCTTTGAGGGAGTCATGGTAACGCTAAAATCATTGTTGCCCACGACAACCGTAACCTGCTCCTCCAAAATCTGGCCGTTGCTGTCCCGGAGCAAAAAGGAAATCTCATAGGTGCCGGCCTGTTGACCTATAAAATCATAGGCGAAACTACCCGGCGTTACGGTGAAATACTGGCTTGGAGCAATGGGTGAATTTCCATTGTAGAGCTGGCCGTCCCCGCCCGTAATAAAATAATTGAGCTCATAGGTAACACCATCGTAATCTCCTTTCTCTATCAGGCTTAGGGATATGGCCCCCCGTTGGCCCACAAGCACCTCGCTGCTATTGGCCGAAGCGTTGAAGTCCAGCTCCAGTTGCTTCGCCTCCAGATCAATTTCCACCGGCCCCACTTCTTGGCCGTAATTGTCCGTTATAAGAAAACTGATCTTGTGGTTCCCCAAGGTTTCCGGGGTATAGAAAAGTGAAAAGTTTCCAAGACCGACCTGATAGTCAGTATTGTTCTGGATATTGTCGCCGTTTACCCCTCTAACTTTACCGTTTCCCTCAGTAATGTTATAGGTAAGGAAATACTCTATGTTCGATGTATTCCCATTGGATTTGATATTGAAGTTGAGCTGTGTCCTTTGGTTTACGAAAACCTGGTTGCTCTCCGCATTTCCACTAAAGGTAAATGGGATGTTTGCGACCTCGATCTCAACACTGTCCCTTTTCGTCTGCCCGTTGCTGTCGCGCACATCAAAATATATCTTGCGCTGGCCAAGAACATCGTCCTTAAAGGTAAAATTGTAATTGCCCGGTTCAATGGGCCTGAACGTTCCGGCATCCATAACCCCTCCGTTCTGGTCCCGGACGGTCCCGCCTCCCTCACTGCCAACGGAAAAGGAGTGGCTGATGTCATAGGTTACATCGCTTTCCTCGTCCTGGGTCTGGAGGTCGATATTGATGGCAATGTTGGTATCGAGCTCGACCTGGCTGGAGGCTGCTGTGGCCCTAAAGGTAAAGTTCAGATTGCCGACTACCATGACAAGCTCCCTTGTGATGGTGGCACCATCTGGAGCCTTGGCCGTCATCGTCAATCTATGCTCGCCAAGCGTCTCTGGCAGATAGCCGAAATCCGTAACTCCCTTGGGAAGCACAAAGGAATTCCCCGGGGCATAGGAATCATCGCCCAAATAGAGCTTGCCGGTACCGTTTTCCAGTTGGTAGGAAACCTCAAATTCCTGATTGCCGGCATTGGTGGGGTCCCCGGTATCCTTGTCCCTTAAAAGGGTGGCGCTCACGGGGTTCTTGCTGTTGATTATAAAATCGTCCGTGCCCTTGTTGAGAAGGAAGCTGAAACTTGCATAGCTGGTATTGTAGATCAGCTCCAGTTCCTTTTCCAGTTTGTTGGAATCCCAGGCAAGGACCTTGACCTTATGGGCCCCCGTATCAATGGGCATATAGTTGAAGGACATATCGAAATCCGCCACAAAGATCGTATCGTTTTGGTGTATGGTGTCATTCTCCGAAGTCAAATAATATCCTTTACCGTTCTCTATACTGTACTTCATGAAGTAAGCGACGGTCGTTACCACTTTCTCGGGTTTCAGGGAAAAATCTGTCTTGGTGGCCTCAAAAACAAAGCCATCGTTTTCGTGGTCCTCTGTAAAGCTGAAATCAAAAGAATCCTGTACAATGCTATCGAAATCCTTGCTGCAAGCCAGGATAAGGACAAGACAAAACAGGCATAGAGAAACTATGTGCGGTGGGGTAATTTTATTCATAGTGTTCCAGTTAGTGTTCTAAAATAAAAAGTAGCGCAACCCTACCCCCGCATAGGGATAAAAGTTGCCCACATCTGAGTTTACATGATAGTATTCGTTTGCTTTTATCAAAAATGAAAAATCGTTGCTAAGGGCGATCTCGGCCTCTCCGCCCAAATATGCGCCGTAAATGAATTGGCTCTTTCCGTTGATAATGGCCCCGTTGGGCAGTTCGTTGCTACCGTTGTTGATTACCTCGTAACCAAAAAGCCCACCCCCGCCAAGAAAAACGCTGAAATTCTTGCGTCTGGGCGATATATACACTCTGTAATATACGCCTGGCTGAATGGTAAAAATATTGTAGGGTATGTCGTTCGTGCCCTTGTCCTTGGCAAAGGCCGCCAATACACTGATCTGAAAATATTGAAAACGGTTGGGGTGGAAATTGAACGTTCCCATTGCCGCAAAACCATCTTCCACGTAACCACCGCTAACCCCGACAGAAGAGGCCAGGTTTCCCCTCATTTGCGCTTTTGCGCAAATGGTGATCAATAGGAACAATATTGTTATCATAGAGGCCATCTTGCTCATAAGCTCAAATTTTGAAGGGGTTATTGATAAGATTGTGGTCAATTTCTAAAGATAGGTTCCTATTGCCGTTTTCTTCGGCCAAATCGACGACCAACACTTTATTTCGGTCCAGGGAAAACTTTTTGAATACCACAACAAAATGATTCTCAGTGTTTCCCTTGACCTCCTTGGGAACTTTATAGCGAAATGCAGGAAGGATTTCCGTCTTTTGGTTGCTACTGCTCTTTTTATAGGAGGTGGCAATACTGAATTTCAGGAAATTCAGATCAAAATCGATGCTTTCCTGGTTTTCCAGTCTGAACTGGAGATAGATTTCATCCTCATTGAAATAAACCCCTTTCAACCATAGGAAAACATCGCCGGAACGGGCAAAAAAACGGGGCAGCTTGGCCTTGTCGAATTGCATATAGTAAGATCTTAACCGGTAATATTCTTCCTTATCGGTCTCGTAGAGCTCTTTGGTAGGTTTGGCGGCTTCACTGATGGTTTCTTCCGTACCAGCTTCGACCTCCGGAATATTATCATCCGTGATAGTTCCGTTGGTTCCGGAACTGGTTGGCATATCACTTGCGGCCGTAGCCGCCTCTCTCTGATAATTGGAATTTACAGGTGTGCCAAGTATGTTGGTAACGGCCTGTTCGGGCTTGATGTACCATGTTTTTTGGGATGGGTTTTTTTGGTACTCCAAGGTAAACTCGTAGGAATTTCCGTTTGTAGTTATGACCGTAAGGTTGGTATAGCGGTTTTTCGCGTTGGGGCTTTCATTGTAATAAAGTTTCAGGATTCTTCTGGAAAATGCACTGCCTCCGTCGTTCTGCTCCGACATAAAAAAGGTAATGTCATCCCCCAATATCCGATCCGATATATCAGTGGGAAAAATCACGACCGCCGTACTGGTCGAAACTTGGATGGTATCGTTTTGGGCCATTGCCAGGCAACCTGCCAACAGAAAAATGAGTAAGTTGCTGTTTCTCATAATCTCGTGTTTAACGGTGTGATCAAGATCAATTTGTCGTTGTTCACAAGTAAGATCTTGTCCTTTTCCTTATACTTTTTCTTCCTAAAAAAATTTCCGAACGCCCTGATCGCGGTTCCTACCAGTGGCACATTGGTCTGTTGGGAAATTTCCCCGGTTACGTCATTGATGCCCTGGGTCTGGGCATCCGCTTGGAACTCCCTCCACAACTGTCCCGCCCTTTCGCTGTACATCCCGATATTGCCGTCCTGGACATCCTTTGCCACCAACCCAATGGGAACGTGGTCGATGTTGGTAACATTGAGCAATACCCGTGAACCTTGGATGTTTGCGTTGGCGTAAATGAATGTGTTCTTTTTGAATACGTTTCCCTTGTAGGTTACGGGCTGTGTAAGGATGAGCGTTACCCTGTCCCCAGGAAGAATAAACTGGTCTCGATAGATGGCCGCTTGGAACTCCAACATGCTTTCGACCGGTCCCGTGGTCTCGGGTTCGCTCGGTGGTGCCGAATAGTCCTGAGATCTGGCCAAGCGTTCCTCCCTTGCCCTAAGAAGCTCGGATCGGTAAATCGCCTCTTTTTCCGCCTCGGTCAATGGACGGTTTTCCTGAACGTTGGTTCCCTGGACATTCCCGTTGCCCCCGGTCCCGTTCCTTTTTTCCTCCAATAGTTCAATCTGTCTCTGGAGCTCCAGCACCTTGGGGTCGTTTTCCTCAGAATAAACATTACTGTCCCGGGTCTCGGTCTTTTCAAATTCCCCGTTTTTCTTGGCCTTGTCGTAAGCATTGGTAACATCATCATAGGAAAAATTATCCTCCTTCAACGAAATGGGAACAGTGTTCTGAAATTCGTCCTTCGGGGCTCCTTCGTCCATGGAAACCACAATCGTTATGATTGAAACAATCCCAATGACGGCAAGTATGAGTATCTTAATTTTATTTTTGCTCATATATCTTCGTTTTTTGGGTATAGTTGGTAATGAAAAACCCTGTGGGATTTTCAGGATAATGGGGCGTATAATAAATAAGCTCGCCCGTTCCTTGGGCCAGATATTTGGTTACATGGCCACCATCGTTGACATCGATGGTCCCTTGGAAAACAAACTCAAAAGGTTCCCTGTCGCCAGTTATGCGGATGGACACCGACAAAATTTCAGCATCATAGATGGTGCCCTTGCTAAGAACGTCGGCCAATGCACCGCTGTTTTCATACTCTGAAAACAACCGATTCGCACTCCTTGAATCCATATGGAAAAGCGTTTTGGCCATGTTGTCCTTATAGGTGAAGCGGTCGAACGAATTGGCATACTTGAAGGCCCGGTCCAAATGTTCGGAGGCCAGGGCCGTGAACGTCTCCTTTTCATTGCCCACCACCGCCGACACCTTTTGGCCGTTTTCCTTGATGACCACAACATTCTTGGATTGGTAGTAAAGGAACACCAGCATCCCGATAAATGCGACCGTTACAAAAAGCATGGAGGATATCCAGATATATTTTTGCTGTTGTTTCGCCTTTGAGAATTGATTGTACACTGTTTCGCTTTCCGACTTCATTGGTTAGAAAATGTTTGATTTAAGAATGTTAAAGGACTGTTTGAACAGGAACAATTTGAGTACCGCTCCGAAGGCTATTATCAAAATGTTGTATGAATAGACCGAATTCCTGTTGATGTAAAAATCTATGATAAGGTTGGCCAGCTCGTTGGCCATTGCAAAGGCACCCAACATGGCATAATTAAATAGCATGTGCTTCAACCAAGTATAGGTGTGTGTCCTTGTTTCCTTGTTGATATAAAGGGCAAGGGCCACGCCCCCGAAAAGCTCCAGTATGATAAGGTACAGGTAACGAAGTGCCAGGAACAGGGAATATGCATCCTGCTCCAAAAGAATGATAAATGGCTTTATCAGCAGTATAATATAGTAGTTGATGATCAGGGACATTTTTTGCCCGATGTCCCAGGTGGATGTCTGGGCCATCAACTTTTGGTACCGTAGGGCCTCTTCCCTCCAGAGGTCACGAAAATTGCTCTCTGGACCGATCTGTCCACCAAGGGAATCCTGGAATCCCGCTAAAATGTACTCTATTCCCTTTAGTACCTGTGGGTAGGCCAGAACAATGACCACGACCCAGATGGTGGGACGGATGATGCCGGTAAGTTTTGCCCAGTTTGGTGGTTGAATCCTCCTGCCCTCACTAAAACCAATGGCCTCGTAGATGACATCGCCATATTCACGGATCAAAAGGAAGAGGCTTGCGGCCACACCAAGGGCTGTGCCTACATAGATTACCTTGAAGTTCCGCATGACTTCGCGATAAGCGTTGTAAACATCCGTGGCGGTCAAGCCCTCCAATATGTTCCAAATGGCCTCTACGTCCATACATCAGTTTTTGGCCATCGATTCAGATGATAGCCCGTTCATTTCTATACAATTAAAGCTGTAAGCCTGCAAGTCGGTATATTGTTTGTCCAACTGCTCCTTAATATCCATCAGGGCATTTAACCTGTCCATATCATCGCCCTTCAACGTGCCGGATTCCAAAATCTTGTTGACGATCTCTAGTAGTGCCTCCGCACGATTGAGCAAATCGGTCCCGGTATTGATCAGTGTGCGCTTAACGTCCCCGTCAAGGTTGGAGCTGTTGACGATCCTATGGACATCAAAGGTCAACTGGATCATGTTCTTGGAGGTGTCCCAAATCTCGTCCACAAGTTTTGCGGTGGTGATGGCGTTGTTGATCTTGGTGTAGATCTCGTACATCTTCTCTGCCTGTTTGAGCGTGTTAAGGGTGTTCGTCTGCGTGTTGACCGCCTCTCCCTTGGCCGCCGTTTGGATGGACACCAGCTCTTGCAGGGTCATGTTTCCGGTGGTTATCTGTGCATTGATGGCGGTGAGGGATGCCCCGGCTGCCGCATCTGTAACGGGTATCTGGGCATGACCGGCAAGTCCCGCCAATACCATACTAACGAATACTAAGTTTCTCATTTTTTCTCTTGATAATGTTTATTATAGTCTGTTCCATATCTCCCGTATTTTCATAGTCCTTCTGCATCCAGTCCCAATCGTTGCCCTCTGTTTGGAAAGCGTAATAAATTTCCCTTGGCACTTGAAGCCTGACTATGTTACGGTACTTGTTGCCGATTTTAAGGTATTCCTCCGAATAGGGCCTGTCCGTTTTGAAGTTGTTCTCGATCGACTTCATCAAATATTCGTCGTGGTCCTTTAGTTCCAAAAGTTCCCTTGTGTTCTTATAGACCAAATCGTTGCCCTCCAGGACGTGCAAGATCTGGTGGTTGGCAATGATGTTCTTAAAATATTGGTTATAGGGTATCTGTGTTGGCGATTGCAGAACAATGTCCACACCTCCGTTTTCCTTTCTGATCTTTTGGTACAAAAAGGCCACCGTTGCCAAAACGTGGTCGTCCGATAAAACGGACTTCAATTCCTGGGTCTCCGCAAACTCATCATATTTGATCTTGGCCCTTTTGCTACGATCGCTCAAGATCTTGGTGTCGATGACATAGTTTATCAAATGGATCATGATGGAAACCAAGAAAGGATCGCTCTTTATCCTGCTAAGTTCAAAATGGATGAATTGCTTATCGGCCACCTGGCTCTCCAGGGTAACGTCCGTGTCTGCACATACGTTTTCGTACATGCCCCCGGGAAGGAAATCCTCGCAAATATGGAGAAAACTGCCCATGTCGAAGAAACGTTCCTCAATTTCAAGGTCCAAAAGGACCATTTCCCTTTTGGACTTCAAGAAATTGTAAAATGACGGGAAGCTATGGCCGCTGGGTATCTGCTCATAATAGTGGCGCAACAGTTTTTTCATGGCCCTATCATGGTCCGTATCTTCCTTGTACTCCTTCTTTTGCCAAAACTTGAAGCAAAGGGCCGACAACAACATTATCTTTCTGTTCCCGATCTCCTCTCCTGGTTCCAAACGAAAGGGGTTAACCCCAAGGGGTTTGTCAAAGTCGAATTTGATCTGTACCGAAATATCAGGGAACAATTTTGCAAAGAGATCCCCTGAGCTCCCTATCTCGATCAGGCAAACTATGATCCCGGACATCAGCTCTTGGAAGATCTCCCATAACATCGAAAAACTTTTACCACTACCGGTCGGGGCTATCTTTATCGAGTTCCGTGCATTGATGCGCTTTTTATCGACGTCCCATAGATCGCGCTTAACAGGTGTCCCGTACAGTCTTTCATTATAAAGGATACCGGTATCGTCCGTTACATAATTGGAAGTGTTGGTAAACAGGCATAGAGCCTGTTTCAATGGTTGTTCAAAAAGGAACTTTTGATTTATCAGGGTATTCCGTCCAATAATGGAGGAAAGCCATAGGTTTTGGATAGTTACATTGGACGCCCTGTAATATTCCATCCCGTTGGTCTGGAAAATGGTCTTGGCCTCTTCTGTGGCCTTTCTAAGCTCGTTTTCATCCCCGGACCATATCACTAGGTTGAAATTGGCCTGTACCAGAACATTGGAATTGTCTTGGGAAATTTCCTTAAGGCGCTCTCCAATTTCCTCGGTATCGGCCTCAATCGATTTGCTCCAGCCCCGGTTCTGGGCATGGGTAAGGTGTGAAGCCTCGATGTCCCCTTTGATCCTGTTATGTCCCTTGAAATAAATGATCTGGTTATAAATGTGATTGTAACAGAAGGTCTCCCCAAAATCATCCATAAACCCTTTGTAGAAAACAAATTCCTGATCGGAGAAATCCTCGATGATATTGGAAATCGAATCCGGAAGATATTCCTGCCTGGGGACGGTCAAAACCTCATACTTGTTATCAAGTATGCTCATCTTATCGTTTTCGCCCGTATAATCAATATCGGTGTTCTCCCCCGTGAAGCCGTTACAGAACTCCTTGACATAAACGATCAGTTCGGATTCGTCGATGGGCGAGATCTCTATGGCCCCTTGCGATAGGATGCTCACGCTCGACCGCACGCTTTCCTCGAACGACTGGATTCTGAAAAGGTCCTTTTTATTGTACTTTTCCTTATACCCCAAAGGGTTCCTGACCACGTTGGGCGCAAGCATTTTGAGGCCCGTTAGCGTATAGATCAACAATGTCTGGTGCTGGAGGTACTTCCTTCCGTCCACATGGTTCTTGTAGGCACGCTGGAGGATATTGTTTTCGGGCAAATGGGAGGCATCATAGTATTTGACAAGTCCCAGGTCCTGTTTGTGGACAAAGGAATTTTCCGGCATGGACCTGAATGCCTTATAGTTCCGGATGTGCTGGCGGTCAAAATCCTTTTCCGAAAGGCTGTACTTTTCGGGCATGCGCATAACATATACCTTGGACAGGTTTCCGTCCGTGGAAATAAGTGTGTTACCGTAAATGGTATCAATGGAATATGCTTTTTCTGCGCTTACTATCATTTCTTCAGAATTTTTACCAGATCGATGTTCTGGATTACGGAATACGTCCGCTTTATTCCCCCAAAGGGCTTTTCAAGGCTCAACCAAAAGAAAAATGCATACAGTGCTATCACGAATACCAGTGCATAAAAAAGATGGAGGATCAACCCGCCGTTGAGCCCGGTAAGCACAAGGCCCAGTGCACCTATTCCCCCAATAAAACAGAAGAAATAGAAATACCGGGACTTAAGTCCTTTCAGGTAGAGCGTCCGCCTGGTCCCTTTGATTACCTTGTATTCGTACATACCATCAATTGATTTGGATGGATTGGCCGGCTATCCAGTTGATGATCGCAATAAAGGCCAGGATCGCTATCAAAGCTATACCCACTATCCAACCAATGTTGGTAAGGGCCTTTGAGCGCGTCCCATCGCCCTTTTTGTCCACAAAATCATCCAAGTTGTAGAGCAAACCCGCTCCCGCCGATACTATTACCCCGATGATGATAATGGGTATCAGGTACTCATTGATCACATCCTTTGCGTTGTTGATGAAGCTGTTCTGTGCGAACGTGGACAAGGGCAGTAACAGGGTGGCTGCCAAGATCATTTTCTTTCTAAGGTTTGTTCTCATAATGTTCTATTTAAATTGATATGGATTTTACTTCGTTGATTATTGTCTCAAGGTTCTCGTCAAGGTCTGCGGCAGTAACGATCTTTTCCCTTACCGTCCTTGGTTCCATGTCCAGGGACCGGTCGTAAGGCACAAACCTTTTGTGAAAGTCGATATAGTTGGACTGGCCCCCGATGCCTACGAACTCTCCCGGTTGTAAATGGCTG
The DNA here is from genome assembly GCF_033441595.1 of Flagellimonas crocea. Classification (NCBI taxonomy): domain Bacteria; kingdom Pseudomonadati; phylum Bacteroidota; class Flavobacteriia; order Flavobacteriales; family Flavobacteriaceae; genus Flagellimonas; species Flagellimonas crocea. The sequence goes on along the minus strand of NZ_JAUZVX010000008.1, from coordinate 13,609 downwards.
AAAAAATCGGCCTCGAACTTGAATTCCTTGCGTTTTGTCATAGTGGTCCCCTCCGAATAGCTCTGGCCGTAATTTCTTGATTCGCTGGTATATTCGTTCATCACTTTTTCAAAAAGTTGTTGGTAGTCCTTAACGGCGTTAACATCCCCCGTCTTTCCAAAAAACTTGTTAGTAAAATTTGAATGTATGCTATTCAAATCGAGTTTCCCATAAAGTTTCTCTATTTTCGATGAACTCTGCGTTAACATCAGGAAGGCGACCTTGAACTCACGTAAGAGGGACGGTAATCCCTCAAAATTAGGTATGTGGAAAGTGGTAGCTTCGTCCAAACAGAAAAGCAAAGGGTTCTTATTTGTAAGGTCAAATTGTTTGGCCGCAATGTTGACCAGGGCCCCTATGACCGGGGAAAGCGTGTTGGAGATCTGGTGTGAATTGCAAACACAAAAACTGATAGGCCTTTCGGGATTGACAAAATTGTACTCAAAATCGTTTCCTGTTAGGATATAGCACAAAGCCTCGTTGTTCGCTATCTTGCTCAAGTAGTTACTAAGGTTGAACTGTATCGACGCCAATGTCCTTTCGCTGTCCTGTACCTTAAGGAAAGCTGAAGCGTAACCTTTTGCCCTATTATCAGAATTCAAGAACTCCACCAGGTCGGAAGTTTCCCTGTGCAGGAAGAAATTTGCTATATGAGGCCAGGTGCACAGTTCCGGAAAATGTTTGAAGAACATCCAACTGATGCCCTTGTACAAACCAAGTGCGGCGCCCCACCATTCATCGTCTTTGGAGTGTAGGCCCTTCAAACTTCTTAGGAACTGCTCGTTTACTTCCTCAAAATGGGTGCTGTTGTTGAAAAGGCTCGGTTTGGTCGGATTGAACCTATGGCTTTTGTTCGGGTCGTTGAAATTCACATAGAACAGGTTCGAGCTCTGCTCATGGGTGTTGTAATATCCATAAATCGTCTTGGAATAGTCAAACTCCTTTGCATCGTAAACAAAACTGCAATACCCCAATTTTAGATATTCCAACAATAACGGTTTTCCGAGGGAGGCCGTCTTACCTGCATTAGCTCCGCCGTACACCAAAAAATTTTCTAGTGGCTCGTAATATTTTATGGTGTCCCCATCTTTGGTCTTTAGTTTTATCGGGTCGCCGGTATAGGATTTGTCGGAACGTTTCCCTTTTTTTTCAGATTTACCAAGGTTCAAAAGAATATAGAGGACCATTGCAGCGGCCAGGCCTATCCCCAAGACCTTAAGTATATATACGATCGGTGCGTGGAGTATCACAAATAGAAAAAGTCCAATAATGAAGTTTCCCCCTAACAGGATGCTGTATTTTTCCCTCCTTTGGACAAACTCCAAAATAGCATAAGAGTAAAAAAGGCAGATCAGGAAAAGGCCAATATCGAGTAAGGTTATCTTCATAGGCCGTTGAGCATTTGGTCCTGTACCTTGGCCTTAAGGCTCAACTGGTTCTGGATATTGGTGTTAAGTTTATGGAGCATTGCCTGGTTTGGTTTGGTGAAATATCGATACACCATGTTCAGGTTGCTGTCCGAAAGCGCTGCCATTTCCTTGTATTCCTGCGGTGTCAATTGGTTTTTGTACATAGTGGCCACGCTTTTCAGGGATTCGTTGTTGGACTTGGCAGAATAGCTTTCATGGAACTTTCTTCCATAGGCAAATTCCTTATCGAACAATCTTTCCGTCTTTAATTTGAATACCTCATGGTTGAAGCCCTTGGTGACCTTGTTCCCGTTCAGGACATGATGCGAATTCGCCTTCAACTCTTTTGCGTTCGGGCTCAATGATTTGGTTTGGGTAGCATCCTGTCTGCTGACAACGATGTGGACGTGGGTGTGCATCCCAGGCTTTTTATCGCCGGATTTTTTATCGCCTTTCAACACTTCGGGGTCGTTACCTTTATAGGTTCGGTTGTGCTCGATTTTGGAGACATAAATCATATCCTTTTCGGTAAGTCCACGGTTGAAATTTTTGGCATATTCATCCATGACCTTTTGGGTGTACATTTTCATTTTCTGTTCATAGACCTGCCTTTCCCTTTCATTCAATTGGGCTACATCGGTTATTTTTCTTCCGGCTATCTTACTGGCCATATGCTCCTGTTCCTTGGAGGAAAAATTCAGGGTGAGCATAAAGAATTTTGAATCCTTTTTCTTCAATCCCTTTATGTTCCTATCAATGGCCATAGCTGCTTGCGTTCGTGTTATCATATCCTGAAAGCGGTCGTCATCCTTCGTCCTCCCAAAGAAAAAACCTCCGTTTTCGAGGCTACTTTTCTCTTTTTCCAAATAGTCGATAAGTTTACTGACACTGCCTTTGTTGTCGGCTCCAGGTGTGCTGCTTGGCTTATGGACTTTCATTATCATAGTTTGCTCAATTCTTCTTTATAATGTTGGTACTGTTCATTTGAAATGGTCCAGTTCCCTGTCATGCTCTGTTTTTTGAATTTGGACAAAAGCTCTTTCATGAACTTGTTCTGGTTCTCCAAACGGTATTCCAGTTCCCCTTTTTCAGATTTTGCCTTTTTAAGCTCCGTTTTCAGTTCAATAAACTGGTCCTGTTGGCCAACAATTTCTTTGGGAGGTTCCGCTACCTGTACCGATTTTTTATCCTGTTTTATTGGTACGGTGGTTTCAGGAAGCTGGAGATTGTTCTTCTCCATCTGTACATACAACTTCTCCACCAGGTTAAGAATCTCCTTCAGATATTTTTCCTCGGATGTCTTGATAAAGGAAATGATCCTATTGGTGCGTTCCGTTATCACTAAAGAAGGTGGTCTACGGGCACTGTCAAGGTCGGTTGGTTTTAATCTTGATTCTTCAAAAAAATCACAAAAACTTTCCAGTAAATCCGAGAATGATTTCCTTTTGAATTTCCGTTTAAGAACGGCCAGACGTGTTGCTACATCCTCTTCGATTTTCATTGTTCTCATGGTAATAGCTTTGCTTTTGAAGCAATATCCGATTTTTATCTTGAATATCGCAATTTAGCATTTTTTACTAATCAATTAGTAATTGTACTTTCCATATATTATAGGGTCTAATAAGGTATTTTTACAATAATTTACTAATTATTTAGTAATTTTTTTACTAATTTATTTTTGTAATTTTCTGTTTATCAGGAAATTACCAAGCATTAATCTCGCCCTGCGTGATTACTGCTTGCTTTTTTGTTTCTCCACTACGTTCCGAAATTCAAAAAACTGACTTTTTCCATTGCATTCCAAAAATCAAGATCATATTTCGATGAAATTCACACGAAGTAAATTTCAAACATTTTGCATTGCAAAACCTTTCATCATTATTCAAACTTTTTCGATTTTCTAAATCCAAAGGCCCGAATAAAAATGGTTGGATTTTTAAGGGAATTTTTTAACTTAAAATGGCTTTTGGCAAATGGTAAAATAATACAGGTGCGATAGATTTTTTCTATCGTTCTCTAACCGATTGCGGATGCTTTTTGACCTTTTTCAAAATACCATTTTCATTTTGCGGAGCAAAGTATTTTTATGAAAAAAAGGCGGAATTTTTGTTGAAAATTATGCCTTTTTTGAAACCTTATTAACAAGTTAACAGGATATATCAAAATTGCTTTTTTCATAATAGAAATACTAAATAGAATAGTCAGGATTAAATACTAAATTACAGCACCGCGATTTTGCCTTGTTTTATAAGGGCTGACAAAGTTTTATTCTAACCTATTGCGGATGGAACTCTAACCGATTGCGGACATTATCTAACTGAATGCGGATGGAACTCTAACTTAAAATCATATATTTGGTTACTTTAAACTAACCGATTGCGGATATGGCTATAATTGTTGACAGGGATACCAACAAAAAAATCAAACTTCCTGATGTGGTAAGGCAGCCATATCAACTGACGGCCAATTTTGTCAAGTTCAATTTTTCTGCCGGAGAGAACCGTGTCCTAGTTAGGGTCCTGCAAAGGATAAAGGTACACCAAGAAATCGATTACAGCCCCCAGATTGATTTAAATGGCAATATCTCGTTACAATTCCATTACCGCGACTTGATGCTCGATACAGACAACGCAAAGGAAAGGCTTGATACTACCCTGGCCGGGCTAAGGGAAAAAACCCTGCCCATATCAAGCAAAATGGAAGTGGACGGCAAAGAAGAGGAGACCGTGAAGCTGGTTGGGGTTATCGAAAAGCCCGAATGGACATTGAGCCGTTCGCACGTCAAATTGAACCTTGATGCCGGATTTTACGGCTTTTTGACCGACCTGAGCAAAGGATATACCGAATACCTCGCCGAGAGCAGCTTCAACCTCCAGGGAACCTACAATATCAAATTCTATTATTACATCCGCCAGTGGTTCGACATGGGCGGCAGGACCGTCCACTCCTTGCAACAGTTCAGAAATGAGCTCGAAATACCGGACAATCTCTACCAAAAGAATACATCGAGTGCATTCAAGCAAAAGATTATCGAGCCGGCAAAAAAGATGTTGGACGAGATTGCAGATGTGAGCTTCAATTATTCCGAAATAAAAAAGGGCAGGAAAATCGTTGGCTTTACGTTCAAGTTCTATAAGACCAACAACAAAGCGCCGGTTCGTCATAATGTGGAAAGGATAGAAGAGATATTTTCTTTATTTGAGGCTAATTTTACGCTTTCTAAAGAGGATAAGAGCCGCTTGGTGGGCCTTATGAACAAATATCAGTTCAGCTTCCTTAAAACACTCATAAATACCCATTTCTTTGACATCAAGGATAATTTTGAAAAGATGCATGATCTTCCCAATGCAGTAAGTAAGGTTATCCTGGACAATTACGAGCACATCTTCAAAAAGGATTCGGAATAGACTAACCTATTGCGGACACCTATTACTATTCAAACACTTTGCGGACGACCTTTTTTTCAGTTCATTCAATTCTAACCGACTGCGGATTACATAAACCCCTGCAACCCCTTTGTTTATGCGTATTCTAACGGATTGCGGAGGATTTGTGTAGAAATGTAGATTCTCTCTGGGCCGTTAAAATTTTAAAAATATGTCCAAATCAAGGGAAAATAAGTCCATAACTAACTGATTGCGGACAAAAACCGCCCTCCCCTACACCACAATTCTAACTGATTGCGGATTACATAAACCCCTACAACCCCTTTGTTTATGCGTATTCTAACGGATTGCGGACACCTGGACCATATCCAGCGTAACAACCTTATCTAACCGATTGCGGATGAAAAAGGTCAAAAAAGCAAGGTACGATTCATCGAAAATATATCTCCTCATAAATGAAATAATGCTGGAAGGTCATAAATTTGAAACTATGATTAATATGCTCTTTTTCAGGCCAAACGGTGATATGATTAAGGAGGTCCGCTCAAAACTGATAACTGCGGATCTTTACAGAGAAAATTCAATTGAAGAGCTCAGGGATGGGCTTATCAAGAAAAAGGCCGAAACAAGGTCCAGCGATTTCATAAAACGTGGAAAATTGCATAGAAGCATAATGGCCCTGACCTACCTTTTAAAAAAATTAAGATCTGAAGCAAGGAAAAAAAGCAGCCCGCCCCCGCCATCTGACCCGGTGTGAATGAATCCATTTATATTATAAATGAGTTTTTCCGGTTACGGGATGGCAAGCTGCTGTATTTTCAATAAATCAAGGGATTTTCCAATTCATCAAAAGGATTGTAGTTCCTTTTAGGTGGTCCTAAACTAAAGGGTAATCGGCATCAACACAAATAAAATTCCTACAATTCGATGAACGGCAATAGCATTGTATATAGAATGAATAATCCTTATCTAACCGATTGCGGATGAAAAAGGTCAAAAAAGCAAAGGAGTGTTGCCTGAATTATTTATCTTTGAAATGAAAGAAGCAAACGCGAGTTTGATTCAAGAAATGGGATGCCCCCCCCGGGTTGTCCCTTTTTTTATATCTGATCGTCTGTGGGCTCGTTCTTTCCCTTTTGGTAACTGGCCAGCTTTCTCCCCGGCTCTCCCTTTTTGTACTCGTAGATGTTGAACCATGCCCAATTGGGGAAATCCGAGTGAAGGAATTTTGTAAACTTCATCAACTTGTTGACATTGTTGTATTTCAGGAAACGGCACCGACGGCAATCGGTATCTATCCTGCGTTTAGCGTTTACGTTTGCCTGGCATTCCTGACAAAGAACTTTTACGATGGCCCTATATCTGGTGTATGCCATTTATGCGAATTTAAATGAGCTGTGGCCAATTCCAAATTGGTAATTTATGCGAACATAAATAAACTGGAGTAGGATCCTGCAGCAGCGGTTCCGGAAAATCGATGCGAACATGGTCATGGCATAAAATTCAACAAGGCATTGCGGGATTCCTGAAAATCCATGATGATTCGCTGCATACGTTCAATTTTTTCCTTTTGTTCGGCAATCATGGTCTTACATTCGGTCAAATCTTCTTCTTTGCCCTCAAAATCGTTTATGAGCCTCTTGACTACCTCTGTATTGGAATTGGAGGCGTAACGCTTTTTAAGCCTGGAAAAGTTTTTGGAGGTTGCTTCGTCTATGTCCCTAACATAGATTGTGGTTGGCCTGTCCTGTACTTTCATAATCTGGTCCTGTAATAGAATTTATCCTTTTCAAATAAAATATCCGAAGTGTGGAGCTTAAAGGCTTTCACATCATCAAAAACAATTTCCCCGGATGCCGCCGGTTCCTCCATCGTGCTTCCCTTCACAAATACATCTACCATCATTCATCGTCGATTAGTTCAAAATCCTCTATTCCATCAATTCCGGGATCAATAAGATAGTTGTTGGTGATTACCCTCATTACCTCGGTGCTGTCCTTGTGGATCCTTGAATACTTAAGTTGTTCGCCGTCGTAGCCAAAAACACACTTGGGCTGGCCAAGGTCCAGTAAACGCATCATGTGGGATTCGGTAACGGTAATACCGTTATTGGTGAAACCATTTGCGTGGGATAGGGCTATGACCCTTCTTTCATAATCGTTCATCTGGATCCACTCCCTTGTCATTTCGATGATGTTTCCCATTATCAAAATTTAAAGTTTATCGATTAGGTTTTCGGGCTCCTCTTCCTCCGAATAGGGTATGCCCAGTTTCTTCATCAGGACAATGGCCAGCTCTCTCCATCTGTCTCGCTCATGGCCCAGAGCATTTGCATGGTCTTTCATTTCCAATAAAATGGAATTCAGTGCTCGAATTTCGTCCTCATGCTCTTTCTCCTGTTTTTTTGTCATTCCCTGTTAGGATTATTTTTCATTTTCCACAAAATGTTTCCTGTGGCCATCGGGCAAGGCTTGGATTTTAACCTTGGTCCAGTAGATCCATTTGCCGTGTTTGCCCCTGTACTTTCCATATAGTCTATCGGATTTTTTGGCTTCGTTTATCTTGTTCCCAACGTCCAAAAGACCGCCACCTGCAATTATCAGGTTTTCCCAGGCTATCAGCCCGTCTTTTTCCTTTTCTGCCATGCTCTCACTTTGTGTTTTAACTCCCGCTTCTGGGCAGTTCAATCTAATTTTTCAAATCTTATGTCCATATGCTCCCCGATGGTGAAGACCTCGCCTACGATGTCCTTTGAGGAAGTCAGCTCGATTTGGCACTCGCCTCCGCTTGAATCGTACAATAGGAACACGGCCTCGATGTCCGTCTCAAAAAACTTGTTCTCCCTATAGGCTTGCAGGCACTCCATGAACAGGTCTGCTTTCTTTTTCTCCATTTTTGTTACGAGCGTGTTCATGCTTTGAATCGGTTTAAATTTTCATTATCTTAAAGGGGCTTTCCCCTGTTCTATTGAACATAATACCCGTTATCGTCCCCTTTTTCCTGCACTTTATCGGGTTTTTCGGCCCGTTGGCCGATGTTTTGGCCGTTTCGGGCCTTTCCCACCGTTCCGGGCTTACACTTTCGCACCCGATATCCCCTTTTCGCCTTTGAATCTGTAAGGCGGAATCTTCCGGTGTTCTTACAAATCTTGAAGCTCGTCCTCGGGATATACAGCCCCCTCCAAAGTGAACAAAACCATGTCCGGCACCCCACCAACTCCAATCAAAAAGGTGCGCTGCCTTATTAGACAAAATACTTGAAGCCCATCTACATCATCCAAGAAACTGATTCGGTCATTGATATTCAGCAACTGGCCGTGTTGTTCCCAAAAAACGATTAATACTTCTTTTGCCGACCTGCCATACTGCTTTTCCTTTTGCCCGGCATCAGAAAGCATTTGGTAACTGATCATTGACAAAGTAACTTGGATGTCAATCGTTTTTTCCACGGCCACTATTATTCATTTCTTGTTTTAGTATAGGATTTTAAGACCCTATTTTTTCTTGTTGTACAACTTCCAAGTAATTCCGGCCAATAGAACGACAACGCCCGATTTCCAAATCTCGTTTATAAATGGAATGCCGGTTATGTTCAACAGCCCTACCAAACCAGAGAACAAGATCAAAACCCACCCGATAAGTACCAAGTATTTTAAGTTTTTCATGCCCATGATTTGTTATATTTTTCGTCCCTGTAAACAATCTCCGAACGTTCCAAGTTGATGATCGTATCATAAATGCCGTCCTTGGTCAATTCGTTCGGGAAATGTCCCAAGGTGGTATCGTCGAACGCTTTTTCCAACTCTCTTTTGGCCGATTGGGCCCCGTCTTTTTCAAGGATCGTGCAAACAGCACTGGCAAAGATCCTTTTGGCCTGATAAAAATCCTCTTCCTCTTGGGTGCGCTTTTCCATATTATTTAGAATTTTCGCTTTTTCGGGTTTTCATTTTGGTGCACTTTTTTGGCCCTCTCAAATTCTTCCCAAGATTTTTTGCCCGCGCCATCTAGGGCCAAGAATCCTTCCTTGGTGAGCTCAAAGGGGGAAACATCGTCCGCCATACCGTTGAACTCCTTTTTACATAGCCCGCGAAGGATGTTATAGAGCCTTGTACTGACCCCTCCCGGCACATCTTGCAGCCATTCCTCCAGTTCCCTTCTGCCGCCGAATATGTGCCTTTTGAAAATTGGATCGGAAAGTACCGTTTTGACCTTTTCCTCAAAAAAAGGATTTTCACTGTTTGGGTCTTTGCTCCTGAAAAATACTGTGGTCAAAAACTTAGTTGGCGACTCCACAGCGGTTACCCGCATATCGACCAGTTCATAGACCTGCCCATTCACACTCCAAAGCTGTCCCGTCTGGATTTCCGGATATGTCCTGACTCTTTTTCCCAATTTATGAATTGCGTTCTTTCATTTTCCTGTGCATTTCGGAATAGGCTCGATAATCCTCTCCGGAAAGGTTTTGCTCCATCCATTCATCCATCCCGATATCGTTCTTCTCCATCACATACCTGGTGAACGAGAATATGCCCCGGCACTCTTCAAATCCCCTCGCCTTCATATCGGTGCCAACATTTTCCGGAAGGCCCTCCAGCCACTCTTCAAAATCTTCCTCCGTAGGTTCAAGTTCTTCACTGGCCAACGAATGGTATATGTAAGCAGCGTTACCCAACCGAAAGATTTGGGCGTGTTCTTCCCTTAGCTCCTTTGGGAGCTGCTCCAACATTTTGGCTTGGTTGTCCCTTTGTTCCTTGTTCGGATGTTCCATGGCAAATTTATTTTTCCCCTAATCTTTTAAACCATTTCCTCGGGCTTCTGGATTGATGGAAAACGGAGATTACCGTTATCATATCATCCTCGACCATATAGTGGATCCCATAGGGAAAACGCCTGATAAACTTGATCCTGACCTCCCTGTACCTTACCTGATAACCAAGGGGCGTGTTCAATATATCGGCATATCCTTCCTCCAGGCAAAGTTCAAAATCGACCGACAGGCCCTTACGGACATTCTCATATTGAAGGATGGCCTCCGCAATATCCTGATCGGCGGCTTCAAGGATCTGGAATCTATAGGTCATTCCTCAACTTGGCGTTTCGTTCCCTCGATTCCTCCAGGGAATAATATTTGGCCTTACCGCTCTTGTGGTGATCGATACGGCTATCAAGTTCCGCTTTGGTATCATCGCTCAACTCAATGGAGTCTTTGTCCTCGATAGAGTCCCAAATGTCCTGAGCGATCAAAATACGCTTGGCCACTGGCATTTTTTTAATGTCCTGAATATCCATAACTAAATGATTTGATTCAAATTGGTGTTACCTCCTACTCTTTCTGCCGGCCGTGATCGTTGCGTTGGCCAGATCCTCCGCGTATTCCTTTTTCAGCTTGTTATAGCCAATCTTGTCCGCCAAGAGCTCCAGTGCCTCCGAAATGACATCCCCTTGGGAAACCGGGCTTTTTTTCACGACATACTGCTGGAGCCATTGGATGTCGTCCATAAGTTCTTTGGTCTCTGCATCATGGGTGATCGTGAACGATACCCTTTTGGGTTTCCTCTCTTTTTGCGACACCTTGGACTCTATGGCGTCGAACTGTTCAAACCTTGCTTTTAATACTTTGTCTCCTCCCATAATCGTTTAATTTATCTTAGTCAATAATTCTCTACACAATTTACTGTAATCCTTGGCCGACCTTGAATTTGGGGCCAATTCAAAAATACTTTTCCCCTCGTCCGCAGCATCGGAGATCAACACGTCCTTACGGACATATGATTTTATGAAATACTCTTCAGGTATCGATTCCTTTACTATCTCATAATATTTTTTGAAGCGCCTGGTGTTCTCTTCCACCTTATTGAAAAAAACGCCCCCCATCGTAAGGGATGGATTGAATTCCGCCTTGAAAGAAATTGCGTCCGCAATAAAGTTTGAAAACCCATCGACCGCAAATTTTTCATGTACCAGGGGAATGATAAAGGCATCGGAAGCATAAAGCGCCAACTGGTTCAACTTCGGTTGCAGCTTCCCCTTACCGTCGTACTTGTTCTTAAGGTCCGATGGGGAACAATCGATAATGGCATAATCAAAAACGATCTTGAATTCCTCCTTAAAAAAATGGTAAAGGGCGGCCATTCTGTTTTTTAAGACATCCAGGGAATAGACCTTGGTATCGATCATTTCCGATCCGGGCAAAATGTAAAGGTTCGTTTTTTTGTTCTTCAATCTAATGCCGGCATCCCCGTTGAGCATATCGAACACCGTGTAGGGATAATCCTCCGGGATCCCGTACCCGATAGAAAGATTTCGCTGTGCCTCAAAGTCAATGAGCAAAATCTTGTTTCCCCTTTTGGCCAGGTATGCGGCCATGTGGATGCACGTTGTCGTTTTGGTGCACCCCCCTTTTTTGTTGATGACGGATATAACTTTCACAATAATTACTTGTTGTACAATAATTCAAAGTTACACAATTAATACTTAAAATACTTGTATTTATTGTATTTTTTAGGTCCCCATTTAGAAGTATATTTGAACGGACCGGTTTAAACCAGTCTTTGTTTTTATTTAAAGGGCGGCCATCCATAAACCGCCCTTTTTTTGGGGCATAAAAAAAGTCCGCAAACCAATGGCCTGCGGACCTCCAACCTTAACAAAAACGAACATTGCGTTTGGGAACCCGTCCCGTATCTATCAATCCGTGATGATCGCCCATCGTTCGTTGTCCCCCACCCTTTTGATCCAAACATGGTTATGTCCATGCCCGGTCTGGAACAATTCGGAAAGCTCATGATTGATCAATATCTGTCTCACATCATGGATAAAGTCCCTCACATCGGCATAGTTGGTTCCTTTGTCCATGTGGGCGGCCAAGGCATCCCTTAACCCTTTCTCTCCCTTTTTCAATCGTTGTTCAAATTCAATTGTTGCCATAAAATCCGTGTTTGGGGCATTATGCGCTTTTTAGCATTTCGTTCTCCTTTTCAAGAGCGGCGATACGCTCATTCAACCGCTTCTCCCTTTTGATCCTTTTTTCCTCAAAATCGGTTTCAATGGTTTCAAACTCTTTGGTCAAAAAGGGCCTGATTGCCGTATAAACGGAACTGTTCACGTTGTTGTTCATGTGGTTCAGCTCCCCAAAGTGGACTTCCCTTGCCATTACAAACCGTATCAGCTTGTGGAATACCTCCTTTTTGAAGTTTTTCCGGAACTCTTCGACCACTCCTGCTGCACACTTTTTTCCGGACTTCCCCAGGAACCCCTTAAAGAACTCTTCTTGGTTGTGCCACCCAATGTGGTTCTCGAACAACACCAAGCAAAAGGCAACCATTTCATCAGTGGTCAATGTCTTTTTAGAGTTATGGTAGTCCGATTCCCTTACCATCCGTACCACTTCCTCAAACTGTTTGTTGTTCTCGATTTGTTTCTTACGGATTTCCCTGTCGTTCATCTTTTGGATTTTCTCCGTGGGCGTACAATCGTCCATCTTCTTTTTTTCGAAGGGAACAGCACTGGTTTCCATTTTGGCAATTTCCTTATGCCTTAAATAGACTTCCTCCCAAATACAGGTTTTGGGGTCGATCAGGATTCCCTTATTGAAACCATTTTCGGGAGCATTGGTATAGGTTTCGACTTCTTCCGAATAACACTCCATCTGTTCTTCGAGTTCCTCCTTTACTTCATCATCCGTCAATTCCCTCCAATGGTGTTCGTCACGAACGGACTGCTCGGTGGGCATAACAGGCTCATTGAGTATGTCCATGTCGCCCATCAAATGGATTTCCAAACCATTTTCCCCCAATATGGAAAGGAACAACTGGTTATCTTGGCTGTCCAGAGCATACTTGTTGATCTTGGGGATCAACAACCGTCCGTCCTTTTTGACCGTCTCGATCAGGTTGAGCAGGTTTTTTGTCTTTTTGGTGGCATAACAACTTGATTTTGTACATATCTGTTTGCCGTCCCCAAAAAGGCTTCCCTGATTGGCCGAATTGAACGGGCAAAGGGTACACGCCCCTACCTTTGGCACCAAATTCTTGTCGTCAAGTGCAAAGGGCGCCTTTGCCAAATCGAAAGCCTGTTGGTTTATGGCGTTCTGCACATACCTTTCCTTGAAATCTCCCCCCATGCCCTCCAAGATCATCTGCTGTTCCTCTGCGGGAAAAGAGGCCACACCAATGGCCAGTGATAGGGTCATTTCCTTGCTCCTTACATAATGTTTGAAGCCCTCTATCAACTCCGATAACTTGATACGCCCGTAAACAAATTTTTTGTTACGTCCGATACGGGTGGCAATTTCCTCGGGGGAAAATTTGGTCTTTAGCATGGCTATCGCCTCGGCTTCCTCTACTGGTTCAACGTCCTTGCGCTGTAGGTTCTCGATGATCTGGATTTCCAAAATGGCATCCTTTTCCAATTCCCTGACCATACAGGGGATGGTCTTTAGGTCAAGTAATTTACACGCCCTGTACCTGCGTTCGCCCATTACGATGGTAAAGGTCTTGCCCGTTTTGCGAACCGTGATGGGCTGTAATACCCCAAATTCGGAAATGCTCTCCGCAAGTTCCTTTAACCCTTGTTCTGAAAAAGTTTTCCTCGGCTGTCCGGGGTCGGTCTTAATCGAACCGATCTTTAAATGTTGAACTGTTTGATTTTCCATAATCGTCTTTGTTTTTATTTAAATACAATATACGAAATAAATACTTGTATTACAAGTAATACAAGTATTTAAAGCATTTATTTTAATCATTGTTTTCTATCATAAACCGCAATGGAATAAGGA
>NZ_JAUZVX010000007.1:0-136054 GCF_033441595.1 Flagellimonas crocea | reverse complement strand
CGGGGTGAATTTTCTTCGTGTCATATTCAGTAAATTTAATGATTAAACTTACTGCCCTAATTTTTGGGGTATCTACATTAAAACCACCTATTCCAAATATGGTGAATAGATTGAAAGCTGAAAACCTAACAATTGCACCAGGCAGCCCAAAAATCAGATAGAAAATTACTAGATAGATGTTATCAAAGTTGATCATCGTTTATTTGAACTTTAAATTATCTAAATTCTTTGGCATTATTTTTTAAGTTGTCTCTTAAATCAATAAACCCTGGCCATTTCAGAGATTGGTCTTGAAAATTCCAAGTCATTAGAGGGCTTTCTACAAAATAAGGGGCTTCAGTATTCCCAGAACTAATAAACATTTCGTAATAATTACTACGATGATCGGCTAAATTTTGATGCAGCATACTGACTTTTGTCAGTTCCAGCAAATACTCCAAGATACTTCTCTGATTCTTCTCTGAAAGTTCGAAAATTGTACTGTCAATCTTAATGACATCCGTGTAGCTTATTTTACAATCGACCATTTGTTTTATAAAAAGACACATATATTTTTCTTTCTCGGAATAAATTTTCAAGTATTCATTATGTCCACCAAATTCTCCACAATCAGAAAATCGGGCTGACAGTACTAATGTATCAGTATAAGTAAGGGTCCCTAGAATTCCTTTGGAATAATCCATTTTGACACTATCAATTAGAAAGTTTCTTTCTCCTTGGGATGAGAACTTATCAATCGAGTCCTTTAGTTTTAAATTTTCCACTCTCAGAACTTGAACTTCTTTTTTTAACTCAACATCTTGACACGATAACATGGCAATAGAAAGCAATAAAAAAGCTATGTAGTACTTATTGTTCATTTCAAGTAGTTGCCGATTGATTTCATCGTTTATTTGAACTTTGTTTTTAATTCAATTATAAATAGTATGATTCTTTGTGATTTTTCGGTTAATGATAATTGCAATGATTGATCCTACAATAGCATGTTTTATTGGCCATGAAAAAAATAAAAACAAGCGTCCCAAACCATATTCATCGTGTCCTAAAAAATTTAAATCACCATAGATTAAATAAATAAAATAGGAAGCCACGATAATTAGGTTAAGTAGGAAATAGGCCCAAAAATATTTCCAATTCCTGACCAAATAAATACTCCATATCCATAGTGCAAGACCAATAATTGGCATTATTAACATCATAATATATTGGACCTTCTCCATTCCAATCGTTTATTTGAACTTTTTTATTCAAGTGTTTTTAAATATTTCTTTCTTAAAAATTGATTGTAATCATCTATGACCAATCCATTCGAAGTATAAAAAAACACTGAATCTGATTTAATTTCCTTAACAACCGAGTCACCAATTTCAAGCTGATCAAATATTTCACGATATACTTTTAGTTGTGGTCCATTTTTTAAATAAATCAAATTTTTACGAACTGGGTGTTCATCAAACTTAGCCGAGACAGTTGCTTTGAATCCAAGGGCCTTAAATTCAAAGTACTTTTTTTAATATAGTAGTCGGTATTTAAAAACCATATAATCAGTCCAAATATTGGAATGAAAATCCCTAAGATAATTTTTCTAACTTTTTTAAATTCTTGGTCATTCATTTACAAATACCGAATCGTTTATTTAAACTTTAAAAAATTAATTATCTAAAGTGTTGACAACTGTAGTATTGATATTAAACATAGTTTGATAATAAACACCAAGTACAATTGCTAACCTATTTTCAAAAATTTTTAAGTCATATTCACTTGTTCTGTACAATTGTTTTTTAGCAAGCTTTGGACTTAACCGATATTTTGAATTTACTCTCAAAAAACTGCTAGTCCCAAGCATCCAATCGATCTTATTCGCAAGGCAAACTGAAAAATCAGGGTTTAATTTGACTCGAATGGGATTCATTGAGTCAACATTGTACAATTTTTTCTCCAAGTCCAAATCCTTTTCTGAGCGATTGGACCCTGACAATATATTCAAATTCCTAATCTTTAATTCCAATGAATCTTTGAAAAAACTCATAGGTAATTCATTATTTGCCCAATCGGATATGAATTCAAAATAAGCTGCTTCCTTAGAAATCTCAGGGTATTGGTCCTCAATTTTAAATTCAAACAATTCTACCGCCTTTTCTAAAGTTTTCATTTGTTCCTTTTCAACACATTCTTTTGAAGTTGTATTGGTTGAAGAGGAATCAAATCCTGTTTTACAGGCACAAAGTCCAAAGAATAATATTAATATTAGCTTTTTCAACAATCTTGATCTTCGGTTGTAATCGTTTATTTGAACTTATAAATGTTTGTTGAATGTTGGCCTCCCAAAAAAACGGTAGAAATCAGTATAGCAATATGTGGTGTATAAGTTGGCCAAGCACCTAGTAAAATTCTAACTAGAATATATATTGCTAAAATATTCAACCCACAAATCAACACTGTGAAAGCCCATTGAAGAAAGGTTCCTTTCTTGATGCTAAGTTTAATTGAAAAATAAATTTCAATTAGTGCGATTGTTATCGGAAGATATCCCCACAATATTGCTTCAAGATTCATCTATCGTTTATTTGAACTTTAATAAATGTAAGAATTTTCTAGTTGTTAAAATTTGGTTTTCGGGAAAAGGATAGAATAGTGGTCAATCAGTATTGAGAAATAGAATTTAAATATAGGGGTAAAAAAGGGTCTAAATGGGAAACCAATTAAGTGTACGGAAAAAGTAAACTCTTTAGAATCCGTGAACTTGTTTAAGAGTGAAAGTTCAAAAAAACCTCTCATAAATCAGAAATCGATATAATGGCGAACGCAACGCAGTGGAGTGCTGCAAGCCCCAAATCTTGCCAAACTAACCTTACTGAGTGAGGCAATTTTATCCAATAATCCGGTATACTCTTCTCATCATTCGAAGTGATCCAATGGTCTGTTGGTCTCAATTTTATATCGTTCCAATCTCCATTCCGTTATTTTAAGCTTTAGATTGCTTTTCCATAGGTGCGATTTTGTTTTTTAGTGAAATTGCGTCAATTTTTTCGTCAAAAATTTCCAGTGTTTACTGGGCCTGCCAAAGGGTTTACTGTAGATTTCGGAAAAGTCTACTGTAGCCCCAATTTTTGAACAGTATTTCAAATACTGTTCAATTAACTGGTTTTCAACTTGTTGAAGACCCGAAAACAACCGTGATGGCGCAATTTGCGCATCACCCTCTTGCTATTCGATTTTTCACGCGAGCGTGAAAACCCAAATACCTTTCTTTGGTGTGCTAAGCCATCAATAAATCCAGTGGTTTTTTTAAATAGAAGTTATTGATTAAACATATCTTACCGAACACCACAAAAGTCAACCTCAAACGTTGAAGTAAGGACTTGGGACAAAACATACGAAGTGCATTTATGAATGGCTTTTCAGAAATACAAATCAAAAGTCAAGATTTCCAAACTTTCCCATATTGTCATTTGAATCTGAAAACTTCGAATCCAGAATCGTTTCTAGACCACTCATATCTTCACTTATTTTCTTATCCAATACTCTTGCATAAACTTGGGTAGTGGCCAATTTTGTATGACCTAAAATTTTGGAAACAGTTTCTATAGGAACCCCATTACTCAAAGTAATGGTGGTGGCGAAAGTATGTCTGGCCACATGGAAGGTTACATTTTTTGTGATGTCACATGCATCCGCGATTTCCTTTAAATAACTGTTTAATTTTTGATTGGATATCCTGGGGAACAATTTCTCAGATTCCCGTTTAGGATGATATTGATATCGTTTAATAATAGATAATGCTGGACCTACCAATGGAAGCTTAAAGCTATTTTTGGTCTTCATCCTTCTTGTACTTATCCAATATTTTCCATCTATCCCTAATACCAAATTGTCTTCAGAAAGGTCCATTATATCACAATAGGAGATACCTGTATAACAACTAAAAATAAATAAGTCCTTAACAATTCGTAACCGTTCAATCCCTGTAAAATAATCTTGAATTTTTTGAAGCTCCGATAAAGTCAAAAACTCTCTTTCCTTTCTTTCCATCCTGACCTTGAACTTTTGAAATGGATCTTTATCTATCCATTCATTATCAACGGCTATCCTAATCATTTTGCGTAGGCGTTGAATATGCTTCATAGCGCCATTGTTTGAAAGGTTTGCATGATGGTTAATGGGATGCAGTTTTCGTAAATATGTTTCAAACCCAACAATAAATTGATGATTGAGTTGTGATAATCTGTAATCATCACATTTATATTGCTTTTTGATATACCTTAATAAGTACTTTTGACAGGTCTTGTAATGACTAAGAGTAGCCCTGCAAAGAATATGTGCATTGTGCGTATTGTGGTACTCGAACAAATTCTTTAAAGTAAATTCACTCACATCTTCTCCAAAATAGTGAGCCTTGACCATCTGTGGAGTTATATGTGGCGTTCTAGATCGAATTTCACGATAGCATTGAAATAGTTCTGTTTCAACTTCCATCAGATAAGTATTGATTTCCTGAGCTTCTTTTGTTCGCCCCAGAACCTTTGACCCCTTACTGTCCCATATCTCTTTCGGGATAGTATACTTTAAACTCATGTTTGCCCTTTGCGAATCAACGGTGATTCGGGCATAGATCTTTGCAGTGTTGTCACTCCTTCGGGATGTGCTTATCCAAAAACTGATTGAAAATGTGGACCGGGTTCTCATAGGTTTTGTGTTAAATTGAACGAAAATCACCTACGAAAGTCAAATACTAAGTGTTTGTAATATAGTTAATTACATCCTTATTCGGTTAACACTTTGAAGAAAAAAATTTACTAACCGAATTACAGACCAAAACATACCAAATCAAACCAGTTCAAATGAGGGTCTTAATACATTAAAACCTTGCAAATCAATAAGATGTGCAAGGTTTTGTTTTTGTTTGAACTCTAAAAGTGATCGCGGAAGGATTCGAACCTTCGACCGTCTGCTTAGAAGGCAGATGCTCTATCCAGCTGAGCTACGCGACCAAACTTTGCGGGTGCAAAGATACTAATGTAGGCGATTGTAAAAAATATTTTTTTGATTTCTTGCCATTTTTATTGCAAGTCCTTTTTCGCCTACATGGTATATTTTAATCAAATCCTATCTCTTTGAGGCCTTTATGACTAATTTTTATGGCTTCCAATGGTTCTTTGTCCCAAGTCATATCTTGTTCCACAAAATATTTCACCATACCGGATTCCTCTTTTTCATCCAAGATTCTCTTAAAATCAATGGTGCCCTCTCCTACTGGTGCAAACTTTCCTTCTTTATCCATGTCCTTCACATGCCATAGCTTAAATCTGCCCGGATATTTTTCAAAGTAAGAAACAGGGTCTGCTTCCGCTTTGGTCACCCAATACAGGTCCATTTGAAAGTTCACATACTTTGGGTCCGTGTTTTCCAACAAGTAATCTATCGGTTTTATACCCTCTTCATTGTCCTTGTACTCAAAGTCATGGTTGTGGTACAATAGTTTCAATCCAGCAGCTTCACACTTTTTGCCCAACGTGGTCAAGATCTCGGCAAGATCTTCCACTGAACCCTTCATGCCCATGGTCATATTCTCTCGGTTAAACGCAAACATTCCCATAGGTGGCACAGGAATGGTAAAGTACTCAAATCCGGCCGCTTTGGTATCCGCAATCTGTTGATCTGCATTCTCCATGGTCACTCCGCCCATGTGTGTGCTCACAGGGGTAAGACCGATACTTTCCACATACGATTTAAACTCCTGCGGGGTCATTCCGTAGAACTTTCCGTCGCTGTATCCGGCCGCTTCCACATAGGCATACCCGGCATCGGCCACTTTTTTCAAGGTTGCTTTGGCATCTTCACCCATATTGTCCCTTACGGTGTACAATGCAAGCCCTCCAAAATTATCCTGCCCGTAAATTGTAATGGAAAATAGCGCACAAGCTAGGACAAGAATACTTTTTTTGAATAAAATTCTGTTGTTCATCATTAATGTTTGTAGTTAATTTCAGTTTCTAATGTGGCCTACAAGATACTGATTATTGGGTTGATGAAATGTTGGGGAAATTAAAAAATCCGTAGGATAAGGGTATCGCAACGGATTTTTCACAAAAAAACAGATTAGATTTAAATCTCGCTCATTTGAAGCGTCAAATGTACTTTTATCTCATTGTCGACCTTGATCATACCAAGCATTTTCTTGGGAGGTTCCAGTTCAAAATCACTGAGCTTTAGCTCCAAAGTTCCATTGACACAAATTTCCTTTTCCTGTTCACAGTAAAGCATGGTTTCGTAAGTACGGGAAACACCCGCAATTTGTATTTCCAGTCCAACGCCTACTTTGCCTTGATTAGCGGCAGGAGGGTTCACATACAAAAGTTTGAGTCCTACCTTTGGATGCTTCTCTGTTTTCAATAATTCTTTAAAGTCCTTGTTTATTGCTTTTCCACCGCAGTCAAAACAATCATTGAGCAGCTTCAATTCTGCATTTTTGAAAATAATTTGCTCGGTTTTTTCATCATAGATCAACTTTATGGGCATTTCGAGTTCCTGAAGATTATATTTACATGTAAATCCGTTCACATTAGTAGTGCCAGAGATCATGACTTCACTTTCGGGTGCAACCCTCACTTTAGTTTCCCGTTCGGGGTCTGTAAGATTGAGTCCGATTATTATAAGGAACCCGGCAAAAATGGTTTTGGTGATATGTGAAAATGAGAACAACATGGTACCTAAAGATAACATTTATAAGGTTTAAGACCTAGGGCCAGTTATGCCCCAGGTCTTTTGATTAAAACCAATGGTGGTTTAGAAACTGATCACAGCTTCCAATAAAACCCCATTAAACTTACCATCGTGGAAGATACTTGTGGTATCGTATCCATCGTATTTTTGGTTCACGTATTCTATTTTTGTCAAAATGTTCTTGGTCAAGAATACGCCTCCTCCCAATTGAAACCTATCTATGGTGACCTCAGATCCCGAAGGGTCGTCGGAATTAACGGTATTGTACCGGGTTCCCACAAAGAAATTCTCATTGTTTCCAAATCTGTAGATCAATTCACCTGCCAATTGGGTAGCTGTCCTATCGTCGGTCTCAGCATCGGTTTTTCCGGAAGAGGTCTCAAAAGTACCGAAGAACTCCAAGCCTTTATATTTTACAAACGGATTGATCATAAAGGCAGTGATCTCATTCCTAAAACCTGGGTCGTATCTACCGGAACGAAAATTGCCTTTTGTTGTGGCTTCTACGTCCTCCATTACCAAATAGTATCTAGATCCTGAACGGTCTGCACTATATAGGTATACGTTACTCGATTTGCCAGTGCTGTACATAGAACCTGTTAGTCTTACCCTTAAATCTTGGTTTACTTGAGCATCATATCCCAATTTGGCTAAAATTGAAGCCCCTGTAGTTTCAGGATTGTTTACTGCTTGGTTCAATTTACCATTGGATAGACCGAACATTCCGATGAAACCATTTTTTCTAAAGTAGACTTCCCCACCAACTTCAGTGGTGAAAGCATCCATGATCAAGTTACCTACAAATGGGTTGTGCATGGCTTGAGCATTGTCGGTTCTTCTAAAGTGTGCATCACCATAGTTGTTTTCCATATGCCCTACTTTAATGGTTAGGTACTTCATGGCTTCTTCCAAGAAGCCGGGGCTAATGAAATCCAAATTATCCACTTGGAAATAACCGCCCTTAACATAGGGTTCTGGGTGGTGACGGGAAGACAAATAGGTTCTCAAGTGCATTCTTACACCTTTGGCCAAGGCAACGTCCAAATCAAGGTTCGCTGTGGCCAAGTTAAAGTTATCTCCGATCGGAATCAGTTCAACGGCCCCTGAGTTCTCATGATCTACGGCTTGAAATTGCAGTGTGGACGAACCACCTACCCTAACTTTCACACCATCAAAGGTGGAAACACTATCTTTTGGAGCTTCAAATACATTGATTCCATTTTTGTCCGGTGAACGGAAATTGTCAAGTTGACGATTTTGGGAATATCCCGATAGGCCTACTAGGAAAGCAGCAGCCAATAGTCCGAATTTTGTGTATTTTTTCATTGTTGTAGATTTATTAGTTGAGTATTAAGATTAAATTATTTCCAAACGGTATTAAAGTGAACCTCGATTTCATCACCCGTGGTTATGGTGCCCAAAAGTGCTTTGGGAGGTTCAATGTTGTAATCGGTCATTTTAAGGGACTTTTTTCCCTCGAGCAAAACCTTGCCATTATCAATGGTCATGTTAAGCGGCAGATCAATGGTATTGGTACTTCCTGCAATCGTAAGTTTTCCGGAGGCCAATACCTTATATTTGTTTGAAGATGAGGTAACAGGAGAAATACTTTTTACCTGGTTCAACTCAAAAATAATTTGCTTGTGCTTTCCGGTTTCCAGGGCCTTGTAGGTGTTCTTGTCCATGGCTCCCTTTCCGCTTTTTAAGCTTTCCGCCTCTACCACAAACTTTAGAGTACTTATTTGTGGAAGCTCTCCTGTGTTGTCCAAGCCTATCGAGCCTGATTTTTGCTCTGCCACTTCCTCCCAGTCATGCAGGGTGGATGTTCCTGTTACCAGTACCTCCCCTTCACTGCCGCTGAGCGTGAAGTTTTGGGCAGAAAGCACCAACGGAAAAGATGCAAATGTTATCCAAAGGATGATTGCTTTTAAAAGCGATTGTCGATGTGTTGTATGATATTGCATAGTTTTTGGTTTTTTGATGGGTCAAAGATCCTTTACGCAATATTCTTAAAAGATGATATTTGTCATACTTTTCCTAAAAAGTTGATTTTAAAAAAGTTAAGCTGCTATTTTTTGAATAAGCATCATCCTAAAGCCCCTTCAAAAAAAGGAACGTCCCTGTTTATAACTAGTGCGAAGCCTTTATCTCTTTTAAAAAAAATGTCCAAAACCCTTTTCTAAAAAAATCCAAAGTATCACTTCGTCCAAAACACTGATTTTTATCATGTTCTATGGCTTGGTCAGCCACTAATTTTACATGCACATTTAGCATTTATCAATCTTTTAATAGATATAAATATGGAAACACTGACAGCAAACCAACTGAGCGTCTACTCTTTCGGCAACAAAAAAGCAGATGGCAGCCGTGAAATGAAAAATTTGCTAGGTGGTAAAGGTGCCAACCTGGCCGAAATGAGCCGCATTGGTATTCCTGTGCCCCCCGGCTTTACGATTACTACAGAAGTTTGTACACAATACAACCTAGAAGGAAGGGATTCGGTGATAAATAAGATAGAGTCCGAAGTTAGGGATGCCATCACCCGTATCGAAGAAACCATGGGCGCCATCTTTGGAGATGATGAAAATCCATTGCTCATTTCAGTTCGTTCCGGGGCAAGGGTCTCCATGCCAGGAATGATGGACACCGTCCTCAACCTGGGTTTGAACGATGAATCCATCAAAGGCGTCATTAAAATGACGGGAAACGAACGTTTTGCATGGGATTCCTACCGTCGTTTCATTCAAATGTACAGCAGTGTTGTGATGGGCCTTAAACCGGAATCCAAGGACGACCTTGACCCTTTTGAGGAAATCATCGACCATTTAAAAGATAAACGTAGAATTCAACACGATACCCAATTCACCGTTCAGGACCTACAAGATTTGGTGTACGACTTTAAGGATATCGTTCAAAAAAGAACCGGCCAACCATTCCCCACCAATCCATGGGATCAATTATGGGGCGCCATTGTAGCCGTTTTTGAAAGCTGGAACGGAGATCGTGCCATTTATTACCGTAAAATGAACGGGTATCCCGAAGATTGGGGAACTGCGGTCAACGTTCAGGCCATGGTATTTGGCAACATGGGCGAGGATTCTGGAACCGGGGTTTGCTTTACCAGGGATGCCGGTACCGGGGAAAATATGTTCAACGGAGAATACCTCATCAATGCCCAGGGCGAGGATGTCGTTGCCGGTGTCCGCACACCACAGCAAATTACCTTGCTGGGCTCCCAACGGTGGGCCAGACTTGCTCAAATAGACGAAGAAGAACGCAAGGAAAATTATCCTTCTTTGGAAGAATTGATGCCAGAGATCTATAAGGAGCTTTTCGAATATCAAAATAAATTGGAAACCCATTACCAAGATATGCAGGATATGGAGTTTACCATCCAACAGGGTAAATTATGGATCTTGCAGACCCGTAATGGTAAGCGTACAGGTGCTGCAATGGTAAAAATTGCCATGGACCTACTTAAAGAAGGATCGATTGACGAAAAAACGGCCCTAATGCGCATTGAACCCAACAAACTGAACGAACTGCTACATCCCATCTTTGACCCTGAAGCATTGAAGGAGGCCGATGTAATCGCTCAAGGTTTGCCCGCTTCGCCCGGTGCCGCTACCGGCCAGATCGTGTTCTTTGCCGATGAAGCGGATAGGTACAAGAACAGTATTTTGGTGCGCGTGGAAACCTCTCCCGAGGATGTGGAGGGCATGAACATTTCCAGAGGTATTGTCACCGCTCGTGGGGGTATGACCTCACATGCTGCAGTTGTCGCCCGGGGAATGGGTAAATGCTGCGTATCGGGTGCAGGAGCTTTAAAAATCAATTATAAGACCAGGATCCTGAAGGTGGGCGACCACGAATACCATGAAGGGGATTGGATTTCCATAAACGGTTCCACCGGTAATATTTTAGAGGGAAAAGTGGCCACAAAAGAACCGGAACTCAGCGGTGAATTTGCTGACCTCATGAACCTATCCGATGCCTATGCCACCTTGGAAGTAAGAACCAATGCCGATACCCCTAAAGATGCGCTGATCGCAAGAAACTTTGGCGCCAAAGGAATTGGACTCACCCGCACCGAGCATATGTTCTTTGAAGTGGACCGCATCAAGGCCATGCGGGAAATGATTCTCGCCGATACCATAAAAGGGCGTAAACAAGCATTGAAAGATCTCCTTCCCATGCAACGCAACGACTTTGAGGGAATTTTTAGGGCGATGGAAGGGCTTCCCGTAACCATCAGGTTGCTAGATCCGCCATTGCATGAATTTGTACCCCATCAACTTGCCACCCAAAAAGAGCTGGCAGAGGAATTGCACATTTCCTTGTCCGCAGTAAAAAGCAAAGTGGCCGAACTGGAAGAGTTCAACCCCATGATGGGCCATCGTGGTTGTAGGTTGGGAAATACCTACCCTGAGATCACCGAAATGCAGACACAGGCCATTCTGGAGGCTGCTCTTAAAGTGAAAAAGGACGGTATCATTGTTAAACCCGAGATTATGGTTCCCTTGGTGGGTACCGTGGAAGAGTTCAAACAACAAAAAGCGATCATTGATGCCACTGCCCAGGAAATTTTCAAAAAACGTAAGGATACCGTAGAATACACCGTGGGAACTATGATGGAAACCCCAAGGGCCACCTTGATAGCCGATAAGATAGCAGAAACTGCGGATTTCTTCTCATTTGGCACCAACGACCTTACCCAAATGACCTTTGGATACTCTAGGGACGATTCCGGTAAATTTCTGCCTATCTATATTGAAAAAGGTATACTAAAAGAGGACCCTTTTGAAGTTTTGGACCAAGAAGGCGTTGGACAATTGATTGAATTGGGAACCCAAAGGGGCCGTGCGACCAAAAGCAACCTAAAAATAGGCATCTGTGGTGAACATGGCGGTGAACCAAGTTCCGTGGCCTTCTGTCAAAAAGTTGGAATGGACTATGTAAGCTGTTCGCCTTTTAGGGTACCCATTGCCAGGGTAGCAGCGGCACAAGCTGCAATCTCATAGCCAAAAGCAAACCCGACCATTCTGTTTTTTTATCCCCGGCATTTGGAGCAATCCAGTTGTCGGGGATTTTTTGATACCACATATTGCATTCAAAATTCGGCCATTTATACGATCTTAGCAGCATCAAATGAGCAACGAGAAAACCGCCATACGGACCACTTATTTCAGTATTATCGGCAATGTAGCTTTGGCGTTGACAAAAGGTTTGGCCGGTTTTTTTGGAAATTCCTATGCATTGATCGCAGATGCCATTGAATCCACTACAGATATTTTCTCTTCATTTTTAGTGCTCTTGGGATTCAAATATGCGGAGAAACCACCTGATGAAAACCATCCCTACGGGCACGGAAAAATAGAGCCGCTGATCACATTTGTGGTCGTGGCCTTTTTGGTCACCTCGGCAACCATCATAGCCTACGAGAGCATTCAACACATTCAGACCCCGCATAAAACACCAAAACCTTGGACACTGATCGTACTCGGGGTCATCATTCTTTGGAAAGAAGTCTCCTTTCAGGTAGTCATCAGAAAAAGCAGGCAGACCCAAAGTTCCTCATTGCGCGCGGATGCATGGCACCATAGGAGCGATGCCATCACATCGGTAATGGCCTTTATCGGGATTACCATTGCCCTTATCTTTGGAGAGGGCTACGAAACGGCAGACGACTGGGCGGCACTTTTGGCATCCGGATTTATACTTTACAACAGTTATTTGATCTTTCGTCCCGCTTTGGGCGAAATTATGGATGAGCACCAATATGATGATCTGATCCAAGAAATTAGGGAGAAATCCATGGAAGTTGAGGGAATATTGGGTACGGAAAAATGTTTTATCCGAAAATCCGGGATGCAACACCATGTAGATCTTCATGCCATTGTAAACGGTGAAATTTCGGTAGAAAAAGGACATTGGATCGCACATAACCTTAAAGATCATCTACGGAAAGAGATTCCCAATCTCGGTCATGTGCTCATTCATATTGAACCGAACGAATACACTTATAAATAACACTTTACACTTTGGCCAATCGGTTAAATGGTTTATCTTTTTGCTCTAAACCCGACCATCATGACCAAACTCCCATTATTCTTTTGTTTCTGCTGCTTATTGATCTTATCCTGCGGTCCTACCGAAAAATCAACATTTGAAATTGCCGTCAACTTTACCGAAACCGTGAGCCCGGAAAGTAAGGATGGAAGGTTATTATTGATGCTTTCCACGGATGATAGCAAGGAGCCCCGGTTTCAAATTAACGATGGCCTGGACACACAGCTTATTTTTGGAGTCAACGTAGAGGGAATGGCACCGGGAAAACCCATCTCGTTCGATGAATCCGTGTTTGGTTATCCCTATCCCAGCCTATCCGATGTTCCCCCGGGAGAATACAATGTGCAAGCGCTTTTACATATTTATGAAACCTTTAATTTATCCACTGGCCATACCGTAAAACTTCCCATGGACAATGGCGAGGGACAGCATTGGAACACGTCCCCCGGTAATTTGTACAGCAAACCGTTCAAAATAACCATTGGAGAAAATGGAATCGAAAATGTTTCTGTGGTAATGGATCAAGAAATCCCGCCCATTCCGGAACCAGAGGATACCGAATGGATAAAACACATCAAAATCAAATCGGAGAAGCTGTCAAAATTTTATGGTAGGGATATGTATTTGGGTGCACATGTACTCCTCCCGAAAGGTTTTGATGAACATCCCGAGGCAAAATATCCGTTAATGGTATTTCATGGACATTTTCCCAGTGACTTTGGAGGGTTTAGGACCACACCTCCCGACCCAGACCTGGAACCTGAATATTCTGCTCGGTTTGATTTGGAGGGCTACAATATTATTCAACAACAAGAAGCCTATGATTTTTACAAGCGATGGAACGAGCCTGATTTTCCCCGCTTCTTGATTATAGAGATTCAGCACCCTACCCCCTATTATGATGATTCTTACGCTGTCAACTCTGCAAGTCAGGGACCGTACGGGGATGCCATCACTTATGAATTGATTCCCGAAATAGAGAGACAATTTAGAGGAATGGGCGAAGGATGGTCCCGCTTTTTATATGGTGGTTCCACGGGCGGTTGGGAAGCTTTGGCCGTACAGGTCAAATATCCCGAAGAGTATAATGGCTGTTTTGCAGCGTGTCCCGACCCCATCGATTTTAGGGCCTATTGCCTCACAAATATCTACGAAGACGACAACGCATACTATTACGATTCCGAGCACAAGCAATTGGAAATTCCTTCCCACAGGAATTATTTGGGCGATATACAATCCACGTTAAGACAAGGCAACCATTTGGAACTGGTTTTGGGCGACAAATCCCGGTCAGGTCAACAATGGGATATTTGGGAAGCCACTTATTCACCGCAAGGGGACGATGGCTACCCTGTTCGAATATGGGATAAAATGACAGGGGATATTGACCACAAAGTGGCCGAGTATTGGAAGGAAAACTATGACCTAAGGCATATTCTGGAAAGGGATTGGGAAAAGCTTGGACCCCAGCTAAAAGGGAAAATCCATATTTATTGTGGCGATATGGACAATTATTATTTGAACAATGCCGTCTATTTGATGGAGGACTTTTTGGAGAGCACCACAGAACCCTATTATGATGGGGAAGTCCTGTACGGCGATAGGGCGGAACATTGTTGGAACGGGGACCCGGACCAGCCCAACGCTATCAGCCGTTTGCGGTACAACTCCATGTACGTGCCAAAAATCATGAAACGTATTGCCGAGAGCGCCCCACAGGGCGCCGACCTCACCAGTTGGAGATACCGATAGCCCATGATAACAGTATTTAGAAAAATTAGACAACGGTTACTTTCCGAAGGGAAGGTAAGTAAATACCTAAAATATGCTTTGGGTGAAATCATTCTCGTTGTAATCGGTATTTTGATAGCGTTGCAGGTCAACGATTGGAACGAGAACAATAAAAGCGATACCTTTGAAAAGGAGATGCTTACCCAGATCCAAGAAAACTTGGAAAGTGATAAGTTCTCGCTTGAACGGATTCACTATAACTTTGAGAATGCCATTTCCTCGATTGATAAAATCTTGGTGAATCAGCACCGTAAATATCCCGATAGCTTACCTTTTTGGCTCGGTCATATTGTTCAATTTGAAAGGTTTGCCCCCATCACTAATTCTTATGAAACCTTAAAATCAAAAGGGCTCGACAAACTTTCTGATAAGGAACTTCGGTTACTACTGAGTAATTACTACGAGAATAACATTACCAAGGTGGGTCGTTCCATAATCGATATAGAATACTCTTTTCTTAACGACTGGAAACCTTTTTTACAGGAAACACCCTTAATCGATTTCAAGTTCCAAAAGTATGTCATCTTAGCGGATCCGTCAATATTCGATTCCCATTCGGTTGCCCGAAACAATTTGATACTGAATCGGGACAACTATGCAGGAGGTGCCCAGCATATATCAACCGTGCTGAACTCCATCGAAGCGCTAGAAAACAAATTGGCAATGATTATGGAACAATAAATTGGAAAGCCGTCATATTTTATTCAAACCAAGACAAATAATAATTTACTCACCTGCAAACAAAATCAAAGTAAAGAAGGAGTGGCAATAAGAAGAAATCTATCTACTGCACAAGTTTTGGCTCCAGCCATAACCAGCCTAAGCATAAAAGAAGTACAGCATAGAACCAATATGGGGATATGGATTTCAACTCCTTTTCAGCCATTGAAACCGCATCAGCAAAAGTTTTTTGGGAACCAAACTTATTATAATTCGCCTGAAAAGTTTCGGCCTTTAGTATGGATGATAATTCGTCTTGACCATAAACATAATATGAAAATGGAGCAAGGGAATCCATCGATGTCTTAAGTTGGTTCCAACCCGTTTTGCGAGGGTATTGCGTCCCGGTCCATTTATGGGGCACCAAACCATTTTGGAGCAAAGGGATATTGGCCCCTTCGGTTGTGAGTATGTCGATATTGTCCAATGAAGTACGAAGTTCAAATTCAAAAGGGGTATCGGGCCTTGGGGTTTGAGTGATGCCCTGCCACTTTATCTCACTTGTCTTTTCCTTGGCGATACCGTTCAGGATTTGTGTCCAAATACGTGCATAAAGGGTTTGGTCCCCATCCAAAACCAATTGATAGGTGTTTTGGAGCAATGTGGTCCCCACTTTTCCTTTTTCCTTGGGCAGATAGGCGGCCATCTTAACGGAGTCCACCATAATCTCCTGTGTTCTGACGGATTCTTGGAAGGTATACGGATATTTTTGCAAGCTTTGGGCAGCTGCTCCCAACACGACCTCCGTTACAAAATCTTGCTCGAAAACAAATGGGGAACGGCTTTTTGCAAGCCTGAACAAACTTTCGTTAGGTTGTACAAAGACACCAAGACCGTTTGATGCAACAACTTCCTCCATCGCCTCTTTTGATGCTTTTCCAAGACCTACATAAGAATCTGTGTCAATGATCAAAAGATCATAATCCTTCAAATTATCTGCGGTAAAACCATAAATCGGGCTCGTCGCCCCATTGAAGTATTCGAACTTATACTTGTCTGTGGTGAGTTGTGTACGCGCCAATACTTCATGTCCACGCTCCGTCAAGAAGTTTTTAAGGTATTTGGTCTCAAAAGTCGGAAAGGTGTTGACCATCAAAATTTTTAAGGGACCTCCTTTGGCAACCTGAACGGGAATTGGCTCATCCGACAGTATTCCATTTTCATTTTTCTCCAAGAGATGGTATACAAAACGTCCACTTGCTTTTGGATTGGTGCTGAGCGTTACCAGCTGCTCCTCCACACCTTCAAAAAGCACCGAATCCAAAGGGTTACCGCTATTGTCCGCCAATACGGCCCAGTGCCCTACTCTTGGATGGGAATATTTGGCATTTACTTCCAGCGTCTCGCCCAAGACCAATTCATCCTTAATCGATATAACGGTCCAACCTGTTATATTCTCACCACCTAAAAAGGCTACCGATCTATGATTCAACTGCCAAAGATCAAAGGTTGCCAATCCATGGCCGAGCACAAACAAGGAATCGGCCTCTTTTAAAATGGTCAATGTTTTTCCTTTGGTGTACTCTTCTGTCGGAATTCGTTTGTAGATAGACTTCAAGCTGTCCAACTGGGCAGGGAGATAGCCCTCTGTAACAATGATTCCCTTTCCTTTCGTGGATTCTTGCCATGTACTTGGCTTCAATATGATCATCGCCAATGCGGAAATGGCCAAAAATGAAGCGACGAGCTTCACCCAAAACCTCTTCTCTTTTCGCTGTGACCATTCTTTCCAGATAAAAACGGCCCAAAGCAGCAGCCCTATCAAAACCACGGGCCATAAAATATCCTGATTCAATACCATTGCCCCATCATTCATAAACGCCCAGTTCTTTTAAGTACAATAGATCGATTTCATTCTGATATTCGTTCCTTTTCATGGGGTTGTCCTCAATCTCTGGTAAAACGGACAACAGATTTTTCTGGACCACTCTATAGTTTTCTTTGGTCCTGTTCGCCACTTTTTCCAAATCGCGAAGTCCTTGCAATACTTTTAAATATTTTAGGGGTTCGGAAATGGCCCGCTGTGCCAGTTCGTTTCCGGCATCCACAAAAAGTGCGCTATCCGTGTTGGTAAATGTTTTTTTGCCCACTATCAAAAGCTCCAGTCGCGAAATGGCCTCTCTTGTCGATGCAAAGGACATTTGGTATTCATATGTTTCCTTTTTATCATAATTCGTGATTTCGTCAATATCTCCGCTCAGCCTATTTTCCTCTTTGATGGGAGGCGGGTCAAAACCAATGCGGTGCACATAGATCCGGGCACTGTTCTTTATTTCTTGGATAATTTCAAGGGCATCATACTGATATGGCAATGATTTTTCCGGTTCGTAGAGTCTCAAGTACAGTTCGGCATCCCACATGATGTTCAGGGCATCCCGAAGCTTTGCTTTCAATGATTTCTCGAACAAGGTCGACTCTTCGGGGTCGGAATGGTTGTGCAAATAGTCGTGCAAAGGGTCTTCCTCTTCTTGGCCTTCATTCTCATCACCGTGCTCCTCTACCAAATTATGCTCGTTATCGCTATCGTGTTTATGGCTGTATTCGTCCAAAAGGTCTTCCTCCCCTTCCTTATTACTTTGTTCGGTTTCGCCATCGTTATGCGAAACCGCTCCTGCCGCCGCTTGCATTTCGGTCTCGTCACCCATAAACTGTCCGTACTTTAAGCGCAATTGTTTTTGGTCGAAACCGAGTTCGTTGCTCCTGAACTTGAAATCCTTTTCGGAAATGTTGGGTCGATCGGCAATCAGTTTTTCAGTATCAATAATTAATTGGCGCTGGCTCCTAAAATAGTCGGGCATCAAGTCCACACCCAAATTGCCCTCAACGGCAAATTCATCGGTGATGGTATCGCGGATTACGGCAAAATAGGTTTCGCTACGTGCTATATTCGGGGAAGGCGTTTTTTGGTCCAATGCCTCCACATAAAAATAGAGCTCGTCCCCAGGGTCCATTTTAAGCGCGTCCAAATCCAGAGGCTGTCTTAATTGGATGGCTTTTCTTCCCTTTGGAATGAAAGCATCAAAACGTACTTGCTCCTCCCGAAACTTAACCGATTCACCCGAACCCTTGCTGACCGTGGCTATAATGTAAGCGTCTTCTATTCCAAAATCATCGGAAACATTGGTATTCAGAATCAATTTTTTATCCTCATCAAACTCGAAATAACTGTAATTGTCCAGTCCATCAATTTGTACCATTGGTGGTTCATCGGTCACCATTTCCAGGGAATACAGGTCGCTCACATAATCGTTTCCCTTAGCATCTTTAAACGTAAAACTGTAAAATCCAGATGCTTCCATGGTCTTGGTCAACCGGTAGGATTCTCGATTCTTGGTGAAAGCAATACGCTCTCCCATCAAATCCATTTCAACTTCTTGGACGTTGCCATCAAACTCCAAATTCCATACAATTCTGGAACCTTGTACTGCTTTAATATTTGGGTCCGTAGTATCGGAAGTTCCTTTTCGCGTATAGTTTGGATATTGTATGGTGATACTGGTCCCGATAAGTTCAGGTATTTCAGTAGTGGTGGACAGGCTGTCCTTAGGCGCAAAAGTAATCTGTTCCCTATTTGATGGGGTTCCTTCGGATGGATTCCTGAGCTTGCTCAACATTAGGTTAGCTGCAAATCCCAGAAGTATCAACCCAAACATGACAAGCCCCGCTCGGAACAAGTTATGGGGTGGACTTAATTTGGCCAGTACGGGATATAATTTTTGGGCTACACGGTATTGCTGTAATTTGGACAAATCCGATAGCTCGTTGGAGGGCGACAATAAAAGTCCGCTACTAAATCCAGCTTGGGGCAAATGGGCATCAATGTAGCTCACGGCATTCTCTTGACTTATGCTCCACGGTCTCAAAACAAAAACGGCTATGGCGGCAGATACTATAAAACCTATAACTCCATGAACAAGATTATGGGTCAATAAGTAGACAAGACCACCAAATCCTATGGCGTAAAATAGCCCTTCCAGATATTTGGATCGCTGCCATCGCTTTTGAAACTGTTTTATGGACCGGCCCTCCATCATTGTTTTTTATAGTTTGATAATAACCGTTCAACAATCATCAGCACAGCAAGAATGCCAAATATCCAGAGGGAAATATCCAGCAAAGTAGCTCTTTCCCTTTTTCGCTTGGGTTCCACGTAATTGGGTCTGAGTTGCCCCTCGTCCATTTGCCTGATATCGGAACTCGCTACTAAATTCCTTACGTCGGAGTCCAATTCCAATAGTTGAAGCAATTGCTCCGGCAAGCGTTGTTCCATCGTATTCTTTGGGTTCAACCTTGATGTTAGGTAAAATAAATTTTTCTCTGGTCCTGCTTCGATCAATTCCTCGGACAACGGGTTTTCTTGATATACCAACTGTTTACCTTCCAACTGATTGTTATCTGTATTGCCCAAAACAACATTCAAATCGGCTTGATTACTCATTGAATCACCATGTTTGTGAATGAGTATTTCCCGTTTTAAAAACGTCGATAAGGCCTTGAACGATGCTTCAATATAATTTCCTTCCCGTTCAAACTCCGCCTCCACAAACATATTAACATGAAGGGTGTCCAACTTTTTTAAAGGAACTATTTTAGGTTCATCGGAAAGCAAACGAAGACTGTCATTTATTACCTCGAAGCCATCATCCCATACGTTTTTATTGGTTTTGGTTGTTTTACCACTGCTTGAAACTGTGACCAATTCAATGCCGTCTTTACCCTTAAATGCCATTAATGGTTGATCTTGTATTCCTTCCGTATCCGTGACCACCCAATGGATTTTCTTTTGGGTATTGGGTCGCATCGACCGAAAGCCTTTTTGCAATGCCTTGGTGAAGACCACAATACTATCGGAGCGTAAAGAATCCATTTTTTGCACCAATTGCCAATAGTTGGGCTGTTCCTTGTGCATTTGATAATCCCCGTCAGCCTCCCAAGCTGGAAAACCATTTGCTAACAGGAAAACCGGAGAATTTTCTTGTAAACTATCCAATATTTTACTGATGGATGCATCAATGGCAAGAGAAGTCTCCACAAGGTATGTGACTTGCTTCCTATCTCCTTTGGTTCGCCATTGGGGACCTGCCATCAACAATACAATAAGGGCTACCATCAACATCCGGAGCAATAACAACAGCCACTCGTTCAATTGAATACTACTGGACTGCCGTGAATTGGTTTCGTCCAATAATTGGATACTTCCAATTTTTATGGTCTTGGCTTCCTTTTTGCTCCACAAATGGATGGCCAAGGGAACCAAAAGTCCCAACAATGCCCAGAGATATGACGGATTCGCAAAAACCATTTACAATCGTATTCGTTCCTTTAAAAAGAGCTGTAAGGCATCGCCAAGGTCGCTGTCCATCCGAAACAAATGATAGTGGACCCCTTGTGACAACAATTGCTCCTTGGTCGCTTCTATTTTTTCTTCCAAAGCCTTTAAATAGGTGGCCTTGGCTTTATTGACATCAACTTTTACTTTGGCGCCTGTTTCCAAGTCTTCAAAAGTGATGGACTTTTTGTAATCAAAATCCATTTCCGATCCTGCCATAATTTGAAGCACCACCACTTCATTGGTGGCGGTTTTCAGATTCTTTACAAAGTCGGACAGTTCCGACACATCCTCATACATATCGGTCAGGAAAAAAACCAGTTCCTTTTCTCCCCTATTGTGGATTCTTCGGTTGGCGATGGAAAGTTCCGGCCATTTCCCTTTGGTGGATATTTTTAAAAGCTCCAACAACAAACGGTTGAAGTGTTTTTGGTCGGCTTTGGGGTAGATGCTCGTAAAATCGTCTTCATTTAAAGCAAAAAGTCCTACGGAATCGCCTTGTTTTTGTGCCAAATGGGACAAACAGGCCACCATGACACGGGCAAATTCCAATTTGGAGATGCCATTCTCCTGGTGTTCCATGGAAGCACTGGCATCCACTATAAATTTTACGGTAACATGACTTTCCACTTCGGATTGTTTGATGTAGTACCGACCCGAACGGGCCAACATTTTCCAATCCAGTAGCCGAAGGTCGTCCCCAGGTTCGTATCCTCTGTATTGACTGAACTCCATACCAGGACCCACGCTCTTGCTCCGATGTAGACCAGAGATATAGCCTTCCACCACAATACGCGAAATCAAGCTGAGGCCCGATACGGTATTGATGACTTCAGGTTTCAAAAGATCGTGGTAGTCCCGTGCTGCCATTATTTATCCCTTAATTGAATTTCCTTCAATATCTCTTTTGTGACCGTGTCCGATGTGATTCCTTCGGCATCCGCCCTAAAGTTTACGAGCACCCTGTGCCGCAATACGGGCAAGGCAACGGTTTGCAGATCTTCCAAAGTCACTGCCAATCTACCTTCCAAAAGGGCATTTGCCTTGGCGGTCAATATCATGGCCTGTCCTGCACGTGGGCCTGCACCCCAGTCCACCCATTGTTTTACATAGTCCACTTTGGATGTATCTGGACGGGTAGCCCTGATGACATCGCTCACATATTGTATCAACCCATCGCTAATGGAAACTTCCCGCACCAACTGCTGCAACCTCACAATATCCTCTCCTGATAGCACTTTGTTCAGTTGGGCTTTTTTGGTGCCCGTAGTGGCCTTCAAAATTTGGGTCTCTTCTTCGTCCGTTGGGTAGCCTATTTTGATGTAGAGCAAAAATCTATCCTGCTGAGCTTCTGGCAAAACAAAGGTTCCCGATTGCTCAATGGGGTTTTGTGTAGCCAGTATGAAAAATGGCTTGTCCAACGGATATGTTTTGTCCCCGTAGGTTACTTCGAACTCCTGCATGGCCTCCAAAAGGGCGGCTTGAGTTTTTGGGGGCGTTCGGTTGATTTCATCCGCCAAAATAATATTGGAAAAGATGGGTCCCTTATTGAATTTGAAGAATTTTTTGCCCGTGCTATGATCTTCTTCCAATATTTCGGTACCGATAATATCGGAAGGCATCAGGTCGGGCGTAAACTGAATCCTTTTGAACTTTAAATCGATGGCATTCGAAAGTGTTCGGATCATCAAGGTTTTTGCCAATCCTGGAACTCCTTCCAGCAAGGCGTGTCCTCCTGCAAGAAATGTAATGAGCAATTGGGAAACCGTATCCTCTTGCCCAATGATTACTTTTCCTATTTCTTTTTTAAGGGCGGTCAGTTTTTCTGAAAGCCCTTCTACTTCACTTGCAATTTGTTGTAGTTCTTTATCCAAATTAGTCTTGTTAAGAGGTTAAAGCGTATAACACAATGTTTACCCCAAATCGGGTGTTGTCAATTTTGTACCAGCGTTTGTTCCTAAAGTCATAATCCCATTCACAACCATAATCTTTGTTGCTGTAGAGGACCCCTATTCTTCCATCTATGATGATGGCTTTTAGATAGTCATGCACCAAATCGTCGCCCCAACCGTTCAGCTCTTGGGATGTTGTGGGCGGACCATCATCAAACTCAAAGAAAATGGTGTAGATTTCGTGGTCATTGGGAATTTTTTTTAATTCTCCTGGCCCAAATATTTCATCCATTTGGCGTTCAAAGGATTTGGCAAAAAGGCCATCAATATCATGGTTACAGTCATCGGCAAAAACAAAACCACCATTGCGGACATATTTTTCAAAGTTTTCCCGTTCTTTTTTGTTGAACTGGACCAATTTATGCCCAGAGATATAACAGAACGGACTTTTAAAAATATCGTCGCTCGCCAAAGTGATGATCTTCTCCTGTGTATCCACTTTTAAAGTGGTGTACTCCACTAGAGAATTCAGTAAATTGGAAGGCATGCGCTGGTCCACATCCCAATCTCCCGACTCGTACTGTAACCTTGTAAAAAAGAATTCGTTATCCAATGCCATTTGGGTGGTAGGCTAAAATCATTGTCAAAATAAAAACTGGCGATCAAGGATTACCTGACCACCAGTTTGTTTTGATTTTATTGTTTATACCGCGTCCGAAAGACTGGTGAACGTAAAGTCACGAATCTTCATATAGGGAATCAAGTTACCTTCAACACGAACTTGTTGTCCTAGCGATTCCAAATTATTCAGCATAATAATGGGACTCTCGTTGAACCTAAAGTTCTTGACAGGGAACTTGATTTGTCCGTTCTCGATATAGAACGTTCCGTCCCTTGTCAAACCTGTGTACAATAAGGTCTGTGGGTCTACACTACGGATATACCAAAAGCGGGTCACCAAAATACCTTTTTTAGTGCCTTTGATCATATCTTCCAAACTTTCATCGCCACCTTCCATAATTCCGTTGCTTGGAAATGGAACGGGTTCTACACCTTTTTGCTCCGCCCAGTAACGGTCGTACGCCAAATTCTTGACCACACCGTTTTCTATCCAACTGGTTTTCTTAAGCGGTTGCCCCGCACCGTTCCATGTAGCCGTAGGCACATCTGGATTCAAAGGGTCCGACCAAATATTAACGCGTTCATCCACGATTTTTTGTCCCAGTTTGGTTCCTCCATCCTTGGCGGACATAAAGCTCCTACCTTCATCCGCAGAACGTGCATCAAAAGAACGGAACATATTTTGCAGTAGACCGATTGATGCTGCCGGTTCAAGAATCACAGTGTATTTACCAGGCTCTATGGCACGTGCTTCCTTGGACATTACCGCTTTATCGATTGCAATTTTTGATGCTTCTGCAGCATCAAACTTATCAATATCGTTGTAGTCCCTGGTCACCCAACCAGAACCTGTTCCATCATTGGTACGCATGGTAACCGTAAAATCTACGCCGGTAGACTGGTTGTAGGCAAATAGTCCGTTGGAATTGATCATGGCGGAAAATTGTGCCGAATCATCCAAGAAGCCTGCTGCCGTAACATTTTGTGCAGCTGCCGGGGTTATACTTTTATTGGCGACCTCTGCCCGGTACTCCGGTGTTACATTTGCAGTGGACTCTTTGTACGTGATGGCCTCATCATAAGTCTGTGGTCCCAAGGGCTCCATAAATTCTGGGTTCTCAGGAGATAACTGGGCCAATTCTTCCGACCTTTTTACCACCTTCTCCAAGGATGCGTCATCAAATTCATCAATAGTAGCGGTTCCTACTTTTTTCCCAAAACTGGATTGGACCACTAAACTCTGTGTTGATCTATACCCTGCCGTGGATACGGTATTTCTAGCATATCGGATATTTCCGCTGTTACTTCCACTCAGGTTTATCTCGCAGGCATCGGCACTGGAAAAGCTCAATGCCTTTTCCAAAATCTTTTTTGCTTCTTCTCTAGTATATATAGCCATTGTCTTATTATTTAATTTGAATAAACCTTAAATGGTCCTACCTGTGTTGATTACATTGATTCCGTTAAATCTTGATGTGGAACTACCATGGGAAACGGCACTCACCTGGGAAGGCTGTCCTTTTCCATCGAAGAAAGAACCGAACAATCTGTAGTCGTCCTTATCACAGATCTTGGAACAGGAATTCCAGAATTCCTGGGTATTGGATTGGTAGGCTACGTCCTCAAGCATACCCACAATCTCACCATCCTTGATTTCGTAGAACAAGGTTCCTCCAAACTGGAAGTTGTATCGTTGTTGATCAATGGAGTATGATCCACGGCCTAAAATGTAAATCCCTTTTTCAACATCTTTGATCATATCCTGCAAAGAATATTTTTCCTTGCCGGGTTCCAAAGAAACATTGGGCATACGCTGGAACTGCACATCTTCCCAACTTTGGGCGTAGCAGCATCCGTGTGATTCGTTCTGGTCGATCATATGGACTTGGTCCCGGATAGCTTGGTAATTCACCAAGATTCCGTTTCTGATCAAATCCCATTTTTTGGTCTTTACACCTTCATCATCATACCCTACGGCACCCAAAGATCCTTCTTGGGTCTTATCGGCCACAATGTTTACGATATCGCTACCGTATTTAAAGTCTTTGGATTCCCATTTATCCAATGTGGCAAAACTGGTACCTGCATAGTTGGCTTCGTAACCCAAGACACGGTCAAGTTCTGTGGGGTGTCCCACAGATTCGTGGATTGTCAGACCAAGGTGGTTCGGCTCCAAGACCAAATCATATTTGCCTGCCTCTACGGATTTTGCGGAAAGCTTTTCCTTGGCTTGCTTCGCAGCCATTGTAGCGTCTTCCACGATATCATAGCTTCTGTTGTACAATTTGATGCCCTCAGGACCGGAAAGTTTTTCGGATTCCAGACCGTCCATATATTCGTAGCCCATGCCCATTGGAGCACTCAGCGCCTGACGGCTCCTGAACTTACCTTCTTGGCGGTCGATGGCCGTAACATTAAACGTAGGCCAAATTCTGTGTACATCTTGGTCTATGTAAGAGCCATCTGTGGAAGCAAAATACTTTTGTTCGTTTACCATAAAAAGGGCGGAGTTCACAAAGTTGGCCCCGTTCTCCATTGCCGCTGCATTGGCGCTCAATAGCAAATCAACTTTCTCGGAGATAGGCACTTCCTTAAAGTCCTTTTTGATAGGGGTTTTCCAAGAGACTTCTCCGTGGCCCTGAACTGGTGCCAACACCACAGGTTCTTTTTGGATCTTGGAATTGGCCTTGGCTATGGAAACAGCTTGTTGAGTGGCCTTTTTGATTCCATCCTCTGTGACATCATTGGTCGAAGAGAATCCCCAAGTTCCATTGGCGATCACACGAATTCCGATTCCAAAGGATTCGGTATTGACCACGTTTTGCACCTTTTCTTCCCTTGTGAAGACATATTGGTTCAAGTATCTGCCTATTCGGGCATCAGCATACGTCGCTCCCATGGATTTGGCTGTGTTCAAGGCAACATCTGCCATTTTCTTTTTAAGTACGGTATCCATACCCGGTTCCAAGAGTGCCTCTACGGGAATATTGTTTCCCATAAGAAGCGAGGGCATCATCATGGCCCCTGCACCCATACCGGCGTATTGGACAAAATCTCTTCTTTTCATATGTTAGTTATTTGATTTACTCTGAGTTATTACAGGATTGGAATATCATAAATTGGGTTCCTTCAAATCCATGGATTCTAAAAATACGTAGTGTGTCCTTAGCATTATGTTAATTTTAACCTAAAATCCAAGATGGTGAATGCTAATTGAACACCTACCAAAAAAAGCATTGGATTTTTACTTTTTTGATCATTTTATAACTTTTCAACCTCATCCTTCTAGATCCACAAATACCGATACTTCTACTTTTTTGCACCGCCTTTCCAAAGATGGTGGAAATATCCCAGATAATTTTTGGGTGAAATCATCGGAGGAATGAAAAATTTCACCAAAACTAAGTTTGGATCGCTTTCAGCTTGATTCCATAAAAGGGAGGCAAAATCACCAATAAACAATTCTATAAGACTTTACCCGATGAACTGACATGGCTCAACCCGTAGATGTCCGGGGTAGATTATATTTGTTGGAAAACAGGATCGGATGGATCAAATGCTTGTAATTGCTCTTATCGCAATCTATATATTGATTGCACTGGTCATGGTGGTCAGTCTTTTGCTGAACGGGGTAAGACCAAGCAAGACCTTGGCTTGGTTGTTGGCCATTTTCACCATTCCCGTAGCCGGTGTGCTCCTGTACATATTGTTTGGTCGCAACAGGAGAAAAAGCAAAATGTTCTCCTTAAAAAATCAGTTTGGGCCCATCAAAACAAATGAAAGTTCCAAGTGTGACCTTGATATCTCGGACAATAAAAGGAAAATTGCCGCTTTGATCACAAAAACTTCCAAATGTCCGGTCACCTGCCATAACGATCTTGAGCTGCTTCAAGATGGCAAGAACACTTTTGAAAGTATTTTTCAGGCATTGGAAGAGGCCGAAGAGCATATCCATCTTCAGTATTATATTTTTGAAGATGGGCTGTTGGCCGATAAGCTTTTGGAGGTATTTGAAAGAAAAATAGCCAACAATGTCACCATACGATTGCTCTACGATGGAATAGGAAGCTATTCCTTGAGCAGGAAATATTTAAAAAAGCTAAAAGCGATAGGAGTTGAAACAGCCCAATTTCTTCCCTTTAAATTTGGAAGGTTCCTTACTGCACTGAATTATAGGAACCATCGTAAAATCATTATCATAGACAACAAAATCGGTTTTACGGGGGGCATCAACATT
Organism: Flagellimonas crocea; assembly: GCF_033441595.1. Lineage (NCBI taxonomy): Bacteria > Pseudomonadati > Bacteroidota > Flavobacteriia > Flavobacteriales > Flavobacteriaceae > Flagellimonas > Flagellimonas crocea. The sequence continues at coordinate 108,672 of NZ_JAUZVX010000007.1, read as the reverse complement.
TCCGATAAATATTTGAAGGGCGACCCCACTCTGGGCAAATGGCACGACACGCATTTGAAGATAGAAGGGGAAGCTGTCGATTTTCTGAACAAAATCTTTGTTACGGACTGGTTCTTGGCCAGTGAGAAGAAGGTGGACATATCAAACTTCAGAATACATAGAACCACACAACAGGGTAAATCCCTGCAAATAGTTCCCAGCGGTCCGGACGATGATTTTGACGTGATGGAGCAGGCCTATTTTTCCATGATCAACAGTGCGGAGAAATATCTCTACACCGTAAATCCGTACATTATTCCAAACCATGCCATTTTACAAGCGCTCATGACCGCCGCTTTGAGCGGGGTGGATGTCAGGATATTGATGTCGACCACCACGGACATCAAATTGGTGGATTGGTGTGTAAGGGCCTATTTTGAATCTTACCTCAAGGCCGGAATAAAAATCTATTTGTACGCGGACGGCTTTTTGCACAGCAAGGTTATGGTGAGCGACGATGAAATTGCCAGCGTGGGCACGGCAAATCTGGATAACCGGAGCCTTCAACAGAATTATGAGGCCCAAGTCTTTGTTTACGATGCCCATCTTTGCCAACGCCTGAAGTCGGAATTTTTAAAGGATTGCGAAAAATCCATTGTGCTTGCGGACTACCATAAATATAAAGAAAGGGCATGGATCAAAAAATTGATCGAGGGATTTGCCAAACTACTGAGCCCGCTGCTATAGGGTTATGGTCTCAAAACCCAGCTCATTCTTGCAGGTTTTCCCCTCTTCCAAACAATCCAGATTGTACATGGTGGTTTCAGCGATACGATCAAGTGCCTCTTTGGTCGCGAATGCCTGATGGGGCGTCAAAAGAACATTGGGCAGGGAAATCAATTCTTTAAGAAGTTCGTCCTGTATCCCATTTTTGCTGTTATCCTTAAAAAACACTCCCCTTTCGTATTCATACACATCGGTGGCATAGCCTCCAAGGTTGCCGTTCTTTAGGGCCTGGACCACATCCTCTGTCTTTACAATGCCTCCCCGAGCCGTATTGATTAACAGTGCTCCTTTCTTCATGGATTTGAACAAGGTTTCGTTGAAAATGTGGTGGGTATCATAATTCAATGGGGTATTTATACTGATGACTTCCGACCTTCTGCACAATTCTTCCAAAGGCAAGTATTCCAGATCAAAATGGTTTTCCAGATAGTGGCTTCGTTTTTTATCCGTGGCCACTACATTGCATCCGAAAGCGTGGAATACCTTCACTAAAATGGAACCGATTCGCCCGGTTCCAAAAATACCCACCGTTTTTCCGTTAAGATCAAAGCCCATTAAATCGTCCAGTAAAAAGTTGTACTCATGGACCTGTTTGTTGGACTGTATCAATTTACGGTTAAGGGCCAACAGGAGCCCCACTGCATGCTCGGCGATGGCATGTGGCGAATATTCTGGTGCATAGGCCACTTTAAGACCTATCCGTTTGGCCGACTTTACACTGACATTGTTATGGCCCGTAGATCTTAACGTGATATATTTTACCCCTAGCTCGTGGAGTATTTCCAATACGACCAAGGAAGCATCATCATTGGAAAAAATGGAAATGGCATCATATCCAGCGGCCATCACCGCAGTGTTCGAATCCAAGGTCTCCGGCACAAATTTGATTTTATGCCTGCCATTGTTCAGTTTATTTAGGTTTTTAATCTCAAAATCCTTGGCACTATACACCAGTACTTTCATAGTTCTATATTGTTTATCGTGTTTAGGTAAGTAATCTTTTTTGTTTCTTTCGCTTGATCACATTGGATATTACATCGAACATACGGGTTTTGGAATCTCTGTACTTTTCAAAGTAATCCTCCACCTCTTGTCCCAGATCACTGTGGGTATCCAAGTAGGCTTCTTCCATTTTTTCTTGGTTTACTTCGTCCACCATGATCTGTAGCTGGTTTTCATGCAGCTGCACTTTCTTGAATAGATCGTTCCATTCCTTTTCGGCCCTGTTCAAAGCATCGACCAAGGGCTGAACAGATTTGAACATGTCCGAATCAATAATGTCCAGGGTGTAATCCTTGACCATATTATTGAGGAATTTTTGCTCATCTTGGGCAAATTTTAGTTCTGAGGTCCATTTTTTGGACTCTTCGTGTAGTTCGTCCGCACTGAACCATTCCCTGAATCTTCTTCTTTTTGATTTTGTTTCCATCGGTGAAATGATATTGTGCGGCAGATGCAACTGCATCTGCCGCTAATTTTGACTAAACTACCTCGATGACCTTTTTATGGTTCTTCTTGGCTTCTTCCATTTTTAGGACTCTGAGCTTTAGAATACCGTTTTCGTAGATCGCCTTGACTTCTTTGGACCTATCTACCGTTGAGGGCAACTGCAAGGTTCTGGTAAATGCATTGTAATTGAACTCCCGTCTGGTAAAGTTTTCTTCCTCTTCGGCCTCCTCTTTACTTTTATGGGCGGAAACCTCCAATACATCATCTTTCATAGTGATCTCAAAATCTTTTTTTTCGAATCCCGGTGCGGCAAACTCGATTTCAAAATCATCTTTGTGTTCTTTTACATTCATTGATGGATGTGTTTTTTCAAGGTTGAAAAAATCATCATCAACAAATGCGTCCCGATTGAAAAAATCAATCAGCTTCTCGTTCCATGGAAATCGCTTTCCATCCAATTTTACTAGTGACATAACTACTCAATTAAACCGTTTAATGCATGGGTAAACAATCCGAGCCCGACCACATTCTTTACGGCATATGGCCGAGTCAGTACATTGGTTTTCTTTTTTTGAGAATGGAGCCGGCATAATCATAAACCTCATTTTTTAGTTCGATATAGGTTTTGATGTAGTCGGTCATCTCCTCCTTTAAGGATTGGTGTTTCTCGTAATAGTGGTTATCACATTCCGCTTGGCTGCATTCAAAAATCCCCCCAAGTCCGTTTTCATGTTCTTTGATGGCCTTATTCAGTGATTTTTTATTTTTTCGTGAGGCAGTAAATTGTTTCTTGAATGTTTCGAGCCGGTCGAACAATTTTTCCGTTTTTGGCTCGAACATATAAGAATTGATCAATCCTTTGATAAAGACCATTTCCCTTTCAATGAACTGTAGGTAGGATTTCCAATCCTGCAGTTCATCATGAATAATTTCTATTTTGCGCTCCCTTATCATCACCATGAAGCTTTACTATAAAGTGAATATAAGGTTTGGTCGGTTACTATGAAATGATTTAAATCATGTCGGTCGGTTTACCGGATTGGGCAAGATCAAAAAAGGAACCTCCAGTTTGGTGTTCAACTCCTTTATGATGCCGTTGCCAATAAATTCCAAGAAAAAATGGTGCGGATAGTAGATCATACAGAGCATATCGATGTTCCAGAGCTCCACGAATTCCAAAATGGTATTCGCCTTGCCTTTAAATACCGGCAAGATCACTTCTTTTGCACCCCTTTCACCAATGGCTTTTAAAAAGTCCGTTTTATTTTTTACAGCGTCATTATCCTTGTTGTTTTCCATTATGCTCATGGGAACAACAATGCTGTCCATAAGATAACAAAAAAATTGAATGGTATTAATGCTTTCCTCGGCAATTGGTTTAGCAAAGTTGGTAGCGAAAGCCATTTTGTCGATTTTCTTGAAATCTATTTCCAAGGGAACGATCAATACGGGACAGCAGGTAATCTCACGGACCAATTGCATGGCATTGTTCCCGAACAGTATGTGTTCCTTTTCCTCTTTGCCCTTGTTGCCAATTATGGCAAGGTCTACTTTATTTTCAAGGGCATAACCGGCCACTCCTTTGGCCATTGGGGAACATAGCGACACTTTTTTTATGATATGCTTTTTGTTTCGCCCCACATCCCTGTTCAAACGGTGCACCAAAGCATCCAATTCCTTTTTCGATACCGATTGGGCCTCCTGCCCATCAGGTCCTTCTTCACGGCTACAAACATGTACAATATGAAAACTGCATTCCTTGTCCCTGAACAATTTTGCGGCGTAATAAAGTGCATTGTACGCATTGTTCGAAAAATCGGTAGGCACTAAAATCTGTAACATGACATCTGGTTTTTAGTTATACGGCAATACCAAAAAGGGAACCTTGCCATGAAAACCGATGTTCTTGATGACAGGTTCCAAAAATAAGCGCTCCAGGAACGAGTGCTTGTTCTTTATCATGGCCAACAACTCCACAGGTGTATTTTCCTGAAAATAATTGATGGCCCCTATCAATTCTTGATCCGGGAGATCATAAAACTCATGGTTGTGCTCCAACAACATCCCTTCCAAAGATGCTTTATGTTTGATTTGGTCCGAATCAAGGCCTTCTGGGGAAGCTACATGCATGATATGAAGCTTGGAGTGCCACAGTTTTAACAGTTGAACCAGAAAATCGATATTGGACTTTCTGTAATCCACCTCAAAATCGGTGGGGAAAAGAATATTGTACGGTGGTCGATATTCAAAAACAGAAGGAATGGCCAAAACAGGAATCGTAGCCTTTTGAATGACGTGTACCGTATTGGACCCAAAGAAAATTTCTTTCGCTCCTGTGGCTCCCTGGGTGCCCATTACAATAAAATCAATGTTTTCCTTTTGGGTGATTTCTGCAATCTCACTTTCCAAGGAGTTAAAGGCTGCGTGGGTCACAAATGTGTGCTTTGGCACATTGTGGAGTTCCTTGATCTTCTTCTTCGTTTTTTCCAAAGCTTGCTCCGCCTTATACTTTTCATCGTCCGGTAGCCCCAACTGCCCAGGACTTCCAAGGGTATAGTCCACCCTGTAAACTGGCGGCGTATAGGCATGCATCAAATAAAAGGTGCAGGTAGAATCTGCCAATGTCTTGACCGCATAAGAAATGGCATGCTCTGCATTTTTGGAAAAATCGGTGGGCAATACTACTCGAATCATGGTACAATTGTTTTAACCCAGTATACAACAAAGCTATACACTCTTCCAAACCTATTTTATGATTTGCGTCACCTATTCCATGTTCTCTTGGACTGTAATTTGGTTTTTTAGACTTCTGTTTTTTGTTGAAACCGATCCTTACAATTCCGTTTATTCATGGATTACATAAAACGGTACTTTGGTATGAAAGCTGATTTTTTCCACCGTGGAGTCGAATAAGATCTGTTGGATAAAATTGAGGTTTTTGGCCACCATCACCATCATATCGATATCCTTGCTTTCCACAAAACACTGAATCGCGGATTTTACTTTTTTGTTGGTAATGGTATGAAAACTATATCTTTCGGGAAATGTCTCTTCCATTATATCCAGAAGATATTCCTTGTTCGTTTCCTGTGCCTCGTTCAATTGGGCCCCTTCCTGCAGGGCGTTCATGATCCTGAATTGCGCTTTGCCCAATTTCACCACCTCTTCCATGGGGCGCAAGATCCTCAGGGAGTAAAAAATATTGAAATCTGTGGGAAAGGCTATTTCGCGTGGTTTGGAAAGATGTACCTGTTCGGGGACCACAAGGGTATTGCATTGCACTTTTGTTATAACATCGCCGGCATTGGTGCCCAGGACTTTTTCCTTAAGGCCCGATGCTCCCTTGGTACCCATCACGATCAAGTCGATATCATTTTCTTCCAAATGTTTTTTGATGGTGGGTATAAAAAATCCGTATTCGTGCAGGGAAAAAAAGAAATGGTTGGCTTCGGTACTTTGATGCCGGGTCTGCTTCACCAGGTCAGTGAGCTTCTTTTTGGTGCTCTCACCAGAATCCGCACCGGCTTCCTCCTGAAAAGTCACGGCATCGTTCTTTGTGTCCAGCAAAGTGCCGACATACAGCAAATAAAAATTGCATTCCACGGAACTGAACAAAACCTGTGCATACTTTAATGCCTGTATGGAGTTTTGTGAAAAATCCGTAGGGACCAAAATATTTTTCATTCGTCATAAATTGATGGCACAAGATTATCATTCGGCAAAAAACACAAAATGATAAATATCACTTACGCCATTTATGACATGTTTTAATCAGTTTACCTGACCTAAGGCCTCCTTGTTGAGTACCATGATATTCCGGTTTTCAATGGCAATGAGTCCCTCCTGTTTAAAATCTGACAAGGTTCGAATAAGGCTTTCTGTGGCTATTCCGGCCACTCCTGCCAAATCGCTACGGGCAATCTTTAAATATTCCGGTTTGTCCCTGTTTATAGCTTTACAGAAAAGCAGAAGCGTTTGTGCTGTTTTCTTCCTCACCGAACTATAGGCCATTTGCAATAATTGCATTTTAATACTGGTCAAATCGCCCGCTATCACATCCATGAGTTCCAAGGTTACGCTCTTGTTGTCCTCCAAGATTCCTTTGACCTTTTCCTTAGAGATTCCTGCCAATTCCACTTCTTCCAAGGCCATGGCATATTCTTGGTAGGGCAAGCGGTCGGTCAACGATGTAAAGCCCAAAAAATCATCTTCGGAATAGATGGAGGTAATCAGTTCTTTGCCTTCCTCATCCAAACTGCAACTTTTTACGATCCCCTTTAAAATAAGATAGATCATATTGGAGTGGTCTCCCTTTTGATAAATGATCTCGTCCTTTTTAAATGAAAACAACCTGCCATGATCATCAAAGAAGTTTTTGAGTTCGTTCAATGATCTGATTTCTTGATCGCCACCGCCATTTTTGGACCTTTCCTTCCTCAAGGCTTCCATTTGCTCCGCCTTGGCCAGTCTACACTCGATCGCGGTCAAAAGTTCTTCCTCTTCAAATGGTTTGGTCAAATAGTCGTCCGCACCAAGGTTCATGCCCCTTCGTATATCCTGTTTTTCTGTTTTGGCCGACACAAAAATAAATGGGATATGCCGTGTTTTTTCATTGGTGGACAATTGTTCCAATACTCCGTAGCCATCCATTTCGGGCATCATAATGTCACAGAGTACAAGATCTGGATGTTCTTTCATGGCCATCTCAACGGCCAACTTGCCATTGGAGGCGGAACTTACTTCAAAACCGGACAATTCCAACAGTTCGGCTACATTTTCGCGTAGCGAGGTGTCATCCTCAACCAGTAATATTTTTTTCATTTTCTGTTATTTATTGGTATGTAAAGCGTAAAGGTTGATCCTCTGCCCATTTCACTGGTAAAAGTTACATTGGCATTAAGGTTGTGCATATGCTGCCTCACAATATTCAGGCCTATACCTGTTCCTTGTACCGTGAGGACATTGGTAGCCCTAAAATACCTATCAAAAATAAAGGGCTGGTCTTCTGGTGGTATCCCAAGTCCTTTGTCGACCACATCAATTTTGAGCTGATCGCCTTCTTGGTGGACGTTGAGTTCAATATCCGTATTTTCTGGGGAATACTTAATGGCATTGTGTACCAAATTGGAAAGGGACAACGCCAATATTTTTTCATCAAATTCCAGCACTATGCCATCTATATCCACTGGGTATTGAATGCGCTGGCCCTCTTTGAGCAAGGTGTTGGAGTCATAGACCACCTCATTGACCAACTTGCTCAAGGGAAATTTTGTAATCGTGTAGTTGACCTTGCCAAGATCTAGCCTTTCTATCGACAAAAAGTCGGTCAAGATATTATCCAAATATTTCACCTTGGATTTAATGGTGGTAATATGCTTGTTCCTCTTTTCTTGCTGCTCGGTCTCCGTGTATTTGGACAATAGCGATGTAGACGTGAGTATGCTCGTTAATGGGGTCTTGAACTCGTGCGATACCAAGGAAAGGAACTTGGTCTTAAGTTCATTGAGTTTTTTTTCAGCTTGCAATGCTTCTTTTAACTGATGGGTCCTCTCGTCTACAGTATTTTCCAGTTGTTGCGTATAGTTTTTGCGCTCCGTAATGTCCAGAACAATGGCGACACAGACCTGACGCTTACCGATAAAGGATAATTGCAAATGCACCTCTACCGGATACAAGGTCCCATCCTTACGCCGGTGCACCGTTTCAAATATCACCTTTTCCTTTCTTTTGGAAAGCAATGGCGATATCAAGCGCTTCATGACCTCTTGACTAACCTCTGGTTTGATGTCCATTACGGACATCCTGCTCAATTCGTTCAAATTATATCCAAGATTGAGCTGGGCTCCCCGGTTTACATTGATAAAAATGAAGGACTCTGCATCAAAAACATAAATCTCGTTTAGGGATTCATTAAAGATCTGGAACCAGTAATCAATGGTCTGTTCGGCTTTCTTTTTTTCGGTGATGTCCATGATCAGTGCCAAAACATACCGTCTCTCCTGAAGCTTGAAAGGGTTGAGGCTTATTTCCAATGGAAACTCTTCCCCACCTTTCCGCAGACCCACCAAATCCAGCCCCTGCCCCATTTGACGGGCCTTACTCTCGCCCATAAACTTGTCCACAAGATGGTCATGCTTTTTTCTGGCGTGATTCGGGAGTAAAGTATCCAAAGGTTTCCCTACAAGTTCCCCTTCGGAATAATTGAACATTTTGTTCGCCGCTTTGTTACTGGCAGTGATCTGTTGATTTTCGTTGACAATGATGATACCTTCGGAGATAACCTCCGAAAACATCCCCAATACGTTACTTTCTTCAAATACTTCCAAAACAATTTCTAAATTTACTGATTTTGATCATGTCGAAATATTTATTTCAAAGGTATATTTAGCATAATTGCTTTAAAATTTAAGGAAATGTTGGAAATAAAGGAAAGGTTCGGAAAAGAATTATACGAGAATTTGGGGAAACTGTTCTATGCCATGGCCATAGTGGACCATAGTGTGCACGCCAAAGAAATGGACAAACTTAACGAGCTCGTTCGGGAACATTGGCTGGAGGTCGATGATATCGAAGATGAGTATGGTACCGATGCCGCCTTTCAAATCGTTACGGTTTTTGATTGGCTTCTGGAATATGAAAAGGACAGTGAAGAAATATTCGAGGATTTTGAAGCTTTTTACAACGACCATAAAAAGCTTTTTACGGAACAGGTTAAAAGCCTGGCCATGTCCACCTCACGTGCCATTGCAGCCGCCTTTGCCGGAACAAACAAGTCCGAACTGGTGTTGTTGGGGCGTCTTCAGTTGCTTTTTGACAACTGATCAAAGTTTTATGGTCATAACCGGGAGTTTGGCGTGATTGGATACGTTCTCTGCCAAACTTCCCACCACAAAATGGGCCAATCCCTTGCGTCCGTGCGTGGGAATGACCAAGAGGTCCGCATTTTGTTCAAAGCAATAGTTCAAAATGCCTTCCTCCACGCTTCGGTGGTCATAAAAATCTACCTGTATCTCCTTGCCCAATTCTTTTTCAAAGGCTTTTTTGCGCTCTTCCACGTTGTCATAGCCCATAAAATTTGCCCCTACGGTGTTCACGTATATTATTTTAAGGGATGCCCTGAACAATTCTGAGAAAGCTTCTGCCTTTTTATAAACTGGGATGTTTTCCTTGGTAAGGTCACAGGCCAATACTATTTTACCAATACGGAAATCTTTTTGTGGTTTTTTGATGACGATAACGGGCACATCCGAAGTTCGAACGACCTTTTCGGCATTGGACCCGACAAACAGGTCACTGAAACCACTTGTGCCATGGGACCCCATAACGACCAAGTCGCAGTTTTGCTCCTCGGCCACGTGGTTGACCTCCTCAAAATCCTTATAATTTTGGATGATGGCGCTCACCTTGATCCCTTTTAAATATTCCCTCTCCGTAAACTCTTTGATTTTTTCCTTGGCCAGTTTCAAAAAATACTTCGCCTCGGCCTCCTCCGCTATTTCGGAATTGGCCAGCACGGAATCCGACATCCCGATCATATGCAACAGAACAATGCTTGCATCAAATTGTCCGGCCATTGTGGCCGCTACTTCCAGGGCATATTCGGAATGTTTCGAAAAATCGACCGGCACCAATATTTTTTTCATGATATATTTTGTTTATGCGATGTATCTCTTGTATGGGAAGGTATTTATAATTTTTCCTAAAAGTAACATGTGGCCCACTGGATTACTATGATGGTGGTCATGAATTGTACCACGGAAGACTTACTCCAAAGTATCCAACTTTCTTTTAAGGTTCGCCACTTCCTCTTGTAAACGCTCCACTTGTGTCAAAAGATGGTGGATGGCCTGGATACCTTCCGGGTTTATGTCCAGTTCGTTGTGCAGACGAACCATTTTTTCCAGAAGAGGCAAATCCTCAACATGTAACTTTCCCTCGCTCTGCCCCTGCTCTATTTGCAAAATCTCGTACTCGTACATGGAGTGGACAAAAGACTCACCAACACCATGGAGTTCACAAAATGTTTTTACGGATATGTAGTTTTCCTGTTTCATGGTTTTCTATGCTAGATCGGTTTTTGCCAATGCTTCGAACAGCGATTTTTGTTCGGCGGTCAAATTCTTTGGTATCTTGATTGTATATGTGAGGTAAAGATCTCCGAACTGTCCTTCCTTTTTATACTTTGGAAAGCCTTTCCCCTTTAACTTAACTTGGGTTCCGTTTTCCGTTCCCGGTGCAACGTTTAATTTTACTTTCCCTGTTAAGGTCTCCACTTGTATTTCGCCACCCAACACTGCTTTTACCAAAGAAATTTCCACGTTTTTGTAAAGGTTGGCACCATCACGCTTAAAATTGGTATTGTTTGTTATGGAAAAAGTGATGTACAGATCACCTGCTGGTCCACCTTCTATCCCTAGCCCTCCGTGACCTTTTATTTTGATGGTCTGTCCATCCTCAATCCCCGCGGGAATCGTCAATCGAATATTCTTACCATTTACCGTCAGTGTCTGCTTCTGACTGCTGTACACATCCATAAGCGACAGTTGAAGCTGGGCGTTGTAATCCTGGCCCCTAAAGCGCACACGCTGACCGCCGCCGCCAAAACCAGAGCCTCCTCCACCGAACATCGATTCAAAAAAATCCGAAAAGTCTTGGGCAGAACCACCAGAACGGCTATAAGTATATCCCGTACGCCCTCCTTGACCGCCTTGCTGAGACCTGGAACGTTTGGCCTTCTCAAACTCCTCCGCATGCTGCCAATCCTTTCCGTATTCGTCATATTTTTTCCTTTTTTCCGGATCGGAGAGGACTTCGTTGGCTTCATTAACGCGTTTAAAGTTCATTTCGGCCTCCTTATCGTTCGGGTTAAGGTCCGGATGGTACTTTCTGGCCAATTTTCGATAAGCCTTTTTTATTTCTTCGGTGGACGTTTTCTTGTCCACGCCCAATACCTTGTAATAATCGATAAAATCCATAGGTCTGTACAAAATTCTGAATTTGTAATCCCGTGAGTGACATCCTCAAATTTCGATAAAATTCTGCTCTTTTTCCAATGACCAATATCATTATCCCCATGAAACTTCCACAGATGGGATTTCATTTTTATATCTTCACAACAACAGCTACTTTTAAGGAGAATCAATCCATTGACAATGATCATCCATCAATTTGACCAAACCAATTCCATACTCAATACTTTTATTTCAGAGATCAGGGATGTTGATATCCAAAAAGATGCCATGCGATTTCGTTGCAACATCGAACGTATAGGAGAGGTCCTTGCCTATGAGTTTAGCAAGTCCTTGGATTATGAAGAGAAACCGATAAAAACGCCCTTGAGCACCAAAAAATCCTTTGTTTGTTCGGACAAATTGGTGCTTTGTTCCGTTCTGCGTGCAGGCCTTCCCTTGCACCACGGTATTTTAAGCTATTTTGATGGAGCCGAAAATGCATTTATCTCGGCCTATCGGCATCATCCAAATAATGATGACGCCTTTGAAGTGGTGGTGAAATACTTTGCCGCTCCTGCCCTTGATGATAAAATATTGATATTGACCGATCCCATGTTGGCCACGGGAAAAACCTTGGAAAATGTGCTCAATGTGCTCAAAAGCCACGGAACTCCCAAACAAATCCATATCATATCGGTCATTGGGTCAAAGCCCGGATTGGCTAAGGTGGAACAGGTCTTCCCAAAAGATACCCAACTATGGATCGCCGCCGTGGACGATGGACTTACCAGCAAGGGATATATTGTTCCCGGACTGGGGGACGCAGGAGATTTGAGCTACGGTGAAAAATTGTAGAGGTAGTACTAAAGTATGATCTCGACCACTTCGTGCATTTCCGGAATGTGGCAATCCCATCCAAATTTTTCATGGATCTTATCCTTGTATATTTCCAAAGAGGATTTTTCTCCATGCACCAGAAAAACCTTTTCGGGGATATTTTTTATGGTGCCCATCCATGTCAAAAGTTCTGATTGGTCGGCATGGGCCGATAGACTTTCCAGATGGTGAACCTTGGCCTTGATGGGAACATACTTGCCATATATCTTCAGTTCGGCAGCCCCTTCGAGCAATTTTCTGCCACGGGTCTCCTCCGCCTGGAACCCGACCAATACAATATGCGTGGACTCCAGATCACCCAATTGTCTGATATAAGTGAGCACCCTGCCTCCGGTGACCATACCGCTCCCGGCAATTACAATTTTTGGCCTAGGGTCGTCTATGGTTTCCCAAGTTTCGGCATATGAACTCACAATATTGATATGATTGCACGTATTTTGATACTCGGCAGCGGAAAGTTTGTGCCAATCCGGAAAGTTTTTAAATACTTCCAATACATTGTTGCCCATAGGACTGTCCACAAAAACGGGAATATTGGGAGTCCTGTTCTTCTTGTAGAGTTTCCACAATTGATACATTAAGGATTGTAACCGTTCCACCGCAAAAGAAGGGATGATCAACGTGCCTTTTTTATGCAGGGTATCGTTGATCAACTCCGTTAAGATACCCTCTACATCCTCGACCGGGTGCAATTTATCCCCATAGGTACTCTCCACAAATAAATAGTCGGCCCAATCAGGTTGCTTGGGAGCGTTGAGCAACTCGTCCCTCTGCCTGCCCACATCGCCCGAAAAAACCAATTGTTTTCCGAACAGGTCTATATTGATATAGGTGGAGCCAATGATGTGTCCGTTGTACAAAAAAGTTGCCGAACAATTATCGGACAGGGAAACTTTCTCGCCTTCGTCAACCCTTTCAAATAGCTTCAAAGTAAATGCAACATCTTCCTTGGTGTACAATGGCAAGGCGGGGTCGTGCTTGCTATATTTTTCCTTATTGGCCCGGGCGGCTTCTTCTTCCTGTATTTTGGCACTGTCCTCCAATATGATCCGTGCAATCTCAAGGGTAGGTCCAGTTCCCAAAATTTTCCCCCGAAACCCTTGACGTACGAAAAGAGGTAAATAGCCACAGTGGTCCAGATGTCCGTGGGTGAGCAGTACGTAGTCCACTTGGGAAACATCAATGGGCAAGGGCTCCCAATTTTGCTTGCGCAGTTCTTTGGTTCCTTGGAACAGTCCGCAGTCCACCAAAATTCTGATTTCTTCAGAATGCAGATAAAATTTAGATCCCGTAACGGTTCCTGAAGCGCCCAAAAAATGAACCTCAAGTTTTTTCATAGTATGCTCAAAGATTACAAAGTGCTTTCATTTCTTTTAGGATGCGTTGCTTTCTGCCTGAGGAAACCCCCAAGTGGTCCAATAAAAAAATATGGTCCATCAATTGACGGCAAAGGACGACATCCCGTTCCAGTAAAAAATGTTTTTCTCTATTGGAGAGCAATGTGGAAACCGTAATCGGATATAACCGTAACCTGTCAATCCGTTCTTTGAGGCCATCGCCCTGGGGAAAATCCCAGCTAAGAAGGTAAAGCCCGGCACACTTGCCATATTCCAGCGCATCTTGTGTAAATCGGGTATTGGTGACCACCCAACCCTTGGTCTCCTTAAAAGTTTTATGCTTTTGGGACTCGATGGGCCGTTTTACATCATTATATCTTGAGTTGATGTACAAAGGGACTTTTACATTGCATTTAAGCCCGTCCTCTCCATGGAACTTGCACTCAATAATATTCAGGGTGCCATTTTTTGTGGCGATCACATCAACCTCATGGGAAACACAGCTCCCCTGTAGCACCTCACCAATTTTGGTCTCGTATCCCGAATAGTGTAAAATTCCACCTATAAATCGTTCAAAGGGAAAACCGGTGGGTCCAAGTTCATAAATAGCTTTTTTGAGCTTGTATTTTGATGCGTAAACGGATTCTTTTTTCTTTAGAAGAGCAAAGGCCCTATTGTATATTTCGCGGGTGGTAATTCCTTGATAGAGTTCATCCTTTACACGTTGTACGATTTCCTCCACCATGGCTTCGGATGCACCACTGAACAGAAGCGAATCCTTGAGTTTTTCCATGGAGAAATCCACTTTTTCCCCGGTTGATTTGGTGATATGAAATTCCTCCGTTGCCATACCACTAAATTACGCAACCTTTTTAGTTCCGATTCTCAATTTTTCCAAAAATTAGAGGTTCCGGATACCAATCAGGAAACAACACTCTCGGAAACATCTACTTTCTTCACTGTTCTTCCCTTTTGTATGGAAAGTCTCGCATCTTCCAGTATCAAATATAGACAGGGAACAATGACCAATATGATCGCTGTGGCGAACACGATTCCAAAGCCCAAGGAAATGGCCATTGGAATCAGGTAGAAAGCTTGACTGGAGGTTTCCAAAATAATGGGTGCCAATCCACCAAAGGTGGTCATGGTAGTTAGTATTATGGGACGAAACCTTCGCAGTCCTGCTTCGTGAATGGATTTGTATATGGGGTCGCCCTCTTTACGGCGTTTGTTGGCATAGTCTATCATGATCAAAGAGTCGTTCACCACCACACCGGATAGCGCAATGACCCCCATCAAACTTACCAGGGAAAGGTCGTAACCCAGTAAAATATGCCCAATCACTGCCCCGACGATTCCAAAGGGGATGGCCGTCATTACGATCAAAGGCTGTATGTAACTGCCAAAGGCAACGGCCAACAAAGCGTAAATGAGCAACATGGCAATTGCAAAACCTGCTTTTAAGGTACTGGTACTTTCCCTCATATCGGCCTGGCTTCCTTCAAAACTCCAAGTTATTCCGGGGAAATCCGCCCTGAGCTGTGGAAGGGTCTCTTCCTGCACCTTGGCAATAACCCTGTTTACGGAATTTGCGGGTTCCACGTCCATACCCACGTTTACCACTCTACGGCCGTCCCTACGATTGATACTGGTAAACGCTTCCCGTTGTTTTACCTCAACCACATCCATCAACGGGACTTCTATACCGTCTTGTGTTCGAATCAGGAAGTTTTCAAGATTTTTGATGTCCTTGCGTTCCTCCATCGGCAATTTCACCCGGACTTCCACCTCATCCATTCCGCGGAGCTGTCTCAAGGCCAATGCGCCAAAAAAACCATTTCTTACCTGTCTTCCCACTTCGTTGGAGGTTAACCCAAGGTTTCTTCCTTGTGGCAATAGGTTGAAATCATATTGAAGCTTTCCTTTGTTATAATTGTCGGTAACATCCCTTGTGTTCGCAAAGGTTTCCATACGTTCCACAAAGGCACTGCTCGCCTTTTCGAGGACATTGATATCCGAATGGCTCAAATCAATGCTGATGGCCTGGCGAGCACCTCCGGGTCCTCGTTCTGCCTCAAAGGTAATTTGGTCCACTCCTTCGATATCCCCAATATTATCCCGCCAGAGGGCAATCATTTCCCCCGCAGTAATGTCCCTCTGATCTGGTGGCAGCATTACAATTTCTACATCAATAAAGTTCTGTCCCCTTACATTGGTTTTTATGCCTTCGGCAACTTCGTATAGGTTGTGCTCTTCGAACATTCGCTGGGTGGCATCAGAAATGTCGTGGGCCACTTTGGCGGCTTGATCGGGTGTTGTGCCCACGGGCAACCGAACTCCTGCCTCTATCTCGTCAGCAGCGACCTCGGGCATCATGATCATTCCCATATGGCCACTGTAACCATACCCTCCGACCATTAACAAAAGTGCGATTGCCACAGAAAGCGTGATGTAACGGTGTTTTAGACATGTATCCAAAAGGGGGCGGTACCGCTTATCAACAAATTCGTTGAATTTATTGGCGAAAGAGCCTTGCCAACCTTCCAGTTTTTGAACCCATTTGTTTTTGCTGGGGTCTTTTTTTAGGTGTGCCAAGTGAGAGGGCAATATAAAAAGGGCCTCCAATAGGGAAACTGCCAATATTACGATGACCACTGCGGGCAGCGGTTGCCAGAATTTCCCGGTTTCGCCGGGCATGAACAACAAAGGGACAAATGCAATAATCGTGGTGGTAATACTAAAGACCACAGGACTCGACACATCTTTGGTACCTGCAATTGCAGCTTTTATAGGGCTTAGCCCTTTTTTTCGGTATTCGTACACGTTTTCCCCAACAACAATGGCGTCGTCCACCACAATACCCAATACGACCAGGAAACCGAACATGGAAATCATGTTGACGCTTATTCCGATGAGGGGAAGGAAAATCATCCCGCCGATGAAAGAGACCGTCATACCCATCATCACCCAAAAAGCCAAGCGGTATTCCAAGAAGAGGGTAAGTATCAGCAATACAATGATAATGGCCAGTACGCCATTCTCGGTAAGCAAGGACAATCGTTCACGATAATCGGAGGCCCTATTGCTATCGGTTCGGTATTTTATTCCGGGCGGCAACTTAAAATCTTTTAGGATTCCCAACGCTGCATCCTCGATTTCCAATGGGGATTGATCACCGATTCTAAAAATCCGAAGTTCCACGTAATTTTCTTGGTTGAATTGACCATGAAATCCGGTTTCTTCAAAATCGTCCGTGATGGTAGCAATGTCCGCAAGGCTCACTTTGGCACCAGATGGGGAGGAAACTATGGTAATGTTACCGTATTCCTCGGCCCATTGTTTGCGCTCTTTCATCCGCAACAAAATTTCCCCACTTTGGGTCTGCACCGCTCCCGCTGGCACATCGTCACTGCTTTGACGGATAATATCGGCCACTTGGCCCAGGGTCAGATTATATTTTTGAAGGTTGTTTCGTGTTATTTCTATTCTGGTTTCATAATCCGGTACATTGTTGAGCTCCACTTGGGTGATTTCGGGATTGCTCAACAATATGGAACGTAATCGTTCCGCAAGAATACGTAGGGTCCATATGTCGGCTTTTCCATAAAGTCCGATTTGAAGCACATCCCTCTGTCGCGACCTCAGGCTTACCTCTGGACGTTCAATATCATCCGGGAAGGTACGGATACGGTTTATGGCCTGATCAATGTCCTGAAAGGCCTTCATTCTTTCTGCTCCCGCTACCAATTCTATATTGACCTCTCCCGAACCTTCATTGGCCTGGGAAACGATTTCCTTGATGCCCTGCACGCTCCTTACGGCTTCCTCTACCGGTTGCAAAACTCCTTGTTCCACCTCCGCCGGGGAAGCTCCCGGGTAGGCCACGGAAACATCCACAAAATCCAATTGAAATTCTGGGAACACCTCTTTTTGTATAGTGTACATGGTAAATATCCCTCCTCCCAAAAGAACCAGCATCAATAAATTCGTGGCAATGGAATTTCGGGCCATATAACCAATGGCTCCTTCTTTTCTTACTTTCTTTTTTCTCTTTTTCTCTTCCATAACACCCTCTTTTAATCATTTGCTTCCGAAGAAGTTTCTTCGGACTTCGTTCTCAATTCAATACCATTGCTAACGGTACTTAGGTTGGTCGATATGACCTTATCGCCCTCTTCCAAACCTGATTGGATATAGGCATATTGATTGTCACTCAGAATAATGTCCAATTCCCTGATTTCAAGAACATCATTCTTCATGACCCATGCGGTTTGGTTGCTCCGTACCAAATCTCGGTCCAGCCGCACCACATCGGGAATGGAGTCTGCCTGTATATGGACCTCCACGAAGGTTCCTATCATAAGCTTGGGTGCGCCCTCCAATTCTTTTGAGGTCGCCAAAGGATCATGAACCCTGACGAGAACCCTAGCCAAGCGTGTCTGGTTGTCCAAAGCTCCTATTTGTCTGTCCAAATAACCTTCTCTATGGCTTCCCATTGGCCATGCCGATGAGTTTTCTATGCGCACCATGGAACCTTTTTCATTGTCGCCCGTGGGAAATTTAAGCCACTGCAATCGTGAAATCGGAACTGTTGCGGTTACCCAATAGCTATCGGTTCCCACAATCCGTCCTAGATTGTCTCCTTGGGCCACTTGGGAGCCTGTGGTAACATTCTGACTTAGGATATGCGCATCAAAAGGGGCTCGGATGGTGGTCCGTTCCAAATTCAACCTTGCTTGGCTCATTGAGGCCCTTGCCGCTTCAATATTTGCCTTTACGGCATTCAATTGTGGCTTACGGAGCACCAATTCGGTTTCGTTGTCGGAAAGTGGGTTGTCGCCAAAGAGGGAGTCGTTGGAAATCAGCTGTAAATCCTGTTCCG
This sequence comes from Flagellimonas crocea, assembly GCF_033441595.1. Classification (NCBI taxonomy): domain Bacteria; kingdom Pseudomonadati; phylum Bacteroidota; class Flavobacteriia; order Flavobacteriales; family Flavobacteriaceae; genus Flagellimonas; species Flagellimonas crocea. The sequence continues at coordinate 90,391 of NZ_JAUZVX010000007.1, read as the reverse complement.
CAATTTGTTGTCGGCCCATTTCTGTGGCAAGGGCCGTTTCGGATTGCATCAGTTCGCTTTTTCTCAGCTCCAGTGTGTTTTGATAATCGGAAGGATCTATTTGTAACAGAATTTCTCCTTTTTTGACAAAACCACCAGGGGTAAAAGCGGGATCTCGGCGTAGTATTTGACCGGATACCCGGGGACTGAGAACGACATCTTCGACAGGTTGCACGGTGCCCGTTGCCACAATGGTCGGCGCATAGGTTCCCTTTTCAGCTTTGACCACATCAACCAATATGGCCGTTTCAATACTGGCACCCTCACGTTCAGCTTCGGGTTCGGTAAAAAAGATAAGGGTGGTGACCAGAATTCCCCCTGCTAGAATGGCCAAACAAATCCAAATTATTTTTTTATTGTTCATAGAGTTCGTCTAGTTTACTTTTTTTATTGTCCACATCTCGTCCAGTATCAAAACCACCGGCCAATGCCCTATAAAGTGCGATTCGTATTTGAATATGCTGCATTTGGGCGTCCACGTAGTCCCTTCTCAGTTGTTGTTCCTGATCAAGGCCCAAAAGGACATCCAAATAGGGACTGAAGCCATTCAGGAATTCTACCCGCAGCTGTTTGTTGCTTTTTTCCGCCAGTTCCAATTGCCTTTGAATGTTCTCCAATCTTTCCGTCTGCTTTACATCTTGCACCAATGCGTCCTCCACTTCCCTGAAAGCGACCAAGGTGGCCTGACCATATTCGTACAATCGTTGTTGTTTTATTGCCGTGGTCCTGTCGATTTCGGCATTTAAACGTCCTCCATAAAATAGCGGTGCCAAAATATTTCCCGCAATGGAATACGCCCAGTTATCAAAAAGGTTATCAAAATTGTTGGATCGTAATTGTCCTCTTCCGCTCAAAGAAATCCTGGGATATTTACTTTGCACCGCTGAGGCCATGTCGCGGTCGGCAGCAAGCAAGAGGGCAAAGGATTGCTTTAGATCCGGTCTTCGCCTTACAAGTTCCAATGGTAGTCCTGTATTTGGCAATTCGGGCAAATCTGGTAAGGAGGTCTTATCTGTTTCGATTCCTATTTGTGGCTGTTTCCCTAAAAGAACGGATAGTTGATTTTCCAGAAGACGGATATTCGTTTCAAAGATGATTTTCTGTTCTTTAGTACGCTCCAGTAATTGGGCCTGACGCAAAATATCCACAGCTCTGATCTGTCCGCCCACAAATCGCGAACGAATGAGTTTGATGATAGCTTCATTGGTCTTTATTTGATTCTCGGTGATTTCAAGCTGTTTTTTTGCCGTGACCCATTGGTACCATGTTGTGGCAATTTCCGCCGAGAGTGAAAGGGAGATGGCCTGATAATCAAAATATGTGGCCTCCGACCTAAATTTTTCCGCATTCACCGCGGTACCTATTCTTCCCCATAGATCCAACTCGTAACTGGATAAAAAACCCAATTGCGTGTTCTCCCCACCTACAAAATCCGGTTCCGGTAATGTAATCGCGGACTGGGCGGATGCTTCAATGGAGGGCCACTTATTGGAAGCTTGCGACCGGATGGAAGCCCTTGAGGCCAAAGAACGTTGCCAAGTGGCCGCCAAGTTCAAGTTGGCGGCCATGGCGCTGTCTATCAAAGTATTTAATTGTTCATCCTCAAAAACTTGCCACCATTGATCATTGACCGTGGAATCACCACTTTCGGTAAAGTCCTCAAGTTCATCCAATGGAAGAGAAATCTTTGAATATTTGGGCGAACAACTCAGGTACAATAATCCTATAATGGAAAATAGGAGCAGCACCTTAAAAAATCGTTTAAAATACAGCTGTTGACAATTCCGTACCGTTCTGTTTTTTAGCATTTTGTGTTTTTAATAAGACCTTGTTTAGGAAGCTTACATACCTATTAAAGTGAATTTTGGGGATTTTTGAAAAAAAAACCATTCCAACAACCATTAATACCCCCCCAACAACAGTTTTCACCCTTAAAATTTGGGTTTCAATGCGTATCTAAAACCAAATTGATCGTGAGGGCCTTCTTAAATTACGGAAAAGCAGGGTGATGGGCAAGCCAAAAAAAAGGTAACGATCGTGAAACCTGTCTTTATTCCTTTTCCTTTTTCAATACAGATAGGGGGGAGTTTCTGACGATACTTAAACTATTGACCACTCCCAAAACAAATACCAAAAGTGTGATAGCGGGGAGAATGACAAAGAAAGGAATCCATGATGGTGCAAAAGCACTATCGAACAAAGTATATGCCAATAGCGAACTTCCCAAAACAGCGAGCAATACTCCCATAAAAGCACCTAAAAATCCGAGTACGGCATACTCTATGGCTATCATTTTCAAAATCTGGGCACTTTGTGCACCCAACGTCCTAAGCAGGGCTCCCTGTTTTACCCTTTGGTGTTTGCTGCTGTAGATGGCCCCCATTAGTACGGCGATACCCACAAAAATGCTGAAAAATGCCATAAAGTTGATGACCCATCCTATTTTACCCAAAATATCTTCCAAAAGGTTTAGAATTCGTTTTAAATCCAGAATGGAGACATTAGGAAACTCACGGACCAATTTTTGCTGAAGCTGGGCAGAACTATTGTCATTTTCGGTTCTCGTGGTCATTACCCCGAACTGAGGTGCATTCTCCAAAATCCCGGATGGAAAAACAATGGAGAAATTGGGCTGTAACCTTGTCCAATCGACCTCACGTATGCTCGCAACTTCAGTATCCATTATTCTTCCTTGAACGTTGAACGATACCGGGTCACCGATAGCTACTTTGGCCATGTTTGCAAAATCACTGCTCACTGAAATAGGAATGTCGGAGCCCAAATCCGCTTGACCTACCCACTCCCCTTCCAACAGTCGTTCGGAACCAATAAGACTGTCTCGGTAGGTAACCCGGAATTCATGGTTCAGAATCCACCGACCCACTTGGGATGTCGAATCCTTTCTGATATCCTCGACGTGTCGCCCGTTGAGCGTTTCGACACGCATGGTAACGATAGGAATCCTATCAATAACCGATAATCCCGATGCTTCAATGGTTTGGGAAACAGCAGACATTTGTGGATTCTGGATATCCATAAGTATCATGTTAGCGCTATTGGCTCTATCCTCAATGGCCGCTTTTTCCAAAAGCATGTCCTTGGTAAAATATAGTGTGCTGATCAAAAAGGTTCCAATGCCAATGGACAATACCAAAACCAATGTCTGATTCTGAGGCCTAAACAGATTTCGAAGTCCCTGCCGGGCGATAAAACCCCATGAATGTGGAAACAGTTTCTTCAGCATCGCCATAAAAAATCGTGCAACGGCGGTAAGCACCAAAAAAACGACAAGAAGCCCACCAACAAAGAACAAAGAGCGCACTACATCTTTTAAAAGCCATAAGGAGAAACCGAAAACAAACAGTACTATTCCCAAGCCTACGGCCGTAGTGGCCTTTCTGGACCGCGGCGGGTTTTCCTGTACCACGCGTAACGCTTGAAGCGGTGAAACATACAGGGTTCTCATTAAAGGATAGAGTGCAAACAGGACCGACATGGCCAAACCCAACGAAAGTCCAAGTAAAAAGCTTTGAAATGAAAATGTGACCGCTACATCCACCGGCAACAGATCGCCCAATAAGATAGGAAACAGCTGTTGCAGGAGGTATCCGAAAGTTGTGCCCAACAGTCCTCCAATGATTCCCATACCTGCTATCTGGATAAAGAAAATTAGATAGCTCTGCCGTTTTGAAGCTCCCAAACATTTAAGAACGGCTATGGATTTGATTTTCATCTGGACATAAATTCCCATTCCGCTGGCAATACCAACGCATCCCAAAAGCAAAGCAATAAAACCTACAAGATTCAGGAATTTTCCAAAATTTTCGTATCGCCTTCCCATGCGTCTGGCTTCGGAAAGATGGGTATCCAAATCGGCTTCTTCCAAATCGAGAACGGGCTCTACCTCTTTGCTCAAAACGGCCATATCCTGACCGTCCTTCGCTTTAAAATAGTATTTATATTCTATCCGGCTTCCTGTTTGGACAAGACCGGTCGAATCGATATAACGAAAGGGTACCAGAACCGGAGGAGCAATGGCGCCGAACACGGAAGTGCTTCCCGGTACGGTTTCCAATGTCCCTGCTATGGGTAGCGTGACCGCTCCCAATTTGATGCTGTCCCCTACCTTAAGGTTCAATTGTAGCATGGTGGTGGCATCCACCAACGCTTTATCCTCTCTAAATTCATCGACCGCTGAAAGGGGACTGGTTTCCAAATCCCCATAAAATGGAAAGCCTCCCTCCACCCCTCTGACTTCCATCAGTTTGGCACCTTTGTTGCCGGGGAAAGCTGCCATGGACAGGAAATTGATTTCACGAGCATCGGCACCTCCCAACGAATCCATGATTCCCCGTACCTTGTCATTTACGGGCTTATCACTTTCGATTACATAGTCAGCTCCCAAAAGGGCCTTGGACTGCGAGGCGATATTTTCCTTCAACAACGAACTGAAGGAGTGTACGCTAACAACCGCTGCAACCCCCAAGATTATGGAAAAAACGAACAACAAAAGTTTGCCATAGCTTGCCTTTCCATCTCGCCATGCCATTTTGAGCAACCATAAAAATCCCGCCTTGTTCTCCTTTTCCATGTTCAACCTATGGTTTTCTCTATTTTTCCGGATCGTAACCGGATGCTTTTGTCTGTTTTTTGGGCCAGTTCAAGATCATGGGTCACGATAACCAGTGCCGTTCCTTGTTCCTTGTTCAGTTCAAAGAGTAGATTTTCTATTTTGGTTCCGGTCTCGTCATCCAAATTTCCTGTTGGCTCATCGGCAAAAAGTATGGAAGGTTTATTGGCAAATGCTCGGGCCAGCGCTATGCGTTGTTGTTCCCCGCCGGACAATTGGGATGGGTAATGCCCCGCCCTATCTTGAAGCCCAACCTTGGACAGAAGTTCCTTTCCTTGGTCCATGGCTTTTTTAACACCACGAAGTTCCAACGGTACAATAATATTCTCCAAAGCGGTCAAGGTGGGCAACAGCTGAAAATCCTGAAAAACAAAACCTACTTTCTGATTTCTCAACCGGGCCCTTCCATCTTCATCCAGTTTGAACAAATTTTCCCCACAGAGCCAAATCTCGCCCTCATCCGTGGTGTCCAGCCCAGCACATAACCCCAATAAAGTGGTCTTTCCGCTACCCGATGGGCCAACAATGGCAAAGGTTTGGCCACTCTCCACTTCAAAGGAAACATTATTGAGCACATGAAGATCATGCTCTCCGCTACGATAGGTTTTAGAGAGCTGTTGAACTTTTAATATCTTTGACATAGCTAGTTTTGGTTAAAACTCTCAAAATACTAAAATCCTTATCACCATGAAAACCCAACGCTTTCCAAGCCAGTTAATCTTTTGTTATTTTTTGGCGCTCCTGCTGGTGGGTTGTGGTGAAAAAAATAATCAGAAAAAGTCCGACGAACCAACTACCGAAGAGGTTACCACTGGCGAATCCAAGGATTCCAATAAAAAGATATTGTTCTTTGGGGATAGCCTTACCGCAGGATACGGACTAGAGGTAAACCAAGCTTTTCCGGCCATTATCCAGCAAAAAATTGATTCCCTTGGGCTGGACTACAGTGTGATCAATGCAGGTTTGAGCGGAGAAACAACCGCAAGTGGAAAAAATAGGTTGGAATGGGTGTTGGAAGATGGTATCGATGTCATCATTATTGAACTGGGGGCCAATGATGGCCTTAGAGGTGTACCCCTATCGGAAACCAGATCAAACTTACAAAGTATGGTGGATACGGTTCAGGATAAATTACCGGAAGCCAAAATTATTTTGGCCGGAATGAAAATCCCACCGAACATGGGTCCTGAGTACACTTCTGAATTTGAGCATATTTTTCCGGAACTGGCCCGTAGTGAGGATGTTCTGTTGATTCCATTTTTATTGGAAAATGTGGCGGGAATTCCCGAGCTCAACCAGAATGACGGAATCCATCCTACCGTAAAAGGTCAAAAATTGGTTGCCCAGAATGTTTGGGAGGTATTGAAACCGGTTTTGTAAGCTTCGTCCATTCTTCGCTCCATTTTTAGTTTTTAAAAATCCCATAACCTTGGCAACAAATAAAAAACTGCCACGGACATGAGTATTATGGATAAGATATTCATGAAAAATCCGGTCCGGACCATATCCGGAATCCGTAAATAGCCAGACCCAAAGACAACTGCGTTTGGCGGTGTCGCTACCGGTAACATAAAAGCGCAAGAGGCCGCGGATGTACAGGCTACCATCAATAGATAAGGGTTTATGCCCAAGGTTAAGGCCAAAGGCGCAAGTACGGGAAGCATCATTGCAGTTGTGGCCAAATTGGAGGTTACTTCAGTTAAGAAATTGATACAAGTGATTACAAGCAATATCAGCATAAATAAAGGAAAACCATCAAAAAAGGTCATTTGAGCACCTAAATAACTGGCCAATCCCGTTTCCTGAAATCCTTTGGCGATGGCCATGCCCCCACCAAAGAGCAATATGATTCCCCAAGGTATTTTTACGGCTTCGTTCCATTTGATAAGAGGTTCCCCCGACCTATTGGCAGGAATAATGAAGAGTAGGATTGCTGCCCCGATGGCTATGATGGTATCATCAATATTAGGGATGAATTTTTGGAGCAAGAACGAACGCGTTATCCAACAAAGTGCCGTAAAAACGAAAACGAACAATACCATTTTTTCTTCTTTCCCCATAGGCCCCAATTCTGATAAAAGTCTGTTGATCTCTTTTTTTCCGCCAGGAAATCGGGCCTTGCCCAAAGGATATGCCAAGCGGGTAAGGTAGAGCCAGGCCAGCACCAAGAGCACGGCAGACACGGGAAGACCAAACTTCATCCATTGCCAAAAACTGATGTCTACCCCATACGTTTTTTGAACAAATCCGGCGAATACCAAATTGGGAGGCGTCCCGATCAAAGTGGCAATTCCTCCAATTGAAGCGGCATAGGCTATGGAGAGCATCAATAATTTACTGAAAATCTTATTCTCGTTCTCCGGGGTCTGGGGATTGTCCTTTAATTGTTTTACTATGGAAACGGCCATGGGCAATACCATTACCGTGGTTGCGGTATTGGAAATCCACATGGACAAGAAGGCGGTCGCGACCATAAATCCCAGCACAATGGTATACATGTTTGTACCGATGGCCTTAATGATATAAAGAGCAATCCTCCTGTGCAGGTTCCATTTTTCAATGGCCATGGCCAACATAAAACCACCCATGTACAGAAAAACGTATTTGTCTCCATAACTTGCTGTGGTATCTCCCAAAGGGATGGTATCCATAAGAGGAAACAGAATTATGGGCAGCAATGCTGTAACGGCGATAGGAAGCACTTCGAACACCCACCAAATACCTATCCATACGGTTGCCGCCAATATATCCCGACCTTGATCGGACAGGCCTTCACCCTTAAAAAATAAATGGATGAGAGTAAATAGCAGCGGACCCAGTACAAATCCAATTTTTTTGTATGTCATCGTGTTCTAGTAGTTTGGTTAGTTGCAAAAAGAAAAGGGGCAATCGGCACCTGGCCGGATTACCCCCCTTCGAAGATTACGCGTTTTAGTCGATATTTTCTTTATCCATCCAATAGATCAAGTAGGGAACATTATAGGCATGTGTCCAACCAAATACCCGGAGTCCCTGATTTGTCTGCCAATTGGTAAAGCGTCCCTTGCTTTCCGGCAAGTTGGATATTTTTAGGAGGTCTTCACTGTAAGATTGTGTGTTTTCGTACGCTTCGGGCGCTTTGGGCAATTCTCCCACCTTAAGCAGTTCGGCCCTTGCCAACGCCTCATCCAAATAAACTTTGTCTCCGCTGATCTCATACCCTAGCAGCAACGGATAAATGGTGGCCAAATAGGACTCCATTTCATGGTTCAAAGGTGGAACGTCCTTGACCCATCTTGCATGTTTCAAAAGGGCTTTCCTTACCTCTTCATTACCCGTTATCTGTTGGTATTTGTACAGTCCTTGAGCCACATAGGTTTGACTATATCCATATCGGTCCAACAAAAGATTGCCTCCTTGGCGTTCTTGGAACTCGAGCATCAAGTCGACTCGTTCGTCCAGTTCATCCTTATATTTTTGAAGCTTGGTGGCATCATACAACTCCACTAAGTTCAGCACAGAAAGGTATAACCTACGTCCCCTCAGGTCATGATCTCCCCAAATTCTTTTGATATAGGTATCCCCTGTCATTTTTGCCACTTCCAAGGCTCTATGGTCGGCAGAAAGATAGTAATCGGCTATCCATCCCTGTATCCAAACGTGGGCACTCAAAAGTGCATACCAATGCTCGTTGGCATGTCGCCGACCTATTCCCAAATAGGGAGTGGATTCCGGTTCGTCCTCATAGTTCCAAAAATCGATGGCGTCGTTTATCTCTCCATAATACGTCCGCTTTTTGGGCCAGTGTATGTTGTCGACATCCATGGTATGCCGGCTCATGGCCTGGGCCAATTTATAATATTTCGGGTTTCCCGTTCTCATAAAATTGGTCCACAGCATAAAATCCACGGTGGGTTCGTTGTTCGTCCATTGAACCCATCTACCGTTGAAAAAATAGCTTTTTCCGTCTCCATAGTCGAACATACCGTACCAAGGTTCGTGTTTTTGGCTATAGGCCCACCATTGGAACCTGTACTGCAAGGAATTTTCAAACTCCGGATATTCCTGGGAAGCCGGTGCCATGTTGCCATATACTTTGGAATTGGTATACCACTCTGGATCGGCATGTGCAACGGGACTTTCTATCACGTAATCCATTTTATCCCCAACTTCCTGCTCGGGACTGTTATCGTGGAAATAATAGATAAATTCAGTGGTCTTGGTGATTCCCTGCGCAAAATTGGCCAACATACCTCCATCGGGTTCGGAATTGTGCCTTGCAAAACTCATGGGACCGTTTTCCTTGGGCCAAATGCTGCCAAGTAATATATTATTGGTCGGGTCCACCTCGATCCCTTTGGGATATTCTTTCATAAAATTTTTGATACCAACCCCTACACCACGGGTACCATCGGTCACATTGAGCCATCCTTTGGCCCGCTGGGATTTGGCCATCGTATTTTCTCCCTTGGAAACCGTAGCTTCAAAACCAAGTTTTTCCTCAACTTCTTTATTTTCTTGATTGTCATCAAAATTGTTCATATACAAACTTCTCAGGCTTGTACTTTTTCTGTATCCAGGACCTTTTTGAAGGAGTTGAACAGGACCTTCGTTATCGACGGTCAGCTGTTCCATTTTGGTCGATGCTTCATCGTTTTTCCAATCACCATCGTAAAGTGGCATGGAAACGCTTACATCATCATCCAAATGGTATTTCAACTGAAGTCCGACGCCCGCAATTTGATCATTGGGCTGCGTCCAACCCTTGTCATCTTCTGTGTTCTCGGAGATAATTTTTTCATTCTGAGTGGCAATATTGGCATGCTCGCCTTCTTGTTGTTTATGCTTGTCCGGAATGCCAGTATAGGTCATTGTATGCAATACCCTTATATAACTTTCCCCTGCATAGGCGTGCAACCAAATGGTAAAGGGGGACAGATTGTTATCGTCCCGATTATAGGTATAGGTCCCCTCTATCCGGAATATAGTATGCATGGGACCTGATCCTTTTTCCCTAAAAACTTCATTGATCACGGCTTTGGAAGCATCGATTCCCGAATCGTCCAACAAATCCAGGAACGACCCCCTGTTTTTTTCCGGAGCGGAAACCAGCAATTCTTTTTCATCAAATTTTCCATCTCCATTCGAATCTAAAAATACCTCATCCAAAAAACCGTTTCCTTTTTTATGTATGGAGAAGGACAACGGTCCAGTGTTTACATCTATTCCTCCCTGCGGTCTCATATTGTTGGTAGAAACAATTTTTTCTGTTGGAAGCATGGGCACGACATTATTTCCATATTCCAATACATAATCCTGCGTTTCCTCTGAAAAGAAGAACACCCATATCCATTTTACGCTATCGTCCGTTGGCCCCCAGTTGCTTACCTCGGTGGTTTGGCATGGAATTTCTTTTCCATCGGAAGTCAACAATCGAAGATGGTCCACGGAATTCAATTCGCCTTTTGGAAAAGGTATGCCCAAGGTTATCGGGGCTCCTTTTTTATTGTTCTCTACGGTAATACTCACCTGTTTTCCGGAGGCTTCAGGTTTGGCACAGGATTTTAATAAAAAACATGCCAATAGTATTGTTACTGCTATTCTCATTTTCTAATTAAGGTTATTCATTTTACAGACATAGTGCAGCTGCACCCAGAATGGGCGAATCCACCAAATCTGATGTTTCGATTTTAAAATTTTCCAATTGTTTTTGATAGGCAAATGAATTTTGGGCCTCTTGCAGAGCGTCCTTGAAAAAAGGGTATGCATTACTTATGGAGCCGCCCAGTATTATTTTTTCCGGGGCAAACAGGTAAAGAATGGCCTTGATGGCCTCTCCCAAATGCACCCCAAACTCGCTGAAAGCGGATAGGGCCACATCATCGTTTTCCAAAGCTTTTTGATAAAGGACCTTGGCTGACTGGCCATATTCCTGCTGAAAAAAGAAACTGCCTGCATATTGCTCCAAAATTCCATTTTTATAGGGAAGCATGCCCACTTCCCCTGCGCCGCACAAAACACCGTTGTACAACTTATTGTCTATTAAAATACCCATACCGAGTCCCGTACCTAGGGATAATGCCACACAATCTTTATGACCTTTGGCCTTTCCAAAGTATTTTTCGCCCAATGCAAAACAATTGGCATCATTGTTCAAGTGCACCGGAACATTAAATTGCTTTTCTACAAGATTCTTCAGTGGAACTTGTTTCCATGAAGGGATGTTCTGTACATCATATACAACACCGGTATCTGGGTCCACCACGGCCGGAACTCCAATACCAATGGCTTCTACGGAATCGGTCATAACTTCATCTATGGTTTCAAAAAGAGTGGAGAGCAAAGCTGCTTCGGTGGCCTCTTTGTTCACAGAAACAAGGCTGCTTTGTACCACTTGGTCGACCTGAACCCTTCCCGCTTTAATTTTGGTGCCTCCAATGTCGACACCAATCACCGTACCCCTGTTGTTTTCCACTAGTCCTTTTTTAAGCTTATGGTCTTATTGTTCACTAATGGTTTTGCCCAAAATCCGATGGTAAGGATAAAGGCCAAAGGAACCATCAAAAAAAACATTCCCGATTTCAAGGATATGAGCTCTCCCAGTCCTCCCACGATAAAGGGGATTACGGCCCCGCCGGCAATACCGGTGCATAAAATGCCCGACAACGAGCCGTGGTGCTCTTTTACGGAGTTCAATGCCAAAGAAAATATGATGGAGTACATTACGGAGATAAAGAACCCGACCATGGGAAAACCGATCAAGGCCATTTGCGCCGATCCTGTCAAGGCAACGATTAGGCTTATTATGGTTATGGATGTGGCCAAAATGAGAAGTTTTCGACTATCCATAAATTTTAACAGCAATAGTCCCAAAAGACAACCTACCGTCAGCATTGCCCAAAAATAGGATACCGTATCGGCACCAACAGTTTGAGGGTCCAGGCCGTGATATTGGTTCAGAAATTGGGAAATCCAGTTCCCTACCCCCTGCTCCGTTCCCACGTAGCAAAAAATACCCAAGAAATAAAGAATGGTCCATTTGTTCTTTAAAAGATCCCAGTACGAACTGGAATCGCCGGCTTTTTCCTCTTCGGTCTTTTCAAACTTCGGGTATTTGGTCAAAAAGACATAGATGAACAACAGCAATGATATAGCCGCAAACACAATATAAAGGGATGCCCATGGCAAATCTTGGGGCACCCATCCCCTAAGCGTTTCGGCCAATGCATCGCCTTGATTGTCCTCTCTTACCAAATATTTGTACAGATAAGGGCTTAAAAAAGATGCTGCACCAAAGACCAATTGTGCCAGCACGGAGTTAAAGGCAAAATGTTCCTCGCCCCCTGCCACGCGCAACATTGGGTTAATGATTACCTGAAGAACGGCCATACAACAGCCCAAAACAAACAAGGTAATACTAAAAATACCGTATTGGGGAAGCAATGCAAAACCCAGGGAAGCAAGCGCCATGACCAAAAATGATATGGAAAGTAATGTCCTCTCGCTATACTTTTCGGATAAAAAGCCTGCCGGAATGGACATAATGCCATATGCGATAAAGAAAGTGAACGGCAATAGGCCTGTTAAAGTAAGGCTGAGGTCAAAACTATCCTTTACATCCACAATTATGGAATTCAGGATATTGGTAATGAAGGATATTACAAAAAATACGATCATTACCAACCCGATAATATGGATGTATCTTTTGGTCGTGGGCTTGCTGGTCTCCATTGTAAGTTGGTTGGTTAATTAATTGGATTCTACCTGGGTGGTCAGTGCTTTTTATTTTGATCCCAACATGGGGAACATTTCCTTTATCTCCTCATCCGTCGGTTGTTTTCCGTATTCACAGATTTCAAAGAATTCCACTTGCTTTACTTTGGACACATCTACGTTCGGATACCATTTCTTAACGGCCTCCAAAGTGCTTGGGTCCGGCTTTCTGTTCATCCATTTTTCTTTCAGCCAATCCAAACGTTCCTGCTCACCGGTAGGAATGGTGGAAATATCTACCCCATTGGTCCAGGGCAACCACTCGAACATTTGGGAATCGTGGGCGGCCAGGCCTTTTACCTTGGTGTCTATCACATCATCCACAATAACAGCGATGTCCTTCTGAAATGGATAAGGTTTCTTAAAATGGTCGCTCATGTAAAGAAAAACAGGATTCTTTTCAAGTGGTGGTGTATCCGGTGCAACGTTGGGCACAATATTCATATAGGCGGCATCTTGCACTACGGAACCTGCATTTCTGTGATCAGGATGATAATCGTTCGGCCTTAATCCAAGCACGATGTCCGCATCCCAGTCACGAATACGACGGATCACTTCCAAACGCACATTTAAGGTTGGAAACAATTCACCATCATGGTTGTCGAGTACCTCATACTCTGCAATGCCCAATGCTTTTGCGGCATCTTTGGCTTCCTGTCTACGCTTTTTGGCCAAAACGCCCCCGCCCATGGCATAATGTCCGGCATCTCCATTGGTCAACGCCAAAAACTTAACGTTGTGTCCCATTTTGGCAAATAGTGCGGCGGTTCCACCAAATTTGGAATCACAGTCATCCGGGTGTGCCCCGATGGCCAAAATATTCAAGACTTTTTTCTGTTGGGCCTGAATCGTTGTGAATGCAAAGCATAAACAAACGGCCATTATTAATTTTCTCATTGTTTTACTGATATATGGTTCGTTAAAATTTTACAATTCTTGGGCTGGTCGCCCCTATGGACAACTATTTTTCAGCCATGTTTCAAACAGTTAGGATATTGATTTACCCATAGGTATAAGTAGGTAATCCATGGTCCCGGGTTCAATCAAACTAACTTAATGAATGAAAACATTCTTCTTAATAATTCAACTTTCTAGTTTTGTACAAAATTTGGATTGATATCCATTTCCCTCTGCGGGATAAAGAAATACTCCCTTGTATTCGTGATAAAGTCCTCCGCTTCCACAACCTTGTTTACAGCACCAAAACGCTTAAGGTCTGGCCATCTGTGGTTTTCAAAAGCAAGCTCTACCCTTCTTTCGTGAAGCAGTTTTTCCTCAAAGGTACCTGGGGTCGATGCATCGATATCTTCCAAACCGGCCCTGTTCCTTACCTCGTTGATCAATTCATAACTTTCAGGAGTTTCCCCCAAAGCCTCTGCGAGCATAAGCAATACATCGGCATATCGGAATACCACAAAATTGATGTCGGAATCATTTTCCACTGCGAGATCGGACTGATATTTTCGCACATGTCTAGCCTCAACGATTTCCCCCTCAAGATTTTCATAGGTGGCCCCCATGGAAACTTCGTATCGAAGATCTCCATCTTCATAGGCCTCCATCATAGAGACCGTTGGGCGATTTCTACCAAATCCGGAACCGGTCTGTAGATCGGTACTTGGTGAAAAGTCGTTTGTAAACAGACTTCCTTGACCGATGCCTCCGCTTATGTACTGTACCTCAAAAATGGATTCGGCATTGTTCTCATTGGCAACGCCCCATAAATCGGCATAATCGGGAAGCAATTCGTAACCATAGTTGTTTATGATACGTCTCAAAACGGTTTCAGCAGCAGAATCATTTCCCAAAGTCAACAATACCTTCGCAAGCAAAGTAGCTGCCGCGCCTTTTGTGGCCTTGCCCACTTCGCTTCCGGAATATGATATGGGAAGATTTGCTTCTGCTTCTGTCAAATCGGTGACCAATTGTTCCAACACGGTATTTTCATCTACCTGCACCAGTTCATCTCCCGAAATATAGGGTGTAAGTTGCAAAGGAATGTTACCAAAGCCAATGGCCATGTGATAGTATACCAAGGAACGGATAAAAAGGGCTTCCCCTGTAATCCTGTTTTGTAGCGATGTTTCCATTTCTATGGATGGAATACGTTCCAAGATGACATTGCAATTGGCTATTACCCGGTAAGATTCGCTCCAAGCCGAAGTAATCTGCTCATTGAGCGCATCCTCGGTAAAAGAGTTGATCTCGGTGTACTGACGGGCCAAACCAGTGGCATCAGGACCTTGGTCCGTGTTGTCGCTTCGCATTTCGAACATGGTCCAGTAGCCCCGTCCGTATACACCGGTACTCTGGAGCCCGGCATAACTGGCATTGATGGCGACCTGAAAATCGTCCGAAGAGTTATAAAAGTCCGCCTCGTTCCTGTTGGAAATTGGGGCGAGATCTGTAAAATCTTCGCTACACCCGGTAAATAGGGCCGTGCATAGCATTATATATAGAATTCGTTTCATTTTTTCCGTTTTTTAGGTTAGAACTTTAGGTTTAGCCCCATGGTGAAAGACTTGGTCAATGGAAATGCACCATAATCCTCCCCAGGTGTTAAACTATTCGTTGTAATACTACTAACCTCTGGATTGTAACCAAGATAATCGGTAATGGTAAAGAGGTTGGTGGCAGTAACATAGAACCTAAGTTTCTGAATCTTGCTTCCAAAAAACTTTTCGGTCGGCAAAGTGTAACCCAAGGTCACATTTCTCAATCGTACATATGACCCATCTTCAACTTGGAAAGAGGATGGCCTATTATTGTTTCCATGGTTTCCTGACTCCCTATCAGCTCTTGGAACCGAACCATTGCCAGGGTCTGAAGGAGACCTCCACCTTTCATTAAAAATAGCGTAGGAATTAAAATTGGCCTCACCATTTTTCATGTGCCTGGACGTCAGATTCAGAATTTCGTTGCCTTCCACGCCTTGGATCAAAAAGCTGAAATCTATATTCTTAAATGTAAGTCTGTTGTTGATACCCCATGTAAAATCAGGGAAGTAACTTCCCGTCACCGTTCTATCATCAGGAGTTATCTCTCCATCACCATCAATATCCTTGTACCTGAAATCACCCGGCGCCGGATCAGGAGCCTGGGTATCAAAAGGAGCATTATCGATTTCCTCTTGGGACTGATAGATACCGTCCACTACATAGCCATAGTAGCTACCAATGGGGTCACCTACCCTGGTCACGTGCCTAACCCCGGCACTACCTGATGAATAGATGGGTTCGTTCCCTTCGTTTAGGGAAAGCACCTCATTTTTGTTGGTGGAAAAGTTAATGTCCGTGTTCCAAGTGAAATCGCCAACAAAGTTTTTGGTGCTCAACGCCACTTCCAAACCTGTGTTCTGTACTTCACCAAGGTTCCTTAACGTGGTCTCAAATCCAGAAACTGAGGAAATGGCCACATTCAACAATAGATCTCTTGTTTTGGTATCGTAGTAATCGGCCAAAAGAAAGACCCTATTATTGAACAATCCAAGTTCGATACCGGCATCGATTTGCTCCGACTTTTCCCAGGTAAGGTTTGGATTTGGAATCGTGCTCTGCACAAGACCGTTGATCTCGTTTCCTCCAAGGTTATAGTTCTGGGGGGACAATAATCCAACTGCTCCATAATTGGGAATCTCAAAGTTCCCTGTCTGACCCCAGCTTAAACGAAGTTTGAACTCGGAAACCGTTTCGGAGTCTTCCAAAAATGACTCCTCGTTCAATCTCCATCCCACTGAAAAGGAAGGGAAGTATCCTGTTTGGTTGTTTTTTCCAAATCGGGATGATTTATCGGAACGTATGGTTCCTGTGAAAAGGTATTTATCCTTAAAGCTATAGTTGACCCTAAAAAGTGAGGATAGCAAGGACCATTGTTCTTTAACGGAAGTGCCCCCAAAAACTTGGCCTCCACTGACCGTAGGAACAAGATCGTCCGGATAGTTGTTTGCCAATACTTGTTTTAAGGTAAGGTTGTCCTTTTGGGCGGTATATCCCAAAACGGCATCTACATAATGGTCTCCGTATTCTTTCTTCCAGTTAAGCGTATTTTCCCAAAGCCAGTTGGTCTCCGTAGATGAGGACGCTTGTCCATAAGGGTTGCCGTCCGCTGAATTTCTGTACAGCAAGGTGTTCGCACGATAAAAATCCTGGTTGAACAGATTGATGTACACTCCTCCAAATGTTTTAAAGCTCAACTCTGGAAGAATATCATAGGTCAACCCCAAGGTTCCCCGGGTCTGAAACTGAAATATTTGATCGTCCACCGCTTCGATGATGGCCAATGGATTACTAGCTGTAGTGGTTCCACTGCCCAAATAAGATTGGTTGTTCAATTGGTTGATGGTACCGTCCGGGTTGTACGGACTCACCGTTGGCGAGTGTACGATTGCCGAATACACAATACCTGGAGGTGTTGCAAAATACGGGGACGAAGCTGGTACCCTTTGGTTTTCCGTAACCGTTGGCGCCAATCTAAAATCCAAATTCAATTTTTCGGACAATTGTGAGTTGAGGTTCAAAAGAGCAGAGTAACGCTCGAATTTTGCCTTGTCTATGATACCTGTTTGTGAAAAATATCCGGTAGAGGCGTAAAAACTTGTTTTGTTCCTAACGGGAGATGCATAGGAAAAGTTGTAGCTCTGTACCACTCCTGTCTTAAAGATCAGGTCTTGCCAATCGGTATCCGTACCGTCCCAGTTCACAAAGGATTCCGGCATCTCGT
This sequence comes from Flagellimonas crocea, assembly GCF_033441595.1. Classification (NCBI taxonomy): domain Bacteria; kingdom Pseudomonadati; phylum Bacteroidota; class Flavobacteriia; order Flavobacteriales; family Flavobacteriaceae; genus Flagellimonas; species Flagellimonas crocea. The sequence continues at coordinate 73,251 of NZ_JAUZVX010000007.1, read as the reverse complement.
AGTTGCCATTTCCCCTGTCGCCTGGCCCGATCGGGTCATCTATGGAAGCTCCTTCAACAGATTGGAGGTAGTTGTTGTTTCTGGCGTCTCTGGTAAAATCTATCAACTCTTGTGCGTTCATCAAATCCAGTTTGTTCGCTACGGATTGCATGCTCACATAAGAATCAAAGGAAAAAACACCTTCGTCACCATTGGCACCTTTTTTCGTGGTGATCAACAACACTCCGTTACCACCTCTGGAACCATAGATTGCGGCCGCACTGGCATCTTTTAAAACCTGAATGGACTCTATGTCGTTAGGGTTCAACGTAGCCAATGGGTTAATTGTCGGTGGTTGAAAGGTCGCTCTTCTATTGGCCACTCCTCCCAATTGGCTCGAGGATGTCAGGTTTCGGGAGATTGGTATTCCATCTACCACGAACAACGGATCGTTGCCAGCAGAAATGGAACCGGAACCCCTTACCCTGATGTTCGGTGCAGCACCTGGCTCACCGGAAACCTCTTGCACCTGAACTCCGGATACTTGACCGATAAGGGCTCCCTCAGGGGTCAAAGCCGGAACTTCGACAATGGTTTCAGGAGTTATTGATACCACAGAACCCGTTACTTTGGTCTTGGCCAATGTACCGTATCCCACAACTACCACTTCTTCCAAGGCAGCGGCATCTTGTTCCATATTTACCGTTATGGAAGTTTGACCTGCCACATTTACTTCTTTGGGTTTATAACCGATGTAGGATACTTGGATAATGGTTACTCCCGCAGGCAACGTAATCGTAAAGTTTCCATCAAAATCGGTGGTGGTTCCCGTACTTGTCCCCTTGGCAATGATACTGGCTCCCGCAAGCGGAATTCCCGCTTCGTCCAAAACAAGACCTGTTAGGTTGGATTGCGGATTGCTCGTATCAATTTTCTTTTGTGGAATTAGATTGGGAAGTGTTTTGTCCCTTTTCTTGATCACGATTTGTCTTGCGATAATTTCAAAGGTCAAATCAGTATTCTTGAACACTTCGGCAAAAAAGTCTTCAACACAAAGATTTTCACCATTAATGGTAATCTTTCTGTTCACGTCCACTTCGGTGGCCTCATAAAAAAACTTGTAGCCCGTTGTTTCGGTCACAGTTTCGAATACATCGCTTAGTTTGGTGTTATCGAAGCGCATGGCCACTTTGTCATATTGTGCGCACGAAGCTGCACTGACCTGGCCGAACATAAACAGTAGGAAAAAGCCGTAAAGGATTTTTTTGCCCAGTCTTGGCGCTAATGCATATTTAGTTTTGGTTTTTTTCATAATTGAATTGGTCTAGTTAAGTATTTGTTTTTTGGTCTATTGGTTTTTATGTCATAGGCACTGTTTTTAATTAGGTTTGTTAATCGTTATTAAGTTTGCGTTTTTGTCGTAGCTAAAGTGGGTGTGCGCCTGAATGGTGCGCAGCACATGGTCTATATCCTCCTCATCGAACATTCCCGTAAACCTTCTGTTGTCCAATTCCTGATATTGATTGACAATCTTGATGTTGTACTGGCGCTGCAATCTTTTAATGATTTTGTCCATGGGTTCGTTCTCAAACGTCAATATCCCCTTGGTCCAAGAGATGTATGGCGTAACATCCACGTTCTCCACTACAAAATTCCTTTCATCACCATCTACTTTTGAAGCTTTTTGAGAGGGCTCCAGCATTTGCATATCCCCGTCTTTTTGCTCCAAGGACGCGCCCACTCCCACCGAGCCTTCAACCAGGACCACTTCGCTGGTCCCATCCTCTTCATAGGCCGATACATTGAATACCGTACCAAAAACTTGGGTGTACATGCGTTCTGTTCTAACTATAAAAGGTTGGTCTGGGTTCTTCGCTACTTTAAAAAATGCTTCACCTTGTAGATATACCTCTCTTTTGTCCATTCCGGAAAAGTTGGATGGATAGGTCATACTGGAACCAGAATTCAGCATAACTACCGAACCATCTTGAAGGGTTACGGAAAGATTTTTACCATAGGGGACCCTGATCGTGTTTTTTCTTGTCTTGCCCTTAGCCGGTTTTTCATCCTTTTGGCTCAAAACCCCTTTGACCAAGGAAACTACCGTATTGCCATTTTTACTGTGCAGTGTGGCGTCGGATTCCGGGTCCAATGTCAATACTTCGCCATTTTCCAATTGAAGGGTAATCTGATTCGGGTCCAGGTCGGTCGTTACTGCAATCGGACTATCTTGATTGATCAAAAAGAACAGGGACGACCCTATAATGATTACGGCTATTGCCGCATATTTCCATAATTGACCGCCAACGGCATATAATGGCCTGACTTTTTTATTCTCTTTTTCCTTAATGGTATGTAGAAAGTTCTCAAAGGCCTCTTCAGACTCCCAAGACCTCTCCTCGTAGTTGACCAGAAAATCTGCTTGTACCAATTTTTTGAAAACCTCTTGGTTGTTCCCTTTTTTGATCCACTCGTACAAAATGGCCAATTCTTCCTGCGAAGCCTCTTGGTTGATATACCTGGTAATTATTCTTCTGATATCAAGTTTGGTCATCTGAAAATTTTTGTCACTTTTATTAAGAGACGCCACAATTCCAAAAAACCCTTACAGAAATTTATTTTTTTAACATTTAAAGTGTGGAATATTCTTTTTTAGATCAAGAATATTGAAGGTAGTAATCCGTGAGATGGCTAAAGAAAACTGGTAAGCTGGGCCCTAAGACGTTTCATTGCCTTGGCCATGTGCACCTCTACGGTCTTGATGGAAATATGGAGCTGTTCGGAGATTTCCCTGTATTTGAGTCCTTCCCTTTTACTCATTATGAAGACTTTTTTGCACTGTTCGGGAAGATTGTTGATTTCCTTTTCCACTCTTTTAAGCCGTTCCTCGAACAAAGAAGTATCAGCATCCGTCAAATCCAAATAAGCCTGTTCTTTTAAAGTTTCGAGAAGCTCAAATTCTTTTTTCTTCTTTCGTTTGGAGTCGATGAACAAATTGTAGGCTACCTTAAAAATATACCTTTTCAATTTGCTTGTTTCAATCTGCAGTTTTGATCGATTGTCCCAAATTTTTATGAAGGTCTGCTGAGCAAGGTCCTCAGCCATTTTTGGATTCCCTGTAATGGCCGTCATATAATTGCAAAGTTCCCTATGGTATAGCTTAAAAAGGTGGCCATAGGCATCTTTGCAGCCATTTTTTAACTGCTCGATCAAGTAAGATTCACTATCAAAGCTATTTTTATGGTTCATTTTTTCGCCTTTCTTTTAGTCATATGACATAAACATGGTTGCAAAATTGCTCGGTCCCATGTTTGTTTAGTCATAAACCTTTATTTTCTGAACTGTTGGCCTAACCAATTTTCAATAAATGGATATGCCGCGGTCATTAACGAAAAAGTGCCATGTCTGACGAATCCTCTCCAATACACATTAGAGCGGATTTAATAAAGGAAAGTTGTATTAATCCTTTGCTGGTTATAAAAAACCAATAGAAATACTACCAAAAAACTTTAACAAATTATAAAAAAATCTTTAAATAATATAAAACTGTTGATTTTTTTTGAAATCCTTTATCCTTTTAATAGCATCTAGATTTTTGCTCTATCCATACTTGAAGGCCAAAGCCTAAGAAATCCTACTTGAAAAGTTCTTGAGGAATCTTCATTTGAAAGTATCGGTTAAACATCAATGTGCTTTAATTGACCGATATTGAAAAACGACAAAAAATGTCATTTCAAGAAAGCCTAGAATTGAAGACCGGGAGCACCAAAATTATTGTAGGTTTAATTTTGATTTAATATTTTAGATTGAAACTTCCCTTGAATGACCACCAACCAATCAACCTTTCACGATACCTCCATCCCTTTTGCCATTATAGATGAGCAGGAAAAAGTTGTCGATTTCTCCATACAATGGCTAAATCAATTCAAATTAAGCCCTGACATAACCGGAAAAGGTTTTTTTGAGATAATGCCGCAATTGCCCGATGAATTGAAAGAAGACATCAAATTATGTTTGGACGGCATCGAACATCGGTCGGGTTCCAAAAGGTTGACCTTGGAAAACGGGTATTCCAAATGGTACGATTGGAAAACAAGTAGCATACACGTGGACCAGCATACCCAAGCGAGCGTTCTCATAATTCTCGAGGATATTACACATAAAAGATTGGAGGAGGGCCTTATGATCAAATCCCAGCAAGTGGTACGTATCGGTGGTTGGGAGGTCGATCTTGTCCAAAAAACCATTTATTGGTCGCAAATCACCAAAGAAATTCACGAAGTACCTCAAGATTATGTGCCCGATTTGGAAAAGGGCATTTCATTTTATAAAGAAGGATATAGCCGGGAGACCATTACGAAACTTGTGCAAGAAGGTGTGGAACATGGAAAACCTTGGGATACCACATTGCAAATAGTTACTGCCAAGGGCAAGGAAATTTGGGTAAGGGCCATTGGGGAACCGGAAATGATCAATGGCAAATGTGTGAGGATCGTCGGGACTTTCCAAGATATCAACAAACAGAAAAAAACAGAAATTGAATTCAATAAGATCAGTGAAAGGTTGTCATTGGCCACCCGAACCGCTGGCATTGGAATTTGGGAGTTTGATATCGTAAACAACCAAGTACATTGGGACGAGAACATGTATTTATTATATGGTCTTGACAAAGCAAATTTTGATGGAGTCTATCAAGCTTGGGAATCTTGTGTGCACCCAGATGACAAAGAGCAGATTTCCCGAGAGGTGGGCGATGCCATTAACGGAACTTCGGATTTAAAAAGCATATTCCGGATACAATGGCCCAATAACGAAACAAGGTGGATCAAGGTAGAAGCAACGGTTGTTCGCGATTCCGATGGAACCGCCATAAAAATGATCGGCATCAATGAGGATATCACCACATTAAAAACCACCCAGCTCCAATTGGTAAAAAGCGAGGAATCGCTACAAGGAACCTTGGAAAATTCATCAATAGGTATGGCCTTGGTGGGACCAAAAGCTGAATTCCTAAATGTTAACCAAAGCCTGTGCAACAGTTTGGGATATACCAAAGATGAGCTCCTGAAACTAAAGTTCCAGGACATCACGCACCCCGAAGACCTTGAAATAGATCTTTCCTTGTTAAACGAACTTATTGAGGGAAAAAGAAGTACCTATCAAATTGAAAAAAGATATTCTAATAGAAACGACCGAATCGTCCATGTAATCCTCACCGTTACGGCCGCAAGAAATATCCACGGACAAATATCCCATTTCATATCGCAAATTGTAGACATTACGGACAGGATCAAAGCGGAAAAAAAATTAAAGAACCTTCTTGAGCTGTCTACCAACCAAAACAACAGCTTGTTGAATTTTGCCCATATCGTATCCCATAACCTAAGGTCACATGCCGCCAATTTAACGATGATCTGTAGTTTTTTAATGGATGAGACCCTTGGCGAGGATGAAAAAATGGAGAGCTTGGGCATGTTGTCCAGGGCTTCCAATGGCCTTAATGAAACCATTACACACCTCAACGAAGTGGTTCAGGTAAAATTAGAAACGGACAAAAAACTAAAGTCGATACAATTGTCCTATGTAGTCAAAAAGATATTGATGGACATCCAGGCCATTATCGATAAAAACAATGTGCAAATCAATATTGAGGTGCCGGAAGAACTGAAGGTAAAAGGGGTTTTGGCCTATCTGGAAAGCGTTGTCCTAAACTTGGTTTCCAATGCCATAAAATACAAAGATCCGGACAAATCCATCAATACCGTATCCATCAAAGCATGGGAAAACGAGGAACATGTCATTTTGCAGGTAAAGGACAACGGATTGGGAATAGACCTGGACAGGCATGGCGAAAAGATTTTTGGCATGTACAAAACCTTCCACAGAAATGAAGATGCACGGGGCATTGGTCTCTTTATCACAAAAAACCAAATTGAATCGATGGGAGGACAAATAACCGTACAGAGCAAACCATTGGAAGGTACCGTTTTTGAAGTCAGCCTATCAAAAGGATAGGTTGTTCATTTTCATTGCTTCACCATTTTGCAAGAACCTTAATTGCAACCCGAGGGAGTACAAACCATAAAATCCAACGGTTCTTTTTTAAGGAACTAAAATGTATCTTTATGCCGCACCAAAACTAAACAACCTTATCATGAAGATATTTTTTCATCTTCAGGAATGCCTTTTTCTTCCTAATTCACTTCGGTTACAAAAGCTTTTCCTGGTCCTTTTTGGGATTTTCCTTTACCCTATTTTAAATGCCCAACATGTGGAAGATTCGCTGGCCATTATCAAACTATTGGAAAAAGAAGGGCTCACCTGGAGAACCGGGGACAAAAAAGAGCATGCCGAATGCTGGCTCGAGCGGCCCTACAGTCGCGTTATGGTATCCACAGCAAACGGGCGCACCATAGATGTGCCGGTACAGACCATGATAGACCCTCCACAAAATATGATAGGCAACGGAGGCTTTGCCTTCCATTCCAACCATAAGATAAAAATCGATGACCATGTTGCATGGGTAAGCCACGACGAGGTATCCGTGGACACTGCCGGTAAGGAATCGCTATCTTTTGAAATCCGATTGTTGGAAAAATTCAAGGGAGAATGGAAAATGGTCGGTCAGTCCATCCACTCTTTTGATCATCCCCCGGAAAACAAAATTGATACCACCAGCTATATACAAACGGTTGACATTGAAACTGGGAGAATCGAAACCGTACTGAACATAAACAAGCATTTTGAAGCCCCAAACTGGCACCCGGACAATTATTTGATTGTCAACAGTAAGGGCAAGCTATACACCTTACATCTAGAAACAAAGGAATTGAAGTTATTGGATACCGGCTTTGCAGATCAGTGCAATAACGACCATGGGTTCTCTCCCGACCACAAATGGTTGGCCATAAGCCATAATGATAGGACAGACCCTTCTACCAAACCCTATAAATCCGCAATCTACGTGTTGCCCATTGAGGGGGGAACGCCCAAGCGGGTAACTTCGGAGGTTATGTCCTTTTGGCACGGATGGTCTCCCGATGGAAAAAGATTGGCGTATTGTGCGGAACGAAACGGCAACTACGATGTGTACACCATCGATGTGAATGGCGGAAAGGAAAAAAGGCTTACCACGGCCGATGGTCTGGATGATGGTCCCGAATACTCCCCGGACGGAAAATACATTTATTACAATTCCTATAAATCCGGTCATATGCAGATCTGGCGTATGTTGACCAATGGAAAAAAACAAGAACAGTTGACGTTTGATTCTAATTCCAATTGGTTTCCCCACCCCTCCCCCGACGGTAAGTGGATCGCGTACATTGCTTATACTTCAGACCAAAAACAGGAGCATTTGTTCGGGAAACAAGTAAAATTGAGGCTCATGAATGTCGAAACAAAAGCCATAAAAGATATTACACCGGTTTTTTACGGAGGACAGGGTACCATTAATGTACCTTCATGGAGTCCAGATAGCAAAAAAGTGGCCTTTGTCAGTTACTCGGTCAACTAGTTCAGTTAGAATAATCCAAAATCAATGAAAAAAGAGAACTCAAATAAAAGAAGAAAGTTTTTACGCCAGATCGGAGCCACAACATTGGCTTCCGCCGCTACCCCATTCGCATCTTTTGCTGCTCAAGAAAAAGCCGAAGAACGCATATTGCGATATGAAAAGGGATTTGGCTCCAACGATAAGGTAAGAATAGGTGTAATCGGATATGGTGTCCAGGGCCACTTAGACCTTTCAACCGCACTACAGGTACCCGGTGTTGAGCTTGTGGGTATTTGCGATCTGTATCCCGGACGATTGGTCAATGCGAAGGAACAGTACGGAAAAGACCTTTACACCACAAGAAGCTACAAAGACTTGTTGGACAGGGACGATGTGGATGCCGTTCTTATTTGTACTACGGATGTCTGGCACGCGCAAATTACGCTGGATGCACTGGCCAAAGGAAAGCATGTTTATCTGGAAAAACCCATGATCCACAAGATCAGTGAAGGCTACCCCATTATGGAAGCCGCCAAAAAATCGGGCAAGGTACTACAAGTGGGTAGCCAAAGGGTGAGCAGTGTTGGCTATGCCAAGGCCAAGGAACTTTTGGCGGCAGGAGAAATCGGAGACCTCAACATGGTGCAGGCCGCATGGGACCGTCAGAGTTCCATTGGGGCATGGCAATACACCATTCCTAACGACGCCAGCGCAGAAACCACCGATTGGGATACCTTTATTGAAGTAACCGATAAAATGGAGTTTGATGCCAAAAAATTCTTTTGGTGGAGGGCCTTTAAGGAATTCGGTACCGGTGTTGCGGGCGATCTCTATATCCACTTATTGAGCGGCACCCATTTTATTACCAACTCAAAAGGTCCGGAAAGTATTTACAGCACGGGGCAGTTCAGCTATTGGAACGATGGCAGAAACATGCCAGATGTGATGTCCGGTGTGATGCAATATCCAAAAAGTGAGGAACACCCTCCTTTCCAGTTGAACCTGCAAGTGAATTTTATCAGTGGGACCGGCGGACAGGAAGTCATAAAATTGATTGGTTCGGAGGGAACCATGACCATAAATAGGAACGATATTACCGTAGGGTATAGCAAAATGCCAGAAGCCCCGGGCTTTGGGGGTTACGATTCGGTTTTTACCTTTTCACAAAAAATGCAGGAGGAGCTTAAAGCAGATTATAATGCCAAATGGACCAAAGAACAGCAACAGCGAGAACCCAAAGGCGATGTAATCTATAAGGCTCCTGAGGGATATAGTGACCATTTGGACCATTTTGCCAATTTCTTTGATGCCATCAGGACAGGTAAAACGGTAGTAGAAGATGCTGAGTTCGGATTTAGGGCGGCAGCTCCCGCATTGGCCTGTAATACCAGCTATTTTGATAAAAAAATAATGAACTGGGACCCCAAGACCATGAAATTGGTTTAAAAAGCGAGGTGTTCATTTTTAAAGAACTAAAGTCAAGGAGGCAATGGACAGTTGCACATCATCATAAGGATTTATGCTGATTAACTGTTCATTGTCCCCAAAACAAACTTTATGATCAAATTAAGACCTTAGATTTTTCCCTAATCCAATTTATTGATACATTTACATGTTTCAATATAATTTATCATTTTGGATCTAAAGCAGGTAGAAAAAATATCGAAGGCATTGAGCGATACCAATCGCCTTAAAATCATAAAGGCCATTCAATCGTGCGAGGAAAAACTGGAGTGCAGTGCCATTATCTCGTTCTTAAACCTATCGCAGCCATCGGTAAGTCATCATATCAAAAAATTAGTGGATGCGGACTTGATCATGCCACAGAAAGAGGGCAGGTTCTATTTTTACTCCCTCAACAAAAAAGTAATGGACAGTTACTTGAACGCACTCCAAAAATTATAATTTTTTATTTCATCAACACATCGATATATATAAATATATGGATCAAAAAAAGAAGATTGCCTATTCCATTTTAGAACTTGCCGTTCTCCCAAAAGGCAGCAGTATACCTCAAGTTTATAACAACACAGTTGCCTTGGCGCAAAAAGCGGAAACCCTCGGATTTGAGCGTATTTGGTTTGCGGAACATCATAACATGCCCGCAATTGCCAGTAGTGCTCCCGAAATTCTGATCGGTCATGTGGCACAGTCCACAAAGACCATCCGTGTGGGTTCCGGCGGGGTCATGTTGCCCAACCACTCCCCTTTTGTCGTCGCGGAAAAATTCGGGACCTTGGGCAACCTGTTCCCCGGCCGTATCGACCTAGGCCTGGGCAGGGCCCCGGGAACGGACCAGCAAACAGCCCATGCCATAAATCCCGGATTTATTGGCGCTACCCACTCTTTTCCCAATGATATTGAAAAAATACAAACCTATTTTTCCCCGGAAAACAAGTCTGCCAAGATTCGGGTAACCTTGGCCGAGGGTGTCGATGTGCCCCTTTACATTCTTGGTTCGAGCACCAGCAGTGCGCACTTGGCGGCAGCAAAAGGCCTGCCCTATGCCTTTGCCAGCCACTTTGCCACGGCCCAGTTGTTTGAGGCACTGCGCATATATCGAGAAAAATTCCAGCCATCAAAAGTCTTGGAAAAACCGTATACCATGGCGGGTATAAATGTGATCATTGCGGATACGGATGAAGAGGCAGAACGCTTGTACACCTCAGCTTTACGTTTGGTAATCAATATATTGTCCGGCACACCGTCCGAGCATATCGAGCCACCAACCAAAATGTCGACCAGTTTACAAGAAGTCCGTCAGCATCCCTCCATCATGCAGATGACGCGTTATTCTTTTATAGGCAGCAAAAACACGGTCAAAAAGCAGGTTCAGGACTTTATCGATGAAACCCATGTGGACGAAGTCATTGTATCATCCATTATGTACAGTCCAGAGGACCGGATAAAATCAATGGAAATTTTTGCGGAAATTATGATGGAAATCAACGAAGGCTCCAAGGTCCCCGTGAAATCCTGAATTCAACCAGCATACCAGGTCTATTTACATTAAAATGAACCTGTTGTAAAACCGGGCAAATCGTAATTGATTGTATATTTGTTCAAAATCAACCGGCCTTGCGAGTATTCGTCATTGCAATCGTATATCTTTTCTGTAGCCCTTTACTATTAGGGCAACAAGCTGCATCAAATCTGCCTAAAAAAGATGTAGCGACCGTTGATAGCCTGAACCAACTTGGCTATGACCTTTGGATCAGAGATCCTTCCCGATCCGTAGAATTGGGCCAAAGGGCCTACACCATGGCCTCGAAGCTCCAATATGAAAAAGGGGCGGCTTTTGCCAAACGTGTTTCCGGGGTGGCACATTGGACCTTGGGAGAGCCAAAACAAGCACTTTTTGACCTTTATGAGGGCCTAGATCTTTATGAGGGCCTTGAAGACCTTGAGGGCGTTTCCAACAGCAAGCTCAACATTGGAATGGTGTACGCCGATATTGATGAGGATTCCTTGGCATTGAAACAGTTCCATGAGGCTATAAATGGTTTTACCCAGCTAAAACTGGATGACAGGATTGCTACTGCCTATACCAAACTAGGAACGCTACAATTGGAAAATGGAAGACTGGACAAGGCCCATACCAATATTAGCAATGCACTGAACATTCACACAAAGAACAACTTTGAGTACGGTATGGCGGAGGCCCACAACCGATTGGGAAGGGTTTATTTGGAACAGAACAATCTGGAACAGGCCGATTATCATTTAAGGCAATCCTTGACATTGGGAAGAAAAATAGATGACAAGGATGGACTGGTGAGCAATATTTTACAATTTGGTAGAATGTTCGCCCTTCAGCAGGAACATGAACTGGCCGACATGCACTTCAAGTTAGCTTTGAACAGGGCGGACCAAATGAACCTGAAGAATTACAAGCTGGAAATATTAAGGAATCTTGCCGAGCTCAAAGAACAGGCCCAAGAGAACGATTCGGCCCTTTTTTATTACCAACAATATGTGCATTTAAAGGATTCCCTTTTTACGCTCAAAAAATCACGACAAATAGCTGGTCTCGAATTTAGGAATGAAATTCGGCAAAAGGACAATGCACTTGTGGAGCTATCCAAAAGACAACAACTCAACAAGACCATTCAATGGATATTGATAGGGGGTATCTGGATCGTTGCCCTGTTGTCCTTTTTTCTGATCAAAAGCATAAGGCAACGCTCAAAGAGCCAGAAGCAATTATTTGAGCAACAAAAAATAATCGCAGAGAAAGAGCTAGAAAACCAACAGTTGAGAAGTATGGACCTGGAAGGGGAACTGGATACAAAAAACAGGGAGCTTACCTCTTATGCCATGAACTTTGTGCAAAAGAATCAGTTGTTGGAAGAATTCAAGGATAAAATACAGGAAGCGAAGCAGTCTGGCGCCCAGGGAAAAATAAACAAGATACTTTCGGAAATGGAGCGTATCATCAAAATAAACCAGGGCAAGGAAAAGGATTGGGAAGACTTTAAACAACATTTTGAAAATGTGCACCCAGAGTTTTTTATCAACCTAAAAAGGAAATATCCTGATCTTAGCGCCAATGATTTGAAAGTTGCGGCCTTGACCCGACTTAATTTATCCATAAAAGAGGCGTCCAACATTCTGGGAATTTCCCCGGAAAGCACAAAAACTGCTCGATACCGCCTCAGAAAAAAGATGGATCTTGCTCCAGAGACCGATCTTTTCGACTTTTTGATACAACTGAGCTAGCTATTTTAAGCTATTGCTTTACAGTTGTTTAACAAAAAACACCATCCCATTTGTCTACCTAATGTCTACCTACATTCATAGATGGTCTACTTCTAATTAGGGCACTGTACACTCCTTGTACAGCAAATTTTGATAATCCATAAAACTGCCTGCCTAAGTTTGCACCCTCAAAAATCAGCGGAGCATCCGTGTTTATTCATTAATCAAAAAATCAATTCAAAATGAGACGACAGTTATTTATTCAAGGCTACCAATGCAACCAAGGGTTGCCGGCCATCAAGACAAGAAAAAAAGTTGAGTTCTATTCAAAATTCAAGTCGAAAATTTAAAACAGATAAAAATGGAAACCTTATCTAATTTACCGACACCTTTAGAAATACTTTTAGACCCGATTTCCCTTGTGGTTTTGGGCATGTACGGAAGTTTAATGATTTGGGAGGCCCTGTTTCCCGCGAGAGAACTTCCGAAGATCAAAAACTGGAAAGTTAGGGGATTGCTGAGCTTCGCGGTCTTTTTTTACCTATCCAGTTACCTCCCTATTATTTGGGACGGATACATCTCCCAATATCAAATTTTTGATCTATCCTTTTTGGGCGACCTTGGCGGCGCCTTGGTAGGGGTTCTCATTTATGAGTTCGGCCTATTTATTTGGCACTATGCGCTGCACAAAAGCGATCTTTTATGGAAGGTATTCCACCAAATGCACCACAGTGCGGAACGGGTGGACACTTATGGCGCTTTTTATTTTAGCCCCATGGACATGGCCGGATTCACGCTTTTGGGAAGTCTGTGCCTAGTTGGCGTGGCAGGCTTTACACCAGGCGCATCCACCATCATTTTGCTCACAACGGTGTTCTTGGGAATTTTTCAGCATAGCAATATTGTAACCCCGCAATGGATAGGATACATTATCCAACGTCCTGAAAGCCACACTATACACCATGCCAAGGGTATTCACGCCTACAATTATTCGGACCTGCCTATTTACGATATCATTTTTGGCACGTTCAACAACCCAAAGGGATATTCCCACGAAACAGGATTTTATTCTGGAGCTTCAAAAAGAATCAAGGAAATGCTTCTTTTTAGGGATGTGAGCGAGGACAAAGATCAAAAAAAGAAAAAATAGAAATCCTGAAGAAAATTATAGTATTGCCCATAACCATTATTTGTTTGTCCTCTTGTTACTCGGACGATATATCGGGGTCAGACGTTATGGTCTCGGAATCGAGAGAACTCAACGCCTTTACAGAAGTCTCTGTTGATGGAACCTTCAACGTTGCGGTCACAAAAGGTGATGCACAAAGTGTTTAAGTTACGGCCGATGACATTGTCATCGGCTTTGTAAAAACGTAAGTAGTGGACGGTTCTCTCAAAATTTAGTTGGCTTCCGGACAGAATTATTCCAATATGGATATAATTGGTTCTGGGGAAGTTGAAGTGAACCGTAAAAACGAGCTTTTTTCAACTAGTAATGGCAGTGCCAAAATATTTTATAAAGATTCCCCTTCAATCACCACAAATATTGAAGGTAGCGAAAAGGTAATCAACTCTAATTAATAATCTAAAATGAACAAAATAAAACTAGCCCTTGTTTTGACCATCTTGGTATGTTCAAAAATATGGGCACAGGTACAAATTGCCAAGTTTGGTGACTACACCCTGAAAAACGGGGAAATACTGGAAAATGCAAGAATAGGTTACCAAACCTACGGAAAACTGAATCCGGACAAAAGCAATGCGATTCTGTTCCCCACTTGGTACGCAGGAACGGGTGAAAGCCTTAAACCATATATAGGAAAAGAAACCATGATCGATACCACCCAATTTTATTTGATAGTGGTGGATGCCTTGGGCAACGGAGTTTCATCGTCGCCCTCCAATAGCAACATCAATCCTCCCTTTCCTAAATTTAGTATCAGGGATATGGTGGACCTACAACACAAACTGGTGAAAGAAGTCTTGGAAATTGACCATCTTTTTGCAGTAACGGGAATTTCCATGGGCGGTATGCAGACCTATCAATGGATGGCCTCCTACCCCACTTTTTTTGATAGGGCAATTCCCATTGTCGGGTCACCTCACTTGTCCGTCTACGATCAATTGAACTACGAAATATTCAAAAATGTGTTGAAAAATGAGATTGACACCGATAGTAAATCCCCAACCTTTTTAATGTTGGAATATGCTTTGGGGCTTACTCCTCGGTATTTTGATGATTATTCCGGAACATTTGAGGATTTTATGAAAGGTATTCGGGAAGAGGCGGAACAATATTCGGTTGATGATCTTTATAGCCAAATGATTGCTATCTCTAATCATAATGTGCAAAAGACCTTGGACGAACACAACGCCAAAAACTTGGCTGAACGGTTCCGTGGAGACGTATTGGTCATCTATTCGAGTACGGACCACTTGGTATCACCAATGGGCAATTTAAACGATACAAAAGGTTTGAAGGCTCAATTTTTGGATTTAAAATCCAATTGTGGTCACTATTCCTTTTCATGCGATATCGATCAGATCGGCGGTGCGGTAAGGGAATTTTTAAATCAGTAATCTACCCCTTGATCAAAATTATTTCTGTTGGGTGCTATGTTGTTGTCCGCTGAAACCTTTAATAAAAAGGTCTACGGATGGCAATCTAGCATACTCCAACAGTAAATCTATTGAATCGATTCTCTCATGAACTTAAAAACAATTGTAGGGTATCTGTTCTTGGCAGTGCCACTGACCGGTATTGCCCAGAGCGATGGTATCCCTTTGCGAATCCTAGCCGGGAACGAAGCTGTATCCATGCCGTTCAACAACGTATGGTCAGCCCCGTCCCATTTAACAGGGCAACTGGGCAGCGAGTTTGGATACCGTTCCACTGATAAACATTATTTGTACCAAACCATCAATATAGGATTTGTGGACCATAAAAACCTGTTCCGTGGAGGGTACCTGAATACGGAACTCGGGTATGACTACAAATTATTCTTTGGCCTCAATCTTAAAGCCTTATTGGGCATAGGTTATTTGCACACTTTTTCCACAGAGGAGGAATATGTCTTTGATGATGGGGAGTATAGAAACAATAAGGATAAAGGAAATTCCAGGGTCATGCCTTCTTTTTCCTTAGGGGTCGGATATAGGCTCCATCAAAAAAGTACAAGAAGTGCAGAACTGATGCTTCTTTATCGGTCATGGTTGGAGTTTCCTTATTCGCCCGGTTTCATTAGCGTTATGTCCCACACGGATTTGAGCTTGGGAATCAAATTTTACATCTTTTAAATCAATTAGATTATGAAAAATACATCACTATCGCTTACTATTTTCATTTCGTTCTTCATCAATTCCTGTGCGGTTTCGGAAGATGAAATTGTAAACGCTTCTGTTTATGATTGCACAATGCCTGTGGAAGCAATCGGGCAAGATCACCCAAAACATAATCAATACCAAGCCATATTGGAGCATATGGTCTCCAACGGTGTGCCCGGTGTTATGATGACGGTCTATGATGCCAAAGAACAAGATGGGCCATGGTCCGGAGCCAGTGGAATGGCCGATTTAAAAAATAGGGTGGAAATGAAAAACTGCAATATCACCAGAGTGGGAAGCACCGTAAAAATGTTCACTGCGGTCACTATCCTCCAATTGGTGGAAGAGGGCAAGCTCCACTTGGACGATAAGGCCGAGCAATATCTATCGCCCGGTACAATGGCAAATATTGAAAACGCACACCAAGCCACGGTAGGGCAATTGATGCAACACAGTAGCGGCATCTACAATTATATTGTAAATCCCCGATTTCAGACGGCATCACTGAATGATCCCTTAAAGGAATGGCAACCTGATGAACTATTGAGCTATGCCCGCGGAAAAAGTGCCAATTTCAAAGTGGGAACCGATGTGGACTATTCCAATACCAACTATATTTTTCTTGGGGAAATTATTGAGACCATTGAAGGAAAGCCTTTTTACAAAGTATTTGAAGAACGCATTTTTGAGCCACTGCAATTGACATTCACAAATTTTGCCGCGGAAAATCCGGTGCCTAAAAATATTGTGAGGGGATATATTGATCTCTACAGCAAATTGGAGGTCACCGAATCCACGTATTACAGCGGCTGGGACTATTATACCGCGGATGGTGGTCTCATTTCCAACCCTTACGACCTTTTTCTGTTCCTAAGTGCCGTGATAAACAAAACAATAATCTCCGAAAAGAGCTTTGAAAGCATGACGGATTGGAAAAGCCCATCAAATGATGATGAAACGTTCTACGGCATGGGAATCTTTAAAATGAAGACCAAGTTTGGGGATGCCTACATCCACAGCGGGGATGCCATTGGATATGCAGCCTCCATGATATACCTGCCACAAGCCGATGTATTTGCTTGCTGGGCCGTAAACGGTAACTATGGTAAAATAGACGAACATTCGCAAAGTTTGGAGGCCATTGAGCTGATCATTGAAAAAATAACACAATAAGCCATGGCACTATTCAAAAAACTACCGTACAACTTTCTACTGTTTGGATTTTTAATAGCTGTGTTCCCGCAAAGGATTACGGCGCAAAACCCAATGTCCATCACATTGCTGAATGAATCTACCAGTATTCCTCCTTCCATATCAAAAATAAATCCATGGCACCCAGGCCTTGAAGTCGGCACTGACGTAACGTTACATGAAAACAGGCACCATAAAACCTATTTTTCCTTATCAATCAGATATATTTTCCATAAAAATCTGTACCAGGCCATCGCTTTGAACGTTGGTTTTGGGTACGATTATAAAATGGAGTATGGCGGCAATTTGAAAACGGGCGCAAGTTTGGGGTATATGCACACCTTCAGCACAGAAGAAGAGTACCGACTCGTTAATGGTAAGTATCAACCGAATCGGGACAAAGGAAATTCACGGTTCATATCTTCCTTATCTTTTGGACTTGGCCATCGTTTTGACCCGAATAACTTTGAGTCTACCGAAGTATTCCTAAAACAACAATATTGGGTGGAGTTTCCTTACTCTCCGGGCTTTATACCCATAATGTCCCACTCAACTTCTATGTTGGGTACTAAATTCTACCACAACAATTAAACTTTTTATGTTTCGCTTTTACCATTCCACAAAAGCATAAGCAGCATTTTCATCAAAAAATTTAGCCATAAATTATAAAATTCATAACTTCATAAAAATTAGCCTACAAAATCATATTAAAAATATTACCATTATCCAGGAACGTAGTGCTTTTAAGATTACATAAACCTCAAGTATATGCGGAAAAGGATATTGAAAATATCCGCTACACTATATTTCCCCCTGCTGGTACTCACCATTATTTGGGGCTATCTGCAAGAGCAGAGCCTTATTACAAATATGGCCCGTATCCAACAAAGAAACATTCAGAGTAAAAGTTATCACCTTGCCGATCAATGCGAAACCTTGATCGATATCACCTCCTATTGGTCGACCGTTAGTCTACCGGCATCATTCGCCCAAAAAAGTCAGTTACCATCGGATTTTATCGATAATTATATCCGCATAGTCCAGGGTTTTGAGACCTACGAGCAATTCCGATTATTGGACCTTCATGGAAACGAAGTGGTCCGCTACGTCCGAGTGGACAAAAACACCATGAAACCAGGGGAGCTGCAGAGCAAAGTAGATAGGAGTTATTTTCAAAAAGGACTCATGCTAAAAAAAGGGCAGGTCTATATTTCTCCGATTGAACTTAACAAGGAATATGGAATCATAGAATACCCCTACAAACCCGTAATACGCGGGGTAACACCAGTATTTGATGTAAACGACGATCAAGTTGGGCTTGCCGTCATCAATTTTAACATGACCGAGATTTTTGACCATATGAAAACCAGGCTTGCGGAGGATAATTTTTATCTGGTGGACAAAAACAGAAACGTGATCACAACAAATCTTTCCGGCAATACACTTCCCCATCAGTCCGGAATGAGCAAAACGGATTCAATAGTCCAAAAGAAATTGGAGCTCAGTAAATTGATTTTTGAAAAAGATACCTTCTTTCTGGAGAAAGGCAGCTTATGGGTATATCAGAATGTTAGGATCGGTTTTGAAAAGGATATCGGTATGAACCGTTATACCGATATGGCCGAAATGGTATCGGATAACGATTGGGCCATCATTCAAGAAATTCCACCTAGCGAAATGGGCAAAGTACTAGGCTCCAATGAAAGGAACATATTGGTATTTAATGCTTTTATACTTGGTATGATCATTTTGGCCGCTTTGGGATACGAACACACACAAAGAGAACGACAAAGTTTGATCGCAGAGCTCAAGAAAAAAAACCTCGCTTTATTGAACAGCCAGGCCCAACTCGAATCCACGAACCAACTTGTAAAACGTTCCAATGAAAAGCTGCATATGAGAAACCAACAATTGGAAGACTTCAATTATGTGGTGGCCCACAACTTAAAAGCACCGGTGAGCAGTATGTCCATCATCGTGGATATGCTCAGTAAGTCCGAAAATCAAGAAACATTCAATGAATTGTTGCCTAAACTGCAAACCATCTCTACCAATATTAGCACACTTACCGAAGATGTGCAGACCTATATCTCCATTTTGAACAACCGGGATCTAAGAATGGAAAACTTGAATCTCTTTTTAATGCTCAAAGAGGTCGAAGCTAATTTTACAGAAAAATTGTTGGACAAAAAGACCAAAAACCTTGAGATCATTTATAAACTGGATGCTTGGCATTCCTTAAACGCATCTCGTTTTTATATGAAGAGCATTTTACAGAACTTTTTGTCCAATGCATTTAAATATAGGCGACCGGACGTTGATTCCTACATACTTTTTGAAAGTGGTTGGGAAAATAACCAAAAAGTGCTCTATATTAGGGATAATGGTTTGGGAATTGACCTGGAACGACATGGGGACAATCTATTCAAACTGTACAATAGGTTCCACAGACACATTTCCGGAAAGGGTATGGGACTTTTTATTATCAAGTCGCAATTGGAGGCCATGAATGCCACAATCAACGTGGAGAGTGAAGAAAACGTGGGCACAACATTTATAATCAAATTCAACAAGTAATGAAAAAGCCTAATATTTTATTGGTGGACGACGACGAGGTTTATCTCTTTGTCACCAAAAAGATTTTGAACAATCTATCCAGCGAACTGGTTGTAAATGCATTCACTGATGGTGAACAAGCCATTGAATATATTGATCTGTGCATGAACGAGAATATTGAACTGCCGGAAATTATTCTACTGGACATCAATATGCCGTTCATGGATGGGTGGGGGTTCTTGGCAGAATTCAAAAAAATGAAGCCCCGATTGGCCGATCAAAACCTGAATATTTTTATGGTCACTTCTTCCAACGATCCAAACGATCTAAAGAAGGCCCAGGATTTTGAGGAAATAACCGGCTATGTGGTAAAGCCTGTTTTTGAAGATAAATTGGCAGATATTTTGACGGAGGTATTCAATGGCAAATGGTGATCCAGCTATAATCAACACCAACCCACCTTACCCTTTGTAAATTTGAGAAAGATGTAAAATTCCATTTTGAATAAGACACTCTTTGCTTTAACTTCACATGGAAACTGATTTATCATCCCCATATTTCGGTTATGGATGTACATTGGGCCACGTTTTGGAAGCAGGCTCACATCCCAGAATTTTAAATTGTAGAAATCCTGTTGGAGTTGTATGCCCACCAAAAAATATGTTCAAAAGCTAATCTATAGAACAGAAAATGTCCAAACATCCTAGTGCCGTGACCTTAAATAACCTTCGCAAGATGAATCCAAGACTGGAGCCTTTTTTCAACCAATCCATGGATTGTCTATGTATTGCAAACTACGATGGTTACTTCGTGAAAACCAACCCGGCTTTTTCAAAATTATTGGGATACTCCGATGCCGAACTTAAATCGAGGTTGATTTCGGAATTTATATTTCCGGAGGACAGGGAACGAACTGCTTTACATCGGGAAAAACTCAAAAACAAGGTTCCCTTGGTCAATTTTGAGAATAGATATGTCTGCAAATCCGGAAATCTTATTTGGTTGCACTGGACATCCATCCCTCATGAAAGCGAGGAACTAATATACGCTATCGCAAAAGATATTACCCATTTCAAAAAGATGGAAATGGAGCGCAATTCCCAACTTGGAAGACTATCGGAAGTAAACGAAAAACTCAAGCAGCAAAATTACATCACCTGTCATGACCTTAGATCTCCCTTGAACAATTTGATGTCCTTGGTAAACCTAATAGATTTGAGCCATATTGATGATGATGAGACCAAAGAAATATTAGGACTTATCAAACTTTCTGCCGAAGGTCTTAAAAACCGGTTAAGTTCCTATCTGGATAATTTTAAAGCAAATGAACTTTCTGAGGATTCACTGGAAATGGTCAGTTTGGAAAATGTCTTCAAAAAAGTACAATACTCTATAAACTCCTTGATCGAAGCGGCTAACGTAACCTTCAAAATTGACTTTTCTGCTTTTGATGAAATAGGGTTCAGCAACCATTACATGGAAAGTATCTTTCTCAACATGATCACCAATTCCATTAAATACGCGAGACCGAGCGTACCTCCCATTATTACCATGACAACCGAAAAACGGAACGGTAAAAAATTATTGATCTTTTCCGATAATGGTCTTGGTTTTGACATGGACAAGGTGGGCCATCAAATTTTTAAATTGAACCAAAAATTTCATGGCAACGCCGACAGCAATGGTGTGGGCCTATATTTGATACACAATCAAGTGACAAGTCTTGGAGGAAGCATTGAGGTGAAGAGCGAGGTAAACAGCGGCACTACGTTTACCATAACTTTCAAAAGCTAAAACTCCCCATCACATCCCATTTTCACATTCAGATTACCCGCAACAAAAATGATGTGTTGATACCATAGTAGTATACGGTATCAACACATCATTAAATCCTTTTATCCAATCGGTACTTAAGCCACAGCTGCCCAAAAACTTCTATTTACCAATTTTAGCGGGAGGACATGAGCTCCAATAACGCCTTGTCGTGCTGAGGCTTCATTTCGCAAGTGTTATCAAAAAACATAGTCGCCGTATTTTCCGGATTGTAAGCCGGCCATTGTGGAAGTCCATCATGATTGGGATTCCCTGTTTTTGCGAAATTTATCCAGGCACGGCTCATTTTGTCCGCCAGTTCATGTGCTTCTTGGCTGCCTCCGGTCATATGATTGGCACGCTCCACATTGTCAAAAACAAAAGGAAGCTCCATACAGTGCAATGCCTTGTATTTACCGTCAAAAACAGGAGATTGCCATGTAAAGAGATACATATACACGGCTGCACCATTCTTCATTCTCGATTTCTTATTCGCCTGGAATACGGCTCCCGGCCTATATCTTGAATCAATATCCAACAGGTCTGAAGGCCTGGTATCGTTTGGATATGCTTTCTTGACAGCTGCCACATATTCATCGGCCTTTTCTTTGTAGGTTTCTTTGATGTACGCCATAACCTCTTCCTCGGAAGCATTGAAAAAACGACCGTTCACAAAGGGAGTAAATTCATTTTTGGTGGTTCCCAACATTAAGGGAATATTTTTGGATAGTTCAAATGATTCCTTAGACATCACATCATAGGGAAGTACCGAACCGTCCAGGCTAGGTCCCCAATTAAGGTTTAATCCAACTGGAACTTCTCCCCTTTTCTTCATTTGCTCTGCCACAATTTGCAAAGCTTTTGTTCCTGCCGCACTCAATTTATCAAAAGGAACATTTTGAAGACTGTCCACTTGATCGGCGGAAAGGGAAAGTTGGTTCAGAACCTCCTTCGCTATGGCCCTAGTGGTCTCTTTTTTGGAGAAATTACCCCTTAAGGACCCACTCTGGTTGATTGCTTTGTGAAAAAGTCCCTTAGCCCGCGGCATGGCCATTAGGGTATTTACCTTGGCGCCGCCCCCCGACTGACCAAAAATGGTTACGTTATTGGGGTCCCCTCCAAAATTGGAAATATTGGTTTTTACCCATTCCAATGCCGCAACAATGTCCAACATGCTATTGTTCGCGGTTTCTTTATATTTTTCTCCATAAGCCGACAAGTCCAAAAAGCCCAGAATATTCAACCTATGATTGATGGATACTACGACCACATCGCCCTTCACGCTAAGGTTCTCGCCATGATACGATGGAAGTTCCTGACTTGAACCTGCGGTAAATCCACCACCGTGTATCCAAAAAAGGACCGGTCGCTTTTTGCCATCATCAATACTAGGTGTCCATACGTTGAGCCGGAGACAGTCTTCGCTGGTGTAGCCCCAATCATGGTCAAAAACAAACTCGGTTTCGTCATAAACTTGCGTGGTGGGGGTCATTAAAGGGGCTACGGGACCATAGGTTGTGGAGCTCCTGATTCCTTCCCAAGGTTGCACCTTGGTTGCCGGCATAAAACGTTTGGCTGTCGCATAGGGAATTCCCTTATAGGTGTAAATCCCGTTTTGGATAAACCCTCGGACCTTTCCCGATTCTGTATCGGTAACGGCCACATCTGCTCCAGTGATCACCTCTGTTTGCGCGTGCAATTGGCCCAGCCCTGAATAAACCAGTGCAAGGAATACAATTTTCTTTAATTTCATTTTGGATTGTTTAGTTGATAAATGCTATGTGCTTGTTTGTTTTGTGTGCGGCAATACGGTTGAGAGTCCCAGAGAAATGATTATTTCCCTTTTGTTGATTGTTGTTGCCTCTTCTTCCAATTATACCACGATTCTAAATTTAGTGGTTGTCCTTTCATTTCCCAAAGAAAAATTGTTATATGCCTTCATCATGGATTCATCCTAGACTTATCTTGTGGAGCAACTTTTCACCCGCCAATTGAATTATTATTAGATTTACATGTCAAAGCAGAACCTTTACCAACTATTTTCAAGCACAATGAAAAACAAACTCAACAAACAAATCATTTACCTTTTCCATGTTCTTCTAGGAAGCTTTTTACTGGTTTCTTGCCAAGGGAATCCTAAGAAACAGGAAGAGTCACAAAAGGAAAATACCAAAAGGCCCAACATTGTCTTCATCATCAGTGACGACCATGCCTACCAAGCAATAAGTGCCTACGGTGGCCGACTTGCCGAGGTAGCGCCCACCCCAAATATTGATAGAATTGCCGAGGATGGGATGCTATTTGAAAGGTGCCTTGTGACCAATTCCATCTGCGGACCATCAAGGGCCGCCATACTTACGGGCAAGTACAGTCACAAAAATGGGTTTATTGACAATACCATTGGTACAAAATTCGATTTTACCCAGCAAACCTTTGGTGAATTACTCCAACAGGCAGGTTATAAAACAGGGGTACTCGGAAAACTGCACTTGGGCGATACTCCATCCAAGGGTTTTGATTATGTGGATATTCTCCCCGGTCAAGGCTCTTACTACAATCCTACATTTATCAACAAGGAGGGAACATATGAACTGGAAGGATATACCACGGAAATAATAACCGAAAAAGCCATTAAATGGATGGATTCCGTAAAGTCGGGAGACAAGCCCTTTATGCTGTTCCTGGGCCATAAATCACCGCACAGGCCATGGCAACCCGGCCCCAACGAATTGGGCATGTACGAAGGTGTGGAGATTCCAGAGCCCGAAACATTGTTCGATGATTATTCCGGGAACAGAGAGGCAGCCTCACTGAACTACATGTCCATTTCGGAGGCCATGAAAATGGGGCCAGACCTTAAAATAACCGACCAACCACAACCCGGGTTTACCGAAGAGCAGCAAAAAATGTGGGATTCCATTTATGGTCCCATCAATGAAAAATACAAGAAAGAAAATCCACAGGGAAAAGACCTTACGAGATTCAAGTACCAACGGTATATGCGGGATTATCTTGCCAGTGTGGCCGGTGTGGACAAAGGGGTCGGCCATGTACTGGATTATTTGAAGAAAGCGGGTCTGGATGACAACACTATTGTTATTTACACCTCTGACCAAGGTTTTTATTTGGGAGAACACGGTTGGTTCGATAAAAGGTGGATGTACAAAGAATCTTTGCGGACACCCTTATTGGTGAAATGGCCGGGAACCGTGCAACCGGGAACGGTGAATACGGATTTGGTCTCAAACCTGGATTTTGCGGAGACCTTCTTGGATATTGCTCAAACCGATGTTCCAAATGACATGCAAGGGAAAAGTTTGGTGCCCATTTTAAAGGGAAATACCCCGTCCGATTGGAGAAAGTCGCATTACTATCACTACTACGAACATCCTTCGGAACATGAGGTACAACGTCATTATGGAATTACCACCGATAGATACAAATTGATTCATTTCTATTACGAACTGGATGCATGGGAACTATACGATCTACAGAAAGACCCCAACGAACTCAACAATGTTTACGGACAACCAGCCTATGCCGAGATACAGAAAGAATTGCACGAACAACTCAAGGATCTTAGGGCAAAATATGATGATAATGATTCCCTGAACCAGCAATTCATAGAGGAATACTACGAAAAAGTCAAACAGAATCCCTTAATCGAATACTGGAAGATTTCCCCAGAAGAAAGAGAAAGGTTATACCAAGAATATTTAAAGAACAGGGAACAGCAAGAATAGCTTTTTAAGGCCTTTTCCAAAACATTTTGGTCAAGAGTCCAAAAATTTAAACATCAAATGAAGTACAAGATTGCTCAACCTTTTTGTTTTGCCTTGTCCATCCTTTTTTTGAGTTGCAAATCCAATCCGGAAAAATCAAAAGAAACGATTGATGACAACAAAACCACGGAAGAGATAACACCATCCACTCCGCCAGATTCCGTGCCCGAGGGTATGGTATGGATTCCCGGAGGGGAGTTTGTCCAAGGCGCCGTACCGAACGACAATATGGCCATGCCCCATGAAAAACCGGCACATAAAGTTTATGTAGATGGATTTTTGATGGACAAGCATGAAGTGACTAATGACCAGTTTGCCAAATTTGTTGAAGAAACCGGCTATGTTACCGTAGCCGAACGCGAAATTGATTGGGAAGAAATGAAAAAGCAGCTGCCGGAGGGCACACCAAAACCGCACGACTCTATTTTGAAGCCGGGTTCACTGGTCTTCAAAAAAACAAAGTCCAGTGTTCCCAATCTGTATGATTATTCGCAATGGTGGGAATGGAAAATCGGTGCCAATTGGAAGCACCCCAATGGTCCGGATAGCAATATTCTGGGTAAAGCGGACCATCCTGTGGTCCATATTGCTTACGAGGACGCACTCGCCTATTGTGATTGGGCCGGACGAAGATTGCCCACGGAGGCCGAGTGGGAGTTTGCTGCCCGCGCCGGTAAAACCGACAACAAATTCTTTTGGGGGGATGATGTTTCAAAGTTAAGCTCCCATGCCAATTCTTGGGAGGGCGAATTTCCTGTGGAAAACACCCAGGAGGATGGTTTTGAACGCAGGGCACCTGTTATGAGCTATCCCAAAAACGATTTTGGGCTCTACGACATGGCCGGAAATGTATGGGAATGGACAAACGATTGGTATAATAGCAACTATTACAAAGAACTGGCCTCGCAGGCAAACATGGTCCGGAATCCGACCGGGGCAACAAGCGCATACAATCCCCAAAATCCCTATGCCAAGGAAAAAGTGATGAAAGGTGGCTCCTTTTTATGCAGTGCTTCTTATTGCGCGAGCTACAGGATCTCTGCCCGGATGGCAACAAGTCCCGATTCGGGGATGGAGCATTTAGGTTTTAGGACCGTACTGTCAAGAAATAAAAAATAGTGTTCAGTGGCAAGTAAGGATAACCGAGAAAACCCTTCTTGGCAAACATGATAAAAGAATAGGACCGAGCATTTGTTCGGTCCTATGCAAGATGACTCATAATTTAAAGACAGGGGGAAACGTCTTTTGTTCAATTCGAATACCAAAAAAACAGGTTTAAACCTAATGTATCAACCCACAACCTGTTTAACTGGCATTCGATAATTCTTCCATATGGGGAAAATGCCCAAGAGCAGTTTTTCCCATAATTTGCATGGTTTTATTTTTTATCGCTTTATCAACAGATTCTTCAAATCATATTGTCTGGTAAAAACATTGACAGCCATTGTTTAAAAACAGCCACTTTCGAATCGTAGGATGTTGGTTCCCATTCTAAGTATCACCATACCTTGACTGTTGCCCTGAGCCACTTCGTTAAGGTCCCATGTACCGTTGAAGTCGTCCAATCCAAGAACATTGATTTCCATTTGCACATTGTTGGATTCACCTATGGTTAGCCATGTTCCAAGGAAAACATCATTGGTTACGGTATCTGTTACGGTCAAGCTCCCGTCTTCCTCAAAATTGAAAATGTATTCACTGTAGAGCCCGGACAGATTTTGGTTGTTCCGTAGCAACGAGTTCACGCCCCATTCGGTACAGCTTATAAAAACTTCTTCCAACTGGTTAGGGTTGCATCCTTTACAATCGTCGTCATCAAAATCGTTGTTATCGTCCTCATTACAATCGTCCCTATAATTATCGATTTCATTTTCCAACTCCTCCAAATCGTTCACTTCAACTGAAGATCCATCAGAAAGAATCAAGGAAACAGGGAATTGAATATTGGCCACTTCATCATTTTTCAAGGAAACAACAAACATGAACAAAGACTTGTCATTTGGAAACGATAAGGTTTTCAACGTTTCCGTTTTGGTATTGAACAATGATATAAAAACAGGATATTCGATATCTATACACTCAATATCATCATCTTCTTCATTCTCCCCATTGCAGCTGCCGACTTGGGCATCAAAATCTGCCTGATTGGAGATTTCCATGGTACTGTGATCAGAAAATATCAAGGTTACCGGAAATGTTATGACCAGCGTATCGGTGTCATCCAAACTTTCTTCAAAAATGGATTCAATAGTATTAAAATCACCTTTATTGGAAACTGTTACCTCTTGCCCATTTACCGTAACCGTTACTGGAAGTTGAAGGGAAAAACAACTTGCTTGATCAATGATGTTGTCGTCCGACCCATCGTTCATGGTAGTTTTCAACAATAGATTGGCCACATTGGTATTTGCCTCCAAAGCCTGCTCCGGCGGTGCTCCCTGAGATTCAAATTCTTCTTTTCTACAGGAACTGTTTAGAAGACATATGACCAGAAATACCGTTAGGCTTAAGTATTTGTTGGCTTTTTTCATGATCTTTGGTCTTTTTGGGACTAGTTATCTGGCTATTAAACAATCTAACGATCAAAACTCCCGAAAATTTTTAAAAAAGATTTATATATTTAAAAGAACCTAAAATCAACCTTATTGGAAAAGAGCCTGCACAAAGACGTTTGTGATGAAACCGTTTTTTCGAAGATTTATGAAAAATATGCGCAAAGCCTTCACGATTTCCTTTATTATAAATATGGTGAAAAATTAAATCCAGGGGACAAGGCCCAAGATGCCTTCACCAAACTTTGGGAAAACTGCAAAAAGGTAACCTTGGAAAAGGCAAAATCCTTTTTGTTCACTGTTGGAAACAACTTGATGCTCAATGAGGTAAAACACCAAAAAGTGGTCCTGAAATATCAGAACCAGGTCCCCAATGCCCATGACCATGAAAATCCAGAGTTCCTGCTTGAAAAAGAACAGTACCTAAAAAAATACCAGGCCGCACTCGGCAATCTCTCCGAAGATCAGCGCGTCGCATTCATGCTGAACAAGGTAGAAGGGAAAAAACATGAAGAAATCGCACAAATGCTCGGCGTAACCCGAAAGGTCGTAGAGTACCGTATTTACTCCGCTTTTGACCAATTAAAAAAAGAATTGGAAAATTTTAGGATAAAATAATCAGGAGAAATCCTTTCTTGATTGTTATATAGCAAAGAACCAAATTTCATGGACCAAGATACCTTGATACAAAAATGGCTTAACAACAATCTATCGGAAGAGGAGAGAAAAGCTTTTGATACTATGGAAGATGCTACATTCTACAAAAATATCGTAGCGGATGCTTCCCATTTTAAGGCTTCCAATTTCTCTGTGATGGCAGATTATGAAGCCTACAAGGAGCGTTCCATGGAAGCAGATACCAAAGTAAGAAAATTACAATGGTTAAAACCCGTGATGCGGGTGGCCAGCATTATAGTGGCGGCACTGGGCCTTTATTTTATATTCACGTTTAACTCTTTGACCGAGGTACAGACGCAAGTTGCAGAAAAAACGACCATAGATATGCCCGATGCCTCCCAGGTTATTCTTAATGCCAAATCCGAAATTGCTTTTAATGAAAAAAGCTGGGATAGCAAAAGGGAGATAAAACTCGATGGAGAGGCTTTTTTCGACGTGGCCAAAGGTTCAAAGTTCGATGTTGTGACGCAGAGCGGAATTGTGAGCGTATTGGGAACCGAATTCAATGTAAAACATCGTGGTTCTTTTTTTGAGGTAGCCTGTTTTGAAGGAACAGTACAAGTTGCCACGAGCAAAGGTACCGTAATACTCAAGGTAGGCGATAATGTATCGGTGATCAATGGAGTTATTTCCACAGGCAAAAACACATTTGATGGGCCGCAATGGACCAAAAACAAGAGCTATTTTCAGCGTACTCCAGTGTCCGAGGTCTTTGCCGAGCTTGAACGTCAATATGGGGTAACCGTTAATAGTGAAAATGTAAATACAGCCCAACTTTTTACGGGAGGTTTTAACCATGATGACCTATCGAGGGCCATTAAGGCAATTGGTGAGCCACTTGCCATCGACTACCAAATACTTGATAACGACAACATAATTTTTAGCAAGAGAGATTAGCATAAGAAAAATCAAAAATTCCAAATTTATGTTCCTTTGGAATCAATAAGTGTACTTTATCACACTAAAACAGATACTACAAATACTATAGGCAAAAACACCACGTTGTAGTACTCATGGGAAAAAGATTACTTTTTCTGATTGTTTGCCTTATAGCCCTGCATTCAAAATATACGGTTGCCCAAACCAAAACAAATCTTCCGTTGGCAACTATTTTGGATACGGTTCAGAAGCGTTTTGACATACAATTCAATTATGTTTCAGATTTGGTGGTGGATATCACCTTAGAACTGCCGGAAGATTCCTTAAATCTTGAACAAACACTGGATTACTTGCGCAACAAAAGCAAATTGGCCTTTGTTTTTATAGATGCCACTACCATATCCATAAGGGAAGAAGCACTATCCTTTTGCGGCTACGTTAAGGATCTTGATAGCGAAGAACCCCTGCCCTACGTTGCCATACAAATCGGTAATATCGGCACCTATACCAACGAAAATGGATACTTTGAACTGCGAAATTTAAAAAGGGACAATATTGTCCATATTCGGCATATTGGTTACAAACCGCTCTTTTTCGAGCTAAACAATTTAGATACATCCAACTGCAGATCCATTTTTATGGTGCCTTACCAAGAAAAGTTGGACGAAATCACGGTTTACGATTTTTTGGTCCGTGGAATGGACAAATTGGAAAATGGAACCTATACGTTGAATTTTGAACGTTTCAGCACACTTCCAGGGCTTGTGGAGGACGATGTTCTTTTTTCCGTCCAAGCGTTGCCCGGAGTACAAAGTATCGATGAGACCGTGTCCAACATCAATATAAGAGGTGGCAGCAACGACCAGAACCTTATTACGTGGGACGGTATCAAAATGTACCAATCCGGACATTTCTTTGGTCTTATTTCCATGTACCATCCGAACATTACGCACCATGTGGAACTCCGAAAAAATGGAAGTGATGCCTCTCAGACCGATGGGGTATCGGGCACGATTGCCATGCATACCGAGGAGCAACTGAACAACAAAATTAAAGGTAGTATCGGTGCCAACCTTATCGACGTCAACAGTTTTATTGATATTCCCATTAAAGACAAGTTATCCTTTCAATTGGCATCCAGAAAATCCATAAGCGATGTATTGGAAACCCCTACGTATTCCAGCTATTTTGATCGCATATCACAGAACACGGAACTAGATCGTAGCTCATCTACAATAACAAATTCAGATTTTACCTTCGATTTTTACGACACCTCGTTCCGCTTGTTGTACCGTCCATCTGACAAGGAACTTATAAAGATCAATTTTATCCATACCGCAAACGAAGCTACCTTTAATGAAGTGGCGGCAATGTCGGGAACGGAAACTTCACGGCAAAGTAATATAGAGCAATCCAGTTTGGCGGAAGGCCTACAATATCAAAGAACTTGGTCCAAACAATGGAGCAGTGATTTGGCGGTTTACAACACGGATTATAAACTACAGGCGATCAATGCCAACATATTGGAAAACCAAAGGTTCTTACAGGAAAACAAAGTATCCGAAACCGGTTTGAAATTAAAGGTTGTCAATCATGTTTCTTCCAGAACGAATTGGACCGGGGGCTACCAATTGGTGGAAACCAAGGTCACCAATCTTGATGATGTGGACAATCCCCTGTACCTTCTTCTTGTTGGCGAAGTATTGCGAACCCATGCACTTTTTACCCAGATAGGCACAACCTCCAAAAATGGACTCTCGAGCTTAAATGTAGGCCTGCGGTTCAATTATCTAACCGAATTTGACAAGCAGCTTTGGGAGCCCCGGTTGTCCTTCAACCATCAATTGAACGATTATCTTAGCCTAGAGGTACTGGGAGAATTCAAACATCAAAGTACTTCGCAGGTCATCAATTTTCAAAATGATTTTTTAGGCTTGGAGAAGCGAAGATGGCAGCTCGCCAATGATACCTCCATTCCCGTTATTAGCAGCAGACAAGGATCGGTTGGACTTCTTTACAGCAAAAAAGGCTGGTTGCTGAACGGGGTCACTTTCTTTAAAAAAGTGAATGGTATCACAACGCAGAGCCAAGGTTTTCAAAACCAATATGAATATGTAAAAACTGCCGGGTCGTACGCGGCCACAGGACTAGATCTATTGGTAAAAAAACAATTTCGGAGCAATCATGTTTGGCTCAGCTACTCCTTATTGAACAGCGATTATACGTTTGATGAATTACCGGAAAATAGTTTTGCCAACAATTTTGAAATTTCGCATGCCCTTGCCTTGGGAGCCAACTATCATTTGGGTCCTATGGTATTGGCCGCAGGAATGAACTGGCATTCGGGAAGGCCATTTACCATGCCCAGTGCCGATAATCCAGTTTCTGAAGGGGAGATCAATTATGATGAAACGAATGGGGAAAACCTTACGGATTACTTGCGAGTGGATATCTCGGGGAAATATGAAATTGCCTGTGGAGAGCATACGAGCTTGGAAATAGGAGCGGCCATTTGGAATATCTTCGACAGGAATAATATGCTGAATACCTTTTATGAATTGTCCGAATCGAATACGGTGCAAAAATTTGATAAAAACTCCTTAGGGTTGACCCCCAATTTTTCAGTACGGTTTACCTTTAACTGATTTCCCCTGTATTTTACCTTACGCTAATAAAAAAAGAAACGGTGCACAACCCAAAGTGCACCGTTACCAGACTTGCCCCTAGAATCAGAGCGATTAGACTCGAAATAAACCGCTAAGAAATATTTAGAATTATTAATATTATAATGTACTGTATTGAAAAAAAGAGTATCAACCGTTTGATGAACTTGGATTGACTTTCAAAAATCTTCTGAAAATCCTCTCCTTCCATTTGTTTGGTCACCGCAGTTGAGTTATACTTTTTCATATCTCATATGGTTTGGTGTATATAAAACAATCAAAGGCCAAAAACTCCTGAAAAAAAAATCGATTTTTTTAAGGTAATTCTGTATCCTATTGAAAATCAGAAAAGAAAAAGTGAAAAAAGAATTGAAAATTCAAAGAAAGACGCATTGCTACCAACCTTTAAGGGGCGATATCCTATAAAAAACATCAAGACCTATCTATAGGTTTTCATCAAGTCCAAAAATACAGGACTAAAATCTTTTTATATACCCCACCTTGAGAGAATATTGGTCATCATAGGTGTCCGAAGTAAACTCGATTCGGTCATAAGAGGCCTCGGCATAAAGAACATGGCTGTTTCCTATCAGTGTTCTAAAACCCAAAGCAAAATTGTTGGAGCGCAGTCGGGTTGAATTATTGAACAGTACATTGTTCGAGGCATTATCGGGAGAAAAACCTGTGCCGATACGGGCACTAAAATAATCATCCGCTCCACCAAAATAGTATCTGGCGGTAAAAGTGTAGGAATCCGCCACCCCGGTATCCAGTGTATTCAAGTATGTTCGGATATTGAACCAATAATTTTTATAATATTTTCCCAACCCAAAGGTATAGGTCCACGATTCGTCATCAAACTTCAACAACCTAAAACCGCCATCCAATTCAAAAGCCATGGGAAGATTTGCATAAAGCGAAAATCCGGTACGATAGTGTGGAAAAACGCCTGTATCCTCAGATATACCGGCGTTTAAATAGGCATAAAACGTATTTGATATACGGGGATAAAAATCAACCTCCAATTGTGCATTCCCCGTTCCAAACCTATTACCGTAAGTTACCCGTCCCAAAATGGGACCGATTCCTGTTTGGTTCCCATAATGCAGGCCAATCAAATGCCATGGTTCATCAAAGCGTTCCCTGAAATAAACAAGGTCATAGGCCAGTCCTACCTCGTTGCGCAATTCCCCTGCTCCCGTTTGCTGCAGCAATGATCGTATTTGTGTGGATTTTGGGTAAAGTTCCAGGGCGTTGTTCAAAACTATGTTTGCGTCCCGTGGCCGCTTTAAATCCAATAGTATTTTTGCCTTGAGCACCTGTAGACTTTCTGAATCTTTATGGTGTTGCAAAGCCTTGTTCACAATGTCAAGTGCCCTTTCCGAATTTTTGGTCCAAAACTCCAGACTGGCATAGGCCAGGCCGGCATCCTCATAATCTTGATGGTCTTCAAAGGTCGTACCAAGCACTTTTCTTGCCTTGTCCTCTTGATTGTCCCATGTATACAAACGCCCAAGGAATATGGCATAATCCACATTTTCAGGTGTTTTTTGTGTGACCTCTTCCATTAGGCCGATGGCCTTTTGGTAATCCTTGTTCTCAAAGGCTTCGTTCCGGGCAAGGGCATACATTTGGTCCACGGAACGGGTCTCCTGCGACCATGTGGTCAAAGTGAACAACATACAGCCAAAAAGCAAGAATTGTTTTTTCATCAATGAACGGTTTTGGAAAAAAAAGTGAATACGGCCTTGCATTGTCATTTATTTTACGGTTACTTTTTCCCCCATTTTACCCAGTCCTGCACGGCTCATATTTCCCCACGATTTCTTGCCACGGATCAAATCGATGTTGCCTTTAAGGGATGCCCATAGTATAAAGGGGTGAAAAAGTATAGGTTCCAAGAATGCGGTGAATATCAGTTTATAGGTATAGGATGTTTTTTTGTATTGTTGAAATGAAAATTCCTCAAAAAATAGTGCCGTAACGGAGTACAGTACCGCAAAGCCATAGGAAACCATTGTGAATCCCAGAACAAATATCCAATTGATTTGACCAAGGATCATTAAGACTATAAAGAATAGAATCCCAAAAAACTCCACGAGCGGCGCAAACCATTCAAAAAAGAGCCAGTAGGGTGTGCTCAATAGGCCAAGTACACCATATTTTGGATTAAACAGCATTCCTCTGTGCATCCATAGAGTCTCGGCTGTGCCGCGTGTCCATCTGTTCCTTTGCCTTTGTAGAACGGTCCAATTTGGCGGAACCTCGGTCCAGCAGAGCGGATCGGGAATAAAACCAACGGTGTAGTCCACTTTTCTGGTTCGCATCAGCCTTCGCATCCGGACCAATAGTTCCATATCCTCGCCCACGGTTTTGGGATTGTACCCACCGGCCTCGATCACGGTTTCTTTATCGAACATTCCAAATGCCCCCGATATCAACAATAGGCCATCAATACGGGACCAGGCCATGCGGCCCATTAAAAATGCCCTGAAATACTCGATGATCTGCGCCCTTACCAGAAATTTCTCCGGTAATTTCACTTCAATGATCTTTCCGTCCTCGATTACACAGGAATTGGCGATACGGATGATGCCCCCCGATGCGATGACCTTTTTCTCATTGTTGAGAAAAGGCTTGATCAATTTTAAAAGCGCATCGCTCTCCAAAACACAATCCACATCAATACAACAAATGATATCATGTTTGGAAATATTGATACCTGCATTGAGCGCATCCGCCTTGCCGCCGTTCATTTTATCCACCACCTTTAGGTTCTTGAAGGATTTGAAAGAAGATCTATAGGTTTGTTTGATGGTCTGTGATGGCAAAACATCATAATAAATGGAATCGTCCTTTACCAGATGGAAACTCTCGATGAGTTTTTCCAAGGTGCCGTCCTTGCTACCGTCGTTGATGATCACAATTTCGCAAGATGGATAGTTGACCGTGAGGAGCGATCTTACATTTTCAACAATATTGGCCTCTTCGTTATAGGCAGGGGCCAAAATGGATATGGAAGGGAGGTTTGTGGACTGCAACAACGAAATCTCATCCTTTAAACCATTTCTCCTTTTGTATTCCCTTATTTCCAAGAATGAGAAGAATGCTGAAAATATATACCCAGAAATTACAATGGCACCATATGCCAAGAACAGCCAGCTTATAATTTCCGTAATATGATTGAGGTCCAAGGTTGTCACAGCGTGGTTTTATAGTTCCGGTTGCATCCTTTTTTCGGCTCTTAAATACATAAGATTGGTCTGCCACTCCTCTTTTTGAACCAAGGCAGGTTTCAATTGGTGCAGCATCCTAAGGTCCCCAAGCGTTTCCACGGCCTTGATGATTTCCTTTTTTACCATTCGGCTTTCTGTGGGAAATTTGGGAACAATTACATCCAATAGTCCTTCGTAATTCAGTTTTCTAAGGGATTCTATGGTCTCTTTTCGTACATTTTCATTGGGATGGCCCAGAAATGGTACTATGGCCGGTATATGTTCAAATTGGTTGAATTGCTGAATCATTCTTATGGAAAATATCAGTACCGTGCTCAACTGGTGGTCCAACCAGATTGAAAAATCAGGGGTAGGTCCTTCATAAACAAATTTTAAGCTGTCCTCTATCTGGATCATTTCCCAAAGAGTCAACTCCTTTTTTAGTTTGGCAAAGAATGTCAGTGGATTGTCTTCAGCGGTTTTGATGAAAAAATAAATGGCCTGTGCGCGCACTGTTTCGTGCCTATCGTTCAGGTAACGTGCCACCGCCCTGGATTCCTTTACATGAAGTTCGGAAAGCACATAAATGGCCCTTGCTTTATCAAACCATCGTCCTTCTTTAAGGGCATCCAGAATGAATTGATCTAACGCTAACTGATGAAATATATTCTTCAGCGTAACGGAAGACTCCCCTTTTAGGTTTTCATTGTAAATGAGTATTTGCCGAATCGCTATCTTTTTTTGAAGTGTAGAAGTCAAATGTTGGGACTTGAAAGTCTGGGCTTCTTTTCTCAAATCTATGGTGTCATCAAAAAGAAAATTGTTCAGAAAGCTGTCCGTTTGTTCCAGAAATGATTTTTTCTTCTGTTCCCTTCGGTTTTTGTACCCCCTAAGAAATATCAGGGAAAGAACGGTGATGAATACAAACAGAAAAAACAGCGCCACAAAAAACGTGGTCACCTTTAATGGCCATGGCCAATTTTGTATGATGCTCTCAATGTTGGACAATCAATAACTTTCTATGGTTCTTTTTACCCGCAAGGAAAGCTCATTGGGGCTGAATGGTTTTGTGATAAAATCATTGACGCCCATCATAAAGGCGTCCGTTATAATTTCTTCTTGGTTGGATGTTGAGAGGACAATGATGGGCAAGTTGGGCATATTGATCCTAATATGCTCTATCAACTCTGTCCCGGTAACATAGGGCAACATCAGATCTGTGATCACCAGTTCAATGGAATCGTCTTCTTTGAGTATTTCCAGGGCTTTTCTTCCATCTTCTGCGACTATCACCTCATACCCATCCTTGGTCAGTTTGAACTCCAGTGACTTCACTACCATCGGGTTATCTTCAATAATCAAAATTCTCTTCTTCATTCTGCATTTAATTTGGGGAACTGTTTCTTTATTTCATTTATGATCAACTCATATTCATTCATCAATACCTGGGACAGTTCAGGAATTTCCTCATTCGTGGCATCATAGCAAATCGTTTGGCAAAGTGCTCTGCCGGTTCCATTGCCCAACATGGCAAAACTCGGCTTTATGTTGTGGGCAATCTGGCGGGCTTCATTAATATTTGATTCTGAAACGGCCATTTTAAGATCATTGAGCCTCGAATCCAAAGTATCCTGAAACAACTGTAGGGATTCCAAAAGAAATTCGGGATCATTGTCGGATAGCTCGTTTAAATAATCCAATGAAAACAACTGTTCCTCCTTGCTATCGGTTGGCTTGTTTGTATTGAAAACCAACGTGTCAATATTATGCTGTTCTATGGGATAGTTGAATCTTATGTAATTCTCGTGGACGGCTTCTGGTTCACTCCCGTCCCCTACGATTACCATGGGACAGTACTTTTGCAACTCATGAAATACATAGTCCATAAGCTTAAAAGGGTCCAAAGGGCCAATTTTATGGTCCATGACCAC
Organism: Flagellimonas crocea; assembly: GCF_033441595.1. Taxonomy (NCBI): domain Bacteria; kingdom Pseudomonadati; phylum Bacteroidota; class Flavobacteriia; order Flavobacteriales; family Flavobacteriaceae; genus Flagellimonas; species Flagellimonas crocea. The sequence continues at coordinate 36,496 of NZ_JAUZVX010000007.1, read as the reverse complement.
CAAATCAAAGTTTGTGTTCTTTAACTGCTGGAGTGCATCAAAGCTATCTTGACAGGACTCCATTTCCCAATTGCGGGAAATATCAAAATTATTGAAGGCCTCCAAAAGTTGGGAATTGGGGCTTATGAACAAAACTTTTTCTATAGTGGTGCCCATCGTTCAAGTAGGTTTACCTACTTAAACATAAAATCGTGGATTAAATTGTACGAAACACTGATAATTTACGATATTTTTTGTAGGAGAAATTTTACCATAACTTTTTTCAGGGTCTCATATACGACAGGTTTTGTAACGTAGTCATCCATTCCCTGTTCCAAGCAGCGCTCTTTTTCGCCCTTGATGTTCCTTGCGGTAAGGGCAATGATGGGAACATGACCCTCGGATTGCTCTAGTTCCCTAATTTTTTGGGTGGCATCAAAACCGCTCATGACAGGCATTTGAATGTCCATAAAAACAATATCGAACGGTTCTTTTGTGAAGCATGCCACGGCTTCCGAACCATCGTTGGCCTCGACAATCTTACACCGGGGCACTATTTTTTTGAGAAGCGTAGTTGCCAAAAACCTGTTTACCGGATTGTCCTCGGCAACAAGAATGGTGGGTTCCAGAAGTTCCAGTTCCTTGTCCCCTTCGGGTTTGGCAACCTTGGCCTCACCATTTGGGTTTAAGGCTCCAACTTTGCCCAAGACGGATTGAAGATCTTGGGACATAACGGGTTTGGAGATATTGAACTTCACCCCATATCGGTCACAGGCCTGTTTGATGCCCACATCTTCAATGGAGCTGTGCAACAACATTATGGGTAGCTGTTTTTCATCCATTTCAAACTTTTCCCGAACATGTTGCATTACTTCCACACCATTTAAGTAGGGCATGTTGTAATCAAGAATCATCAAATCAAAGTCCGATTGTTTTTTTAGGACTTCCAATGCCTCGATGCCGTGCTCTACCAATACCGATTCAATATGGTACAACTTTAACATTTCCCGAAGAATGATCCTATTGTTTTCGTTGTCATCGACCACCAGCACCTTTTTTACCTGTGATTTCAGTTGGCTTTGTCCCTCGGCACTTTCCTTCTCGGTTTCAAATTCAACCACAAAAGAAAACACGCTTCCCTGATTGATCTTGCTTTCGACCTTTAAGGAACTGCCCATGAAATTGAGAAGGCGGTTGCTTATGGTGAGTCCAAGCCCGGTTCCTCCAAATTTTCTGGTGGTAGAAGCATCTTCTTGATCAAATGCACGGAAAATCTTGTCCAGGTTGTGCTCGGCTATCCCCACCCCAGTGTCCCGTATGGAAAACGCAAAGCACTTTTTGTCCTTGTTGGATCCCAATTCCGGTCTATGTCTGACTTTTAATTCAACTTCTCCCTTGTTGGTAAACTTTACCGCATTGCCCAAAAGGTTGGTAAGTATTTGGCGTAGGCGAACGGAATCCGCATAGATAAAACGGTCTATTTCTGGGGAGATATCCAACAATATTTCAAGGCCTTTGGCATGTGCCTGATGCTTTACAATATCCATGGTTTGGTCACAAAGCTCGATCAGGTCTGTTTTTTCAATGTTCAATTCCAACTTACCCGCTTCAATTTTAGAAAAATCGAGCACATCATTGATAATGTCCAAAAGGTGGTTTGCCGAATTATAAACGGTTTGCATGTACTCGGACTGGCTTTCGGACAATTGGGTTTTCATCAAAAGATCGGTAAACCCGATAACCCCGTTAAGAGGGGTCCTGATCTCGTGGCTCATATTGGCCAAAAATTCAGATTTGGATTTACTGGCGGCCTCGGCTTTTTGTTTTTCCTGGATCAGTGATGTTTCATACATTTTCATTTTTGTGATGTCCTGTAGTATGCCATAAACCTTTCCATCAAGTTCCGAGTTTCTTGTCCTACCAATAATTCTCACCCATTTTTGCTTGGAATCCGCTGCAGTTATTTGCAATTCCATATCAAAGGAATGCGATTCTTTAAGGGACCGTTGAATGGCGGTTTCCAGTTTTTCCGCATCTTCGTCGGCATAAAAGGAAAGTATCCCCGCTAAATTTGGTTCGTGATGGGGTGGGATGGCATAAATCTTTTTGGTTATTGCACTACAACCCAGTATATCCCGAGCAGAATCGTATTCCCAACTCCCAATTTTTGCTATCTCGTTGGATTGATCCAGCATATCCTGCAAGCGCAAACGTTCCATGATATTTTCCTTGAACTGGGTAATGTTGGCCGTGAACATGAGCAATCCGCCGACTTCGCCCGGTTTCTTGTACCAGGGCTTCACTTCCCATGTAATCCACTGCTTGGAACCGTCGGCCCTTTCAAAAACAGCTTCATCACAGGTATTTACGGCTCCGTTCAGGCACTCCTGATGTATTTTTTTCCAATCATCGCCTATTTCCGGAAACACCTCATAATGAGACCTTCCAATTACGCTTTCGTTAATATGGTAATCTTCGAGCCATTTTTTGGATGCCGCCAAGTACACCATATTTGTATCGAACATGGCTATTGCCGTGGGCGCTTCATCAATGAACATTCTATTTTGTTCCGTGCTCGCTTCCAGGGCAAGCTCGTAGGTCTTCTGTTCGGTAATGTCCCAATTGGTTCCCAGCATTCGCACCACCTCACCTGCCTCGTTCAAGTGCACCGATCCCTTTGCCCTTATATATCGTATGGTCCCGTTCGGCCAAACAATCCTGAAATCCCCAGCGTAGGTGGTCTTTTTCGCAATAGAGTCCTCAAGCACCTTTAAGAGTCTATCTATATCATCCTTATGGACCAAATTGGCCCAGATGGAAAATTTGATAGGGTGCTTTTGCTTGTCCAAACCATAAATATTGTACATGGTATCGTCCCAAACAATGGAACCGTCTGCAATATCATAGTCCCATATTCCAATGATCGAGGCATCCAAGGCTGCCAGAACTTTATCGTTTGCCTTTTTAAAATTTTTTTCCGCTTGGATCCTTCTAGAAATGTCCCTGAAGGCAACTATGGTATTGTAGCCCTTTTGAGTAACAATCGAATTCAATGTCATCTCAACAGGGACTTTTTTATTTTGACTTTTGATAAAGTTCGTCTCTATAATGGAGGTAATATTGCCTTCTTCTCTATTTTCTTCTTTTGAAGGACCAAAAAATGAAAACTCCCAAATATGGTTCCTATGGACCTCGGCAAAATCCCCGGTCACAAAATGGTTTATGTTTTTTCCTTCTAGATCGACCGTATCTAAGCCAAAAGATTTTTTCATCAACGTATTGGAAAGCATAATGGTGCCAGATTCGTTGATCACAACTATGGGATCGGGCGTGGCATTTAAATAGGTGCTAGTGGCATGGAGTTCCTTCTCAGCAATTCTTCTATCCAGTTCCAATTTGTTTATGGTAGGAATCAGGATCATCAAAATAAAGAGCAGGGCCGAGATAAAAGCGACCTCTACCAAGGCTATGGAAAAGCCAGGTTCCAAGAAACCCTTTTTATAGGCTGTAAAGACAGCATATGAAATCAATAACGACAAAGCCGTTAGTTGAAAGAACAATCGCTGCATGAGATGGTTCCCTATACCCCTACCGATAAAGAGTTCGGTAATGCCAAATTTTGGGATCATTAAGGATATGGCCGTGCTTGCCAATAGGAATCCCATTGCCGTGTGAATGTCCATGGAGGAAATAAAGTTTATTTTTTCCTCTGTTGGAATCACAAAAAAATAAGCGGTGATGGCCAAAAAGGAGAAAAAAGCAACGCATTGGGACAAATAGGCCGCCAATCGTATGCCTTTGGACTTTCCCAACAGTATCAACAACAAGGATATACCCAAGAACAAGAAAGACAATGAGGTTGCCGAGGACATCCTTCCCGGATGTTGTTTTCCCAAAAGAATACCCAAACGGTCTTCAATAAAAAATTGGTCGATCCCAAGATCAATCCCGAAAATATCCTGACTTAGGGTAATCGATACCATAATCAATAAAAGTGCATTGATCGTATGTGGCAATACAAGGTTGTAATGCTTGACAATAAGAAAAATAACTACACCCAATAGTATGAAACAAAATGCCGTATTGAATTTCATGGAAGGGAGATCCGACAGGACCCGTGTCAACGATTCAATTTGGAACATCCATCCCAATATGGCCAAAATCGATACCAGAGTGATAATGGCGGTAATAACTAATATGATCCTTTTTAGCATTTCGGGGTTTTGCTATAAGTAAGTAACGTTTTACTTACAAAATATTGTAAAAATTATGATAACAGATTTTCATACCCTTGTAATCCTTTGTGCAAAACCCTGTGGGTAATGGCCAACCAACCTACATTGCCGGACAATATAGGTATGTGACCATTCTACTTTTCAAAAACCATTTGATATAATCAGATAAGGGCTGCCACAGTGCAGTAAATCACCAACAACAAAAATATAAGTAGGCCAATGGTCAAAAAGTGCAACGATTTGTTGACATATCTAAACTTTTGGTCCGCTATTTTTGAAATGATAAATATCTGCTGTCCCAGCTGTCGAACAATTCCTCTTCTTTTAGACTAGTTTGATAAAAGGTTCTGGAGAATTCCTTTATTGTTCCAAATTTGGAGATGATGTCCCCAAAGAAGAACACATTTTTCTCAAACCTCACTTAACATTGCAGTATAGAATATCTGATATTGAAATACTTGGATTTATTCCTTTTTGGACAGGTTGTTCAAAAGGGCTTTTGAAAAGATTTTGACAAAGCGTATTTAAATTATAATACTATTCTTTCAAATAAGATAGGGCAAATTACGTTGTAACCAGTAGGTTGTAAAATAATTGTGATTAATGATGCAGAAGGATACCATGAACGCTCTTGAAGAATATAAACGGGTCAAGAAACTGAACGAACTGGATTTGGACTATTCCCAACTCCAGAGCGAATTTCAACGATTGGTCCAACTGGCCGCCCATATCACGGATACGGACATCTCCTTTATAAATCTTATTGACACTTATTCGCAATGGACCGTGGCATCCTCGGATGCGAACCTCTCCCAAATTGACCGTGAGGACTCCGTTTGTCAATACACCATCCTTGATGAAAAAATGATGGAGGTACCACACCTTGACCAAGATAAAAGGTTTAGGGACAAATCCTTCGTTAAAAACGACGGGTTCAAGTATTACCTCGGAATCCCGCTCAAGGTAAGCACCGGTGAAAACATTGGGGCATTGTGTGTAATAGATCATGGCGAAAAAAATATTTCCCTTGAAAAGAAAGAATTGCTCCAATTGATTGCCGACGAAATTGTGGAAAAATTGGAAAATCTGAAAAGATTGGAAAAATTGGAAGATGAACTCTCCAAAGCTATAAAGGAGCGCTACCAAATGGCACATGACATCAGGAGTCCTTTGGGAGGCATACTTGGACTTACCACGAACATAGACGAGGAAATGGATAGCGAGGAGTCCAAAATGTATTTTAACATGATCAACCGCTCGGTCTCCAAATTAATGGACCTAACGGATGATATCTTGGAAAAGCGCAAAAATATCCAAGAACAGAATTATTTTAATCTTTCCTCGTTGAAAGAACACTTGGACGCACTTTATCTGGTTCCTGCCCGGAACAAAGAGATACAGCTTCAAATTAGCTTTGACAGTACAAAGGATGATTTTCAATTTTCAAGGAGAAAACTTCTTCCCATTTTTGGAAACCTGATTGCCAATGCCATCAAATTTACCCCTGCCCATGGTGAAATCACCGTCACTCTTGACATTGTTGAGAAGGGTGAAATATCCTTTCTAAAGGTTAAGGTTTCGGATAACGGAATGGGCATGTCAAAAGAAAAATTAGAGGACCTGAAAAACGAAGCAATCAAGTCCAATCAAGGAACAGATGGTGAAAAAGGATATGGTTTGGGCCTTCAATTGGTTGCCGAAATGGTAAACAGTGTCAACGGAAGGCTTCATATTGACTCGAAAAAGGACGTAGGAACCTCGATTGAAGTTGAGATGCCGATTTAATGAAAGGTATTCGAGACTAAGCTAAACCATCATTCAAAATCCGGCACTTCCCCTACCCTTACATACGGGTACTGTGCAACTTTCTTTACTTGGTAGTAACTATTGAGTCCGGAAATACCGGTAGATTGGAGCTGCTCTAGATTAATATCTCCGCTATCCATGGCAGCGTCCGGTAATACGAGATGTGCAATTTCCCCAATGACCAAGGTAGTTCCATTGAAAGGAATGGGAATCATATCTTTCAGTACCATGCCCATTTTAACATGGCTCTCCTTGACAAAAGGTGCCTTAAAATCCTGGATATATTCTTCCGAAAATCCACATCGGTCAAATTCGGAAATGTGTTCGTCAAATTTAGCGGAAGTATAATGCGCCCGTTGAACAAATTCGGGATGGATATGGTTGATGGTGTAAACGCCATTTTGCTCAATATTGCGAAGGGTGTGACCGGAATCCTCTGATTTTGGCCTTGCGATAAAACCCAAAAGCGGGGGCTGACTGCCCAGATGGACCACGGAACTGAAAATGGCCAAATTGGTTACTTTGTCATCATTAAGCGTACCAATTAAGTTGGCAGGCTTTATACCTGTGATGGAATTTATGATCTTAAGACGGACGATTTTATCCAGTTCCAAAATATCCTTGTTCGAATAATACATAGCTTATAATTTATTTGCCCGCTTTACCTAAACTTCCAATTCTTGGGGTTTTATCATTTTTTTTACAACAGAAATGACCCTATTTAAAATGTAGCAGTTCATCGGGACCAACATGATAAAGGAACAAAAATAACTTTCACTTAGAAATCCCTCCTAATCCTACTAAAAACAATAACATGTAAAGCCTAACTCTCGAAAAGGCAGCGGTAAGCGACAATTTTCAAAAATCAATAAAGTTCCACGTTGGAAATGACCGGACACTCAAGTGCAGCCGTTATTTCAACCTTTATTTTGGAAGCTTCCAAACCATTAAGCTCCAAAATCCGCTTGTACCCAATGGTGGTCTCACTTGTCACTTTTTCCCAGACACCATTTTGCCAGGCCCATACATCGAAGGCAGCTACCCGCTGTCCCAGTTGTATGTGCTCTTGCAATACAAGATAGTTCAATTCCTTTTCCGACCCCAAGTCCACCATAAAAGAAGCATGGGTCACAACGTCGTCAGTTGCCCAGTATGTAGTTTCATCCCCATCATTTAAGTTTTTGGGGGCAAATCTTTCATCCATTCCTCGAAAAGAACTGGCCGTTATTTCTGCAGACCGGGCCATATCAACATCAAAAACACTATCCAGTATTTTTTTGAACCCCTGCAAAGCAGCTACATCGTTCTCATGAAACAACCCCCTGGTATCGGGAGGTATGTTCAGCAACCAAGTAGACCCTCGTCCAACCGAAGTCAGATAACGCTGGAACAAATTTTCCGGGGTTCTCACCAGGGAATCCTCCGCTTCGTGATAAAACCATCCCGGCCTTATAGATACGTTTACTTCTGCCGGAATCCAATCGCTTCCGCCCGGGGTTCCTCGTTGCAACAAATCTTCAATACCGAACTTGCCTGCGTATAGTGTATCGGGGGTTATGGTGTTCCAATTGGTCTTTCCCCCAATTCCCCGTTCGTTGCCCACCCAACGCATATCGGGACCGGCATCACTAAAAAAAAGTACACTGGGCTGTATGGAATCCACCATTTTTAACGTGGTCGGCCAATCGTAGTAATTTTGCCGATCTATGGTCCGCTCTTCCCTGGCGCCCCCATAATAACCGTCACCGCCGTTGGCCCCATCGAACCACATCTCAAAAACAGGTCCGTATTGGGTAAATAATTCTTTCAACTGGTTCCGGTAATAGGTAATGTAGGATGCTTCCCCATAATCTGACCGGTTTCTGTCCCACGGTGAAAGATAGACCCCAAATTTAAGGCCGTGCTTTTTGGCCGATTCTGAAACTGCCTTTACAATATCGCCATTGCCCGATTGGAACGGACTGTTTTTAATGGAGTGTTCCGTGTATTTTGAAGGCCACAATGCAAATCCATCATGGTGCTTTGCCGTTAAAATCACACCTTTAAAACCAGCTTCTTTCAAGGTCTGCATCCATTGATCGGGATTAAACGCCGTAGGATTGAACAGCTCTGGCGATTCGTCGCCGTAACCCCATTCCTTGTTCGTAAAAGTGTTGATGGTAAAATGAATAAAGGCATTTTTTTCCATCTTATGCCAAGCCAATTGTTCTTCAGAAGGAATTGCCCCTATCGGCTCTGGAGCATTCACTTTGGTATTTTCCTGACACGATAGTTGAATCAGAAACAATAGCAGCATAAAGATTTTGATGGTATCTCTCATTTAGTTTGGTTTATTTTTTAAGTGATTTCAGGTTGATTCGAAGGTAAAATCATATTCAAAAAGTTCATTAAAGATAGAACAATACCAATAAAAAAACCGAACTCCTGATTGTTCACCCTTGATAAGCCCTCAAATGATATCGGATGAATACAAAGCATAAAAACCCTAGTGAAGTCAAAGGGCTGAAGAGAAAGTGCTCAATTATCAATTGGGAGAGAGAATTATTCTCTTTTGCAATGGAACAGCCCATATGGGCAACAAAAAAGCCCCTGAATCAGGGGCTCTTCTAATCAAATGTGTTGATTTCTTACGCGTTCACCGTCTGTCCTCTGTGCTTTCCTTCCAAAGTCTCTTCAACGATTTTGGAAATAAAGGCGGGTAGGTCATTGGGATTTCGACTGGTCACCAATCCTTGGTCCACGACCACTTCTTTGTCTTCCCAATGGGCTCCGGCGTTAATAACATCTTTCTTTATACTCTTATAGGAAGTTACTTTTCTGTTTTCGATAACGTCGGCACTTATCAACAACCAAGGCGCATGGCATATTGCGGCAACTGGTTTACTTCTCTTGAAGAACGACTGAATAAATGATATGGCGTCATCGTTGATTCTCAGCAAATCAGGATTGATTACTCCTCCTGGCAGTACGAGACTATCGTAATCCGTTGGGTCTGCTTGGTCAAGGGTCAAATCTACCGAAACACTTTCTCCCCAATCTTTTTTGTCCCAGCTTTTAATGGTACCGCTCTCCGGTGATACTACATGTACTTCTGCACCTTTCTCCTTTAGGGCATTTAAAGGTTCGAATAATTCTGATTTCTCAAAGCCGTTTGTGGCCAATATCGCTATTTTTTTATCTTTCAATTTCATAATGTGATTTATATTTAGGGTTACTATTGATTTAATTTTTCTTTATGTTTTCTTAATTGACGTTCCAAATTATCCACGGATTCGCCAATCGCCATGACAAAGTTTTCTTTACTCGAGTCCGCGAACAAACGGGGTCCTGGAAGACTCAAACGAATGTTGCATATCTTGCCCGTCTCGTCGGAAGAGGTGTTCTCTTCCTTAAAAAAGACATCTGCCCTAATGACCATCTCGAACTTGTTTGAAAGCTTCATCAATTTTTCTTTTGCCATCGCTTCGAACCGATCGCTTTGGGCTACATTGTCGTATTCGTAAATTATGTTCATGGTCGTTTTTGTTTTTTAATCCAATACTCTTAAGCTAACATAGTTTTATCGGATTTCTTTGCTCAATAGCTTCGATTCTTGATTCAAATCAAATAGCACCAAATGGATAAGACGAAATCAGGATCACTTGATTATTTGACATCCCAATAGCGCAAACTGGATCTTAGTTTTATAGACCATCTGTAAATCACAATTTTGAATAACAAAGTTGCCGGTACATATATGTGCTGACCAGCCAAAAACATGTACTTTTTCGAATGGTATATATTAGATAAGATGAGACCCAGTTACGAGTACATAGGTTTATGGTTTCATGGTCCTTTGACGCGCTTTAACTCTTTACCACAGTTATCAGAACTGGTTGTTTTCAATATGTTGCCTTCTACCTCAATGGTTTCTTCCCGCCATGTCTCATTGCCCATGGTATTCTTCCATTTTACTTGTCCTACATAGGTTCCGGGCTTTTTTTGAGTAATATGGAACCCAATTTCGTTCAAGCTAAATCTGTACCTTCCAAGCCCTCCTAGTTTTGAATAGCGTCCAAGGACCCCTCCATTTTCATCTTTGGAAAAAGTAACGACACGTCCATCACACCCTTCCCATGACCCAATAATATCTTTGTTTGTGTAGGAAACTGGGGGATTCACAGATTTACAGCCTACCCAAAATCCGAAACTAATGGCCAACAATACGACAAGCAATATTTTTACTCTCATCAGTCCTTTCTTTGGTACTTGTCCTTCATAAATTCAAAATACATGTAACCAAAACGGTCGTACCAATCCTCAACTCCGTATTTTGCCTCACAAATGTTGAGTTCCATCATGGCATCGGCCAAGCTCTGGAGGAATTCGCCATACTTGTTATCATAAGCCTGTTCAAGATCGGTTACCGACTTTTCAATTTTTCTTCGCTCCGCTTGCCAAGCTAGCCCTCCCACTCCTCCCGGGGTAAAACCAGAAACGTCGTCACCAAAGGAAAGTGCCGCATTGGAAAAGTCCTTGGTGCATTTGTAGATGGTGGCTAATTTTTCAAATTGATACCTGATGTCATTGAGCTTTTTACGAGCATCCACATAACATTCGGCACAACCTTGGTCTTCCCCTTCCAATATTTCGCCATTATCGTCAAAGTACAGGTCCGTGCAAATGGAGGGTATGGAGGGACTTTGGGCGGGCGGAGCAGAACTGATGCACTTGCCCAACCCATTGTTGTACACATCATAGAGCATCTTTACGTTGTCCCATTGTTTCCTTATCGTGGATATGGTCTTGTCCAAATCCTTGACCACTTTATCAACGGACTTTCGTTCACTCTCCAGGATATTGAGTCGTGTATTGAGGTCTTCCATGGATGTCCTCTTGAAGGCCTCGAACTGTTCCATGGAAAGAAATTCACCCGCTTGGGCCTGGGAAAATGCTTCAAAAGGGAAGCTCATGATAAATAATAGGATCACAGTAGTGTTCTTCCCTTTTTTGCCCAGTAGCTTGCCTGCCAATAGGCCGATTACCAATAGGGCTGCACCAAGAAGAATGTACAAGATGGAATTGTTATTGCCTTTACCTGAACTTGAACCATCGGTGTTATCTGTTATGGTCCCACCACTAGATTTCAATTCGCTTGTGTTGATCGTTCTAAAGGGACTGTCCAAATAGGCCTTCTTTTCTGGACTGGCCAACACGGTAATGTTGTAAAGGGAATTGTCCGCCTTTTCCGTTTCTACCTTAATGCCAAAACTGCCCCAAGTACGAATCTTGAAGTCCACAATGCCATCCTGGGCATTGACCGTGTTCTGAACGGCCTGAACATTCTTCCAATTTTCTTTGGCCAAGCTGACTTTTAAAGGAATCCCTTCTACACTGGTCACCATCACATCAACAAAGTTGTAAAGATCATGTCCGGTCACATAGTGGTACATTACAGAATCCGTAAGCCGACTAAAGTAAACAATGCCCAATTCTCCCTCGTGGCCACTTCTGGTATCTTCAAGTAGTTTCAGTTCCACCGGATCTATCGCCTTGTCCAAAGTGAAGGGCTGTGCATGGCAACGCAGGGCTCCAATGATTAAGAAACAGACCAAAAAAAATGTTTTCACTGGTTTCATATCCGCTTATTTTTGATAATGTTCAATGAGATAGTTGGCTATAGTATAAGTGTTGGCCTTGCGCTCTTCTTTTTGCGCTTCAGTAAGTTTAGGACCGTCAGTGTTCAAGTAGCTATAACTTATTTGTATGGGATTTGCATAATTGGTATTCAACAATAACAGGAAGCCCTGCGCCGGATGTCGCTTTAAATATGTGTCCCCGGAACTACTTATCCGCATTTCTATCAACTCGTTCTTAAGTCCGCTCTTAATTTCATCGGACACAATTCCAAGATCTCCCCATTTTTCCAACCTGATTCCATAATTGACCGTAATTCCGTCGGGGTGGGTCACCTTGTACCAACAATTGCCTTGATAATTGCTCTGTTCCTCTACTTGATCGACGGTATAGCCCAAAGCCTCTGCCAACTGTTCGTTGGTAAGCTTACAATCTTCGCTAACAGTGTATAATTGTGTATAGTCCCCCTTTTGGTCAAGGTCGATATCATCACCCTTTTTAATTTTTATTTCCATTCCCGAACTTTCGGAATCCGTTTTATCCTTCTTTTCTGAATTGCCACAGGCCGATAGTAGAACTACCGCAAAGAAAATCCTAAGTAAGCTCCATACTTTCATGATTTTTTGTTTTAATGTTGTTTTATTTTGAATGTTAATTTTGCCACATCTCATCCTTTGCCCTCAACTTGTACCGGAAACCGATTTCAAACACACCGTTCATCCGTTCAATTCTCGCCGGGATTTATTTATTTTACAATTTTGATTTGCATCGGTCCGTATCCATTTCACCACGGTGCGTCAGTTATTAAAAAGGTGTGCGGCTTGAAATCATAGAGTGCCTCAGATTCTTTGTAAGCGGGCATTCTCTGTACTTTTATGGTTCCAAAGCTATGTGAAGACGTGGAGCCCAGCTTGTAACTATGTAACAAATGCTATGACATATGTAACATGGAGATGCAATTGAAAAAATATAGGTGTCCTTCAAAAGGACAGGAGGTACTATCAGTCTACTTTTCGGAAGACGGAAGGGAATATCCGTTCAATCCCGGAAAAGGTCCTTTCGCCTGTTTTCATTAAAGGTCTTAGGGCGGAATATAAAAAGGATCTGATGTACCGAGAGGAGTATGAGAGATTTATTCCCGGGCATTCCATCAGTTTGGATTTCAATGACCCCGCAGAAGCCACAAATTATTATTTGTGGGGGTTCCGATCCTTTGAGAGACCTACATATTGTCAAATATGCTATAATAGTATTTATAAGGAAACACGTTATCAAACTGCCAATATTCCCGATGGATGGGTAGAGTGAAATCAGTGGCAAGGTTTCATATAGCTTGTCAGCGAAAGCTAAACCACAGTGATGATGCCTTCTATGCAATAGGTGGCAAATGGATACTGGCCCACCTTCACAAGTTGAACATTTTACCGCTGTTCCTCCTATCTTCAAAAAAACAACCTTCTCGAATAAAACAGTAGTCGGACACCGCTGTTTTTTTAACCGACTTCTATAATCAAAAAATATGAGTTGAACTATTTAATTTGGGCACTTATGCCCTTCTTGATAAGCTGTGAAAGTTTAAAGAAGATTCATATCACATGTGACTATTTGGTTTTTGGGCATTTCAATGAAAAGTGGGAAGGCGAAAGCTGCATAGAACCCTTTAAAAGTAATGGACCATCGCTTATTTGAGGACATTTTGGGTAGCTATACGGATGAAACATTCCAGTTGGTGTCCCTAAGAAGGTCGCAAATTTACACTTCATGTTTCCTGTTTAATTGATTGACAAAGGAAAAGAAGTCTTTTATTGGTTGTGAAAAAGGCGTTTAAATTTTAAGCCATACCTAATTGATTTTAAGCAAGGGGGTTGGCATGGTGTTTTCGATAGGAAAACCTATACCCCCATTGGCTTTCTTTCAATCAAGGAAATAAACTCATCTTTCACCTGATCACATATAGTAACGGAATTATATGTACAATTTTTCATGTTGACCGGGTCAAAACTGTACACTTTGATCTTCGAAGGCTTAAATTCCTTGCATTGCAAATGGGTAAACATGTTGAGCGCCGCTTTAGAGGTTGAATATGCTGTAAGGCTATAACCGGAATAGCAAAAGCTTTCATCCTTCATTTTATCGATGTCGCCCAAGGAGCTTGTAATATTGATGATTCGGGGTGCATCACTTTCGTTCAACAAAGGTTTAAATGCTTGAATGGTCCGTATCACCGAAAAGAAATTGACCTCATATACTTCCTTGATTTCCTCAATATTGATCTGATCGATCTTGTGGCCAAAACCATTGACTATTTCTGCGTTGTTTATCAGCAAGTCCAATTTACCGTAGGATTCCCTAACGGTATTTTCAAGTACGCCCAAACTCTTCTCAGACGTAAAATCAATTTCCAAAAGCTCATATCCATGCAATTCCTCGGCATCCTTGGAAAGTGACCGATAACTTTCTCCACAGGCGGCTATTAGGACTTCATACCCGTAATCCAATAGGATTTTGGCAAACTTGTGACCCAGTCCGTTACCTGCTTCCGTTACAACGGCAACATATTTATCATTCTTCATTACTCATTTATTTCATGTTACAAATTTAGCATATGGTTTTTCATTCTTAGTAGTATTTCTTTTCTCAATTTATTGTTGGTCAAATCGGTATCAAACTATTTACATTCTCCTAAATTGATTTGGCGTTACTCCGCTCAAATTTTTGAAGAACCTAGTAAAATGTGTCGGTTCTTGAAAATTTAGGCGATAGGCGATCTCAGCGATATCCAGTCCCGAATATTTCAATAGGCTCTTACTTTCCATCAAAAGCCGTTCCTGAATAATGTCCTTTGCACTTTTTCCTGTCAATTTCTTGATGGTCGTGGTCAGGTAGTTCGGTGTTATGTTCAATTCTTCCGCATAATCGCTCACGTTTTTGGTATCCACATACATTTTGTCCACCAACGCTTCAAACTGATTTGCAATGATCTGTGACCTGCTCAGGTGATTTTCAGTTGTTTTATGCCGCTCATGGATTGCCTTACAGAAATATAGTAAGGAACCGAGCATTCCCTCCAACATTTTCTCCTGATATGGATGCGGGTTTTTAAATACCGAATGCATCCGCTCCATATCAAAATACAACGACTCATGTTCTTCTTTGGTGAGCATCAGCACATTGTTTTCGGACATTTTCAAAAAAGGAAAATCCTTCTGTAAATCAGGAAAGGTATTGATCAAAAACTCCTTTCTGAACATCACATAATACCCCGACATCTTTTCATCCCTAAACCAAGAGAACACCTGTCCTGGAACCACAAACCATAAAGGAAACTCATTCAATTCCAAGGTATCGGTATTGAGATTGAGTTGACTCTTTCCTGTATAGTTCAACAACCCTATCTGATAAAATCCTTGACGATATGGCGGCATACACCTTCTCGATGAAGCTTCCATGTCTTCTACTGGAAACACATCAAAATTGGGCATATGGCTCCTATGGGCAAAACCAATGGCCTCATGTAAATCGTTCGTATTTTCAAAAACAGGTATATCGGCCTTGTTCATATATCTTGTAGTGGATCGGCGCTATTTTTTGTCCAAAATATCCGATCCACCTTACAACCTAAGTTTTAATTGGCATCGGCACTGGCCAGATGCAAGTTTTCAAATTTAGTATCCAATTCTTCTTCTGAAATGATTTCCCAACCGCCGCCCAAGGCCTTGTAAATGGCTATTAGGGAGGTCGCCGACGAAATCTCGCTTAAAGCTAACGCATTCTCAGCCTGCAACAAAGCGTTGTCAGCATTTAGGTAATCAATAAAACTGTCCAATCCAGAGTTAAAGCGCTGCCTGGCAAAGGTTGCTGCCTGAGCACTTGCCTCGGATGAAATACGCAAGATCTCCCTTCGTTCCAGCTCTTTGGTATAGTTTGCCAAGGAGGTCTTGATATCTTCCAGTCCCTGCAGTACCGCTTTTTCATATTGATTGAGGGCGGCAATGGCCTGTGCATCGTTCCGTTTGATCTGTTGTTTTACCCGACCTAGGTTAAAAGCGGCCCAACTGATACTGGGCATCAAGGTCCAAGTAAAAGATGGTTTTTCACCAAAATTCGCAAAATCGACTGCCGAAAATCCAACCGAACCACCAAACTCGATCTTTGGATAGAGGTCGGCCACAGAAATATTATAGGCAGCAATTCGCGCCTGAAGTGCAGCCTCCGCCCTACGGACATCGGGCCTTCTTCTGAGCATTTCCCTAACATCGCCCAGAGCTACTGTTGCAGGTAGGCTTGGCAATGGCTTTTTGTCAACAACTTCATTTCCCAAATTTCCGGGAACCTCTCCAATAAGCACGCTCAAACTGTTCTTCAATGCCTCTATCCTGGCCTCCAAAGGTGGAATACTGGCTCGGGTGCTTTCCAATTGGGCCAATGCCCGGGATACATCAAGGCTGTTACTGGTACCCGCTTCCGTTAATTTGACCGTGAGCTCATAAGTTTCCTGTTGCCCCTGTAAGTTACGTTGGGCGATATCGAGCAAATATTGTGTACCGCGAAGCTCCATGTAATTATTGGCCACTTCAGCAAATATGCTTACGTACATTCCGTGCATATCGGCCAAGGCAAGATTACTATTGGCATACGCCCCTTTGATTCTATTGGTTACCCTACCGAAAAGGTCAGCTTCCCAAAAAGCGTCAAAACTTGCATTATACGTATTAAAGGTAGGGTTGCTGCCCTGAACAAATACATTCTCTCCCAAACGGGTACGGGTATAATTGCCATTGGCGGTCACCGTTGGCAATCGGTCCAATTTGTTTTCTTTGAGAAAAGCCCGTGATGCCTTGTAATTTGCGACTGCCGTATTGATATCCAGATTGTGCTTTCTGGCCTTTTCAATGAGCGTATCAAGAATGGGATCATTGAATTCTGACCACCATTCTTTTGTTATCGCTGCTTCGGTATACGCTTTCTCACTAATTTCCTTCGCTAGGAAATCCTGCTTTACACCAGCATCATTTTGAACATTGTAATCTCTTTTTGTGATTCCACAAGAGGCCAACAGGAATGCTATTATGGTTACTATTATTGAATTTTTCATTGTTGCTTGATTTTAATTTAATTGATGAACCAGCTTCTTATTCTCTCTTACAGCCCTTTTTAATGACCATTTTCTGCCCAAATAATAGAATACAGGGGTCAAGAAAATTCCGAAAACGGTCACGCCGAGCATTCCACTGAATACGGCGATACCCAAGGACACGCGTAATTCCGAACCTGCTCCTGTTGCAATGGCCAATGGAACAACTCCCAGGATGAAGGCCATCGCCGTCATTAGTATAGGTCTCAATCGCAGTTTTGAGGCTTCAATTACCGCGGTTTTCAGTTCTTCCCCTTGGTCCTCCAATTGTTTGGCGAACTCCACGATCAAAATAGCGTTCTTACTCGCCAGTCCCACAAGCACTACCAGTCCAATCTGTACCATGATGTTATTGTCCAATCCCGCCAGGTCGACTCCGATCATAGCGGATAACAATACCATGGGCACAATGAAGATTACCGCCAATGGCAATACCAAGCTCTCGAACTGAGCGGCCAACAAAAGGAATACAAACACGACCGCCAATAAAAATGCTATACCTGCGGTATTGCCCGCTTTTCTTTCTTGATAGGCAATTTCCGTCCATTGATAGGACAAGCCTTGTGGCAGTATTTCCGCAGCCAATTCTTCCATCCGGTCCAACCCTTCACCTGAGCTATGGCCAGGAGCAAAATCCCCATTGAGAGAAGCTGACGGATACAGATTAAATCTTGGGATTCGTGAAGGTCCGGCAATATCCTCTTGTTTGGAAACGGTACCCAAGGGAACCATCTCACCTTTATCGTTGCGGACCTTTATCCTTGAAATATCATCGGGTGTCAACCGGTTTGGGGCATCGGCTTGGGCCGTTACCTGAAAAGTTCTTCCCAAGTAATTGAATTCGTTCACAAAGGCGGAACCCATGTAAATCTCCAAGGATTGGAAGATATCCCCCACATCGATTCCCAATTTTTCGGCCTTTACGCGATCAATATCCAAGAATAATTGAGGGGTCTGGTTGTTGAAAAAGCTGAACACGTTGTTTAATATAGGGTCCTGATTGGCCGCCATGGCCAGCTCATTGGTAGCCTTGAGGAGTTCTTCCGTTCCCAGGTTCCCCCTATCCTGGACCATCATCCTGAACCCACCTGCATTACCGATACCCCTTACCGATGGTGGCGGGATAACCAATACAATGGCATCATCAATTTGGCTAAACTTTGCTCTTACGGTTCCCAACAAATCTTCATATGCCAGGCCTTTTTCATTTCTAATGTCAAAATCCTCCAAGGTCAAGAACACGGCTGCTGCATTGGATGCATTGGTAAACGATGCTGCATCAAATCCTGTAAAGGACACGGCATTTTCCACACCATCAATATCCAAGCCCAAGTCAAGTACTTCACGGACAACCTTATCGGTTCTGGTCAGCGAGGAACCCGGGGGAAGCTGGACAATGGTAATGAAATACTGCTGGTCCATAGCCGGGATAAATCCTTGGGGCACCCTATTGAACTCAAATCCTGTAATGGCGATCAGTCCAAAATAGACTGCCATGACCATGGTGGCGGTACGTACCAATTTTTGCACCGCTTTTCCATAGCGCTCGGAAACCCAATCCATAAAAGCGTTGAAACGATTTCCAATAAAGGCCAACGGTCGTAACCATATCGCCGTCTTCTTTGTTGAAGATCTATCCTCGTGCTTCATGAGCAATGCAGCCATGGCCGGGCTCAAGGTAAGGGACACGAAAACCGATATGGCAGTGGCAACGGCAATCGTCATCCCGAATTGCTTATAAAATTGTCCGGAAATGCCCTCTAAAAATGCAGTTGGAATGAAAACGGCTATCAAAACCAATCCAATAGCGACCAAAGCTCCCCCGACTTCGTCCATCGTCTTGAAGGCAGCTTCTTTCGGGGATAATCCCTTTGCCAAATACCTTTCCATATTTTCGACCACTACAATGGCATCGTCCACCACAATTCCGATGGCAAGAACCAATCCGAACAAGGTAAGGTTGTTCAGCGAGAACCCGATTGCCTGCATCACCGCAAAAGTACCGATGAGCGAAACGGGTATGGCAAGAATTGGAATGATGGCCGCCCTCCAGGATTGGAGGAACAAGAGAATCACCAAGACCACTAAAATTACTGCTTCAAAAATGGTACGGTACACCTCATCAACCGACTTTTGGATAAATTCAGTGGGATTGTACGCTATTTTATATTCAAGATCGTTCGGGAAACTTTTGGACAGTTCCTCCATTTTGTCCTGAATCTGAGAAGCAGTTTCCAAGGCATTCCCGCCCGGTTGTTGAAAAATAGGCATGGCTATGGCTGGGTCCTTGCCCAAATATCCTTTTGTGGCGTAGTTCTGAGCGCCAAGTTCTACACGGCCAACATCTTTAAGGCGAACAATTCTCCCATCCCCACTTGATTTGATAATCACATTTTCAAACTGTTCCGTGGTCACCAGTTTTCCTTGGGTCTGTATATTCACCTCAAAGGCAGATTGGCTCCCGGAAGGGAGGGCGTTCAACGTACCACTAGCAATCTGTACGTTCTGAGCCCTTAGGGCTGCGACCACTTCTCCAGCAGTGATGTCCAATGTCGCAATTTTGTCGGGGTTGAGCCAAATGCGCATGGCATATTCGGCCGCTCCAAAAATCTGGATATCCCCAACCCCTTTGATACGGGCTAGTTCATCTTTGAGTTGGAGCACGGCATAGTTCCCCATATAGGTCTGGTCGTAGGTCTTTTTCGGAGAATACATGTTCACTACAAGAAGCATATCCGGCGATATCTTTTTGGTGGTGATTCCCAACCTTTTTACCGATTCTGGCAGTCGTGGTTCCGCTATGGCCACCCGGTTTTGCACCTGTACCTGTGCCTTGTCGAGGTCTGTCCCCAATTCAAAGGCTACCTGTAGTACCACTCGCCCATCGGCTGATGATTGTGAGGTCATGTAGATCATATCCTCAACTCCATTGATCTCTTTCTCCAAAGGTGCGGCTACGCTCTCGGAAAGGGTCTGTGCGTTTGCGCCGGGATAAATTGCCACGACCTCAATGGTTGGGGGCGCCACATCCGGAAATTGTGAAATGGGCAAAGAGACGTAGGCAAGCCCTCCCACAATCAGAATCAGTACGCTGAGTACTGCGGCGAATATGGGCCTTTTAATAAATATATGACTGAATTTCATTGTTTTTACTTTTTGATGATAGTTCTCCCGGCACCCTTCCAAACACCTTTTTCAAATAGGGTTTGGAGGGCAATAGAAGTATGCTTTTTTATTGGTTTTTATTTTGCGGTTGGCAGCTCCTCCAATATCAATCTGCTTGGGCCACCGCTGTAAGGTTGTTAACCTCTCCTTGAATGGCTACTTGAGACGGATTTACCACCATGCCCGGTCTTATCTTTTGTAGATTATTGACAATGACCTTGTCGTCCGGTGATATGCCTCCCCTTACAATCCTAAGTCCATTGGAATGCAAAGGGCCCAATGTTACTGCCTTGCTTACTACTTGGTTGTCATCAGACAGGGTGTAGATATATCTAATGGATTGATTGGTGCCAATAATCTCATCGGGGACCATCATTGCCTTGTGTTCCGCACTTCCCAATAACCTGGCCTTACCGTACATTCCAGGTTCAAGTAAGTGGTCTTTGTTCTCAAGAACCGCCCTGCTTTCAATAGTTCCTGAATTATTGTCTATTTCATTGTCCACAAAGTCCAGTACGGCCTCGTGTACAAATTGATCTTCATCCAGAAGTTTGATAAAAACGGGCAATGCTTCGGACCGTGCCTCGCCACGTTCCCCATTTCTTGCCAATCGTACATATTTTAAGTAATCCGATTCACTTCCGGTAAAATAGAAATGTATGGGGCTAGTTGCAACGATAGTGGTCAACACGGTGGAATTAGCGCTGCCTCCATCAATAATATTGCCCTCATTGACCCTGTCCCGGCTAACCAGTCCAGAAATAGGTGCCTTTACTTCCGTGAATTCCAAATTGAGTTTGGCATTGTCGACCTTTGCCTGTGCCAATTGGATACTTGCCTCTGCATGTACAAGGGCCTGTTTTCTTCTATCGTATTCTTCAATGGACAACGCTCCTGTTTCCCTTAAAGATTCCACTCTCTCAAAATTGTCCTGTGCAGTTTTTAGGGAAGCCAAAGCTTGGGCATAATTGGCCTTGGCCTCATCCAAAGCAATTCTGTAAGGTCTTTGGTCGATGACAAAAAGTGTCTGTCCTTTTTTAACAAGTTCACCGTCCTGGAAGTTGACTTTTTCCAAAAAGCCGCTCACACGGGCACGTACCTCTACCCTGCTACTGGCCTCAAATCTACCGGTGTATTCGTCCCATTCGGTAATGCTTTCATATATAGGCTTGGCGACCTCTACCGGAAGTGCCGCCATCCCCGATTCTTGTTTTTCAGTTTCATTTTCAGCACTTGTGAAAGCATAAATGAATACTGATATCGCCAAAACCATGACACCTATGGTCAGGTTTTTCTTTGTGTTTAAATTTAGTCGTATCATGATTTCTACTTTGATTTTAGATTAGGTGAACAAAATTATAGGAGGGGTTGCCATTCTTGATAACCATATTATTTTCAAAAATGACCAAAATCTTAACTACGGACCATGGTTGGTATTATTTGGTCAGTAGCTGCGAATACTGCCAATATATCCAAGTATCCGTTCAAGATTTTTGAACGCATGGCATCATACATTCCGGAAAGGGTTTTTCTATCTAGGTTATTGATAAAGTACAGTTGCTTTTCCAAAAAATAGGTCTTGAACTGTATGCTGTTGTCCGAATTTCTTGCTGCACGTTTAAAGTGCCTTAACAACTTGGTCTTGCTCAGGGTTGTGTCCCTGAAATAAAACACGGAATTATCAGATCTGGAGTCCTTAAGTTCCTGCCGGTAGTTAAATTCTTCCTTAAGTGCAATATCGTTTGATAGTTGCTTGAAGAGTTGCAAGGAATTTTCAACCATTTGATTGGTTTCAACACCTGTGTCCATTGTTTGTGCTTGGACGCTTATCCCTATCATAACAAAAGATAGCAGCACTTTGTTTATAAAATTGATTGTTTTCATAGTTCCCCGATTTGATTCCATCATTATTACATGACAAAATTAGCTGGTCAATCAGCTGTCGTGGTAACCAAAAAAGGGAAGGAAACGACCAAAATCCACACTAGTTACAAATCATGGAACATGTCATTCACAAACGAGAACAAAAAGATAGTGTTAAGGTGCTAGTTTCGCTTTGACTAATTCGTGCATTGCAGCATTAAAGATTGGTCACGCGGTATTGCCTTAGTCATCTTGACAAAAGATGAAAACTATTGATCGATGATTTATAACTTTTATTTTATTAAAACTGCTACGATAAAAAAACAGGCTCCTTTTAGGAGCCTGTTTCAGATTAACTAAACTAACTCAAACCCGATTTATGTACTTTGTTTTTCCATAAAAAAGGTTTGGTTAAATTATGTACATCATTTTATAAGGTTTCCATTCTCATCCCATTCGGCTATAATTCCCCGTTTACTCTGATCTATACACTTGGCCAACCATTCCTCGTCGTAGGACACCCCGTGCTGTTCCAAAACGTCATCCGGTACTCCGTCCCACACATTGGGTTGGTTTCCCTTATAGCCTATCTCCTCGATTCCGATCTTACTCGTATAGAAGCCGGTCATTGTCAGGTTTCTTACCAAGGAAAAGAAATTCACCTCAAAAGGTCTTTCCGAGCTTGGTACCTCTGGGTCATAATAAGCTATCCCGTCCAGGATTGTCTTCTGCTGGGCTGGAGTAATCTTCTTGAACTCCAAGCCGTATTCAGTATTGCTCTTATGATCTAGCCACATGACACCCCCACGGATATCTGGCTGGAAGTTTTCCTCATCCTTGCTCATGAATTCAATAAAACCGACCACATCCGCATCCGAAGCCCCCTTGTACTTTTCCGAGGGGGGAAGTATAAGGTCACATAGAACCGTCAATGTCTCCACTTCATGCGGATTCAGGAACTGTTCGTCCCTGAGTTCCTTTATCTGTTCAATTTCCTGTGGCACCCTGCCCGGATAGGTAATCTTTGGTGCCTCTGTCAGTTCCGTCCCTTCCGAGGATGGCCTGCAACCATGCATGGCCAGTCCTCCGGCGACGGAGCCCAGTACAATCGATTTTAAGCTCTTTCTTCTGTCCATCCGTCTAAATATTTTGTTGTTTGAGTTGTTCCACGATGTACTCCGAAGCCCTCATCGAGAGCGCCAATATTGTCCACGTACAATTCTTATCGGCCTGTGATACAAAAGGCCCTGCATCCACAACGAAAACATTATCTACGTCATGTAATTGTTGGTACTTGTTCGTCACGGAGGTACGCGGATCGTCCCCCATACGTGTGGTGCCCACCTCATGGATGATCTTACCAGGGTTGTGAAGTCCATAATTTGTATCTTTTCCTGGCTTCTTGCCCAAAGGCTCGCCTCCCATATTGATCAGTATTTCCTCGAAGGTATCCTGCATGTGTTTGGCCTGGTTGATTTCGTATTGGCTCCATTTGTAGTTGAACCTTAGTACCGGAATACCGAACTCGTCCACAGTGGTAGGGTCGATCTCGCAATAGTTCTCCTTCCTCGCGATGGACTCGCCCCTTCCGGCCATGCCCACGACCGCGCCATAGTATTTCTTTGCGTCGCTGCGCAGCACGTCACCGTAGCCGCCCACCTTCGTCCCGAAGAACTGGTTGAACTCGTTCACGTTGAAGCCGAAGCCGTAACTTGGCATCCCCATGCCTCCCCATACCTCGATATGGTAGCCCCGTGGGAAGTCCAGCTTGCTGTTGTCCCCCCACCATGGGGAGTACACGTGCATGCCACCAACGCCGTCCTCGTTGTAGGACACCTTCCTGTTCATCAGATCAGGAACAAAGGCCGCCCTGTCCGCTCCCGTGGAATCATGAAGGTACTTGCCCACTACGTCGCTGCTGTTCCCCAGTCCGTTGGGGTGTTGCTCGCTCTTGGAGTTCAAAAGGATACGGGCCGAGCTACATGCAGAGGCACCCAGAACGACCACTTTGCCCTTCAGTTTATATTCTTTCCTATCCTCCTTGTTGATGTACGACACTCCGGTGGCCCTGCCCTCTTGGTCCGTAGTCACCTCGCGTACCATACAGTTCACGAAAAGGTCGATCTGTCCCCCGTTCTTCTGTGCGGGGAAGATAAGACAGGTACCTGCGGAGAAATCGGCATATACCTGACAGGCACGGTTACATTGACCGCAGTAAAAGC
The DNA here is from genome assembly GCF_033441595.1 of Flagellimonas crocea. Classification (NCBI taxonomy): domain Bacteria; kingdom Pseudomonadati; phylum Bacteroidota; class Flavobacteriia; order Flavobacteriales; family Flavobacteriaceae; genus Flagellimonas; species Flagellimonas crocea. The sequence goes on along the minus strand of NZ_JAUZVX010000007.1, from coordinate 12,476 downwards.
AAACTCCTCTATCATTATTGATTTTCTTGGTGAGCATTGACATCCTGGAGGGATACACCGGGACGTTGCTCTTCCTAGCTCCTTTGATATAAAATAACTCGTGAAGCCTTGGTTTGGGCGGTGGAAGAAAGAAACCGTCAGGATCGTTGGGGAGCCCCTCATTGGTACCGAACACCCCGATCATCTTGTCGACTTTATCGTAGTACGGTTTTACATCCTCATAGCTTATGGGCCAGTTGTCACCGTGCCCATCAACATCCTTGTGCTTGAAGTCCTGCGGGCCAAATCTGAGGGATATCCTACCCCAGTGATTGGTCCTTCCCCCAAGCATACGCGAACGGAACCAAGAAAAATTAGTGCCGTCCTTTTGCGTGTAAGGTTCACCCTCGATATCCCAGCCTCCATAAGCTGCATCGAAGTCCCCGAAAGGACGGAACCTTGTACTCTTTCCTCTTCTTGGGCTTTCAAAGGGCCATTTCAACTGCGTCTGGTGTTCCGGCATTGCTGGGTCAAAAAATGGACCCGCCTCCACGACCGCCACCTTAAGACCTGCCTCCGAGAGCACCTTTGCCGACATGCCTCCACCTGCACCTGAGCCCACAATGATCGCATCGTAGACCGTGGAATTCTCTATAATCTGCATTGATCTGTATTTGGTTTATTTTTTTGAGTGAAATGTATCAATATCACTGGTAATCCTAACCAAGTTGGATATGAAACATGAATTTCCATTTTGTGGATTCCCGTCGATATATTGAATATTATAACTGAGGCCCCGTATTCTTGAAGAACACTATGGGCCTCATAAGTTTTAAAATGTTTTAGTAACCATTATTATCGGTACCCAAACTTGGGTTACGTTGAAGTTCTGGTCCAGGCAAAGGCAGCAACATATGTTTTGGTTCGATCTGTTTGCCTCTTTCGGTGGTGTGCCCGACAGCATCCACGAAGGATATGGAACCAGGTGAATCCGCTACTGGGAACTGTCCTGTACGAACAATATCGAACCAAGTTTTAAATTCAAAAACTAATTCCCTGTGTCTTTCTTTCCAAACTTCCTGTACAAAGGCTTCTGTTCCCAAACCGGATAAATCTGCTTCAACTGTGGCAATGTCGGATTCCCAGTAAGCTCTGGCACGCACTTGGGCCAAATAGTTAATGGCATCTGGGGTAACTCCGCTAGATCTAGCAATGGCCTCGGCCGCAATCAACAATACATCGGCATAACCATATACTGCAAAATCTTTTCCTGAGTTTGCTGTTTCAAAAATAGCGGTATCATCATGCCAGACGTAAGGTGCTGTTGCAAAGGTCTGTCCTGAATCTTGAAAGGTGGAATGAAAATATTGCTTTTCCTGAATTCTTAGGTCAGTTGCCGGGTCATATAAATCCATAAATCCATCTGAAGGTAGGTACCCTCCGTTAGTAATATCATAAAGTACTTCTGAAGCAAGCGCTACAGGGTAAGAGTACCTTGGATAAACGGAAGTTCCTATCTCTGGGTCATATTCTTTGATGTAAATATGTTCGACGGCAGATGCATCTGATTTTCTGATCTTGTTGTAGGCGGAGTTTTCCAAATCCACAACTCCTGGAGACAGCTCATCGTGCTGCACCAAATCATAGGAACCGTATGTTCCATTGATTATGTCCTGTGCCAAGCTGGCTGCATCACTGTATCGGTCCGCATTCAATGGGTTTCCGCTCATGGTCAGGTAAACATCGGCCAATAGGGTCGCAACCGCTCCTGCAGTTACGCGCTTACCGTTGTCCACCATGCTTACGGTTGGCAAACCACCATTAAGAGCATCGGTCAAATCTTGTTCTATCAGCGTATAGACATCGGCCACAGGGCTTCTTTCCAAATACAGATTTTCCAAAGATTCATAGGGTTCTGTGGTCAATGGTACGGGACCGAACCACCTTACTAAAAAATAGTATGCAAAGGCTCTAAAGAACTTGGCTTCGGCCAATAGTTGTGATCTTTCAGAATCGCTCAATCCTGGTGTTTCGGGAATATACTTGATGGCATTGTTTGCCCTGGAGATTCCCAAATAAAGTTCCCTCCATCTATCTTGAAGATAACCTCCAATGTTATCCCCGTTTAGGGTAAGCTCTTGTGAATTGCTTACATGGAGTTCCTGACCTGCGTATTCATTAACAAAATACCCGGACATGTATCCTCCAAGCATCATTGGGGTTCCACTATACACTCCACCATCCGTCATGCTGGGAGCACCGGTCCTGTAGAGTGAATTTACCGCACTGTAGGCCTGGTCAGGTTCTGAGAAGAACTGATTGGAATCCAGTTCGCTCAAGGGTTTCTCCTCTAAAAAGTCAGAACAGGAACCCAATACAATTATTCCGATTAGAAAAACTATATATTTAATTTTCATGATATCTTTTTTATGTATTAAAATTTCAGGCTACATCCAATGGTAAATGTTCTTGGCTTGGGATACTGGAAGAAGAAAATGTTCTGTCCCCATTGGTTCCCGCCCCATGAAGTAGCTTCTGGGTCGTACCCTTGAAAGTCCTTGGAATGAATCACGAAAGCATTTTCCAAACTGGCATATACCCTAAGACGGTTCAAGCCCATGATATCCAAAAACTGCTGATTGAAGTTATAGCCCAAAGAGAATAGGTTTCCTCTGATGTAGGAACCGTCCACAACCCATCGGCTATCTACCTGACTGTTCTGCCCTGCATACGCTTGGTTCCTGATTTCCTGAACCTGAGTATTCTGATTGCTCTCGGTCCAACCATCGTATAGAATGGTAGCAAGTCCGTTGGCAATACCTGAACGGTCTTCGGTAGAGTGATAGAATTGCTGCATAATCTCTACACCAGCCACAAATTGAATGTCTGCGGTGAAATCAAAGTTCTTATATCTGAAGGTGTTGATGAAACTTCCCGTGATATCCGGCAAGCCTTTTCCAAGGATTTTCTTTTCTGCGGATCGTTTGGCCTCACCAGGAACGGCTCCGACCTCGGCTGCCTCGGCTGCCTCATCTGTGTTCCATGTTCCTAAACGTTCATACCCCCAGAAGGAACTCAAAGATTCTCCAACACGTAAAATAGTTTGGCTACCGGATACCCAGAATGGTCCTGGTTCGATGTCCTCGTCGTTCTCACCCAAGCTTTCAATCCTGTTCTTGTTGTAGTTCATGTTGAAGGAAGTTTCCCAACCGAAATCGGCTTTACGGATAATTTCTCCCGTAATCATGGCCTCGATACCTTTGTTGGAAACCGAACCGATATTATCCCTTACCGATGTAAATCCTGTTGTATAAGGAACTGGTCTGTCCAATAGAAGATCTTTGGTCAATTTATCATAGTAGTCAAACTCAAAGCGTAACCTAAAATCAAAGGCGGCAAGATCTAAACCTATATCGAATTGACTAGTTTTTTCCCATTCCAACCCTGGATTGGACAAACGATTGACGGAACTGGAACTTACCCTTGTACCATTCAGCAAAACTGTTCCTGAAGAAACTGTTGCCAATGAACTATAAGGTGCGATCTCTGTGTTACCAGTAATACCGTAGCTACCACGTAGCTTAAGTCTGTTGATTGCGATCACATCCTGCATAAAAGCTTCTTCACTGATGTTCCAACCGGCACCGATTGAAGGGAAGAAACCGTATTTATTGTCTTCACCAAATCTTGATGAACCATCGACCCTTCCTGTCAAAGTCAACAGATATTTGTCTTTAAATGTATAACCGGCACGTAAAAAGTAGGAGTTCAAAGCCCACTCGTTAGTTGTGGATTCCGGTGCACTTGGGTTACTGGCGGAGCCAATGTTGTTGTAACGGAAAAAGTCGTCACTAAAGCCTCTGGCAAAAATGTTGGAAGACTCATAAGTGCGTTCTTGCCAGCTAATACCCAACATGGTGTTAATTCTGTGGTCACCGAACTCTTTATTGTATGTTAGGTAGTTCTCTTGTTGCCAATAAGTGCTCTTCTCATTAAAAATACGGGCAAAACCATTTGGTGCTGAGATATTCACCAAGTCACGTGGCGAGTATTCCTTCTTGTTTCTGATGTTCTTATCAAAACCAAACTGTGTCCTGAACTCCAAACCTGGCATAATGGTAAAATTCACGTAGAAGTTTCCAAAAAGCTGATTTCTTTCCCAGAATCTTTCCTGTGTTTCCAATACGTGAACCGGGTTGGACATGGACTCCAAGTTGTAGGCATCGCTGATCATTTGGCTATTGCTCCATGTTCCATCAGGGAATTTTACTGGGAAAATTGGAGGCATTTCAATCATGGTTCTTCTTGGGGTCTGGCCACCGCCGCCCTCTTCGAACTCGGTATCCTTGACATCATTTACAAGAAGGTTCACACCCAATTTCAACCAATCTTTTGGAGTGACATCATAAGCAATTTTTCCGCTGATCCTATCCAACTCGTTGTTCAGCATTATACCTTCTATATGGGAATAGTTCAAAAACACCCCGATAGATGATTTTTCGCTTCCCTGCTGAATCGACAATTGATGGTTATTGGAATAAGCCGTTCTGGTAGCTTCATCTTGCCAATCGGTATCGTACAATGGATTACCTTGTGCATCAAAAAGATTTGGGTCGTTTGTCGTAAATACCGGAGCAGGGTCGCCAGGGCGGTACTTTGGAGTGTTCTCCATACCTGTACGAACTACTTCCAACCACTCTTCCGCGTTCAACAAATCCATTTTCTTACGGATGCTTCCCACACTTAAGAAACCATCATAACCTATACTTATCTTTTCATCTTTTGAACCTCTTTTGGTCGTAATCAAAACAACTCCGTTGGCACCCCTAGCACCATAGATCGCTGCGGAAGATGCATCTTTCAGCACCTCCATCCGTTCGATATCGTTGGGGTTGATGAATTGAATGTCATCCATTACCACACCATCTACTACATATAGGGGGTCTGTTGAGGAATTGATGGTTCCAACACCACGAATTACGATTCTTGGCGAACCTGTAGGTGAACCTGAATTTAAAAATACATTTACACCGGCAACTTTACCCCTCATGCCTTGCAGTGCATTGCTAACGGGTGCCTTTAATAGGGTTTCGCTATCCACTGCGCCAACGGCTCCGGTAAGGTCAGATTTTTTCTGTGTACCGTAACCCACTACGACAACCTCTTCGAGTGCGGCCACATTCTCTTTTAGCGATACATCTATGGTCTGTTCCCCGGTGACTTCGATCTCTTGGGTCACAAAACCGATATAACTGAAGACCAGGACATCACCGGAGTCCGCCATAATGCTATAGTTACCGTCAAAGTCGGTGGTAGTACCCTTGGAGGTACCTTTTACCAAAATCGACACACCTGGAATGGGAGTGCCGGTATTATCGGTAACTTTTCCGTTAACAGTAAACTGTACATTGGTTCTGATCAACTCGTTAATCTTGTCCGGGCTCAAAGCGGTAGGCACTTTATCAATATCGTGCTTGCTTAGGAGGTTTTCAATTTTATCCTTAATCTCCGGGTTGTTCTTTGGAAACAGAATGATCTGGTTTCTCACAAAGCTAAAAGCAATATCGGAATCCGAGAACAGTTCGCTCAGTACGGCATCCAGTGTCTTGTTTTCAACTTTTAGCGATTTTCTGGAATAAACGTCCACAATGCTGTTATTGTAGAAAAAACTATAATCGCTCTTACGCTCGATTTCGTTCAGAATCCGCTTTAATCTTACATTATTTGCCTCCAATGAGATGCTTTGGGCATTTGCTTCAGAAGCAAATAACTTGGCCAAGGTAAGTGCCACTAAGATCAAATAGATTTTCATTATCCTGATAATTGGGACCTTTGGTAAAAAAAGTTCCTTTTTTTCCATAATTTTGAAAAGTTTACGATGTTTAATTACATTTTATGTGGTTAAATAGTCTCTGAGAGGAAGGTGTTGCCGCACCTTCCTCTCTCTTTTTGGTTTTATTGCTTCATAAATAGTGTTATTTGGTTATTATGCATTCTATAGAGTATGGGCGATGATACCTCAAAGAGGTCCAAGATCTGTTCAATACCAAGATTGTCAAACTCCCCGGTATATTTATAATCCATTATTCCAGGGGATTCTACGGATATTTCAACCTTGTATTTCCTTTTTAAATCACTTATTACTTGTCTTATGGGAGTTTCGTCATAAATCAGTTTTCCCTGGCGCCATGCCGTAAATTTATTGGTCTGCACGTTGTCCACGATGAGCTTGTCGGCATCCTTTACATAAGTGGCTCTTTGGGATGGTGCCAAAACAACGGTTTTCTGATTTCGCTCCTCCACCACCTTCACTTTCCCAGAAATCAACGTGGTTTCCACATGTTGGTCCTCGGGATAGGACTTTACGTTAAAAACAGTTCCCAAAACTTGAATGTTCATTCCATTTCCTGTATCCACCATAAAAGGTTTTTCCGCATTATGCGCCACGTCAAAAAAGGCTTCCCCGTTTAGGCTCACCTCTCTTGATGCCCCGGAAAATTTCTCCGGATATGAAAATATGGTGTTTGCATTGAGGGTAACTTTGGTACCATCTGACAAGGTTATGGTCTTGTTCTCTCCTATTGAGGTAGAAGCCAAAATTATCTGTGAAGGTTTTTCTTCCAATTGTTCATATGGAGAAACCAACGTATAGGCCAATGCAACCATTAGCAAAACGCAAGCTGCATATCCTACATATTTATACCAATCGGCAAATTCTCTTTTGGTCTCTAGTTTATTTTTGCGCTCGCCCTCTTTTAGCAGTTTGGCGACATGCCTTGCTTTCAGTACATGGTAACGCTGTTGTTGCTTGGGGTTTTTGAGCAACCACTTCACAACCTCAGCCTTTTTCCCTTCCGATAGACGGCCTTCTACCAGTGCATTTATATCCTTGTTGTTCATCTTAAATTAGGAACAGTATTCAATAGCAGGACGTAAAAAAGAAAGACACCCCCTAGTCGGAAAGTAAAATTTATAAAAATAGGGAGGGTAAATATTCTGCCAGTGCTACTCTAAGCTGCCTTAAAGCTCTGGTCATGTGGTTTTCCACGGTTTTTGGGGAAATTTCCAATTCCTTCGAAATTTCCTTGTTGCACAACCCCTCTACCCTGCTCTTTTTGAAAACCTTTTGGCACTTTTCGGGAAGTTGCTCTATGGCTTGGTCGACCAAGGATTGAAGTTCCCTCGCCAAAATGGATGAGGCCATATCGTCGGCCAAGGCTCCATGGTTCAACCAAAACTCCTGTTGCTCAAGGGACATCTCTTTGGTGAGCTTATTCTTTTTGGCACGAAGGTAATCCAAGCAGGCATTTCGGGTCATGCTATAAATATAACCTGTGAGATTGGAGGTGATTTGCAAATCGGCCCATTTGTCCCATAATTTGATGAAAACATCATGAACAATCTCTTCGGCATCTTCTCGGGAAGGCACATAACTATTTACAATCACCACAAGTTTTGGCCTGTAGAACTCATATATTACGCTAAAATCATCCTCCATGACGTTTTCCGAAAGAGGCTCGATTTTGAGGTTATGCAAATATTCGGGCTTCATTTTTGGTAAATGCAAACAATTTGTTCCCGCAATTTACAAATTTCGGATTAACAACAAATTTTTAATCTCACGATTTACCAAGTGCCCCACAATTAATATGGTGGGGATGCTACAATCGAAAGACCAGAATATTGGAATGATGGTTTGGAGCTCTTTGGGTTGGGGTCGATTGACAGGTAAAATAAAAAGGGGAATGGAAATGAAGGCAGGCAGGATCAAATCGGGCGGGAATGTTGGGGCACCACCGGTTGAGGACGAGTTCCTGTTCAATGTCATCGATGTTCTGGAAAAAATAAGCAGCGAAATTGGAAAATCCATACCACAGATCGCTATCAACTGGTTGCTTCAGAAAAAAAGTGTTTCCAACATCGTCATTGGCGCAAGGAACGAAAAGCAATTGCTCTCCAACATTGATTCCGTTGGTTGGAACTTGTCCGAAGAACACCTAAAGCTTCTCAATGGGATATCAGGGCAAGCACCGATTTATCCCCATTGGGTTGGGGATAGATAGGAACAAAGGGCCATAAGGCCCGTTTCTCGACGCAATACGGTTAAAACATTTCACGTAGGACTCATCTCTAGCGGTATTGAAACTGTAGAGGTAAAAAACTACTATACCTCTTGTAAAGTAATAATTTTAGCGCAGTTAAATTTGTGGTAATTCTTTATTAAACCATAGTTTAAAGGGACCTTTCAAGTAGTTCTGTTTATCTCTCGATTTTGGAATAGATTGGCCAATCGGTCTTACTAAAATTGAAACCATTCGAAAAAATCTGCGAACAATGATTGCATCGATATACATTAGAGCTTTGTAGTAAAGCGCAAGAAACATGTATCCCATCGGTTGGCCTCTTTGTTAAGGGGCCGATTTTGATATCGGCCCCCTTTGGTCCTAATTTGAAGGTTGGCCAACGGCCTCTCTCATTTGCCGGGCTGCGGAAACCATCACCTTCAAGGCTTTTTTGGTTTCCTCCCACCCCCTTGTCTTCAATCCGCAATCAGGGTTTACCCAGAGTTTGGATGCGGGCAATACGCTTTCCGCCTTACGTAGGAGCTCCAAAATTTCTTCGATGTTTGGAACCCTTGGAGAATGGATGTCATATACCCCGGGTCCTATGTCATTGGGATAATCAAACGCTTTAAAGGCATTCAACAATTCCATTTGGGATCGCGAACACTCAATAGTAATTACATCCGCATCCATATCCGCAATATTGTTGATGATATCGTTGAACTCCGAATAGCACATATGGGTATGTATCTGAGTGGAGTCCTTCACCCCGCTAGTGGACAACTTAAAGGAACCTATGGCCCAGTCTAGATAGTGGTCCCATTCTTTTTTATGCAAAGGCAAGCCTTCCCGAATGGCAGGTTCATCCACCTGTATGATCCCTATGCCCGCTTTTTCCAAATCGATTACCTCGTCAAGTAGAGCCAATGCTATTTGATTGCAGGTCGTGGAACGGGGCTGATCATCCCGCACAAAGGACCATTGTAGCATGGTGACCGGCCCCGTCAACATTCCTTTTACGGGCTTTTCGGTCAAGGCTTGTGCAAACGAAGTCCAGAACACTGTCATCGCATGCGGCCGGGAGACATCTCCATATATAATGGGAGGTTTCACACATCTCGACCCATAACTCTGTACCCATCCATTTTGAGTAAAGACAAACCCTTCCAACTGTTCGCCAAAGTACTCTACCATGTCGTTGCGTTCGAATTCGCCGTGTACATGGACATCTAGACCTATTTCCTCTTGAAAAAGGACGGCTTTTATCGTTTCCTTCATCAGGTATTCAACATACTCATCTTCACTTAGTTTTCCTTTTTTATACAGTGACCTCATATTTCTCAGCTCTTGGGTCTGTGGAAAGGATCCAATCGTAGTGGTAGGAAAAAGAGGAAGTTTTAAATGGGCTTCCTGAAGAATTTTTCTTTTTTCAAAGGGAGTTATCCTGTGGTAATCCCTTTCCCGAAGTTTCTCCACGCGTTGTTTTACCAAGGGCTTATGGATTACAATGGAATTTTTCCTTTTCTCCATGGAAGCCAAATTGTCCATGAAGATCGAGTGGGATTCGTAATCAGGAACACTGACGAGTGTCTTTAAGTTATGGAGTTCTTCCAATTTTTGATTGGCAAAGGCCATCCACTCCTTGATTTCCTTGGAAAGTGTTCCTTCATTCCTTTCCAATTCCAAATCACAGGGAACATGTATCAAGGAACACGATGGAGAAATAAAAACACGCTCCATACCCAATTGAGTCTTGGTCTTTAGAATAATTTCCATAGAAGACCGGAAATCGTTTTTCCAAATATTCCGGCCATCGATTACGCCCAGAGATAAGGATACATTCCTATTTAATTTACCGGAGGACAAAATTTTGTCCAATTCCCTTGGACCTCGTCTTAAATCCAGGTGCAAGGCGCACACGGGCAATTGGAGCACGGTATCAAGATTGTTCCCATATTCCCCAAAGTAACTGGCCAATAGGATTTTGAGATTTGGAAATTTTTCCGCGATTCCTTCGTATACTCCTGTAATGGCATTTTGTTCCCTATCCGCCAAGTCTGTGGAAAGGATGGGTTCATCAAATTGCACCCATGTGGCTCCCGCATCTGTCAGTTTTTTAAGGATGTCATGGTATACGGAAAGAAGTTCTGGCAATAGGTCGAGCCTATGGAACCCTTTCTCCTTTTCTTTGCCCAACAATAGATAGGTCACTGGGCCCAAAAGCACAGGTTTGGTGTGAATACCCAATGATTTGGCCTCATTGAACTCATCAACTGCTTTTGACGAAAGCAATTCAAATCCTTGATTTTTGGTAAACTCTGGAACAATGTAGTGGTAGTTGGTATCGAACCATTTGGTCATTTCCATGGCGATGACATCCACTCCATCTCTTTGTACTCCCCGAGCCATGGCAAAATAAAGGTCAAAAAGATTTACATCAGGTCCCTTTAGATCAGAATACCGCTCCGGGATGGCACCCACCATAAGTGTGGTATCCAATACCTGATCATAAAATGAGAAATCGTTGGATGGGATAAGGTCGATTTCCTTTTCTTGCTGGAGCTTCCAGTTTTCCTTTCGGATGCTTTTACCCGCATCCAGTAGATCTTGCATGGCACTCTTGCCAGACCAATACTTTTCGCAAGCCCTTTTCAGCTCGCGGTGGGCACCGATTCTTGGATAGCCCAAATTGCTTGTTTTCATTGCTAAAGCTTTTATAAAATTGAACAATTAGATAAAAGCTCCTTAGCTCAACTTCGCAATGCCTTAAAACAAGAGGAACGCATACGGGATTTGCCGAGGAAATCCCCGGTAAAGTTCAAACGTTCGACCTGCCCTTTACGCGAAGGCACCGTCAAAATCCCAAAAAGTGGGTACAATATGGGCAGGTATCCTGGCTTGTCCGATTTTTACCGCCTTCTCATCCTGAATCTGGACAATGGCTTTATGGGCAAAAACATACTATTCCAAAATGGAATCGGACTTACAGTTGCGCGTCAGCTCGTGATTTACACACGATTCCCTTTTAATCCCGACATCTGTCGGAAACCCTTATCGTTTTGATAAAGAAATTAAGTAAAGAACTTATTTGGGCATAAATGTATGTAATAATCCCAGTATATAATTAATTTGAATGTTTTATTATTGAAAGAGCATGTGGCAGCCCCGTAAGATTGTAGAACTTCAAAAAAAGAGAGGAATTTGGATGCCCAATTCGGACTGATTGATCTGTAATCTTCCAATATACAGAACAAACTGTTGCATTTCCTGCACAATCAGGACGGACAGATTATGAACTTCATGACGCCCACCATAGGGTCAACGACCGCTTTTGAACAATAAAAAAACCTTCACAAAGAGAAAGTTATTTGAAGGCCATCCTAGATGTTTAGCAAATGGGATAAAAACGACCCATTGCGTTTTTCTTTAAAACGAGCGAAGCGTTGTTTCTAAGTAATTAAAAACTTCTTTCAGGGATAGATTAACTTAAAGGAACTCTTGTAAAAAATGACTTTTCGGTAAGAAATCATGCTGTCTGAGATTACTAGACATCAATATATAACTTTGAGAGGCTCTTTTCTTTACTTCTCCCTAAATGAACTTTAAGTGTTTTGACCCGATAGGTCGGTCAATCTCACGAGAAGTGCATGCTTTAATCGAGTTGGCTCAATTTTACCAATTTTCCATAAAACAAAAAGGCCCACTCGATTCGAGTGAGCCTCTGTCTCACTAATTCAAACTTCACTACATAATTAAAATGAAGACCTTAAAATCTCATTCAGAGATTCAACTACTCTGTTAGAAATCTATTATAAGAACGGACCTCAATATCAATACCCTTAGTTAAATATTGTTTTTAAGATGGCCACTTTCTATGTTACTGGACAGCATTCCAATATAAACATGGTTGATCATCTGAACCCAATAGTATTGCGTGCCTGGATTACCTAATTAAAAATCCCGATAATTCCCGGACAAATACCTGTTGGCCTTTTCCTCCTGGAACTGTGCCGTTTCGGCGTCCCAGTGCAAGGTTTCCCCGGGGAAACGCCCCGCAATGGTTCCCAAGAGTATTGTTTCGGTCAATCTGGCGGCATAATCAAATGGTGCCGTTGTTTCTCCCTTGCCCAGACAGGCATCCACAAATTGGTGGTAGTGCTTGGGCCCTTCGGTGCCATAATTTCTTATTGGCTCGCCCAGACCGTGCTCTTCGGACACCTTGGCGATCTCCTTGGAAATGTCGACATATTTGCCACGGACGATCTTTTTGGGCAACTGCATAAAGTGGGGCAGCAACAAGCGTCCTTTCGTCCCTACGAACATGGCGCCCTGTTCTGGCAGTTCGTTCTCACCAGCTACCCCGGCGTCCAGGGAAATGTTGGTTTCGCCACTTTTCTTGTTGGCCTCTTTGTCCTTTTTCGTTTCCATGCCCGG
>NZ_JAUZVX010000006.1:0-216527 GCF_033441595.1 Flagellimonas crocea | reverse complement strand
GATGAGACCGCCTTGAGATCCTCCATCCCCATGTTACCGACCCCGATGTGGGCCGTCCTGAGCTTATCTTTCGGAAATCCTGCCCTTAAAATGGATGGGGCAAACATAATGCCAAGAGCCCCTACACTGCTTTTCTTTAAAAATTCTCTTTTGTTCATGGTCTGGAGGTTATAGTTTTTTGATTTTTATGTTTCTGAACCAAATGGGGCTTGCGTGATCCTGCAGGGCAATGTAGCCCGTTTTGTATTTTCCATAATCAGGGGCGTTGTCCCATTTTCCCGATGCTTTCTTGGCGTTCCATTCTTCGGACCAGGGAACGAACTCCAACAGTTTTTTGCCATTGAGCCAGTGCTCCACCTTTTCGGGGGTGAACACGATTTTGGAGGAGTTCCATTCGCCCACGGGATTCAACTGCTTTTGTGATTCATCAGCCGTGTGCATGGCGTAATCGGCGCCCGTTTTCTGCCAGTCCTGGAGAAGTTCGGGATGCTCGGCACCGAACTGTGAGTTGTAGCCCGTCAAGTCGTGGATATCGGCGTAGTTCTCGTCATCGATGATCTGGTATTCCGGCGCCACTTCCGGTGGCCCGTCATAACCTTCCTTTACATGGTAAAAGATCCCGCTGTTGGCCCCTTTGGGAACCTTCCATTCCAGGTAGAGCTCGAAATTGTCGAACTCCTCGGCCCCGTAAACAATATCCTTTCCGCCGGTATAGTCCTGTTCCAGTCCCAGTTCGGTATCAAAAGTGAGTACGCTGTCCTTGATCGTCCAGCCGGGGGGCAGGGAGTCCATATTGTACCCGCGCCAGCCTTCCAGGGATGTACCATCAAAAAGATAGGTCCATTCGGATGCCGTTTCTTCGGTAGGAACCGATGCCGTTTCTTCTTTTTTGTTGGTCTGGTCCTTGCAAGCTGCAATGGTCAGTAATAAGGCCATTATTGATAGTATTAAAATGGAACCTCGTTGTATAGGGTTTAATCTCATTTGTTTATTATACTTTATGATTATGAAAATTTGTGTGGGCGGTAATCGCTAAGATTTAGACTCATTTATTGGAACCATTAAATAGAGCCTGTTATAACTGTGGAAAATGATGACCTAATCCCACGTTTCCTTTCATTTTGTTTGATGATTCAGCAACTATTTTAATATGAAGGCCATGGATCTACGTTCTGAAACATGTAGGTCCATAGCCTTGCTTTTTATTCAAATAAATATTCAGATCTTAATTTAGTGTAGGGTCAAAAGAGCCTCCCCAACCTTCATTCTGCTCCAATTGCGGATTTCTATTTATTACATCCGCTTGTATGGGAAAGAAATAGTAGTTATCCGGAAGCGTACTCTCTTTTACTCCTGACAGTGGCACCTGTAAAATTGAATATTTAAAATCTGACTCAACAAGTTCGTAGTCGTCGGCCAAACTCCGGGCTGTGCTTATGGCCATCTCACTACCCTCTTCGGTAATGGCAATCGCCTCCACTCCGTGTTTGGTGGCACCATCGAGCCGGTCTAACATTCTCAACCTTCTCAAATCCCAAAAACGATGTCCTTCAAAACAAAACTCAATATTTCTCTCGGCCAATATGGCCTCCCGGATTTCTTCCCTACTGCTTGCGGAAATCCCAAAATTACCATCGGCTCCTGCTTCAATTCCAGCTCTCTCCCTGATCTGTTTGAGAATATCCAAAGCAACGGCAGGATTACCAGTTTCATTGGCCGTTTCTGCATAATTGAGCATTACTTCTGCAAAACGCATCAGCACGTAATCCAAATCATATTGCTCCACTTCTGCCTGTGTGAGGCTCAAAAGGCTATTTTTCTGGATAAAGAACCCGGTATAGCGATCTAAATTGGTAGAGTTGGTATTTGCATTGGGATTGATTCCAAAATCATCCAGTTCATTGGCTATACCCAATGCGGTATATTGTCTTTTTCCCGTCTTCCCTGAAACCTCATAAATTTTGCCGTTCCATACGATGGACTTGTCAAATCTTGGGTCACGATTTTCCCAATAATTCTGAAGAAATTCCTCGTCCGTCATATTATAGGCACTTAAGGGGTCATTGTACAACCTTCCATCCTTCATAGGAAATTCTTTTACAAATTCCCATGTTGGACAAGCATTGGCGGGGCCTCTACTTTCCGAACCGGGACGTACCCCGCTATCCCAAGAGGCTGTCTTGTTTGGATAACTGTTTATAACGGAAAAAACCACTTCTTTGTTCCTTTCCTCCAAAGCTATGTTGGCATAGTCCTCCACCAATCCGTATCCGTACGCCAAAAGGGTCTCATACGCATTCTTGTTGACAGTGTGGGCTTCTGACCAATACGCATTGTCCCATGGTTGAGTAGGGTTAAATTGTGGGGAAGCTTTGTACAATAGCACCTTGGCCTTGAAAGCCAATGCAAAATTGGAGTCAATCTTTCCATATTCATCCGATCCTGTTCCAATACTTTCCGGTAATAGTTCCAGGGCCCTATCCAGATCTTCAATGATAAAATCAAAACATTCTTCTGTAGAGTTCCTAGGTACATAAAGATCATCTTCATATCTGTCTTGAGGTACCTTAATATAAGGCACACCACCATGATAGACGACCATATCAAAATATCTGTAAGCTCGCATGAAAAGCGCTTCGCCGGTAATTCTATCCTTGACCGGCTGTGGAAGTGTTCCACTTTCCACATCCAAAATCGCCTGGTTGATCAGCCTGATGGTGTAATAATCCCAATTTTTAAAATTCTCATTAGAAATGGTGATCCGGTCCGCATACCATTCTATACCGGCAAGTTGCTGACTCAACCTATCCGATCCCGCATTCCAATTACCGAACATTGGATATAAATTAACCATGTAGGCATTGGCCAGGTTTTCATCATTCCAGACAGATTCAGGGCTATAGTTGTTTAAATCCTCGATATCAAGGACATCGGAACAGCTTGCAAAAAAAACAAAAAGTCCAAGTATATATATTATTTTTTTCATATTCCTATCGATTAAAAATTAAAGTTCATTCCTAGCGCAAACGTCTTCATTACAGGGTAAGAATCGTAGTTCGCCTGTTCCGGGTCATGAAATTCATTTACCTCCGATATTGAAAAGAGGTTGGTTGCATTAAAGAAGATTTTTGCACTTGAAACGCCTATTGTATTCAATACTTGAGTGGGTAGGTTATACCCAAGGTTCAGGTTTTTGAGTCTTAGGTATGCACCATTATAAATCCAAAAAGAGGTAGCTCCGGTACCGGACTCATACCAACTGCTGCCCACTACCCGTGGATATTTGGCGTCTGGATTTTCGGGGGTCCAAACATCGCCAGCCCAAATGGGATAATATGGGCGAACACTGCCGCCGTATTGCCTCATTCCGGGACCTTCCTGGTTGCTGATGATACGATCGTATGCACTGACCCCTTGAAAATGGGAGTCCAATGTAAAATTCCCATACCTCAAGTTGATACCGAAACCATAATTGATTCTTGGGGCTGCTTTGGTGGAAAGTAATTGAAAGTCATTACCATCTATTTTACCGTCCGGTCCTGGAGAATAGCCGTCTCCTCGGATATCCTCAAAATAAAGACCGCCCAAATATGGATCCCTGCCAAACTGGGTAAGCCCTTGAGCCAACAGATCATCCAATTGCTCTTGGGTTCGGACGATTCCCAAAGACTTTAGCCCAAATATCCTGTTTAGGGGCTGCCCAATCCTTGATTCCGATTCCCGGAGGCCTCCTTCGCCAAAAATGGGGTCTTCGTCTATTTTATCCCACTGATCCTTGGCATATCCCATATTGGCATAGACCGTATAGTTGAATTTTCCGTTCTCTGAAAAATCTTGCCATTTAAGGGATATTTCACCTCCTCGCCATGACCTTTCTGCATAATTTTCCGGAGCTAGCGACTGTCCATAGTTATCTGGCAGCGTTACCAATCTAGAACCTAGGATGTCCGTTTCCTTTTTATAAAAGGCATCGAATGATCCACCAAGCTTATTGTCCAAAATGGAAAAATCCAACCCAACGTTGTAATTGGTCATGGTGGCCCAGGTTAAATTAGGGTTTGGTGTGGCCCCTGGACTGATACCGCGATAAAGGTCGTTGCCAAGAATATAACTGTTCCCATTTCCATAGGTGTTTCTAAAGGAGAACGGGGATATCCCACCGTTATTGACATCTAGATCATTACCTGTTGTACCGTATGATGCTCTTAGCTTAAGCTCATCCAACCAGTTTACCTTTTCCATAAAAGCTTCTTGCCCTATTCTCCAAGCGCCCGAAATGGAAGGGAAGAAACCCCAGCGTCCATTTTTTGGAAAAAGTGTATTCCCATCGTATCTAAAGGAGAATTCTGCGATATAGCGCTCATCAAAATTGTAGTTCAATCGACCTATCAAGGATTGTCTTGCGCCAATACCCTCATAGCCTGACCCATATCTTCTCTCGGAATCGGTAGAGTATACAAAGTCCTGATCGTATTGGGTAACAGGATCTTCTGCCTTTGCATACGAACCATAGTATCCGCTTTCCCCTTGTTCAAATACTGCCATGGCATCCACGCCATGCTTACCAAACGTGCGTTTGTAGTTGAGGAACCAGTTTACTTGATACTCCCATGCAGTATTGATATTATAACTTAAAAACTCTTGATTTTGGCTAAAAGTGAAGGTGCTTATCTTATTGGGGTCCGGAGGTGCAGGGATGAACCTGTTGCCATCTGGATCAGCTTGGGTAAAAATGTAATTGTGTTGATACGTCAAATAATGTTTGCGCAAATAATCCTCTGCCAAGTAACTACCCCTAAATTTGGTGGACAGACCGGGCACCATTTTATCCAAATCGATGTCCAATGAAACAATGGAACTAAGTTGTCTTCTTCTGGTTCTAATGTATCGATCGCCAACGATTTGATCGATAACGCTCCATGCCAACCAACTGCCCATTGGCGTCTGTACCGGATAGTCTGTAATATAATTGGCCGGGGTTCCATCGGCTTCCAAATAAAATGGATACGTTTTTGGCCAGTTGAAGGTTACCCTGTAAAGATCGGCAACGTCATAATCATCATCTCCGGAAAAAGGCCAATAAAATCTATTATGATTTTGCTGACTGGCCGCTAGATTAAGATCCAAGGTGATGCTGTTGGAAAGCTTGGCTGACATATTAGATCTAAGGTTGTACTTGGCATAATCCAGTCCTTTAAAGGAACCTTCTTCTTTGCGATAGCTGCCAAGGGCATAATAGGTCAAGGCCTTGCTCCCGCCATTTATGCTCATGGTATAATCCAGACTCGATGGATTTTGCCATATCATGTCATTTACGTTATAGCTCCTGTTTTTGAAATATTCAAACTCTGTTTCACCGTTTGGTGGGGCTGTACCCAAGAATTCGGCCACCCTGTTTTGGTAAATAAGTTCATCGGTTGCTGTGGTTTTATCCGATAGCAATTGTTGGGTAGGCATTGCAGATGCGTAAGTGGTCTGAAAACTAAAGATGGGTTTTTCGTTTTCACTTCCTGTTTTGGTGGTCACCAAAACTACACCGTTACCCGCTCTTGACCCATAAATGGAAGCCGTTGCCGCATCTTTTAGAAACGTCAATTGGTCCACTTCGTTGGCATTTAGTGCATCGAAGGCATCTTTGTCCCTTACGATACCATCGATAACATATAAAGGTTCCCCAAAACTACCCCGCATTCGAATGCTGGAAGATGCACCGGACAGGCCCGAAGTATTGGTGATGTTTACCCCTGGAGCACGTCCGGCCAAGGTATTGGATAAATTATTGGTGGGTATTTGGTTCAATTCCTGAGCTTTAACAGAAGTTACCGCCCCAGTTAGATTCACCTTCTTTTGGGTACCATATCCAACCACTACCACCTCATCCAATCCAGCGGCATTCTCCAGTAATTGTACCGCTATGTCCGTCTTTCCCTCCAAGGGTATTTCTTTGGTGGTAAACCCAAGGTAGGAAACGACCAGAATTGCGTTCGCATCGGACACGGTTATGGCGAAATTCCCATCAAAGTCGGACTGCGTACCATTGTCGGTCCCCTTTTCAATAATATTGGCTCCAGGCAGTGGCAGCCCCTCCCCATCGCTAACCTTACCCCTTATGAGCAGATCTTGCCGTATGCTGTAATCCAATGCAGTTGGCTTGATGATGATCGTTTTGGAAGCTGTAACTTCCATAACCACGGAAGCGCTCATCAAACTTTGCTCCAAGAGCTTGTTTACCCTTATTTTTCCTTTTTTAAGTTCCACTTTGGGCTTGCCCTTGAAGAGGTCCACTTGATAGATAAAATTATAGTCCGTCTGTTCCATGATCAGATCGAACACTTGATCTATCGTCAATTTTTGGTCCCTATCCACAACGATGGTTTCCTGTGACAATACTTCCATACCGTTCATTCCCATGACCATGGTACAGAAAAAAAGTAGATAGGCTTTCATAAATAGTAACAGGAATCTTTTCCCATAAGGAAAAAGTACACTTCCCTTTAGTTGGTTTTTCATAAATTTGGTTGCATTTAATTAATACTCGTTAGTTATTTGTACTGAGGGAAGGATTATCGTCGGTGAGATGTTGGTAATTCCGTCCCTCTTCTTTTTTATAGTGGATCCTGTAATGGTTGCTTACCTGATAACCACTTTATCTTTTTCTATGTCATAATTGTTGATGTATTTAGTGTTCTTGATCATTTCCAATATTTCTTCCAAAGGCTGGTTCTTGCTCAGGGTACCTTTGAACTCGATCTCTTCCATAGTCCTATTCTTGATTTCAATATCGATGTCGTACCAACGTGACAGCGTAATGGCAATTTCTCCCAGGTTTTTATTCTTGAACATAAAGAGCCCTCGGCGCCATGAGGTCTCAGCCAGCACATCGACCTGTCGGGTTTCAATCTTTCCAAGTTCCATATCTACTACGGATTGATCACTTGGCTCAAGCATGGTTTCGGTATCCTGATAAGTGACCGCAACCTTTCCTTCCACCAGAGTGGTGAGGAGGAGTGTTTCGTTCGCATAGGCCTTTATATTGAATTCGGTGCCCAAAACAGTAACTTTTTGGTGTTCTTGCTGCACTTCAAAGGCACTTCCTTGGTTTTCCGTTGCAGGGGAAACATCAAAGTAGGCTTCCCCATAAATCAATTCCACTACGCGGGTGTCACCTGGATGGAAACTGACAGGGTACTTCAACTTGGAGTCCGAGTTCAACCAAACCTTCGTACCATCGGAGAGGGTCATGGCAAATTGTTTCCCACGTGCCACAGTTATGGTATTGTACAATTCGTCAAACTTACTTTCATCATCTGCATAGACCACCTCTTCACCATTACTCGTCGCATAGGAGTTTTTATAGGAACTACCTTTTTTTAATTCCACCTCGGTTCCATCCTCCAAAGTCAGCGTAGCACCATCGGTACCTTGTTCAATAGTGATCTTCTTCACCAATTCTGGAGCCCCATTGTCCGATGGACCAACCCAATAGTATGTACCCAGCGCCAGTCCAATCAAAATGACAATCGATGCGGCCACTGCCCACCATTTTTGGTTTGACCAAAGTTTTGGTGTTCCCTGATGCGGGTTTTCATCCATTAATTCCAACAATGTATCAAAGGTTAAATTTCGATCTTGTTCCTCAAAGGACATGTGCAAGAGAAATTCCGCTTTAACGTAGGTGTTGAACACCTTTTTGTTTTCCGGATTTTCCAACCAGTCCAACAATGTTTTCCAATCTTCCTCGCTCAATGTTTTGTCGAGGAATTTATGTATCAATCGTTCTTCTTTTTCAGTCATTTTATTTTTATTGTGCATAGGTTAAACGGATACAATAGATAACATACTTAAAGATTACTTAATTTTTTTTTTACATTTAACCCGAGTCTATTTGTTTCTCACCCACAACCCCATTCCCAGTATGAATGAATATAATTGCGAAAAAAAATTAAGTCAGGGTATAATTGAAGGGGATGAAGCAGCGTTCAAAGCATTTTTTGAAAAATACAACCGTCCCCTTTTTGGCTATGTGGCGAGTATGACCAAAGACCATGAACAGGCCAAGGACATTGTACAAATGAGCTTTGTTTCCCTTTGGAAGAGAAGAAAAACATTTGAGCCCACCAATTTTAAGCCCTTGTTGTTCACCATGGCCAAAAACCTCTTTATCGATGAGTATAGAAGTACCATGAGCAGGGCCAATCTATATGCTGAACTCAGTTTTGACGCCATCCAGGACGAACCTGTAGACTATGAGCATACACAACAGCAGGTCTGTAAATTGAAAAAGGTCATTGAGACATTGCCAAAGCGTTGCCGCGACATCCTTATCATGACAAAAATCGAAGGGTTGACCCAGCAAGAAGTCGCTGACCACTTAGGTATTTCAGTTCGTACAGTGGAAGCCCAGATTAGAATTGCCTACACTAAAATAAGAGAGACCTTTGAGACCGAGGATTCCATTATTTTATTCGTACTCATGGGGGCATTGCATCAATTGTATCCCAATTCAATTGACATTGAGCGTCATAGATAGTGTTTGGGTTCTTTCCTTTTAACTGAGCCGCCCAAAAAATTTTTCATCAGAAAATCAATAAACAAGATAGGTTTAAGCTTCCCGCCAGTAGTGAATGTTGCTCCCTTTTTTCCCAAACAGTTGAATCCAATTCAGCAACTTATATATAATTCCAACATTATAGAGCAATTTAAAACTGATCTAAAACAATTTCAGTTTGAGCAAAAGTATCCTTTCCAGCACCACAAACGTTACACTCATAAGATTCTGGCAGGTCTTCAAATCTTGTTTTTGGGTCAATATTTGATTTTGGGTCGCCAATGACATCATCATATATCGTAAAACAATTTTGACATTGATGCACCTGATTTTTTATTATCTCACTCTTTCTGATGTTCGTAGTTTCTACTTCCTTTTCCTTTCCCAGTTCTTGAAAATACTTCTTACTCAACTCAATCAACAAATCCGGTAACTCCTTTTGATCAACCTCTTGTGCAAATGTTTGAATTTGTCTCGTATTGGGATCAAAATTTTTAAAATACCTGATATTATAGGTCGGTCTTGGATTTGGATTGAATTGCTCAACAGTTTTAGATAACGGGTTCTTCTCAATGACTATGGAAGACATATGTGTTTGTTTGCCCACCTCATTACTTATTCCGAAGGTAAGTCCATATGTACTAATGTCCTTTTGATCGAAACGCTGTGCCAAATATCTTTTCAAATCAAGCGCGTCACTATCATCCACTGGCAAATGCCAGTTCATCTCCAATTGCGAATGACGGACATTGATACCCCTTTCACCCAGAAAAAGTTCCAATGCCGTTCTACTCTTCTTCGGAATTCCCTTTACAATAAAGGATTTCCAAGGAGTAATGCATATTTTACCGATACTCTTGTCCAAACAAAAGCTACAGAATTCCTTCAAGAATTTGAGGTTGTACCTATTGTTTCGCCAATAAAGGCCCAACCAAAACTGGTCAAGGCCCAT
The DNA here is from genome assembly GCF_033441595.1 of Flagellimonas crocea. NCBI lineage: Bacteria > Pseudomonadati > Bacteroidota > Flavobacteriia > Flavobacteriales > Flavobacteriaceae > Flagellimonas > Flagellimonas crocea. The sequence continues at coordinate 207,027 of NZ_JAUZVX010000006.1, read as the reverse complement.
TCGATTTATTCCCTCATAATAAGGAAAGGTTTGATATGGGACAACAAGTTCCTTGTCCATAGTCTTGTTGTTGGTGGCTCCCAATGTACCGTTCAAGGCGGCAAATAACTGGTCTACATCTTTAATTTTATGATGTATTTTTTCCATCTCCCTACTTATGTCCGCAATGTCCCAACTGTACACCAGAACCGGATAATAAGCACTGGTTTTCCAATGGGGGAGGATTACGTTCATATACCAATAATCCTCATGTTCAGAAGCAATAAAATTTAGGTTTCCCCCAAAAATGGGAACCAAACGTTGCTTGGGGTCCGTTATATTGATTTTTAACTTGGGCAAAAAATCAAACTGTTCCAACAAGTACAGATATGTGGAGCCCTTGAGCCAATGTGTCGAATCAAAAATGTCGGCACATACATAGGAGCATACAATGTTTTGGATGGACCTATCAGAAACAATGTCCGCTGAATTGCCCAATATTTTCTCGAATTCTTCTTGATCAGTGTTGGTGGATGGACAAAGGATATCTTGCCTGGACCCAAAAAACACTTCGGATACTCCAGCAGTCTCCAAAAGGCCTATACTCTCCATAAGTTCTCCTGGTGAAGTTACCCCTCCCCTCACCAATATTCTGTGTAAATCATCGTTCATAGTTCCCATTTAAACAGTTGTGGCTTTTAATTGCGCATCGAGAATACCCTTGACCTCGGGTTTACAGCTGCCACAGCCAAGGCCCGCCCCGGTTTGGGCACATAGATTTTTAAAATCTGTGCATCCTGCGGCAATGGCTTCTTTGAGGTTTCCGTCCCCCACTTGACTGCAAGTACAGACCATTTGCCCTTTCAAGGGTTCTCTGTTTGAAGCTCCCCGTAATAACTCATTCCTTTTTTCAGAGAGTTCAACACCCTCTTCGATCAACCGCTTAAATTCGGCAAATTCGTTTTTATCCCCCATAAGGATGGCTCCTTTCAATGTATCATCCTTAACAATGCATTTCTTATAGAACCTTTGGCTTACATCCATCAAAATGATTTCCTCGTACGAAGCATCATTCTTGGGTGCATTCACCATTCCAATACTACATAGGTCAAGGTTTTCGAACTTTAGAATATTCATGAGTACGGAGCCTGAGTAGAAGCTTCCCAAATCTCCCAAAATATAATTGGCCGCAATATCCGCTTGTTGTTCCGCCGCGGATGTGATCCCAAAAAGTGAATTTTCAAATTCAGCAATTTCTCCCAAGGCAAAAATGGATTCGTCATTGGTCTTTAAATAAGGGTCCACTACTACGCCGCGTTTGGTTTTGAGTCCAGCTTCAACTGCCAAATTTATATTGGGCCGTGTTCCAATGGCATATACAATGGCATTGCAATTCAGTGTACTGCCTGTTTTTAGGTTGACCAATAATTTATTTGGTGACTCGGAATCTTCAAAAACCGTACTTACTTCATTATCAAAGAATAGTTGAATCCCTCTTTCCATAACATCTTCGGCCAACAATCTACTGGCAATCGGATCTAGTTGACGTTCCATGAGTCGGGGCGACCGTTGAATGATACTGATATTGACGTCTATTTTTTTTAGGGCTGCTGCCAATTCCAATCCCAATAATCCCCCTCCAATAATCACTACGTGTTGCTCATTTGTAGGTAGATTGGTGAGTGCCAAATAAGTTTTTAGTCGGTCGGCATCCCCACGTTCCCGCATGGTAAATCTACCTGGGAGATCTATCCGAACATCGTTGGGCACAAAGGCACGGCTACCAGTAGCCAGAATCAAAATATCATAATCGTATGTGGCTCCCAGATCGTCCGTAACTTGCTTTGTTTTCCTATTTATATTTTGGATTCCATTGTTTGGGTGAACGTCCAACTTCAATTTTTCCAATTCACCCTTCTTTAATTTTTGAAGGGCCCCCCATTCCAGATCATCGTTTACGTACTCTGGCAACAAAACCCGATTATAAAATGGATATTCTTCCTTGGAAAATACCTTGATTTCATCCGTCCTGTTTTTTTCACGGTAGGATTGCACAAATCGATATGCCGCTGCTCCTGCCCCTACCACCACAATTTTCTGAAATGGCTTTCTATATTTTTCCACCTGAACGGCACAGTATTTAAAATCGGGCTCCTTGGAAACCGGGTCAACCAAAGTACTGGTCAAATTATTGGCCCTACTAAAATCGTTGTTGAGTATTTTACCCCAGTGCATGGGCAAAAACACCACTCCTTCCCTAATATCATAATTGATTTTTAGCTTGACCCTTACACTTCCCCTTCTACTCCTTACGGTAACAACATCCCCCTCCTTAAAGCCCCTGACATAGGCATCAATTTGGTTCATCTCAAGGAAAGGTGTCGGGATATGAGTCAAAAGTCGCTTTACTTTACCCGTTTTCGTTCGAGTATGCCATTGATCGCGTACCCGTCCCGTATTTAAAATCAAGGGGAACTCAGGACTTGTCGTCTCCGATTTGTTATATAAATTTCTTGGTGCATTGAAATGCGCCTTTCCATCAGCTGTAAAATAGTTTTGGTCTTGAAACAACCTGGGAGTTCCTTTATGGTCAGGTGTTGGCACTGGCCATTGAAAGCTGCCCTCGTTCTTTAATCTGTCATAGGAAAGTCCTGAAATATCCATATCTGTTCCCTTGGTCATCAAGCAATATTCATCGTATACCTCGGAAGCATTTGAATAGTCAAATCCATGAAAGCCCATTTCTTGGGCAAAACGCCATAAAATTTCAACATCGGGCAGTGTCTCTCCTGGCGGATCGATAACTTTGGGCAAATAACTTATTCTTCGTTCGGAATTGGTCATGGTGCCCTCTTTCTCCAACCAACCCGCAGCGGGCAGGAGCAAATCCGCATATTTGGTGGTCTCGGAATTATGGGAAATATCCTGGACAATGACAAAGCTTGCCTTTTCGAGTGCCTTCTCAATTTTTTTGGCATTGGGCATGCTCACTACGGGGTTGGTACATACGATCCAAACAGCTTTCATTTTGCCCGATTCCAGCGCATCGAACATTTCGGTGGCCGTGTACCCAGGTTCTCCATGAATTTCCTTACTTCCCCAGAATTCCTGTACTTCTTTTCGATGTTTGGGATTGCCCAAATCGCGGTGAGCCGCCAACAAACTCGCCATACCCCCTACTTCCCTGCCTCCCATGGCATTGGGCTGTCCAGTTAACGAAAAAGGTCCTGACCCAGGTTTTCCAATTTGACCTGTAAGCAACGAAAGGTTTATAAGTGACGTATTTTTGTCCACACCGATTACACTCTGATTGAGCCCCATGGTCCACATACTAATAAACCCCTTCGCATTGGAAATCATTTTTGCAGCCATACGAATGTCATCGGGAGAAATTCCACATTTTTCAGCTGCTTGACGAATGGTAAGTTCAAAAGCGGTTTGCTTCACAGCTTCAAAATTGGAAGTGTGTTTTTGTATGAAGGATGTATCTATTTTCTTCTTTTCAATAAGCCATCTGGCCATGGCATTAAAAAGAATAACGTCGGTTCCTGGTAAAATTGGTAGGTGTAAATCTGCCAAGGCACAGGTTTGTGTTTTTCGAGGGTCCACCACTATGATTTTCACATTTGGATTTTCTTCCTTGTGCTTCTCTATCCTTCTAAACAAAATAGGGTGGCACCATGCCGGGTTTGCCCCCGCAATCAGAAAACAATCTGCTAATTCGATATCCTCATAAGAAATGGGGACCGCGTCGCTGCCAACCGTTTTCTTATATCCTACAACAGCAGAACTCATGCATAAACGGGAGTTGGTGTCAATATTATTGGTCCCCAAAAAACCCTTGGTCAACTTATTGGCCAAATAATACTCCTCGGTAAGACATTGTCCAGAAACATAAAATCCAACGCTATTGGGGCCGTGCCTATCCATAATACTCTTAAAAACGGCAGTCGCTCGTTTAAAGGCCATATCCCAGGTAACGCGTTGTCTGGGATGGTTTCGGCTCCATCGCATTTCGGGATAAAGGATTCTATCGGAAGTGTCCTGGGCCACATAGTTCAAGGTTTTCCCTTTGGTGCAAAGCATACCCTTGTTCACTGGATAATCCTCGTTGCCACTTACCGAAAGTATGCCTTTAGCGTCTTTTTTAACGGTAATGCCGCAACCCACTCCACAATAGGAACAGATAGTATCGAATGTATCCTTCTTTTGCATGTAAGGAGTTTTATATTCCTGAATTTCCTATAGTTAAAAATAGAAAAATACGTATAAATACGTAGTGTTAATTTGGCAAAAGTGAGGCTAAAAAATGAAGTATTGACAATAATAATCGGCCTGGGCTGAAGATATGTTTAGACCAAATTGAATTTCTGTGCTTTTTTGGATAGATCAATAAGGTTTTTGACCTCCATCTTCTTCATCAAGTTAAAACGATGGGTATCGATGGTACGCTTACTGTTATTGAGCTTTTCGGAGATTTCTTTGCTGGTATAGCCTGCCAAAACCAGTTCCAACACTTGCAATTCCCGGTTGGTGAGGTCGAACGGGTTTTCTTTGGCTTTTGATTCAACGGTGCCTTGGGAACTTTGAGTGGATTTGAACAGATTGTTTACCAAAACATTGGAAATATCACCGCTAAAATATTTACCGCCCTCGTGCACTACATGAATGGCCTTTACAAACTCTGCCTTTCCAGTATCTTTCAATAAATAACCGCTGGCCCCTGCCTGTACCGATTTAAGAATGTACTCTTCAGAATCGTGCATGGAAAGAATAATGCATTTGGTGCTTAAACCACCTTTCGCATTTAATCGTTCCACCGTTTCAATCCCCCCCAACTCTGGCATACGGATATCTATAATCAAAATATCGGGAGATTTATCCCCTACCATATCAATGGCATCCAGGCCATTGGCCACTTCACCGATCACATCGAGGTCTGGTTCTTCTTCCAACAATGCCCGAATACCATCCCTTACCAGGGAATGATCATCCGCTAAAACTATGGTAATGGCATCTTTTAATTGCGAATCTTCCATATCACAAAAATAGTCGAATTATTGAATTCCGTGAGTTTAAAAAAAGGGCCGCCCCATCTAAAATGGAACGGCCCTTAAACACTAACTAACTCTGTATTTTTAATCGACCTTGACCGTACTGAACAATTTTGGTTTTATAATAAGCATGGCCCATGCCCAGTTTTGGTTGCCAGCAGCAGTATCCTCGGCAACTCCTTTGAGTTCATACATTCCATCGGCCGCAAACATATGTGAATACCCAATTTTAAGGGAATACCCATTGAATCCTTGAGTGAAAACCAAATCAACCTCGGTTCCCAATGCATTTTCACCACTTGGCAGGTCTTGTTCGCCCTTAAAATTCAACACCTTGGCCAAAAGGCTGGATTTTTCTCCCAATTTGAAATTGGCACTGGCATGGATATCGAACAATCCAATGGAATTGGCGTGGTTGCCCACATAGAAATAATCCATAAAACCATTGAACTTGTGGTTGGTTCCATACAGTGGGAAAAATGCTCCCGTCTCTCCCGCTGTTTGTCCATCGTTTCCACTAATAATTTCAATTCCAGCACCCAACCCAATGGCGCTCGACGCTTTGTAGGTAGCATCCAATCCCAGCAAATAAGCGCCTTTTACATCCAACTCGCCTTGGCGCTCACCAGTTTGAAGAAATGCATTTGCCGCAAGTCCGAAATTGCCTTTATTGAAAGTAAGATAGGTTCCAAAAGTTTGTAGACTGCTCAACCCATCGGCATTGTCTTGATCATCAAAGTTTTGAAATCCATTGTTCATCAATACCAAACTAGCGCCAAAACTTTCCCATTTCTGCTTCAGATAAAGCATTTGCATGGTTTTGTAGCTAAAAAAACCCGTAGTGTTATAGGCATTCCCCACAGATTGATATCCCGTAGGGTCATCAAAATCTTGATTGTAGGCAAAAGCAAAATCCAAGATAAAGTTATCTTTTGCATATTTGATCAGTGCCGCATCGTGATTTCTGCCTTGTTGCGCCCAATCCAGGCCACCAAGAATTCGCTCATCATCATAGGAAAGTATTTGTCTACCCAATTTAGTGGACCAACCTGAACCCAAATTTAATACTGCCCAGGCTTCAAAAACGGCAAACGAATCGTTTTGGTCATCTGGTAAGATCTGGCGGTTCTCCCCCCAAACCAGCACATCTTGGATGCTTAAATAGAACTTGTATTTTTCAGTTTGATATGCCGCATTCAAACGCGCCCTTGTCGTAATTGCAAACCCAGGGTCTGCAGCATCGGGAATAAGACTTCCGAATCCATTTCTATATTCTGTTCTTGGTCTGAATTGACCATCCAAAGTAAATTGGGCTTCCGCTCCAAAAAGGCATAGCAATAGCATGCCAACGGTTAATATTAGCTTTTTCATTTTTGAGATTTGTTAAAGGTTATTCAGTCAGTTGGGAGACATCAATGCTCCAAAAAGTCAATAAGGTGTTTTCTGTATGTGTAGTAATCTTCGTGTTCCAATACCGATTTTCGCGTTCGGGGCCGTTCAAAATCAATGGAAAGTACATCTCCTATTTTGGCTCGAGGCCCGCTCGTCATCATCACAACACGGTCTGCTAAAAAAATAGCTTCGTCCACATCATGGGTAATCATTACCGCTGTGATTTTTTCCTTGTTCCAGATTTCAATCAATATATCCTGAAGTTCTCCTCGTGTAAGGGAATCCAACATTCCAAAAGGTTCGTCCAACAACAATACTTTGGGTTTTATGGCAAAAGCTCGGGCAATCCCGACCCGTTGCTGCATACCTTGGGATAGTTCATTGGCTTTTTTATGGAATGCGCCCTCCAAGCCGACTTTGTCCAAATAATACATGGCAATGTCCTTTCGTTGTGACTTACTGGCGTGAGGAAATACTTGATTCACTCCCAACATAACATTTTGCAAAGCCGTCATCCAAGGCATTAAACTGGGTGCTTGAAAAATCAATCCACGGTCTGGTCCTGGTCCTTTGATGGAATTTCCCAATACGGAAATCCTTCCTCCAGAAATAGGATTTAATCCTGCAATCATGGAAAGCATAGTGGTTTTTCCACATCCTGAATGACCGATGATGGTCACGAATTCTTCCTTTAAAATTTGAAGGTTCAAATGTTCCAGTACCACATAGTCACCTTTGGGGGTTGGATACACTTTTTTCAAGTTGTTCAAATCCAACATTACGCTATCCGATGGATAGGTAATCCCATTCTCGTGCCCTTGGGACTCTTTTTTTATATCTACTACCATTTGCTTCATTTTTAAAGGTTAGGCCACAAAGTTTTTAGGTGTCAATTCTGGTAATTCATACACTTTCTTGGAAGCTGATTTTCGTTCTTCCCCAATGCCCATCAAATATTCTATGATGGCATTTCTGGTCTTTTTATACTCCACGTTATCGTTGAGCTCGGTCTTATCCCTAGGTCTATCAAGACCGATGGTAAATTCGGGGCCCAAGGTCGCATTTGGCCCTGGCTTGAGTGGGATAATGCGGTCGGCCATGTAGATGCCTTCATCTACATCGTTCGTGATCAACAAAGCGGTACGTTTGTCCTTGCTCCAAATCTTTAGGATTTCATCTTGCAGATTACCACGGGTCAAAGCATCCAATGCACCCAATGGCTCATCCATGATGATCATTTCAGGATTCATCGCCAAAGCTCTGGCAACTGAAACCCGTTGACGCATTCCCCCAGAAAGCTCCTTTGGTCTTTTATTGATGGCTGGAGAAAGGTTCACCATAGCGACATATTCTTCGACCCTTGCATTTATTTCCTTTTTGTTGGCTTTTGGAAATGCTTCTTTCACAGCCATTTGTACATTTTGTCCCACGGTCAACCATGGCAACAAGGAATAATTCTGAAATATCACACCTCTTTCATGGCTGGTGTCCACAACAGGCTCGCCTTTAAAAAGCACTTCGCCACTGGTCGGCTTTAAAAGCCCGTTGATCAAGTTCACCAAAGTGGTCTTCCCACTTCCCGTAAAACCTACGATCGCCACAAACTCTCCTTCCTCAATGGACAAGTTGATGTTGGACAACACCTCGGTGGCGTTGGTACCACGACCATAGGTCATACTTACATTTTTAAGTTCCAGATATGCCATAGCTATTTATTTAAGCGGTTGCGTTTTTATTAAAGGATACCATACTTTGGACAGTCAACATGATTCGGTCCAACAAGAATCCAATGATACCAATGACGAACATGGCCACAATGATCTTTGAATTGGAGTCGATGGCGCCATTCTGAAATTCTTCCCAAACGAAAGACCCCAATCCTGGGCTTTGTGCCAATAGCTCAATGGCAATTAATACCATCCACGCCACGGAAAGCGTAATGCGCAATCCCGTAAAAATTAATGGCAATGATGATGGCAAAATCACTTTGAACACTTTTTGGATTGGCCCCAATTTGAGCACCTTCGCTACGTTGATGTAGTCCTTGTCCACTGTGGCAACACCCATAGCGGTATTGACCAAGGTGGCCCACATGGAGCATAATCCCACACTGATAAAAGAGATAATAAAAGCGCTATCGGAATCTGAATTCTTGGTCATCGTTTTTACGATCATAAAGACCAACAGCAGCCAAACCACTGGTGAAACTGGCTTAAAAATCTGAATCAACCAATTGAAAGAGCTACGCAAGGTGGTACTCAACCCAATAATAACTCCCACGGGAACGGCGATGATCAGAGCCAAAAGAAATCCAGCAAAAACCGTTTTTAAACTGGTAAATATTTGGTCAACGAAAGATGGTCTTCCGGTATAGGTTATGGGTGCTTTCCCCTCGGCTTCACGTGTGGCATTCAAGGCAGCAGTTTTAGCTTTAAATTCAGCCTTGTCCGCACTAATGGCCTTATGGTCTGCGATCAGCGTATTGAACGAAGTCCATACCTGAGCGGGTGATGGTAGGGTATTTGGCTGACAACTTATCGCCCCTGAAGCGATACATTCAACCATTTGGTCGGCAGCCTCTTGACCTTGATCCGTGAGTGCTTTTTGAATTTTATAATCCGCCTCAATATTGTAAAGTGCCTTTGCGCCAACGTGCCACAAACCAACGAACAATACAATCGAAGCCAATGGTATCAATACTTTCCTCACCAAATTCTTTCCATTCCATTTGGGCATGGCAGGCATCAATTTGATTACAAAACCCTTTACCACGGTGCCAAAATTCTCTTTTTCATCCTGAACTACTGTAACGCTATGCTTCATGGTTTTTTTGATTTATAGGGATGAATCATCCTCTTTGTTTCCAATTTTAAAACTGTTGATGTACCCAATGGGGTCTTTTGCATCATAGGTCTTGCCATCGATAAAATCGGTTGTTGCTGGCTTGTATCCATCCGTTGAAGGAATATCACCTGATGAAAGATGGCCTTCTGTAACCAAGGCTTCTGCAGCTTTTTTCCAGATATCGGGACGGTAAATATCCTTGATGGTCTCCTCGTACCATGCTGCTGGTTTTGGATCAGGAATCTGTCCCCACCTTCTCATTTGGGTCAAGAACCAAATGCCATCAGAATAGAAAGGGTAGGTTGCATTGTATTTAAAGAATACATTAAAGTCTGGCATGGCGCGTTTATCCCCTTTTTCAAATTCAAAGGTTCCTGTCATGGAATTCGCCAACACCACTTCATCTGCACCAACATATTGTGGCAGCGACAAAATTTTAACCGCTTCTGCCCTATTTCCAGGTTCATCCAACCATTTTCCCGCTCTGATCAATGCTTTGGTCACTGCAATGGCAGTGTTCGGATTTTCTTCCACGAACTTTTTGGTCATTACAAAAACTTTCTCGGGATTGTTCTTCCAGATATCATAATTGGTAGTCACGGGAACACCAATACCTTTAAAAACCGCTTGCTGGTTCCATGGTTCGCCTACACAATACCCATAAATGGTTCCTGCTTCCAGAGTTGCGGGCATTTGCGGTGGAGGTGTCACAGAAAGCAACACTTCCGCATCAATCTGGCCCTGAACATTATCGGCCGTATACAATCCTGGATGGATACCCGCGGCAGCCAACCAATACCGAATCTCATAGTTATGGGTTGATACAGGAAATACCATTCCCATTTTAAAGGGCTTTCCGCTATTTTTATATTCCGTGATAACAGGTTTTAATGCATCCGCTTTAATGGGATGTACTGGTTTTCCATCATCCCCAGTCGGGACATTTGGTTTCATTTTTGACCAAACATCATTGGAAACCGTTATCCCATTTCCGTTTAAATCCATGGAAAAAGGAGTTACCAATTCTGCCTGACGACCAAATCCTGCTCCCGCGGCTATCGGTTGACCTGCCAACATATGGGAACCATCCAATTGTCCGTCTATTACCCGGTCCAATACATTCTTCCAGTTGGACTGTGCCTCCACTGAAACAAAAAGTCCCTCATCTTCAAAAAATCCTTTTTCCTTAGCTATGGCCAAAGGAGCCATATCCGTCAATTTTATAAAACCAAAAGTCAATTGTGGTTTTTCAATTTCCAATGTTGGAGCTGTATCTATCACCTGGGCAATATCCCCCTCCTTTTTTTCTTTCTTTCCTCCACAGGCAAACAAGGCTACCATCAATAGAAGGCTAGTAAATTTTGAAATGTTTGTTTTCATAAAGCGGTACTTTTAAAATGGTTATCATAAACTATAAGGTAAAACTACGTATCATTTTTTAATTAACTAAGTATATTTACGTATTTATACTGATTTTTAATGAGATTTATGAAATTGGATTTTTGAAAAGGTACAAATTGAAGAATGCTAAAAATTTATAATCTATGATTTCGAAATCCTCGATCGAGAGTCGTTTTTAAAAAGTTGACTGCAGTACTCGTTGGATTTCATCCTGGTAAAAGAAGCTGTGATCGGCAACCACTTCACCTATAACTATAATTCCTGGCTTAGAGCAATCCAATTCCTTATATATATGTATTGCATCCGACAAGGTTCCCACTAGACAACTTTCTGAGGTCAAAGTGCCATTTTGAATTACAGCAAAGGGCGTGCTACCCTCTCTATATTTCATGGCGGAATCTGCTATTTCCTTTAGTTTACGCACACCCATCAATATGACCAAGGTTGCGGATGACTGTGCTGCCAACTCAAAATCTTTAGAAAACCCATGCTCTTTTGTAGTGGCCGTGAGCACCCAAAAACTACTACTGACCCCTCTTTTGGTTACGGGAATACCTTGACTTGCCGGAACAGCAATCGCACTGGTAATCCCAGGAACCACCTCAACTGGTAATCCGAAGGATTGCACATAATCAATCTCCTCAGAAGCCCTGCCGAATACAAACGGATCCCCTCCTTTTAATCGAACAACATGCCCATAGGTAAATGCACTTTCTACTATTAGGGTATTGATTTCATCTTGCGTATAGCTATGCTTAGCACATCTTTTACCTACGTATATTTTAGGAATATGATGTGGAATTTCACATAGCAATGCTTCATCGACCAATGCATCGTACAAAACCATATTTGCCGTCTTCAAAACTCGTAAACCCCTTACTGTTATTAGGTCTGAACTACCAGGTCCAGCACCTACCAAACTTACTCTCGCTTTCATAGTTATTCCTTATTATCAGGATTAATGCAAGTACATTTTATCAATTTGACAGCAAGAATACGTAATTATTTTTGAAAAATCAGTATTTATTTAAGTAATTATACTTAGTTTTGAATCGTATTTCAAATCTTTGGCATATGAAAACAGTAATTGTAGTAGGAAATGGAATGGTTGGCTATAAGTTCTGTGAAAAGTTCAGGGCACATTCATCTAGCGACGCATTCAAAGTTGTGGTCTTTGGCGAAGAACCAAGACCCGCTTATGACAGGGTTCACTTAAGTGAATATTTCGGAAATCAAGACGCTAAAGCATTGGAACTAGCCCCCGCTTCTTGGTATAGCGACAACAATATAGATCTTATCACCAATGAAAGGGTCACGGACATTCTCAACGAAACCCAACAAGTTCGTACCATTTCGGGGAAAACCTATTCCTACGACTATTTGGTGCTTGCTACTGGCTCCGTTCCCTTTGTTCCCCCAATAAAAGGCGTTGAAAAGGAAGGAGTGTTTGTGTACCGTACCATTGAAGATCTTGAGGATATGTTGTCCTATGCCGCCCAAATAAAGGCTATTATGCCCAATGGACGTGCTGCAATACTGGGCGGGGGTTTATTGGGTCTGGAAGCAGGCAAAGCTGTTTTGGATATGGGATTAGAGCCCCACGTTGTGGAATTTGCCCCTAAACTGATGCCCAGACAACTGGATACGCGCAGCAGCAATGTGCTCCAACTAAAATTGGAATCAATGGGCATCCATATTCATTTGGGCAAGGCCACGAACCAAATTATCGGGGAAAGTGTCATTGAAGGAATGGATTTTGGCGAAGATGATCAATTGGATGTGGATATGTTGATTATCTCTGCTGGAATTCGCCCAAGAGACGAGCTTGGAAAAACCTGCGGATTGGACATGGGCACTCGTGGAGGCATTATGGTCAATAATAAAATGGAAACTTCCATCCCCGATATCTATGCCATTGGGGAAGTTGCACTTTATAACCATATGATTTACGGACTTGTGGCACCAGGATATGAAATGGCCAATGTAGCTGCTCATCAAATTTTAGGAAATCCAGAAGTATTGATGCCAAATGACATTGATATGTCGACCAAATTGAAACTAATGGGAGTTGATGTGGCCAGTTTTGGCACGCCTTACATGCCTGCCGAAAAAGGATTGTCCATTATTTATGAAAACAAGACCAAACATTTATACAAACGAATCAATGTGAGCCATGATGGCAAAACCTTGTTGGGCGGAATTCTTGTAGGAGATGCCAATGATTATAGCATCTTGCACCAGATGTACCTCAACAACATGAGTCTACCAGAGAATGCCGAAGAATTGATCGTGGGCGCCCGTGCCGATGGTGGTTCTGCTTTTGGCAGTGCCATGGACCTACCGAATACTGCTCAAATCTGCTCTTGTGAAAGTGTTTCCAAAGGAAAAATCTGTAGTTCGATAAGAGAGGGGGCCTGTAATTCCTTAAAAGACGTTATTGGATTGACGAAGGCCACAACAGGATGCGGAGGTTGCAAACCCATGGTCGTGGATTTGGTCAATGAGACTTTAAAGTCCATGGGGAAAGAGGTAAAAGATGTCATCTGCGAGCATTTTGAATACACACGTCAGGAATTATACGGCATTGTAAAAGTGAAAAACATTCAATCCTTTGATGAGGCTTTGGACAAATGCGGCAAAGGTGATGGTTGTGAGGTGTGCAAGCCTGCTTTGGCCTCCATTTTTGCCACCATTTATAATGATACGGCCAACAAGGAAGATGTAATCCAAGATTCAAATGACCGATTCTTGGCAAATATCCAACGTAATGGTTCCTATTCGGTTGTTCCTAGAATCCCTGGAGGAGAAATAACTCCTGAAAAATTGATTGTAATCGGTGAAGTGGCCAAAGAGTACAATTTGTACACCAAAATTACTGGCGGACAGCGTATCGACCTATTTGGTGCAGAACTCAATGATCTTCCTGCAATCTGGAAAAAACTGATAGATGCCGGTTTTGAAAGTGGGCATGCTTATGGAAAATCACTACGAACCGTAAAAAGTTGCGTAGGTTCCACATGGTGCCGCTATGGAATGGACGAAAGTGTGAGTTTTGCGATTGAGCTGGAAGACCGTTATAAAGGCCTACGATCACCTCACAAACTCAAAGGTGGCGTTTCTGGTTGTATTCGTGAGTGCGCGGAAGCCCGTGGAAAAGATTTTGGGGTAATTGCCGTAGAGGGCGGTTGGAATCTTTATGTCTGCGGAAACGGTGGTGCCACTCCAAAACACGCTTTGCTTTTGGCGGAACAAATTGACAACGAAACCGTAATCAAATATTTAGATCGCTTTTTAATGTACTACATCCGTACGGCCGCACCGCTTATGCGCACAGCAGCATGGCTGGATAAACTGGAAGGAGGCATAGAGCAGCTGAAACGAATTGTTGTGGAAGATAGTCTGAACCTAGGGGAAGAACTGGAACTGGACATGCAGTCCTTGGTTGATAAATATGAATGTGAATGGAAACAGGCTGTGAAATCAGAAGAAATGAAAAAACGTTTCTCCCATTTTGTCAATACAGAAGAGCGAGACGATAACATGGTGTTTGTTCCCATGCGTGATCAAAAAATGCCAGAACCCTGGACCAACTAAAAACTGTAATTATGGAATCAATTTTATCTGAATATACCTCAGTAGACCCAACAACCGTTTCCGTTTGGTTCAAAGCCTGCAGCGTTGACGATATTCCAGAAAATGGTGGGGCCTGCATCAAATACAAGAACAAACAAATCGCTGTTTATCACTACAAGCGAAAAAAGACTTGGTACGCATGCCAAAACCTGTGCCCGCATAAAATGGAAATGGTATTGAGCAGGGGCATGTTGGGAGATGCCGACGGAATTGCCAAAGTGGCCTGTCCGATGCACAAAAAAACATTCTCTCTGGAATCGGGGGAAAATTTGAATGGAGACCTTCCTGCCATCGCTATTTATCCTCTTAAAATTGAGGATGGCTTTGTGTATATTGGTTTTTCTGAATAGCTTTAGAAAAATCATTGCGAATGGGCAGTCATGATAAACTACAGGAAGCGTTTCGACTATTTGACGAAGCCAATTCCAAAGACCCCAATATAGAACTGGAAAATGGCATGGAACAACCAAAAGAGTTGTTGTATGCCAAACGAATGACCCAAATATTGGATGAATTTGATCCCGATGCTCCAGAAGCATTGAAATTAACCGCACGTTGTCAGCATATTTGCCGCTGGGAAATTCCACGGGACTCCTATGAAATGAATCGGACGGGGTACCTTAGGTGGCGACAGGATCTAAAAAAGTTCCATGCAGAAAAAGCAGGTTCAATTTTAGAACAGGTAGGATACGATAAAGAAACAATAGATAGGGTGAAATTTTTATTGCTCAAAAAGCAGTTGAAAAAGGACGAGGATACCCAAACTTTGGAAGACGTAATCTGTCTGGTCTTCTTAAAGTATTATTATGAGCCATTTTTGCACAAGCACGATGAAGCCAAGATGATTTCCATCCTTCAAAAAACTTGGAAAAAAATGTCGGAAAAAGGTCATAAAGCCGCTCTTAAATTATCATTATCAGAAGACGGACTGGCATTGGTGAAAAAGGCTTTATCCAACACATAAAAGAATATCAAAAAGGCAATGGACAGAAACAACCAACAACAGGCACTGGACGTATCCACATTTATAAGGATACGAAAATGGTACCTACTGGCCCTTGCCGCGATTGCGTTGACCATTATCGTTGCCCAAGTTTTGATTCAAAGGCATCTCGACGGACAATTATACGACTCAAGGGTCATCAATGTGGCAGGAAGACAACGCGCCTATAGTCAAAAATTGACAAAAGAAGCGTTGCTTCTTCAAAATCCAGCGCTTACCGAAAATGAAAGGGAAGAACTTTTATCAAAACTAAATCACACTTTATGGGTATGGAAGGTATCCCATGATGGACTTCAAAATGGCAATGACAGTATCGGATTGCCCAAAGAAAACAATAAGACCATTTTAGCCTTGTTCGAAGAGGTGTCCGTTCATCATAAAGCCATGGTCAATGCGGTGGAAACATTGCTTTCAAATGATGGTCCTGCCCCATCCGACTCTCAAGTTGAAATCTTACTGGCCAATGAAGGTGATTTCCTCTCCAAAATGGATGAAATCGTAAACGAATACGACAGCATCAGCAAAGATCAACTTGAAAACTTAAAGTTTAAGGAATACGCGCTTTTGGCCTTTTCGCTAGGGATATTGTTATTGGAGGTACTTTTTATATTCCGACCACTTTCCATTCAAATCCGAGAGACCATACGGGATTTGGTCAAAAGTCAGATAAAATCGGAAAAGGATGCAAGGGAAATCAAAAAAGTGGTTCAAGAGAAAGAAAAGTCTTTGCAAGAGTTGAGAGAGCTCAATTTTGTGATTGACAACGCGGCGCTTTTTGCCAGTACCCGTTCCGATGGTTCGGTGGTCTTTATGAGCAAGAAATTCTTGACTTTACTGGAGAAGAAAAATTTACCCCCAAATCCACAACTTTCAGAAATATTGACCGAGGATAGCGGGCAGCAACAATACCTTCGGGAAATTTTGACCAAACCGCGAAGGCACATCCGTTCGGAAGAAATTGAGATACGGACAAAAACAGGGAAAAAACTATGGTTGGACATTTCCATTATTCCCATTCACCAATCCAGCAATAAGCATAATGTGCTTTTGCTGTGCTCCGACATTACCGAGCGGATACAGAATCAAAAAAAGGTAGAACAGCTCAGGGTTCAGAACTATGAGGAACGGATGCGACAAAAGCAGATTCAGGCCAGTTTGATCGTAGAAAGTCAGGAAGAGGAACGCAAACGTATCGCGAAGGATATCCATGACGGAATCGGGCAGATGCTCACGGCTTTACGGTTCAATATTGAATCCATCAACCTTATCAACAAGGAAAAAACCAAAGAAAAAATCGAATACCTCAAAAACCTGACAGCGGATTTGATCAAAGGGGTGCGAACGGCCACATTCAATTTAACCCCACCCGAATTAAGCGACCATGGGATATTCCCTGCCCTGCAAAAAATGACCTCGGAATTGAGCAAATTAACAGGGAGGAACATATTGTTCGAAAACAAGGCAGAAGAAAATATTCGGTTTGATTCCTTGGCGGAAACCAATATTTATAGGGTAACACAAGAAGCCGTGAACAATGCCATAAAATATGCCAACGCCAACTATATTTTGGTGACCATCAATTTTACGGACAACCTGCTGAGCGTTGTTATCGATGACGATGGAAAAGGATTTGATCCCGCTATATTAAAAACTCCTCCGAAAAATAACAGTGAAGGAGGAATGGGGGTGTTTTTCATGAAGGAGCGCATCAGTTACATCAATGGAAGACTGTTCATTAGTTCCACACCAGGTGAAGGTACACGGGTCACTATAAATTACACCTTAAAAGAAAGCGAGAAAAAGAATTTAAAAAGCATTGAAAATGAAGATTAGAATAAAAGGTGATTCCATACGATACCGATTGACAAAAACCGAAGTGGAAACATTCTGTGATACAGGAATATTTGAGGAAAAAACACACTTTGGAACCAATGTGTTCAGGTACGTCTTAAAAGCCAAGGAAGGTATTTCCGTTATGGAAGCTGATTTTGACCATAATACCATTACCCTATTCGTTCCCGATGCAGAACGTCATACTTGGGCCTCCTCCGAAAGGGTTGGCTATCAGAACATGATGCCCCTGGGCAACGGAAAAGAACTTGCCCTATTGTTGGAAAAGGATTTTGCCTGTATGGACAAGACCAGTGAAGACCAATCGGATAATTATCCAAATCCTAAGATTGACTCTAAGCTTATTTAATAGCTAGATTAGAGGTTAGACTCCAATGCGAGTTCAAGGGAAATGGGGCAACACAGGACAGTTCTACCTCAAATTTAATTTGGGTATAAAAAGCCAGAAAATTGATGTTTTCTGGTTTTTAATGGTTTATGCATTTTTTAAGTCAAATAACTTGAATACAGTTAAAAGACACAGCAATGAAGGCTTCCATCACATTAATTCCTTTCAATTCCATAAAACCAATCGAATTTTTCATTGCTTCTCCCTTGATCAACTTTAAGTGTCGCCTTACTTATTGAGGTGCATCCGGTGTTACAGCATTTATAATTTCATCTTCCATCCCAAAGTATTTGAGAGCCAAAGCGAACGCCAGAACAGAAAGAATGATTCCTATGATAAAAATGGTGTAGGTCCAACGAAGTAGATAATACTTTTTCTTAAGTACCATTCCCAGATAATATAGATCCATGGTCAGTGAATCGTAAATGGTGTCCTTTGATTGAATGATATCCCTGATTTTTTGTTTAAAATCCGGAAGTTGCATAGCATGGAAATTTCCAAAAAAGAGATAGTTCATCTCCTTTTCGGATATACCTCCATCCATCATTTTTTTGTTGTCGATATTGGGCCTGGTCGCAAGGACGGACATAATCATGGAGGCTATACTGAATATCACAAAAATAACTGTGGGATAAATCAAATATGAATTTTTGGGCTGCCCCAAGGCAGGAATCAGATTGGCAAGTAACAAAGAAATAATGATCGCATTCACCGACAGTAGTATGTTTGCCTTGGTATCTGCTATATCACTTAGTTTAATATGGTTTCTAAGTTGTGTACGGTAAAGGGATTGAATCGCTCTTTCCGGGCTTTGATCCTTGAACTTTACCTTAAGCTTTTCTTTCTTTTTGGTTTTGTTCAACTTCTTGATTCGTCCCACAAGCTTTAGGATGTTGCTCTCCTTTTGCTCCTTTAGGTCATCAATGGCATATTGCGTAAAGTAGCGATGGTGTATCCTAAGTTTCTCCAGATATTCCTCGCGCCATTCCACACTTGTATAGGTATCTTGCGAAAAATTGGAAAGTTCCATCCTTTCCAGTTCCATAAGCTTATCAAAATCCTTGGATCCATAAAAAGCGGTATTGGCATCCCTTAAAATCTCAACTTCCGATCTGGAAGGTTCATCGGTGCCCCAAGCGGCTTTAATAATATCAGAAACTTCCGATGCATTTATATGCAATGGATTCTTTGATAGATATGCTTTTGCCAACTCACAACTACAGTGCTTATGATCATTGTAATTCTCAATAAATCCAAGGTTAAGAAACCAAGCTGCAGCTATTGTTGCATCCTTGTTCAAATTCGGACTGGAAGATTCCTCCATCAGCACCTCCGTATAGTCTACCACCCTTTGTGTATAGTCCAGGGTATGGAATAAATGGTCCGGGGTCAAATTTTCCGAAAAATATGATGTAACATATTTTTTTATGGATTGGGTTTTAATATTTGTCATTTTTAAGTTTCTAGTTATTGACAGTAAGGTTTTGGATGAACGTTAATGTACTCAAATATCACAATCAAAACAATTGTTCAGACTCCCTTCCAGCTCCAAATCCTCGGAGCCGCTCAAAATTATCGGCTCTTTGGGACGTTGTTCCAATGTTCTATAAAATTCTTCAGCATATTGGACCAAGTGATCTCTCCTAGCGATGATTTTGTTCCGAATTTCCGGACCATCCAAACTGTCTACTTCTTTGGGCCACGCATTGAATGCATCTATTATGACCTCATCCGTCAATTTTTGCTTTAAATATTTAGCGGCTTCCCTAAATTGCTCCAGAGTCGCTGTCCGTAAAAAATATTCATCAAAAGGTCGAACCAGTCCGGGCAAAAAATCAATTTTTTCTTCAAATTCTTGAACCTTTGGCAGGGTGAGGTCATTGGTAATTAACGTTGGGAGAACCCCATCTTGCTTAAAAAAGGCATTATCCCTATCGGTCGGTACCGGAATGGCCAAAAACCCATTGTCCTTTTTTACCATTGCCCAACCCCATTGCTTGGCATGGCGGTCCCAATCACCGATCAGTATATCGAACAATCTGGCCTTTATCAATTCTTTTTTATCTATTGTAATTTCGGAACCCTTTTCCATTCTGAGTTCTTGCAAATCATCAGTATCAATCAGTTCTTTTACATTTTTGATGCCTGTCCAGTCGACTTCACCTTCACTCTCATATTCGAAAAAGTAAAGCCGGTTTCCGTATTTTTCGTTCAGTTCGCCAAGTGTTTCTTGTTTGGGCACAAAAATAAGTTTGGGATGCGTGTGCAATACATTTGCGGCTTGCGACAACTTGGATACTACCAGGGCGGCATAAGGATGTTGGGCGGAAACCCCATCCACTACGATATTCTCCAATCCAAGCTTTTTTGCAACATCCGGCACCAGTTTTGAAGGGTCCTTGCTCAAACTTCGCAACGCGTAGCGTATTCCCGTACCGTCTTCGAGTTCTAGGGAATGTGTCTGCTTTCCTCCGCCCTCTTCAATAATTTTGAGACCTCCTTTTAGAGTATCCAAATAAGCTATGGGCACCGTAACGGGCTGGGTCCATGCATCCCTATATTGTTCACCTTGCATGAATTCCTTAAATCCGCTTGCCTGATAAATGGTGTTTGCCGATACGGTGACCGAATCAAATTCACGAAAATTGATGTTTCCTATTTCGGTCGGATATATGATTTTGCATGTACGGAAAGTCGCTTCGGTCTCTGAAACTGAAAGATACACGAAGGCAATAAAAATCCCTACCACTACCGTGATGGATAACAAGATTTTCCAAATTCTCTTCATAAAATGAAATTGTTTAATTTTTGAAAGGCTGTTGCTTCAGTTGAACATGAATCTATCAGAAGTAATCGTAAAATCATTGTTTTGATGCTTTTACTTCAGATCAACATCACCATCCCGACTTCTGGACTCAACTTGGGAAAGTTATCAAAATTGAATTCGGAGACTGATTCCTATAAGTTTTTATTTTAACGCTATTGCCTTTTCAAGTATGGCTATGAAGACTGTGTTGGTAACGGTTTTATGAATGGGTCATCGGGTCTCGGAATCTTTTCGGAAGACCTCCACCAGATTGAACAATAAAACGCAAAGGAACACCCATATGCCACCGGCAATAAATCCACCGGCGATATCCGATGGAAAATGAACGCCCAAATAAATCCTGCTGATCCCAATGCTCAAAATCAAAAGAATCAGTAAAAGGATAAGACTGCTTTTAAGATACTTGTTTAACCTGAACGTGTAAACCAAGTAAATCAGAAAGCCATAAAACGCCATTGCGCTCATCGCATGACCGCTGGGGTAGCTTAGCGTTTCCACCGATACCATATGCTCCAATTCTGGCCGGGCCCTGTTGATAAATCGTTTTAAAACTAAATTTGACGTAGAGGCCAAAAACAAGACCAAACATATTTGACCTACATACTTCCATTTCTTGAAAACAATCGCTGTCAATGGCACCATTATTCCCAGAATGGTCAAATATCCCTCAAGATCGCCCACATTGGTCATAAACAGAAAAAAGTTCGTAAGCCGAGGTGAACGAAAGGATAATACATATTGGGTTATGCTTTGGTCATAAGTACCCAACATTTCTGTGGTAAGAGTTTCGGTCAATTCAACAAAAATGTTGATTGCCAATATCACCAATATCAATGCGGCCAGAGCCGTGGCGACATAGGCTCCCTTATGACGATATTTCTCCAACAGGGGGTAAAGGCACTTTTCAACTTTGCGTACTACAACTTGTAAGCTTTCTTTAACCATATTTTGTTCTTCCTATAATTTTGATAAATCTTGGTTTGGTGTTATTTGCGCATGTCCAACACAATCTCCATGTTTTGGATAGCCCACAACCCTCGACTTTTTAAAAAGATACATCAAAACCTACCTGAAGCATATTGTTTTCTATGGAATTGAAATATCCTATTCTAAAAACCAACGATTTTAATCCACTGATCCAAAGTCCACCTCCTTGAGAAGTGTGCCAAATATTGGAAGTATCGTTCTTTACCCAAACCCTGCCATAGTCAAATCCGCCATAAATCCCTAGGGTTACGGGTGTAAATGCGGTAACATATTGTTTTAAACGAAGTTTTAAATCGGTGTTTTGATAAAAATAGGATCGGCCTGCGAACCTTTGGTCCCGGAATCCCCGCAAGCCGTTGTTCCCACCAATGGAAGGGGCATGATAAAAGAAATAGTTGTTGCCTCCAATGTTCGTCTTGTATTCCGCTATTGTGGAGAACACCAAATCCCCTGATGGAATCAACTGATGGTCGAACCCCATTTTTATGGAAGCGTAGCCAAACCGATTGTCCTTAATATTGAGATTGGCCTTGTACCCTGCGCTTAATCCAACATACATGGCCTTGGTTGGGAAATCACCGGCATTGTCCCTATCGTAGTGTCCGGAAACTTCGGCACCCACGTAATTTTGTGTTTCAAAGGCCGATTCATTCAAGTTTTGTGAATTAAAAAAACGGTCCGGCATTTCCTTTACTTTAAAAGATTCGAACAATAATCTGGGCCTTAGGTTATAATAGGCCAATCCAACATAGGAATTAAATTGGCGTACGCGGCCCCTATAATAATCTATGTCCAGTTGGTCCTCTCCATTGACCGTTTCGTTTCCGAATCCAAAAAAGTTTTTGACATACCTATCGTTGCTGTAATAGGCACCCATTTCAAAATTCCAATTGGGTATTATGTTCGCAAAAACACCATCGTATTGCATATCCAGCGCTGCAAACGAAAAATAATAATTGGCTTTTACGGTATGTTGTTGCCTAAATGGAGCACCATTTAGGCCATTTTTGGTGTAGCGATCGGTCAAACCAAAAAATACACCGTCGTCCGTCCTAAAACCAAGATTAGGGGCCAATACATTACTGTTCGGCATAAAATATCGCCAATGAAAAGAATTGGTGCGGTACAAGTTGGTTAGCTGATTTGCCGGCTCTTCTGCTTTAAAATGTATTTTTTCGTGCTTCCAATCATACACTTTTATATTTTTCTTGTTTTCGACATCATAAACATCATCGCCGTACCCTCCTACAATCCTTACCATAATTGCATTGTTTCCGGAACCTTTTACTTCAAAAACATCATCATCACCAAGTCCATATATCCAAAGTTCTTTGGTCACGGAATGATCAAAGATTCTTCGATAAATTTCTTCATTGGGCTCATCGGTAAGTATCCGTTTAATTACCACGGTCGTTTTATTCTCCGCTCCACGTGCAATTTCTATTTTATCATCCTTTTCCGTAGCCCTGACCACAACGATTTTATTTAAATAGGTTGCATACGACCGCACATCTTCATCAAGCGTTTTGAGTCGCTCCAAAAGGGAACGTTTTATTTTTTCAGAAGTATCATCCTGAATTTCTTCGGGAAGTTTCCGGAATGCAGCGTCAATCACTTCCTCATTCATTTGCTGTTGGATGATTCTGGCCTCTGCCACCCAATCTTCTACATCCAATTCGGTGACAAGTGTTTTATCGAGTTTACTGCCAGAGAGGTTTAGCCATTTAACATCATCAATATCGTCATCGAAGGTCTGCCAACGCCGTGCATTGGGCACAAACATCTTTACCAGCTTCATTGCGAAACCATCAAATCGGGGAAAAACATTGTCCCTATCCCTTGGGATGGGCATAAATTCTTTAATGTCATCCTCCCCTTCATACTCCATCCATCGCCATTGGTCTTGATGCCGATCCCAGTCGCCGATGAGCATATCAAAGACTCTGGCTCGAACATAACTTTTTTGGTCCACGATATAAGATTCATCACTTTTGATTTTTTCCAGCATATCCGTGGTGCTTTCCATATCCGTTACTTTGCCCTCATCATCAATTGTCCTTCTATATCCTTTATGGTTTGCTTGCTCTTCCGATGGGCGTCTTTCTATAAAATATAGCTCATCGCCAAAGTCCTTGTTGTACTCGCCCAAAACCTTTTGTCTTGGTACGTAGAACAGTCGTGTATCGGAATGATTTATACCAACAGACCTTGCCAAAGGATTTACCACCAACTGCATGTAGGGATGCGCGGTGGAAAAAAAATCGGATATTACTTCTTCCGGCCAAGAATCTTTATAGTCTTCTTCATTGTAAGATATGCCGGGCAACTTGTACTTTAAATATTTTAACGCACTTTTTCTAAGCGAACGCATCGCATATTCACGACCGTCTTTATCCTCCAACCGCAACGAAAACGATTGGTGCCCCCCTCCCATCTTGGTTATTTTAAGGCCTCCGTACAAAGTATCCAACTGTACCACGGGTGCAGTAACCGGTGTCCCTAGATATTTACGATAGCGGTGACCCCAGAGAAATTCATAAAAATCCGATTTGCGGTATTCCTCCGGATTGTCCAATACTTGTGCGATCTCTTCCTTTTGGGTCGTGGAACCAAAGTCGCTTACCTCCTCCCGGTTAGGGAAATTGGGCATAACCGGCATTGTGAAGCCTGTTTTTAAGTTATCGGAGCTATAAAAGGTGACCTCGGAAGAACCATCTTCAAAATACGTAAGCTTTGCAAAACCAAGGTCCCCGTAAGCAAATTTACCTTCAAACGGCAATGCCCCGCCTATGGTCACCAGTTCATCCTCGGAAAGTTTGGTGGCTGTTTTGCTTCCCAATGATCCACTTATAATTTGGTGGACTTCTTTTCCGACGAGATATTGCAAATTTTCCTCATGGCCGGACACTATGGTAATCCGGTCCGATTTTTGGGCTTGTGCCGTTACCAATATACGCAGGTAGTTGTATCTTCTGGAATTCAAATGTTCTGGGTCAAATGCTCCCAGATCCATGAAACCTTCTGCAAGGGTTCCTATCACGGGAACCGGGGTCATATGTTCCTTGAATGTTTTGTATCCGGCGTACTGTCCATTGCTGAACACGGGATGGTGCATGGCAATGACAATGTTCTTATCCAAGTTATCATCGATTGCATCTTCCAGTTCCTCTACAAATCTTGTTCTAGTAACAATGTCCGTGCATTTTTTATTTATGTTTTTCGTCCGTGACCAATTGGATACAAACCATTTTGAATCCACTAGGACCAACAATAATTTATCATTGATGATCCTCCGCTCGATAGGGCACGCATTTTCGGGAAAAAAATTGATTTGTTCGTTGTCGAGGTCTTTGATGTAATCCTCTATTTGTTCAACATCATCGGTATTTTTTTCTTTCCACTCATTGTTCCCCGGAATAAAAACGACATCTCCCTTAAAATCATGGGCAAGCTTTATTTGTCTGTTCAACAATTCTTTATCGGAATTCCAATTTTTATTCTCTGCGGAAACATTATCACCCGTGAACACCAAAGTGCTATTTTCTCCCGCAGATTTCAGCTGACCCCGAAGATTCTCCATGATGGGAAGCGTATCGGCTTGAGCAATATTCCCTAAGCCACCTGCAACAAAAAATGTATGGCTTGGCACTTTATCCTTTTTTGTTGAAGCAAACGGCTCACTGTGCTGAAGCTTATAGGTAGCACAAGAAAAAAGCAGTAAAGGAATGAAAGATAAAATTGCTCTGTTCCATATTGTTCTCATAAAAGGGATTTTCGATAACTAAACCTCAGGTAAAACCTTACTTATCCACTAGCCCTTGACTGTTTTGTTTAGTTGAGGTTTTTTATAAAACAAGCAAAACATAAAAAGGGATTACGCTTACAAATGTGATAGCATCAAATCAAGGACGGCATTACTCTACACATTTTTAAATGGACAAGGTAATTTGAAGGCTCAATTGACGCTACTCTTTTTCATTTTATTGTTGACTCTATCAAAAATTGGGTTTGTTCCCCAGTGCAGGTGTACTTTGAATAGAAATAGTGAATTATAACATTGAATTTGATGGGTTGGGCAAATACTTATAACGGACCTTTTCCAAGTGATCAAATTTTGCTTCCCCATCCTCTAAATTGCCCCATACAATATGGTCAGAGCTTTCCTTATCCTTGTATTGATCCAATAAAGAACTGGTCATCAAAACATATTCTTTCTCTTCTATTTTGTTTTTCAGCAGTTTATGGGCCACAATAACTTCTTCCCCCAACAGTTTGATACTGTTTCCGATAGGTGCAAAACCCACATTGGCCCCGTAGTGCAGTATAATTTTTAAACCAAGTATTTCTGGAATTTTATGAGCCTTTTCGTGTTCGCTGAACTCGTTTTTTAAAGCGGTAAGCCCTGAATAGAAATCTTCATAAAAATGTATGCTTTGATCAATGAGGCTGTCAAATGACGGCAATGGTCCTTTTTTGAAAAAAAACACAGCATCCCCCTCAATCTCCGAAACTTTTAGGCCTATGGTATTGGCATAAATAGTTTTGTTCAACAATGTGGGGATTACCTTGGAGGCGAGCTCATAGTCCACATCGCTCATAAACTCGGTAAATCCACTTATATCCGGCAAGCACAATAAGGTTCCCTCGGCTTTTTCCATAAGCTAGCATGTTTTTATAAGATTTAATGCTGTTTGATAGATTATTCTTCTTTTCTGGGAATTGACTTACTTGAGCAATGCAAAAAGTTGTCACCCAGATGTAAAAATCGACCTAGGCCGAAACAGCAAAACATTTTTGCTTATCCTTATATTCCTTTGGACTGCAGTTGTATTTTGCCTTGAATATCTTCGAAAAGTAACTTCTGCTGATAAATCCGATACTATACACCACTTCGGAAATGTTCAGGTCGGTATTCTTAATTAGGTCCTCTGCCTTTATTATTCTCACGTCCCTGATGTAATCCGTAACGGTAGTTCCGTGCATCAATTTAAAGCCTTCTTGCAATTTGGATGGGGACAGTCCACCCTTTTTACATAAATAGGATACGGAAAGTTCTTTTTCCGGATAGTTGTTGATGAACAAGGAAAGTTCTTGGATAATTTCCTGCTCTTTTGAAGTCAATGAAGACTCCGACAACTCAGATTTATTAAGGTCGTCCGAATGTTGTTGAATCTCCAGCGCTAAAATCAAATGTACCAACCCTTCTATCATCAACCTTCGGGCAATTCCCTTTTCCTTGATGGTATTCAACTGTCGGACCATATCGGCCAATTTAAGGTTGTACGATCCAACATAGGTAAAATTATCGGCTACATCATCCTTAAAGAACAACTTCTGCAATTCTTGATTAAGATGTGCTCTTTCATCGTTGTTTTTTACGGGAAACACCAGCACAATAATCATTTTAAGATGAACATTTTTTTCAAAATACAATACGTTGTCCTGATTGTTCTTACTGGTCAAAATACCGGTTTGAAAATTTTCCAGCAACTGTTGCTGACCGTCAAGCCCAAAACTGTGGGACACTTGACCTTGGGAGCAATATGCAAAGCATATGGGATTATATTTGGGAGAGTTGGCCACTAGAACCAAATTTTCGGCAAATTCCACATCAAACTCCATGTAGGATATGCCTCCTTTAAAGGATGTTCCCTTTATGAGGCCGTTACCCAATGTTCCGTTCACTTTTAAAATATGCTCTTTGGCATCCATGCTCAATTCGCCTCCTATAGCTTCTTGAAATTGATTGAACACTTCATTTATATTCGCTGTTCTTAGGGATATAGTCTTCATAATGATAATAGTGTTATTTAAAGGTTATTCTCCATTACGATAAACAATGGAGAGTTGTATGGTAAAGATGACCACAAAGCGCACCTCACACGTTACACAACTTTTGGATTCTGTTATAGAAACTTTTGATATGGGGCAGAATACTGTTAAAAACTTCTTAAATAACAGGGAAGCAAGTTTTTTTGGGGCAAAAAAATTCCAAAGAGAAGTAAGACAGGCCCACTATTTTTATACGGGCAGGTAGATGCTGAAAATAGAGCCTTTCCCCGGTTCCCCTGTTGCAGTAATGAACCCATGATGGTTTTCCACTATTTTCTTGCAAATGGCCAGCCCTATACCGGTACCTGAGTATTGTGTTTTAGCATGCAAACGTTGGAACACTTCGAATATCTTGGTCGAATTCTGATTATCGAAACCAATTCCGTTATCGGACAACGTAATTTTATGATATTCCTTTGAAGGGTTGACAACCTCTTTGGGAAGCTGCCCACGGGACACGATCTCAGATTTCAACAGGATTTTTGTCTGCTCCTCTGGGTTCCTGTATTTTAAGGAATTGGATATTAGGTTGCCGAACAACTGTTCCAACTGAAATGAAACTCCATGTACTTCTGGCAACTCTTCCCAAACAATGGAGGCATCAACACTTTCAATACGTTCCAGATACTCTTCTTTTACCCTTTCCATCAATTGGTTCAGGTCGATCCGGTTGGAGTCGTCCTGTTCGTTGCCAATTCGGGAATAGGTCAATAAATTGCGGATTAGGGATTGCATCCGGGCGGCTACATTTTCAATTCTATCAAAATACCTTCTGCTCCTTTCGGAAAGTCTGTTTTTATCCCCTTCGTCAATACGGGATATGAACATTTGTATTTTTCGCAACGGCTCCTGCAGATCATGGCTTACCACACGGTTAAAGGATTCTAGCTCTACGTTGCTGCGCTTTAGTTCCTGATTTTTTGCTTTCAGCTCGTTTTCTGCCTTGATTTGGTCGGATACATCTTGGACTACCCCTATCATTACGGTTTTACCTGCTCTTTCTATGTAATGCCCCTTCGATTTTATATGTTTGATTTCACCTTGTTTGGATACAATTCTATAAGTATGGGCTTGGGGCGGTTGCATGGTTTTGCCACGTTTCCCATACTCATCATAAATACTTAAGTCTTCTGGATATACAAAATCCCGGTAGGTCTCCAAGGAAGGTACAAATTCGCCAGGTTCACAGCCCAATATATTATAGTAATTATCGGAAAGTTCCGCTACCCCTGTATCCAAGTACCAAGTATAGCTGCCAATTTTGGCCACTTTTTTGGCTTCGGACATTATAAAGTTTTGGACCTCGAGTTCTTGATTGAGTTTCAACAGATCTTTCTTTGCATTGTACTCATCCGTCTTGTTCCTTACCACTTCCAATAATCCACCATCGGCACGTCTTACAAAGGAATGGAACCAGAATACCTCTCCCTCTACGGTAATCTGGCGTTCAAAATCGATGGTCTTGTCCTCTAAAAAACAGTCTATTATCCTTTCCAGTTCATTGTTCTTTAAAACAAAGGGGAACACTTTGGATATGGGTTTGCCAATAAGATCTTCAGGCTTCATTTTTAAATATTCCCAATTACAACTATTGGCGAACACAACCCTGAAATCCACTACATTCTTATTGGAATCGTAAATGGGTTCATAGTAGTTCATGATATTATCCGTACTCTGAACAATATTCTGAAGCAGACTTTCCGAAGATTGGATTTTGTTTTTTTGCCTTCGCAATCGAATAAAGGCAATGGTGAATATGAGCATTGAAAAAAGGGCCAGCAATAGCGTAGTAAGCGGGGTCAGAAATGTGTGCCTTCTATATGCTTGCAAACGGTCTTGTAGCAATTGCTCGTTATCCCGAAGCATTTCAAATTTTATGTCTTGTAAATCCTTAAGCAGGTTTGAGCCTCTTTTCACATAGACCATAGCTACGGAATCGGCGCCAAAAGGATTGATTTTTCCATGCAAGGCCGTCAATGTAATATGGAAACTGTCCTTGAGCTTAGCGATCGACTCGAGCTTTACTTTGTAATCTGGTAAATCCTCCACAAGGTCATGCAACCGCTCCAAGGATTTATCGCTTTCCAACTTGTAGTTTATGTAGGACGCATAAAAAGTGGTATCCCCCAAAATCACCGACCTAAATTCCGAGGACTCCATAAGGTCGAATTGGGAAAACAAACCATTTATTTCCTTCTCCATTTTAAGCGAATGGGAAACCTTTTCAGCAGAGCTTTCCAGCGTTTTTATCTGTGTGAACAAAACCGTGGTCAAAGTCAAAAGAAGGGCAATGGCAGATGCCAGGGACAGTCTATCCAGCCAAGGTGAGTTTAATATACGACGTACTATTTTGGAATCCATCAATCTGCTCAATACCAATACCTACAACATGCACACGGTACATGTATCTCCTTGCATATTTAAAGAAATTTTGTCGAAAACCTTGTCACAATCGCAGCAAAAAATTGTCTCGATTAAGATTGGAGGTATGGTATTGCCAATTGATGGACAACACTTTTTCGATAGCTTCCCTCAATTTGGCAAAGCTATTGGGTTTGTTCAAATAAATATTTGCACCGTTCACAAAGGTATCCTCAATATCCTTTTCGGAACATGATGTGGAATATATGGCAATACAGATTTTGTCCAATGCTGGATTGGATCTAATCTCTTTTAAACACTGCATTCCATTTTTTACCGGCATGTTAAGGTCCAAAAATACCAGATTGGGCAAAATTGTATTTGGTAGATTAAGATAATCCATTAACTGCTTGCCGTCGTTCAGCAAAGAGAGTTTTGTTCGAATTGAAATGTCTTCTATGGCTTCTTGAAAAAATAGGCGGTCGTCTTCATCGTCATCAGCAAGGGCAATATTCAAGATTTGATTGCCAGAGTTTGATGGGTTTATTTTCATATAGTCTGTTCTATTCTATTTCCCCGTCGTTTTTCCAAAATTTTCTGAAACGTGGTAGGCGTCAATCCGGTTGTTTTTTTAAACTGACTTGATAAATGTGCCACGCTGCTGTAGTTTAAACGATAGGCTATTTCTGTTAGGGTTAGGTCTGTACTGGTCATGAGGTCTTTGGCCCGGTCCACTTTACTGAGAATCACAAAATTCTCGATGGATGTATACGTGGATTCCGAAAAAAGGTTGGATAGATAGGTATAGGAGTAGTTCAACTTGTCGGCCAAATATTGAGAAATTGTCTGTGATTGCAACATGTCGTTTTCCAACATTTCCTTAATGGTATTTTTGATTCGCTGAACCAATGCCTGTTTTTGATTGCTCAATACATAAATACCATAGTGTTTGAGGTTATCCTCCAATTGTTCCATTTCTTCGGCGGTAAGCATTCTTTTAATCTCTATTTCGCCGGCGTTGTGCAGTATATGGGGAATATTCAGCTTGTCCAACTGTTCATGCACAATTGTTTTGCAAGTAATATCCAAATCATATTTGATACTAATTTTCATTCTCCGACAAATAGGTTCTCAAAGATTAGATGCTCGGGGTAAGATCTATGCAAGTATAAACTAAAAATAGACAATTATTTAACACTATTGTAGCGTTTTTGAGCAATTCTGAACTATTGCCCAATAATTCTTTCGGATAACAAACCTTACATTACCTATAAGAAAAAGACGATAAATCCTTTTAACTACTCTAGGAATTATGGAACATAAAT
Source organism: Flagellimonas crocea (assembly GCF_033441595.1). Lineage (NCBI taxonomy): Bacteria > Pseudomonadati > Bacteroidota > Flavobacteriia > Flavobacteriales > Flavobacteriaceae > Flagellimonas > Flagellimonas crocea. The sequence goes on along the minus strand of NZ_JAUZVX010000006.1, from coordinate 176,150 downwards.
TGCCCAAAGCTTCCTTGACCAAGTATCAATGAGAATGGCATTTTCTGGATATTTAGACCAATGCCATAAATAAACTAGTCGAGACTTGCTTTATCGGATACATTTTCCTTTGGAATTGCCTTGAAGAATTCATTGGCTTCCAAATTGGCATTGGGCCCATACCCTAGCAGGTATGTTCCCTTAATGTTGTTTTTGGTTTCAATTACATACAAGATGGACATATCCGAAGGGTTGCTCATACCTTCATACCGGTGATCGGCAACAATAAAAATATCCTCCGGTTTAAAGCCTTTCTTGGAGTCGGATGCAATCAATTTCCCATCCTCGAACCGAAAATTGGCTGTATAACCCTTCTCCTGATATGCCTTTATGTAATCTTTTTCGTGCTTTGCAAATTCATTTTCCATACCTCAAAAGTTTTGACTTAAAGATGTACTTTTAATTACAAATACATTGACGCACAAGCGAACAATCTTAATTCATTTGAACTTAATTTGGAAGATATTCAAAAAATGTCCGTAATTAACAGTTGAAAACCGTTGGACGCATATTAACAAACAACAATCCAGTACCCCAGGGCAGTTTACTTTTAAGACCGTGGAAATGAGCGCTAAATTCGAAATATCCGATAGCGATATTAAAAATGTAATACAAGATCTTGCCAAAAATTTTAAGGTCGAGATAGAAGAAGACAACAATGAGTTTTGTGTTAGAATACCGGATAAAATAGGTTCCGGATTTATCAAAGGCACTCATTTTAACCACGGAGTTGGTGTTTTGGAGTTTGATTTTTATCTAAAGAAAAAGCTGGTCCTGGAACACAAAAAAGGCGCGGTACATCCCTTAAAAATAATGTTCAATAGAGAATCGACCATATTTCATGAATTTGATGAAACCAACGACCATCATGAAATAAACCGACTGGAGAGCGCCATTTTATCCAGCACCCCACAAAACAACCATATCCTTTCCTTTCCACCGAACCAGCCTATTTGCGTGTACAGTTTGGAAATAAACCGAAAATTGTTTGAGGAGAAAATCAATGAGTTTCTTGAGGAAATGAACGAGGACCTTATGGGATTGTTCCGCGATGTGAATGGGGTAAACCTTTTTTATCACAAGGAATTTTACAGTTTGGAAATCGCGAAGTTTTTGGAAGAGTTTACCGAATGCGACCTCACCGATTTTATGAAAACCGTTTACCAAGAAGGAAAAGCCTATGAAATACTGTCCCACCAGTTGCAACAATATTTGGATGACCTGAACGGGGAGGGAAAACACCAAATATTGAGACAGGCTACATTATCCAAGATTGAAAAGGCGGCAAAAATCATTGAAGATGAAATCGGCAGAATGGACAACATTGTAACCCTTGCAAAACGTGTAGGACTCAACCAGACCACTCTGCAACAAGGTTTTAAACGTTTGTACAATGCCTCTGTGAACGAATACATACGAAACTTTAGGGTTGAAAAAGCCAAGGAACTATTGGAAGATTCAAATATGAACATTACCGAAATCAGTTATAAATTGGGTATAAACTCAAGAAGCTACCTATCAAAACTGTTCAAAGAAAAATATGGAATCTCACCAAAGGAATATCAAAACCAAATGGTGAAAAAGGACAGGTAATCTGTTTCTGGATCCAAATAACTTTTTACTTCGGCTGTAAATTATAGGGTAAACTCAAATGCTGCCCTCAAGCCTTTTTATCGTAGCGAGATCGTGAATAATCTTATTCATCTGTTCCGTAAGCATTCTTCTTGTTGTCAAAGGTAAATCGATATCATTTAGAAGCTCCTCATATTCTTCAACTGCCGCTTTCTCCCCATTGATCGCTTCCTCCAACATAACATGATCCGTATTTTTTGAAAAAAACACTGTTATATCCATCCATCCCCTGTGAATGGTCCCCGCAGGGCTACCATTTTTTTCCACTTCGTAATTTAAACCCAATATTTCCTGTTCCAGGTCGCCGCCAAAACCATGGCGACGTATCGCCTTTACCGAGAAGTAGTTCTGCAAAGCGGCACTTTTGGCATGTTCTGCAGCCTTGTTGAAACCTTTTTCCGCGTCATGAGTTTTCCTCAACAAATTGTTGAGCTTTTTTTCAAGGGTCACCACATTGGCCATACGGATTCGTTTTTATGTTCGACGAGGATTTATTTAAGGATGTTCTCCGTTTTACATCATTTATTAAAGGTATTTAAAGCCATATGTTTCATTGTAACCCAAAAAATAGATTTTTAGCTCTATTGAAAAAGGCGGCATAACGTAGTACCACCGCACTCAAATAGCGTAAAATTTCAATAGATTGTTTTTTGGGCATAAAAGATCCAATATTCTTTTGAGTCAAGATTTTATTTAAAAATGTCAAAAGCAGGGTCAGAAAAACCATAGTTTTCAATATTGACCAAAAATTATGGTCAAAAACCAGTTGAACTAAAACAATTTTGCATGAAAGTAGATGAGAAACAACCTGAGGATGATATGGAGTTTGTAAAAGAAGAGGAAAATCCCAAACCCAATTATATTTTTCAGAAAACAGGTATTACCAAACTTGGTTTTGTGATTATTTTGACCATTTTAATATTAATCGTATTTGGAATCCTTCTTTCTGGATTGTTCTTTCAAAGTCCAATGGATTTCTAACTATTTTCTTTGAACAACCAGAGTTATCGAAGAAACAAAAAATGCTTGGAGGATAGTGATCTTTCAAGCATTTTTTAAATAGAAAACCCTCCTACCGGGTTCTTTTCAAAGCATTTTGTTTTCGTGCCAGCGAATTTTATTGCTTCCGTTTAAACCTAATGTTAACAAGGTCTATCTATTGTTTCGAGTCACTAATTCGTGCAAATGGGTCATCCCACCAACAACTGTAATCATAAATTGCCAATATATTTTTATAAAAAATATGGCATTGCCATATCAAAAAAAGTAGAGTCCGATGGAAAAAAACATCATAGACATATTGAATAAAATTTTGACCAATACCCTGGACTACAAGCAAGTACTTCAAAAACTAGCTGACTCCATTACCCATCCTTCAACTTCGGATAGGTTAAACGAACTGGAGGAAAGCGCCGATGGGGAAAGCAAAAAAATTATCAAGATAATTTCAGATATGGGCGGTGATGTGGAAAGCAGTGAAAGGCTGTCGGACCAAGAATCCATTTATTGGATGTCGCGGCCTTTACCGGACGCTGGCGACCTGGTTTCTGTATGGAACAGTATTATTGAAGCTGAACGCAATAAGGAGGATGATTACAAATATTTACTGACCCATAATGATATAGATAGGGAGACAAAGAACAACCTTAAAACTCATCTAAAAAAAACCGAATCCAACATAACGGACTTTCAAGCTATCCTTAATGAGTTGGATTAGGAAGAAAGTACCTGACCCAATATTAAAACTTGAATTGAATCTTAAAAACTCCACTTGCATATGAATATCTTTTTAGCTGATGACGACGAAGATGACCGTTTGTTTTTTGCCGAGGCATTAAAGGAAATACCCTTGACCATAGAAATTTCAGAATTTGAAAATGGCGTAGGCTTAATGGGGAACCTATATTCCGATGAAAAACTTCCCGATGTGATTTTTTTGGATCTGTACATGCCCATGATGAACGGCTTCGAATGCTTGTCCGATATCCGGAATGAAGACAAGTTCAAAAATATACCAGTGATCATTTATTCCACATCGTTCCATAAGGAAGAAGTGGAACGGCTGTACAAAATGGGGGCATCGGGATATCTTAAAAAACCATCTTCGTACAATCAATTAAAAACCGTGGTCTACAAGTGTCTTAAAAATGTCGAGGATTGGCAAACGACCATTAAAAACAACGCGAGGGATTTCATCATTTTTGATTGATGAATCCGTAAACGGTGTTTTGCAGCGATATTCTTGCCACATCTGTTTTTTAAAGTTTTACAAATAAAAAAGTCGGCCAAATGCCGACTCTTTCTTTTTTAGAATTGAACTTAAAACAAAAGCTTACATAACATCTTCCATTCTTTTGATTTTTTCAAGGTTCTTGACGATCCAATCCCGCTGTTCTCTAATAATCTCGGCGGTTTCAATAGGTAGATCCGTATTGGCAAGTACCTCATTGTACTCCTCCACAGCAGCCTTGTCACCGCGAATCGCCTCTTCCAGCATGGATTCGTCATTGTCTGCCGAAAAGAAAGCCTTTACATCCATCCAAGCTCGGTGCATCGCTCCTTTGGCGCTTCCATCTACATCGTCCCTGGTATCCAAAGCAGGTACTGATGCTTTTAAACCAACAAGAAAGTTCTTTCTTTCCTTGCATTTGGTACGAAAATAGTTTTTCAACCCAATTTCTTTGGCATTTTCGGCTGCCTTCTCATAACCTTTAATGGCATCTTCATTTTTTTGGATAATGTCATTTATACTGTCCTCGATCTCTTTTATATCGTTGTTCATATTTTTAAAATTTACGGTAACGAATATGCCTACCGTTTAGCATCTACATTAAAAGTAACTATAGGGTTGCTAATTGTTTGATGCAAAAAATAATCTTCCGGACTCAATACGTTTTGCAGTGCTTCCGCTCCCGTTGTTTATCGATTACAGTCAAATTTTAAAGTTTTGAAGTCATAAGCCCCACTGATGTTTTATTAGTTTTCCTATTGACCTATTACCTAAAATGAATAAACATTATGTACAGAACTAAGGAAATAAGATGGTTTTTTAAAGAAGAAAAAGAGCAATTGTCAAATTGGTTCCAACAGCTCGATGGCACATCGACCCATATTCGAACCGATTTTTATCTCAATATCAACAATGAGGATATTGGCATAAAGCTTCGGGAAGGCAAGATAGAAGTAAAGCATCGTGTCGGGACAAGGGCATATGGTTGTTTAAGTGACAATATCTGGGGCTGTTTTGATGAATACATCAAATGGAGCTTTAATGTACAAGAGCAAGATTCGGTGCTGTCCAAAATAACCGATTACCAATATTGCCAGTGGATTCCAGTCACAAAGGAACAGAAACTGGTGCAGCTTACTGAAGAAAATGGTTCTATAAGGACCAAATCCATTGCGGAAGATTTGCTTAACGGATGTCAAATAGAGTATTCCACCATTAAAATTTATGATGATGAGTGGCAGACCTTGGCCTTAGAATGGTTCGGGGATAATTATTTGAAATTGGACGGAACCATTGTTTCAAAAATGGAGGATTCCATTAAACTAAATATCAACGAATCTTTTGGGTATGCCAATTTCTTGTCGAAACAATATCACAATAAATCAAATGATTATCCCGCCAAGGAAGGTTTTCATCAATAACCGGTCGAACAGTGCGATTAAGGGACCCACATGATCACCAAAACTCAAAATTAAACCAGTAACCAAAATATTATAGTATAATGAAAATAAAGCTGAGCTTATATACAAAAAGGGCCATGACAGGTGGCATTATATCCTTGATAGTTATTTTGACTGGCTCTTTTCTAATGGGTGAACTTAGTGGGTACGAAGCCAAAGTGCTCATTAAAAACTCCCTCTCAGGTCTTAATATGCTGTGCAATACTATTGTGCTGGCCTCTGCTACGACCCTTACATTATTATTGACTCTTCTGGGGCTTAGTTCCGGGACCAAATCCAAATTAAAGGATGACCATTATCGTCATGTACTCCAGATTGCAAAGTTCGACACCATTGTTTTTATAGCCGCATTGATGTCCTTCCTGCTTTTTAATCTGCCCATTACCGAATCTGACAATGTACCCAACAATTGGTTCAATGTAATCTACTACGCTAGTTTGGGCATCTCGAGCCTATTGAGCGCAGCATTGATAGTAGTTGTTTTGATGCTTTATAACACCGTGGTGAACATTATTAAAATAGTGGGCCTGGGAATAACCGACCATTATCTCACGGCCAGTGAGGACGAAAAAACGGGAGAAGAAAAAAGCAGTGAAAAAAATTGAATATCCACAGAAATACTGTTGGGATATACAAGAGCTTGGAAATATCCCCAAAAGTTCCAAACTCAGGGCCATTTACTCCATAGCCTTGGACGCAACCTCATCAACTTATGGTTTTTCAGATTTTAAAAGCATCCTCTTGTGAAAGAGGATTTTTTTCTCCTAATTTTTGATCCAATCATCTGCTGTTGCATATTCAGGTAGGGAATCATCCAGCAGAATGGCTTCGTTGTCATCAGGAATAAATAGGTTCTTTGATAACTCGAACAGGTGTGCTTCCGTTTCATAAAAATGCATCATATATCCACCAGTATTCACAAAAACTACAAAGTCTCCAATTTCGGGCAGCGCAGGGAAGGTCAGTTTCCTTTTTAGTATTACATCTTGCTCCAAACAATAGGCTCCCGTGAAAAATAGTTCCGTAGTTTTGGATTCATCTACTGGACTTTTGTACATAATGAACGGGTCTAGAAGAAAGTCGGCACTGGAGCTTTTAAGCTGGCTCATATTCATATCCAATCCTACCAACCAATTATTTTTGGAATCCTTTTTTCGGTGCACCACCTTGGCAATGGTAAGGCCGACTTGGTTCAATAAGGAACGCCCCGGCTCTATCCGCAACTGAATGTTTTTATCCCTTAGTTGCTGCACCACCGGCTTGTCTCCTTCACGTGCATAGACAAGAATGCTTTCCAAAAACTTGGCGCTGTTAACTTCATTGAAATAGGGATAGGTCTTCAATTTGCCGGTAATACCATCGCCCTGCTGATTCTTTTCAAACCCGAGACCGTTGTTGTTAAAGGTAATCGGTACGTGATTTCCGAGTACTGCCTGTTGCAAACGCTCTTGAAATTTTTCCCATTCCACTTTTGATTCCAAATAGTTGATCAATATACCTCCGCCAATATCCATGTAGGCTATTTTAATGCCAGCACTGTCAAATTCTTCGGTAAATGCCAAGGTCTGTAAGATTGCCTCGGCCCGTTGCTCTATGGAATATCCGTCCAAATGAAAGTGAACACCGGTCAGTATGACGCTATGAAAACCCGAATCCCGGCCTAGCCATTTCAGTAGGTTGCTCTTTTTAGTATCAATATCAAAACCGAACCTGCTATATAATTTTTGGCCATTTACCGTAAATCCGCTTAAGCGAATTCCAATATTCGCCTTCTTATCCAAACTCTCAGCTACGTTCTGGGCTAATTTCAGCTCATCATAATTATCTATTATTATGGGAATGTTGTTGTCAATGGCCAATTCCATCAACGACCGTGTTTTGATAGCTGCGGTTAGCACCAAATTTTCCGTGTTGCCGCCCAAGGCCAAGGCCTGCTGTAGCTCGTTGTAACTTGCGGTATCCACTCCAACACCATGTTCCAAAGCTGCTTTGACAAGGCTTCTGGATTTGTTGGCCTTCCGTGCAAAATAGATTTGTCCGTCTATTTTATGTTTTTGGAATACGTGCTGAAAATCCTTGATATTTTTTAGAAAAGACGGTATGTGGTGCAGATTGATGGGAGAACCATGGTCTGCGATCAACTTGGTTACTTGCTCTTGATTGTCCATAATGTCGTGCATCCACGAACTGGTTATTGGGGTCAAAGGATATGATCCTTCCGATTGTTTATACATTTTTTTGTGTTTGATGGTTATGCTTTCACTTCCAATTTGTTATGACGCTCCACAATTCTTCTGGCCCAAGCCGATGCCATATTGTTCCGGCTACGGGAAAGCGAATCGTTATCGTAGGTAATACCTTCCGTTAAAGTTCCATATAACGTTATTCTAGGATTGATTTCCCCATGCTGCTTAACTACATTTCCATTTCTGTTGATCTCTGGACACGCTGTCCGATATATGGTACTCTTATTTTCAATCAAAAACTCGCGCAACTCTCCTCTTTGTCGCATTCTAACCAATAATTCAGACCAGTCCTTACAGGAATTGTTCGAAGGAATTCGGGCATCAATCATGGTGTTTACCGTTATCAATGGCATTTTTGGCACCCTTAATGTCCAACCGTTCTCAACGGTATTAATTTCAGGGTTTGCCGAATAACTTACATTTAAAATACCCGAATCAATGAGGGCAATTAATTTTCTCATGTTTTCCAAAGGTGGTCCATAAGAGATACGGTTGAGTATGGAGCGGTATTCTTGATCAAATTGCAAGTGTGAATCAGGTGTCATTCCACCAAAGCCATAGATACTGTTGAATGTTTCTGCTATCTGGCCCCAAGTCATAGCAGCAGCCATAAACGGACTTTTTTCCGAACCTAGTTCCGCTTGGCCCAGCACATATTTAAAATATGCCAAAGAATCAAGTTTTGTACTTGGGTCTCCAAAGTCTACGGGACTGAAAAGGTTTTCAAAATGGAACCGGGGTTCCTCTGGAAAACTGTTATGGAAAATTTCTATTTGTTTTTGAAGCGATTCCGTAGCTTTTTCTGGAGGTAGGGTCAAGCCATATTTTTCAAATTGCACCTTGTAATATCTGTAGGTTGTCTCCAGTTTAAACAATGGCAATATATCCTCTTCAAAACTGGGTTTGCCATTGCCATTTGGATGGCAAAGAACATTATCGCTAGTAAAATATACGGGCTTATATTCCTGTTTGCCCTCGTAGGACAATCTGGGAATCATGGGAAGTCCGCTTCTAGAAAATGCCACGATTTGTTTTGGCTCTTTTTTGGACGGATGGTACATCAAAGCACCATTATCCCCGGTTGAAAAATATCCGCCACGTCCCTCTGTCAAAGCCAGCACAGTATCTATAAAAGTTAGGCCCATGCCCTTAATTCCAACAATATCTTTTTCTGAAACAGCTTCCATTGTATTTGTTAAGGGGTAAACAAATGGTATTCGCGTAGCTTTATCTTCAGTATGTTCGTTACTCTCCCTATTCCTTTCCAGTTTTCCTTTCCAACTGCAATGACCTGTAGTGATCAAAAGTTCATCCACATGTAAGCGAAAATGATTTCCCGATTTAGGATTCCGGTAAAGTAAACAGGTGCTTTCCTCCATGGACAATACATCAAATACAATGGCTTTGTGTTTTATAATTTTACAAAAGCTACTGCCCAGATCGTAAAGCTTTTCAAAACATTCCAATAAATAGGCGCCCACCAATGCTCGTGGTGCAAATCCATCCCCTACGTCCTGAACGGAGCAATCGTTTCTTTTTGACAGCCATTCCGAAAAGGATAACGCATCAACTGGCAATTCGGCAGGATGTTCTTTGTCCCAAACATTGATGTTACGGTTTGGGTAGTTCATCAAAAGATATCCCGGTTGGTGGGGGTCGTAAATACTACCTGCCCCAAAATCCCCGGTTTTTTCAAAAAGATGTATCTCCGCTTCTTGGGCTAGATCCGAATTATATAAATTGGACAACAGTCTTTCAAAGGCAAACAATCCTTTGGGACCCAATCCCACGATGGCGATTTTAAATGCTGACATGCTCGTAATGTCTTTTGGTGTTAGTTGTCTTTTTTTCTTGGGATGGATTTTTGAATACTTGGTCCATTTCAATATTTTCCTTTACCCATTCTGGACTGTAAACTGTATCAAGATAGCGCTCTCCCCTATCTGCAAACAAAAGTACCGACCGCGAGTTTTGTGGTAACCTGTGCTTATATTTTTCATAGGCGTAGAAAATACCTCCCGACGATCCTCCGGGCAAAATGGCTTCCTGCGCCAGAAGTTTTCGGCATCCCTGCACGCATTCCAAATCACTTACATGGATTACATCAAATACGTTATCCCTGTTCAAAAAATGAGAAGCCACTCCTGCCCCATGTCCGGGAATTTTACGTTTCCCGGCTTTATCTCCGAACAACACACTGCCCACAGCATCCACGGCAATTATTTTGGTTTTTAGCCCCTTGGCTTTCACATAATCCATACACCCCATAAGACTACCGCAAGTGCTTGTGGCTACGAACAAATAATCAAGATCATTATCCAAGACCTGCATAATCTCTTTCATGGTGGTTTGGTATGCCCCCGGATTGTTGGGGTTTTGGTACTGATTGGACCAAACACTGTTGGGCACTTGGTCCAACAACTCGTTCACTTTTTTCAACCTTGCGGCTAAAAATCCGCCTTCAGGATGAGGCTCATAAATTGTTACTACTTCAGCTCCATAGGCACGGAGCAACTTTCGGGTATGCGGATTTAGATTAATATCCACCACCACAATTAGATCAAGTCCATGGAAAAGGCATGCTTGGGCCAGGCCTATTGCCATGTTTCCGGAACTGCTCTCAATTATTGTTCCTCCTGGGCTTATTTCTTTCTTTCGTAGCATTTCGGAAATAATAAGGTTCGAAGTACGGTCCTTCATACTACCTCCCGGATTCAACCCTTCCATTTTAATGAACACTGCACGCCCATCGTTATTTTTTCTATTTATTTGGACCAGTGGCGTATTACCTACCGTGTCCAAAATATTATTGTATATATCTTTTTTCATTTAATTTTTTTATAGCGTTCAATATGATTGCCCATAAAAACAATCATGGTAATAGCATAAAAAGATAATCCAATGCCAAAGGTGGTATTAGCGGTAAAACAATAATTATTAATGCAAAAAAAAATAACGGGGACAAACCCAAGTCCAGGGATTAAAGGGCTCCGTTCATTTTTTGGATGAAATCTATTTTCACATGAGCGAATGAGTTCATTTTCTGTGTCTTAGCGTCATCTTTTGTTAATGTGATTTGCGAATTTTGAAGTGAATCAAAAAGAAAAAAATGTCATTATTAACCATTATTCTAAATATTCTATTGCCGCCGTTAGCGGTATTTTTAAAGCATGGGGTCGGGTCGGCCTTGCTCATAAGCATTCTATTGACCTTGTTGGCTTGGTTGCCCGGAGTTATCCATGCTTTTATTGTAAATCAATAATAATCTGAAAATCAAAAAAAATGAGAAAATTAGTAATACCATTTATAGCACTTGCAATAGCAAGTAGCTGCGATATTAAAAAAGAAGAAAAAGGAGAAATGCCCGAAGTTGATGTGGATGTGACCACTGAGGCAGGAGAATTGCCCGAATATGATGTGGATTGGGCCGAGGTTGATGTCAGCACAACGACAAAAACAGTAAAAGTTCCCAAACCCATTATAGTAATGGAAGAGGAAGAGGTCGAAGTTCCGGTAATAGATTTTAATATGCCGAACGAGGATAACGAAGAGCGTACCATAATGGTCGAAGCCGAAATCTCTGGGAATGATCATGAGTTGGACATCAAAGAAATCAGAGCATCACAGAATCGACTATACGTAATTTCTACCCTCGAAAAATTGGACACCGATATTGGTGATAAGAAAATGAGAATTCAGGATCAGGTTGAACTAAATGCACCGGATTTGGATGTTAAGCATATAATTGTTGGTGAAAAAGCGGACAATATATTGAACAACCAGTATACCTATGTTGATTCTATGTCCGATATGAAGGATGAAGTAAAAAATGCGCAAGTTATTTACTCAGGTTCGTAATATTATTTGTTTTAAATAGTTGATAGGAACTAGCATGACAAAAGGCTAAACTTATTCAAAGTTTAGCCTTTTTCAATTTGCATTCCTCTTAGGTAAGGTATTGAACAAGTTTAAAATTTGGACACTTTTTCTAAATGGCTCTATCGATGGAGAAGTTGAAGTATGGATTCAAGCCGGCAATGATCAACGGCAAATGATTTGCACAGCATTCCTTTATCCATCTTTGAATTTTCGATACTTTGCCAGTATGAACATATAGACTCCGTAACAGATCAGTCCCAATGCAACCGCAAACATAAGCCAAGATCCTTCTGAATTTTCACGCAAAAAGGAAAAGGCTTCCGAAGTTCCCTTGATGTTAGCGCTATTCGCGGTATCGGCAGCGGTGAAGAAAAAGTAAGCAACGATTCCCGCAACGATCGCTCTTGAAATCAACCCTGCATAAGCCATCCATTTAAGAGTTTTTCTAGTTTTTAGGTCGTATAGCGTTTGAAGATGAAATTTCTCCAAGAACGTACCTTTATAAGCTTTTACAATGTGAAAGATTGCTTTAATTGCCATGCCGATGGCAATAACGTAAAATATCAACTCCAAATATTCCGTTGGCAACAATGCACTGCCTGAAGATTCTTGGGAAGCTGTAGGTTGTAAAATTTGATAGACTGAATAAACACTCAAACCCAAATAAATTAGTCCGCTAAGGAAAAAGCCCACACGCTTCACAATTGCCTTGAGGCCGGTCCCAATATTTTCTGGATCTTTGATGCATTCAAAAAATCTCCATAGCGCATAGCATAAAAGTCCTACGGCCAAAATTCCCAATAATACATTACCAAAGGGTTGTTCCTGTAAAAATTTAATAACGCCGAGTTTTCCTTCAGAACTTTTTGCAAAACCTATGGCGGCTCCCGCGGCCAATCCTCCCGTTAACGAATATACTGCACCTTTAGCGGCATAGCCCATTCGGGCCATTTGTTTGATCTTTGTGTCCATGTTACTTAGTTTATGCTGAAAATGTAATCGATTTCATCCATAAACATTGACCAATAAACATATTATGATGACTCAAAACCATGAATGCAACTATCTGGGATACAAAGAGTTTGAAAAGTACTCATGGAGTAGCTTTTAAAAGTTATCCGATGTGGATTGATCGTGAAGTGTTCCATTCCGACCAATGTTGAATTTCAGGGTCAGAACCATAGTTTTTTCTGTAGTTCAAAAGTATTGTTCTTAGTTTACCCGTTTGTGGTAAAACCCGGGTAGCAGGTCATACCGCCATCAACGAAAATAGTGGTGCCATTGATGTACTCAGATTCGTCCGATGCCAGCCAGCTCGCCACGCTTCCAATGTCCTCTGGAACTCCGATTCTTTTATAGGGAATAAGTTTGAGCATCTCCTCCCTCCGCTCCTCATCACTCCATACGTCTTTATTGATATCTGTTTTGATGGCTCCCGGTGCAATGCTATTGCATCTAATTTTCTTGGAGGCATATTCTTGACAGATACTTTCCATCAGCATAACCAGGGCTCCTTTGGAGGCGGCATAATTTGCATGTCCGGCCCAAGGGATTTCTTCATGAACGGAACTCATGTGGATTATTTTCCCAAGGGATTTCGAGACATCTTTGCGCATGCGCCTCTTCAAGAACTCCTTTATGGCCTCCCGGGCGCATAAAAATTGTCCTGTCAGATTTACATCGATTACTTTTTGCCAAGCATCCAATGGCATCTGGTGTAAGGGATGATCTATTTGGATTCCCGAATTTGCCACGCAGACATCTACAGTACCGAAATGGGATATCGTTTTCTTGAACATTGCTTCTACATCTTCTTCATTACTTACATCACATTGAACAACAATCGCATCCCCACAACGCGACTCCTTGTTTATCCAATTTGCCACTTCTTCTGCCTCTTCTTTTCCGGTGTGGTAATTCACAACAACGTTGGCTCCTTCCAATCCCATGGATTTGGCCACGGCCCTTCCAATTCCGGAACTTGCCCCAGTTACTATACAGGTCTGATTTATGAGTCTTTCGTTTGGTTTTTGCATTTTCTTCGAGTTTCAGACTAAAGATACCTGCGTTCCTACGGTTTTTGTAACGCAATCGCATCAAATAGGTGTGCAAACCAATAATCAATAGTGGATAAAGCAGTTTGCAACTATAATTTTTTATGCGTATTTGAATTCTTTCAACACCAATTATTATTTATCCCAATGATGTTTTTTAAGGTCAATATTTAATTCAATTCAGTTAAAATCACAATTGGGTATTTTATACATTAAAAGGAGAAAAAATGATTTTTTAAAATACTTTTCTGAAAACATTGGAAGAGTAATTTGAAAATCAATTAAAAGAATAGTAAAATGGAAAAGAAAGGTGATAAGGAAAATTGGAAAGCCAAGGACAGTGCTCCTATGGAAACAAAACAGAAAAACGATATTGGTGTTGAAAACCAAACAACACATTCCACTAAAAATAGATTTCCTTGGCTTACCATCATAGCTGTGTTAATATTGATTTTTATCGTAACGATAACGATGCTTATGGGAAGCTAGAAACTTGACCTTACCAATCCTACTCTTTCCATTTATGGGGAATAATAATTGCTCTTAGCACCTCAATTGTAGGATGCGGTCAGACCAACATTAAGAGGTCTTTAGAGATAATAAAATATCAAATGAAGCAAGGTTAACCAATGTTACCAACAAAATTTAGTCAAAGTATATAAAGTATTAATCAAATTTTTGATCATGCCAAATTCGAGAATAAAAAACGAGGAACAATATGAGACGCTGCGCGACAAGGGATACAGCAAAGAAAAAGCCGCTAGGATTGCCAATACACCAGATGCAGGAAAGAAGGGTGGAAAAGCAAATCCCTACGAGGAGTGGACAAAAGAAGAACTCTATGATCAAGCCAAAAACGTAGGTATTGAAGGTCGCTCAAAAATGAGCAAAAAAGAACTTATCCATGCCTTGAGAAACAATTAAAGAATCTACCACGTGCCAAAAAAGTAGCAGGGGAACCATACGTCGCTTTTTTGGTGCCAATGATTCCTATGATACCAAACAAGAACTGGATTCGATTTTAAACAAGGATTTTCTGCATAATCATGTCTTGATGTATACTTCAAATAAAATTAAAGCTGCAGATCCGAGTGAATTGAAATTCAAAAAATTCCCTCCTGTTTTTTTATTGGTTGGAACTAACGAAGTATTGAACGATGATTCCAAAAACTTCTACTCTTACATCAAGCCTATTCAGTCCAAAGCGAAACTAAAAGTATTTCCTGATCAAACCCATGTTTGGCTGTTTTCCCATATTGATTCTGAAGCATCAGTGGAAGCTATAAAGGACATTAGGCAGTTTATATCTTCGAATTGAAAATTGGACATAGAACTTCATAGCGGCTCTCTTGCCTATTGCACTCGATATAGGAAAACCTGAGCCGCTTTTAATCATTTTCCAGCAGAAGCCAAAAATGTAGCTGAACTTAGTTAAACCTTGCCCTAAACTCTAAAGGCGATAGCTTGGTTTTGGTCTTAAAAAGCTTATTGAATGATTGTACGTGTTCAAAGCCCAAGGCAAATGCAACTTCACTTACTGATAGATTTGTGGTAGAAAGCTTCTCCTTAGCTATCTCGATTATTTTTTCGTGAATATGTTGCCAAGTGTACATGTTCAAACTACATCACCAGACTAAAGCACCAAGATAACCACTCCTGCCTTTTAAATAGGAAAGGCACAGGCAAAATTGCCCATGCCCGAATTAACTAAACTAACTCAAACTATTCATTCTTCAAACCAATTTTCGTTTGGTTCAGAACCCAATCTATATTCCAATTCAGCTCCCTTCTTAAGCAAACTGAGCGGTATCTGGTTAGTACGGCGTTGCGTACCATTCACCTTTAGGGATTGTATGTAGTGATTTTCAGGAAGGTTGTCCTTAGTTTCTATGGTTATGGAGCTGCCCCAACCTGATTTGATTTCTATTTTATCAAAGATTGGGCTTGTCAATTGAAAGACTGGGTCGATTTCCACCAGTCCTTTCACGTCAAATAGGCCTATGGCAGCCATATTATACCAGGCTCCCAACTGCCCCTGGTCCTCGTCTTGACCGTACCCATATCCATGAATGGGTTCCACACCATAAAAACCATCGCAAATCTCACGTACCCATTTTTGGGTAAGCCATGGTTTGTCCGTAAAATTGAAGAGGTAAGCAATATGAAGATTGGGCTGGTTCCCTTGGTTGTACAAATAGTTCAATCCAGCAAAGGCATCGATTTGTTCACCTCCAAACTTCGTTTTTTCGGATACCGTAAAAATGGAATCCAATCGTTTTACAAACTTTTCCTCTCCCATCTTCTCCACAAGTTCCTTGGGTTGATGTGGGACATAAAAGGTGTATTGCCAAGCATTTCCTTCTTGGTAACCGATCCAAGGGGCAAAAGGGTCAAAGTCATCTAGAAAATTACCTGAGCTATCCTTTGGTCTTATAAAATCGGTTTGTTCATCGTAAAGATTTTTCCAATTCTCGGAAAGTCTCATCAATTCTTCGTATTCCTTTTGTTTCCCCAAGGCTTTGGCAAACTGGGCCACGGCATAGGAACTGAAACAATATTCGAGGGTATGTGATACAGAAAATCCCGACCCTTCCGGTGTAGTTTCCATTCCCGGGATATAATTGATATACCCATTTTCCACAAAACCTTTTAAATCGGTTTTGCCGGCTCCTTCTATCCTATTTTTATAACGGACCTCATTTTCATAGGCGGCCTTAAACGCCAGTTCCACATCGTAATCCCGAATACCTGCCTGATAAGCGGATGCTATCATCAAACTCACAAAGTTGGTACCAACACCGGATACAAAACGGGAATTCGCTAGGCCATCTCCCATCCAACCGGAGTTTTTGTATACGGCAAGGTGGGTCTGAACCAGATCGTTATAATATTCAGGCCATGCAAGTGTCCATAATTGGGTAAGGTTCCAAAAGGCTCCCCATATAGCGTCGGTATTGTAAAAGTTAAATTCCGGATTTCCGTTTGCATCCAATGGAATCTGACCTATACTTCCATCATTTTCTGGAAACTGCCCGTTTACATCGTTTGCCAATCCCCTACCTAATAAGGCATGGAACAAACCAGTGTAAAATTTGGTCTTGTTGACCGTTGAAGTATCAGTGACCATAATTTTTGAGAGTTCGTCTTCCCACGTCTTAGTCGCCGTTGAAAGAGCTTCATCAAATGTCAAATTCTCTGCTTCTGCATTGAGGTTTGCCAATGCATTCGCTGCTGAAGTATAGGAAAACCCTGCTTTGATTTCAATAGCTTCATTCTCTTCCGTTTTAAATCGAAGATAGATTCCAGCACCTTCTCCTTTTTGATGAAGCACATCCTTGAATTGTTTATCGTTAATGAATGTTCCTGCCTCTTCTGCTTTTTTGTTTATCTCGCCTGCCACGAACATTTTCACCTCAGCACCTTGCTGATACTTTTGCACATATTTGGGATACGTGATCACCCATCCCGTGAATTTACGGTCTTCGGGATTATAAGTTACTTCGGCATCTTTTACGTCGCCACTTTCCCCCAACTCGTTACCGATGTCCAAAATAACATAGGCACTGTCAGATTTTGGGAACGTGTATTTATGGAACCCCACGCGTTTTGTAGCCGTAAGTTCGGCCGTTACATCATAATCTTTAAGTTTTACTTTGTAATAACCGGGGCGGGCAATTTCATCTTTTCTATCAAAACTGGAACGATAGCCTGTTTCGGGGTTTTCCATGTCACCCGGGGTTGTTTTTAGATCTCCTGTCATGGCAGTGAACAAAAAACCACCAATTTGAAATTCATGCAGGTTGGCAAATCCCTCGATGGTATTATCCCTTGAATCATAGCCAGTAGCTTCCCAACCCTGCTCATTTCCTAAGCTTCCATTAGTTGAAGGTCCCAGTTTCGCCATACCAAAGGGCATGGAAGCAGGTGTATAGAAAAACCATCGACTATGGGCGGTACCGATATTAGGGTCCACATAACCAAGAAGTGAATTCTCCGCAGTATCTTTCTTTACTCCATCTGCTTTTTTTGAAGTTTCGCAAGACACGAACAAAACGGCACAGGCAATCAAAAATCTATAAATCATTTAACCTCTTTTTTTAATAATATAATATGTAACAAAAACATATAGTGCAGACAATACGAGCACTACAAAACTCAATTGAACACCAAAGGATTTATTGATCAATCCCATGATCGGTGGTATAACCGCTCCTCCCACAACTGCCATGATCATCAATCCGGAGATTTCGTTGGCACGTTCTGGCATCTTGTTTACCGTAAGTGAAAAAATCAATGGAAAGAGGTTCCCTGAGGTCAGACCAATCAGAAAAATAACTACTTGAGCCATCAGGCTTGATGTTGAAAAAACCAGGACTACAAGTAGCAGAATGGTCAGTAGGGACGACCAGTACAAAAACTTAAGATTATCAATTTTAGACAATAGGAGTGCACCTAAAAACCGGGTTATCATCAATGCCGTAAAATAGATGCTTATACCTATGGATGCCTGTTCCAAGCTTATCCCAAACTGGGACGTAAGAAGATTTTGAATGTTGGTGTTCATGCCTACATCAAGCCCTACAATCAAGAAAATGGCGAGTACCATGGCGGCAATAAATGGATTCTTCAATAATTTGAGTGCCGAACCAAAGGTAGCCCTCTCTTCCGAAAATGATTCTTCAACAGGGGTCAGCATCAACCAAAGCCCTGCAATTGAAGAAGTAATGCCGTATACTAAAAACACAAGTTTCCAATCGCCATACCGAGATACGGCAAAGGTCACGATCAACGGGCCAACAAGTGAACTAATGGCCTTTATGAATTGGGACAGGCTCATGAAACTGGAAAAACGGTTCTTGGCCACAACATCCTGTAGCAATGGGTTTGAAGAAACTTGAATAATGGTGTTCCCTATTCCCAACAATACAAAGCAGACCAATAGTATAGCATAAGAATAATAGACAAAGGGCAAAAACATGCCCACAGTAGTAAAAAGTATACCAAAGAGCAATACTTTGCGCTTGCCTAAATTATGTTGCAGCACACCTACGGGTATGGATAGGAAAAAAAACCATACGAATACCATAGAGGGAATCAACTGTGCCATTTCCGGTGAAAGATTAAAATCACGTCGTGCAAAACCAGTGGACACCCCAACAATGTCCA
The DNA here is from genome assembly GCF_033441595.1 of Flagellimonas crocea. Taxonomy (NCBI): domain Bacteria; kingdom Pseudomonadati; phylum Bacteroidota; class Flavobacteriia; order Flavobacteriales; family Flavobacteriaceae; genus Flagellimonas; species Flagellimonas crocea. The sequence goes on along the minus strand of NZ_JAUZVX010000006.1, from coordinate 157,444 downwards.
CAAACCCCATAACGATGTAGCACAAGAGTACAGGAAACACTACCTTAAAATTCATCTTTTTTGTATCCATTACATCAATTTTAAGGTTTCCGATATCCCAGCATAATAATGTTCATCCAACAAAAGGGCACTTCCCATAATCGCAGCTTCCTCTCCAAATTCTGACACATAAATCTCATCAACCCCTTTCAACGCATCTTTTAATGCAGGGCCAAAGAATTCAAACGCTTTGGAAATGTTACCTCCAAAGACCAAGACATCGGCTTCAAATTCCTCAATATAAGGGTTGATAAAATCGGCCAGTCGGATTCCAAAATCGTTAAAGACTTTACGGGCATTGGGGTCTACATCGACCAATTCGCAAAGTTCCTTTACATTTTTTAGTCTCTTACCCGTCTCTTCTTCAAAAGCATTGATAATGCCCCTTGTGGAGAAAAGATCGTCTGCGAACACATTTTGATAATATTGGTTGTAAAGGAAACCTCCTTCGGGAACTTGTTTATCCTTTATGATGGGCTTACCGTTCAACAAAAAACTAGATCCCAATCCCGTGCCCAATGTTATCGCAATTGCTTTTTTATATTTTGATGCTTTACCTATCAATGCCTCGGCAACGGAGAATGCGGTTGCATCATTTATAAATCTAATCTGGGAGGGCTGAATCTTAAGCCTATCGGCCAACTCCAAACGGAGATTGACATCGTACAGGGACTGAAGTTTTTCAACATCGGTGATTTTGCTAATTCCATTATAATAATCAAACGGACCGGGCATGGCCACTCCTATGCCACTTATTGGTTTGCCCAGACCTTGAATGGTGGTCTGCAATGCATCTACCCATCCGGTCAATATTTCTTCTTTTGTGCCTTGGGAGTTTATCTTCTTATAAGAAAACGTTTCCCTACATAAGGTTTTGTCCTCATGGCTATACGCACAAGATGAAATATGGCTTCCTCCTATATCAACTCCTATACTGAACATCTACTCTTTTATTCAATTACTGGAAAAACAGTATTTCCGATCAAAATCCATTTATGACTCATTTTCATATAAGGCCACCACGCCGTAAGCTTCTATCAAAGCTGCTTGATGAAGTAGCCAATAGTAACGGCCTTCGCTATTACCTGACCAGTCTTCAAAAAACTGTCCTTCGGCATTTCTTGCATTATCCCAAGCATAATCCATGTTTTTAATGAAAACGTCTATGTATTCATCCGTTTTGGAATCGTATGCCGATAATTGTACAAAAGCGGACAATAGCTCTACATTGAACCAAGAGTCGTGGGTTTGATAAAATATTTGCCCATTGACGACGCTTGTAAATTTGGAGTAGGCAGATCGTGCCGTGGCAATGGCTTCGTTCAAGTATTCCTGATCATCGGATATTTCATAGAGGTTGACCCCTGCCATAATCATCAAGGCTGCATTGTAAGTCCACTTTGTAGTATTTATTTGCTCTGTTCCTATATTGATATCGTTCCAATATAGGTTATCGCCGGGATCTCTTAAGGTCTTATGGTTCCACTCGTACACCCGTTCCGCAAAAGTTCTGTACTGTGACTCGTTGGTCAATTGATACATTTTGCTGGTTACATAGGCCGCATATGCGCTTGTATTGGCCGCTTTCATACAATTGGGTCCATCTGTACAATTTGTGGATTCCCCCTCAAACCAGTACAATCCGCCGCCCATTCGGGAGTCTTCACCGGACATAATAAATTCTGTAACGGTCTTGGCCCTGTTCAAATAAAAGGCATCCCCCGTAAGCTCGTAAGCTTTGATGAGCTCCATGGCCACAATGGCACTATCATCATAATAATGATCGGTCTGTCCCTCGGTCACCGGAGCTGCTTGGTAAGTGGGCAGAACACTTCTGTCATCATAATAGGCCTCAAGGCCGGAAAACTCCTTATCCAAAATAGACCTGTCGTACCCTAGCTCATAAAGCACATTGCCAGCCGTGAGCATTCCCACATAGGGCCATAAGTAGCTATAAGAAGGATCTCCTGATTGTGATGGAAAATTTTCTTTATATAAATCCTCTTTTTTATAAAGGGATTGGATCATGTCATAAACGGCCTTGGCCTTTTCTTTATGGCTCAAGGATTCCTCTTCTTCGGGAACCGGGTTCTCCGTTTCTTCGTTTCCTTCTTCCAACTGATCCTCAATGGAGGGGTCGCTGCTACAACTGACCCCCCATAAAAACAACAAGGAACAAAAAAATGTGATTTTTGAACTTATCATATTCTGTAATTATTCTTGTATTAATTCTTGGTAATAATTTTCAGCCTTGGGATCAAACACTACCCTGACGGTAAAATTTGCACCGTTCAAGGCATCTGGAAATTTCCAGGCTCCTTGCCAATAGGCGGCCTCTGGTCCCAAGAAATACACATTATTGTAATATTCCGGTTCGCCTCCGTTGGGTCGTCCATTGTATCCTTCAAGCCCGGGAACCAAAGAGCCGTTCATTGCTTCGTTGTGCATACTTCCCAGATAGGAAACCTGTCCATCTCCCAGTTGAAATTGATATCGATAGCGTTCTTCCTCCCAACCTAACCAATCCGGTGCATCAGGGGATTCTGGCGTCAAGAATTCAAAATAGGCGTTGGTAGCTTCAAAAGTATGATTTCCGACGTATTCAAGGTCTGCCTTAACCGCTTGATTGGCCAAAATATACAATTGAATGTTAGAAATTTCGACAAAGGAAATAGTGGCCTTGGCCAAATCCATACGTACCCTGTACACACCCTCTTCCATATCAAAAGTGGTAGGATCATCCCCTGACCTGATTTTTCCTTCCGAATTGATGTAATAATGGGTCAAGTCTTCAGCTGAAGCATTGTTTCCATTGACGATATAAAATTCCCCTGGGGAAAGTCGGGTTACCGATTCAAAAACGCCAGGTTGAAAATTATCATTGGGCAATTGATTGGAAATCTGCTTGAATGCCACTGCATTTGGAATATCGGATGCTTCGGTAGCAGAACCGTATACGTACATGTATTCCGGAAATATCGCCAGCCCTTCAGGTCGAGTCAAACTAAGTGTAGAAGGCTCGGCGAAATTCTCCCTGAAATAGCTGCTCGAGGCTTCGACCGTCCATGCCACATCACCTGTTTCCAATTGTTGAATACCAGCTTCTGCCGCTATGATATTCATCCGTGAGGTGCTCATGGTAAAAGTAGTGGCGCCACCGCCATTATCTGACGGCGATGTATACAATGGGTCGCTAAAATCGCCGCCCGGTCTATCAAACTTTATGGTATACAATATGGTACCACCATCATTGGCCTGTGCCGGGGTCCATGAAAAGATGATATTATCACCGTTCTCAAGGTCTATCTCTATAGTCTCATTATTGCCTGGGCTTTCCAAGGAACCCGTTAGTGCAATTTCTGGATCTAAAGTGTAATCGTCATTATCACATGAAATCAATGTCATGGATAAAACCATCAATGTCAAAAGTGACTTTAGTATTGTTTTCATTACCAATTAGGGTTTTGGGTTAGATTGTCATTTATATCTCTCTCACTAAGAGGAATGGGCCACAAATAGTGTTTTGCGGGGTCAAAGTTTCTCTCATCCACTCTAATGTATCCATCGTCCACAATGCTGTCGTCCGTTTTAATACCGTGGGCCCAACCGTTGAGCACCTCTTCGGCAATTTCCCATCTTCTGATATCGAAAAATCGATGTCCGGCTTCAAATGCCAGTTCTATTCTTCTTTCGTTCCTTACAATTTCCCTTAACAGGTTTTGGTGATTTCCGGGAAACGCAAGTGCATCCCCTTGAAGTCCGGCCCTTGCCCTTATGGCCCCAATGGTAGCATCCCAATCAGCCTGACTGAATGTTCCCAACTCTATTTTTGCTTCAGCTAAATTCAAGAGTACTTCGGCATACCGAATCAAAATTAGGTTAAGACCTGAATTTACTTGGTTCCGAGCCATGGGATCGTAGAATTTGTGCACATAATATCCAGTCGGCGTACTATTAGATGAATAGTTCAGTCCATCCGGTTCATCGCCTGGGGAAGTTCCGATGACTATATCATTGCCTTCAAAATCTTTCATAGTGTATTCATCATAAATAATTGTCGCGGACAATCTTGGGTCACGATTTTGATATGGGTTGTTCTCATCATAATTTGCTTCTGGCTCATCAATACCGTATCCATTTATGGTTGGATAGGCATCCACCAGTTCTTGCAAAGGAGAAAAATTGGCATACCCTCCCAAACTCGGTGGTATCAATGAATATTGATTGTTGTGCTCCCTAAATGTAGGGATGTACTGAAGGCTCAATAAAATTTCGTTGGCTGATTCATTTTCCGTTTTAAAAAGGTTAGCATAGCTGGGAAACAACGAATAATCGCCCAACAGTCCTTCTGCCAACGTTGCCGCCATCCCATAGTCTTCATTGTACAGGTGGACCCTGGACTTAAATGCTATTGCCGCATCTTTTGTTATCCTACCACTTTGATCGGCCGGATAACTATTCGGAAGACCATTGATTGCCGTAGCAAGTTCACCATAAATGAAGTCTAAAATCATTTCGCTATCGTCCCGTTCAAGGGTAAGCGACTCTTCTATACTAATTTCATCCGTAACAAGAGGGACATCGCCATACAGTTCTATAAGGTTGAAATAGTGCCAAGCTCTAACAAATCTCGCTTGAGCGGTAAGGGCTGTTCGTTGGTCTTCGGTGATTTCAGCAACTTCATCAATGTTGTTGAGAAATATATTGGTTCTACGTATAGCTTCATATCTCCCGGACCACACACCTGCCACTACGCCATTTGCGGTGCCGTAACTTCCGCTGGCAATATTACGGTAATCTTCCATGGCCTTGGTATAGGCGTCGTCCGAAAGTGCGTTGAAGTATAGGTAGTCTTGTGCCGACATTAAATCAGCATAAATCGAGTTCAGGAATATTTGCGCATCCTCCTCGGTATCCCAATAATTCAATTCGCTCTGCGAATCCATTGGGGATAGATCCAAATCTGAAGAACATGCGGAAAATATCCATATGACACTTAGAAATAAAAATATTTTTTTCATGATGTTTTTTTTAGAAATTAATGTCTAGTCCCAAAGAGAAGATTCTGGACACTGGGTATACTCTTCCACTTGCCCCTGTATTTTCTGGGTCTACGCCAATAGCGTTCAACGGACTGAATGTGGCTATGTTCAAGCCGGTGAGATACAATCTGATTTTGCTCAGTCCCATCTTCTCAACCGCTAGATCAGGTATGGTATACCCCAATTGAATGTTCTTGATTCGAAGATAGTGGGCATCAAAAATGTAGAAATCAGATTTTGCCGCATTGTTCACCGATTCTGCACCGACTGTAAGTCTTGGATATGAAGCATCCATGTTTTGTGGGGTCCAACGATCAAGATGGCGATTGAACACAGGTCCTTCGTTACTGTTATGGAATGCCTCGATCACTTCTCCCCGCAGCCATTGCTTTCGCTGTCCCACACCTTGAACGAAGATTGAAAAGTCAAACCCGTTCCAATTCGCGGCATAAGTTGCACCATAAGTATACCGAGGAAATTCATTGCCAAGGATAAAACGGTCGTTGTCGTAATCGATTTGTCCATCTCCATTGCGGTCAACATATTTGATATCCCCGGGATCTACATCATTAACAAAAATCGGAGTAGGGCTATTGGCGATTTCCTCATCTGTGTTGAAGAAACCATCACTCTTCAATGCGTAGTAGGAATTGATGGAATATCCTTCCCGTAAAATGGTATTGACATCAAAACCATTTATAAATTCGCGACCTCGGAGATCTTCGACCTCATTCTTGTTATCAGCAACATTAATATTTAATGAATGGTCAACTTCCCCTGTTTGGAACCTATAACCCAAACTCAACTCCCAACCTCTATTTCGTACCGATCCTGCATTTTGGAAAGGCTGTCCTAAACCATAAGTCCCTGGAACTGGTAATTGGAGCAATATATCCTCTGTGAGATTATCAAATAACTCAACGGTCAGGTCAAAACTTCTATTGAACAATGAAAGATCTATACCCAAGTTTTTCATGGTTGATGTCTCCCATGTCCTATTACTGTTGCTTACGGAATAATAAGATCCGGAAACAGGCACGCCACCAAAACTGTAAACATTACTATTAATATTTACCAAACTTTGATAGCCATATAGATCGTTGATATCCTGATTGCCCAACTGGCCCCAAGAAGCTCTAACTTTGGCAAAAGAGATAAAATCAACGGATTCCATAAAAGCTTCATTGCTTATGGTCCATCCGGCGGAAACCGAAGGAAAAACACCCCAACGGTTCTTCGATGAAAATCTGGACGACCCATCGTACCTAATATTACCATTGATTTGGTAACGACTATCATAGGAATATCCAATTTTACCAAAGAAGGATTGGATAGACCATTCATTTCCAGAACCATTGGCACTCTGGATATCACTGGCATTGCTGATTACTCCAAACTCATTTCCAGGAATATCGATTCCCGTGACACCAAAAAACTCACTTTTGAAACTTTCGGACGAAGCTCCCAGCATCATGTTGAAACTATGCTTTTCATTAAAATCCTTGCTGTAACTAGCCGTCAAGAAAGGATTTAAATACAAGGACCTATTGTAGTTATCGGTTACCGAATTTTCATTGTTTCCCCCACCTGGGTATGCAAAGTCTATTGCTTTTCTAAATTGATGCGTTTTATTGCTGGTCAAGTTACCGCCCAAAACACCTTTTAATATTAAATTTTCGACCGGTTCATATTCAATGCTAAAATTCCCCAGAAACTCATCATTCTGATATTTGGTGGTCCCCCCTACCTCAAGTTGGGCCAAAGGGTTGCTATTACTTCCACTTACAAGCGTGTAATCACCATTTTCGTCCACAATGTCATAAATGGGAGGTATACGCATGGTGGGCTCAATGATCCACTGTTCAAAATATGCATTGTCCTTGATATCATTTCGGGCAAATGACATACGCCCGCCCAACTTCAATTTATCATTGACCTGCTTTTCCAAATTTATTCTGGCATTATATCGTTGGTAGCCATAATCAGGACCTTTGAACATGCTTTCTTGGTCCACATAGCCGAGCGATACCAAATAGTTAAGACCATTTTCTGCACCGCTCATAGACAGATTGTGGCTACTTTGCAGTGCCATATCCTTGTAAATCTCACGGTTCCAGTATACATTGGGACCATTCTCCTTGTAATCCAAGATTTGTTCCGGTGTAAACGCAGGTTGAAACCCTGAGTTCACCAAAGCCTCGTTACGTAATGTGGCGTATTCCCAAGAAGAGGCAAATTCAGGAAAATTGGTAGGCGTCTGCACTCCATAAGATCCTTGGTATTGAAATACAGGCTTTCCTGACTTCCCTTTTTTAGTGGTCACCAATATCACACCGTTGGCCGCACGAGAACCATAAATGGCGGATGAGGCGGCGTCTTTAAGAACGCTTATGCTCTCAATATTGTTGGGGTTCACATTATTTAGAGAACCGATTACACCATCGACCACAATCAAGGGAGTGTTTCCATTGATGGTACTTACACCCCTAATGTTTATCTGGGGGACAGAACCGGGCCGGGAGGTTGTATTTTGAATGATCAATCCTGGCGATTCTCCTTGTAACGCCTGATAGGAATTGCTCACAGGTTTCCCTTGAATGGCAGTCTCATCGATGGTACTGATGGCCCCAGTAAGATCTGCCCGTTTTTCCGTACCATACCCTACTACGACAACCTCGTCCAAATTTGAGGTATCCGATTCAAGTGTTATCGTTAATGGCGTATCGCCTTCAACAATGATTTCTTGCGGTTTATATCCAATATAAGATACAAGAAGTACATCGCCTTCATTTGCGGTAAGGGAAAATTGGCCTTCCATACCCGTACTGGTTCCGTTAGTAGTTCCCTTGACAAGGACATTGGCCCCAAATATGGGACCCAGTTCATCGGTCACCTTACCGGTAACGTTAATTTCCTGTGCGAATCCACAATATGTGAAAAGTGCCAGCAAAATCACGGTAGCATAAGACCTTTTTATAACAAAGCCCCTCTTGCAGTCCACCATTGCTGGAGCAACTGTCAGCTCATTTGAAGGAATCCCCGAAAAGAATCTCCAAAAATGGCATCCATTCCTTAAAAAGTTAGTTATTGATTTCATACGTTTGTTTTAAGCTAATTTTTAGTTTTTTGTGTGCGTTTAGTTGTACTACTGAGTGCGTTTTCGTTTGTTTTTCATGGTGTTTATTTTAGAAATGCGTTTATGACTTTGGCCCTACCTTGACCCAAATTTTTCAACTTGAAGCTTTTAGCAGCAGCTGGAACAACAAAAGTTTCGGCATAAGCAAGTGTTTCCACATGACCGTTTTCAGTTTCCAATTGAATCCGGTCCCCTTCGACCAACATCATTACCTGACATGAGTTTTCGGTGCTTCTTTCAATAATTGCATCGAATTCAAGTCTTCTGACGTCATAGAAATGATCGGGATGGGTTGGGTAATTGGTAATGGAATGATCCGAAGTCTCTTCGGCCACATAAGTTTTAGAGAAAAGCTCCTTGGGTACATTTTCTCCTTTTCTATCAAAATTCAGGTTCTTAAAGGCATGCTCAATATTGATAGGACGTGGTTTTCCATTGAGGTCCAATCGCAACCAATCGTACATTTTGAAGGTGAAAATATATGGGGTAGCACTGATTTCCAGCACCATATTACCAGAACCTGCACTGTGTACGGTTCCGTTGGGAATAAGGTAAAGCTCATGCTTTTTGGATGGGTGCTTTTGCACATAGTCGACAATGTCCAATTCAACATTCTCATCCTGACTACGTATAAGATCTGCCTTGAATGCTTCTGGATTTATGTCGTTTTGAAATCCCAGATAAACACTGGCATCTTCCTTACAGTCCAAAATATAATAGCATTCATCCTGTGTTATGTTCTCCCCAAATTCTTCTTGAATATAAGTAAGACTGGGGTGACATTGAATGGATAGATTCCCTCCTTCATAGGTATCCAAAAAATTGAAGCGAATGGGAAACTCGGTTCCAAAGGTTGGTTCATGCTTGCCCAACACATTTTTGGATTCTTGGTTCATCAGAAAATCAAAAGAAATCTCGAGAAGGTTACCATCACTTTCAAAAAGCAGTCCATTTTCGGGAACGATCAAAGAAAATGCCCAAGCATAATTGACGACATCTTTGTTCAAACCAGATATGTGCTCCTTCATCCATTCACCTCCCCATGCTCCTGGCTCAAACCAAGGCCTTACCCTGAATACAGAAGTGGCCATTACTTTAAGAGCTTCCTTGATATCGTTCATGTGCGACCATGTAATCGTACCGCTGAACTGCGCATCCACAATGACATCTATTTTGGAGGCCAATCTCTCTTTCTCTTGGTTCAAAACTACCCAGTCAATAAAGTAGTAATGTTTGTACATTTTAAAATCCACATTGGAAGTTGAAATACCCAAATTGGTTACTGAACCAGCCCTCATTCGGTACTGCAATTCATTTTTTGGTAAATCAAAATAAACCAACGGGCAATCCCAATCCACTAAACTGGCCCCACTCCCGTATACTATATTGATCATATTTTGATAATTGGGCTGGACGGTCTTAAGCTTTTCCCTATCAAAGTAATCCACGAGGGAAAAATCACATTTTTTTCCCCATACCGATTCCTCATCCCCTAAAAAGGGAGCGACCATGGATATAATTTCATTTTCATCCTTTAAACATTCCTCAATTGCGATGGCATTGACTGTAAAACCCTTGCTTTTTATAGCATCACATATTTTATGGGCCACAATCTCCCATGCCACCCCTGAAAACCCATCAAGGCAAACTGTTTTGTGTTTGATAATAAAATCTGCAAGCCCTTCATAACCTTCGAAAACTTTTCCGCTTCCCATATGATGACGCGGATAAATATCATATTGGCCATCTTGATGAAGGCTTGAAACTTGAGTAGGGGGTAATATATATTGGTCGGTCTTACGCTTTATTCCCAATGTGCTTTTGCTTTTTTCTTCGTTCTGAATCATTAAATCAACAAATAAATTATAATGTACTTATGTACAAACATAATAATTTATTTTATTTAAATCATGCTGTTTTAATAAAAAGTTGCTTTTGTAATTTGGAAAGTGCTTGATTATCGAGGATAATATTAGGAATTTAACAATCCCCTATCGACTACTTTCAACCGAATAAATAAAACTATCGGATTTATAATAGCCAAAATTGAACTCAATGGGGCGTTCCCCTTGATCAAAAACAAATCGTTTTCTGAACAACACAGGAGTTCCTATTTCAATTTCAAGTTTTTGGGACACCAACTCATTGGATGCTGTTGCGCTGATTTCTTCTTTGGATAGTGACGCTATTGTTGAATGCTCTTGTTCAAGCATCTCATACAGGGGCATTTTAAAATCTTCTTCACCTGTTAGCCCAATTCGGGGATGAAAGTAGGATACAAAATAAACGAAAGGCTCGTCGGGCTTTCCTCTTACCCGTTCCATCTTAAGAACTTTTTTGTCTTCAGGGATATTAAAAAAGTCAACAACATTGGAGGGGGGCTTTACCCAACTTAAATGCAGTTCAAAATTCCGTATCGGAATCCCCCTTACTTTCATTTCCTGCGAAAAGCTCAACCAATTATTGGAACGCGAACTTACAGGTTGCGGTGCAACTCGAGTACCTGCCTTTTTCTTCCTGACCAACAGCCCCTCAAATACAAGCTTTTTGACTGCTTGCCTCACGGTAGACCTGGAGATTGCTAGTCGTTTGCTCAATTCAACTTCGCTGGGAAGCGTCTTTCCTTTTTGGTATTCCTCCTGTGCTATTAATTCACGGAGCAATTGCTCAACTTGGGCGTGCAAGGGAACTGGACTTTTGTGGTCTATTTCAAATTTCATTTGGCGTCTAAATTATAATACTGCTTTTTAATGTTTGCACATACAATCAAAAATAACACTATATCAGCGTTTTTCATTTATATGCATCAACATTTAAAAGAAACCTGGGAATACTCTATTTGTTATGTACATAGTTGTCCTTTGACAAATTCCTGCCATCCGGTCCTATGATTTTTACATCTAATCCCAATCCTCCCTTAGCTTGGAAATAATGGAGTGAAAGTTTATGATATCCTTTTTGAAGCGGTAGATCTATCGTTTTGGTATCCATGGCGTGGTGCCCATCATGTTCAATGACCTTCTTATCATTGATCCATAGCATGGAACCATCGTCCGATGTCAAATGAAAGGTATAAATACCATCCTCCATAAGGCGAACGTACCCATCGAATGTCAAGCCAAAATCGCTCTCCCGAGTTGCTTTGTCCAAATCAATGCCGTCTGCAATACCCGATTTCAATGATTCGAGTTGACTAAAATCTGGTAGATAATCCCATTGCCCTTGGTAATAAGAATATTTCAAGCCCTCCTGAAAATTGTCACCCAGTTGAAACTGTGGTGGATTCAAGGAGTCTACTTTTTCAAACTGCTTCTGCGTTACTTTACTCTTTTCATTACCGTCTATAGACCTTGCCTTCAGCAATGATGTTGCATTGACCCATATGGGTTCGGTATATTTATTTGAACTTTCTGTTGGATCTGAGCCGTCTAGCGTGTAGTATATGGTCTCTCCTTTTCGATTTGCCAATGCGACTTTCTCATGCTCCAAAAACAACGAGTGATCGGAAGAAATGACTACCGGGGAAACCATATTATCGTTATGAACATTATAAAGGAATTCCACGGGCAATTTTATGATTTCACGATCATAGGTTACCAGACCATTTACTTCCCCTTCCACATCGGATAGCTGCGTATACACTACTGCGCTTGCAGCATTGCCCTGTTTCATTTGCCATACATTGTCCCACAGTTCTTGATATGAGTTTTTAAACTCCAACGTATCCGTCATTTCACGGTAGCCCCAATTGTTCGACTGCCATAGGTGTTCTGGAACTGCCAATCCAAGGCCTCCAAATTCTCCCAATACGGTCGCCCGCTTTTCTTCCACCGGATAAATATCGGGGCCGGGATAGCTGTGCATGTCAATAATGTCCCCAACGTTATGATCTGTCCATCCGCTGGCATTGCTCACTAATCTTGTTTCATCCATATCTTCTACCCAATGGGTGAGCCTTTCTGTGTCGTACTGTCCCCATCCTTCATTGAAAACGACCCACATCACAATGCTCGGGTAGTTATAAAGATCATCCACCATGGCTTTGAGTTCGCTTTCAAACTGCTGTTTGTCTTTCGGGGTAAGCCTTTCTTCAAAATCTTCGTGTGGGTAAACTTGCGGCATATCTTGCCAAACCAGCATTCCCAATTTATCGCATAGGTAATACCAACGTTGGCTTTCGGTTTTTGCATGTTTGCGCAACAAGTTAAAGCCCATCTTTTTAAAGGTTTCAATATCCCATATATAAGCTTCTTCTGTAGGCGGTGTCATCAAACCATCGGGCCAGTACCCTTGATCCAGCACGCCGACTTGAAAATAAGGTTCGTTGTTCAATAGTATCTTGGTATCATTGTTTTTATCTTTTCCCAAACTGATTTTACGCATGGCCACGTAACTGGAAAACTTATCGGTAATGGAATCATCATTGACCAATTGTACTTCCAAATCATACAGAAAAGGCTGCTCTGGGCTCCATAATTTTGGCTCTGGGACCTGAAGTATAATATGCTCTCCTGGGGAGCCTTCTGTTTCGGCAACCAAATGATCTCCATCTTTTAGGACCAGCTTGATGGTTCCATTCCCTTCTGTGGCTTCAGCAAAAAAATCAATTTGCCCTTTATCTATATCCGATTCCACTTTGAAGGACTGGATGTGGTTGGTCGAAACTGGTTCGACCCATACCGTTTGCCAAATACCGGTCGTGGAAGTATAAAAAATTCCTTCAGGTTTTTTGACCTGTTTTCCTACGGGCTGTAAACCATCATTGGAAGCATCATGAACCTTGACCATCAATTCTTGCTCACCTTTAGTTAGATACTTGGTGATATTAAATGAAAAGTGGTCGAAGGCGCCCTTATGCTCTCCAACTTTTTGTGTGTTGACATAAATTGTGGCATGATAATCCACTCCCTCGAAATTCAATATGACTTGATCATCCCAATCCTCCGGTACCGTAAATGTTTTGCGATAGAGAAGGTCATCCGTTTTTTCTTGGACTCCGGAGAGATAGGATTCCACCGCGAATGGAACTAAAATAGTATCAGAAAGTGCCGTACCAAAAGGAATGTCTTGCGTTGGAGAAGTATCAACTTGCCAATACCCGTTTAGATTCATCCATTCCTTACGTTGTTGGATAGGACGGGGATATTCGGGCAAAACATGGTTTGGGTCTACCTGATCGGTCCATCTGGTTTTTAAAATGGCTTCGGAACCCATGTTCGACCCATCTTTTTTTTCCTCCATTTTACAGCTAGTCAACAAAATAAGGAATAACAGTCCTGTGTGTAAAAAATATGATTTCATAATCTATTAAATGCGTTTCGGTTGTTCTATCTAAGGTATTTGTTTTATGGCAATGAGCGTTGCTATTAATTCTTTGTTCGAATTAAAACCTCTCCTCCCTTTTCAAATATAGAATGATCAATAAAGTAGCCATCTATTTTTGTTCCATCGACATGTATGTCTTTGAGTGCTCTCGTGTTTCCTTCCCTTATGATTTTCACATTCTTACCGTCCTTCAAATGCCAGGTTACCGTGTCAAAAATGGGAACAGTAACCAGGTATTCAGGGTCCGTAGGGGAAAACGGATATAGACCCAATGCATTGAATACGTACCAGGAAGACATTTCCCCGGCATCATCCATACCGGAAAGTGCCAGGCCTTCTTTACCAATTCCATAATAGTCGGACAATAATTTATCGATGACCGCTTGGGATTTCTCTGGCTTTTCAATAAAATAATAGGAGAAAGGAGCCTCATGCCCTGGTTGGTTTCCTTGGCTATATTGCCCCATAAACCCTGAAACATTTCGTGCAATATGGTTGGGGTTCCATTTATAGGAAAAGAGCGAGTCCAGTTTTTCCTCAAACTTTTCACTGCTTCCATATTGGTCGATAAGGCCATGCATATCATGGGGTACAAAAAAAGAAACCTGCCAGGCATTTGCTTCTCTGTACATATACTCGTAATAAGGGTATTCTGGATTGAAGGGAGTGATCCAATCTCCATTTGCCAATCTACCCCGCATAAAATTGGTTTTTTTATCAAATACGTTCTTATAGTTGTTAGATCTGTCAAATAAATCATTTTGGTGTTCCGAATCACCCATTTCCTTGGCCAATAACGAAAGGGAGTAATCATCATAGGCAAATTCCAAGGTTTTGGACACCCCTGCCTTTCCTTTGGATTCGGTGTTGGGCTCCTCTATTTTGGGGTCCGAAATATACCCGAGTTCCATATATTCTTTTATATACGGACGAATTCCTCCTTCTTTATAAGCATTGTTTAGTAGAAGTTCATATGCTTTTTCCACATCAAAATCTTTTATGCCACGCAAATAAGACCCTGTTATAAAAGATGCTGCATGATCTCCGTGGAAGAATGTAGGGATAAATCCGGTAACCTTTCCCCTGTCGATAAGCGATTCGATAACATCCGATGTTACTTCCGGCCTCAAAATCTCCATCAACACTACTTTATTTCTATAGGTATCCCATAATGAAGGTATGGTATAATACTGAAAATCCTTATTCTGAATATTTCCCGAAGCATCCACAAAGTCTCCATTGCTGTCACTTCTTAATGCTGGCCATAAAAAAGATTTATAAAGGGAGGTGTAGAAGATTTCCTTTTCCTTTTCGGATCCGCCCGCAACCTCAATTTGATTTAGGAAATCCGACCATATTTTTTTCCCCTCTCCAAACACTTCATCAAAAGATTTGGCCCCAACCTCTTCTTCCAAATTCAGTTTTGCATTAGCAACGTTCACATAGGACAATCCCATCTTCATGGTAACTTTTTCCTTACTATTGTCCTTTAAATGTACAATAGCATATCCTTTGGGTTTTCCAAGGCTGGTCGATGCAATGCTATCAATAGCACCATCGATTCGGGCAAAAAAATGAATTTTATCCCTTCCCACCTTCTGAAAACCACTGATTTCGTTGGATGATACTTTGGAAATCTCCCAATGGGAAACATGGTTGTTGGCAGTTCCCAAATCAAACAATATTCTTTTTCCATCAGCCTTCCCATATTGATATTCATGTATGGCGGCCCTAAGTGTTGAAGTCAATCTCACATTGATATCATAATTCTGTAAATGAACCTGATAGAAATCGGGGGAAGCCGATTCATTATCATGTGAAAATGTTCCTTTGTAGGGAGCTCTTGCTTGGGAAGAAATAGGCAGAACTGGTAGATTGCATAAATTCCAGTGTCCCTTGTTGGTATGGGCAAATCCCAAAATTTCAGTATCCTCATACTCGTAACCTGCTCCTGTACCATATTCCGTGATTGGACTTAGCTGTACCATAGCGTTTGGCAATGATGACCCTGGGTAAGTCAAACCTGCCCAAACCCTCCAACCTTCGGGCGGTGTATATCCAATGATAGCCTCGTCCAACAAGGGAGCCGTTCCCATAAATGTATTAACATATTCGTAAGGTGTCTTATCAAGATCTGCAGGTTCACCAGCTGACTTGGTCTTATCCGTTTTACACGAACTTAATATCACGGATATACATAGAAACAGTATAGGTTGTTTAATTTTCATGGCATTGGTTAAAAAGAGATGAAACACCCGCTTGTTGAATGATCAGCAATTGTTTCATCTAAACAAATCAAGGTGATTTTTATTGTTATAATGTACGAACATATTAATTAAATTTGACTTTTTCATCAATTTTTAGCGGAAATGACAAGGGCGCCATGCTATTAAACCTAAACAAAAAGATTATATAACCTTGTTGATCCTATTTACACAGAAAACATTACAGTACTACAAGGTGTATCCAAAGAAAAAGAGCTTTGCTCATAAAAGGTTTCCAAGAAATCAGTTCCCTAAAAAGAAAGTTACGTATTCGGTGAGCATAAAATTTGGAATAGTTGGAAAAACTTGGTTGTAAAGAAATAAGTATCGAAATAAATTTAATCCCCTATAATCTTTTTTCGATGTCTAATTCCCCAATCGGTCATGTTGTCTATTATTGTTCTTAGTGTTTTCCCATGCTCGGTAAGCTGGTAATGAATGGTTACAGGATGCGTATCTATAACTGTTCTTTTAATTAACTGATTTATTTCAAGCTCTTTTAATTCCTTGCTCAACATTTTGTTGGAAATCCCATTTATGTCATTTAAAATATCTGAAAATCGTCTTTGATTGTAAAAGCATATGGATGATAGAATAATTATTTTCCATTTTCCTTTTAGTACATCCAAGGTGTCCTGCACCGCCATCATTTCCTTCTTGTACTCCTCTTGCATACGTTCTTTACACTCCATTATAGGTTACTTTGTTACTTAAAGGTTACTGTTACTTTTTGTTACAAAGTAACTAAAATAAATAAAACCGGTTTACATTTGAGATCAATTTAAAATAAATTAAAAATGAATTTCGAAAACAAAAATGTAGTGATCACGGGCGGAAGTACCGGTATAGGATTCGCCACTGCAAAAGCATTTATTAAAAACGGTGCCAATGTATGGATTACCGGAAGAAATGCTGATAATCTTCAAAAAGCTTCTTCTACTATTAATAGTTCAAAACTAACAACAGTAGTTTCAGACACCTCAAATTTAGCAGGGATTGAAGTATTACAAAAAACCATTAAGGATCATAAAATCAAAATTGATGTGCTTTATTTAAATGCAGGAACAGCCGTTTTCAGCTCAATCGACCAGGTAACGGAAGCCGATTTTGACGCACAATTCAATACCAATGTAAAAGGAAGTTTTTTCACGTTGCAAAAATTGCTACCCAACATTACGAATGGGGGCTCTGTAATATTTACCTCGTCAACAGTTGCAACAGCCGCACTACTGGGATCAACGGTATATTCGGCTACCAAAGGGGCACTTAATAAAATTGCCCAGATTGCATCAAACGAGTTGGCAGAAAGAAAAATTAGGGTCAATATTGTGAGTCCAGGGCCTATCCAAACCGAAGGCCTTGACAGCGCAATGCCTGGTGAAGAGGCAAAAGATTATTTGGCTTCGGTAACAGCATTAAAAAGAATAGGAAATCCTGATGAAGTTGCAAATACAGTGTTGTTCCTGGCTTCTGATGAGGCAAGTTTTATTATGGGAACTGAATTAATAGTGGACGGTGGCTATACCACGTATGCACGAAAATAATTTCTTAATCTGCACAGGCAAAAATATATGCATTTGATGCCTGTGCGGTTTTAAGGCTTAGGTAGTTTGTAATGAATTAGAAATTTTTATTATGATCCATCACTAATTTATGCTTTGCTATTAAAATCTACTTTAATAAAGATCAGAGTATCTACAGAGAATCATAACAGAAAATCGTTTTACATACAAAACAAATGGGGTTCGTTCTATTGAAGAAAATGAAGACTTAAAATATGATGACGATGAGGAGCACATTAGGTTTTTCACAAAAGGGTTGTTCCGTTTTCTAGATGTGCAAGGACATAATTATGGTAATGAATATAAAAAATTGATTGGGATAGAGAGGACTATGTACGGAAAAGAACTTGAAGTCGTATTAAGAGATATATTAACAAAATAACCACAACCAACAAAGATCTGAGTTAAAGACAAGTCAATTCATTTACCTTCCACCCTCTCCACTAATTTTCGCATATCTTCTCCTACTTTTCGTTCCAATACCCTTGCGTAAATTTGAGTGGTGGTCAGTTAGGTATGACCCAACATTTTGGAAACAGTTTCAATTAGAACACCGTTAAAGAGGGTAATGGTATTTGATTAGCTCCATAAGGGTCTTATGCTCTTCATCTTGTCCTAGATAACGGGTCTTTATTGCCTGAGCCGTGATGAGCTTGTCCTCACACAACAACTGTTTATGGGTATCCATTATTGCACCATAGACCTCGTCCAAATAGCTGTTCAACAAACGGGCCTTGTGGCTAAGACCATAAAGTCTACCCTTATTTTCATCCCATTCATTCACCGAAACATAGCGTTTCAAACTTATCTCGGCACGTTTTCCATTGACGGTGATACGGGCATAAATGGTCAATTTTTCAGGGTTGTTGGAAATGTCCCTAGTGAAGATTAAGACCTTTAAAGTGTTGGAATTGCGCATAATACATAATTTTTGGGTTTAACAAAACTGGTTTGTAAAACACCCATAAACAGCGTCAAACTGAAGCTAAATTATGCACAAGAAACGTACCGAACCATTCACCGAACTCTACACCTTTTATATGGTTTTATTTGATATCAGATGAATACATAAAAAACAAAAAGCACTGTCAATCAGTCGATTAACAGTGCTTTAACACCACCTATTTAGTGGTTCGTCGGGGTGGCAGAAGCCACCACCAATTTGTATATATTTAAAAATCAATGTTTTGACACCTTAATCTTAAGGGCATTCCCGTTAAGAACACGGAAAGCAAAAATCAACTTTTGAACACATATTTTATGTGTTTAACAAAACTAAATTTAGTGATTAAAATTTAATTTTTTTAGACTTTACTTGGTATTATAAAAAACAGAGTTCAGAGAATAGGCCAATCAAGTAAAAATTACATAATCAAGTTTATTCAAACATGTGGTGGTAATGAAAAAAATAAAGAGTCCTTCGGATAGACGTTTATACATTCCGGATAGCTGTTTATTAAATAAATTCCATTTCCTCCTTTCCATCATCTTCAGAATTTTCTTCTCCATTGAAATCACTAAATACAGACATGTTAAACTTTGAAACCATCAAAATTTCAGAAATTGGGATCGTAATTCCAAGATTAGTATCGATTTCAGCCGTCTTATCATCCTCAACAAATTTTTCTAAAACGTCCAAATAATCAGTAGTAATAATAAATTCGTGAGTTTCCTTATTTCTATATCCACTGAAGTTTGGAATTAGTGTCACAAATGGATCTCCGATTGGTTCTGAAATTTTATTCACATAAGCAACATATACTTTATTCGACTTGGTGGTTAACATTAACAACTTCTCAGCATCATCTTTATGATTTAATGATTTCCAAAATAGCCATTCCATTTGATTGCCCCATCTTTCGACAACAAATGTTAATGCCGTTTTTTTTGGAACAATCCGATTAAATAGCTTCGCACAAGGATATGAAATTAAAAATATTAAAATACTGTAGTTCAAACCTGAATAACCAATTGGATTCAAATCCGCCAACCATTTACGAAAAGTAATAATACAAGAAGATTTAAGTATAAGTCCATCAATTGCAAAGCCTAGTATAGAAATAAAAAAACCTGCAATTATTGAATTGAATATTAGTCTTTGCCTTTCAATTCTTTGATGATAAAACTTAGTTAATGTAAATGTTATTAAAAAAAGATAACCTCCGACCAGAGGAAGTAAAAGTAAATCAAATTTAGGCATTATGTTCTTTCCTAATTTGACCTTTGTTTGTAGCAGCAACCTGCTTTACTTTATATTTCTTAACAGACTTGCGCAAACTCTCTATCAATTTTAAGCTTTCATCCTTGTTATCAAATATGTCTTCACTTTTCATATAAAAACCACCGTTTGCAGTAACTTTAATTTTTGCAAAATCGGTATTTTTCTTTCTTTCAGAATGACCTAAAATTATTTCTACAAGACCCATTGTTAACTTTTTTCATTTAAAATTACTACAAATTTGATTCCAATCGTGGAATATTATCATAAAATACAATAAATCTAACGAAAAGAGTTTTATTTTTAAAATCAAGTTATTAAATATCAGTTGATTGCAGAATAAATACTTTGATGAAAGGCAACTATGGATAAAAAAATACTCTTTAAGGCAAAATCTGAAACACTTACATTAATTAAAAATGAAGCTGAAAAAAATTTGAAGAGTATTCAAAATGCTGAAGACGTAATAACAAACAAATCGAATACATTGATGCAAATTCTACTCCCCATTTTTATTATTTTAAGTGGATTTTGTATCAATTCTTATACCAGCGGAAATTACAATACCCTTTTCTATATTACCGTTTGTTTTTTAATAACCTTAGGAGTGGTAATATTTAGGTTGCATAAAAATGTTCTGCCCATTAAATCAGCGATGGAGGGATGCGAACCTAATCAACTTCTTCAATCTGATATGATCTCAGGCAACCATAAAATAGATGAAAGAAACATTCTAATAAATAGAATTTATAATTTACAAAAAGCAATTGAGTATTCTTTAAAATCACATACTATACGCTACCAAAGGTATAGTGGCACAAATAAAATTCTCCTTTTGAGCCTTATTTCATTAATTATTCTTTTCGTGTTATACCAGATTTTTCTCCTTTTTCAAGATATGTGTTTGTGTCCCTAAGAGGTGGATTTTGTTGTTCCGAATCAGAGTTACTCCCCTCATGATTAGAGTTTGAATTTTCATTTTTATCTTCTAACATATTACGTATAATTAGTTAATACAACAGTAATTTACAATAACCTATTAAAAATTCAACCAAATAATTTAATAAAAACTGCATAATTATTTTTCAATTGAAAATTTATGTGGGTTGACAGTAAAATCGCATAACATTTTTATATTTGCTAATAAGGTATCAAACGGAAATAAATAATGACAAGTTTTGGTAATTTCATTAAAAAAGAAAGAGAATTAAGAGATTGGACACAAACTGATTTCGGAGCTAAAATTGGAGTTAATTCAAGTGCAGTGAGCCGAATTGAGAACGGCGCACAAACTTTTAGCAAAAACAAGCTGGAACTTTTAGCAAATATTTTTGACATTGATAAACAAAAAATCATAGACCTATATTTCGCTGACAAATTCGCAAGAGAGGCTAATAAATATAGGTGTTCGGAAACAATTTTCTCTGTTGCAGAAGAAACATCAAATTATTTGAAAATAAAAAAATCAAAACAAGGTGAATTCAAGTTTTAATATGGAAATTAAAGAACCTCAATTGCGAATTTACTCGCCAACCAACAACAATATAAAAGTCTCGAATCATAAGGAAAATTTGGATGTTATTTCACTTTTTTCAGGTTGTGGTGGAATGGATTTAGGATTCCATCAGGCAGGTTTTAATATAAAATGGGCAAACGATATTGAGCAAAGGGCCTGTGAAACCTATGCTAAAAATATTGGAAACCATATTGTTTGTGGAGATATTACACAGATGGACTACTCTCAAATACCAGATGCCGATTTAATTTTAGGTGGTTTTCCTTGTCAAGATTTTTCCATGATATGGAAACGAGGTGGAATTACAACGGATAGAGGAAATCTCTATCAAAATTTTGTTGAAATAGTTTCCCAAAAGCAACCATTAATGTTTGTTGCAGAAAATGTAAAAGGAATTCTAACGGCGAATAAGAAAAAAGCCATACAACAAATAATCAAAGATTTTTCCGAAACTGGCGATTATGGTTATAGTACCACCGCACATTTGATAAATTTTGCGGATTATGGTGTTGCGCAGCTTAGAGAGCGTGTTCTTATTATCGGAGTAAGAAAGGATTTGGATGCGTTTTTTGATATTCCGGCACCAACAAGAGATTCCAATAATTACTTATCCTCAAAAGAAGCCCTAAAAGGAGTTAATAAAGTAAAATACAATAATGAACATCAGAATATTCAACCAAATACAATAGAAAAATTAAAATTAATCCCTCCCGGTGGTAATTTCACTGATATTCCAAAAAGTTCTCCTCACTATGTTAAAGGCATGATTTCTCATGTTTACAGAAGACTTCATCCCAATAAACCATCAACAACTATTATTGCAGCAGGTGGTGGAGGTACTTGGGGTTACCATTTTGATGAACCTAGACCATTAACAAATCGTGAAAGAGCTAGATTATTTGGTTATCCTGATGATTTTGTATTTGAGGGTACAATTTCAGAGGTAAGAAAGCAAATTGGTAATTCAGTCCCGCCCTCTGGCATTCTACCCTTTGCACAGCATATTAAAACGTTTTTAGAAAGTATAAAAGCCAATGTACACTAATGTTCAAAAACATGGAGGGGATTTTCGAAGAATATTGGACAGAGAATTTACCACTTCCAAGAATGTAACCATAGCCTCAGGTTATGCTTCATTAGATGTAATTAATGCGTTTGAAAAACCCTTTGTAGAAATTGCAAAAAATGGAGGTACTTCCCGCCTACTATTGGGAATGGCATTTTACGAAGGGTTAAGTCAAAAAAAACTAGATGCAGTTACAAAATTAAATACTGCCTTAAAGGTTTTTGGTAATGATTCAGGTGTTTTCGTTACCAATGGAAGAAGATATCATGGAAAGGTATATCTATTTGATAAAAAAGATGTCTCTAACATTTATGTTGGTTCATCCAACTTCTCTTCCAGTGGCACTAAAGGTAATATAGAGTGTACGATGCCCATCCTGAATGAAGATCAAAAAGTAGATTTAGTTGCATTCTTAAATGATCTTTATTCTCCCTCATATTCTATATCAATAGATGAAGCTGAGATAACAGTTCCAGGGAAAAAGAAAATTGTTTTAGATAAAGTTGAGAGACTTTGGGCAAATCTAAAAAAATACGATCCAACCAGTATTAATGTGAAAGGACTTCCAAAATTTATTTTCCCTTTGGAGAGGGTAGCCGAAAAGGAAAAATCTAACTTAAATGTTTATTTTGGTAAAGGTAGATGGAGTCGCACAACAGGTAAAATCAAACCTAGGCCTTGGTACGAGATTGAATTAATAGCTAGTAATGATCTTAATTCTCAGACATTTTATCCAAAAGGTGATTTCCTAGCTTATACAGATGATGGCTTAATAATCCCGATGAGAACACAAGGTGATTATTACAAAAACATTCGTTCAAAAGACAGCTTGCAAATTTTCGGAATTTGGTTGAAAGGAAAATTAGAAAGAAGTGGTGTTTTGAAAAAATATGAACCAGTGACACAGGAAACCCTTGAAGAATATGGGAATGACAAATTAACTTTTTATAAATTTGAGGAAGGGAAATATTATATGCAGTTTTAGATGTAAAGAATAAGAGAGCCCACGCGTTGTATATGCCTTTAGCATTTAGTGAGTGCCATTGACCTCACCTTACGGGTGTACAAGCACCCTCAACCATTCTATTCAATCAATAATAAGTTCTAGACCAGCTTTCTTTGCTTTATATTTTATCTTGGTCATCAAATCATAATAACCCCAATTTCTTAATACAAATCCCTCCTCCTTAGCAATCTCAGTTTTTTCCTCTTGATTCAAGAGTATGAGAGTTCCGGCTCTATGTTTAACACAAAAATCAATCAACCTCCGACTAAATACATGCAAACGGTTATGGACATAGTTAAGTTCAGTTTGACCAAGTCTGTCAACTGCCTTTAGTTTTCTTTTGATGCCTTTACCCGATTTGGAATAGGTTGCCCCGATCTTTGCCCGTCTGTGTGCCGATTGTATCGCCAGTCTTCTGTATAAGAATTCTTCCTTTGTGCCAATGGTAAGCCTTGCCTTACCAATCTTTACAACAATAGGATATTCAAGCGACAAAGAAGCCTCTGCAATAATCTCCGGTCTTAGGTCGTTCCTTTCCTTTTCAATTGCAAATACTGCCAAAAAGAAAATCTTGCCATCCTTTAGCTTTATGTGTGATGTGCACAGCTTAGTCTTGCCCTGAACTAACCGCTCCAACAATGTCCGTTTATCTGTAAAATCCTTTCCCAAATAGGTCTTAAATGGAATCTGAAACAAACGGAAACAGAAAGCTTTTTTCTCTTCGTTATAGTGTAATCCACTCATACCCTCCAAGTCAAAAGGGAAGGCCATATCTCTCCTGAAGTTTTTCAAAGAACGTTCACCGTTCCAATACTCTGGTCTGTTCTTCTTGAAAGATGAAATCAAAGCTTGGTTCAGATTGGATAATATGTTTGTGGGGATTTCTCCTTTAAAACGATTAGATACAACGCGATAGGTGGTGTTGGTCCTAGAACGGTTAAGGATTCCTTGTTCATCCTTCTTTTCATCTGCCAATTTATATTTTATGCCATCCGATAGGTAAAAGAATTCCCTTATCATTTCCTGAACATACAGATGGGTAACTATAAGGTTAGCTGCCCTAAAGCATCTATTTTGCCACTGGTACAGTTTGTCCAAAGCCTCTTTTTTTTCTTCTTTGGTAGGGAGGTCTATCAGTAGTTGGATCTTTCGAGTGAGTTTTAGCGTTGACTTTTCCATGTTAGGCTGATTGCAATTGATGTTTTGCTTCCATTAGCCTATAGGCTATCATGAATTCTTGATGCACCTCCTTTTGGGAGAGATTAAGTTCGTTGGCTATTTCGGAAAAGGAATAACTTAGCTCGCAACGCATTTTAAGCACCCTTGCTTGCTCTTCGGTCATCTCACCAGTAAACTTTATCTCATCTGTCTTGTTGCTACTGGAATCAAGCTTATTTCCATGATGAAGGATGGTTTTAATAACTTCAATGGCTTCCTTTATTTCTCTACAGGTTTCATTGATACCTTTTCCCATTGCTTTGGAAATGGCCTTATACTGAAAGCCGTATTTCAAACACAGATTGATTACATGCCTTTTGCTGTCATCTAATAAAGGTAGGACGCGTATGATACTTTCGAATTTCTCTTGTTCCCCTTCCTGTAATTTAAAATTATTATTGTCTTCAGCAGGGTCATACCCGACCATATAGTCTTGGTAATTCTCATAACTTTCCAACGAGTGGACTTTCCTGAAAAACCTGTTCTTAGGGCGTGTATAGTATGTAATGCACTCCCTTTTCATCACAAACCGCAAGAAAAAATAAATGTGTTTGGGGGATTCCAAACTGTCCCTATTCACCCACAACTTTAAGAATACATCTTGCACCAACGTTTCCACAACAAAACCATCATTGAGAAAGCTCTTTCCTAACCAGAAAATCTGTCTGTGATATTTGGTGTAGATTTCCGTAAAAGAGTTGGAACAACCCTTTTTTAGGCATTCATAGCATTCTTCTAGAGTATGGTGGTTTTCCATGCGTTTGTTCTTTGGTATTCCTTGGTGTTGGTCAACTCCTCATTCTTTGGTTTGGAATTTTTCCAAGCTGAAATTTTCGTTTAAATTAGTCGTGTAGATTAGTGTAACCCACCATAATTGATTGTAAATTACACGAAGTAGCTTGTATTTTACCAAAAAGAGGGGACAACAGAATATTATCAATATCTTTAAGTTATGCCGACAGAAACAAAAACCAATCATATAGGACGGAAGATTGCTCGAATCAGAGAACTCCGGGGAATGAAGCAAGAAACCCTTGCGGAAGAACTGGGAATTAGTCAGCAGAGTGTCTCAACCTTGGAAAAAAGTGAAACCATTGAGGATAAAAAACTTGAAGAAGTTGCAAAGGCTTTGGGAGTAACCAAGGAGGGAATTGAGAATTTTTCAGAAGAAGCTGTTTTTAATTACTTCAACAATTTTTATGAAAACAGTGCACCGCATGGCAATAGTTTTAATCAAGGGCCATACCCTACCTTCAATCCTTTGGAGAAAGTAGTTGAACTCTACGAACGTCTTGTTCAAGCTGAAAAAGATAAGGTCGCTTATTTAGAAAAGCTATTGGACAAGAAATAGCCCTATACTTTGAACCAAACCTTCTTATAGAAGTTTCATTCAAAAAAGCGAACGGAACGCAGTGAAGTGCTGCAAGCGTCCCAAATCCTTACCCCAACTTTTGCGCATGGATCCTATCGGGTTTTTGTAGTGTTCGGAAGGATAAGCGTAAAGCAAAAACACGATAGGGCGCAACCTACTTTTTGGATTTCAGTAGCCCATATCCTCACCTGTGCCCCTAGCCTTATCAATGCCCTTTCCAAGTGCTTTGATGATCTTGGCCGCCATTTGTACTTTATTGGAGGGTATACTAGGAGCTTTGACCCCCATCTTCTTAAGCAGTTTAAAGGCCATGTCCTTTTCCTTCGTGGGCAGTCCCATGACCTTCGCAAAGAACTTCCCCGGCTCCTTGGCATAGGCCTTTCTCCCAACATAGGATTCCACATAGTTCCTTTTGAAGCCCGTTGTTTTATCAAAAGTCTTTTCGGCAGCTTGGTAAAAGCTGTCCCTATCAAAACCTCTCTTGACCGTCTTTCCGTTCAGTTCCACTTCGGATGCCTTGTGCTTTGCCATGGGTGAAAGCGTATAGGTGTTCGTCACGTCCCTTCTGCTGACGATGATATGGATATGGGTCTGTGGCCCCTCTTTTTGCATTCCGGCTGCCACCAATTGCCCGTTCTGTTTGTGTGGGGCCAATCTTTCTTGCTCTTTGATTCTTTTTTCAAGCTCATTGACATTTCCAATGGACTCGCCCCGTTCCACCTTCCGTATCTCGTTCCTGAGCCTTGCTATTTCACCTCGATAGGGCGCATTCTCCTGAACCTGTTTGTCAAAGCCCCTATAGGTGCGTTCATGTTCAATCTTGGCGTAATATTTCAGGTTCTCGGCCTTGACCTCTTGATTGCGATGGAAACTCTTGGCATAGTCCTCCATGAGTTTCCTTGTATATTCCCTTAACATATTTGGGTCATTTCCGATGGCCTTCAGTTCCCTTTGATTGGGACTGACCACTATGGAATAGAATTTCGGATCTTTCTGCCTCAACTTGGCCGTATTGGCATCTATTTCATCGATGACCGTCTGAGGGCTTACGCTATCATTTTCTTGGTCAAAGAATTCCTCCCTGAGTTCGGGTAACCTATCCTCGTTTTCCTTTTCAAGATAATCCACATAGTTCCCTACACTGGAGTTGTAGGTGCTGCCCATTTTCTGTGCTGAGATGGTAAGGTACATGGACGTTATTTTAATTGGTACTTTAAATTTTCAAAATCCTCGATGCCTATATTGATCTTGAGATATGGCTTCCCCATCATTGGCTCCACCTTCTCAACATTATGGAGGATTTCATTGCAGTGTTTTTTATATTCTTTGAATTCTTGCAGTATCCTGTCATGTTCTGTTTTCGGAACGGTATTCCTTGGCTCCAAAAAATCCATTCGCTCTTCCTGTACCTTGATGGGTTCACGTTTAGGTTTCCTCCCATCCTTTACATAGGCTTCGTAAAGAATGAGCATCATTTCGTAGGTGGGCCTGATACTGGTCTTTTCCATGTTCTTGATTATGGCAATGAGCCTATCGAATTTTTTCATCATCTGACGCTCTAATTTTTTGATGCTGTCAAGGATGATCTTTGTTCCCTCCCCAAAAGGATCAAGGTTGTTCTCCTTGAAGTATTGTATCATTCCATCCAACACCTCACTATGGGATTTGCCGAACTTTTTGGAATAGCTGCGAAAGCGTGTGGCCGTTTCTTTCCTTATGGTGATGTTTGAATAACCACTGGTTCCTTTCTTTGTTCTGTCATTTGTTGATTGCTTTTCCATAGGTGTGATTTTTTTTTTGCATCAAATTGCGTCAATTTTTGCGTCAAAAATTTTCAGTGTTTACAGGGCTTCCCAAAGGGTTTACTGTAGATTTCAAAAAAGTCTACTGTAGCCCCTGATTTTGCAAAGTATTTCAAAACCTATTCAATTGACTGGTTTTCAACTTGTTGGAGACCCGAAAACAACCGTGATGGCGCAATTTGCGCATCACCCTCTTGCTATTCCCTACGTCCCGCAAGCGGGACCTAATGAATACTACCTTATCATCCTTCGGCTGATCGGCTAGTTTGCATATGATCTATTAGGTTTTGCATGTCCTCCCCTATCTTGTGTTCCAGTACCTTTGCATAGATCTGGGTAGTGGACAGTTTGGTATGGCCCAGCAGTTTAGAGACTGTTTCTATCGGGACTCCATTGGATAGCGTTACAGTTGTTGCAAAAGTGTGCCTTGCAGTATGGAATGTGACCCTTTTATGGATTCTACAGGCTTTACTGATCTCCTTCAGATAGAAATTTACCTTCTGATTGCTGAAAACGGGTAAAAGGACATTTTTGATTTTCCTCTCAGAAGATCCTTCATATTTCTTGATGATTTCCCTTGCCTTAGGTAGCAATGGTATTTTGAGCCTTTCATCGGTCTTCAACCTCTTGGTGAACAACCAATCATTTCCATCTATTCCCTTCATAACATTGTCGGGAGAAAGTGCTTTTACGTCAATGTAGGACAGGCCGGTATAACAGGAAAAGAGGAAAACATCCTTTGTCTTTTCAACGCCTGGCTTTGTAAAACTGGTTTCTTCAATGAGTCCAAGTTCCCTTTTCGTCAAATGTTCCCTTTGGGCTTTGACAAAATGCAGTTTATAGTTCTCAAAGGGATCCTTTGAGACCCATTCCAACCTGACTGCCAACCTTGACATTTTCTTAAGGCGTTCCATGTGCTTCATGGCCCCGTTGTTGGTGCATTTGGTTCGTGTGGATGGTCTGTACTTTCTTAGGTACTGCTCAAAGTCGGATAGAAAACGGTAGTTCAACTTTTTGAGCTTTATGTCCTCAATCCCATATTCCTCTTTTAAAAAGAGGCTTATGCACCGTTCGGTAATATGGTAGTTCTTTCTGGTTCCGGGGCGCAATGAGGTGTGCATGGTTCCATTGTGGTAGGCAATCAATTGCTTCAATGTCTTGCCCCCCTCATCTTCCCCAAAGAACCTTGCCTTTATGGCCAATGGAGTGATTACCTTATCTTCTGCCATCAATAGCCTATGGGCCTCATGCAAACCCGTATAGATTTGGTCTAGGTATTTGTTAAGTGAGATAACGTAATTGGAATATCCTTTGCCCCTCTTTCGGTTATTGTCCCATAACTTGGCTTTTATTTCCCGATTTATGCTAAAATCGGTGCGCTCACCATCAATGGTGATTCTGCAATACACAATTCGGTTCTCGGATTGAACCTTGTGCTTTCTTGTAAAGAAATTGATTGATAAACGATTGTTTTTCTGCATGTCGTAACGTTTTGAACTGTTAATACTGTGAAAGCCAAAACACAATAAAAATGGTTCCAAAAGTCATTTAAAGTTACAACAAGAACTGTAAGTGTTTGCTCCCGATGGGAACACGCTTGATATGATTTTAGATGGTATTAAATGAATTCAAACGATATGCTTAAAAACACAAAACACTGAAAATCATAAGATTAACAGTGTTTTGATTTTACTTAAATAAGTTAAGTCGGGGTGGCAGGATTCGAACCTGCGACCTCCTGCTCCCAAAGCAGGCGCGATAACCGGGCTACGCTACACCCCGAAAATTAATTCTATTATTACTAAGGAAAAAGCGGAGAGACTGGGACTCGAACCCAGGCAGCACTTACGCGCTGACAGATTAGCAATCTGCTCCGTTACCACTCCGGCACCTCTCCTGTTTTTTAATATGAACGTGCATTCAAAAATGCGGATGCAAATGTACCTTTTCAGAAGTAAGATCGCAACTATTTTGTCATTTTTTTATTGGAAGTTTTATAACTCCCTTGCTATTCAGGATATTCGACCCGTAAATGATAGATATTGGTGAGCTTTTGCTTCAATACTTTCTTTACCATTTCTATCTCCTTCAGGGTAATGTTCGCATTTAAATACTGGTTCGCCTGCATCTGTCCCTTCACTATTTTCTCCACAAACTCATCAATTATTATGAAGGTGGGATTTTTCAAACTCTTGGAGGCGGCCTCCACGGCATCGGACATCATCAAAATGGCGGTTTCCTTGGAAAATGGAATAGGCCCAGGATATCTAAAGTCATCCGCATCCACTTCAGGATCCATCTCCTGCTGTTTTTTAAAGAAATAATACACCAAGGTAGTCCCGTGATGTGTCCTTATAAAATCAATGATACGATCGGGAATATTGTTCTTTCTCGCTATTTCAATGCCATTGATCACATGGTCGATAATAATTTTTGCACTTTCTTTTGGAGGGAGGTCATCATGAGGATTGACACTGGTAATTTGGTTTTCAGTGAAGTAAGTAGGACGTTCCATTTTTCCAATATCGTGATAAAGTGCCCCAACCCTTACCAGCATGGCATTGGCTCCTATCTCGTTCGCTGCTGCCTCGGCAAGGTTGGCAACTTGAAGGGAGTGGTGGAATGTTCCCGGCGCCTTATCGGAAAGTTCTTTGAGCAATTTGGAGTTGGTGTCGGATAGCTCCAAAAGGGAAACATCGGAAATCAATCCGAATATTTTTTCGAACATGTAGATCAAAGGCTGCGCAAAAAGGGTCAGCAATCCATTCAGCACAAAAACGCCGAATAAGACCCACTCTATATTTTGAAGGTTCCCTTCATGAATGGCATGGAACGCAAAATAGCCTACAATATAGATCAAGGTAATCTGACCTACGGATATAAACAGGTTTGCTCTTTTATAAAGCTCGGAAGCCGTTAAAATGGTCACTATACCGGCAATGATCTGCAGAAAGATATACTCAAAGCTGTTCGGGACCACAAAGCCCAAAATCAGAACAGTCAATACATGTACAAAGAGCCCCAAACGGGCATCAAAAAAGTTTTTCAGCACCAACGGCAAAATACACAGCGGCACTACATATATGTAATTTTCGTAGTGCTTCACCATTAATGTCGTGGCCAAAACCATCAACAGTATATTGAAAAATATAAAGGTTACCTTGTTATTGTTCTTGAAAATTTCATTTCGATACCTTTTCAGAAAAAGAAATAGCATCACCAGGACCAGGGCCACCAAAATGGTATAGCCCAAAAGGATAAAATAGTAATTGCTCCCCATCCACAGCTCCGATTCATATTCATCTTTGAGGGAACTCAATATTTTGAAATCCTCCGACTCCACGATTTCCCCTTTGGCAATGATCAACATGCCTTGATTCACCTCTCCCCTGGTAAAGGATATTTTGGACAGTTCATCGTTCAACGCACTTTGCGTTAAGGATTCATCGTAAAACAGATTTGCCTTGAGACCGTTCCTTAAAATGCCTTGCAATAGTTGGGACCCGTCCAAATTTCTTTCTGAAAGTATTTTGGACACTTCCCTTTTGGCCTGTTCAATACTCAAATAATCATCGGGAGAAATGGGAGTGGCCTCGTTGTTCTTGACGACAACGACGGATTCCGATTCGGGAAGGTTCTGAAAAACACCGTTGGCGTAGATTTCATCAATAATGTCGTCCGCTAGTTTCCGAAGCGCTCTTTTTTGCTGTGATGAGTAGTTTTCCGACCGAAAACGTTCATTAAGTTCCTGTTCCACCTCGGTCTTTATTCCGGAAAGCAAGGAAACATTGTACGTATAGTATTCGGTCTTATTTATTCGGATGGAGGACTGCTCCTCTTCTATTTCTTCCTTGGTCTTTTGAATGGAGAAGTCCATTGGGGCATAAAGGTTCTCATATTGCCAAGGTTTACCTCTTTGAAACTCGTATTTGAACTTCCCGCCCTTGGGGAAAAAAAACACAATGAGCCCTACGGATACAACATATAGGAAATACTTGTAAACAAGCGATTGGTGTTTGTAAACATTATCCAAAGTTTTTCCCATTCCCTAATACTGTGTTAGCTCCAAAAATAGAAAATATATATCACAAGTCCGTTGCCATGATTGCTAATAGGTTTGCATTTAAATTTAGTATTTTCGCAGGAGTAAAAATGCACATATGAAAAAAGTAGTGATTGTTTCGGCAGCCAGAACACCCATTGGGAGTTTTATGGGAGCATTATCCACTGTTCCGGCACCACGATTGGGAGCGGTCGCCATTAAGGGGGCCCTGGATAAAATAAATCTAAAGCCAGAGCTTGTTGAAGAAGTTTTGATGGGCAATGTGGTCCAGGCCGGTACAGGTCAGGCACCAGCTAGACAAGCCGCTATATATGCAGGTATTCCCAATACCGTTCCTTGTACCACGGTCAATAAAGTGTGTTCTTCCGGTATGAAAACCATTATGCAGGGAGCCCAATCCATTGCCTTGGGCGAGAACTCGATCGTAGTTGCGGGAGGAATGGAGAATATGAGCCTGATTCCCCATTATGCCTATATGAGAAGTGCCACCAAATTTGGGCCGGCCACTTTGGTTGATGGAATGCAGAAGGATGGACTGGTGGATGCCTATGACCAAAATGCTATGGGAGTCTGTGCAGACGCCTGTGCCACGGAATACAAATTCAGTAGGGAAGATCAGGATGCCTACGCCATCCAGTCATACAAACGCTCCGCAGAAGCATGGAAGGCCGGGAAGTTTGATAATGAGGTGGTACCGGTAGAAGTTCCACAAAGAAGAGGGGAACCTATTGTGGTAAGCGAGGACGAGGAATACAAAAATATCATGTTGGAGAAAGTACCTGCGCTAAGACCTGCATTTTCAAAAGATGGTACGGTAACAGCCGCCAACGCATCGACAATTAACGATGGTGCCGCAGCCGTGGTGCTCATGAGCGAGGAAAAAGCCAAAGAGTTGGGACTTGAACCATTGGCCACCATTAAAGGCTATGCAGATGCGGCCCACGAACCTGAATGGTTTACCACGGCCCCTGCAAAGGCTCTTCCAAAAGCGTTGGACCGCGCCGGAGTCTCCATCGAAGACATTGATTTTTTTGAGTTCAACGAAGCGTTTTCCGTGGTTGGCCTGGCCAATATGAAAATTCTTGGTCTCAACGACTCCAATGTCAATGTGAACGGTGGCGCCGTTTCTTTGGGACATCCTTTGGGTTGTTCGGGAGCACGAATCACCATCACATTATTGAATATATTAAAACAGAACAATGCCAAATTGGGCGCTGCAGCCATTTGTAATGGTGGTGGTGGAGCTTCTTCCATTGTTTTGGAAAGAAATTAGTGATTCAATCTGTACCTTAAATGCAATATGGAATTTGTCCTCTAAGTATTGTTCCCATTAGAACAAATCCGGACCATTGTGCCGAAATGTCGTCCCAATTGCTATATGGGGAGCATTTCAAAGTTCTGGAGAGCAGAAAAAAATGGAGCAGGGTAAGAACAGCTTACGACAGTTTCGAGGGGTGGATATCGAATAACCAATTTACATTTGTTTCCGAAGAGACCTATAACGAAATCGAAGCGTTGGAGGCCCAGAAAATATGCTCCGATGTTATATCCCATATTTGTACCTCAGACAATATGCTATTGCCCATTCTTATGGGTTCCATGGTCAATTCCCCCGAATTATTGAACCACACGTTCGAAGGAAGTGTACATTCAGGGAAAAATCCCAAAGACAGTCTTGTGGATACAGCCATCATGTACCTGAAGGCCCCTTTCTTGGCCGGGGGCAAAACGCCTTTCGGGGTCGACTGTTCCGGGTTCACCCAAATGGTCTATAAAATCAATGGATATTCCTTGGAACGTACCGCGGAGGAACAATCCAAACAAGGTGAGGCCTTAAGTTTTATTGAGGAGAGCGAACCGGGCGATCTCGCCTTTTTTGATAATCAGGAAGGAATCATTGACCATGTGGGCATTATTTTGAGGGACAACTACATTATCCATGTAAACGGTCATGTCCGTATCGATAGAATCGACCACACGGGAATCTTTAATTCGGATGAAAAACTGTATACCCATCAACTCCGGGTAATTAAAAAAGTGATATAAAAAAGCCCCGATACGTATCGGGGCTTTTTTTTGAAAGGGTAATAGGATGATTATTCTCCCAATAACTTTTTGATTCTCATGAAGTTTTCATTGTCTCCCAGAGCTCCATAGATATTTTTCAACTGGGTCAAGATGCTTTCGTTGTCCGGGTTAGACTGAAGAGCGTCTTCCAACACTGTTGCACCTTCCCTGAAAAGGCTGTCTTTTTTGTCCTTAAGCGCATCATACTTTGCGATATCTGCTTTGGAAGTTCCAAGCTGGTTCATCTCATCGATCAATCCGTTACCTTCGTTCACGTAGGTTGTGGAAAGGTTCAATAGTGCATTGATGTATCCTGGATCGATGGCAAGTGCTTTTTTATAGGCATCCCTTGCATCTTCCAAGTTTCCTTGTTCCATGTTGATTACACCAATGTTGTAAAGCAAATCGGCATTATCAGGAGCCATTGCAGAAGCTTTTCCCATCAATTCCTTGAACTTTTCCTTATCTCCCATGGAGTAATATAGATTGGCTTCACCAAGTACCAAGTTTACATCTTCGGGATTTTCCGCACGAGCATCGGCATAAGCTTCAATCGCTTTTTCGTTCTCTCCCATTTGTTGGTAGATCAACGCGATATTTTTTACGATTTCCGGCTTTTTGGATGGACTTACTTCTTCCATTGGATCTTTGTGGGTTCCTGCTTTCACATAAAGGTCACGAGTAGCCTTGTCCATGCTTTCGGTTTCTCCTGTTTCCACGTTCACCGCGGTATAGGTAACCGACTCGCCATTGTAGTTAAGATCTTTGAGTTCTTTGTAGTATTTCAAAGCTTCCTCATAATCCTGTCCGTTTACTGCGCTACTGGCTGCGTAGTACAGATAAACAGTATCTTTTGGGCTAAGGGTATAGCTCAAATAAAGTTTTTCAGCGGCTTCGCTAAATTTTTTGTTGTTATTGTCCTCAACTGCGGCATTGACCAAATCTGCGGTCATTTGACCCATTTTTTCCTTGGCCACGGAGGTATATTTTTCCTTACCGCTGGCTTCTTCCACGGCTATAACTTTGTTATAGGCATCCAAAGCAGATTGAAATGCCGACGCATCGCCTTTTTTGGCCAATTCGTAGTTTGCATTTCCTAAAAGAGCATAGTACTCAGCCTGATCTTTCTCCTTGGCTGATTCAATTGTGGAAGCGGCACTGGTCAAGGCAGCTTTTGCCGCTGCGGCATCACCATCCTTTAAAGCCTTTTCCGCTGCCTTCATCTCATCCTTCTGGGCAAAACCCATTGTGGAAATTCCTATGGCTAATAGTATTAATATTCTTGTTCTCATGTTAAAAATTGTAATTATTTAGTGTTTATCGATTATTACTTGATTTATATTTACTCTTTTTCGTCGGTGTTATCATCAATAGCCGTGCCATCTTCCCCTTTGACCTCGATATCCCTGATATCAACCTCATCCACGGGATCATCTTCTTTCATCACTTTGGCTACCGCCGCAATGGAATCGTTGTCCCTAAGGTTGATCAAACGGACACCCTGCGTGGCCCTTCCCATTACTCTTAGGTCCTCAACACCCATTCGGATGGCTATCCCGGACTTGTTGATGATCATAAGGTCATCCGTATCGGTCACGTTCTTTATGGCGACAAGACCTCCTGTTTTATCGGTAATGGATATGGTTTTGACACCCTTACCACCCCTATTGGTGATTCTGTAATCCTCAATATTGGAACGTTTTCCATAACCGTTTTCGGAAACGACCAAAATATTGTCCTCAAAGTTATGCACGGATACCATTCCAATAACTTCATCGTTCTTGCTGGCCAAGGTTATACCACGAACACCAGAGGCATTTCTACCCATGGGCCTGGTCTTGGATTCTTCAAAACGAATGGCTTTCCCTGATTTGAGGCCGAGGAATATCTGACTGGTACCCGTTGTTAGTTTAGCTTCGAGCAGTTCATCACCATCCCTTACTGTGATTGCGTTGATACCATTTTGACGAGGCCTTGAATATTGCTCCAAGGAAGTTTTTTTAACAGTACCTTTTTTGGTGGCCATGATCACAAAATGACTGTTCACATAGTCCTCATCTTTTAGGTCTTGTGTACAGATAAAGGCCTTCACTTTATCATTCTGTTCTATATTGATCAAATTTTGAATCGCTCTACCTTTGGAAGTCCTACTGCCTTCTGGAATTTCAAATA
The DNA here is from genome assembly GCF_033441595.1 of Flagellimonas crocea. Classification (NCBI taxonomy): domain Bacteria; kingdom Pseudomonadati; phylum Bacteroidota; class Flavobacteriia; order Flavobacteriales; family Flavobacteriaceae; genus Flagellimonas; species Flagellimonas crocea. The sequence continues at coordinate 121,576 of NZ_JAUZVX010000006.1, read as the reverse complement.
CCCGCATCCAGAAACATTTACCGTTTTGGGTAAAGAACAGCATGTATTGATGGTTGGTCCCAACAAACAAATGCTCCAAGAAATCCTCATTTCGGGTAGAGGATGCTTTTTGACCGACACCTCCCCTATTTTGGGTTTTGTATTCGGACAAAGGCGTTCTTTTGATATAACCTGCATGCGATATGGTGATCACGACCTGCTCATCCGGAATCATGTCCTCAATGCTCAAATCGCCACCGGCGTAGTTGATCTCCGATCTTCTCTCATCTCCATACTTCTCCTTAACTTCAAGAAGCTCATCTTTGATGATCTGCATCCTACGCTCTTTCTTCTCCAAGATATCCTTAAGGTCTTCGATGGTCTTCAACAGCTCAGCATGCTCCTCTCGAAGTTTATCCTGTTCCAACCCAGTAAGCTGGCGCAAACGCATTTCCACGATTGCCTTGGCCTGAACCTCGGTGAGCTTGAACCGCTCGATCAAGTTGTTTCGGGCATCCTCAACATTCGAAGACCCCCTGATAATGGCGATTACCTCATCAATGTTATCGGAAGCAATGATCAATCCTTCCAAGATGTGTGCCCGGTCTTCTGCTTTTTTGAGCTCGAATTTGGTTCTGCGAACCACAACTTCGTGCCTGTGCTCCACAAAGTGGTGAATGATTTCCTTTAGGTTCAACAGCTCTGGTCTACCTTTGACCAGTGCAATATTGTTCACACTAAAGGACGATTGAAGCGCTGTATACTTGTACAGCATGTTCAATACTATGTTAGGAATGGCATCACGCTTTAAAATGTACACGATACGCATACCATTTCTATCGGACTCATCCCTAATATTGGATATGCCCTCAATTTTCTTTTCGTTGACCAGGTCGGCGGTCTTCTTTATCATATCCGCCTTGTTGACCTGATATGGGATTTCCGTCACCACGATACTCTCCTTGCCCTGTACCTCTTCAATAGTGGCCTTGGCGCGCATTACAACACGTCCGCGACCGGTATGAAAAGCCTCCTTTACACCATCATAGCCATAAATGAGACCTCCCGTTGGGAAATCTGGTGCTTTGATATGCGTAATGAGCTCATCGATTTCAATATCTGGATTGTTGATAAATGCTATGGTACCGTCCACTACCTCGGAAAGGTTGTGCGGCGGCATATTGGTAGCCATACCCACGGCAATTCCCGAAGCACCGTTCACCAATAAATTGGGTATACGGGTCGGCAAAACGGTAGGTTCCTCTATGGTATCATCAAAATTGAGTTGATGGTCCACCGTGTCCTTATCGATATCGGCCAACATCTCCTCCGCGATCTTGCGCATTTTGGCCTCTGTATAACGCATGGCCGCTGGGCTGTCCCCATCCACGGAACCAAAGTTACCTTGACCGTCAACAAGCATATACCTGAGACTCCATTCCTGGGCCATACGCACCATCGTGTCATAAACGGAAGAATCCCCATGCGGGTGATACTTCCCCAATACTTCCCCGACGATACGGGCCGATTTTTTATGCGAACTGTTGGACCTTACCCCTAAATCGTGCATTCCGTAGAGCACTCTTCGGTGAACTGGCTTTAAACCATCACGAACATCTGGCAGGGCACGTGACACAATGACCGACATTGAATAATCAATGTAGGCAGATTTCATCTCATCCTCAATGTTTATAGGAATTAACTTTTCTCCTTCCGCCATGCTTATTTATTATTGATTTTTTGTGGTTAAATTATCATGGCAATATACGGAAAATAGCAGCCTTTATAGCCCTTTGCGAATACTTTATTAAAAAAATTATCAACATTGCCGGTATTGACAACTATGTAATAATAAAGCTTTGTTAAAACCTTAAAAAACCTGAATTATTCCGACATTTACCACTACTTTATCGAATAAGGGTACAGTATTTGACCACCGTAACAATACTTTTATTAATTTTAATTGCTGAAAAAGAAACGTATGGACGACAATTTTTCCCCCCGAGTAAAAGACGTTATAGCATACAGCAAGGAAGAAGCCCTGCGATTGGGACACGATTTTATCGGAACGGAACACCTTATGCTAGGTCTTTTAAGAGACGGAAATGGCAAAGCCATAAATATATTGGACGCACTGGATGTGGATTTGGACCACCTTAGAAGAAAGGTGGAAATCCTAAGTCCGGCAAATCCTAATTCAGGAACAATGCAGAAGGATAAAAAGAACCTTCATTTGACCCGCCAAGCAGAACGGGCTTTGAAGACGACTTTTTTGGAAGCAAAGCTTTTCCAAAGTTCCTCCATCAATACGGCGCACTTGCTACTCTGTATCCTTAGAAACGAGAATGACCCGACAACCAAGTTGTTGCACAAACTGAAAGTGGATTATGACAACGTCAAAGAACAGTTCAAATCCATGATCACCAGTGACGACGATTATATAGATACCCCCCAGGCGGAATCTTTCCCCGGGGACACAGATGATATGGGAGACAGTAAAGAAAGTTCCTTTGGCTCAAGCGCCTCTCAAAAAGGAAACAAAAAATCCAAGACCCCGGTTCTGGACAATTTTGGTCGCGACCTAACACGATTGGCCGAGGAGAACAAATTGGACCCCGTTGTGGGAAGAGAAAAGGAAATCGAGAGAGTTTCCCAAATACTGAGCAGACGTAAAAAGAACAACCCGCTTCTAATTGGAGAACCTGGTGTTGGTAAAAGTGCCATTGCGGAAGGACTTGCATTGCGCATCATCAATAAGAAAGTATCCCGTATTCTCTACAACAAACGGGTAGTCACGTTGGATCTTGCTTCTTTGGTCGCCGGTACAAAGTACCGAGGGCAATTTGAGGAACGGATGAAGGCCGTGATGAACGAACTGGAAAAGAATGATGACATTATTTTGTTCATCGACGAGATACATACCATTGTAGGGGCCGGTGGTGCCACAGGAAGTTTGGATGCATCCAACATGTTCAAACCTGCATTGGCCAGGGGCGAAATTCAATGTATCGGAGCGACCACCCTTGATGAATACCGACAGTACATCGAAAAAGATGGTGCATTGGAACGCCGTTTCCAAAAAGTCATGGTAGAGCCCACCACGGTGGAAGAAACCATCGAAATTTTGAAGAACATCAAGGGCAAGTACGAAGACCACCATAATGTCAACTACACGGACGAAGCAATTTTGGCCTGTGTAAAATTGACCAACCGCTACATGACGGACCGTTTTCTTCCGGATAAGGCCATCGATGCCCTGGACGAAGCAGGATCAAGGGTACACATAGTCAATATGGATGTTCCAAAACAAATATTGGAACTGGAAAGCCAGCTTGAAGATGTTCGTGAACTAAAGAACAGTGTTGTAAAAAAACAGAAGTACGAAGAGGCCGCCAAACTTAGGGACGACGAAAAACGTCTAGAAAAAGAACTGGCGACCGCACAAGAAAGCTGGGAAGAAGAAAGCAAATTACACAGGGAAACCGTAACCGAGGACAATGTTGCCGATGTTGTTTCCATGATGAGCGGCATCCCCGTGAACAGAATAGCACAGACAGAAAGCAACAAATTGGCCGAACTGCCCAACCTTATCAAAGGTTTTGTTATCGGTCAAGATGAGGCAGTGACCAAAGTGGCCAGGGCCATTCAACGGAACAGGGCAGGTCTTAAGGATCCCAACAAACCTATAGGTTCGTTCATTTTCTTGGGTCAGACAGGTGTGGGCAAAACCCAGTTGGCCAAGATTTTGGCCAAAGAACTATTTGATTCCGAAGACGCGTTGATACGAATCGATATGAGCGAGTACATGGAAAAATTCGCCATATCCCGATTGGTAGGTGCACCTCCCGGATACGTAGGCTATGAAGAAGGTGGACAGCTGACAGAAAAAGTACGTCGCAAACCTTATTCCGTGGTACTATTGGACGAGGTGGAAAAAGCACACCCAGACGTATTCAACATGCTGTTGCAAGTATTGGATGATGGTTTCCTTACAGATAGCCTTGGACGGAAAATCGATTTTAGGAACACTATCATTATCATGACATCCAACATTGGAGCGCGACAGTTGAAGGATTTTGGACAAGGTGTTGGTTTTGGTACCGCAGCAAAAAAAGCACAGGCGGACACCCACCAAAAAAGTGTGATCGAAAACGCGCTTAAAAAGGCTTTCGCCCCAGAATTTTTGAACAGGATAGACGACGTTGTGGTTTTCAATCCATTGGAAAGGGAAGACATCCACAAAATCATTGATATTGAACTGAACAAGCTATATTCGAGGATAAAGGATATTGGTTACAACTTAAACCTTACCGATAAAGCAAAAGACTATATCGCGGACAAAGGTTTTGACAAACAGTATGGCGCCAGGCCCCTCAAAAGAGCAATTCAAAAATATATCGAGGACACGTTGGCCGAAGAGATCGTGAACTCCAAGTTGGAAGAAGGCGATAGCATTTTTATGGATTTGGACGAGAAAAAAGAAGAACTCACCATAAAAATCAAAAAAGCCGAGAAATCACCGGAAACCGAAAAGTAATTTCAATAATTTATAACAATAGAAAAAAGCTGATGAGAGTCAGCTTTTTTTTTGTTCCAAAAACTTCTAAGCTTTTGATTTGATATGGATTCAAACATAAAAGACCGACCACTTAGCAAAAAAAATCACAATTTAATCAAACTGCTTGTCCATTGCCCTCTAAAAAATTAAGTTTGGAATTTATTTAACCGTAATCAATGACCTACACGCTAACCTACGAGTCGGTAATCGTAGAACCAATGAACAGCCACGAAATGGGCCTCTTATTAGAACAATCCCGAAACAACAACATACGCGACAATATAACAGGTTGCCTTATTTACTATATGGGTGGATTTATTCAGGTTCTGGAAGGGGAAAAAACAAAAGTCCTTGACCTTTATGAAAAGATTAAGTTGGACAAACGCCACAAGAATGTACACATGTTCTCTGAAGATGACAATGTGGAAAGGAGTTTCCCCAATTGGGGCATGGCTTATTACCCTATTGATGCCAACACTACGAACAAAAGTGAGTTTGAACAGTTCAAGAGGAATTTGTTGCTTTTAGCCGATTTCACCGAACCAAAACATCTTACCGCAAAATTATTCTGGGACAGGACAAAGTTTTTGATTACCAATCCGCCCAAAGATCTTTAGATCGGTATCATGTCCAAATGTAAAAATCAGGGAAACGGTAGCATCATTTTAAAACAGCCAAAGACACCCTAGACCTTTATTTATGCCCGCAAATTACCGTACATAAGATATTTTAGCGTTTAATCTATTATTTTTCCCCACACCTGCCTTCCCCTATAATTTTATGCTTGAGACACTATAATTACACTTGGGGATGAAAATAACTTCTACAAAGAAGACAGTAGTGGTACGCGAGTATCAGCTGGAGGTTGGAACCGTTCAGGTTTTTGATGACTACATGGTTGCTTCTTTTGATGAAGGTGCCACGATAACATTGGAGAGGACCTATCAAATCATTGGTATTTCGGAAATACACTTTAGGGACAGGGATTTTGGGTATATCAGCCTAAGAAAGAATTCCTATGCCATAGATCCCACCGTCTATAATTATTTGCGGGGCTTGACCAACCTCAAGGCATTTGCCATCGTTTCCAAAAAGGAAATAGACATGCACAATTTCAACATTGAGAAAATGTTCTATAAAAAACCTATGGAATTTTTTATAGAGTTCGATAATGCTTTGGCGTGGGTCAAGAAAAAAATTAGCAGCAAAAAAGGAAGAAAAAACACCTAGCTATTCTCCCGCTGTTCCACTTCGGGTTGACGAAATAATTCAGAATAAGCATTTCCGATATTATCCACGATACCCGAAGCCTTCAAAGCCTCATAACCGCCCGTAGATGCACCGAGGTCACCTGCCAAACCGTGCAGGTACACTCCAAACATTGCGGCCTCCACCGGAGCGTAGCCCTGCGCCAACAATCCGGTTATCATGCCCGTAAGCACATCCCCGCTTCCAGCGGTTGCCATTCCCGGATTGCCCGTGGTATTCACATAGCCTTTATCGTTGAATATGGTAATGGTGTGGGCACCTTTGATCACCACAACAACATTATGTTCAGAAGCAAAAGCCTTGGCTTTTTCCAATTTTTCAAAATCAGAATCCCAATATCCGATCAACCGCTCCAACTCCTTCGAATGCGGTGTCAGCACAGAAAGCTCGGGAACATCCTTCAGCATTTCCGGATTTTGCGATAAAATATTTAACCCATCCGCATCAATGACCATGGGTGATTTGCTTTTCTTCAAAAAAGAACCGAACGCGGCAACCGTATCATCCTCCATGCCTATCCCCATCCCAATGCCCACGACCGATGCCCTAAAAGGCACTTCAATCTCGGAGATGCTCTTTTCCCGTGACCCTGTAAGCACCATAACTTCGGGGATCGCTGTTTGGAGGGAAGTATATCCGCATTTGGGCACAAAAGCCGTAACAAGTCCGCTCCCAACGGTCAAACAAGCATTGCTTGCCAATTGCACCGCTCCTATTTTACCATAACTGCCGCCTACGATCAAGGCATGGCCATACGTTCCCTTATGGGTAAATTTGAGCCTGGGACGGTACAATGGCAATACTTCCGGCCTACCAATAAGTTCAAAATCAGTTTCCGTCTTGGCCATATACTCTTGGTCCAACCCAATATCAAGAATTTCCCATTGATTGACATAAATCCCGGTTTCCGGCAAAAAGAAAACCAATTTAGGCACCTGAAAACTCAGCACATAATTGGCTCGGACAACATAGGAAGGCTCCCACGGACTTCTATCCACCGGTAATCCGGAAGGTATGTCCACGGAAAGCGTAAAAGCTTGGGACGCATTGATGTGCTGTATCAAACGGCCCACCCATGCATCGGGGGCCCGGTTGAGGCCTATACCAAAAATTGCATCCACTATAATATCGTTGCTTGATATTTCTGGCAGCTCACTTTCCTCATTGATAAAGTCCGGCCAAACCTTACTGTCCTTTAAGCGTTCCAAATTCAATAAAAAATCTTCGGAGCGCTTATCGCTATAATTTACTACGTGTACCTTAATGGAGTACCCATGTTCCTGCAATTTTCTGGCCAGTACCATTCCATCTCCACCATTGTTGCCAATACCACAAAACAACTGAATATTTACCTGGGTGCCCCGCAAACGGGAATGCATCCATTCAAACAGTTGGGTCGCGGCCCGTTCCATAAGTTCGTCGCTTTTTATGTTCTCCTTTTGAATTGTAGATTTATCAGCTTCGTAGATTTGTTCGGCAGAAAATATTTTCATTCAGCAAAAAAAATTGGTTATTGATAAAGATTTCGCAAAAAACAGCATCAATGATTTGATGAAGTACACAAAAGTACTACATTTATCACCGCATTACAGAGCAATGGACTTAAAACAAACGGATAATAACCAAAATTTGATGGAATCCTTTTCATCTATTTTCACCTTCACTACCACCACCCCTTTGGGGTAAGTCTGCTATATATAATTCCGTCCGTTTTTTAATCTATTTAGAATTTTATTTCAACAACATTTCATTATGAAAGTTTTAAAATTTGGGGGCACTTCCGTTGCCAGCCCAGAAAATATCAATAAGGTCAAAAATATCCTAGGCAATCAGAAAAATGACCAGCTTGCAGTGGTAGTGTCGGCATTTGGCGGCGTTACGGACCTTCTTATCAACGCTTCCCGTTTGGCATCCGAACAAAATGAAAACTACAAGAACAGTCTAAAAGAAATCGAGGACCGACATATTGCCGCTATTCGGAAACTGATCCCCGTAAAATCCCAAAGTGCCGCCCTGAGCAAGGTAAAAAGTGAACTCAATATTTTGGAGACACTGCTGGAAGGTGCTTTCTTAATTGGTGAACTCACCCCAAAACTATCCGATAAAATCGTAAGCTACGGGGAACTGCTATCATCCTTCATTATCAGCGAATTTCTGAAGTCGGAAGGATTGGACGTCACCTTTAAGGATAGTAGGGAGCTTATCAAGACCGACAGCCATTTTGGCAAGGCCAATGTTGATTTCAAGATCACAAATGCGAATTGTGAAACGTTTTTTGCTTCCAACAATCACCAAATAACCATCCTGCCCGGTTTCGTCGCATCCAGTAAAAGCGATGACCTTACAACTTTGGGCAGGGGCGGTTCCGACTATACCGCAGCCATTATCGCTGCTGCCATAGATGCGGAGATTTTGGAAATATGGACCGATGTCAGCGGTATGTACACTGCAAACCCAAAACTGGTAAAACAGGCCAAATGCGTTGCCAATATCAGTTATGAAGAAGCCATGGAACTTTCCCATTTTGGCGCCAAAGTACTGTATCCCCCCACCATTCAGCCCGTATTGGGCAAAGCCATCCCCATTGCCATTAAAAATACCTTTGCCCCGGAAGAACCAGGAACATTGATTGCCAAAAACAATAATGGAAACGGAAAAACGGTTCGAGGTATCAGTCATGTGGGCAACATTAGCCTGCTTTCCCTTGAAGGTCCGGGAATGATAGGAATCCCAGGCATATCCAAACGTTTTTTCGAGACACTTTCAGTAAAAAACATCAGTATCGTACTGATTACCCAAGCATCCTCGGAACACTCCATTTGTGTAGGCATCGCCGATGAGGATGTGGATTTGGCAGCAGAAGCGGTCAACGAAACCTTTGAATTCGAGATTTCGACCAAAAAAATCAAACCCGTCATCGTTGAAAAGGATTTGACCATTATCGCCCTGGTCGGTGATAACATGAAAAGCCACCAAGGTCTGAGCGGAAAAATGTTCAGTACGTTGGGCAAAAACAATGTCAACATAAGAGCTATCGCCCAAGGAGCATCGGAGCGTAACATTTCGGCCGTAATCAAAAAAGACGATGTAAAAAAAGCACTAAATTCCCTGCACGAAACCTTTTTTGAGGAAAACATCAAACAGCTCAACCTATTTGTAATGGGCGTCGGCAATGTGGGTTCCAAATTCCTGCAACAGATCCGTCAACAGAAAAAATATTTAAAGGAAGAACTAAAGCTAAATGTTCGTGTTATCGGCATCAGCAACTCCAGAAAAATGGCCTTTGATGAGAGCGGTATTTCGCTCAAGGAATGGGAAAACATCCTAGATCAAGGGGAACCAGCGGACAGGGAAGCGTTTTTTGACCGCATCAATACGTTGAACTATCGCAATAGCATTTTTGTGGACAATACGGCCAGTGCCGAAGTTTCCAAAAGTTATTCTAGTTACCTCAAAAACAGTATATCCGTGGTTACTTGCAATAAAATTGCATCTTCATCGAATTACGAGTATTATAAGGAACTGAAGCAGTTGGCGAAGCAATATAATGCACCATATTTGTTTGAAACGAACGTTGGCGCGGGACTACCTATTCTTGACACTCTGAAACACCTAATTGCTTCCGGGGATAAAATCAGAAAGATTCAAGCAGTATTATCAGGCAGTTTGAATTTTGTCTTCAACACATTCGACGATTCCACTACCTTTCATGATGTGGTTAAACAGGCCCAACAGGAAGGTTACACCGAACCAGATCCAACCATTGACCTCAGTGGAGTGGACGTTATGCGAAAGATTCTGATTTTGGCTAGGGAGAGCGGTCATCAATTGGATATAGAGGATATCGAAAACGAATCCTTTCTGCCCAAGGAAAGCTTGGAGACCAAATCCAACGAAGCATTTTTTGAAAGCTTGAAGAAATATGAAACCGACTTTCAAAAATTGTACAAAGAGGCCAGTAATGCCGATAGCAAACTAAAATATGTCGCCCAGTTCGAAGATGGAAAGGCCAAGGTAGGCTTACAGCAAATACCTAAGGGACACGATTTTTACAACTTGGAGGGTAGCGACAATATAGTGCTGTTCTTCACCGACCGCTATGTAAAGCAACCCTTGATCATAAAAGGTGCCGGGGCAGGCGCCGATGTCACCGCATCGGGTATCTTTGCGGATATAGTTCGAATCGGAAATTTTTAAGGGATGGAAGAAATTAAGGTATTTTGCCCGGCAACCATAGCCAATGTCTCTTGCGGATTTGACGTGCTCGGTTTGGCACTCGACTCCGTGGGCGACGAAATGACGGTTCGAAAAATTGCTAAAAAAGGCATCCACATTACAAAAATATTGGGGCAAGACCTTCCTTTGGAAGCCGAGAAAAACGTGGCAGGAGTAGCTGGTCTGGCCCTATTGGCAAAAAGCGATTATGATGGTGGTTTTGAAATCGAAATCGATAAACGCATCAAACCAGGAAGTGGAATTGGCAGCAGTGCCGCAAGTTCCACGGGCGCTGTTTGGGCGATGAACGAATTGTTGGGCAGACCGTTTTCCAAACTGGAACTGGTACAATTTGCCATGCAAGGGGAAAAATTGGCCAGTGATGTGGCCCATGCCGATAATGTGGCGCCAGCCATTTATGGAGGCTTCACTTTGGTTCGCAGTTACGAACCGCTCGACATCGTTCCCATACCTACGCCTCCAGAATTGTTTGCGACGGTGATCCATCCACAAATCGAGATCAAGACATCGGACTCCCGAAAAATATTGAAGACCACTATTTCCATGCAACAGGGCATCCAGCAATGGGGCAATTTGGGAGGGTTGATTGCAGGGCTTTTCCAAAATGATTATGATCTTATCGGACGCTCACTGCACGACCATATCGTAGAGCCCATCCGTTCCATTTTGATTCCCGCTTTTGATGATATTAAGGCGAATGCACTGGAAGCAGGGGCTCTGGGAAGTGGAATTTCTGGCTCGGGCCCCTCTATTTTTGCTTTGAGCAAGGGCGAGGAAATCGCTAAACAGGTGGCCGAATCCATGAAAAATACCTATCAAAATATTGGAGTGGATTTCGATATCCATATTTCAAAAGTAAATAGCCAAGGCGTAAAGAAAATTGCTTGAATCCATGAAATTCTACAGTCTAAACAACCAAAACATAAAAGTTTCGTTCAAAGATGCCGTGATAGCAGGAATCGCTCCCGACAAGGGACTCTATTTTCCAGAGCGCATCACTCCGCTATCTGTTGATTTTTTTGAACAGATCGAACAGCTGTCCGATCACGAAATCGCTTTCCAGGCCATTCATCAATTTGTGAGCGAGGACATTCCAGATGAAGCTTTGAAAGAAATCATCGCCAACACTCTGGATTTTGATTTTCCCGTGGTCGATATTGAAGAAAATGTGGGAACATTGGAACTTTTCCATGGCCCTACGATGGCTTTTAAAGATGTTGGTGCACGATTTATGGCAAACTGTCTGGGCTACTTTTCACAAGGAGAAAAACAGGATGTTACCGTACTTGTTGCCACATCTGGGGATACTGGTGGTGCCGTTGCCAATGGCTTTTTAGGGGTTGATGGCGTAAAAGTGGTCATTCTCTACCCTAGCGGAAAGGTAAGCGAGATCCAAGAAAAACAGTTGACCACGCTTGGACAAAATATTGAAGCCATGGAAGTTGATGGCGTTTTTGATGATTGCCAACGCATGGTGAAGACAGCTTTTCTGGACACCGAAATTACCGACCACAAAAAACTGACCTCGGCCAACAGCATCAATGTGGCCAGGTGGTTGCCACAGTTGTTCTACTTTTTATTCGCTTACAAACAAGCGAAATCAAAAGGAAGGGAAATTGTCTTTTCCGTACCATCGGGAAATTTTGGAAACATTTGTGCGGGGATGGTAGCCCAAAAATTAGGGATGCCCGTCAAACACTTCGTGGCCTCCACCAATGTGAACGATGTGGTACCAAAGTTTATGGAAAGTGGGGTCTACGAACCCATGCCGTCCGTGGCAACCATTTCCAATGCCATGGACGTGGGAGACCCCAGTAATTTCGTCCGCATCAGGCATTTGTATCAAGATGATTTGGAAACGCTGAAAAAAAGTCTTTCCTCCCACTCCTTTACCGATGAAAACACCAAAGCAATCATGAAAGAGGTGTATTCCAAAACTGGCTATGTGATGGATCCCCATGGTGCCGTCGGTTATCTTGGACTAAAGGAATATCAGAAATCCGACCCGAATACCTTTGGTATTTTCTTGGAAACCGCCCATCCTGTCAAATTTTTGGATGTTGTGGAGGACACCTTGGAAATCAGCCCAAAGATTCCTCCCCAGATCATGAAAGTGATGGACAAAGAAAAAAAATCCTATAAAATATCATCTTACGAAGAGTTAAAACAATTTCTTCTTGATGATTAATCCAACTTGGGCAGTTTAAAACTGTCCAAGGGACTGGGTTGTTTCATTATTTTTTCGATTTCCTCAGCCTTTCGTGGTGCCATCCCAGAAAGATTTACGGGTCCATTCTCGGTAATCAGGATATCATCTTCGATCCTAACGGCAATGCCCCACCATTTTTCATCGCAATCACTGTTTTCTGGGATATAAATTCCTGGTTCCACGGTAATCACTTGATTGGGTTTAAACGCTTGATAGGTTCCTGCATCGTGAACATCCAATCCCAAATAATGGGATGTACCGTGCGGAAAATAGGTCCTGGCCTCTTTGGCGTCCTTGATAATGCCCAAATCCATCAATCCCTTGGTCACTACTTCCAAGGCAGCATTGTGCGGCTCACGAAAGGAAGCGCCGACCACACTTGCGGCAATCCCTGCTTCTTGGGCGTTGTACACAATATCGTAAATGGCTTTTTGCTCTGGTGAAAATTTCCCGTTGGCAGGTATGGTTCGGGTTACATCGGCGGTATAGCCATGATATTCCGCCCCCAAATCCATCAGCACCAAATCATCGCCGACCTTGGTCTTGTTGTTTTCAATATAGTGGAGAATACAGCCATTATGTCCGCCACCTACAATGGATGGGTAGCCTTCGTATTCGGCACCATATCTTTTATACACGTATTCGTGCACTCCTTGTATCTCGGTTTCTGACATATTGGGGTGCATGGCCTTCATCACCTCAATCTGGCCAACCGCAGAAATTTCAATGGCCTTTTTCAACAGCTTCATTTCCTCTGGGGTCTTATCTTGGCGTAATTCTGCCATTACCTTTGGTAAAATACTGGAATCCAAATTAGTGGAACGTTGAATCACCAGCACTTTGTTCTTGATTTCATCACGGATCTCATCATTATTGGCCTCTAGAAAATCGTTTAAGATATCATCCTCTTGCAATTCCGGGTAACGCTCCATGTAGCGTTCAATAGTTTCGGCCACATCGTTGTTGTTTTCGGGATTGGCGGTGGCTATTGTTTTATATAGACTGTTTCGTGTGGGATTATAATCCGATGGATAATTCGCCTTTATTTTAAAGGTTTTGATGAGATCAAATAAATCTGCTTTTCCAGATTTATCACGGTAATCATTCTGGAAATCAACAAATGAAACATTGTCAAAGGAGGTAAAATCCAAGGGGAAATTTTCAAATTCGCTTCCATTGTATACCATATTGAATCCCAATTGTTCCTTCACTCCTTCTACGCCCAAGCGTTTTCCTGTCCATTGCTCGGCTCTTGCATCCCTTTCCTGTACATAAAAAATCTCATCAAAGGTATTTCCTGAGGCATCGGTCTGCTCTTCGGAAAAAATAATCAATACGGCATTTGGTTCCTTGTACCCCGTTAAATAGTAAAAATTGGGATCTTGATGATATACGTAATCGACATCATTGGCGCGATTACGCTCTGCGTTGGCAAAAAGAACCACTGCGGTATTGGGGGGCAACTTCTCCCGAACAGCCTCCCTTCTATCTTTATGGAAATCGGCAGGTAAATAGTCGGTCGGCAAATCCTGTGAAATTGCCATGGTGGCAAAAAACAAAGCCGATAAAAGGCTTGCGGTCAATTTTAACATGCTTCAAATTTTTTGTCAAAATACGAATTTCGAACGTACTGCAACGACTGAAATGATTCAGTTTTAGCAAAATCATAATACCCTAAAGTGAGGGTATCCTTAATTAATTCTATAAATTTGCCCATCTTAAAAATAAAGTGGATGAAAAATACTGCACTTACAAAAACACATGAAGCTTTGGGGGCCAAAATGGTACCGTTTGCAGGTTACAGGATGCCCGTTTCTTATGAAGGCGTTAATATTGAGCACGAAACTGTCCGAAAGGCTGTCGGAGTGTTCGACGTTTCCCATATGGGGGAGTTTTTGATCGAAGGGCCAAGCGCTTTGGAGCTTATACAAAAAGTGAGCACCAACGATGCTTCCAAATTGACCGTTGGTAAGGCGCAGTATAGTTGTATGCCCAACGAAACGGGGGGCATTGTGGACGACCTTATTATTTATAGAATCAAAGACGAAACCTATCTTTTGGTGGTGAATGCATCCAACATTGACAAGGACTGGGAGCACATCTCCAAATACAATAAAAGTATTGGCGCGGACATGCGCAACTTATCCGATGACTATTCGCTGTTGGCGATCCAAGGACCAAAAGCGGTCGAAGCGATGCAATCTTTGACTTCCGTGGATTTGTCCTCCATCAAGTTCTACAACTTTGTCGTTGGCGATTTTGCTGGCATTGATCATGTCATCATTTCGGCAACGGGATATACAGGCTCAGGTGGTTTCGAAATCTACTGCAAGAATTCAGAAGTACAACAAGTGTGGGATAAAGTATTGGAAGCTGGTGCAGAGTTTGGCATAAAGCCCATTGGTTTGGCCGCTCGCGACACTTTACGTTTGGAAATGGGGTATTGCCTTTATGGCAACGATATTGATGACACCACCTCTCCTTTGGAGGCGGGTCTTGGTTGGATTACAAAGTTTACCAAAGATTTCGTCAACAGTCCCAATTTTGCAAAAGAAAAAGAAGCTGGTTCTAAACGAAAGCTGGTTGCTTTCCAAATGGAGGAGCGCGGCATTCCAAGAGCGGGATACCCTATTTTGGATGCCGATGGCAACGTAATCGGAAAGGTAACATCGGGCACCATGTCACCATCCCTTTCCAAGGGGATTGGTTTGGGCTATGTGACCACGGAACACTCTAAGTTGGACACACCTATTTTCATTCAAATAAGAATCAACAAAGTTCCTGCAACGGTCGTAAAACTGCCATTTTATAAAAATACCTAGTTAGCCTTTGGATAAAAAAAAGATATTGATATTGGGAGCGAGTGGATTTGTGGGCAATGCCATATACAAAGAACTCTGCTCCTATTTTGATACCTACGGCACCTACTTCTCCAACCGTTCCTTTGCAACGAACAAACAATTTATTCGGTACGATTTGGAGGAGGATGATATTTTCCAAGTGCTCAATCAAGTAAAACCCGATGTGATTATTTCATCGCTCCGCGGAAATTTTCCAGCACAGATACAGGCTCATCAGCACTTGATGGAGTATTTGATAAAATCCAAGGCCAAATTATATTTTATCTCCTCCGCCAATGTTTTTGATGCCTACAGCAAGTTTCCATCCTATGAACATGACAAAACCTTGTCGTTAAGTGTCTATGGAAGGTTAAAAATCAAGATCGAGAACATGATGATGCGTTTGCCCAAGGAGAAGACGGCCATTTTGAGGGTACCTATGGTATTTGGCAACTCGTCTCCGAGAATCAAGGAAATCAAGGAAAATATAGCGAACAACGAACCTATTGAAGTTTTTCCTAATTTGATCATTAACGTAACCAATGATGATCGGCTGACCCAACAAATACACTACCTCATCAACAGGAACAAAACGGGTATTTACCATTTGGGAAGCAGTGACCTTATCCAGCATGAGGAATTCATCAAAGAGGTAATAGAACACTTGGGAAATTACCATCCCGTGTACAAGCGGGTCTACACCACCAACGAGGATCGCTACTTAGCGGCTTTACCCAAAGACAACCTTCTACCCAAAAACTTGCGGATCAGTTGCCAAGAAATTATCGACCATCATCTCCCCGTATAGTTTTCTTTTCCCTATTTAATTGCTTATCTTCTAGGAAAACATAGAAACATGAAGAAGATGAACACCAATGAAATAGAAGCAGCCCTCAAAAACCTAACAGGCTGGGAACTAAAAGATGAAATAATCGAGAAGTCCTTCACCTTTAAAGATTTTAAAGAGGCCTTCTCCATGATGACGCACATCGCATTTGAATGTGAAAACCAACAACACCATCCCAACTGGGAAAATGTATACAACAATCTTACGGTTAAATTGAGCACGCACGATGCAAACGGCGTAACACAAAAGGACATCGACCTTGCCAAATCCATTGAAAAAATTGTAGGTCAACATTGAAAATATACATCTTGACAAAGGTTCATTTTTTACTAAATTTGCCTCCATCCAGAATTTAAGAATTTATGGGAAGAGCGTTCGAATTTAGAAAAGCACGGAAAATGAAGCGTTGGGCAGCTATGTCCAAAGCCTTCACCAGAATTGGAAAAGATATTGTAATGGCGGTCAAGGAAGGTGGACCTGACCCTGATGCCAATGCAAAACTGCGCGCCGTGATTCAGAATGCGAAGGCGGTGAATATGCCCAAGGACAACATTGAACGAGCCATAAAAAGGGCATCGGACAAAAACCAAGGGGATTACAAAGAAGTGCTTTTTGAAGGTTATGCACCCCACGGAATCGCCATTTTGATAGAGACCGCTACGGACAACAATACCAGAACGGTGGCCAATATCCGCAGTTATTTTAATAAATGTAACGGTAGTTTGGGTACTTCGGGTTCTGTGGAATTCATGTTCGACCATACCTGCAGTTTCACGATTAATGGCGAAGGGCTAGATTCCGAGGAATTGGAGCTTGAACTTATCGATTTTGGTGCCGAAGAGGTCTTTGTGGATGAAGATGGTATCCACATTTATGCCCCTTTTGAGAATTTCGGCGCCATTCAAAAAGAATTGGAATCAAGGGAAATTGAAATTATTTCATCTGGCTTTGATAGAATTCCCCAAGTGACCAAAGAACTGAATGAAGAAGAGGCGGCAGATGTTGAAAAACTGCTAGAAAAAATAGAGGAAGACGACGATGTACAGAACGTTTTCCACAGCATGAAAGAATAATGCTTTCCTAAGAATATAAAAAAGAGGTGTCTAAAAAGTGTTCATAACTTGATTTGTCAGGTTGAGCCTGTCGAAACCGACATTGATTATCAGTAAGTTGAAAATATTTCGACAAGCTCAATATGACATCGTATTACTTTTTAGACACCTCTTTTTTATTTAGGCAATCACCATATTATTCAAACTTGGAGGCATCCAAATTAAAGAACCGTACCGCATTGTTGAAAAAGATATCGCGTTTTTGTTCTTCAGAAAGATAGTTGGCACTTTCAATTACCTGGATTGAGGTTTCCAAAAGCTCTGGCCAGATCATTAAATCTGTTCCGTACATAATTCTTTTGGCAAAACCTGCCTGTACCAATCGTTTGAGGTAAGCATGGATTTCTTCCAGCGGATATGACCAAATAAACCCTGCTAAATCCACATATACATAAGCATTCGCACCCATAAGCGCAATCATTTGGTCGACCATGGGGTAACCCGCATGCATTACCCAAATTTTTAATTTTGGATGCCTTGCCAACATATCTTCCAACAAAAATGGCTGTCCCAATGAGGCTCTGTACTGAGGGCGGCTAAGGTTGGCCATACCATTGCCGCCAGTTCCCATATGTATTCCTACAGGGATTCCCAATTCTTCGGCAACGCCAAAGTATTCGTCCAACGACATATCGCTGGGAGACATTCCTTGATATTGCGGGGCTACTTCACCCATGACCTTATAAAATCCGGTGGACAGTGAATCCCTGAAAGCTTCGACCGTCATCTGGTTCGCATTGCTGATTCCCAATGATGGAATGATATGATCCGGGGCCGCTTTATGCCATCTGTGGATTGTTTTAGCATCCCCACTGACCACCATGGTAATGTTCAATTCTTTATTTGCCCTGAGTATGGCAGCATCCATTTCGGCATCTGTCTTGGCCGGCTGCAAGGGCGAAATACAACCGCTGTTCATAAAAGAGGGCGGTTCTTGGTTTGGACCGCTTCCAGGCATATCCTTTAAAAACCAAGGGCATAAAGGAGAGGCATTGGGGTTGCCGCCCATAGCATGCACATGCACATCAATAATGGGCAATCTTTTTTTTGAATCCTGGGCACTTGAGGATGAAACAAAGAAAAAAAACAGCAAGCACCCGAGTGCTGCTTTTCCGTTAAATTGTAAGGTTGAAAATCTCATAAATAGTTTGTTAGTTAATAAGGCTTTCAAGTTAGTATTTTAATCAAAAAGAATACCTTAAGATGGAATACAATTCGGTGAAGATGCCCATAAAAAGGAGCTATTTTGTGATATTTGAAGCTAGCCTTTTAAAGAAGTACGAAGCCGTGGCTAAAAACTATATTCGGGGACTTTTCCAAGAACACCGGTATAGAAGTCACGGATTACCTGAAAATCTTTGGTCTGATTGTCCGAAGGAAAGAAAGTGGGTCCTATTTTAATCTCCTTTTTTCCAAAATCAAAAGCTACCATAACAATGGGGACGTTGGCTTTTTTGGCAATATGGTAGAACCCCGATCTAAGCTCTGTGACCTTTTTCCGGGTACCCTCGGGAGCCAAGGCCAACCGAAAAATTTTTCTACTATCGAAAATCCGGACAATGTTGTCCACCGTATTGGAGCTTTTGGACCGATCAACCGGCGCACCTCCCGTCCACCTGAAAAACCATCCAAAAGGTGGTTTAAATAGGCTCTTTTTCCCGATGTAGTTGATTTCTTTATTGATGACTTTACGAATCAAAAGTCCCAAAAAGAAGTCTATCCAATGGGTGTGTGGCACTACGATAACTACGCACTTATCCAAATCGGGGAAATTACCGTTGAGTTTCCATCCCAATAGTCTGAAATACACAAATTTTGCGAGCGACTGCATTCTTTTCAACCCGATTTATCGAGTCCGATTGTTATATTTTTTCGTATAGGGATTGAAGACGTTCTGGTGTCATAACGGTCTTCCAATCATTTCCCAAGGCATTTTCCCAAAGTGGTTCCAAGCCCATGGAAATATTGACCATGACATCAAAATCGTTCTGTGTAAGGTCTGCACATATCCCTTTCGGCAAGCTAATTTTATGCTTATCCAACATTTTATTGAACAGGGCAACGCCTTCCGGATAAAACTCCTCTAAATGTTGAAAAACCAAACAGTTCCCGATGCCGTGCTTTACCCCTAAAAGGTAAGATAGACCATAGCTCATGGCGTGCGCCACTCCTACTTGGGAATATGCTATGCTCATTCCGCCATGCCAAGAGGCCATCATGAGCTTGTCCCTTGATTCCTCTGCCGGAATATCTCCCAGAAAAACTTCTTTACAAAGTTCCATGGCCGTCTCACCATAACTTTGGCTAAAGGCATTCAAATAAGTACCTGTCAACGACTCTACACAATGTATAAAACAGTCCATTCCCGTGTAGAACCATTGTTCTTTTGGCACTGTTTTGCTAAAATCGGGGTCTAACAGCACCTGATCAAATGGGGTGAAGTCCGAATTGATGCCCAATTTTTTTTCTGGACCCAGAAGTACCGTTGTTCGAGATACTTCGGCCCCTGTTCCGCTAATGGTAGGAATCCCAACATGATACAAGGCAGGTTTGTTTACCAAATCCCAACCTTGGTAATCCTTTGCCAATCCTTTGTTACTCAACAAAATGGAGACTGCCTTGGCCAAATCCAAAAGGGTCCCACCGCCGATTCCGATAATTCCGGAAGGCAGTTCACTGTACTTTTCACGAATCTGGGCCACAAGTGCATCCACTTGGGCCGTTTTCGGTTCCTCGTCCGCCGAAATAAAGATTACTTCGTCATTGAAAATGACGGGGATTTTTGACAAGAACTCTTTACTCTCAAAAAAATCATCCACCAAAAAAATAAATGGAGCTTCCGAGCTTTTACGCTGTGGCAACAAAATATCGCCCAATTGCGAAAAACATCCCGACCCAAATATAACCCTGGGCACCATGGGAAAGTTCTTGTACATTGTTTTATGGGTTGAGGGTGCTTCTTCTTTTTTCAAATTATTTTCTGTCTTCATCAGTTTCCAAATACTTCAAAATATCCTTGAGGCTATTCAATTTTAGATGGTCGTTCACCATTTCATCCTCGGATACCAATTCATGGGCCCAAGTGGTATGGAATGGAACATGTACCGCCTTGGCCCCAATATTCAATATAGGCAATACATCCGACTTAAGGGAATTGCCGATCATTAAAAATTCGTTGACATCTATATTCAAATGTTCCAACAAATTACTGTAATTGTTTTCTTTTTTATCGCTCAATACTTCTACATGATGAAAATATTTGGAAAGCCCAGATCGCTCCAATTTTCTTTCTTGGTCCAATAGGTCGCCTTTTGTCAGGACTATCAGCCTATATTTCCCCATCAATGTGGATAGTACTTCTTCCACGCCGTCAAGAAGCTCTACAGGATGCGATATCATTTTTTTTCCAAGATCTAAAATCTTTCCAATGGTGTCCTGCGAAACTTGATTGTTCGAAAGGTCCAGGGCGGATTCGATCATGGACAGCATAAATCCCTTGATACCGTATCCATAAGTATCCAAGTTCGCCATTTCCATTTTAAAAAGCTCCTGGTCTATCTTGTTTTTGGTCTCATACTTCTCCAGCAGCTCCGCAAACTTTTCTTCCGTGTCACGGAAATAGGTCTCGTTTACCCAAAGGGTATCATCCGCGTCAAAACCGATTACCTTAATATGGGAAAAATCTACTTCCATACCTTTCTTGCTCGTTCCAAATCTTCCGGGGTGTCAATTTCGATGCCGGTAACGTGGGTTTCCACCATCTTTATTTTTTTGCAATATTCCAAAAATCGTATGGCCTCTATCTTCTCTTTTGCTTCCAAAGGTAGCATGGGCAATTGCTGGAAGTCCATCAGTGCGCGTTTTCGAAAAGCGTACACTCCTTTGTGCTTATAATATGTTGCCTCAACTTCCTTATCTCTTGGATATGGTATCGGTGACCTGGAAAAATACAGGGCAAAATCCTGATTGTCCACAATGACCTTTACGGTATTGGGGTTGGATATTTCTTCCCAATCCGTAATCGGGGTCATCAATGATGCCAAATCGATTTCCTTTGCAGTATCGTTTTTGAACACCTTGATGATCTTTGCCAAGCTTTCGGTATCGATAAATGGCTCATCTCCCTGAACATTGATCACAATATCCACATCCATGTCCTCAACGGCCTCTGCGATTCTATCACTGCCGCTTTCATGTGTTTTTTTGCTCATGATCACCTTGCCCCCGGCCTGCGTGATCACATCGGAAATCACCTCACTATCCGTCACCACATAAACTTCATTAAAAAGTGCGGTGTTCACAGCCGCCTCATATGTTCGGACAATCACGGGTTTTCCGCCAAGGTCCTGCATCAGTTTAGCGGGAAACCGTGAGGCTTGATAGCGGGCGGGAATCATGGAAATTATATTCACTTTAAATTGAATTGTTATATAAGCGTTATCTCCTTTTTGGTCTTATCTTTCTGTATATCCTGAAAATTATCAACAGTATAATAATGACCAGAATCGCGGCAATGGGCGGTACAATAATGGATGCCGTACTGACGGCCACTGCAGTCCCAGTCTCCAGAGTGGAAACCAAAGGATTGGCCAATCCTCCGGTGGTGCCCGTGGAAGCCAACCTTCCCGCAGCGTTCGCCCCTTTGATCATCGTTGCCGTGCCCCCTCCTGCAATTATGGCCAAGGACAAAGTAACCACTGGATCCAAATCTGCAGCGGTAGAAACTACAACTGCAGTACCCGCAATCCCAGCAAGTGGAATGGCGATACTGTCGAGCACATTGTCCACCCAAGGGATAAAATAGGCGAAAATCTCCACCATTGTGGCCACGCCCAGAGTGATCAGCGCGGTTAGACTACCGATCCATTCCCAGTTTTCATTGAGGTCCCAAACTCCCATGTATGCCGCAAAACTAAGAGCAAAAAGGGGCAAGAAAACACGAAAACCAACGGAAGCAGCCAACCCGATCCCGAGGAACAAACTTATTATGGTATCTGGTTCAATATTCATGTCGATGTCTAAAATAGGGTATTCCTACTCAAGAAAAAAATCATCCTTGAAACCTATAAGGAAGAGTTGACGTTGCGCCCTTGTCACAGCGGTATACAGCCATCTTAGATAATCCTTGTCCACCCCATTGGGCAGGTAGGGCTGCTCCACAAAAACCGTGTCCCATTGGCCTCCTTGGGATTTGTGGCAGGTAATGGCGTAGGAAAATTTGACCTGTAGTGCATTAAAGAACCTGTTGTTCTTTACGCCCAAAAACTTTTTGTACTTGGATTTTTCGTGGGCATAATCCTTCATTACCTCTTGATATAGCTTGTTGCCATCCTCATAGGACAAGGATGGCGTCTCCGCCGCAATGGTATCCAACAGAAGAACGGTCTCAAATGGCTTTTGATTCGGGTAGTCCACCATTTTCACCTTCACTTCGGCAAACTTGAATCCATAGAGTTCTTTGATGGCAAAAAGTTCCAAAACCTCTATAATGTCACCATTGGCAATAAATCCGGCTTCGGAATTCGGCTTTAGCCAGAAGTAGTTGTTCTTTACGACCATCATAAAATCCCCAACAGAAATCTCGTTGTCCAAAAATAGGATACGCTCCCTAATATTTTGGTTGTACAGGTTGGCTCTTTTGTTCGAACGTACGATTATGGCCGTATCCTCTTTTCCATTTTGACTGTATGAAGAATCAATGGCCTCTTGGATTTCCGTTCCATCGATCAAACGGACGATATCCTTATAATGGCCCAGTTCAAATTTAAAATCTTCAAAATATTCCGATTGCAACTGCTCCCGGAGATTGGTTGCGTTATGGAGTATGCCGGACCCGTCCGATTGACGCATCACTTCATCCAGCTCCAAACACTCCACTTCCTTATCATAGTTTAAGGACAACCGTTTTTCATCCAAGGCCGGGCTCAACTCCAATTTCACGGGAGGCAACTGGGCGGTATCCCCTATCAATATCAGCTTACAGTTGTGCCCCGAATGCACATATAACATAAGGTCGTCCAATAAGGAACCATTCTCAAAAAGTTTGGAATCGGCCGGCGTATCGGGAATCATGGAGGCTTCATCCACAATAAATACAGTGTTCCGATGCTTGTTCGGGGCCAGTACAAATTGAATCCCTCCCCCGCTCTGTTTTTTTGGGAAATAGATTTTTTTGTGAATGGTGAAGGCCTTGTTGCCGGAATAAACGGACATTACTTTGGCTGCCCTACCGGTGGGTGCCATTAAAACGGCGCTCATTTTAACTTTCCAAAGGCTGCTTACCAGAGTCGCCACCAAAGTGGTTTTTCCCGTTCCGGCAAACCCTTTTAAAAGGAACACATCATCCTTTCTTCCCTCTAAGATAAAGTTAGCCAGCATTTTAAGTGCCAAGCCTTGTTTTTCGGTAGGTACGTGGGGGAATTTTTCGTTTAAAATCTTTAAAAATCCAGTTGCGTCAAAATCCTTCATGAGCGCTAAATATAGCGGTCTTTTTTAAAGCAAAAAGTTTTCCAATAAAAAAAATATTGTAGATTTGTCAGTAACCACTAAATTAACTTTTGAAAGACAGTATCAGATATGTTAAACTTAATTCTTATTGTTGTATTAATATGCCTTGTGACCGTAGGGCTTGTTTTCGTGATCGATAGATTTTTACCTCAAAAAGTAAAGCCGGTCCTTATAATTTTATTCGGACTATTGAGTATTTTCTTAGGGTATAAAATTTATGATTCCATCAATGCCCCTATCAAATTCAATAAAGTAAGAAACGAAAGATTTACGGCAGTTATCAACAACTTAAAAGACATCCGGGATTCCCAAGAAGCTTACAAAACCGTAAATGGAAAGTATGCAGGGAATTTTGAAAGCTTGATAAAATTTATCGACACCGGCAATTACACCATCACCACACAGCGTGACTCTTCTTTCATGAGATACGACAAAGTATATCAGATTGAAATGCAACAAGATACCGTAATCGTGGATACTTTGGGAACAGTTAAGGTCAAAGACTCTCTTTTTGGCGCCGACGACCGTTACAAAACAATGATGAACGTTCCTTTCGCCCAAAATGATGAGAAATTTGAAATGAAGGCGGATATTATCGACAAAAGTGGATACAAGGCTCCCGTTTTTGAGGCCAAAGTGAAGAAAAATGTTGTGCTTTATGACCAGCCTGAAGATTTGGTAGAGAAAGAAAACTCCTATCAAAGTGTGGAAGAGGTCAACGGTACAGAAATTAAGGTTGGTTCCCTTACCGATGTAAGTACAAACGGTAACTGGCCGCCTAAATATGATAGGAAAAAAAGGAATTAGCTATAGAACAGCAAGATTCAAATAGCAATAATAGAAAACTGTCCATTCAAGCTGGCTTGAATGGACTTTCTTTTTGTGTATTGGACACCATTACACATAAGATTCTTGCGTTTGAAAAAGTAAATTTCAAATCGCAGCTCACCCCCTACCTCATGCTCAAAGAGCTCAAGGAAAAACTCAACAAAGAGGGAGACGTTGGAAGAAACTTTTCAGAAGTGCTCGTTATCCACAAAAACAATATGTTCGGATTGGTACCCAAACCTCTTTTCAATGAAGAAGAGTTGCCGAACTATTTGAAATTCAATGCCAAGATCATGCCCAATGATCTTATTGCACACGATGAGATCCCAAATCAGGACATAATCAACGTTTACGTTCCCTACACGAATGTAAACAACTACATCTTTGAACTTTTTGGTGAGTTTGAGTTCAAACATAGCGGCACCGTGCTCATCAACACACTTTTAAAGCAAAACAGGACCACCATAGACCCCGTCTGCTACATTCAAGTCTCCGAGAGGGAAATGGAGATGATGGTCATATCTGATAAAAAATTGCTCTTCTACAACCAGTTCGAATATAAGAACAAAGAGGATTTTCTATACTACCTATTGTTCAGTTTGGAGCAGTTGCAAATGGATGTGGAAAAAATTCAGCTTAGGCTTTTTGGGACCATCGAAGAAGGTGACGCCATTTACGAACTTTGTTACAAGTATATTAAAAATGTTGCGGTCTTTGTGCCCAGCAATCCTTCCTTTCCTTTGGAACAATTGGAAAATGAAAGCATCGACTTTTCTATTCTAAGCGCTCTTTAAATGCGGATTATCTCAGGAAAATATAAAGGCAGAAGATTGATTGCCCCTAAAAAACTGCCCGTACGGCCCACTACCGATATGGCGAAAGAAGCCCTGTTCAATATTTTGAACAACAGGTTCCATTTTGACGAGCTCAAAGTTCTCGATTTATTCTCGGGAACAGGAAATATCAGTTATGAGTTCGCTTCCCGGGGAACGGAAAAAATAACGGCGGTAGATGGTTTTCAAGGGTGCGTTCGATATATCTCCAAAACAGCACGAGAACTGGATTTTTCAATCCAAACAATTAAATCCGATGTCTTCAAGTTCTTGCAGGGAATCCCTGAAAAGTTCGACCTTATTTTCGCCGACCCGCCCTACGATTTAAGCACCGAACAGTTTTTGAACATAGCCAATCTGGTTTTTGAGAAAGAGATCTTATTGGAAGATGGTGTTTTGATCATTGAACATTCCGACCAGACAGACCTCTCCGTCCACCCCCATTTTTCGGAACAAAGAAAATATGGCGGTAGTGTTTTCAGTTTTTTTGAAATAGAATAAAAGCAGGCCATAAGCCGGATTCTGTACATCCACGAAATAGTTTCGGGAGTCCTTATCATTTATCTAGACCAATGGTTGCCCATTGGTTCGAACCGCCTACCCTCCAACTGGGGCGTGCAGCCCTCTCCCGGTAACCGGGACGTTGGTTTACATGACGTTTCACCGCGTAGAGTTTACCTGATTTCACTACAGCCGAACTGTACTTGCTTTCTGTTGCACTGGTCCTCGCCTCACGGCGGACGGGCGTTACCCGCTATGCCGCACTTTGGTGTCCGGACTTTCCTCTTCAAGCACGGTTGCCCATGCTTGCAGCGATAAGGTGGCCTGCTGTGCGCAAAGGTAATCCAATTGTTAATAAAAAACGGGGGAACTCTTCCCTATTGAGCAACTTTACACAAACCTATTTTTATATTTGTAGTAATTCTATTTTCTCAGTATTGGAACCTTTTATAGTATCGGCAAGAAAGTATAGGCCCCAGACGTTCAAGGATGTCGTGGGACAGTCCTCTATTACCAATACCTTGCTAAATGCCATCGAAAACAATCATTTGGCACAAGCACTATTGTTCTGTGGTCCTAGAGGTGTGGGCAAAACCACTTGTGCGCGTATTTTGGCCAAAAAAATCAATCAAGATGGTACCGAAAGGGAAGATGAGGATTTTGCCTTCAATATTTTTGAGCTCGATGCCGCATCCAATAACTCGGTGGACGATATTCGAAGCTTAATAGACCAAGTACGTATTCCTCCCCAAACAGGGAAGTACAAGGTTTACATCATTGATGAGGTCCATATGTTATCGCAATCGGCCTTCAATGCATTTTTGAAGACGCTGGAAGAACCTCCAAAACACGCCATATTCATTTTGGCCACCACGGAAAAGCACAAAATAATCCCAACCATCCTATCACGTTGTCAAATATTTGATTTTAAACGAATTACCGTGAAGGATGCCTCGGAATATTTAAAGTACATAGCCGAGCAACAAGGTATAGAAGCAGAAGAAAGCGCCCTGCATATCATTGCACAAAAAGCGGACGGTGCCATGAGGGATGCCTTGTCCATTTTTGACCGTGTAGTGAGTTTCTCGGGCAAAGAATTGACAAGAAAGGCCGTAACGGAAAACCTCAACGTTCTTGATTACGACATATATTTCTCGGCGACAGATTTGATTCTGGACAACAATATTCCAGAGCTATTGGTACTTTTCAACAATACCTTGGCCCTAGGTTTTGATGGTCATCATTTTATTACGGGTATTGCTTCCCATTTTAGGGATCTGATGGTTTGCCAACACCCGGAAACCTTGACACTTCTCGAAGTTGGTGAAGATGTAAAGCAACAATATCAAGATCAGGCAAAAAAAGCATCGAAAGAATTTCTTTTGAAGGCACTGGAGCTGGCCAATACTTGTGATCTACAGTACAAGACCAGCAAAAACCAGCGACTGCTGGTCGAGCTTACGCTCATGAAACTGGCCTCCATCACTTTTGATGGAGAAAAAAAAAACGCTAGTTACATAATTCCAGCATCCTTTTTCACTGCAAGAACCATTAAGAAAAATGGCGCACCTCCCAAACAAAACGGAGAGCATAATGTCCCGACTCCTGTAAATCAAGAGGCTCTAAAGCAACCCGAACCTAAGGAGGAGACAAAAGCAGCCGCTCCAAAGGAAATGATGGAAAAGGAATTGGTCAATGAGCCAAAAGAGGAATACCGCCCCAAAAAAATCGAAATAAATAAACCCGCAAAGCGGGTGTCAGGACTCTCCTTATCGAGTATTAAGGTAAAAAAGGCGCACGAGAACACCCGGTCGCCCCATATTGCCGAAGAAGACCTGCCCAAAGATTCTTTTGAAGAACAGGAAATGCAACAGCATTGGGACGACTTTGTGCATCAACTGGAAAAAGAAGGAAAAAAAATATTGGCGAGTAATCTCCAAACCGATATTCCGAAATTAAAAAATGAGAATACCATTTGGATAGAGCTTCCCAACGGTACCATGAAAAAGGAAATTGAACGGGAACAAAGTTTGATGCTGGATTACCTTAAGCAAAAACTGAACAACTATTCCATTTCTCTCCACATTACCGTAAATGAAGAGGTTGCCAAAAAATTTGCGTTTACCCCAGAGGAGAAATATGAGAAACTCCGGGAGAAAAATCCAAATTTGGACCTGCTGCGCAAAGAATTTGACCTAGACTTTTGATTTGGACACATAACGTGTTCGTAAACCATAGACCATCATCACCAAGGCGGCAATCAAAGAGCCCAAGGACTCCCTACCCTCCTCAATATTGACGGTTTTCATACCGTGGTCCAATTGCACGCCTTCATAGGTTTCCGGCCAATATAAAACGAACAGTGCTAAAAAGAAGACCATCAACAAGAAGTAAATGATATACTTCAATTTTTTGAACAAAAAAAGGACAGAGGCCACCGCTGCCAGTAGATAGATCAAGATCCAGTTAAGTGCATCGGGGTCATTGAACTGTACCACCATGGCATAGCCAAACAAAACTGTAAAAACAGTGGCGAAAATTTTAAAAAATAGTTCCATACCTATTCGATTACATGATGTTTTAATACTCCGTAAACTTCTGTTGACAGCAACTCGGGGCTATCAAGGCCGTCGGCTTTGTTCGTAATAAGAATGGGCCAATCTTCTTTTTCTTCGGGAATTCTTCCGTGCGAGCCCTTCACCAATTCTGCCTTCAAAGGAATTACATCCATCACGGTCCTAAAGCCCAACTTCTTTTTCAAAAGCTTCCACATTACTTTGGGCACCACAAGTTTGTCCGCTGGGTCGGTAAACATTTCCACGGGGTCATAACCCGGTTTTTTATGGATATCCACCATTCGCGCATAATCCGGGGCAACGGCATCATCCTCCCAAAAATAATAGGTGAACCAACTGTCCTTGTCCGCCACAAGTATAAAATCCCCTGCACGATCGTGCTCCAAATGATAGGCTTCCCGTTCTTTTTTGGTGATTACTTTTTCCACCCCCGGAATTGTTTTTAAATAGGCATACAACTTATCCAAATCAACCGATTCCTTTGCGTACACATGGGCAATTTGATGGTCGGCCACCGCAAAAACATCGCTTGCACCGGCATCCAGAAGTTCAAGCCCCCTTTCCACTCTGATGCCCAAGTATCCCTCTTTTCTCAGGTACCTGTTGATGTGAACAGGATTGGACACATTGGTGATACCATATTCGGACAACAGGACGATATGGGCCGATTGTTTTTCATAATATTCCACCAAATCTTGGACTACGGCGTCAATCTCCCTTAAATCCTTCTGAAGTATATCGAAATTCAATCCATGACGTTGAGTGTTATAGTCCAAATGGGGCAAATACACCAGAGTAAGTGTGGGATTGTTCTCTTTGTCCATTTCCATCGTCGCATCGGCAATCCATCTACTTGATGCTATGGAAGTCTTTGGCCCCCAAAATTTGAACAACGGGAATGTTCCCAATATCTCCTGTAATTTATCCCGTAATGATGCCGGATAGGTATAGATGTCTGGAATCTTTCGGCCATCGGCCAAGTAATTGGGGCGTGGTGTGGCACTAAAATCCACGCCACTATACATATTGTACCACCAGAACATATTGGCGCAAGTAAACCCTGGATCCAAAGTTTTGAGTTCGTCCCAAATTTTGTTGGACTGGACCAAGGGATTCCCTTGTCTCCAGAACTTCACTTCCAATTCCTCTTTAAAAAACCAACCGTTGCCAACGATTCCGTGCGATGTGGGCCATTTACCTGTAAGATAGGTGCTTTGGGCAGAACAGGTCACTGCGGGCAACACCGGTTTTATCACACTAGCTTTTCCTTTTTCCTGAAACGATCGTATAAATGGGGTGTGTTCGCCGATCAACTGTTGGGTGAGCCCCACAATATTTATCACTACGGTCTTTTTCATTGCAATTTGGTTTTCATCCAAGCCAATTCCCTGGATATGGATTCGGTGATAGGAATCTTTAACGGTTCGGGCAGAACATCCCAAGTATAGGTTTCCACTTCTATATGGCTGCTGACGGAATTCGTTTTCAAATACTGCAACACCTTAATAATTTGGTCTTGTGTAGATTGCAACAGTCCATAATCTTCCAAAAATATGGGAACATGAAAATGTGCTCTCAATTCTTGGAAAGAAGGTCTTTTTTCCAAAACCACGGGCAGATCATTGTAGGTCCTGACTTTTCCGTTTACCTTTTCTGTGACTTGATGCAAATACACGGGTTCGTTGAATTGGGCCAAGGTTTCCCAAAGCTGATTTTCTTTATCGGCCTGGTGGACAATCTTCAATGCGGCGCTCACTTGGATCTTCCCGATTTTTATACCTGCTCCCTTTAAGCTTTCAAATGTTGACCCGGGTTCCTCGTATGCCAGTGCAAAATGACACACATCATAACATATGGTGATATATCTTTTCAGTATTTCCTCTGCTTGGGCATCACTGTATTTGAATTCCTTAAAAACTTTAATGGCCTCGGGAATTAGATAATCATTGAAAAAATCCAATACTTCTTGGGTATTCTCAAGAAAACCGTCCGGTTCGGGTTCCACATCCAAATGCATGTATCGTCCGGATGTCTTTTCAATATCGTGGAGTGTTTTTGCGACCGCCACCATATTTTTTGCACCTAGGGCAAAAGCCCTTTCTTTCTCCGTTTGGTTGTTAAACCAGTGTTTATAGGAAACCGGGGATGTTGAAATCCCACATTCCTGTCCTTCGGGTGCCAAAAAGTGCAATTGTTCGAACAACCTTAGGGTATAATTCAGTCTATCGGTGGTCGTCCAATCCGGAACATGGACCTGATCCTTGACCGGCTCCCCATGAAAATTCCCATAGGGAAATCCGTTCATGGTGAACACGTAAAAATCATTTTCATCCAGCCATTTTTTAAAATCTTGGAGCTGACCGTTGTCCAGTTCCAAACTGGCCGTATTGCCTAGCCGAAGCCCTACTCCGAACTTCTGGTCCGGGGAAACGGATTGTTTGATTTCCGGTAGGTGCTGCTTCAAGCTGGCGAAGGTTTCTTCCCAGTCCCCACCTGCATGAATGTTGGTGCAGTAGGTAAGATCATATGTATCCAGAATTCTCATAGGGAATTCTGATGTTCAGGAATAAAGCTACGTATAGCTTTTTCCATTAATTCATAATCGATCGTGTGGACATCCTTTTGTTTTCCTATTTCTGATATCAGGGTAATGGTAAGCTGACCTCCCAAATGCTCACGAAATTCTTCTATTCCGGTCAAAAGTTCTTGGATTTCGGCAGGGCCTTGTACGGGAACTTCCAAGCTGAAACCCACTTTTTTGATGACGGACAGGATTCTATTCAAATCCACTTCCAAAATTCCCATCAATTTGGCGTAGACCAAATCTATGGCCATCCCTATGGCGACGGCCTCTCCATGTCGCAAGGCATATTCGGTCATATACTCCAACTTGTGCGCCGACCAGTGACCAAAGTCCAAGGGCCTGGACGAACCATTTTCAAAAGGATCGCCTCCAGTGGCTATGTGTTCCATGTGCAGTTCTGCACAACGGTGAATCAAATAGGCCATAGGCTCCATTTTTCTGTCAGATAAAGCTTCGGCATTGGACTCTATATATTCAAAAAAAGCAATATCCTTGAGCAGGGCCACTTTGATCGCTTCCGCAATTCCGGCTACCCAATCCCGCTGTTCCAATGTTTGCAAAAATTCCAAGTCGTTGATTATGGCATACGGAATAGAAAATGTACCCAAGAAATTCTTTTTGCCAAAGGCATTGACACTGTTCTTCACCCCTACCGCGGCATCATTTTGTGCCAGTACGGTGGTCGGAATCCGAATAAGTTTCACTCCCCTATGGGCAATGGTGGCCGAATAGCCCACCATGTCCACGACCGCACCACCGCCGATCACGACCACAAAAGAATGCCGACAAATGGCATTCCTATTTATCGCATCCAAACATTTTTCAACACTGGATTGGTCTTTTTTGCTCTGTTCTCCGCCAGGCACGGAAATAAGTTCCGTGAATTGTATTTGATCTTTATGATGAGTGCAATAGTTTTCAATGTTATCCTTTAGGTCCAAATGCTTGTCCAATACTCCCTGATCTACCACGAACAGACATTTTATCGATTCGTTGGAACGATAGGATGCCAAAACGTTTTTGAACATCGGGTTTTTTATTCCAAATAAATGCTGGGTAAAAAACAATTGATATGCGTACCGTACCTGAAATTCTTTTTGGATAGTAGGTAATGAAATTTTGTCCATAGGCTAGGTAACTGCAAATTGTTTGGCCAAATAAATGGCTAATGGCAATAATAAAAGTATGATAAGCCCAATGAAAATATTGGAATGGGCGACCGCAATGGCGGCATCCAATAAAATGATGGACAGTACTCCCGCTTTTACGGCTTTTTTAATGTTGCCAGGTTTATTGTTATGGTAAGCCCTGATCAAAGGATTGAATACCATAAATGCAAAAAGTGCCAAAAACAACATATACCAAAGGTCGCCATTTGCATATACTTGATGCAAATAAAACACTTCAAAAATCACTACCAAGTACAACAGACCAGCAAGCAAGATATTGCCCTTATTTTTCCCATGTACCTCGCCACGGCTTATCATGGTAACCGCAAAGATAAATATCACCGGAATGAAAACATATGGCCAATAACTTCCCACATTCATTAGCGACATTCCCATAAAAAGATTCAAACCTCTACAGATGCCCATGTTCAAGGGGCCAAAAAACGCATGGTGCTTGGCAAATTTGTCATAGGACAAAATGGCCAGTGCCAGTAAAATGGAAATTACGCCACAATCCGTGTTTACCAAAAAAGCAAAACCTGTGCCTATTAGCAATAGAACATAACCAAACAATCTGGCTTTTTGCAGGGTTACCCTTCCACTTGGGATTGGCCTTTCCGGCCGTTCCACTTTATCGATCTCAATATCAAAGACATCATTGAGCACAACGCCTCCGGCATAAAGGAAAACGGAAGCCAACACTAGCAACAAAAAGGTAAAAGACCCAACCAAAGGCATTTCAAACGCATTCAAACCACCAAATAGCCCTGCCACGGAAACTCCAGCGATAATATCGGCTGCAGCTGTGGGCAAATTGGCAGGTCTACATAATTGAAGATATGCTTTTAAGCGCGGTCCCATTAAACGATTTTGTTATCCCCCACTTTCGGTTCCTGACCTCTGAGAACACTGTTGTCGTTAAAAAGCTTACGCTGATCTATTGCTTCCGGTGCCAGCCAGTGCGCTTCTTTCATTTTTCCAGATCGGCCAAAGAAGTCAAGGGCATTTTGATAGCAAGTTTTTACAACATCTTCTTTAGAAATCCCATTTTGTAACATCAATTGGGCCGTTTTTGGAACTGCCAATGGGTCGCTTACGCCCCAATCGGCCGAACTGTCCACAATGATATTGGTGCTTCCGTACTTTTTCACCACTTCAACCATTCTTTGATTTCCCATTTTGGTTTTGGGATAAATGGTGAAAGCTGCTATAAATCCTCGGTCCAAAACTTCCTGCACCGTTTCTTCATTGTTATGGTCTATTACCACCATTCCAGGGTCCAAACCATGCTCCAAACAGACTTCCATGCTCTTGATCGTACCCGCTTTTTTATCCCTATGCGGTGTATGTACTTGGACCATCATATCAAAAGCCTTCGCCAGCTCCAATTGTTCCCTAAAGAAACGGTCCTCAGCATCCGTCTGATCATCATATCCTATCTCACCAATGGCCACTACATTTTCCTTATGCAGGTATAGTGGCAATAACTCCATTACCTCTTCGGCCAAGGGTACATTGTTTGCCTCTTTGGAGTTAAGGCCTATGGTGCAATAATGTTTTATTCCGAATTGGGATGCCCGAAAAGGCTCCCAGCCGACCAAACTGCTAAAATAATCTTGGAAGGAACCAACCTGTGTTCTGGGTTGTCCCATCCAAAAAGAGGGTTCTATTACCGCAACGACCCCAGCTGCAGCCATGGCTTCATAATCATCCGTTGTTCTAGAAGTCATATGAACGTGGGGGTCTATAATCATTAATTTATCATCCATGGTATTATAAGTTTTTCCAAGTTAGATTGCCCTTTTCCACTTTTTGTAGATGGGTATCATAGGTATCGAGCATTTTTTTTGCGGCGCTTGACTTTGAATGGTAGCAAACCAAAGTAGCGGCCATTTGTTCCCTTTCATTTTCACTTTTGAACAAGCGTTCCACGTCATCCAATAGGTTGCCTTCCAAAAAATTGGAAACGGGCCTCCAGAACATGGGGTCCACAGTTCTAGATGCCGCCCACCTTTCATGGGCATAGTCGGATATGATGCGTGCCAAATCCTGATTGGCCATTTTCTCTACTTCCGGTATCTTTTTAAGGTCCTGACCCATAAATGCCGCTTTTAGGTACATTTGGTTCCATTCGGCCGTTGTAAAATGTTCGGAAGGATAAGGATTATATTGTGATATTGCGTTAAAGACCGTGGCAATGTTGGTTCTCAAAGCTTCAACGCCCACAAACTTAAAATTACCTGAACCGGGCAACAATATCAAGTACTTCAAAAAAGTTTCAAGTTCTGTTTTATCGGCAACTTGAATGAGCTGCTGTACGGGTTTTTCAAAAACCTCGTCGGACTGCAGCACAGTAGACAGCACATAAATCCTTGAAATCTCCAAAGTGGAAGCTTTTTGAATTTCCAAATACTCCTTCCATTCGTAATCAGTTGGGCCAAAATCTAAGATAGGACGGTCCTCGACCCTTGAAGGACATAAACTGTAGGTCATGTAAAGGTCCTTCTTGCTCTTGGTTCCAAGTATTTTTTCCACGGCCTTCTCCAGCCACTGGTATTCGGATTCTGACAGGTTTGATTTTAAAATGTCGGAGAGATATTCTTTCGAGGTTTTGGTCATAAGGTATAGCCTGCAATCTATTGATTTTACAAATATAACTAGGGTATCACAAATTTATTTAATCCTATCAGATTATCTTTGCCATAAAACAATTATCATGTTAGGCCTAAAACTACCAACGGACCCAAGATGGGTGGACATTGTAGAAAAGAACATCGAAGAAATTTTGACGGACCATGCCTATTGCGAGCAAAAGGCAGCAAGTATGGCCATTTCTTTAATCGTTGGTTTTCCGGAAAAATCAGAGTTGGTGAAGGAAATGACCGCTCTTGCCCGCGAGGAAATGGGACACTTTAACATGGTGCACGATAAAATTTTACAACGCGGATGGGTGCTGGGCCGCGAACGCAAGGACGAATATGTTGTGGAACTCATGAAATTCTTTCCAAAAGGAGGTAGCCGCGAGACCCATTTGGTCCACAAACTTTTGTATGCCGCGCTTATCGAAGCCCGCAGTTGTGAACGTTTCAGGTTACTTTCTGAAGAAATAGATGATGAAGAACTGTCCGAGTTCTATAGAAACCTGATGGTGAGCGAAGCCAACCATTACACCATGTTCCTGAAATTTGCACGGAAATACGGCAATAAGGAAGAGGTAAACCAAAAATGGGAAGACCTCTTGGAACATGAGGCGCAGCTCATGAAAAACCTAGGTAAAAAAGAAACCATGCACGGTTGATCCAAGCAATTAGGATTCCAATTTTTTCTGATAATAATAGTACATTTCAAATTGCGACCTTACTTCAGGTGCCGATTTGGAACGTTTTCGATAGGCATTGTCCTGTTTTGCGGAAAATACCCTTGCCTTTAGGTTATCCTTCCAAGAAATTTCAAAGGTATCGAGCAGTTCCTGCCTAATGTCCGGGTCGTAAATCGGACAGCCCACCTCTACTCTAAAATCAAGGTTGCGCGTCATCCAATCCGCAGAGGAGATATAAATTTTTGGGTCGCCGTCATTGCCAAAAATGAACAATCTTGGATGTTCAAGAAACTTGTCCACAATGCTTATGGCTTCAATATTTTCGCTCATTCCGGGAACATCGGGGATTAGACAGCAAATTCCCCGAACAATCATCTGAATTTTGACGCCTGCCCTACTTGCTTCGTAGAGCTTGTCCACCATTTTATAAGAAGTAAGGCTGTTCATCTTTATTTTGATGTAGGCCTTTTTACCTGCTTTGGCAAATGCAATCTCCTTGTCTATCAACTTGGTAAAAGTTGACTTGGTATAATGTGGAGATACTATCAGGTGCTTGTATTTGTTTATTTTATAGTTCGTTTCGAAGAATCCGAATACTTTGTTCATATCCTTCAAAATACCTTGATGGGCCGTAAACAGGGTATAATCGGTATAAATTTTTGCAGTGGATTCGTTGAAATTTCCCGTACTGATAAATCCGTACCTTTTGATGCCTTCTTCCTCTTCTCGCTCAACCAAACAGATTTTGCTGTGTACCTTTAAGCCTGGGACACCGAATATCAATTTGACCCCTTCATCTTGCAGGTAGTTGGCGTATTCGATATTGTTCTGCTCATCGAACCTTGCCTGAAGCTCTATCTGCACCGTAACCTGTTTACCGTTTTTAACGGCGTTCACCAATGCGGAAGCAATCTGGCTGTCGCTTGCCAACCGGTAAATTGTAATTTTAATGGTCCTTACCCTAGGGTCCAAAGCGGCTTCCCTTAAAAATTTCGTCACATAACTAAAGGTATGGTACGGAGCGTAGATCATGTAATCCTTATGGGCGATGATGTCCAAAAGGCTCCCTTTCATGCTGAGGCCTTTTACGGGCAGTGGCTCAATCTTTTCGTACATCAGGTCGTGCCTTCCCAAACTGGGAAAACCCATGTAGTCCCTTCTGTTGTGATAACGCCCACCGGGAATCACACTATCGGTATCCATAATGTCCATCTTTTCCTTTAGGAACTGGAGCGTATCCTTATCGATGCTCTTATCGTACACAAACCGCACAGGATCACTGATCTTTCTATGCTCGACACTGGATGAAATCTTCTCGATAAAACTTTTGCTGAGATCATTGTCGATGTCCAATTCGGCATCACGGGTGATCTTGATCATGTGTGCGGAAATCGATTTAAAATCAAACATGGTGAACACGCTATCCAGACAAAAACGAATCAAATCGTCCAATATGATCACGAAATGTTTATCGCCTTCCTTGGGCAACACCACGAAACGATCAATCCCTTTTGGGATCTCAATGAGGGCATACCGATTGTGCTTGCCTTTTGCAGAACCATTTTTCATGACAACCTTAACCGCCAAATAGGCCGCGGTATCCTTGAGCAAAGGAAATTCGGTCAAATCGTTCAGGATAATGGTCATCAATTCCTGATTGACCTTTTTAAAGAAATAATCCCGAATAAATTCAGCTTGGCTTTCGTTGACCTCGGTTTCCCGGATGATGAAGATATTTTCCTCGCGCAGCTCCTTATCGATTTGCTTAAAAATCTCCAAACTACGTGCCTGCTGGTTGATCACTATTTTAGTGATTTCCTCCAAAAGGTCCTTTGCTCTTTCTCCACCAAGTACGCTTTTGCCCGTTTTTCCGGCATCCACAATTCGTTTTACGGTGGCATACCGCACTTTGAAAAATTCATCCAGATTATTACTGAAAATTCCCAGGAACCGCAATCGGTCAATCAGTGGAACCCTGTGGTCCTTACTTTCTTGCAATACTCTTGCATTAAATTGTAACCAGCTGATTTCCCTGTTTATATATTCGTTTGTTGTTTTAACCATTTATTTTTTCAAGTGTTTTGGAAAGACCATTTGTTTTGTGGTGCCCCTTGATATTTTGGACCAATCTTCCGCACCAAATGTAATGTGGACAAGCCCGGCCGTAGGAACGTTGTCAATATACTGATCTCCCCAAGTATTTGCAAGTGAGGTAAAGGCATTGTTGTGGCCAAAAATAGCCACGGTCTGCAAGTCATTGTCCAAATGCTTGATAAACTGCTCTACACTATTGCCCGAAAAATCGTAGAGTGCCTTGTTTATGCTAAACTTGGACAGGTCATATTCCATGTTCCGCACAAAAATCATGCTGGTGTGCAGGGCACGGTTGGCGGGACTGGAATAGATATGATCGATCGTGGGAGCTTTTGGGCCAAATGTTTTGGCCACCAAATGGGCATCATTGATTCCTCTTTCCTTTAAAGGTCTGTCCATGTCAGAGACATCGTAGTCCCATGAGGATTTCCCATGTCTCATTAATATAAGTTGTTTCATTTTATCGGGATTAGGGTGCCAATCGTTCTATTTTCCAGTCAAAATCTTCTTGTAGGGAATATAGTATCCTATCGTGCAATCTGTTGGGGCGTCCCTGCCAAAATTCAATGGAAACAGGACGCACCAAATAACCGCCCCAATATTCGGGCCTGGGTACTTCCTTACCATCATATTTTTGCTCGAGTTCCTTTAACTTGACCTCCAAATATTCACGGGAGGGGACTACTTCACTCTGGTCGGAGACCACCGCACCCAATTGACTGCCATGGGGACGGGATTCAAAATAACCGTCCGAAAGGTTTGGTGCGATTTTTTCGGCCTTGCCCTTTATAATGACCTGACGTTCCATATTCGGCCAAAAAAATGACAGGCAAACTGCTGGGTTCGCTTCAATGGCCCTGCCTTTTTCACTATGGTAATTGGTGTAAAAAATAAAACCTTCAAAAGTGAATTTTTTCATCAACACCACCCTACTTTTGGGGAAGCCGTCCAAGCCTATGGTGGAAACCGTCATAGCGTTTGGCTCATCAACTCCATCGGAAGCCTCGGTCTCATGGAACCATTTTTGAAACAGTTCCATGGGATTTTCCTTGATCGAATCTTCGGTCAGTTCGCTTTTTTCGTAAGATTTTCTGTAGTTGCCCAGGTCTTTTTGCATGACGTGAAGTTCGTCAAAATTAGAATCTCTTCAAAGCAACGGGTTTGTAAAAGTTTTGTAAATTTTCAGTTTCCAAAGTCAAACACTTTGCCATCATCTGCTAAATCCACCGCAGGGAATACCTCTTCCGCTTCTTTCTTGAACAATTGAATGGATTTATACCTTGTGGAGTAATGCCCCAAGATCAGCAGTTTTGCATTGGCCTTTTTGGCTATTTGTGCAGCTTGCTTGGAGGTGGAGTGCTTGGTTTTTTCACACAAATGTTCTTCGGAATCCAAAAAAGTGGATTCATGGTACAGCACGGTAACATCCTTAATAATAGGCAAAACAGCTTCGTTGTAAACCGTATCGCTGCAAAAAGCATAGCTTTTGGGTTCGGGAGGGTCCAAAGTGAGTTTTTTATTGGGTATTACTGTTCCATAGCCATCGACGCCGTCAACCCCTTTTTTAATATTGTTGAACTGGCTCTTGTCCACACCAAATTTTCTCGCTGCATCGACGTCCAATGTACGGGGTGCTTCCTTTTCTTCAAAATAATATCCGTTCGTGTAAACCCTATGTATCAAGGGAACTGTTCGCACGGTGACCTTTTCATCTTCAAAAACAAGTTCGGATTCCTTGGATTCCAGTTCATGGAATATTAAAGGATAATTGGTCCAGGAATCACCTAGTTTTAAAAATAAGGTAATGGCTTGCTTGATTCCTTTGGGACCATAAATGTGAAGCTCCTTGTCCCTGCCCAATAATCTAAAAGTTGAAATAAGACCGGGCAAACCAAAAAAATGATCGCCGTGCAGATGGGAAATAAAAATATGGTTGATTCTGGAAAATTTGACCTTATATTTTCTAAGTTGCACTTGGGTCCCTTCACCGCAATCAATCAAAAAAAGATGATTCTTTATTTCGAGTACCTGGGAGGTGGGATTGGTAAATGTTCGTGGTGTAGCGGCATAACAACCAAGTACGGTCAATTTCATATTCCTAGGTCACGTTCAATTTCCTCCATTTCGATAAGGTCCTTGGCCTCTTGCAGGGTAGGTACCACGCTGATTTCGTCGGGAACTTCATCATAACTTAACTTATCGGTCACCAAAACAAAGGATTGCCCACCAGCTTTATGGGTGTTGGAAAGATCCAAAAATTCCAAGATATCGTTGACCTTTAGTTTGTTAAATGAAAAAAGGTTGATGACAATGTTGTCGTGCTTTATTTTGGGATAAGCCTTATTGAGGTTCTCCAAAAATCCCGATAATGTGGTTTTTTCCTGAAAAACAATGGTTGTTGTCCCGTCTTTGTCGAAAATCATGTTACTTAATTTTTGATGCCAATAGGTAAAGTACGGCCATTCGCACGGCCACTCCGTTTTCCACTTGATGCAATATGATGGACTGGTCGGAATCGGCCACATCACTTGTAATTTCAACACCTCGGTTTATAGGGCCCGGGTGCATGATCACAATTTGTTTGTCCAGACTGTTCAGCAGTTCCTTGTTGACCCCGAATTGCTGGGTGTACTCACGAGTGGACGGAAAATAGCTGATATCCATCCGTTCGTTCTGCACACGGAGCATGTTGGCCACATCGCACCATTCCAAGGCTTTTCTTAGGTTCGTTTCCACTCCGACGCCCAAGGATTCAATATGCTTGGGAATAAGGGTTTTTGGACCGCAGACTTTTACGTTGGCTCCTTGCAATTTAAGTGCAAAAATATTGGAAAGGGCTACTCTGGAATGCAGGATATCCCCAACTATAACAACATTTTTTCCACCTACATCCCCTAATTTTTCCCGTATGGAAAAGGA
Organism: Flagellimonas crocea; assembly: GCF_033441595.1. Classification (NCBI taxonomy): domain Bacteria; kingdom Pseudomonadati; phylum Bacteroidota; class Flavobacteriia; order Flavobacteriales; family Flavobacteriaceae; genus Flagellimonas; species Flagellimonas crocea. The sequence goes on along the minus strand of NZ_JAUZVX010000006.1, from coordinate 81,196 downwards.
ATCCAACAAAGCCTGTGTGGGATGCTCATGCGCACCATCACCTGCATTTACAATAGATGCCTTCACGTGTTGGGACAAGAATATTCCAGCTCCTGGATTGGGATGCCGCATCACCACCATATCCACCTTCATGGACAGGATATTGTTCACGGTATCGATAAGGGTCTCTCCCTTCTTCACGGAGGATTGCCCTGCCGAAAAGTTCACCACATCGGCAGAAAGCCGTTTTTCCGCGAGTTCAAAAGAGAGCTTGGTACGGGTACTGTTCTCAAAAAAGATATTGGCTATGGTTATGTCCCGTAGCGTGGGCACTTTTTTAATGGAACGGTTGATCACTTCTTTAAAATGGTCTGCCGTTTCAAAAATGAGCGATATATCCTTTTTGTTCAGATATTTTATTCCCAACAAGTGATTTACACTTAACTCGCTCATTATCTTCTATTTGCTTATTAAATATACTTTATCTTCACCGTCGTTTTCTTCCCACATTACCTTGACCTTTTCCTCGTTTATGGCATCCACCTGTCTACCGCGATAGGTCGGCTGTATAGGCAAGTGTCGGCTAAAACGTCTGTCAATCAATGTCAAGAGTTCTATGTTGCTCGGTCTTCCAAAGGATTGGATGGCCGTAAGGGCCGCTCTGATGCTTCTTCCCGTGTAAAGTACATCATCAATGAACACGACTTTTTTGTCCTCCACCAAAAAATTCATCTGTGTGGAATTGGCCTTGAGGATTTCCCCTCGTCCAAAATCGTCCCTAAAAAAAGTGATGTCCAAGAAACCAAGATCAATATGCTTGATCTTGTATTCCTTTTTGAGAATCTTTACCAATCGTTCTGCCAAAAAAACGCCTCGGGGCTGAATACCGATCAATGCGGTATCGGTAAAATCCAGATGGTTTTCCATTAGCTGACAGGCCAACCGGTGCAGTATGATGTTGATTTCCTTTGAAGTAAGCAGAACTTTTTGACTCATAGGCTATGTGCGACCAACTCGGTTGACTACAAAAGTAAGCAATTCTTTAAAATGTTCGGGACACAAAAAAGCCCCGTCTGTTTCCAGCGGGGCTTTGTATCATTGAAAAGTCTGATTACTTTTTCTTGGAATCAGCTTCCATCTTGTCTTTCAATGCTTGCAACTGTGAGTTGGCATCTCCAAGGGTCGGAGCAGCTTCATCGCTAGATGCAGCTCTTTTCTTGGCAGCGGCCTTCACATTTCTATCTTCTTGCTCTCTAAAGATCGCAGTGTGGCTGGCCACAACTCTCTTGAAATCTTTGTTGAACTCGATGATCTTGAATTCGGCCTCTTCTCCTTTTTGAAGTTTCTTGCCGTCTTCTTTTTCCATGTGACGTTGTGGAACAAACCCAACGATATCCTCGTTAAAGTTGATAGTAGCTCCTTTGTCAACAACCTCTGCGATTGCAGCTTTGTGAATTGTTCCTTCAGCAAACTCTTCGGAGTATTTGTCCCAAGGGTTCTCTGTGGTCTGTTTGTGACCAAGGCTCAATTTGCGGCCTTCCACGTCCAATTCCAATACTTCCACCTCCAAAGTATCACCTACGGTAACAAACTCGGATGGGTGCTTGATTTTCTTGGTCCAAGAAAGGTCGGAGATATAGATCAAACCGTCGATACCTTCTTCCAACTCTACGAATACACCAAAGTTGGTAAAGTTTCTAACGATTCCTTTGTGTCTTGATCCCACAGGATATTTAGAAGTGATATCGGTCCATGGGTCAGGAGTCAATTGCTTGATACCCAAAGACATTTTACGATCTTCCCTATCCAAGGTCAATACAACGGCTTCAACTTCGTCACCAACGTTCACGAAATCCTGGGCAGATCTTAGGTGAGTGCTCCAAGACATTTCAGAAACGTGGATCAGACCTTCAACACCATCGGCAACTTCGATAAATGCACCGTAATCTGCGATCACAACTACCTTACCTTTTACTTTGTCACCAACTTTGATCTCATCACCAAGGGCATCCCATGGGTGTTTCTCCAATTGCTTAAGACCCAACTGGATTCTTGACTTGTTATCATCAAAATCAAGGATAACAACGTTCAATTTCTGGTCTAGGTCCACAACCTCGTTCGGGTGGTTGATACGGCTCCAGGAAAGGTCGGTAATGTGTACCAATCCATCCACACCTCCAAGGTCGATAAATACCCCGTACGATGTAATGTTCTTGACCACACCTTCCAATACTTGACCTTTTTCCAATTGGCCGATGATCTCTTTTTTCTGTTCTTCGATATCCGCTTCGATCAAAGCTTTGTGCGATACCACTACGTTCTTGAACTCGTGGTTGATCTTCACTACTTTGAACTCCATGGTCTTGCCTACGTACTGATCGTAATCACGGATAGGCTTCACATCGATTTGAGAACCTGGCAAGAATGCCTCGATGCCGAATACGTCAACGATCATACCACCTTTGGTACGACATTTTACGAATCCAGTTACGATTTCTTCTTTGTCGTGGGCGTTGTTAACACGTTCCCACGCCTTAATGGTTCTTGCTTTTCTGTGGGACAATACCAATTGGCCGGTCTTGTCTTCACGAATATCTATAAGTACCTCAACTTTATCTCCAACCTTAAGGTCTGGATTGTATCGGAACTCATTCAAGGAAATTACACCTTCAGACTTGGCATTGATGTCAATGATGGCCTCACGGTCCGTCATGTGGACAACTTCTCCTTCCACTACTTCCTCATCGGCAGTGTCCACAAAGTTTTCCTCTACAAGTGTTTCGAATTCCTTAAGCTTGGTATCGTCTACGCGCTCAATTCCTTCTTCGTACTTTTCCCAATCAAAGTTTTCAAGGAATTCCTGAGGGTCTTGTTCGGGTTGTTTTGCTTCTTTTACTAATTGTGTTTCGGCAGTTTCTTCTACCTCAACGTTTTGTTGTTCTTCAGCCATGCTTTGCTGATTAAAATTTGTATTCCACGTTTTACAAGAGCTGGACAATTACCGTGGAAGCGGTTTTAAATTGATTTTCTAAATTCCCTTTTTCCCTTGCCTCGTTGCCAAAAGGGGTGCAAAAATACAATTAAAATATTGATATACAAAGCCTAAAAACAAGGTTTGAGCAAAAAAAGTATTACAATGATTTAATGGCAAAATTAGGGCAGATTGATTATCTTGAAGTTTCTAATTGTTAACTGTAAAAAAGTACCATTATGAGTGTAAAGGCAAAATATCAACCTGTATTGGACCTAGGTGAGAAATTGGGCGTAAAAAGCGGCGATGTAAATGTTGAAGGCGATGTCCTAAAAATTAAGGGAACCGCCAAAACCCAATATGAAAAAAACCTATTGTGGGACAAAATCAAAGAAATCGGCGGCGAAAACCCTTCGGACATTAAAGCAAATATAACGGTGGAGGATGAGTCCGTTTATGCCTACCATACCGTTAAGAGCGGAGAATCTTTAAGCAAGATTTCCAAACATTACTACGGAGACCCAATGAAATACAATAAGATTTTTGAATCGAACACCGATCAATTAAAAAATCCTGATGTTATACATCCGGACCAAGTGTTGAAGATTCCGAATTTATAAGAATTGATACCAATTACTATTCAGAAAAGCGCCCTTTGGGCGTTTTTTTGTTTTGAAGATTCTAACCAGAAAAATACTAATTTCATCTATCGGTCGATTTCATTCATTGAAACGAATCATATCTTTAACGTTCTATGTAATTATAAAATTGATGATTTGAGAACACTACTTTTTATTCTAATTCTGTTTATTAATTCTGTGCTTATTGCACAAAATTCAGAGTCTAAACCTATACTAATAAAAAATATCAATCTAATTGATGGTACCGGAGGGGCAATTCAGAAAAATATATCCATTTTGGTACAAAACGGGATATTTAAGAAAATTGATGCTTACTCCAATTTCCAAAATTTGCAGAATATTCAAATCATTGATGGTACGGACAAAACTATTATACCTGGTTTAGTTGGAGTTCATAATCATCTTCATATTCCGGGAATTCCATTTCTAGGTGAAACTGCTACTAAATTATATTTAGCTGCGGGTGTAACTACAATTCAAACTTGCGGAGCAGCTTCTCCTTATAAGGAATTAGCACTTGCTGAAAAAATTGAAACTGGAGAAGCAATTGGTCCCACAATCATTCCTAGTGGACCATATATAACTGGAGAACGTGGAAATCAAAATATGATTATTCCTAAAAATGAAAATCAGTTACGAGACACTATCAAATTCTGGGCAAATAAAGGTGTTAAATGGTTTAAAGTTTATAGAAATATTGAGCCTGAATTCTTGGAAATAGTTATCGATGAAGCTCACAACAACAATACTAAAGTTACAGGACATCTTTGCTCTATAACATTCAAAGAAGCCTCAGAGATGGGAATAGATGCAATTGAGCACGGATTAAATAGTGTTTCTGACTTTAGAACAAACAAAAAAGTAGGGGAATGCTCAGGATCAAGGGAATATATAGATTCTTTAGATTTAGAGTCAATTGAAGTTGATATGCTTATGAATAAGTTAATAGAAAACAAAACAGTCTTAACTTCAACACTAAGTATTTATGAAGCCAGTATTCCATCTAGAAGCTTTTTAGATGAAAAGAGTGCTCAAATAATGTCTGCAACATTTCGAGAGAACTTTAAAGATTTAAATACTCCATTAGAAACTAATGAAAATAGCAAAACCAGAGAGAAGCGTTTAAAACGTATAATGGACTTTGAATATAAATTTTTCAAAAAAGGTGGAATACTTTCAGCAGGTGTAGATGCAGGTCGACATATTTTACCAGGATTTGGAGACCAAAGAAATTTTCTACTTTTAAAAGAAGCTGGATTTACTACTCCTGAAGCAATTAAAATAATGACCAAGAACGGAGCTACTAAATTAGGCATGACAGATATCGGTACAATAGAAATTGGAAAAAGAGCAGATTTCGTGATCTTAGATGGAGATCTAATTAATGAGAAAAATACAATTACAAAGGTTGAAGCAATTTATAAAAATGGAACTAGTTACAATCCAGAAAAGCTGCTGCGAGATTTAAAAGGAAAATTTGGTGATTTATAACTGCATAGAACAACGGTTCATCGCCAATTAGCGGCAGCTTTAGCAAGAAAATAATTAACTTGACCAACAAACCAATACTAAACCGACAACTCCGCGTCCCTTACTCCGCCAACTGGCGATAACCGAGACCGATAAGTGGCAATCCCAAAACTTTTCTGTTATCACTCCCCTTTTGCAATTACTCTATTGGAGAAATTAAGAATACGCTCAAACTGCTCCTCCAACCCCATATCGCTGTTATCAAACTCAATGGCATCCTTGGCCTTGGTGAGCGGTGAAATGGTCCGAGTAGAGTCGATACGGTCGCGTTCCTCCACATTTCTCAGCACTTCGGCATAGCTGACCTCTTCGCCTTTATCCAACAATTCTTTATAACGCCGTGCCGCCCTGGTTTCAGGAGAAGCGGTCATAAACAATTTTAGTTCCGCATCGGGAAAAACAACGGTTCCAATATCCCGACCATCCATTACAATGCCTTTATCCTTGCCCATTTCTTGCTGGATCTTCACCAGCTTTTCGCGGACCTCTTTAATGGCGGCCACCCTACTTACATAACCCGAGACCCGCATGGAACGGATCTCCCCTTCCACGTTTTCATCGTTCAAAAACATATCGGAACGGCCTGTTTCTGTATTGGGCACAAATTTGAGGTGTATTTCGGACAGCTTATCTACCAAGGTGGCTTCATCCAATTCTCCTTTATCATCAATGACTCCCTCTTGAAGTGCAAAAAGGGTTACCGCGCGGTACATGGCGCCAGTATCCACATAAATATAATTCAAAGTTGAGGCCAACCGTTTGGCGATGGTACTTTTTCCCGTTGAGGAATATCCATCAATTGCTATCGTAATTTTTCCCATACGCCAAAAATAGGCAGAAAAGACCTTACGCCGTTATGATCATGGTCATTTAAAGCGTCTTCGCATTCTTTACCTTCTGTTTGGTTATGGCAATATCGATTACCTCGCTCATATCGGTAACATAATGGAAGGTAAGACCCTTAAGATAATCGGCTTTGATTTCCTCAATATCCTTTTTATTGTCCGCACAAAGAATGATTTCCTTGATACGGGCCCTTTTCGCGGCCAAGATCTTTTCCTTGATTCCACCAACCGGCAACACCTTGCCACGAAGGGTAATCTCGCCCGTCATCGCCAAGCTCTTTTTTACTTTACGCTGAGTAAAAAGGGATACCAATGAGGTCAGCATAGTAACACCTGCACTCGGACCATCCTTCGGGGTAGCTCCTTCAGGAACGTGAATATGCACGTTGTACTTGTCAAAAACATCGGAATCAATACCATAAGCATCTGCATTGGATTTGATATATTCCATGGCAATGGTGGCAGACTCCTTCATTACTTTACCCAAGTTCCCCGTTACGTTCAATGTGCCTTTTCCTTTGGAAAGTATGGACTCGATAAAAAGAATATCGCCCCCAACACTGGTCCATGCCAATCCTGTGACCACTCCGGCGACATCGTTGTTTTCATATTTGTCGCGCTCCAAACGGGCGGGGCCCAGAATTTTTTCCACCACGGCATTGTTCACGGTAACGTTGTAATCCTCTTCCATGGCAATGGATTTTGCCGCGTAGCGTACCACCTTGGCAATCTGCTTTTCCAAGTTCCTTACACCGGATTCACGGGTATAGCCCTCTACGATTTTTTCCAATTGGCGTTTGCCGATTTTTAAATCTTTTTTGGACAGTCCGTGCTCCTCCAACTGCTTGGGCAACAAGTGACGCTTGGCTATCTCCACCTTTTCCTCGATGGTATATCCCGTCACGTTGATGATTTCCATACGATCGCGGAGTGCCGGTTGAATGGTGGACAAGTTGTTCGCTGTGGCGATGAACATCACTTTGGACAGATCGTAGCCCATTTCCAAAAAGTTGTCATGGAACTCGCTGTTCTGTTCGGGGTCCAACACCTCCAACATGGCTGAAGAGGGGTCACCTTGATGACTGCTGGCCAACTTATCTATTTCGTCCAAAATGAATACAGGGTTGGATGTTCCCGCTTTCTTCAAACTTTGTATGATTCTGCCCGGCATGGCGCCAATGTATGTTTTTCGGTGTCCCCGGATTTCGGCCTCATCTCGAAGTCCTCCAAGGGACATGCGTACATACTCCCTACCCAAGGCCTCTGCCACGGATTTACCCAGAGAAGTTTTACCCACTCCCGGAGGTCCATACAGACAAAGGATGGGCGATTTCATGTCGTTTCGCAGCTTCAACACCGCCAAATATTCAATAATTCGCCGCTTCACATCTTCCAGGCCATAGTGGTCCCTGTCCAAGATTTTTTCGGCCCTTTTCAAATCAAACTTGTCCTTGGAGTATTCGTTCCATGGCAGGTCCAGCAACAGGTCCAGATAATTTCTTTGGATGGAATACTCGGCCACCTGTGGGTTCATGCGCTGCATTTTGGAAAGTTCCTTCTCAAAATGCTCCTGCACTTTTTTGCCCCACTTTTTCTTTTTGGCCTTTTCGGCCATTTCGTCCACCTCTTCCTCGTATGACAGCCCGCCCAGCTCTTCCTGAATGGTCTTCATTTGTTGGTGAAGGAAATATTCCCGCTGCTGTTGGTCCATATCACTACGCACCTTGCTTTGGATGTCGTTTCGAAGTTCCAATTTTTGAAGTTCCATGTTCATGTACTTCAAAGTGGCCAGGGCCCGCTCCTGCAAATTGGGCATTTCCAAAAGTTGTTGCTTTTCGCTGACCGCCAAATTAAGGTTGGATGACACAAAATTGATCAAGAACGAATTGCTCTGGATGTTCTTGATGGCAAATGTAGCCTCGCTAGGAATGTTCGGGTTGTCCTTGATAATCTTAAAGGCCAATTCCTTGATGGAGTCTATGATAGCCTCAAATTCACTGCTTTTTTCATCGGGGCGTTCTTCGTTGGCCTCGCTTACCTTCGCGGTGATATAGGGTTTCTCCGTCAAGATACTGTCTATCTTGAACCTTTTTTTTCCCTGAATGATCACGGTGGTATTTCCGTCGGGCATTTGAAGCACTCTTAGGATACGTGCCACGGTTCCAACGGTATTGATGTCCTCTGGACCGGGATTTTCGACCGCCTCGTCCTTTTGGGACACTACCCCAATGGTCTTGCTGCCGTTATTGGCATCCTTGATCAGGTTGATGGACTTGTCCCTTCCTGCCGTAATAGGTATCACCACACCGGGAAACAACACTGTATTTCGCAAGGGCAATACCGGAAGCGTTTCCGGCAAGCTCTCCTTGTTCATCAATTCTTCGTCCTCAGGGGTCAGCAACGGTATCAACTCCGCATCCTCGTCAATCCCTTGCAGGTCCATATTGTCAAAATTGGTAATTTTCATCTCTCCCATATCATCTTTTCGGTCATTTTGTCATAATGGACAATCGACCAACATTATAATTCTACACTCAAGCCTTCGCAAACCCTTCAAAATCAATGTTTATAGTGATTCAAAGGCTTATTATCACCCATTAATTGGCAATTCCTGTGCCATTAAAAATCAAATTTTAAGAAAAAAGTGTAACAAATGGTAAATTGTGTAATCTATAAGACAAACCAATCATTTTTTGAGCCAACAAAATGAACATATTGACACACTGCTCAAATTGTGCATGCAGGGAAAACAGAGCGCTCAGCTAGAGGTTTACAATCGCTATTACAAAGCTATGTACAACACTGCTTTAAGGATTGTAAAGCACACTGCCGAGGCCGAGGATGTGATGCAGGAATCGTTCCTGAGCGCATTTACCAAACTGCATACCTTTAAAGGAGACGTCGCTTTTGGGGCATGGTTAAAGCGGATCGTGATCAATAACAGTATCTATCATTACAAAAAACAGCAGAAAAAACGTGCTGAAGATTTGGATGATGTCATGTACAAGGTCGAAGATAATGATGGAGTTGCTTCAGATCAGAATGGTTACACAGAACTGAAGGCTCAAAAAGTGATGGAAACCATGAAAAGTTTGAAAGACAATTACAGAGTTTCTTTGACCTTACATTTGATCGAAGGATACGACTACGAAGAAATAAGTGAAATAATGAACATTAGCTATGCTAATTGTAGAACCATGGTTTCGAGGGCCAAAGAAAGCCTGAGGAAAAAATTGACCGTAAATGTTTAGTTATGAGCAAGGATAATTTAGATAGATTGTTTGAAAGGCTGCAGGGTGAGTTTGATGTTGAGGAACCGCAGAACGGGCACCAAGAAAGGTTTTTGGATAAATTGAACCTGAACCAGGGCACGATTGCCCTGCCCGGAAAGAAGACCTCTTGGTGGAAACCACTGTCCATTGCAGCATCGATAGCCATTGTAGCGCTCTTGGGGTATCAAACGCTAAGACCCCAGCCCACGCTAAAACAACAGGTGGTGAAAATTGCCCCGGAAGTCTCGAACACCGAGTTCTATTTTGCCAACCTTATAGAGGAGCAAGTAGAGGAACTCAAGGAAGAAAAGACCCCGGAGAATGCACAACTGGTGGATGACACCCTAGCTCAGCTACAACGTTTGGACAAAGACTATGAAGCCCTACAACAGGATCTGGTGAACGGTGGTGACAGCAAAATTATATTGAGTGCCATGATTACCAATTTCCAAACACGCATTGATTTATTAAAAGAAGTTTTGAGCCAAATAGAAAGTATTAAAAATTTAAAATCACAACATGATGAAAGCTTTACAATTTAAATATATTCTTTTCGCCTTGGCCCTTATTCCCCTTGTTGCTACGGCCCATGTGGACAGCGACAAACTGAACGGAAAGTACACCAAGGAGAAAACCATAAAAAAAGAGTTCAGTGTAAATGCCGATGCCCTTTTAAAGGTAAACAACAGCTATGGCAACCTTAACATCACTTCTTGGAACGAAAACCGGGTGATGATCGAGGTGCACATCAAAACCAATGGAAACGACGAGGAACGTGTGCAGGAACGATTGAAAGAAATCGACGTGGATTTTGAAAACAGTGCCAGTATGGTTTCCGCAATCACCCAATTTGGCAATAAGAACAATAGCTGGGGATGGAGCTGGGGAAACCGCAAAAAGGTGAGCGTACAGGTGAATTATACCATCAAATTACCGGTAAAGAACAGCGTGAACCTTAGCAACGACTACGGAAGCATCATGTTGGACCGCATAGATGGCCATGCCAAAATAAGCTGTGACTATGGAAAACTGGAAATAGGAGAACTTCGCGGACGCAACAACGAGCTCAGGTTCGATTATACTTCCCGATCTACTTTTGATTATGTGAACAGTGCCGAGATTTTTGCCGATTACTCTGGTTTTACCATTGAAAAAGCGGGTAATCTGAACATTAAAGCGGATTATACCAACGCTGTGGTGGAAGAAATGGAAAACCTTCAATATTCCAGTGATTACGGTTCCATTGACGTGAAAAACGTAAAGAACGTGGATGGCAATGGGGACTATATCGGAGTAAAATTGGGAGACGTGCACGGCAATGTGTCCATCACCAGCGATTACGGCTCCATTAAAATAGACCGCATGGCGTCGGATGCCGGAAATTTGGACATCAGAACCGATTATACGGGCATCAAAATAGGATATGACCCTAGTTATTACTTTGATTTTGAAATCTCCACCGAATACGCAGGAGTAAGTGGCAAGGACGATTTCGAGATCAATATCAGCAAGGAAAAATCAACTGAAAAGTATTACAGTGGCTACTATGGAAAGGCCAACTCAGGAAACAGGGTGAACATAACCAGTGACTATGGGGGCATATCCTTTTATCAAAATTAACATCTAATCAAAAACAATTTAAACACAAGAACATGAAAAAACTTATGACACTGACCTTGGCATTGGGAATGGTTGCCATAACCCATGCCCAGTGGGGGAAAAAAATCAAGGGTAACGGAGATGTAGTCACTATTGAACGTTCCGTGGGCGACTACGACCAGGTTGCCATGTCCGGATGGTTTGATGTAGAACTGGTATCCGGCAACGAAGGGGAGATTACCTTGAAAGGAGAATCCAATTTATTGGAATACATTACGACTGAGGTGAAGAACGGTAAATTGGAAATAAAGGTTGAAAAGGGAGTCAACCTAAGACCGTCCAACTGGAACAGTGGTATTTATGTGACCGTTCCAGTGGAATCCATCAATGGGGCCAGCCTTTCAGGTTCTGGCGACCTTGTAGGGAAAACAACCATTAGAACCGATAGGTTCAGTACCGCTATGTCCGGCTCCGGAGATATTACGCTTACGGTAGAGGCCGACGAATTGGATGCTGCGTTATCCGGTTCCGGTGACATCAATCTTTCGGGAAGGGTAACGGACTTTACCGTCTCGGTTTCCGGTTCGGGCGATATCAAAGCGTATGAACTCGAAGCTGACTTTGTGAAGGCCACGGTTTCCGGTTCCGCCGATATTAAAGTGACCGCAAACCAAGCCATTGATGCAAGGGTATCAGGTTCCGGTGACATCCACTATCGCGGCAACCCTAAAAAAATCAATTCAAAATCATCAGGCTCTGGAGATATCACTAGAGGATAACAGAGTTTATCATCAATCAAAAAGCAAAAAAAGCCGCAGACCGATCGCGGCTTTTTTTTATTTTTTCAACAGCCTTCCGATTTCCTTCCATGTAATCACATGTATGTTCTCCTCTTCGAGAATCCTGGCACATTCCTCACTGGAAAAAAAATCATAATCATCTTGCCGCCATTTGGCACCCCAGTAGGGATGTTCAAAAGACATACCCTGACTTTCCATATTGTCGTACCCACAATGAATGATCATCACATGCACGCCAGGCTCCAATGCCCTCAATGCATCAGCGTAGTATTTTCCCATCGCATCTTTATCAAAATCCTCGGTACCTGCCCCAAAAATTTGATCAATTACCACTGGTGGTTCTGCCGTTTCAGTTCCGCCCAATTGTTCAATTTGATGATTGACCATAGCTGGAATACCGTATTCGTCCGCCAATTGTACATACAGTTGATAGTAGCGAGGGTCCGTGGAAAACAAACAACCCATATGGCTGTCCAAATGCGTAGGCTTAATGCCCATTGCGATAGCTTTTTCTATTTGTGCGCGCAATTCTATTTCCACCTCTTCAATCTTTGCATTTTCCCACAATGTATTGCAATCCGGATAAAAATACCCGTTTGAATCTACCAAACTGGATACTTGGGAACGAGGAGCTACGGGACCCCACCGCAACAATTGCCATTCGCTGGTCAGCGTTAGGTGAATTCCCATGTCGTGATCGGGATTGGCCTTGGCATATTTGGCCACCTCTGGCAACCATGGTGTGGGCACCATAATACTTGCGCTGCTTACAGACCCATTCTGCATGGCCTTAAAAGAGGCTTGGTTTACTCCGTGGATGACACCCAAATCATCTGCATGGACTATCAAAAGTTTGGCATCCTTGGCGTATCCCAATCGTTCCTGGAGATTCTGTTGGGCACTAAGCCCCTGCCCCATCAAAAATAAAGAGAGGGCAATCCATAAAAAATGTTTCATTTGTTCAGTTCTTTTTATCGACTCTTGTCAGCAAAAAGATACCTATTAAAAAGAATATTGCCAAGAAGATGGTGCTATTGCGCATACTTCCCGTAAGTTGTGTCACGGCACCGTATAAAAATGTTCCTATGATGATGCCTATTTTTTCGGCCACATCGTAAAAACTAAAGAAGGAGGTGGTATCGGTGGTCTCCGGTAAAAATTTGGAATAGGTGGAGCGGGACAGTGCTTGAATGCCACCCATAACAATACCGACCAAACCGGCGGCTATAAAAAAGTCCATCGGGGTTTGTAAAAAAAAGGCATAGATACAGAGTAGCGCCCAAATCACATTGATTACGATCAGTGTCCTGATATTTCCAAAAGACTTCGAAGCTCGCGCCGTAACTGTTGCACCTGCTATGGCCACGATCTGTATCAACAAAATACTTATGATCAATCCTGTGGTCCGTTCATTGTCCGAGCCCCAAGCAATTTCTTCCTCTCCAAAATATGTGGCGATCAACATGATGGTCTGTACGGCCATACTGTAGGTGAAAAATGCACCCAGGTATCGTTTTAGTGTTCTGTTTTCGCCCAATTGATGCCAAACCAATTTCAATTCCTTGAAACCATTTAGAATAATATGATGCCGTTCTCCTTGCCGTTTGTAGCCCTTGGGCAAATGCTTGAAGGTATATTGACTGAACAGGGCCCACCAAATGCCCACTGATATGAAAGAATACTTCATGGCCTTGATTTCGGCAATCTCCCCACCACCATCGGTAATACCAAAAAATTCAGGGTTCATCACCATGGCCAAATTAAAGACCAACAAAATAACACTGCCCACATACCCCAAGGAAAAACCCTTGGCGCTGATCCTGTCCTGCTGTTCGGGATAGGCAATATCCGGCAAATAGGAATTGTTGATGGCAAAACTGACCCAAAAACCGACCAATCCAAAAAAATAACAGATAAGACCAAAATAGATGTTCTCCAAAGAAAACCAATACAAGCCAATACAGGATGCCGAACCCAAGTAGCAAAAAAACTTGAGGAACACTTTTTTATTCCCCAGATAATCCGCCACACCCGAAACCAGAGGGGTCACGATGGCAATAAACACAAAGGCCAGCGAGGTAACGTAGCTGATCAACGGAGCCCTTGCAATTTCACCCCCAAAAATGGTGACCTGTTCTATTCCGGCCGTTCGGAACAACAGACCGTAAAAAAGTGGGAAAATGGCGGAGGAAATGACCAAACTGTACACCGAGTTGGCCCAATCATAAAACGCCCAGGCGTTCAATAGTTTTTTACTTCCCTTCAGTGCCAGTTGCTGTGCCATAAGATTGTGTTACAAAAAAATGTCACATCAAAGCTTTTGGATAAATCCTTTGGTATCTATCGGGATTTATCATTATGGCTCGATGTGACATTTCTCGTTTTGTTTTTTTAACTATTCAAACGATGTTACCCCAAACTTGCGCGCCTCTTGTTTTGCGGCCGGGGCCCATGCGGTCAAATTATTGATCCTAGTATCGTTGGATGGGTGCGTGCTCAAAAACTCCGGAGGTGCCTGTCCGCCAGACTCCGCTTTCATTCGCTTCCAAAGTTCCGCTGCCTCATCGGGATCATATCCCGCAATGGCCATGATCTGTAGTCCAATCCTGTCCGCTTCGGTTTCGTGATTTCGGCTAAAGGGTAACATTACTCCAACAGTAGAACCAATTCCATACACTTGGTTGAACATATTTCGTTTTTCCTCATCCTTTATAGCAACATTTCCCAATAGAGCACCTATCTGCTGTCCATATGCTGCAGTCATCCGTTGAGCCCCATGGTCAGCAAGTGCATGTGCAACTTCATGCCCCATTACCACTGCGACGCCTGTCTCGTCTTTTGTAATAGGTAAGATGCCTGTGTAGAATACAATTTTACCTCCGGGCATACACCATGCGTTTACGGTTTCATCTTTTACCAGATTATACTCCCATTGATAATCCTTTAAGTAACCAGGGTAACCATTGGCATCCAACCAACGTTCTGCCGCCGATGCAATCCTCTGTCCAACTTTTGTAATCATTCGTGCATCATCAGTACCGGTAATGACTTTGTTTTCTTCCAAGAATTGATTGTATTGAGCAAAAGCTGACGGAAATATTTGGCTGTTTGGAAATGCGTTCAAGGTACTCTTCCCAGTAAACGGATTGGTCTTACATGCCGCCACTGCCAAGAATACCAAAAAAGTTAGAATAAGCTTTTTCATATGGTAAATCATGTTTTTGTCTAATGAAATTTACGAATTTTTATTTTCCGAAAATGTGTAGCTCCGTGAAATCCTTGCCAACTTCTATGGAATTGTTGCCATTAAGTTTAATGTCCGCCAAGTTCACTTCCTCGTTATCCACCTCCACGGTCTCTATGGTGAAAGGGAGCCCATGAAAGGTCATTTTAAAATTATCATACGGGGTTATGTAGTTGCCATCCTTGAACTGTTGAATGATCAATTCATTCTCTTTTCCGGTCAATTTGAACCGTCTTAGACTATACCTTCCCTTTTTGTAGTCATACCCCTCTTGTTGGTCCTCGTACACTTCGGAATTTTCGGTTCCTGCCTTAAAATAAACATCTATGGAAAGTTTTTCAATCTCTTTTTCGCCCACGTACTGCTGAACGGGATATTTTGGTATCATGGCTCCTGCCTTGACGAACAAAGGTACCCGATGGATTCCGGCAGAGACCCATCGTTCCACTCCTCCTGCAGTCAATTCGTCCGTCCAATAGTTATACCAACTTCCCTTTGGGAAATACATTCTTCTTCCTTGGGCGTTGGGTTCCTGTACGGGGCATACCAGCATTTGCTTGCCGAATATGAATTCATCGGTCCTAAAGTGGGTCTGATGATCTTCTTGATCATAGAACACCAAGGATTGAAGCATTGGAAACCCTTCCTTGATGTAGTTATAGAACATGGTGTAGAGATAGGGTAGCAATTGGTATCGCAACTCTATAAACTCCCTGACAATGTTCGTGATCTCATCTCCAAAAGACCAAGGCTCTTGATCGCCATGGTCGCCACTGGAGTGTACCCTGCAGAACGGATGGAAAACAGCAAGTTGCATCCATCGGGCAAAAAGTTCTCCGTTGGGCTGCTCTGCAAAACCTCCAATATCGGAACCCACAAAGGAATAGCCGCTCATGCACATACGTTGCATCTGCACATTGGCCACCCATAAATGTTCCCATGTGGCAACATTGTCCCCGGTCCATGTGGCGCAATAGCGCTGTGTCCCGGAGTATGCCGCTCTGGTAAGAACGAACGGCCTGCGGGGAAACATAAATTTTTTGACACCTTCATAGGTAGCCCTTACCATTTGCATCCCGTAAACATTGTGCGCTTTTCTATGACTGCACGGATGCCCATCATAATCATGGCGTACATCCAGGTTTGCCGTTTTTGTGGGCACTTCCATAATGGCGGGTTCGTTCATATCGTTCCAGACGCCGCTCACACCCATATCCGCAATCATTTCCTTGTAAAGGTCCGCCCACCATTCCCGAACTTCTGGATTGGTGAAATCTGGAAACTTACATTCTCCGGGCCAAACTTTCCCTTTAAAATGAGGTCCGTCCGCCCTTCTACAGAAAAATCCATTGTCCATGGCCTGCTGGTACACCCAATAATCCCGATCTATCTTAATTCCCGGGTCAATCATGGTTATGACCTTAAAACCATCATCCTCCATCTCCTGGATCATTTTTTTGGGGTTTGGAAAGTATTGGTTGTTCCAGGTAAAACAGCGGAACCCTTCCATGTAGTCGATATCCAGATAAATAGCATCGCACGGAATGTTCAATTTTCTAAAAGTAGAGGCTATGTCCCTAACTTTTTGTTCCGGATAATAGCTCCACTTGGATTGATGAAAACCAAGTGCCCAAAGTGGAGGGAGTTCAGGAACGCCCGTCAAATCCGTGTAGGATTCCACAACATCGTACATTTTGGGGCCATAAAAAAAGTAATAGTTCATTTCCCCGCCATCTGCCCAAAAACTGGTGACGTTTCTTTTTTCTGCGGCAAAATCAAAATAGGTACTGAAGGAATTATCGAAGAATATGCCGTAAGCTTTGCTTTCTTTTAGCCCAATGTAGAAAGGAATGGATTTGTACAAGGGTTCTTGATCCTTGCCATAGGCATAGGAATCCGTTACCCAATTGTTCACTCGTTTTCCCTTAAGGTTGGTGTGGGATGCCTTGTCTCCCATGCCGTAGTAGCTTTCTCCAGAATGGCTCACCTTGCTCATTTTAACCACATTACCACCATAATCAAAGTTCTCTTCCCAATGGAACCCCAGTTCGTCCTCTGCTAGGATCAAACCGTCCAGATCCACGATCTGCACCTTTAGGTTGGTCTTATTGATATAAATTTTAAGCTTGGCGGTGGTTATGACATATTCCGGAATTTCATCCTCTACCTTGAGTTCGTTGTAACCCAAGTTCACATCTTCACTGATGGCATAGGAAAAATCAGGCTCAAAAACATACTCCGTGGCATATCTGAAGCGGACAACACTGTCCCGTAAAATGGTCACTTGTAGTATGACACCGTTCTGAGTGGTGAAATATATTTTGTCGTTTTCTTTTTTAAAATCGACTATATGGTTGGGGAACTGGTTCCCTCTTGTTGCTATTTCCGTGTTGGTTATCATCTCTAATCAGTTGAGGCTCGCAAAAGAAATACAAAAGCCTGAATAATAAAACATATGTTTTCAAAAGCAATCAACTACATCGTTGTAGCTGTTCTTTTACCTATAAACGACCACCCCCAAAGGCGGAAGGTTCAATAGAACAGAATTTTCTTGACCGTTCCATGATGTTTTGGTAGGCTTTACCGTTTTTTTGCCCATACCGCTTCCCGCGTACTTTTTATCATCACTGTTAAAGACCAGTTTTAAGGTTGATGCTTTGGCCACGCCCACCCTATAATTTTCCCGCGGTACCGGGGTAAAGTTACAAACAACGATCAAATCGTCTTTTGGGTCATTTCCCTTTCTAACGTAGGATATTACCGTGTTTTCATGATCGTTGTACTCTATCCATTGAAAACCTTCCGGTTTAAATTGATTTTGGTACAGCGCAGGACTGTTGCGGTACAATTTGTTCAGGTCCTTAACGGCTTCCTGTATCCCGGAATGAAAATCATACTGTGTTAAATGCCAGTTCAGGCTTTCTTGGAAATTCCATTCCGAAGATTGACCGAACTCCCCTCCCATGAACACGAGATTGGCGCCCGGATGGGTGAACATATAGCCGAAGAGCAATCTCAGGTTTGCAAATTTCTGCCATTCATCCCCCGGCATCCTATACAGTAGGGATTGCTTGCCATACACCACCTCATCATGCGAAAAAGGCAATACAAAGTTTTCCGTGAAGGCATAGGTCAAGCTAAAGCTTATCGCATTTAGATCGTATGACCGGTGTATAGGGTCTTTTTTGAAGAACTCCAAGGTATCGTGCATCCATCCCATCATCCATTTCATACCAAATCCCAATCCACCGTAGTGAACGGGTTTTGTGACTCCGGTAAAGGCCGTGGACTCTTCCGCAATGGTCTGTACCCCTTTAAAGCTGGCATATACCTCTTGGTTCATTTCCTGCAAAAAGGATATGGCCTCCAAGTTTTCGTTGTTACCATAAATATTGGGTTCCCATTCCCCTTCTTCCCGTGAATAATCCAAGTAGAGCATGGAGGCCACGGCATCTACCCTTAACCCGTCGATGTGATATTTATCCAACCAAAAAATGGCATTGCTGATCAAAAAGGCCCGTACCTCGTTCCTGCCGTAATTGAATATAAGGCTCTTCCAGTCGGGATGGTACCCCCTTCGTCGGTCAGGATGTTCGTACAGATTAGATCCATCAAAAAAACCAAGCCCATGGGCATCTTCTGGAAAGTGCGAGGGTACCCAGTCCAATATAACCCCGATACCTCGCTGGTGCAGTGCATCAACGAGCACCTTAAAGTCCTCTGGTTTGCCAAAACGGGAGGTCGGGGCAAAATAGCCGGTTATCTGATATCCCCAAGATGGATCGTACGGATATTCCATAACCGGCATAAACTCTACATGCGTAAAGCCCATTTCCTCCACATAATCGGCCAACTGCTGTGCCATCTCCAAATAACTGAGCGATTCCCAACCGTTCTTTTTCTTCCAAGAGCCCAAATGCACCTCATAAACGGAATATGGCTTGTCCAACCCGTTCTTGTCCTCTCGGGTATCCATCCAGCTATGATCCTTCCAATTATGGTCATCGTCCCAAACCAAAGAAGCCGTGTGGGGCGGTTGCTCGCAATATCGTGCAAAAGGGTCTGCTTTTTCGGTCCAGATATCGTTGTTGTTGGAATGTATCTTGTACTTGTACTTCGTCCCCTTGTCCACTCCGGGAATAAAACCCTCCCAGATACCGCTGCTGTCCCAGCGAACATTCAATGGATGTTCGTTTGCGTTCCAATAGTTAAAGTCGCCCACTACGCTAACGGATTTTGCAGAAGGTGCCCAAACGGCAAAGTAGGTACCTTTTATGCCATCCACTTCGGTTAGGTGCGATCCCAGTTTCTGATAAAGCCGAAAATGCTTTCCTCCCTTAAAAAGGTTGATATCGAACTCCGTAAAAAAACTATGTGGAACTACCTTGGACATATTATCGGTTTTAGTCTTATACAATAATACACATCTTTGAGCAAGAATCCGATATTGACAACATGTTTGAGTCGCGAAACAACATTTTTTAAAAAATGGAACGCTTTTTGATTTTCTTGCATGGAACGATTAAATGAACACAAATCCAAAATCCAAAAATCATGAATAAATTTAGTACAATCTTAGGCACGTTTATCATTTTAATCTTCGCAGCATGTGAAGGTCCCCAAGGCCCTCCTGGCTTTGACGGACTTGATGGAGCCCCAGGACCACAAGGAGCTCCCGGTATCCAAGGACAAGTTGTGGAAGTCGAAGGCGTAAACTTTGGTTACGATGCAGGAGCCAATCTTTTCAGTACCCTGATCACTTTTTCCGATGTCACCGACTTTGAGGTTTTTGAATCGGATGCCGTATTGGTGTATCGACACGATGGCATTATTGACCTCAGCGACGGTTCCACCGCGGACGCCTGGAGCCAAATTCCCCAAAATTATTTTTTGGACGAGGGCACCATACAATATGTCTTTGCACACACGTTTGTGGATCTAGAACTGTTTATTGATGGTAATTTCGACCTTTCCACGCTAAGCACCGATTTCACGGACGATCAAATTTTTAGAATTGTATTTATTCCAAGTGAATTTGCAGAAACTTCCAAACTTGATACTTCCAATATCGAAAATGTGCTGTCCGCTCTTAATATTGATGAAGAACAGATCACAAAATTGGATATCAACTGATATACCCAAAAATAGCGAGCTAAAGTCCCATGATCACCAATGGGACTTTTTTTATTGATATTTTTGAAAGGATATTAGGACAAATGCGTCCAACTAAAAAAAAACAGATGATGGGAAAAAAATTGCTATTGCTTGTTCTTGTTGTATTCATCGGATGCAAGGGAACATCTCAGGAAGAAAAGAAAGAATCCGGTAAGGAAACCACTTTTAAAGTAAACAAAACCGATGCCGAATGGAAGGCAGAACTTACCGATATGGAGTATTACGTGCTCCGCAAAGCAGCTACCGAGAATGCCTTTTCAAGTGATTTATTGGACAATAAACAAAAGGGCACCTATGTTTGTGCCGGATGTGGCACCCCATTGTTCAAAAGCGAGCATAAGTTTGATTCTGGAACGGGATGGCCAAGTTTCGATAGGGAAATCGAAGGCAATGTAGCCTTTGATACCGATTATAAAATCGGAGTGGCCCGTACCGAGGAGCATTGCGCTGTTTGTGGAGGGCATCTTGGACATGTTTTTAACGACGGGCCGAGCAACACTACAGGAAAAAGACACTGCATCAATGGTGTGGCCCTTGATTTTATTCCCGACAACAAATAAATCGACACTAAAGTTTATGGACAAAAAATACAGTGTGAACAAATCCGAGGAAGAGTGGAAACAAGAACTTTCCGCCGAGGAATACTATGTATTACGTCAAAAGGGGACCGAACGCCCCTACACCGGAAAGTTCGATCTTCATTTTGAAAATGGTGATTATCATTGCAAGGCCTGCAACGCCAAGTTGTTCGAGAGCGAGCATAAATTTGAAAGTGGTTGCGGGTGGCCATCGTTTGATCAGGCCGTTGAAGGTGCCATTGAATATATTCGCGACACCAGTCACGGTATGATACGTACCGAGACGGTCTGCGCCAATTGCGGCAGCCATTTGGGTCATGTTTTTAACGACGGGCCCAAAGAAACCACAGGGCAACGGTATTGCATCAACTCGGTGAGCATTGATTTTGATCCAGAAGCATAAATGGATTTCCAAGAAAATTATCTTGCCAGCGCAAACTTTGAATTCCATCGCTACAAAACCATGGGCGACAAAACCTTTGATCAAATTTCAGATACGGACATCCATTGGAAGTATGAGGAATCCAACAATTCCATCGCCATTATTGTAAAGCACATGGTCGGAAACATGAAGAGCCGATGGACAAATTTTTTGACCGAAGATGGCGAAAAGACATGGCGGGAACGCGATTCGGAATTTGAAAGGCCCTATTCCTCAAAATCAGAAATGATCACGGAATGGGAACAAGGATGGCAATGTCTTTTTGATGCTTTAAAAAGTATAAATTATTCCAATTTCGATAGTAAAATCAATATTCGTGGAGAACAGCACTCTATCCCCGAAGCCATAAATCGCCAACTGGCACACTACGCCAGCCATGTGGGACAAATTGTGTTCATCGGTAAAATGATCAAAGGTTCGGACTGGACGTCCCTGTCCATACCCAAAGATGGGTCCAAAGCCTTCAATAAAAAGATGTTCGGCAGTACCAATCCCTAATTTCACAAACAAACCCACATTTGAGTTTTTTCATCTTGGGAAATGGGGATGGATTTCCGTACTTTTGCACCTGCCGAATGCTGGCATATTTTTCAATCTAACAACAAAAATCAAAATCTAATGAGCAAGTTCGATATAATTGTTTTGGGAAGTGGTCCAGGTGGATATGTTACCGCCATAAGGGCATCACAATTAGGTTTCAAAACAGCCATTATAGAAAAAGAAAGTTTGGGAGGTGTATGTCTTAACTGGGGTTGTATCCCTACCAAGGCCCTTCTTAAATCTGCTCAGGTTTTTGAATATTTAAAGCATGCCGAAGATTACGGTTTGAGCGCCAAGGATGTAGATCATGATTTTGGTGCCGTTGTTAAAAGAAGTCGTGGTGTTGCCGAAGGAATGAGCAAAGGTGTCCAATTCTTGATGAAAAAGAACAAAATCGAGGTCATCAATGGATTTGGAAAGGTAAAACCGGGCAAAAAAGTTGAAGTAAAAGCGGAAAACGGTGAAACTACCGAGTATTCCGCAGACAATATCATCATTGCAACCGGAGCTCGCAGCCGTGAATTACCAAGCCTTCCGCAAGATGGAAAAAAGGTGATCGGATACCGTGAGGCCATGTCGCTGAAAAAGCAACCCAAGAAAATGATCGTGGTAGGTAGTGGCGCCATTGGAATGGAGTTCGCCTATTTCTACCACTCCATGGGTACCGAAGTGACCGTGGTTGAATACATGCCGAACATTGTACCTGTCGAGGACGAAGATATCTCCAAACAATTGGAGCGTAGTTTCAAAAAGTCAGGCGTCAAGATCAAAACCTCTGCCGAGGTCACTAAAGTTGACACTTCGGGTGATGGCGTAAAAGCTACCGTAAAGACCCAAAAAGGCGAAGAGGTACTAGAGGCCGATATCGTACTTTCCGCTGTGGGAATCAAAACGAACATCGAAAATATAGGTTTGGAAGATGTTGGAATCGCAACTGACCGAGACAAAATATTGGTAAACGATTATTATCAGACCAATATCCCAGGATATTTTGCCATTGGCGATGTAACTCCAGGGCAAGCATTAGCGCACGTAGCTTCTGCGGAAGGAATAATCTGTGTTGAGAAATTGGCTGGAATGCACGTTGAGCCCTTGGATTACGGTAACATTCCTGGATGTACCTATTGCATCCCTGAAATCGCTTCCGTTGGATTGACCGAAAAGGCAGCTAAAGAAAAAGGGTATGACCTTAAAATAGGTAAATTCCCATTCTCTGCCAGTGGTAAGGCCAAGGCTGCCGGAACACCTGATGGTTTTGTAAAAGTTATTTTTGATGCCAAATACGGTGAATGGTTGGGCTGCCATATGATCGGTGTCGGTGTTACCGATATGATCGCGGAGGCCGTGGTTGCCAGAAAATTGGAGACCACAGGTCACGAAGTGCTGAAAGCTGTGCATCCTCACCCAACGATGAGCGAAGCGGTAATGGAAGCCGTTGCCGATGCTTATGATGAAGTAATCCACCTATAAGGTATGCTGAAACTCTTTAGGGCCACTGCTATTTTAGAAGGTATTTCCTATCTACTATTGTTTGGAATGACCATGCCGTTAAAGCATTGGGCGGATATTCCTGAACCAAACCAAGTTGTGGGAATGGCTCATGGCATATTGTTCATTCTATATGTAGTGGTGGCCGTTGTTTTTTGTTGGGAAAGAAAGTGGAAACTGAAAAGGTTCATTATTCTTTTTATCGCATCCCTCCTGCCCTTCGGGACCTTTTATGCCGATAAAAAATACTTGAAAGATTTAGCCTAAAAAGCTCTGGATGGCCAAATCGTAGCTTTGGAGTCCAAATCCAAGAATAACTCCTTTGGCCCCTGGTGAAATAAAGGAAACATGACGGTATTCCTCTCGCTGGTGCGTATTGGAGATGTGCACTTCAATTACTGGAGTCTCTACGGCTTTTACCGCATCACCGATTCCAACAGAAGTATGGGTGTAAGCTGCAGCATTTAGAATGATGCCATCATAATCAAATCCAACCTCCTGTATTTTACCAATGAGCTCTCCCTCGATATTGGATTGATAATATTCAAGTTCCACATCGGGAAACTTTTTTTTAAGTTGCCCAAAATAGTCTTCAAAAGTAGTGCTCCCGTACACTTCGGGTTCACGTTTTCCCAATAGGTTCAGGTTGGGCCCGTTGATGATCATTAGTTTCATGCCGTCAAAAATACAATAAAAAGAAAAGGGTGTCTAAAAAGTAAGGCGATGTCATATTGAGCTTGTCGAAATATTTTCAACTTACTGACAATCAATATCGGTTTCGACAGGCTCAACCTGACAAATCAAGTTATTAAGACTTTTTAGACATCCTTAATCTCTTGTACTTTTGTTCATCAATTATTGATGGCAAACTGTAACCCGAAGCCAAAAGCCGCGACCTGGTTTTCACCAACATCGCTCAGCACTACCGATGGACGCCAATCAAAGTTGAGCACAAAGGGCACGCCATCGATCTTAAAATCAAGTCCCAAATGAGGACGTAATGCAAAAATATTATCAAAGTCTTTGATGAATATGATGCTTGGACCAATACCTGCATACCAGCGCAGTCCCGGTGCCCTAAAAAACTCCTTGTGATAAGAGTAAAGGAAGGTAGCAATGGTCGCATTGTCCTCAAATCCCAAATCCGCTTGGCCTACATGGTTATCCGAGAAAAAGTATTTTCCCGTGGCACCAAAAAAGGTGGCCTCGTCATAAAGGTCAATGCCCAACCCCAGGGCAGCGCGATAATTGGTCTGTGCCTTCACGGCCAAATTGCCAAGCATAACAAGGGTAAAAACTAAAATTAATTTTTTCATTTCAAGTGTAATTAGTGGTTAATATTCATGGTTTAAACTGTAAGATTTGGGGTTACACAGTTTTTTATAATATTTAGAACAGAAACAAAATTCCCAATGCTGCCATGGAATAATCGTAATCATCGCTTATTTTGACATAGGAAATGTTTATTTCGGTATTGTCGCTTACATTGACACCGATTTGGGGCCGCACATAAAATCCACCGGTATTTCCTTCATTAACGCCCACTGCATAGCCTACATCAGCTCCCAATTTAAAATCATAGGTCGGATAAAGACGGACCGCAACGGCCGCAGGAACATACTGAATATTTGGAAAGTCACCTTCAATAACAAACGAACCAAAATCAACAGTATCGTTGTTTACAAAAGCATTCATGAACCCTGTTGAAAGCCCAACATCTACAAGTTCGGACACTCCCCAATGATAACCCAGATCCAAGCCCAATTCAAAATTTGAAATCTCGGAAATGTCACCGAAGGGTACCCCAAAATGAATTCCTGCCTTAAAATTTGTACGGTCCACTCGCTGGGCCATGGACGAAAAACTGAAGGCAATCAATGCTATGATTACCATTAAAGATATCTTTTTCTTCATTGTTAAAATTTTATTAACAACAGAACGTAGTCATTACTAAAAAAGTGTCTAATGACATAAATTTCCTACAAAATGATTTAGCTTTCAATTTTTGTTATTCAATTTTCCGTTGGAAAAATATAGAAATCCATCATGTTTTCAACCTGCCATTTGACCAAACGGCCTTATGGATTGACCAATACATTGTTTTGACCAACATAGGAATTGTATTGTCACTATATTTGAATTCATGAACTGGAGCCAAGCCATAAACGACTATCAAAATTATTTGAAGATAGAACGTGGACTATCCCAAAATTCGATAGCAAACTACACACTTGACCTCAAGAAATTGGAAGGTTATCTTGGGGAACACTCCATAGAGGAAAAACCAGAAAAAATAGCGAGGGATACCGTACAGCAGTTCATTTATGATATTGCCAAGACCGTCAACCCGCGAACGCAGGCACGAATCATATCCGGGTTGAAAGGTTTTTTTACCTATTTGGTCTTTGAGGATTACAGGGAGGACAATCCCATGGACCTGATAGAGACCCCAAAAATTGGAAGAAAACTCCCCGATACCCTTTCCGAAGAGGAAATCAATGGGTTGATAGCGGCCATAGACCTCTCCAAACCAGAGGGAGAGCGAAACCGCGCCATTTTGGAAACTTTGTACGGGTGCGGACTTCGCGTATCGGAGCTCATCAACCTTAGATTATCCGATCTATATTTTGATGAGGATTTTATAAAGGTAACGGGCAAGGGAAACAAACAGCGCTTTGTACCGATCAGTGAGATTAACCAAAAATACATCAACATCTATTGGAAAGAAGTACGGATACATTTGCCCATTAAAAAAGACCATGAGGATTTTGTTTTTCTGAACCGAAGGGGCAAACAATTGACCCGGGCGATGATTTTCACAATTATCAAACGGCTTGCGGAGGAAATCGGGCTGAGGAAAAACATCAGTCCCCATACATTTAGACACTCCTTTGCGACGCATCTTTTGGAAAACGGTGCCGACCTCCGTGCCATTCAACAAATGTTGGGCCACGAGAGCATCACCACTACGGAAGTCTATATGCACGTGAACCGTGTTCATCTGACCAAGGTGCTACAAGAATTTCATCCAAGACGGCAGCAAGACTAATCCTGCATCAAGGTATCTTTTTTCACCTTGTTCTGTTTTTTGAAGGGACGTATGATCAATCTGGCCTCACGATCAAAACGGATATAATTATAGACCCAATTGATGAATACCACCACCCTGTTCCTAAATCCAATCAAGAAGTACAAATGCACGAACATCCATACAAACCAAGCAAAAACCCCTTGGAATTTAAACTTGGGCAGATCTACCACCGCTTTGTTCCTCCCTACCGTGGCCATACTTCCCTTGTCTTTATAAACAAAAGGTTTCATGGGCTTACCGTCGATCAAACGAACCAGGTTCTCCCCTAAATTCCTGCCTTGCTGAATTGCCGGCTGGGCCATCATAGGGTGGCCATGGGGGAACTCTTCGGTCTCCATTTGCGCCACATCGCCTATGGCAAAAACATTTTCCATCCCCTTAACTTGGTGATATTCGTTAACTATAAGGCGACTGCCCCTGGAAAGCAGTTCCAAAGCATCCAGTCCTTTTAAACTTACAGCCTTGACACCGGCCGCCCAGACCAAGGTTTCTGCCTCGAAAATGGTCGTGGTGCTTGTGGCCACTTTTTTTCCATCATAATCAACAACCCGGATGTTCTTCCAAACGTTGACACCAAGCTCCTCCAAAAATTTTTCCGCCTTTTCCGAAGCTTTTTCGCTCATGGCGGGCAGAATCCGATCTCCCGCCTGAATCAGGTTGATCTGTGCCCGTCTGGTATCCAGATCGGGGTAATCTTTTGGTAGGATACCTTTTTTTATCTCCGCAAGGGCTCCTGCAAGTTCAACACCGGTAGGACCGCCACCAACAATCACAAAGTTCATAAGTGCATCGCGCTCATGAAGATCATCCGTCAAAAGTGCTTGCTCAAAATTTTCAAGGATCAAGCTTCGCAGGTTCAAGGACTGGGGTATGGTCTTCATGGCCATTCCCTTGCTTTCGATTCCCTTATTGCCAAAAAAGTTGGTTTCCGACCCAGTGGCGACCACGAGATAATCGTAATGGATTTCCCCAATATTGGTTTTGATCCGTTTGGTATCGGTTTTTACCTCGGTCACCTGTGCCAACCTAAAATAGAAATGGGGATAGCCCTGCAATACTTTTCGTATGGGATAAGCAATGGAATCCGGTTCAAGTCCCCCTGTGGAAACTTGATACAGCAGTGGTTGAAAATTATGGTAATTGTGCTTATCCAACAAAACCACCTGGGCTTCTCTTTTTCTTAATTTTTTGGCTAATGCAATGCCTCCAAAACCGCCGCCAATAATAACGACCCTTGGATAACTGGATTGAGGAATGTTCATGCTAGACATACGAGCAAATTTACGTATTCCGCACCACCCTAAACCATCCCAAGGTTGCTTTTTTGTATATTTAGCCTCTAACTCAAAAAAACTTCAACCAATGAGAAGATTTCTCCCGTTAGGTGCATTGTTCCTTCTATGCACCTTGGGTATCAATGCCCAAAAAAAGAAAAATGACGTCCTCAAAAATCTAGATTCCAAATCTGAAAAATATAGCGAAATCGCCCATGAAATTTGGGAACTGGCAGAGATGGGGTATTTGGAGGAGCAAAGCTCCGCGCTTTTGCAAGAAACCCTATCCGATGCAGGTTTTACCATTGATAAAGGAGTTGCGGGAATTCCCACCGCTTTTAAGGCCGAATACGGTTCCGGTTATCCTGTCATTGCTATTTTAGGCGAGTTCGATGCCTTGCCCGGACTGTCACAAGAGGCCGTGCCAGAAAAAAAATCCGCGGGCGGGGCTGCAGGACATGCCTGTGGTCACCACTTGTTCGGAACTGCATCCACTGCTGCCGCCATCTCGGTAAAGGATTGGATGGAAACCAACAATATCAAAGGAACCATTCGATTTTATGGATGCCCTGCCGAAGAAGGCGGGTCAGGGAAAGTATATATGGTCCGTGAAGGTGTTTTTGACGATGTCGACGTAGCTCTGCATTGGCACCCCAGTTCGGCAAACGCAGCAAGTGCTGGTGCCGCATTGGCCAATAAATCCGCTAAATTCCGTTTCCATGGGGTTTCTGCACACGCAGCAGCGGCACCTCAAATGGGACGTTCCGCACTGGATGGCGTAGAGGCGATGAATGCCATGGTAAATATGATGAGAGAGCATATTCCGGAAGACGCAAGAATACACTATGTGATTACCAATGGTGGCAAAGCCCCCAACGTGGTTCCCGATTTTGCCGAAGTCTACTACTATGCCAGACATAACTCAAGGGACGTGGTCATCGATATTTTTGACCGGATCGTTAAAGCTGCGGAAGGAGCTGCATTGGGAACCGGGACCACTATGGAATATGAGATGATCGGTGGAACCTATGAGCTTTTGCCCAACTTGACAGTTCAAAAAATAATGTACGATAACTTGGTGAAGGTAGGTGGTGTTACCTATAATGAAAAAGAAAAGGCCTTTGCCGAAAAAATCTCGAAAACTTTGGGCAAAGATTCTCCTGACATTGCCACGGCAGAAAAAATCCAACCTTATAAAGAAACTGCCAAAGCAGGTGGTTCTACGGATGTTGGGGATGTTAGCTTTACGGTTCCAACAGCAGGACTCGGTACTGCCACATGGGTTCCCGGAACTCCGGCGCACAGCTGGCAAGCCGTTGCAGCAGGCGGAATGAGCATTGGTTCCAAGGGTATGATGGTCGCCGCCAAAACCTTGGCCCTTTCCGCCATGGATATTTTTGAAAATCCAAAAACTGTGGAAGCTGCCAAAAAAGAATTGGAGGAAAGAAGGGGAAAAGACTTCAAATATATTCCGATGTTGGGCAACAGGCCTCCGGCTCTGGATTACCGAAAGTAATTTTTTTTAAATGGTATTGTAACAAAAACTGTTTTTACTAGACTTATCTAAAAAAGCAAACTTACCAACCTTTAGTGAACAAAGAACTGGAACATCGTTTTGTTACGGAACTTGAGGACAATCAAAACATTGTCCATAAGGTGTGCAGCCTGTACACCAACGACAAGGACTCGCACAACGACCTGTTCCAAGAAATCACTATCCAATTATGGAAAGCATACCCAAAGTTTCGGGGAGATGCCAAGTTCAGTACATGGATGTACCGCGTTGCATTGAATACGGCCATAACACAATACAGGAAATCAAAAAAAAGGGTGAAAACCCAAGATTTCGATGCCGTCCTGTATAAAATCAAGGCCAAGGATTACGATGACACCGAGGAGCGACAATTAAAACTCATGTACGATGCAATCAAGCAACTTGGCGATATCGACAAAGCCTTGGTCTTCCTTTACCTGGAAGACAAGGATTATTCTGAAATCGCCGAAACTTTGGGTATTTCTGAAGTAAATGCAAGGGTAAAAATGAGCAGAGTGAAAAATAAATTAAGAACAATCTTAAATCCTTAATTATGCTGGATGAACTGGAGCTCTTGAAAAAAGATTGGCATAAAAGGGAGGCAGACCTTCCCAAATTGTCCTATGGGCAAATCTATCCGATGACCAAGAAAAAATCGTCATCCATTGTAAAGTGGATATTCTATATCAGTATCATAGAATTTGTTTTTTGGGCGGGCATCAATATCATCTTTAGTGGTCCCGAGACCATGGAAGAACTTAAATCCATGCATATTTATAAGGTGGTTATGGCCCTGAATGTGGTCAACTACGGCATCATCCTCTATTTTATCTATAAATTTTACATCAACTACAAAAAAATATCGTTCACGGATTCTTCCAAGAATTTAATGAGGACCATTCTCAAGGTAAAACGTACCGTGACCCAATACGTGTGGTTCAACCTGATCATCTTTACGATCAGTGCGATTATTTATGGATACGGGGTGCTGCTTTACACTCCAGAGGGTCAAGAATTGGTTTCAGCGGCTGCTGAAAATGGTGGCGGTACAGAGTTTTGGGTACTGATGATCATCACATCCATAGCAATTACCACTGCCGTACTGTTCATCATCTGGCTATTCTATAAACTGCTTTACGGTATTCTGCTGAAAAAGCTACGAAAGAACTATAACGAGTTGAAAAGGCTGGAAGTCTAGTCGTCCAGCTTGCCCTTGTAATCGTATCGCCTTTTTCGGTTTTCCTCCTCGTAGGCAAGAAGTTCCTTTTCCGGTATTACCTTTAGGAAGGATGGATGCTGTTCAATCGCATACTCCAGCTTCTCCAATATGGAATCAATGGACTCGTTGTCGTAATCTATTTCCAATGGCTCCTTGATCTGCATGGACTGCAAAATTCCCTTTTTCTTTACCCGAAGCCCTTTTTTATCGAACGAACGTCTAAAACCATCGATCACCACGGGCACTACGACAGGCTTATATTTTTTGATAATGTGTGCCGTGCCCTTGCGCAACGGTTTCCAAGGCGTAGTGGTTCCTTGGGGAAAGGTGATCACCCAACCATCGTCCAAGGCCTTTCCAATGTTCGAAATATCACTGAACTTGACCTGTCTGTTCACATTTTGACCATCGGCCCTCCAGGTTCTCTCTATACTTATGGAACCCGCGTAGGCCAAAATCTTGGTAAGCAAACTCTTTCCCATGGTTTCCTTGGCCGCCACGTAGTAGATGTTCAATTTAGGATTCCATAGATAGCCCAAGTTTCTGATGTTATCGTCCCTTCCCTTTAAACTGGCATTGAACACGTGGAACATAGCCACTACATCCGCAAAATACGTTTGATGGTTGCTGACAAAAAGGACGTTGTTTTCGGGCAGATCACGAATAATCTGCGACCCTTCTATTTCTAGGGTATTGAAACCCTTGTAACGCTGGTGAGTCATCATACCAGCAATACGTATCAGCCATCGTTTAAAAAATAAAATATGACCAAAAGGATTTTTCTTAAAAAGGCCCATATGTAGTGTTGGTTGTTAACTGCAAATTTACAAAATAGACTCTAAAGCACTTGACGCAAAAGCTCTTTGATCTCGCTCAACATCATGGCCGTAGCGCCCCAAACCGTGTAACCATTTAATTTAAAGGCCGGTACATTGATATTTTTTGCGTAAGAAGTGCTAAGAATTTCCTCGATATGATTGGAATCGTCCAAAAAATCCTTCAGATATACCTCCACCAGACGTTCCACTTCGCTCTCTTCCTTGACAAAAGGTTGCGGGTCCGGATATATTCCCATGAACGGCTGTACCAAAAAATTGCTCGGCGGAATATACACTTCGCTAAGCTCCTTGATAATCTCAACCTTGTCCGGAGGCACGCCAACTTCTTCGTGTGTTTCGCGCAAAGCGGTATCCATAAGGTTCCTGTCCTGTTTTTCCACCTTTCCGCCCGGAAACCCGATTTGGTTAGAGTGGACACCCTGATAAACTTTGCGTAGGATCAAGAGCAATCGGGCGTTCTTGTCCTGATCTGGGTAGAACAATGCCATTACCCCTGCCCTTTTAGGCCTAAGGTCCTCTATCCTATTGTCCTTGAACCACTGAATACGTAGTTGGGGGGACATTTTATTATGGGAATCCTCTCCCGGAAGTGGCAGATTTTTTAATTTTAAAGCGAGTTGACAAAATTCATTAAAATCCATGCTATTGAGACAAACGGCTTTAACTGCAAGTATAATTTTATTTTTATTCGTTTCCTGCGGAGAAACCCCTAAAAAGGAGAAGGACAAAGTTGAGGAAAATATCGCAAAAACGGACACTTTACAAAAAATTGAAAAAGATTCCGTTGAATCCGCCAACGAGGAAGAGAAAGAACCTTTTAAACTGACCGAGGAAAATGCCATAGATTTCTTTTTTGATTACTCCAAAAAGCTAAAAAAGGACAAAGTAAAGGTTACCACCACTATGGGCAGCTTCACGGTGCAATTGTACGATGACGTGCCTTACCACAAATCCAACTTTATTTATTTGGCCCGACAGAAATATTTTGACAGTACCCAGTTTCACCGGGTGGTGAAAGACTTTATTATTCAAGGTGGCAATTCCGATGACCGCAGAACGGCAAGGAAGCGTGGAAAAATCGGGAGATACCTGCTCCCCCCGGATACCAATAAAGGCCATAAACACCATCGGGGGACCATTTCCATGCCAAGTAGCGAAAGGGACAACCCGCATAAATTGGCCTCTCCGTACGAGTTCTTCATTGTGGTCACCGATCCGGGCTCCTATCACCTTGATGGCTCCTATACCCCATTTGGCCGCGTGATAGAGGGAATGGATGTTGTGGACGCCATCAACAACGTTCCCGTGGGTGATGGAGATTGGCCGTTGAAAAATGTTTATATCCTCAAGGCAGAAGTCTTGTGAACCGATCAAAAAATACTATAATTTCATCGGTATCAAAACATAACTACACTCAACATGATACATACCAACGATTTTATTTACTCGGATAACGGCAAATCCTACCAAGGTGTGGTTGCCTACGACGACGGCATAACGGGCAAGCGCCCTGTGGTATTGGTGGCCCATACCTGGGTGGGACAATCCCAATTTGAGGCAGATAAAGCGGCCGAACTTGCCAAACTTGGTTATCTGGCATTTGCTATAGATGTTTACGGACAGGGAAAAAGGGCAAAGGACGCTACAGAGGCGGAAAAACTAATGAACAATGTTGCCAAAAACCGTCAAAAACTGCTCGACCGGATTCTTCTTGCCCTGGACAATATCAAACAACACGAATTGGCAGATACCGACAATATAGGAATAATCGGGTTTTGTTTCGGGGGCAAATGCGCCTTGGATTTGGCACGTTCAGGTACCAATTTTAAAGGAGCTGTTTCCTTTCACGGTCTATTGGATTCCAATAATCTGGAACAGGAAGAGGATATCAAGGCCAAGATATTGGTGCTCCATGGCTGGGAGGACCCTATGGCCTTTCCAAAGGATGTAGTTGCCTTGGGCTATGAGCTAACGGACCGTAACGCGGTTTGGGAAATGGACATTTTTGGACATACGGGACATGCGTTCACCAACCCCAATGCCAACGCGCCGGATGATGGAATGGTATACAGCCCATTGGCCACCGAAAGGTCCTGGAAGAGAATGTCAAACTTTTTTAAAGAGGTTTTTTCCAATTAATATGGGAAGGGAAAGCAAATTCTCCCTCTTATTGTCTTCTGATATTTTTTGCTCAACAACATTACCTTTTCTTTCATAAATGGAAATAAGGGCTGCTATAATAATGAGGTTTTTCATTATATACTGACCGACCAAAGTCAATGAAAGTGGTCCTTCACCAAATACATCATCCGGAAAAAAGAAAAGTGGGGAAAATGTAAAAATCATGTGCACCAACGCCATGATGACGGCACGCTTTCGGAACAGACCAAAAACAAACATCAAACCCAACGCCACTTCCCATATGGCAAGCAATACAATGGAAACCTTATCGGGTATGGTTCCCATGGTTAGCTGATGAATGGTGTTCTTTGCCAAGTCTTCGGCAGGACTAAGGTTCGGGACAAACTTTAATGCCCCGAACCATAGGTAAACGATACCCAAGGATATGAGCACAAGCCTTTCTTTAAGAGACTTTCTCATTTTTAAGATTTTATTTATTGAATTCGTTCATCAATTCTGGGTCAACCTTCACCTTGCTTCGGGCGAACCTGTACGATATGCCTACGTTGATCAAATAATCCGCAAATGCGGCGTCTCCCATCCTGGGTTCCCCGGTGGCCTGCTCCGTTTGCTTATCGGTAACACTTTGCGGACGTTCCCTTCTTACCGCAAAAGGCACATTAAGGTTCAGTGAAAAATTATCTTTCATAAAAGCGATTCCTGGATCTATGGAAAGCACATTGCCCGGTCTCCTAAAACCTTCGTTGCCCCCTATCAAATCCTTTACGGGAACCCCTTCGTATCTGGCACCCAAAGATGCCGAAATGGTATTGCTCAGACTATGGCTCACCCCGGCCCGGAGCGAAAATTGGTCCGGCACTGCCATAATGGCCTCATTTTGTAGGATTGGGCTCAACGTTTCCCTAAAGGTCCTCGTTCCATTCGTTTCCCTTGGATTGATCAAGTAAAAACCACCTCCGTAGGCAAAAAACCGTTCGGCAATTTTTTGGTAAAACTGAAAATCCAACGTAACACCAAAACCACCGTCACCCGGTTGAATACTTTGATCTACGGGCCTTACCTGTGGACCTCCCTCGGGGCCAACATTGTAAAAGATATCGGAAGCATTGTAACTGCCCGTTGGCAACTTCACGCCCAATCCCAAGGCTAAATTTCCGTTTTGATTTTTTTCCAAATCAAAGAGCCAATATCCTACCCCCACTCGAATGTCGGCCAAACCACGTGAAAATGTGGTGTTTCGCTCATCCCTTCCATGCTCGTACAAGGAGGAACGCGTATTGATTACTGTTGGAATGGTGATACTGGCATACAATCGGTTCGAGATTCCGTAAGTCAAAAAGAAATCCCATGAGTGCGAATGATTGATTACCTCGGTCTCATTGGAAACCCGATCAGGCTCCTCCTCGGTACCCCTAAAATGGCGAAACGATTTAAAGTATCTGTAGTTGCTCCCTATTTGAATATCGCCGGGACCCAATAAATTATTCTCCAAAGTGTTCCCTACGCAAGAGGAAAAATGCCGAATGGCAACGCAGCCTTGTGCATTTGCGCGATCGATTCCAAAAAATGAAATCAACCCCAAAAATGTTAAAACCAGTGTTCTTGATGTTCTCATACCTGTAAAATTGATTGGTTCATCAAGGAAACGAAAGATAGTGATGTCCGCTCCCTGAAAGGTTGTTTGTTCTATTGGGAAGCCAAAGTAGATCTATAGCCAAGGGGTTTTGACTAATGAAAGAGTAATATTGATTAATGAGAGGTTAAGGACACTAAAGAATAATTAACGGCTATTGATGAAAGGTTGGTAAATAGCGTTTCAGTACGATTTTTTATAGATGTTGGGCAAACGAACATCAAACTTTACGGCTATGAGCCTCAGCGAAATTACGACCAAAATGGCCGCCACATAAGCATAACTGTCCTTGATCGGAAATTGGACAAAAAGAAAATAACTGGCCCCGCCAACAATACAGGTAGTCGCATATATCTCCTTTCTTCGAAAAATAATGGGAATCTCGTTGCAAAGCATATCCCGGATGACCCCTCCAAAACAGGCCGTCATGGTTCCCAAAAACACACATATGATGGGCATCAGGCCTGCTTCCAAACCTTTTTCTACACCGACCATGGTATACAATCCAATTCCTATCGTATCAAACAGGAAGAGGGATTTCCTAAGGTACTTGAGCTTGTTCACGAATATGATGGCAAAAACGACCGAAATAAATATGGTGATCACATAGGTCAAATCTTGCATCCAAGCTACTGGCATGTTCCCGATCATCATATCCCGAAGGGTGCCGCCACCGATTGCGGTCACAAATGCTATGATTAGTACACCGAACAAATCCAAACGCTTTTCCATGGCGACCAAAACCCCGGATATGGCGAAGGCCACTGTTCCCAAAACATCAATGGTTTGATATAGCATCCTTACATTTTTTGAGTGTAGTAGTTATAATCCTTGATGATCACATCCACAAAATCGATGGGTTTTAAAGCCGTTTGTACACCGAGAATCTCCTTGATCCGTTTATCCAATGAGACTATAATATTGTGATTTCCATTTCGTCTGGCCCCATCGTACAACTCCTTTATGGTCCGCATTTCTTCATCCTTAAAAACGGTCACCTGTGGAAATGTCGGCCGATAATCTTCCGGTAATTCCCTGAGCAGGGTATCTCTCAACGACACCTGTTTTTTTTCGCTTATCACCGTGGTCCCAGCGGCAATATCACCGATTCGCTGTCCCTTCCCCCGAATCAAAATGGTAAGTACCGCTCCCCCTCCGGAAGTTAAGCTTACATCGATAATACGGAGCGCCCAGCGTACAAAGTAATTTCCAAAATTGGGTTTGGAGCCATCCAGTTTTACCACACGCAGTTTCATGGTTCCCTTGCCAATGGTCCTCCCATCCATCAAAGTCTCAAAAAGTAGGTAGTAAAAAAATGCGGGTAGGGTAAGTATCAAATAAAATGCCCATTGGTCCTCGATATCCACATCCAACGAGAGCAAAAAAACAATCACCAATATGGTATAGACCAAGATTATGAAACTGTCGATTATATAAGCCAACATACGCTCGCCAAGGTGGGAGGTATTCTGGTTGATGGTTATATTTTGGGCTGTTTCTATTTGAAATTGTTCCATATTTTAGTTTCTTTACTTACAAACCAAAGGATTTAATGCGCGAGGCCGCTTTCGTTAGGCAAAATAAGGATAAATGGGCCGCTTTTGAAAGCGCCCTGCTCAATAAAGGTCAACTTCATCCAGATGAGCTTTCGGATCTTTACATCGAGATTACCGACCACCTCAGCTACGCAAAGACCTTTTATCCCGGGAGCAACACCCAAATTTACCTGAACACACTTGCCTCGCAAGCGCACCAAAAAATATACAAGACCAAACGGGAATCCAGAAACCGTATTGTCCATTTTTGGAAAACGGAGTTCCCTACCATGTTCAAACAACATCATCGGGAACTCTTGATCTCTTTTTTGGTCTTTGCCTTTTTTGTGACAGTGGGCGCCTTCTCTTCCGCCAACGAAGGGGATTTTGTCCGATCGATATTGGGCAATGGTTATGTGAACATGACCTTGGAGAACATTGAAAAAGGCGACCCCATGGCCGTTTACAAGGAACAAGGGGCCTTCAATATGTTTCTGGGCATTACCATCAACAATATCAAAGTGGCCATTTATGCCTTTGCCTTTGGCATTTTTTTAGGAGTGGGCACGCTTTACATACTGCTTCAAAACGCCATTATGCTGGGGAGCTTTCAGTATTTTTTTTATGACAAGGGGCTTCTTTGGGAATCTGCCAGGACCATTTGGATACATGGTACCATTGAAATATCCGTAATCATCATTGCAGGCTGTGCCGGACTGGTACTTGCCAATGGCATTTTGTTTCCTGGTACCTACACGAGGCTGGAATCCTTTAAAAGAGGGGTCAAGAACGGACTTAAAATAATGGTGAGCACCGTACCTTTCTTTATTGTCGCCGGATTTTTGGAAGGTTTTGTTACCAGACATACCGAAATGCCCGATTGGTTGGCAATTTTGATCATACTCGGTTCGTTGTCATTGATCATATACTATTACATCATTTATCCAAACCAAATCCATAGAAAAACCACTCATGCAAACATCCAGTAAATACATAGAATTTAAAAAACAGCGCGAACTGGGAGAGATACTTTCCGATACTTTTGGCTTTATGCGCGCTGAGTTCAAACCCTTTTTTGGTACTATCTTAAAAATTGTCGGCCCCTATATTTTGGTCATGCTGATCGCGATGGGCTTTTACATGTTCACCATTGGGGATATTTTTAATATTACCTCCATTGGCGGTACCTACAACACATTTTCACCCATTTTTATGGTCCTATCGGTATTGGCACTCATCTTTAGTTCCATTGCCGCGTATGTACTGGCACAGGGAACCGTGCTGTACTATATAAAATCCTACATAGACCACAAGGGCAGCACAAATTTTGACGAAATCCGACAAGGGGTATACGGTTCCTTTTGGTCCCTCATTGGTTTGGGAATTATAGTGGGGCTGTCCGTATTTGTCGGAGCCATGTTCTGTTTAGTACCGGGTATCTACCTGGCGGTGCCATTGTCCGTTTCCTTTGCCATTTTGGTTTTTCTGAAAAAGGACACCATGGAATCGTACCAATACAGTTTTACACTTATCCGTGAAAATTGGTGGATCACGTTTGCCACACTTTTTGTGATCTATATTATTGTGGCCGTTGCATCCTATGCCTTTAGTTTGCCCACTTTTATTTATTCATGGATAAAAATGGGGATATTCTCCGGGGAGATGGACGCCGAAAGCATGAATTTGTTCAGCGACCCCATTTATCTTTTACTGAACATCATCAGCTCGTTGGTGCAGTTTCTTATGAACCTTATTTTATTGGTCTCCACGGCCTTCATTTTTTTCAACCTTAATGAAAAGAAAAATTTCACGGGAACTTTTGAACGCATTGAAAGCCTCGGTAAATCTTCAGAGGAATAGATGCACAAAATACTGATTTTATCATGCCTGCTATCGACCTGGACAATTCTTTTTGCCCAGAACGATTCCGTGGTCAAGTATGATGATTCAGATATTGCGCCCATTGAATTCAGCCAGGAAGATTTTGAGGCCTACAAAGAAGATCCTGCCTTCGATTATGAGGAAATAAAAACGGAAAGTACCTGGTGGACCGATATAATGAATTGGTTCTACAATATTTTACGGCGTTTTTTCGAATGGATTTTTGGCGTGGGAAATGCCGAAGGCTATTTGGCGGCCTTCATGAAAATACTTCCCTATTTGCTCTTGGTCCTTTTTCTGTATTTGGTAATCCGCTTTTTCGTAAGGTCCAATCTGTATGGAATCGGTAGAAACAGGAAAAATCCGAATGTGGTCTCCCTATCCGAGGAAGAGCATATCATCAAAAACGAGGATATTCAAACCCTGATCGGCAATGCGCTTGCCGAGAAAAAATATAGGCTCGCGATACGGTACTATTACCTTTATATTTTACAACTTTTGTCCGAAAGGGACCTGATTGATTGGCAACAGCAAAAAACCAACGACGATTACATGACGGAGCTAGCGGAGAGCGATTTCAAAAATGAATTTCGAAGGGCTACCATGCTTTATGACTATGTTTGGTACGGTGAATTTGAAATTGACCAGGAACGTTTCGACAAAGCAGAAACGGTATTCAAATCCTTAAAAAATGCGATAACCAATGTCTAAAAAAGGGTGGACATATATCATTATCGGAGTTTTGACCCTAGCGGCCATATTTGCCATGGAGTATAATAAGCCCAAGGACATCAATTGGTTTCCCTCCTATGTCTCGCACCATAAAATACCCTATGGCACCTATGTTTTGAACGATTTGATGGACAAGTACTTTCCCGACAACATAGAACAGGTCCAAAAACCTCCTTTCGAATTATTGTCACGAACGGACACCATCAAAGGAACCTATTTTTTTGTGAACGAGACCGTCTCTTTTGAAGAAGCGGAACTAAACGCTCTTCTGGATTGGGTGGCACAGGGCAATCAACTTTTTGTGGCCTCGGACTATTTTGAAAAAAAACTCTTGGATACCCTGAACCTGGAACAGGGCAACGTCTACAATGATGGTGAATTGGAACCCCAGTTCTATTTTGAGCTTTCAAATCCGCAGCTTACCAAGAAAATAGTGCAATTTACCAAAGACTATTATACCACCAGTTTTGATAAGTTGGACACTTTGCATACTACCGTTCTTGGTCAGGTTTATACCCGGCCAGACAGTACAAATTCCATTAAAAAACATGTGAACAGCATTAAACAGCCGTTTGGTGATGGAGAAATTATATTGACCAGTTTCCCCAAGGCTTTCACCAACTATTTTATCCTAAAGGATAACAATCAGGAATATACCGCCGGTCTTCTTTCCTATCTCAACAGGGAGGGACAGATTTATATGGACAATTTTCATAAATCGGGGAAATCGTTCTACACCTCTCCCATGTATTTGTTCCTGAATACCAAGGAATTCAAATGGGCCTATTATCTTACGCTAATTGGCGCCCTAATCTATATTATTTTTGAAGGAAAACGAAAGCAACGGGCAATCCCCATAGTGCCCCCCATTAAAAACCAGACCGTGGCATTTACCAAGACCATTGCCGACATGTACTTTGAAAAAGGAGAACTGCCCCTTATCACAAAACACAAAATTGATTATTTTTTGGAATATATACGAACCAAGCTGCATGTTGCTACGCAAGATCTACAGGATAAAAGGTTCATGGAAAACCTTGCCATGCGCAGCAATACCAAATTGGAGGATGTAAAATCCTTAATGGAACTGATCATAAAACTTAGGGAAGGTTCCCGAGTGACAGAAACTGAATTAAAAAGTCTGAACGAAAAAATACAAGCATTTAAAGCCAACGTTGATGGAAAATAATGAAAATAACGACTTGAACTTTGACAACCGTGTACCCTTGGAGGAATTGCGGGACACCGTAGCACAGATAAAAAAGGAACTGGCCACCATAATCGTGGGTCAGAAAGATTTTGTGGAACTGCTCATCGTGGCCATATTGTCGGATGGACATGCCCTGATCGAAGGCGTACCGGGAATCGCAAAAACCGTGACCGCAAAACTTTTTGCCAAAACGCTCAAAACAGAATTCAACCGAATCCAGTTTACTCCGGATCTGATGCCCAGTGATATTTTGGGAACTTCTGTTTTCAATACCAAGACCAATGAGTTTGAATTTAAAAAGGGACCCATTTTTTCAAATATTATCCTGATCGATGAGATCAACCGTGCCCCTGCAAAAACTCAGGCGGCCCTATTTGAGACCATGGAAGAAAGGCAAGCCACTGTGGACGGTACTACCTATAAAATGGGGCAACCCTTTATGGTTCTAGCCACACAGAATCCCATTGAGCAAGAAGGTACCTACGCACTTCCGGAAGCACAATTGGACCGTTTCCTGTTCAAGATCAAGGTGGATTATCCTTCTGTGGAAGAAGAGGTCGTCATCCTGCAAAATCACCACGAACGTAAAGGTGAAAAACCACAGGACCAGATCAAGGCAGTGCTAACTCCCAAAAAATTGGTGGAGTTCAAAAAGAACATTCACGATGTGATCGTGGAGCAAAAAATATTGGATTATATAGCCAACATCATCACACAGACACGAAACCATCCACATTTGTACCTTGGGGCATCACCAAGGGCCTCCATTGCCACGCTCACCGCAGCAAAGGCCTTTGCCGCAATCTCAGGGCGGGATTTTGTAACACCAGAGGATGTAAAAAAAGCCTTGGTTCCTGTGCTCAACCACCGGGTAATCCTGACTCCGGAACGGGAAATGGAAGGCATGACGACCGAAAATGTGGTTTCCATGATCATGGAGTCCGTTGAAATTCCAAGATAAACATGGCATTTTTAAGGTCCCTTTATATACACAACGTTTTCTTTCGGTATATCGCCGTACTATCGGGATGTTTTGTACTTTCCTACTGGTTACCAGAGATTTACCCCATTGCTTGGCTATTGGTGTTTCTGCTGTTGGCATTCTTCTTTTTGGACCTTTATATGATGTATGCCTCCACGAACGCCATCATGGCGCATCGTAATCTTCCCAAGAAATTATCGAACAGCGATGAAAACGTCCTATCGGTACACTTGACTTCCAAATATCCTTTCGCAACAGACGTCTGCGTTATCGACGAACTGCCCGTTCAATTTCAAAAGAGGGATTTTGAGCACAGGACTCGATTGCAAAAGGGCGAATCCCAAATTTTTGAATACTCCGTCCGTCCTGTGGAACGTGGGGAATATGTTTTTGGCAATCTCATCGTTTTTGCCTCCTCTCCCCTACGCATCATCAAAAGAAAGTATGTGTTCCAGAAGGATCAAATGGTTCCCGTGTACCCATCCATCATACAAATGCAGCAGTATGATTTTTTGGCCACAAGCAATCGATTGACCGAATTCGGGCTTAAAAAGATTAGGCGAATTGGACACACACAAGAATTTGAACAGATCAAGGAATACATCAAGGGAGACGATGTCCGCACCATCAACTGGAAGGCCACGGCCAAAAAGAACCAACTGATGGTGAACCAGTACCAGGATGAGCGCTCGCAACCCATTTATTCCATAATCGATACGGGAAGGGTCATGAAAATGCCCTTCAATGGATTGAGCTTGTTGGATTATGCCATCAATTCCGCATTGGCGTTTTCCAATGTTGCCCTAAAAAGAAACGACAAAACGGGATTGCTCACCTTTTCCAAAAAGATTGAAACATTTGTGCCGGCTGTTCAAAAAATCACACACCTCAACACCATTATGGAGAGTCTGTACAATATTTCGACAGATTACTCCGATTCGGATTTTGGATTGCTGTATGCCCATGTGAAACGAAAAGTCAACCAGCGCAGTCTTCTACTACTCTACACTAATTTTGAACACATATCCGGATTAAAAAGGCAACTGCCCTATATTTTGGCGATGGCCAAAAAGCATGTATTGGTGGTCATCTTCTTTGAAAATACAGAGCTTGAATCACTTGTGGCAGAAGATGCGGAAGATTTACAGGCCATTTACCTTAA
The DNA here is from genome assembly GCF_033441595.1 of Flagellimonas crocea. Lineage (NCBI taxonomy): Bacteria > Pseudomonadati > Bacteroidota > Flavobacteriia > Flavobacteriales > Flavobacteriaceae > Flagellimonas > Flagellimonas crocea. The sequence continues at coordinate 38,858 of NZ_JAUZVX010000006.1, read as the reverse complement.
GACCATTGCAGAGAAGTTTTCTTTGGAAAAACGCTTGATGCAGAAAGAACTTCAGAAGTACGGCATCCAGACCATTTTGACCAAACCGGAAGAACTGACAGTGAACACCATCAATAAGTATCTGGAAATAAAAGCAAGGGGAATCATTTAATTGATGTAAGGTTGAGCGCAGTCGAAATCCAAAAATAATTCCAACCCATACAGAATGGATTACCTTGAAAACTCTTGATTGGAGAGCCCCAAGATGTTCAAGGATGGTAGCTTCCCGTCCAATACCACAAATTCTGATTTTGGCAGGAGCAATTGATTTTTCTTTTTAAGGTCAAGCTGGGAATAATGGCCCCTCAAGCGTTTTTTATCATCTTTTTTGGAGAAAAGGTCAATAGTGACCCCAACAGTAACGCCTCCCAGAATAGTAGCCGCCAAATCATCGTTGTCCCATCCATTTTCACGCTGTCCCGCATCTACGGTCTCTTTGGCCAGTCCAATAAGGGTGCTTCCCGCTACGGAACCCACAAAGGTCCAAATACGGTTGCCATCGGTGGCTTGCTTGGCAATTCCGGCCCCGGCAAGACCAAATAGATTGCCTCCCAAAAAATGGAGTGCTTTGTCCCGCTCCACTTGCCCATGGCAATGCGATGCGAGCACAAAAAGGAGTATTGTGGGGATTAGTGTTCTCATTGCGCTGGCTAAATATATTAAAAGTTGCCCAAACTATCGGTGCAATGCCTTAATTGTCGCATATTTCGGCTTTTGCCCTTTGGTACTCGGACAATAATTCAGCAACAATTTCAGCAGCAGGCATTATACTATGAATCAAACCGGAAACTTGACCAATTTCCAGTTCGCCTTCTTCCATATCGCCTTCAAACATGCCTTTTTTGGCCCTGGCCCTGCCCAAGAGTCGTTTCAAATCTTCTTGGGTGGCACCTTTGGAATACGCCTCTTGCACATCATTGAAAAACTTGTTCTTGAGTAACCTGACCGGCGCTAGTTCTTTTAAGGTCAATTGCGTATCGCCTTCTTTGGCATCCACCACCCATTTTTTAAAAAGCTCATGCGAAGATGCTTCCGGGGATGCTACGAACCTGCTCCCTACCTGAACGGCATCGGCCCCGAGCACCATGGCCGCCAGCATGGCCCTTCCCGTGGCAATTCCTCCGGCTGCTATCAAGGGAATTTCTATTTTTTCTTTGACCGAAGGTATAAGCACCATGGTCGTGGTCTCGTCTCGCCCGTTGTGTCCCCCTGCTTCAAAACCTTCTGCAACAACGGCATCCACCCCAGCCTCCTGCGCTTTTAAAGCAAACTTTACGCTACTGACCACATGTACAACGGTGATTCCCTTATCTTGTAAAAATTTGGTCCATATTTTCGGATTTCCCGCTGAAGTAAACACAATCTTGACTTCGTGCTTTACTATAATGTCCATCAACTTTTCAATGTCGGGGTACAGCATGGGTACATTGACACCAAAAGGTTTATCCGTTGCTTTTTTACATTTGATGATGTGCTCTTCCAAAATTTCGGGATACATGCTTCCCGCTCCCAACAAGCCCAATCCACCGGCATTTGAAACGGCCGAGGCCAAACGCCAGCCGCTGGCCCAGACCATCCCTGCCTGGATGATGGGGTGTTCTATTCCGAAAAGTTGTGTGATTTTGTTCTGCATGGAAATCTTGTTCAAGTTTCCACCAAAATAATCAAAATAAATAGGATTTGAATTAGGAGATAACCCCGGAACCTATCAGTTCATCGTTAACGTACCACGCAGCAAACTGCCCTTCGGTAATGGCTGATTGTTTCTCCTTAAAATCAACGAACAATCCATTCTCTACTTTGTAGAGGGTTGCGGTTTGCAAAGGTTGACGGTAACGGATACGGGCCTTGACCTCCATGGTCCCATCCACATCCAAAGCAAGATCGGGGCGTACCCAGTGGAGTTCATCGTCCTTGATAAAGAGGGTGTTTCGTAAAAGACCGGGATGTGTTTTCCCTTGTCCCGTGTAAATAATGTTCTTATCCACATCGGTATCGATCACGAACAAGGGTTCCTTGGTTCCGCCCACATTCAGGCCCTTGCGTTGGCCTATGGTAAAATAGTGAGCGCCTTGATGCTCCCCTACCACTTTTCCATCAGTCTCTGAGTAAACAGGCTTTTCTGCTTGGAAAAACAGTTTTTCCCTTTCGTTCTGAAATTCGGGAACGGCATTGGAAAATTGAGCGGCATTGCTCGGCACTTCCACAATCACCCCTTTTTTGGGCTTTAATTTTTGTTGCAAGAATTCTGGCAGATGTACTTTGCCCACAAAACACAAGCCTTGGGAATCTTTTTTGTCCGCCGTGATCAAATTGTTCTCAGCAGCAATTTTTCTTACTTCCGGCTTTAACAGTTCGCCTATGGGAAACAAGGTCTTGGCCAACTGTTCCTGCGAGAGTTGGCAAAGGAAATAGGATTGATCTTTGTTGGGATCTTTTCCGGCCAATAATTGATAAGTTTCGGTCCCATCTTCATTTTGTATGGTTCCCTTTCTACAATAATGGCCAGTTGCCACGTAATCGGCCCCTAATTGCAGGGCGATTTTCATGAAAACATCAAACTTGATCTCGCGGTTGCAGAGCACATCGGGATTGGGGGTTCTGCCCCTTTCGTACTCGTTGAACATATAATCCACGATCCGTTCTTTGTACTCGGTGCTCAAATCCACCGTTTGGAAAGGAATGCCCAGCTTTTCGGCCACGATGAGGGCGTCATTGCTATCCTCCAGCCAAGGGCACTCTTCGGAAATGGTAACGGAATCATCATGCCAGTTCTTCATGAACAGACCGATAACCTCGTACCCCTGCTCTTTGAGCAAATAGGCGGCTACGCTTGAATCAACTCCCCCGGAAAGTCCTACAACAACCTTTTTCATGGCAATGTTTTAAGGGTACAAAAATACAAATTGATGCGCACTTAAAACATAATTATGTCTTAAAGCGAAAGTGTCCAATCTGTAAATCAAAAGTTATCGAAATTTTAATTTTGTTAAAGTTTTAAGCTAAAATGTTAAACAACATTGTATTTATTTTGTTTACTTATAACTTTAAAATGTTAAACAAAACAAATCTCCGAAATGAAAACACTGACAATTTTAACCCGACTTACATTATTACTCCTATTGATTGGATTCACGTCGTGCTCCAATGACGACAACGGGCCCATGCCGCCAGAGAACGAAGTAACCATTGTAGGTGCTGCCCAAGCCACGGCAGAATTGAGCACTTTGGTCGCTGCGCTTCAGAAGGCGGATGAGAGTGCAAACAACGATTTGGTAGCTACCTTGAGTGGTGAAGGTTCGTTTACCGTGTTCGCACCGACCAATCAAGCTTTCAACGATTTATTGGCCCAACTTGATGGATTTGATTCCCTCGATGATTTCAACACAGAGCAACTGCAAGATTTGCTAGCAGTAATCCTTACCTATCATGTGGTGGGACAGGAAGCATTATCAACTGACTTGAGCAATGGAATGAGCTTGACAACCGTACAAGGCTCCACTTTGCAAGTATCAACAGAAGGAGGAGTATTTATCCAAGACGCAACGGATGTGGCCGCTGAAGTGACCACTGCGGATATTGAAACTTCCAATGGTGTGGTACATATTATAGATAAAGTATTGCTGCCACAAGCCATTTTGGATGAGTTGGCCGATATTATTTTAGTGCCGATTACCGATTTGGCCATAGCCAATGAAAATTTACAAAGCTTGGTCGCTGCATTACAGGCTGCCAATGGTGATTTGCCAACCGTTCTTCGCGGTGCCGGACCCTATACTGTCTTGGCCCCAACGGATACAGCGTTTGAAACGTTCCTTGATGGTGCAGCCTTGGAAGATGTTCCTGTTGATGTACTGACCAACGTATTGCTGAACCACGTGATAAGTGGAGAAGTGACTTCCGAAGATTTGGTTGGACTTGGAGCAGGTTACACCAGTACATTGGCTCTCGGCGCAGGCGAGCGAAATATGAGCTTATATTTTGATGCTACTGGTGATGTAACTTTTAATGGCACTTCCACAGTTGTAACCCCAGATGTTAAGGCGCTTAACGGAATCGTACATGTGGTGGATGCTGTTATTGATGTTCCCAATATTGTGGACCATGCTGTGGCCAATCCTGGACTATCTTCTTTGGTAGGTGCACTTACTGACGGTGGAAACACAACCTTTACAGATTTACTTTCCAATGAAGCAGAAACTTTCACCGTATTTGCTCCTGGAAACGATGCTTTCAGCGCATTTACGAACCCGAATTCAAATGATATCAATGCGGTATTAGCAAATCACGTAGTGATGGGAGCTGCTCTATACCGTTCAGATTTGACGACCACTTATGTGAATACTGAAGCTGAGTTTGCAGCAGATGAGAATATAAGTTTATATGTAAATGCAGATGATGATGGTGTAACCTTAAACGGAACAAGTAGTGTAGTTATGCCAGACATTGTGGCCACCAATGGAGTTATTCATACTGTGGATGCCGTAATCGACTTACCAACTGTGGTAACGTTTGCTGCAGCAGATCCTAATTTCTCCACTTTGGTACAAGCATTGACCGAATTGACACCAAGCACTGATTTTGTAAGTGTATTGTCCGCTCAAGATGGAGCAGGTAGCGATCCATTTACCGTATTCGCTCCTACCAACGATGCTTTTGCCGCTCTGTCAAGTATTCCTGCAGAAGCTGATTTGATACCGATACTACAACACCATGTTGTGGCAGGAGCCAATGTACGTTCTGGTGACTTGAGCGATGGTGCTACGGCAACTACTCTGGAAGGTGACATGATTACTATAAATCTACCAGGAACAGGTGAAAATATTGCCGATATAACCGATGGTGCAGGAAACACAGGAATTGGAATCGACTTTGTGGATGTTCAGGCCATCAATGGTGTAATCCACGTTGTGGATACTGTTTTGATTCCAGATACGACTAATTAAATTTTGATTCATAAATAGTGCATAAAAGCCCCCTCAATTAATTTTGAGGGGGCTTTTTATCGACATCTATTTACCGTTCATCGATGACACATCAAAGAGGTATTGTTTACCCACAGAAACAACGGGTTTTACAACTTTTAATTTTTAGAATGTAAGTAATCTCCCATCTTTGGAGTCCCAAATCTTTCCAAACTAAACCTGTAAATGAAAACTCCCCCAAGACATCTTGAGGGAGTTTTTTTGTTTTTTAAAGAAAAATATCCTGTGTAGTTTACCTATTATCTTTTTCCAGACTTCTTCTGCTCCTCGGCCTGCTCCATCATCTCCCGCATCTTACGCTGGAACTTGTTTTCCTTTTTGGGCTTTTTCTTGTTCTCCTGAATCTGGGCATGGATTTTATCCTCGTCCAAAATATAGTTCTTAATGGCCAACATTATAAAGATGGTAATCAAGTTGGAGATGAAGTAGTACAAACTCAATCCACTCGCATAATTGTTAAAGAAGAACAACATCATAATGGGCGATAGGTACATAATAAACTTCATGTTCGGCATACCCGGCTGTTGTTGCATCTGCATGCTCTGACCCGTGGTCATCTGCATGTAGAAGAAAATAGCGATGGAAGCCAAAATCGGGAACAATGATACGTGGTCACCATAAAAAGGTATGGTGAACGGCAGTTCAAATATGGTGTCGTAAGAGGATAAATCCTCTGCCCATAAGAAGGATTTTTGCCGCAATGCAAAAGATGTGGGGAAGAACATGAACAGTGCGTAGAAAATCGGCAATTGCAACAGTGCCGGTATACAGCCGCTCATTGGGCTTACCCCAGCCTTGTTGTAGAGCTTCATGGTCTCCTGCTGCTTTTTCATGGCATTGTCCTTGTACTTTTCATTGATTTCGGTAATCTCGGGCTTCAATACCTTCATTTTCGCCTGGGACAGATACGATTTATAGGTCACCGGAGAAAGTGCCAAACGTACCAATATGGTCATGATAACGATGGCGATTCCATAGGGAAGGAACGAACTCAAGAAAGTGTAAAAGGGCGTAAATATGTACCTGTTGATCCATCCAAAAATTCCCCAACCAAATGGAATGGAGTCCGCTAGGCCCAAATCTTGGTAATCGTCCAGTATTTTAACATCCGTGGGGCCATAATACCAGTACATGTTCTGTGATAGTTCACCTCCTTGCAGTTCCAAGGGAGCGCGGGTGGTGTACTCTTTGGTAAAAAGAAGTTCTTTACTTTCTTCCTCTACCAAGTTGGTGGAGGTAAGATCGGCAGTTTTAAAGTGATCGTCCGTAGCTAAAATAGAGCTAAAAAAGTGTTGACGGTACGATAGCCATTTTATATCCACTTCCGTTTCCTCATCAAAATCGCTGCTCTCGGATAACTTGCTGATATCCCCGTCATCATGATTGTATGTTAGGCGGGTATATCTATTTTCGTACTGGATACTCTGATCATGTCGGATACCTTTTAGGTCCCATTCCAAGGTAACGGGCTTGCTTGTATTGAATACACCGCTCAATCCTTGTGAACGAACCGTAAAGTCCACCAAATACTCATTCGGCTTCATTTCATAGCGATATTCCAAGAACTGGTTGTCCGCCACTTTGGCCTTCATGGAAAGCACCTGATTGTCCCCGCTTTTTGTAAGGGATGGTTCAAAAAACAGGTCTGTCGTACTAAGGACCCTATTGTCCGTTGTAGTGAAGCTCAACGCAAAATTGGCATTGCCATCTTTCACCAAATATACCGGAACTGAATCGTGGGTCACAAAATTCTTCATCTTGGCCTCAACAATTTGCCCCCCTTGGTTGGAAACTTCCAGTCTCAATACCTCATTTTCCAATATAGTGGTTCCTTCGGAAGTTGTGGTGTAACCAAATGCGCCAACGTTGTTCTTGTACTGTGCCACCGCAGTGGAATCGGTAAGGTCTACGGTTTTGGTCTCTTTGATGGGTGCCGTTTTGGTCGCTTCCTCGACCTTGTTTTCCTCGGCTTCAACTTTTGCCCGCTCTGCTTTTTGTGCTTCTAGCTCTTCTGGTGTAGGCTGATTTTGGTAGAACATGAAAATCAGTATTCCAAAAATCAGTACAAATCCAATAACGGATTTAATATCCAGCTTCTTTTCTTCCATGAATATTATTTAGTAGAAATATTTATTGGTAATCCAGATGGCAAATATATGCCCAAAACTGCGTTTTATGCCAAACTGGCATTGTTTTGTTTTTGCTTTTGGTCCAAAACGGCCTTAACGAACCCCACAAACAAAGGATGTGGACTTGCCACTGTACTCTTGTATTCCGGATGGTACTGCACTCCGATAAACCAAGGGTGGGATGGTATTTCCACGACCTCCACAAGACCGGTCTTGGGGTTGAACCCGGAGGCCACCAAACCGGCCTCTTCCATTTGTTCCTTGTATTTATTGTTGAATTCGTACCGGTGCCTGTGGCGTTCCTCGATATCGGTAGAACCATAGACCTCCTTTACCAAGCTGTCCTCTTTTAAATGGCAGTCCCAAGAACCCAAACGCATGGTTCCGCCCATGTCGGTAATGGATTTTTGTTCTTCCATCAAGCTTATCACGGGGTCCGGGGTTTCTTTGTTCATTTCGGTGGAATTGGCCTTTTCCAGGCCAAGGACGGTTCTTGCAAATTCGATTACGGCCATCTGCATACCCAAACATATGCCCAGAAAAGGAATGTTGTTCTCCCGTGCATATTTAACTGCTGTCACCTTGCCTTCAATCCCTCTTTCCCCAAAACCGGGAGCGACCAGAATACCGTCCAACCCTTTTAGCTTGTTCACAATGTTCTTTTCGGACAAGTGTTCGGAGTGAATGGATTTTACCTCAACATCCACTTCGTTGGCAGCGCCCGCATGGATAAATGCTTCTTGAATGGATTTATAGGAATCGGGAAGCTCCACATATTTACCTATCAATCCTATGACGACTTTATCCTTTGGATTTTTGTGTCTTTTCAAGAACCCTTTCCATTGATCTAGATTGGGTTCGGTATCGTTGGGCAAGGCCAATTTTTCCAAAGTGACCTTATCCAGTCCTTCTTCCTGCATCATCAAGGGCACATCGTAAATCGTGGATGCATCTATGGATTGGATTACGGCTTCCTTCCGCACGTTGCAGAAAAGGGCCAATTTTTCCTTGATATCCTCAGAAATCTCATGCTCTGTTCGGCAAACTAAAATATCGGCCTTAATTCCGCTTTCCATCAATGTTTTAACGGAGTGCTGCGTGGGCTTGGTCTTTAACTCCCCGGCAGCTGACAAAAATGGCACCAAGGTCAGATGGATAACGATTCCATTGTGCTCGCCCAGCTCCCAAAGCAATTGTCTTACAGCTTCTATATAAGGTAAGGATTCAATATCCCCTACCGTACCACCGATTTCGGTGATGATAATGTCGTAATCCCCGCTATTTCCCAAAATTTGGACACGCTCCTTGATCTCATTGGTGATGTGCGGTACAACTTGCACGGTCTTGCCCAAAAATTCGCCCCGGCGTTCCTTTTCTATGACGCTTTGGTAAATTCGTCCGGTGGTCACATTATTGGCCTGGGAAGTGCGTACGTTCAAAAATCGTTCGTAATGTCCAAGGTCCAAGTCGGTTTCGGCGCCATCATCGGTCACATAACATTCGCCATGCTCGTACGGATTCAGTGTTCCCGGATCTACATTGATATATGGATCTAATTTTTGTATGGTGGTCCGGTATCCCCTGGCCTGTAGTAGTTTAGCCAAGGATGCGGCGATAATTCCTTTACCCAAGGAAGAAGTAACGCCTCCCGTAACGAAAATGTACTTGGTATCTGACATATTGATCTTTCTATTACGGGGCGTAAAGTTACTAATTGCCGAAGAAAAATCAGGAAGATTTACGAGGAAAATCTTTTTGCAGTTTTCTAATAAGGGGCTCCAGGTTGTTGTCCTTAATGGTCAACATGGTATTGAGGTAGTTGCCCAATTTCCCTTCGGGAAAACCTTTTTGGCGGAACCAGACCAGATAGGGCAAGGGAAGATCCACCAGATAGCGCCCCTTGAACTTACCAAAGGGCATTTTGTAATGTGCAAGCTCCAAAAGCTGTTCGGTATCCGGGCGCATTTCCATATATAGGTCTAAAATACTATCTTTCCGATAACAAATCCTCATAATGAAACGTAGAAATTTTATCGCCACCGCCGCGGTCGGGTCGGCAGGACTGGCCTCCGTATCTGCCATGACCTCTGATCAAGGGCAATCCAAAGAATTTAAACTCAAGGGAAACATTAACCATAGTGTATGCGAATGGTGTTTTAACGATATTCCCCTTGAGGATTTCTTAAAGACCTTAAACGAATTGGGTGTTAAGGCCATTGATTTGGTCGGGCCGGATAGATGGCCCATATTGAAGAAGTACGATATCCATTGTTCCATGTGCAATGGTGCCGAAATTGGTCTGGACAAGGGTTGGAACAATCCCAAATACCACGAGCAGCTCATTAAAAACTACACAGAAATGATTCCGAAAGTGGCCGAGGCCGGTTATACCAATCTTATCTGTTTTAGTGGAAACCGTGATGGCATGAACGATTATGTGGGATTGCAAAACTGTGTGGACGGGCTATCGCAGATCATGCCCTTGGCCGAGAAACACGGTGTCGTGATCCAGATGGAGCTCTTTAACCAAGTGAACCACCCCGATTATATGTGCGACAATTCGCTTTGGGGCGTAGAACTCTGCAAACACTTGGGCAGCGATAATTTTAAATTGTTGTTCGATATCTACCACATGCAGATCCAGGAAGGTGATATTATCCGAAGCATACAGAACTACCACCCGTATTTTGGGCATTACCACACTGCCGGTGTTCCTGGCAGGCACGAAATCGATGAGACCCAAGAGCTTTACTATCCGGCCATTATCAAGGCCATCCATGCAACGGGATTCAAGGGCTACGTGGCCCAAGAATTTATTGTGACCTGGGAGGATAAAATCGCGGCGCTCAAAGATGGGTTTATGCGGTGTGATATTTAAATTTTGCGGATAGGATCAATTGGCTCCCACTCAAGAAAAGCTTTTAAAATAGTACTGCAGGTACGTATTCGTTTAACCGTCTTAATGTTTTAAAATGATAATACCCATAAGCAAATGGATACGTATATATTACAACAAGGTTACAGGGAGCATTGCCTTTATTCCTGGAATTAGCGCCCTTGCTTTTCTTTTGCTGATATGGATTTTGTTGGCTGTTGATTTTTCGGAATGGGGCCAAAATTTAAAAGCTGATTTTAGTTGGTTGAGAATTAAGGATGCCAGCACGGCCAGATCACTTGTTTCCACTGTGGCAGCTGCAATAATCTCATTGACGGTGTTCAGTTTTTCCATGGTGATGATCGTACTGAACCAGGCGGCTTCACAAATGAGCAATCGGGTGCTGCATGGAATGATCGAGAACCGCTTTCAGCAGTTGATCCTTGGCTTTTATATTGGCACCATTGTGTACGCATTATTGCTCCTCAGTACCATTCGGGATAACAGTAGTGGTATTACAGTGCCTTCGCTGAGTGTCTACGTACTGATTTTGTTGACGGTCATCGATATTTTCCTCTTCATTTATTTTTTGGACTATGTTACCAAAACCGTGCGTTACGAGACCGTTATTGGTCGCTTGCAGAACAAAGTGATGGAGTCCATGGAATCCAAATTCGAAAAGGGCCAAACGCAAAGACCGAATTGGGAAACGTTGCCAAAGATTGAATTAAAGTCCCCAGCATCAAACTATTTTCAAAGTTTTGACGAAAAAAAATTATTGCAGTTGATGACGGATCAAAACTTACATGCCAATTTTCTTTTCAAACCTACCACCTACGTTTTAAAAAATGCTGTTTTCATGGAAATTTATGGGAAGGAAAGCCTTGATGATGATGATATCAAAATCATCCTCTCCACAGTTGATTTTTATGACGGACAACCTGTTGAAAGAAATTCCGATTATGGTTTTACACAACTGAGCGAAGTAGCCATAAAAGCATTGAGCCCTGGCATTAATGACCCTGGAACCGCAGTGATCGCATTGCATGCACTTTCGGACCTATTTTACTTTAAGATGACCCATAAACTCCCGGAAACCATACATGATGATGAAGGAACCCCAAGAATATATAGACCTTCATCAACGTTCAAAGAGCTGTTCGAGAAATGTATCCTCCCCATCTGGAACTATGGAAAAAACGACAAATACATCCAAGATGAACTCTATTTCATCATTAACCAACTAAAGACCTTGGACAGTGAAGGAAGCTACACATATTTATTTGACAGTATCTTAAAAAAGATTGCTAAGCATACTGAAGGTTGGTCTCACTAACTGGAGAGAAACAAATAAATTGTGAAAGAACCATTATCTGGAATGATAAAATCGTTGGGGTGGAAGATGGATTTTTATGGACGCAAACCATAATTAATCGTAGTTTTAATACATAAATATCAACCAACCTCTACATGCTCACCTTTTTTAGAAGAATCAGGGAACAATTGATTTCCGGGAATAAAATCAGCAAATACCTGCTATATGCTTTTGGTGAAATCATTTTGGTGGTGATTGGAATTTTGATAGCACTGCAAATCAATAATTGGAATGAGGGACGGAAAAATGCAGACCTAGAGCAAGATTATCTTATTTCCATTTCGGCCGATCTGGAAAATTTAATTTTTAATACACAGCGCATTTATGTGGACCAATTTGACGAAAAAATTGAGAATCTACTTTTTGCAAAAAAATATATAGAGGCACCCTATACCATTGTAGATACCATTCATTTTATCAATACCATTGCAAAAGGAGCTGCATCATTCAGTGGTTTTTATCTGGTAGATGATGAGGCGTATCAAGAACTTGTAAGTACAGGTAATTTGCGTTTGATCAGTAACGATAGCTTAAGAAAGGGGTTGTCCGAGTTCTACACCGACATGAAAGTACAAGCGGAGCTATCCAAAAGGTACAATACGGAATATGGCAATTATATAAATTCCATTCGCCCTTTCGACAATGACAATCCCAGCTATGTCAACACCTATGACATTGGTGAATTTTTGGAGGAATTGAAAACCATAAAGTTTCGCCAACTTATCGATCACGAACTCACGTACGGGTACCGAACCAGGCGTATGGCCAAAACTGTCGCGGAAAACGGGCGTAAATTGAAAAAAAGGGTTGATCAAGAAATTAAATGATGAAATCAAGCACAAGTTCAATATGAACTTTCATTTTTAAGCGCACTCGCAATTTTTTGGTTCCATTCCGCTTGTTTTTCCCTGTTCCGGGAAAAATTGGTCTGCCAGTCATACTTTTCCTGATAGTCCTGCAGCTCCCTTAAAATATCGGTATAGATTTTTCTGACCTCGGCCTTTACATCATCCGAGAAGGAGGTACGGCGAAGTTTTTCACGCATTTTTCTGGCAAAAAGTTCCGTAATGTCAAAGTGAAGACGCTCGTGCGCCAAGGTGTTTTCGTTGCACAGTTCGGGCTTGTACCAAGATTCGTTCGGGTAAAAATAGGCGTTCACCTCAAAATCCAGCTTCACCTCATGATGCAAAAGATTGGCAGAGTACGAGTAACTGATACCGCTTGCTGTGGTTGCCGCAGATTCTTCTGCCGGAGGCACTTTTCCCTTAAAATCCGACCAATTAAGGCGCTTGTTTTCATTCCATGGAACAACTTCCTCGATTTCTTGCGAAAAGCCCAAAAAACCAAGAAGTATAATGATCCCTAAAATGATTACTTTACCCAATTGAAATCGATTACTTTTTCAATATCAGGATGCAAACTGTAATGTACCGGACAGGTGTTGGCGGTATGCACCAATATCTTACGGTTCTTTTCGGACACTGATGCCGGTAGTTCAAACTTGACCTCGATCTTGGAAATCCTCCGTGGATTCGCGGCCATGTGCTTGGTCACCTCAGCGGTCGACCCTGTTAGATCTATTTCCAAATCCCTTGCCTTGATGCCCATCATGGTCATCATGCAATTAGCTAGTCCGGTGGCCACGGTATCGGTTGGAGAAAACGCTTCGCCCTTGCCATTGTTGTCCACCGGGGCATCGGTAATATACTCGTTTCCGGAACGCAGGTGTACGCATGTGGTGCGCAGGTTTCCGTTATAGGTTACTTTTGAAGTCATCCTTTGGCTTTACTTCTTTAATTTGTAGGTTATCGTACTCCATGATAAAAGATGCTCTATTGAAATAGCCCGAGGTCCAATCATTCAAATAATCGAAACCGTTTCCGGCGTATTCGGTAAGACCTATATATTTTGATGTTTCAAAAAGATTGTTCTTGTAGGCTAGCTTCAACAATACATCCATGGTAAGGTCGAACCCTCGTACGGCATACCTATCGGGGAAAACCCCATTGTACTTTTTCATATATGCCCTAGTGAAGGAATCATTGTCCGATTCCCTGTTTATAGAAGGGTACGTGAACTTAAGGTTGGACAAATGTGTCCTCGACACGGCATCGTCATCAAAGGCAGCGTTGTAGTTTGTGGTGAACATACGCACCTTGATCAGCCTTTCTCCTTCGGAGTTCATCGCAGCGGTGTTCGCAGAATTTAAAATGGATGTGACACTGGCCACCATGTTCGGTTGGTCTGTTTCCAAAAAGACCCAGTTTTCATTGTCCTCTGAAAGTTGTATCAAAAATTCATCCAGATGCAAAGATTTGTTGTCGATTACCTTGGCTATCCGGGCCGAAGGAAACTTGCTCAAAATGGAATCGTGCGCCACTTGATGCGTAGAGTCTGCAATAATTATGATATTCTCGTTCTTATGTATTTTTTCTACGTAGGATAGCATTTTATCCCTAAGAATGGCGTCCGTGGGCACTGAGAAGAACACATTGCCATGGCTCAATTTACTGTCGGAGGAAATAGGTGCTATCACGGGTATATTTTTTGCAGATGCCTGCACGGCTACTTCATCCAAAGGGCCTGCCGCCAATGGGCCTATGATGGCATCCACCCCGTTGAGGTTCTCCCTGAACAAAATTTCTTTGACTTTGGCCTGATCCAACTGGGTGTCATACGTCTTTACATCGACCGATACTCCTAATTTTTTGATAGAATCCAATGCCACCATGGCCCCGGTGTAAAAACCAAGGCTCAGGGCCAGGTCCCTGCGGTTTTTTATAAGCTCCTCGGCTTTTTCTGTGTCGGCGACATTTACCTTGTCCAATCTAAAGGGAAGCATAAACACCAATTTGGGTCTATTCTCCACATTGATGCTGTCCACCAAATTGATCTTGTCCAATACCAGTGCATTCTTCACCTCTAATTCGCCAGCCTTTTCTTTGGGCAATTTTAGCACCATTCCAGCTTTAAGCCCATTTTCCAGTGCGGGGTTCAACCGGAACAGGTCATCACGCGTAATTTTAAGATTTTGGGTGATTCTAAAAATGTTCTGTTTGGGCTTTACTTCGTAGAAGATAAAGTTATCGGTATTCACAATTCCTTCTTTATCCTTCTTTTTAGGAAGTCGGACTACCATGCCTTCCTTAAGTCCGCCCTGTTTCATGATCTCTGGGTTCAACCTTACGATGGAATCCGTAGGAATACCGTATTCCCTGCCCAAACTGTAAAGGGTCATTTTTGGTGGAACGGTATAAGATGTAAAGATTTCCGTTTTTTGTTCCTTAAGACTGTCCCCTTTCGGCCGAGGCAATTTAAGTTCTTCCCCTGCGGCCAAATAATTGGTGTTCTTGTCCAGTTTTGGGTTCAGTACCAACAGACTGTCTACGCTTATTCCATATTTATGGGCGATGCTCCATCGGGTTTCTTTGGGTTGAACGGTATAGACCTCAAAATCCAATTCTTTTTCCTCTTCGGGGTCAACCTCTGGGAATACCGGAATTTGAAGCACCATACCCTTGTCCAGAACTTCTGAATATAACCTGGTATTGTACCTTTTGAGTTGCTCTTCAGTAATGTTGTATTTCTGGGTCAGGCCGAAAAGTGTTTCCTTTCTGCGCACCCGATGGCGGGTAAAACGGATTGGTTTGATTTCTTCCTTCTGGTGTTCTTCCTCCTTGACCACTTTCTTTTCCTCAAACGGTTTCACGCTCAATGGAATAATAAGGATAGTGTTCACCTTTACGTCGGAAGCACTTTTAATTTCCTTGTTGGCCTGTAATATGCTGTACGGAGTTACCCTGTATTTTTGGGATATACTCTTAAGGGTCTCCCCCTCCTTTACGGCATGTGTTGCATAGTTTTGTGCAGAGACCGGTACCATGGCCAATAAAAAGACCACGGTAAAAACCAGTCGTAAAATATTTTTTTTCATTCCCATTCTATAGTTGCCGGTGGTTTTGAGCTAATGTCATACACCACTCTATTAACGCCTTTAACCTTGTTTATTATATCATTCGAGGTCTTTTGCAGGAATTCATAGGGCAAATTTACCCAATCGGCCGTCATACCATCGGTACTTTCCACCGCTCTGAGCGCCACACATTTTTCATAGGTACGCTCATCTCCCATAACTCCTACACTATCTACGGGCAAAAGCATGGCTCCGGCCTGCCAGACCTTGTCATAAAGTCCCCATTTTTTCAATCCCTCAACAAAAATGGCATCCACTTCTTGCAAAATAGTCACTTTTTCCGGGGTTATGTCCCCCAAGATACGGATTCCAAGACCAGGTCCGGGGAACGGATGCCTTCCCAAAATTTCCGCGGGCATATCCATACTGGCCCCTACTCTCCTTACCTCATCCTTAAACAGCATTTTCAAGGGCTCCACTACTTTCAATTTCATATAATCGGGCAATCCTCCGACATTGTGGTGACTTTTTATCACTGCTGATGGCCCTCCACTAGCTGAAACGGATTCAATTCTATCCGGATAAATGGTGCCTTGGGCCAACCATTTTGCATTTTCCACTTGGTGGGATTCGTCATCGAAAACCTCGATAAAAACCCTTCCTATGATCTTTCTTTTTCCTTCCGGGTCGGACTCACCTTTCAAGGCATCCAAAAAACGTGCCGAAGCATCGACGCCCTTAACGTTCAGTCCCATGTGCTTGTATTGGTCCAGAACGCTCTCGAACTCATTTTTGCGCAAAAGACCGTTGTTCACGAAGATACAGTAAAGGTGGTCTCCAATGGCTTTGTGGAGCAACATGGCTGCTACGCTGGAATCCACTCCTCCAGAAAGACCCAAAATCACTTTTTCGTCCCCTATCTCTTTTTTTAATTCTTCAACGGCTGTTTCCACGAAAGCATCCGGGGTCCAATCCTGTTCCAGACCTGCAATGTTCACCAAAAAGTTTTCCAACAGTCTTTTGCCATCGGTGGTATGGTATACTTCGGGGTGAAATTGAATCCCATAGGTTCTTTCACCATCTATCCTGTAAGCGGCATTCTCCACATCGTGGGTACTTGCCAAGCGAACAGCTCCTTCGGGCAGTTCCTTAATGGTATCGCTATGGCTCATCCACACTTGGCTTCCTTCGCCCAAACCCTGTAAAAATTCTTCATTTTTCTTCACGTAGGACAGATTGGCCCTTCCGTATTCGCGGGTTGCCGATGGGGCAACATTACCACCATGAAAGTGCGACAAATATTGCGCCCCGTAACAGATACCGAGCAGTGGCAACTTACCTTTTATTTGGGATAGATCCGGGTGCGGAGCCTTATCCGACCGAACTGAAGATGGCGATCCCGATAGGATCACTGCCTTGTAGTACGATAAGTTTTCGGGCAACTTGTTGTATGGCTTAATTTCCGAGTAAATGTTGAGTTCCCTCACGCGCCTTGCGATCAATTGAGTATACTGGGAACCAAAGTCTAGGATGAGTACGTTGTTATGCATGGGCAAAAATAGCAATTTGCTTTAGTTGCAAAAGTATCTTTTAAAGGATATTTATGACAAGTTTTTCCACGTAGTTATTCCAACGGGTTATCAACAAGCCCTTCATTTTGGGTGAATCTTACATTTTTCTATGAAAAATCAAACCCTTATATAATTTTTTTCTTAGGTTTTTTCCTTATTTCTTTGCTTTAAAACAACACAAACCATGATCAAGGGTTTTATTTTTGATTTGGACGGTGTAATTACGGATACCGCCGAACTTCACTATGAGGCTTGGAAAAAGTTATCGGATGAAATGGGCTGGCATTTTGATCGCGACCTGAATGAATCGTTGAGGGGAATTTCGAGAATGGATTCCATAAAAGTGATCATGGATCACAATGGGGTATCCCTCGACAGGGAAACCATCGTTGAACTGGCCACGAAAAAAAACGACATCTACGTGGAAAGTTTGGACAGTATGACACCCAATGATTATTTGCCTGGTGCCAGGGAGCTTTTGACTCATTTACGTTCGGAAGGATTCAGCGTGGCGCTGGGAAGTGCAAGCAAGAATGCCCATAAGGTTTTGCAACAGCTCAAGGCCACTCATTATTTTGATGTGATCGGGGATGGAAACAGTGTTTCCAAGAGCAAGCCCGCTCCCGATATTTTTCTGTATGCTTCGGAAAAACTGGGGCTGCAACCGCAAAACTGTATTGTTTTTGAAGATGCCGAAAAAGGAATCGATGCCGCCAAAGCCGGAAAATTCCATAGTGTGGGCATTGGTCCAGAAGAACGGGTAGGACACGCGGATATTCGGTTCAACACCATGAAGGAGGCGACGCTGTTCGAGGTCAAATCTTACTTTAAGGAACTGTTCTAAAATTGTTTGACTCTAAAAAGCAAAAAGCCCCGGGAACCACTCCGGGGCTTTTCAATAAAATCAAAACCAACCTAAACATATGAGTTAACCAACTCAAAAAGTTTACTTTTTCATAGCAATTTTCATGTATATAACAACCGGAAGAAAAAATACCCTACCTGGATTTTATTTTTTTTCTGAACGAAGAATATTCAGTGGCAGGGAATAGCTATTTAACGACGCCTTAAAATGGTAAACTGATCCGAGAATGGATCCAATTTTTCCAATAACAAAGGAATCAAAGTGTCGCCCATTTCCAAATACATTTCTGAAAAGTTAAGCTGTCTTTCTTGCAGCGACTGGTTGGGGAACAATTCGTTTTGAAGATCTGTCAACCGCACCACATGGTCCCGCAATTTTCGTTTTTGGGCTTTTAACAGGCGCTTTTCAAGAGCATCCAGACCTTTCTTCTGTTTTACCTCTTGCGCCTTTACCGCGCCCAAGAAACTCTTATCGGTTTGTTCCGCGAGTTCGTACATGTGCTGGAACTGTTCTTCCAGCAGCTTTTTTTGGGGCGAAAAATCAATGTCAATATTGGAGATGTCCCTGATTTTTTTATTGATGAGCGAATGCTGCTTCATGAATAAATGAGAAACCTTCAATCCCATTTTTTCCACTTTTTCGGACTGCTTTTCGGTTATCAGCAAAGCTGAATTCCGTAACATCAGCATAGGAAATGTGATTCCGACCTCATCAAAATAGGATTTTAGCTCCAACCAATAAGCCAGCTCCCCTCCTCCTCCAATATAGCAGAGGTTGGGCAAGATCACTTCTTGGTACAGGGGACGTGCCACCACATTAGGCGAAAATCTTTCGGGGTGTGCGGACAACTCATCTAAAAGTTCTTCCTCCGAAAAATCAATATGGGTATTGATCACATGGAATTTTCCCTTTTTCTTTATAATTCGTTCCCGTATGCCATCCTTCAAATAAAAATAATTGATTTCCCTAGGGTTTACCTGAATGTTGTAATCGGAGGAAACCTTCTCCAATGCACCTATCGTCTCCATTATTTTTTCATTGGGCGTGTGGTCCAAAATGTCTTTTTTGGCATAAGGGATCAAAAGTTCCTTCAAATCCTTATCATCACCATCAACAATTACCAAACCTTGATCTTTAAACAACTCGTTGGCAAGGTAACGGGTTGCTTCCGTCAAGGTTTCATGTTCCAAATATGCGTTTTTGAACAGCTTTTTTAATTCCTCCGTCAATCCCAAATTACCCAATTCTGCCGAGAAAATCTCGAACACATCATCCAGCCCATCTGTGGAAAGTCTACCCACCGCACCGGCTGCTCTCCGGTTCCAATGGACCTTTTTGCCATGGAGATTGAAAAAATTGATTTCTTCAAAATCGTGATCCTCCGTCGCCATCCAATAAACCGGCACAAAATGATTTTTAGGATGTTCTTTTTGGAGTTTTTTGGAAAGATTGATCGTGGAAACAATTTTATAGAGGAAATACAATGGCCCTGTGAACAAATTCAATTGATGCCCTGTGGTTACAGTGAAGGTATTTTCCGCCGATAGCGCGTCGATGTTCTTTTGTGTAGTGCCGCTTACCTCAATGCCTTGGTATTGTCTTTTTAAGGAGCTTACGAGCACTGCCCTGTTGGATTTTGGATAGTTTACCGCCTTCTCGGAAATCTGTGCCGTAAAATTTTCGGGTAGCGGAAATCGGTTAAAAAAAGGGGCCAGCACTTCTTTTTGGTCAATATAATCGCAAATAAGTTGGGAAAAATAACCGGTGTCCTTAAAAGGTATACATTCTACTTCCATTAAATCTGTAATGAGGTTTTCAAAGATAAGTCTCTTCTTTTTTTCTCAGCCTAAAAATACGTTAATTGAATTTTTCACAAATTTAAGTTGGCAACCCCAATAAAATTAGGATTCTGCTTCAATTTATTATTAGATTTGGTTAAACCAATTAACCTTAGCATGACCAAATTTTTATTTTCCCTCATTGTTTTAGCATCGATTTCCCTTTCTGCACAGCAACTTAAGTCCCCTTCTGAATTCTTGGGCTACGAACTTGGAACCCAGTTCACCCGTCATCATGAAGTTGTGGATTATTACGAATATTTGGCCGAATCGGCCCCGGATAGGGTAAAGCTTACGGTGTATGGGAAAACCAACGAGCGCAGGCCATTGATACTGGCATACGTGTCGTCCGCGGAAAATTTGGCCAACTTGGAAACCATCAGACAAGAGCATTTAAAGGATACCCAAGGAGCGGGAAATTCCTCAAAAGCCATCGTTTGGTTGAGCTACAACGTGCATGGCAACGAGAGCGTGAGCACCGAGGCCTCCATGAAGACGATTTATGAACTCTTGACCCAAAAGAGCTCGTACCTGGAAAATACCGTTGTGATCATGGATCCATGTATCAATCCGGATGGGCGGGACCGATATAGTAACTGGTACAACCAATATAAGAACACACCTTACCAAGTGGACCCCAATAGCAAGGAGCACCACGAAGGTTGGTGGAGCGGGCGCAGTAACCACTATATGTTCGACCTAAACCGCGACTGGGCGTGGCTTACACAGGTAGAAAGCCAACAGAGGCTTAAAATGTTCAATCAGTGGCTTCCTCATATCCATGTGGACTTTCACGAGCAGGGAGTGAACAACCCCTATTATTTTGCTCCTGCCGCAGAGCCCTATCACGAAGTGATCACTGATTTTCAAAGAAATTTCCAAGTGACCTTGGGTAGAAACCATGCAAAATATTTTGATGCGAATGGCTGGTTTTACTTCACCAAAGAAGTTTTTGATCTTCTTTATCCCAGCTATGGTGATACCTATCCCATTTATAACGGCTCCATTGGAATGACCTACGAGCAAGGCGGCAGCGGAAGGGCCGGACTGGGAATAATCACGGATATTGGCGACACACTGACCTTGAAGGACAGGATTGCACACCATTTTACAACAGGGATTTCCACGGTGGAAGTTTCCTCTCAAAATGCGGAAAAATTGAACGAAGAATTCAGGAAATTCCATGAAAACAAAAATTTCAAGTATAAAAGCTATGTGCTACGGGGCGACAAGGACAAATTGAAGGCCCTGAAATCGCTACTGGAAAAACATAACATAAAATACGGTGACCTTGCGAGCGGTTCTTACAAAGGCCATGACTATAGCACTGGAAATACGGGCAGCCTGTCCATTAAAGAAAATGGTATGGTTGTCTCCACCGACCAACCCAAAGGTACCTTGGTCAAAGTTTTGTTCGAGCCCAATGCAAAACTTTCGGATTCGCTCACTTATGACATCACTGCTTGGTCCTTACCCTATGCTTATGGGCTGGATGCAATAGCGTCCACCTCTCCCATAACTGGTCAGGAGTCACAGCAAAGAATGGGCTCCTCCAGTATTGATCCCGGAAGTTATGCTTACCTCACCGATTGGAACAGTATGGATGATGCCCGCTTTTTGGCAGCTTTGCTCAAGGAAGGCATTCGTGTTCGAAAAGCAGACCATCCGTTCAGTATAGAAGGAAAATCATTTGACCGTGGCACTTTGATTATTACCAAAGGTGATAACGAACATGAAGAAGGGTTCATTAAAACGCTTCAAACCTTGGCGACCCAATTTGAAAAAGATATCACCGCTACAAGTACCGGTTTTGTGGATTCTGGAAAGGACTTTGGATCTTCTTCCATTCAAATGATCACCAAACCCAAAATTGCAGTATTGTCGGGAGGTCCTACTTCGACCCTTCGGTTTGGGGAAATATGGCACTTTTTTGAGCAGCAGTTGCATTATCCCCTCACGGTAATCGATGATGAGTATGCCAATAGGGTGGATTTGAACGAATACAACATTCTTGTTTTGCCCGATGGCCGATACGGAAACCATTTTAATGAGGACCAACTGGGCGAGCTCAAGGACTGGGTAAGAAAAGGAGGAAAGATCATTGCCATGGGCGGTTCCATCGATGCTCTTGACGGTGAAAAAGGCTTTGGAATAGAAAAAAAGAAATTGGAAAAGGATTCCAGTGAAAACACCCCCCAGCCCTACAAGGATTGGGAAAGGGAACGGATCAAAGGTGCCATTACAGGTGCTATCTTCAAAACCAAGGTGGACAATACCAATCCATTGGCCTACGGGTATGGTGCGGATTATTTCTCGTTAAAATTGGGAAGTAGTGCCTATGAATACCTAGAAAACGGAAACGCCGCTTATTTGGAAGAAAACGCAAAACCATTTTCAGGCTTTGCCGGTACCGAGGCGCTCAAGAAGATTTCTGGGTCATTGATTTTCGGAACAGAAAACTACGGGCGTGGCCAAGTGATATATATGGTGGACAATCCTCTTTTCCGTGGATTTTGGGAAAATGGGAAGCTATTTTTTGCCAATGCGCTTTTTATGGTTGACTAAACATCCTTCTGCCTGATTTAAAGACAATTATTGCTTTTTTTAACTAGCATATTGTATGTTCTTATATCCCGTTTTTGTATATTTATTAATAATAATAAAGAAAAATTGCGGATATGAAACTGAGAACCTCTTCACTGATTGTAAATTTAAGATCTAAGGCATTTGCGTTGTTCACAATATGTGCCTTGTCCATGTTGTGGCCGGGAGAATCTCTGGCACTCCAACAAGAAGACGATGTTAGCGTAGACTTTGATCAGTATAGTGGTGAAGTCACGGAAGAATCAAGCAACAAACCTTTGGTTTTTGCCACCCTTACTGTGGAAGGCACCAATATCAGCACCATTACCAACACCGAGGGCAACTTTCTTTTAAAGGTGCCAAAAAACTATACGGACAGAAATGTTATGGTCTCTTTCTTGGGGTATAGGACCAAGGCCATTCCACTTGCGAGCCTACAGCCCGAAGGCAATAAAATTTCGCTGGAGGTATCCATTACCCAACTTTCCGAAATAAACATCAATGCCCCAAAAGATGCATTGGCACTGGTAAAGGAAACCTTGAAGAACCGTGACCAAAACTATTTTGAAGATCCGGCCCTAATGACCGCTTTTTACCGGGAGACCATCAAAAAACGCAGAAAGAATGTTTCCTTGGCAGAGGCGGTGGTAAGTGTTTACAAGACTCCGTACAGCTCCACAAGGGATGATGCCGTAGAACTTTACAAAGCCAGAAAAAGCACGGACTACAGCAAATTGGACACAGTGGCCCTAAAACTTCAGGGCGGTCCCTACAATACGTTGTATGTGGATATGATGAAGTATCCGGAGTACATATTTTCCGAAGAATCCCTGGCCAACTATAAATTCTCTTTTGATCGTTCCACAAGAACCAACGATAGATTGATCTATGTGATCAGGTTCGATCAATACGAAGGTATTGCCGAACCTCTTTATCGTGGGGAACTCTTTATTGATGTAGAAAAGAAAATATTGACCGGTGCCATTTTCTCGTTGAACATTACAGATAGGAACATGGCAGCACAGCTCTTTGTCAGAAAAAAACCGGCCAAAGTGGATGTTTGGCCCACAGAAGTTTCTTACCGTGTGGATTACAGGGAAAAAGACGGAAAGTGGTTCTATGGATACAGCAGTGTTTTTATGGAGTTTAAAGTGGATTGGAACGATAAATGGTTCAATTCACAATACAGTATGACGGCGGAGATGGCCATTACGGACTGGGAGAAAAATATGGATGGCGACAAACCGAGATATCGGGAAAGAATTAAAAAATCCATCATCCTGAGTGATGAGGCCTCTGGGTTTTCCGACCCTGACTTTTGGGGCGAATACAACATTATTGAACCTGAAAAATCCATTGAATCGGCCATCAGAAAAATCCAGAGACAACTACGCCGCGAGGAAAGAAACAGTGATTAGTTAATGATTTTCTTCTAAATTTTGCGCATTTTTATCCCTGCTTTGCATAATTCGAAGAAAATGTCCAAAAGAAGAAGCTTTATAAAATCGGCAACAGCGCTTGGCGCGGCCACCCTATTACACCAAAGAAGCTGGGGAAACCTGCCTACTGCGCAGAACAAGACCAAGATAAAGCCAAAGAAAATAAAGCTTGGGGACACTATTGGTCTGGTAGCACCTGGTTTTGCCATAAAGCCGGAAACGCTTTATCTCGCATTGGAAGCATTGGAAAAAATGGGGTTCAAAACCTATCATACCGATCGCATAAAAGGCAATTACGGCTATTTTAGCAATACCGACGAAGAACGGGCAAAGGATGTAAACGAAATGTTCGCCAACCCCGATATAGATGCCGTTCTTTGCGCAAGGGGCGGTTATGGCTGCACACGTATCCTGGATCTATTGGATTACGAGATCATTGAAAACAACCCGAAAGCCTTGATCGGCTTTAGTGACATTACGGCATTGCTCAACGCCATCTATAAAAAAACAGGACTGGTAGGCTTTCATGGACCTGTGGGCAGCACCATTGACGACGAGTACAGTCAATCCTACTTTAAAAAGGTGTTGATGGAACCCCAGGAATCGCTTGTTATAAAAAATGCCATTCTCAAGGATCCAAAGCAATACCGCAACAGCGAATACTACCGATATACCATAACCCCGGGAATTGCACAGGGCGAACTTGTAGGAGGAAGTCTCTCCTTGGTTACCGCCATGGTAGGCACTCCCTATGAAATCGATTTTACCGATAAACTCGTTTTTCTGGAAGATGTGGAAGAGGCTCCATACCGAATGGACCGTATGCTCACCCAACTCCTCAATGTGGAGAGTTTTTTAAACGCTAGAGGGGTAATCTTCGGTGTCTGCAAAGGCTGTGATCGCAAAAGAACAACGGAAAACTTTACACTCAAAGAAGTCATCACGGACCGAATTTCCCGATTGGGTGTCCCCGCAGTTTATGGTATGAGCTTTGGTCACATTCCACAAAACGCTACTATTCCCGTTGGGGTGGAAGCATCTTTTAACGCTCATAAAAAACAATTGCGGCTCATGGAAGCAGCTGTCCTCTAACAAAGGACCCGATTCTCAGAAATCACATCTTCTTAATTTTTTTCATCGTTTTTTTAAAAAAAAGACGATATTAGTCCGGCTGTTTCATCACAACCTCTTCAGAAACAGCACCTCAGCCTCGTTTATATCTGAATTGTAATTTATTAACCTACGAATCTATGAAAAACGTACTACCTAGGTTTCAAAGACCTATTGTTAGTAAGGACGACCCACGTATGGATGTTTCTTACTGGACCAAGGCAATGGATGCCTATGATGCCAAAGATTATCGGACCGCCCTGATCGAAACCATCAATTACATCAACTCCAATGTTCTGGAAAATTGCTCCACCGAAGGAGATATCCAAATTGTCCAAGGACAGGGTTCGGCGGAAATCCATATTTCCATCACAAAGGACACTTTTACCATTACGGCACCTTTTGTGAAAATTACCGAACAGACCAACAAAGTTGCGCTGTTCCGAAGGGTGGCCGAAATCAACTTTAATCCATTGACTTTGACACAGATTCATCTCAAACAGGATACGCTTTGGTTTGAATATGAAACACCAATAGCCCTGTGCCAACCCTACAAGGTCTATGATCTATTGCGTGAAATCAGTGTATATGCGGATAATTATGATGATGAATTCATAGACAAGTACAAGGCAGATTTTTACCAAGAACCAAAAGTGACGCCCCTAACGGAGGAGGAAAAAGAAAAAGTTTGGCAGCAGATCAGTGAAATTTTGGAGGACTACAACAACTTCAGCCTATTTTTCAAAGAAAAAAGATGGGATGATTTTCAGTGGGACATTATCGTGGTCTCCTTATTGAAAATTGCAAACATCCCATGCGTACACGGTTCCTTACGGACCAAACTAGAAGAATATGTGGCCAACTTGTTCAATGGGCAAATCGATTTTAACCACAGGATAGACAAAGGCGTAAACTTTATGCAAAAACTTCTTGAAAAACCGAAAGAAGAGTTTTTTGAGAACATCTATCATGCTGAGACACTGATTTCCTTAAAATGGCGGAGCTCCACAGAAATAGTACAGAATTATGCCCAGAACATGGAGAAATATGTGAACACCTACATTAAGGACAATAACAATATGATGCTCTGTTACTATCTGCAGTACTCTCTTCTAAAATTGATTTATGACTACAACTTGGAAGAGCATCAAAAGAATGCCATCTACGATGTTCTTGAAAAGGTTTCCGGGAAAGAAATGCATGAGGCCAAGCCCATGTTGCTGCATACCTATCAGAGCTTTTTAGAGGGTAAGATCAGTGGTGCCCATTCCGGAAAGCCTGCTAAAAAAAGCCTTTTTGCAAAATTATTCAGTTAATAAAAAACATACAATCAAGTGGAAAATATAAGGAAATCAGTATTCAAAATCGTTACGGCTTCCGGTACAGGAAGTGGTTTTACCGTAGATGGCCACAATCATATCATCACCAATTACCATGTAATCAAAGGGGATAAAACGGTGGCCGTGGAAGACTATAAAAAAGATAGGTTCGTGGCAAAGGTGGTTATGGTGAATCCAGAAGTGGACCTCGCCTTTTTGAGCATAGATGGGTTTGAGAACACCCAGGCGGATATCACATTACAGGAAGAAATCGTAATTGCCAATACCCAGAGAATTTTTATAAATGGCTATCCCTTTGGTATGCCCTACACCATTACCGAGGGCATCGTGTCATCCGTGAGCCAGCCCATGGGCAGTAGAAACTATATCCAAACGGATGCCGCAGTGAACCCGGGCAACTCCGGTGGCCCCATGTTGAACGAAGCTGGAGTGCTTGTTGGTGTGACCACTTCCAAATTCAACAATGCCGATAATGTCGGGTTTGGGATCAAACATACGGACCTGATAAAGGAACTTAATGATTTTGCCGTTCTGCAAAATACCGTACACTACAATGTAAAGTGCAATTCCTGCGATAACTATACCGATCAAGAATCCGAATTCTGTAGCAATTGTGGCAACAACATGGATATATCGATTTGGGAGGAATTTGAGAAAAGCCATTTTGCCCAATTTGTGGAAAGCGCCCTCACCGACCTTGGGATTGACCCAGTGTTGGGAAGAGCTGGCAGGGATTTTTGGCAGTTTCACCAAGGTAGTGCGCTTATCAGGATTTTTGTGTTCAAACGCGATTATTTGGTAGCGACATCACCCATGAACAATTTGCCAAAACAAAACATTCAGGAACTCTTGACCCATTTGCTGGAGAAGAATGTGGAACCCTATTATTTAGGTATCCACCAAAACCAAATCTATCTTTCGTATAGGGCACACCTTTCTGATATTTTCACCGATCACGCCGAAACCATCAAGGAAAATCTAAAGAATCTTGCCTTAAAGGCCGATGATCTGGACAACTTTTTCGCGGACACTTATGGCTGCGAAATGTCCATTGAATCCAAGGAAGAAATATAGCCGGGTCAAAATTGCAACAAGGGTACAATAGTTTTCTATCAATTGTTGCGACATTTGTATTTGTTTGTTCTACCCAAGCTCAAGATGTTCGTTTTGGGGCCACAGCCGGTTTCCTGAATGTAAGGGGTAGCGTTAAAGCTGAGGGAATCAGTGTTTCCGCTTCGGAGTCCGGGTTCTATGTAGGCGCTGTAGCTGACTTTGGTGTGTCTGAAAATTTCAGTATCCAACCAGAACTGCTTTACGGTGTTATCGATGAATCGGACGGTTTGCTTCTTCCCATTCTAGGAAAATTCGCTATTTCTGAAAAGTTCAATATTCAGGTTGGTCCACAATTGGTTTTCTCGCTTGAAGAAACACCCGAAGATTTTAGCAGCGTTGAATTCGACATTGCAGGTGGACTAGGCTACGACATCGACGAAGACTTTTTTATCGAAGCTAGGTACACGTTCCAAGTGAACAACTCCTATACCGGTAGTGAAGATGTGAAAGTTAAGGGCAATTACTTGACCGTTGGATTGGGCTACAAATTCCTGTAACAACATTTAGTTATCATAAAAAAGGCGGGCAAAGAAATCTTTGCCCGCCTTTTATTTTTCGGGACCTTCTGGTTGAATCAATAATAAGGTCCGAACTTTTATTTCTGAAATTCCTTTAAGGTCTTGATGATAATGGATACGCAATCCATCAATTGTTCCCGGTTCATTACCAAAGGCGGTGCAAATCGGATAATGTTACCATGGGTAGGCTTTGCCAGCAGTCCGTTTTCCTTCAGTGCCATGCAAATATCCCAGGCCGTAGAACTCTCTTCGGAATCATTGATCACAATGGCGTTCAACAATCCCTTGCCGCGGACCTTCACCACCAAATCGCAGGTAGGGATAAACTTGTTGAGTTCTTCCCGGAACAATTCACCCAATTCATAGGCATTCTGGGCCAAATTTTCTTCTTTGACCACCTCAAGGGCCGCAGTACTCACCGCCGCGGCAACAGGGTTCCCACCAAAAGTGCTCCCATGGCTACCGGGGGTGATCACTTCCATGATCTCATCATCTGCCAAAACACCGGAAACGGGATATACTCCTCCTGAAAGTGCCTTTCCCAAGATAAGAATGTCCGGTTTAACCTCGGGTGTACCACTGCAATTTTTATCCTCGCAAGAGCAATTGCCACAGGTGGCCAAAAGCCTACCGGTTCGGGCCACGCCCGTCTGCACTTCATCTGCGATAAAAAGTACATTGTATTTTTCGCAAAGGGCCTTGGCCTTTTTCAAATACCCTTCGGAGGGCACATAGACCCCGGCTTCGCCCTGAATGGGTTCCACCAAGAAACCTGCTACGTGCGGATTGCTTTCCAGTGCCTTTTCCAAAGCAATAAGATTATCGTATTCAATCCTCACGAACCCTTCGGTATACGGCCCATAATTTTCCCTTGCCACTTCATCATTGGAAAAGGAAATAATAGTGGTGGTCCTTCCATGAAAATTATTTTCACAAACAATCACTTTGGCTTGGTTCTCAGGAATGCCCTTCTTTTCGTACGCCCATCTTCTACAGATCTTTAAGGCAGTTTCTACCGCCTCTGCCCCGGTATTCATGGGCAATAGCTTATCAAAACCAAAGGTTTCCGTCACATATTTCTCGTACTTCCCCAACATATCATTATAAAAAGCACGGGAAGTCAAAGTAAGGTTCCGTGCCTGATCTATCATGGCACCAACAATCTTGGGATGGCAATGCCCTTGGTTTACTGCGGAATAAGCCGAAAGAAAATCATAATATTTTTTTCCTTCCACGTCCCACACGTAAACCCCCTCGCCCTTGCTCAAAACCACGGGTAGCGGGTGATAGTTGTGTGCTCCGTACTTGTTTTCCAAATCTATCGCTTGCTGCGACGTTAAATGCTCTAAAACAGCCATTTCATTAAATGATTAAAATTGATAAAATAACCATTCCTACTGTACCTTTTTTCTTTCGAAGTCCCGATAGCAATCGGGGCGAAAAAGCAGCGTGGGAGAGAAATCATCCCTTGGAGTGCCCGCAAATTACAAATTTATTGCTGAAAATATAATTTTTCCAACGCTCATTACAGTCAATCACACCAAAAGTTTAAACGCAATTTAAGAAGTGGTTTTCCACGAAATAGCAAAAAGAACTTACTTTTGCGGCATGCGTAAAAACAGAAGAAGAAAAACGTTCGAAAACGTTGAGGTAGTCGATGCAGGTGCAAAGGGGAAATCCGTGGGCAAGACCCCGGACGGAAGGGTCATTTTTTTGACCAATGCAGTGCCCGGCGATGTCGTGGACGTAATGACCACGAAAAAACGAAAAGCTTATTATGAGGGTGTTGCCACCGATTTTCACACGCTTTCCGATAAAAGAACAGAGCCGGTATGCGAACACTTTGGAACCTGTGGAGGTTGCAAATGGCAAAACATGGGGTATGAGCACCAGCTCCACTTTAAGCAAAAAGAAGTAGAGAACAATTTAAAGCGCATTGGCCATTTGGAACTTCCCGAAACATCATCGATTCTTGGTTCCAAAAAGCAATATTTTTACAGGAACAAAATGGAATTCTCGTTTTCTGATAGCCGTTGGTTGACGCAACGTGAAATCAATTCGGAAGAGGAGATTGAAGATAGAAATGCACTGGGCTTTCATATACCCGGAATGTGGGATAAGATCTTGGACATTAAAAAATGTCACCTACAGCAGGACCCATCCAATGCAATCAGGTTGGAAGTGAAAAATTTTGCCAACAAAAACGGCCTTGCCTTTTTTAACCCAAGAAAACAGGAAGGGCTTTTACGAACCTTGATGATTCGTACATCGTCCACGGGAGAAATTATGGTGCTTATTCAGTTCTTTGCAGATGATGCTACGAGCCGAGAGTTATTGCTGGGGCATCTGAAGGAAACATTTCCTGAAATTACCTCCCTGCTATACGTGATCAATCCCAAAGGCAACGATACCATTTACGACCAAGAGGTGGTCTGTTATTCTGGCCGCGACCATATTTTTGAGGAGATGGAAGGGCTTCAGTTCAAGATCAATGCAAAATCCTTTTACCAAACCAATTCCGAGCAGGCCTATGAACTTTATAAGGTCGCACGCGATTTTGCCGGTCTTGCCGGGAACGAATTGGTCTATGATCTATATACCGGAACGGGCACCATAGCACAATTTGTCTCAAAAAATGCAAAAAAAGTGGTTGGCGTGGAATCGGTACCGGAAGCCATTGAAGATGCCAAGGCAAACGCGCGGCACAACGATATTTCCAACGTGGAATTTTATGTGGGAGACATGAAAAATGTGTTCAATGACGATTTTATTGCCAAAAACGGTCGGCCCGATGTCATTATCACCGACCCTCCAAGGGATGGCATGCACAAACAAGTGGTGGAGCAACTGCTGCAAGTGGCACCGCCAAAAATTGTGTACGTGAGCTGCAACAGTGCCACCCAGGCGAGAGATTTGTCCCTTATGAAAGAACTATACGAAATTGTAAAGGTGCAGCCCGTTGATATGTTCCCGCAAACGCACCACGTTGAAAATGTTGTACTTTTGAAAAAACGGGTATAATTTTTGAACCAAAATCCACAAATAACCTGAATGAGAAAAATAATTCCCATCCTACTTATCATTACAATACTGGGGTATGTTTCCTCTTGCGAAAAGGACGATATCTGCGTTGATGGTGACACCCCGCTTTTAGTGATCGGTTTTTTTGACATTAACGACACCACCGTGGCCAAAAGGGTTTCTTCCATCCGCATCAGAAACATTGATATAGATAGCATCCTGACCAACGACTCTTTCACCGATCGTTCAAATTCGCCCGATTCGCTGCGCGTTCCTTTAAGAAGCAATGCGACCACTACCACCTATGCCATCATTTCGGGTTCAGCGGATAATGACGAGACCGATCAGGAAACTGGAAATATTGATACGTTGACCATCACCTACGAACTTGGTGAAGCTTTTGTTTCGAGAGCCTGTGGTTTTGTGGCCAATTACAATAATATATCCGTTACCGTACCGGAAAGTGAGGAAAACTGGATTCAAGATATTAACGTGGTCAAATCTAACGTAGAAAATAGCAATAACATCCATGTCAAAATATTTCATTAGTATCTTCCTTGGACTACTGCCCATTATAGCGCAAGCGCAAGGTGAACCCATAGATCTTTCGCAAAAAGACACCGTGGTCTACAAGGAGAGATATGGTCTTCGTGTTGGGGCCGACATTAGTAAACTGATACTTTCCTTTGCTGACGAAGATTACACAGGACTTGAACTGGTTGGGGACTACCGGCTTACCCATAAACTATACTTGGCAGCAGAAATTGGCAACGAGACCAAAAGACAGGACGAAAATCTTAACAATACGGTCCTATATGATTATGAAACCTCTGGTAGCTATATAAAGGCCGGGGTGGATATGAACACCTATGAGAACTGGTATGGGATGAACAATGCCATTACCATAGGTGGTCGCTATGCAGTGGCAAGTTTTAGCCAAACATTGAACGATTACAGCCTTTATGAAACCAGTCAGTTCTTTAATCCGGATTTTCTGCCCGGTGAAAATCCCAATCGGGAGTTTAGTGGCCTTTCCGCTTCTTGGTTGGAGTTTGTGGTGGGGGCCAAAGTGGAGCTATTTGCCAATATCTTCGTGGGAATGAGCGCACGTTTGGGGTATCTTATCACAAACAAGGAAGATGAACAATTTCCAAACCTTTGGATTCCCGGGTTCAACAAGGTCACCGACGGCAGTAATTTTGGGGTGAACTACAATTACTCCATCAGCTATTTTATTCCTCTTTATAAAAAGGACAAGAAAAAGAAAGAAGAAAAAGGCCAATAGAATGAAGACACCTATAGATTACATCGAATTCAAGACCACCGATATAGGGCAAACCAAGAAATTTTATAAGGAAGCCTTTGGATGGGTCTTCACCGATTATGGCCCCAACTACACTTCATTTTCCAAAAATGGTGTTGATGGCGGTTTTGAACTGACCACCGAACCGATTGTAAATGGTGTACTGGTCGTGTTGCATCATGACAATCTCGTTGAAATCAAAGAAAAAGTACTTGCTGCAGGTGGTAAAATCGTAAAAGAAATCTTCGAATTTCCTGGAGGCAAAAGGTTCCATTTTGCGGACCCATCGGGAAACGAGCTCGCTATATGGTCCGAAAAATAAAAGGAGCCCCGCTAGGGACTCCTTTATCAAAATTTGGTTGAGTTAGTTAGTTGTGTTTTAAAAACACGTCCAAATCTAAACATTTATTTTGCTTTGCGCCAAATCATTTTTTGGCAATCCACCTCTAGTTTGTTATAAATATCACTAATTGTTATTGTGAACCTTGGTTTTCTTACTGCCCTCATAAATATCATATTTCACCAATCTGGCCTCCAATTTTCCATTAAAGGCCTTTATTTTTCTGGATGGTTTTAGCCCTACGTGCTTTAATGCCTCAAGGTTGGAAGTAATCAACCATGCCTCCGTTCCCGGGTAACACTGTTTTAAGGTATCTCCTATTTTACCGTAAAACGCCTCCATTTCTATAGGCAAACGTTCACCATAAGGGGGATTGAATACCATGTGCAATTTTCCGGTCACTGGTTTATCGGTCCTGAAAAAATCCTTCCGGTCCACCGTAATATACTCCATTAAGTTTGCATGCTCTATATTCTCTTGGCACTTCCTTACCGCAGATGGCGCTTTATCATGACCTATAATTTTATAATGGAATTCCCGGACTTTTTTCAGGCTGGTGTCCACGATTTTGTGGTGCAGCTCAGAATCATAATCCTTCCAATGCATAAATGCATAGGACTCCCGGTTGATGTTCGCTGGAATATTGCAGGCAATCATGGCGGCCTCAATCAAAAAAGTTCCACTTCCGCACATAGGGTCAAAAAAATCGGTTTGACCGTCCCATCCGCTCTGAAGCAAAAGACCTGCCGCCAAGACCTCGTTAATCGGAGCAATGTTGGTCAAAATACGGTACCCACGTTGATGAAGCGAGTTTCCCGAACTATCCAATGAAACCGTACAGGTATTTTTATAAATATGGATATTGATTCGCACATCCGGGTCCTGGGTCTTCACATTGGGCCTATCCCTTACCAAGTCCCTAAATTTGTCCACAATGGCATCTTTTGCCTTGAGGGAAACAAACATGGAATTGTCAAAAACCTCTGTATTGGCAATACTGTCAATGGCAAAGGTTTTCTCTATATCAAAATAACCTGGCCAATCCAGGTCATAAATATGCCTATAAAGATCTTTCTCGTTAAAAACCTGAAAGGTCTTGATAGGTTTAAAAACTTTCAATGCCGTTCTAAGACACAGGTTGGCCTTGTACATAAAGCCGGTATCCCCTTCAAAAGTTACGTTACGAACCCCTTCTTCCACATGGCCAGCACCCAGATTACGTAGTTCCTTCGCCAAAATCGGCTCGAATCCGTAAAGGGTTTTGGCCATCATCTTAAAATTTCCTGACATGATCCTGTAATTTCTTTCAACAAAAATAGACTATTTTTGCTCCCTTGATTTAGAGCATGAATTTTCCTTCCAGCATCATTTATATTATTCCCATTTTGGCCGTTTGGGCAGGTTTTGCTTTTGTTTGGTTCTCAAAACCCAAGAACAACGACAACATTAAGCTCTTGTTGGCCTTTAGTGGTGCATTCCTATTGTCCTTAACGTTTTTTGAACTATTGCCCGATGTTTATGCGCATGATAATCCCAAGACCATTGCACTTTATATTTTGGGAGGAATATTGCTGCAGGTATTTTTGGAGTTTTTCTCCAAAGGAGCAGAACATGGGCATATGCACGTCCATTTGGAAGAAAACAAATTCCCTACGTTGCTATTTTTGAGTTTGTCCATACATGCTTTGGTTGAGGGGGTTCCCATACATGATAACGATTCCATTCTTTACGGAATCATCATTCACAAGATTCCGATAGCCATCATTTTGAGTATATTTTTGATCAATTCAAAAATGAAGTTGGCCACTACCCTATTGTTCATCGCCTCTTTTTCATTGATGACCCCTTTGGGCAGTTATATCTCCACCTCGCCTTGGATAGCCAATTATGGGCATTTATTGACGGCCTTGGCCATTGGGGTGTTTTTCCACATATCCACCATTATCCTGTTTGAAAGTTCCCAGGGCCATTCCTTTAATCTTCGTAAAGTTCTCGTAATCATTTTAGGAATAGGGATTGCCTATTTGGTTTAAAACAACACATATAGTCTTACCTACTTTTTAACGAATTTCCCCACCCTTTACAGGTTGAAGTTATTCAATCAAATAGAAAAGGTTTAGATTTAGGTTCGTTTAAATTGCCACAATGAAATTAACCAACCTAAATTATCTCATACTTTTTTACGCACTCTTGTTGTTTTCTTGTTCATCAGATTCTGATGACCCCAATTCAGAACCTGATACTGTAGCACCTACAGTTGATTTTACCATTGCAGGCGTACCTGATTCCGAAAACTCCCAAACCGTGGTGGTCAGCAGTCAAATTCAAATTAATGTTGATGCAGAAGACGAAAGAGGAATAGCAAAAGTGGAAGCATTTATCAATGGAGAAAAAGTTGGGGAAGACACTACCGCGCCCTATCAAATAACAATTGATATTTCGGGCTTTGCCTCCAAAACAGCTGGAACATCAAAATTCCAGGATTATGTGCTTAAAATCTTAGCTACCGACACTTCCGGAAATGAGACTTCCAAGGAACAAGTAATCAACATCGATAATGAGATTCCTGTCATCTCCAATATTTCCATTTCGGAGAATACTATCATTGGGGGCGACTTAAATGAAGTTACCTTTGATATTGAAGAAAACCAAGGTTTGGAATCCGTTGAAATCTATCTCAACAACCAACTGTATCAAGAACTTGATACCGACAGTTTTAGTTTTAACTTGCAAACATCAGGTCTAACAGACGGAGCAAACACACTTAAGATTGTAGCACGAGACTTAGCGGACAATATTGCTCTTTTTGAAGTTCCTTTCATTTCTGATAATACAGGTCCAGTGATTGATTTAAATTCCATCGAAGCCAATCAAATTTTAGATAAACCCATCGTACTATCTACTTCTCTAACAGATGAGTACTCAACGGTAACCCATATTGAGATTTTACTTACAGATATAGAAATATTAACCGCAGCTGTTGAATTCACCGCGTCTACAGAAGGTATAGTTGAGTTGTTGGATTTTGACCCGAATCAGTATCCAACTGGACCTGGCACATTCAAAATTATTGCAAAAGATGCACTATTGAATACTACCGAGTTAGAAATCCCAGTAACTATTCTAAGACGTTTGCTCGAAGTAAACATTCCAGCCAATTATTTTCAAAATAATCTTGAAGTAATACTTTTTCTTTCCAAACTGGATGGCTCCCTATTGGATGAGTCCATAGTTTCACAAGATGAGCAACAGATTGTTTTTAGAACTGCCTTGGATTTGGAACCGGAGGATAAAATGATGTTAACCTTCGCGTTAAACAGTCCTAGCTATAATAATGATTTCGCAAGATTTTATTCTATTTCAGATATTGACATCAATGTACTTCCTATCATCAATCTAGACTATAAACCGATATTGGAGCACAGCTATGAATATTATCAAGCTAGTGGTTTTACTACGGATGACAGACATGCAGTAAGGGCTGCAAGTACTAAATATCAAGGTAATTTGGTTTGGGATGATTCAAATAGATTCCAATTCTATAATATGGATTGTTCCACTTGTCCGGCATATGAAATGGAGAATTACTACTTTATAATATTAGATTCTGATACACAACCTTACCAATATACATGGATACCAGCTCCGATAGATGATAATACCGTTTTAGATAAACGAAACTTTACCACAGCGGGTATCGAACAAAGATTCGTACAAGCTTACAACCTCCCATCGAGTAATTACCAACTTCATTTGCAAATTTTGGGCTATTTAAATGAAGAAGAGTTTATAGGTGATAATTATCATCTAATGGATGAAAATTCAATAAGCTATTGGGAAGTAGGTCCAAATGGCATTGGATATAATTATAATGATGACTTTAAATCCTACGCTACTAAAATCAAACTACGCAATTATCAACCCTCAACTCAAGGTTACCAGCTTACAAGTTTTGGATCAGTAATCGAGTCATTCACTGTTCCAGAATGGACGGTTGATTGGGTTGAAACCAATAGAGAAATTACCATAAACAAATCCAGTTCAGGTGATATATTGGGAAAAATTGAACTTGGAATAGATAATCATGGAGATGAAAATTTTGTTCCGTACGATTGGAACATAATTTTCAACAGTGCTGAAACAAGTTCGGTTAAAATTCCAGAATTACCTGAGACCATAAAGTCATGGGATTTTTATACCCATTTTGTGGAGAAAGCCCTCTTCATTCAACAAGTGGATATCAAAAAATATGAAGGTATTTCTAATTATGACGATTACTTACAAAAAGTGATAAAAGATAATAAATCTCCTCATTTGGCATCCCCTAGAATAGAAAGTGTATTCAATAGAAATCCATTGGCTACCAGCGATTCCTATGACTACTTTTATTGGCTATTTGATTAGAATCCATTTAATTTAATATTTCAAGTATTAAGTACCAATGTGAAATTGCTCCTCCTAGCACAAAAAAATGCCATATCAAATGATTGTACGGTATTTTTTTTACAGCATAAAATATGATTCCAATCGTATAAAAAACACCTCCTAGCGAAAGATAGAACAATCCTGCGGTTGACATATGCTCCAATAAATAAGGTAGGTCTATTACGATAAGCCAGCCCATCACACCATATAGCACTAAAGAAAATGCTTCAAATCTTCCTGTAAAAAATATTTTAAGCACTGTTCCGAACAACGCAATGCCCCACACCAAATAAAACAACAACCATCCTTTTGAGGGCAAAAGCACTGTAAGACACACAGGGGTATAGGTGCCAGCAATCAAGTAGTAAATACTGATATGATCTAGAATCCTTAGCCGTCTTTTGAGTTTGGGATTTTCCACCGCATGATAAATGGTGGAGGCGGTGAACAACAAAATCAAAGATGAAGTATAGGTAATGATGCTTACCTTCATAAAAGGGATGTTGCCCAAATAGTTTTTAAATAAAACCACTCCCCCTATGACAGCAAATACAATTCCAACAGCATGGGAGTAGGCATTTAATTTCTCCTCAAGTAAGACTGAACGTGATTTAAATGTCAAGAAAAGCTATTTATACTGTTTACCATGTTTCACCACTAAATCCACATCTTGAAGCAGGTTAATATATCGCAACACATCACCTTTTACAGCAATAATATCGGCATATTTACCTGGTGTCACCGTTCCTACCTCGTCCGCCACTCCCATCCAAAGGGCAGGCCAATACGTAGCAGACCGAATGGCATACATAGGATCAATCCCAAACTCGTTTACCCAAACATCAAGCTCATTCCATGTGGATTGGCTATGAAACTTCATTGGAATTCCACTATCTGTGCCGATCAATAACACCACACCGGCATCCAATAATTGTTGTACTTTGGTCTGTAAAGTTGGTCTTCGCGAAGGCGTTAATTGAAAATAAGGAAGTCTATCGGGATGTTTAAAACTGTTTTTGATGTCGGTGATGACCGAATCCGGTAATCCCAAATGCCATGAATCATTGTCCAGTACCTCTTGATGGTCCCGCAAATATTCATAATTATATAGTCCTTCCACGGTCGGACACCAAAACAGAGGACCTTTGTTCATTTGGGCAGTACGCTCCTCAATCATCTTTATGATATCATCCGGATAACTTGGCGCAGATGATAATCCTGTATGTTCAAAACAATCTACCCCTACTTGCAACCCCCTACGGATTTCTTCAGGTCGATGTCCATGTGCCACAACCTTTAGGTTATGTTTGTGTGCTTCGTCCACAACAGCATTCAGCTCTTCCATGGTCATTTGGTCATGGTCAATCAGTTTGATGACATCTACTCCAGCATTGGCCAATTTCCTTATTTTTTTTCGACCGTCCTCAGGACCATTGACGCCCCATCTAAAATCCTCCGTTCCTGGATACGGTTCATGTTGGATAAAAGGTCCGGAAACGTATAAAGTCGCCCCTGGTATTTTTCCTGAATTGATGGCATCCCTCACAGCAATACTTTCTTCCAACGGCGCTCCCAAATCTCGGGCGCTGGTCACACCCGCCAACAACAATTGGTGTGCAGAAGCCGGCATGATAACATCTTTGAGCAAAGGAGGATAGGTTTTGTCCCAGTAGGCGTAGTCGGCATGACCATTGATCATAGTATGCACATGCATATCCCAAAGACCTGGCAGTACGCTCATTCCTTCTGTGGATATGATTTTTGCATTCTCCGGTATAGGAAGAGTTTCCACTGTTCCTACAGCCTTAATACGTTCGCCTTCAATAAGGATTACACTATTTTTGATGGGTTCTGAGCCGTACCCATCAATCAATGTTCCTCCTACCAGAGCTTTTAAATGGCTTTCTTGGGAAAACACACAAAATGTGATAAGTAAAAAATAAAGGGTTAGTTGAGATTTCCGCATGGTTGGTTTTGTTTTCACTAAAGATAATGCATAAAAACAAAAAAAGGCCCTTCACTTTTGTGAAGGGCCTTGAGGAAGGCGGCGACCTACTCTCCCACCTGGTGTGGCAG
>NZ_JAUZVX010000005.1:0-235465 GCF_033441595.1 Flagellimonas crocea | reverse complement strand
GATGAGACCGCCTTGAGATCCTCCATCCCCATGTTACCGACCCCGATGTGGGCCGTCCTGAGCTTATCTTTCGGAAACCCTGCCTTTAAAATGGATGGGGCAAACATAATTCCAAGTGCCCCTACACTGCTTTTTTTTAAAAATTCTCTTTTGTTCATGGTCTGGAGGTTATAGTTTTTTGATTTTTATGTTTCTGAACCAAATTGGACTGGAATGGTCCTGCAGGGCAATGTAGCCCGTTTTGTATTTTCCGTAATCGGGGGCGTTGTCCCATTTTCCCGATGCTTTTTTGGCGTTCCATTCTTCGGACCAGGGTACGAATTCCAATAACTTTTTTCCATTGAGCCAGTGTTCAACCCTTTCCGGGGTAAAAACAATTTTGGAGGAATTCCATTGGCCGACCGGGTTCAGGTTTTTTTGGGATTCATCAGCCGTGTGCATGGCGTAATCTGCCCCTGTTTTTTGCCAATCCTGCAGGAGTTCGGGATGCTCGGCACCGAACTGTGAGTTGTAGCCCGTCAAATCGTGGATATCGGCATAGTTCTCATCATCGATGATCTGGTATTCCGGTGCAACCACGGGAGGGCCATCATACCCTTCTTTCACATGATAAAAAATTCCGCTATTGGCTCCCTCAGGTATTCTCCACTCAAGATATAGTTCAAAATTATCGAACTCCTCGGCGCCATAAATAATATCCTTTCCGCCGGTATAGTCCTGCTCCAGTCCCAGTTCGGTATCAAAAGTGAGTACGCTGTCCTTGATCGTCCAGCCTGGGGGAAGGGAATCCATATTGTAACCGCGCCAGCCTTCCAAACTGGTGCCATCAAAAAGATATTTCCATTCGGATGCCTTTTCTTCGGTAGGAACCGATGCCGTTTCTTCTTTTTTGTTGGTTTGATTTTTGCAGGCGGTTATCGCCAGAATCAAAATGGCGACCTTTAAAAATTTAAGCATTGTTTAGTTTTAGGTTTAAATAAGCTGGGTTAAAGTACAAAATATTGAACAACTTTTTTTGTGTCTTTTTCACTACATTTAAAGCCGACTAACTTAACACTTTAAAAATGAAGACTTGCTTTTTCAAAATTGGTATGCTTTTGCTTGCCACAACATTAGTTATTTCCCCTGCTCATTCCCAGCGTAGGAACAAGAAACAAAGTTCACCCGAATATCCTGAAGAACTTTACTCCAGTTTGGAATACCGATTGATCGGCCCTTTTCGTGGAGGACGCTCTGGCACAGTTGCCGGTGTGCCAGGAGAACCTAACCTATATTATTTTGGTGCCACAGGAGGCGGAGTTTGGAGAACCAAAGATGGAGGCCGTACTTGGGAAAATATTTCCGACGGTTATTTTGGAGGAAGTATCGGTGCCGTTGAGGTAGCGCAAAGCGACCATAATGTAATTTATGTTGGTGGAGGCGAGCAGACCGTTCGAGGTAACGTTTCCTCAGGTTACGGTGTTTGGAAGACCGAGGATGCCGGGAAAACTTGGAAATCTTTGGGATTGGACAAAAGCCGTCATATTTCCCGAATGAGAATTCATCCCCAAGACCACAACATCGTGTACGCGGCCGTGATGGGCAATCTATACAAACCTACGGAAGAGCGCGGTGTTTACAAGAGTACCGATGGTGGAGAGACTTGGAAAAAAGTGCTTTATGCCAATGATATGGCAGGAGCTGTTGATCTTACTTTTGACCCCAACAACCCAAGAATTTTATATGCATCTACTTGGAGAATTGAACGTACACCCTACAGCTTGAATAGTGGAGGGGAAGGTTCCGCACTTTGGAAAAGTACGGATAGTGGTGAAACGTGGACCGAAATTTCCAATAACGAAGGCTTTGCAATCGATACTTTAGGAATTATCGGGGTGGCCGTTTCGCCTCAAAACAGCAACAGGGTTTGGGCAATGGTAGAGAACAAGGAAAAAGGAGGGCTCTACCGTTCGGAAGATGCAGGTAAAACTTGGTCCTTGGTCAATAGTGATAGAAGTTTAAGACAGCGTGCTTGGTATTATACCAGGGTTTATGCCGATACGAATGATGAGGATGTAGTATATGTACTCAATGTGAGCTATCATAAAAGTACAGACGGAGGAAAAACCTTTGAATCTAACAATGCTCCCCACGGTGACCATCATGATCTATGGATAGCCCCAGAAGATTCGGACCGTATGATCATGGCAGATGACGGGGGTGCCCAAGTGAGTTACGATGGCGGAGAAACATGGAGTACCTATCACAACCAACCTACGGCACAATTTTATAGGGTCACTACGGACAATGCTTTTCCATACCGTATTTATGTGGCCCAACAGGACAACTCTACCCTTAGAATCAATTACAGGAGTGATGATGGTTCCATAGGTGAGGATGATTGGGAGGAGACAGCTGGTGGTGAATCCGCCCATATTGCAGTGGATCCCGAGAATAACGACATTGTTTATGGGGGTAGTTACGGTGGCTTGTTGACCCGTGTCAATCATGAGAAGAATACGGCAAGGGCCGTCAACGTATGGCCAGATAACCCCATGGGCCATGGTGCCGAGGGAATGAAGTACCGTTTTCAGTGGAACTTCCCCATCATGTTCAGTAAGCACGACCCTAATAAACTCTATACCTTCTCCAACCATGTGCATATGACCACTAACGAAGGTCAGAGTTGGGAACTGTTGAGCGGAGACCTCACCAGGAACGACCCCACAAAATTGGTGTCCAGTGGCGGACCCATTACACAGGATAATACGAGTGTGGAATATTATTGTACTATTTTCGCGGCCAACGAAAGCCCCTTAAGAGAAGGATTGCTTTGGGTGGGTAGTGATGATGGACTTATCCATGTGACCAAGGATGGAGGCCAAACATGGGAAAACGTGACTCCTCCGAGTATGCCAGAATGGAACATGATCAATAGTATCGAGCCTTCCGCTTTTGATGAAGGTACTTGCTACGTCGCCGCAACGCGGTATAAGCTGGGCGATTTTGCTCCATACCTTTACAAGACCACTGATTATGGTAAAACTTGGACCAAAATCACCAACGGAATAGAAGACGAGCACTTTACCCGTGTGGTCCGCGAGGACCCGAAAAGAAAAGGCTTGTTGTATGCAGGAACCGAAACGGGAATGTACATCTCTTTCAACGATGGTGCCAATTGGGAAAAATTCCAGTTGAACTTGCCCATAGTGCCCATCACCGATTTGGCCATTAAGGACAACAATTTGATCGTAGCGACCCAAGGTAGAAGTGTTTGGGTAATAGATGACCTTACCGTGCTTCATCAATTGGATGATGTGAAAAAATCGGCCGATGCCATTTTGTACAAACCAAGGGACAGCTATAGAACCAAAGGAAGAGCTTCAAGTAGGCCATCAAAAACAGAAGGGGAAAACCTGCCGAATGGTGTAATCACCCATTTTTATTTAAAGGATTTCTCGGAAAAGGACAGTATAGCCCTGACCTACTCCAAAATGAATGGCGATACGTTGGAAACCTACAGCACTTACGCCAAGGAAAAGGACAAAAAACTGGAAGCCAAAAAAGGAGGGAACACCTATGTGTGGGATACCCGTGGCAAAGGTGCTGAAAGATTAGACGGCATGATTCTATGGTGGGCCAACTTAAATGGACCGAAAGCAGTACCTGGAACATACAAGGTCACGCTGAACGTAAACGGTGAGACCCAGACCGAAAACTTTACCATTCTTCCCGATCCAAGGGCAGAGGTCACCGCGGCCGATATGCAGAAACAGTACGATTTCATCACCGAGGTGAACGAGACTGTGGACAGGGCGCACCAATCCATTAAAAAGATCAGGACGATCAACGGCAAACTGGACGACTTCATCAAAAAGTATAAAGATGATGAAGCTACGAAGGCCTTGGTAGAGAAAGCCAAAAAGATGAAGGAAGAATTCGGGTCCATTGAGAAGGAGCTCTATCAGACCAAGAACAGAAGTAACCAAGACCCATTGAATTTCCCTATCAAATTGACCAACAAATTGGCGCATTTGAACAGCTTGGTTTCGATTGACGATTTCCCTCCAACAGAGCAGGACATTGCCGTGAAAAATGAAATAGGTGGTCAAATCAAAGAACAATTGGAAGCCTTTGATGCTTTGGTCGACAAGGAGATTTCAGCCTTCAACGAAGAATTCAATCAACTCAAATTGGATTATTTGAGTATCGAGGAATAATAATACGGCCCCTATGTTTTTGCATGGGGGCTTTTAGATTGTACACCACCTACCAATAATACAAATCAACCATCACCATGAAAAGAGGATTTCTTTTTTTGCTGAGTGCAGCTTTTGGAACGCTCACTTTTGCACAGACCGCCAACGATTATTTGGAACCCATGAAATTCAGGAACATTGGTCCTTTTAGGGGCGGACGTTCCGTAACAGCTAGTGGCGTAGTGGGAGACCCTTTGACCTATTACATGGGTACAACGGGAGGTGGCCTTTGGAAGACCACCAATGCTGGAGGCCTTTGGGAAAACATTTCGGACGGTTTTTTTGAAATGGGCTCTGTGGGTGCGGTTGCCGTATCACAATCCAGCCCCAATATTGTGTACTGTGGCATGGGCGAGCATGCCCCGAGGGGAGTAATGACCTCTTATGGAGATGGCATGTACAGATCCAACGATGCAGGAAAAACATGGATCAAGTTGGGCCTTGAAAAGACACAGCATATTTCGCGGATCATTATCCACCCGACCAATCCTGATATTGTCTACGTAGCTGCTCAAGGGGCACTGTACGCCCCAAATGAAGAACGAGGGGTATACCGTTCCATGGATGCTGGAAAAACGTGGGAGAAGATTCTTTATGTAGACCAAGGTACGGGAGCAGCCGAACTTTCTATGGATGCCAATAATCCATTAGTGTTGTACGCGGCCATGTGGGAGCATCAGCGGAAACCAAATAAAGTAATCAGTGGCGGTCCTGGAAGCGGATTGTACAAAAGTACCGATGGCGGTAACACTTGGAAAGAAATGACCAAAGGACTGCCCGAAGAAAAAGGGAAAATGGCCATCGCAGTGAGCGCCGCCAATTCCAATAAGGTGTACGCATTGGTAGAAAGTGATTCCAATCAAGATAAAGGCGGCTTGTTCGTTTCCAATGATGCAGGGGATAGCTGGCACATGGTAAGTGGCGACAACCGTTTGGTGCAGCGTGCGTGGTATTATATCGAAGTATTTGCCGACCCCAATGATGAAAATACCGTGTATGTACTAAGTGCTTCCATGTTCCGCTCCGAAGATGGTGGTAAAACATGGGAAACCATTTCCGTTCCACATGGCGATACCCACGACTTGTGGATCAATCCAAACAATTCCAAAAACATTCTTTTGGCAGATGATGGCGGAGCAACCATTTCGTTTGATTATGG
Organism: Flagellimonas crocea; assembly: GCF_033441595.1. Lineage (NCBI taxonomy): Bacteria > Pseudomonadati > Bacteroidota > Flavobacteriia > Flavobacteriales > Flavobacteriaceae > Flagellimonas > Flagellimonas crocea. The sequence continues at coordinate 230,068 of NZ_JAUZVX010000005.1, read as the reverse complement.
AGAGAATTGGACGCTTCAGGACAATATGCCTACCGCCCAGTTTTACCGTATCAATACGGACAATATGTTTCCCTATAACATTTACGGTGGACAGCAGGACAACACCTCAGTAAAGATTGCAAGTCTTTCCGTAGGCCGATGGAGTATCAACCAAGAAGATTGGCATTATTCCGCAGGGGGCGAGAGCGCATTTTTGGGCTTTGACCCCGATGATCCACGCTACGTTATGGGTGGAAGTTATTTGGGAACTATCGAACTGTTGGATATGGAATCCAAAATGTCCAGCAACGTGATGGCGGCACCCATTCAATACTTGGGACGCGATGCCCGCGATATGAAATATCTCTACAATTGGAATGCACCCATTATTTGGTCCAAGCATGAACCTGGAACATTTTATCATGGGGCACAACTGGTACTCAGGACCAGGGATAACGGGGTAACGTGGGAGGAAATATCCCCGGACCTCACCAGAGATCAAGACGAACTGCAAGGAAAAGGCGGTGGTCCCTATACCAACGAAGCGGTTGGAGCCGAGAACTACGGTACCTTGGCCTACCTGATTGAATCACCGCATGAAGCGGGCGTTTTGATTACGGGAAGTGATGACGGTTTGGTACACATCACTAAAAATGGAGGGGAATCATGGGAAGATATTACCCCGAAAGGCTTAAAGGAATGTTTGGTGAACGCCATTGAAGTATCGCCTCATGACCCTGGTACTATCTACATTGCCACCACCCGATACAAATTCAACGACTACACACCTGGATTGTACAAAAGTACCGACTATGGAAAAAGTTGGACCAATATCAGCGAAGGAATCCCTTACGGAGCCTTTACCCGGGTGGTTCGTGAAGACCAAGAACAGAAAGGATTGTTATTTGCAGGTACCGAGAAGGGTCTTTATGTATCGTGGAACGATGGCAAAACATGGGAAGCCCTGCAATTGAATTTACCCAAAACACCCATCACCGATTTAAAAGTACATCAAGGTGACTTGATCGTGGCAACATCGGGAAGGAGTTTTTGGATTTTGGACAACATCACCCTGCTTTCCCAATACAAGGGAAATACAGGGGAGTTGAAAATGTATAAGCCAGAAGAAGCCATTCATGGATATTGGGGAAGTCCGCTCAGCAGTAATTCCAAAAGTGTGACAGGCACCAATCCATATGAAGGGGTTAACCCGGCCAATGGTATGGTGATGTATTACAATCTTCCAAAGGAAATGGATTCGACCGAAGTGACCATGGAAATTCTGGACCGGTCGGGTAAATTGGTCCGTAGCTTTACCTCCAAGAAAGATGATAGTTATATTCCCCACAACGGTGGCGGTGCCCCACCCAAACCAGTTCTGGGGACGGATAAAGGACTGAACCGTTTTGTTTGGGATTTAAAAACGCCCATTGTCCCAGGCGTTCCAGGCGTATATATCGAGGCCGATTTTTCAGGACATAAAGTGCCGCCGGGCACATACACCATTAATTTAAAAGCAGGGGATAAAATGGTTTCCACAGTAGGCGCCATTGTTCCTACGCCGAACACCAACATGACCGAGGAGCGTTTTGAAGAGTATCATACCATAATGACGGATTTTGAGAATAAGTTGACGGATATGCACAACAAAGTGAACAAGTTGAAAGAAGTGCAAGGTCAGTTGGAGACCCTTTTGAAGGATTTGGACAATGAGGAGCTTAAAAAGGAAGGCCAAGCATTGCTGGATAAATTAAAGGAATGGGATGGCGAAATGGTACAGCGTAAATCACAAGCGTATGATGATGTGGAGAACTTTCCCAACAAGTTTACCGCTGAATATTTATTTGTAATGAACCATAGCAATAGCGCTTTGCCACAGATCAATCAACCATCAAAGGATAGAAAAGCAGAGTTGGATGCACAATGGGCGGGATTAAAACGGCGTGCAGAAGCACTGATGAATTCAGAAATACCTAATTTTAACGCCAAACTTTGGGAGAATGGCATCGGCGCCATTCGAATGTAACATCTAAAAACAGGTCAATTGTTGTATCCCTATATAAAATCGTTGCACCTCATATTTGTGGTGACCTGGTTTGCGGGTCTGTTCTACATTCCCAGGCTCTTTATTTATCATATTGAGGCTTGGCAAAAACCATCGCCCGACAAGGAAATATTGTCCGAACAACTCAAGTTGATGACAAAGCGGCTTTGGTATATCATCACTTGGCCATCGGCAATTTTGTGCACGTTAACGGCCATTTGGTTGTTGATTTTAATGCCAGCATGGTTGCAACAACCTTGGATGCACGTAAAATTGGCGTTTGTGCTCCTGCTTTTTGTGTATCATTTTAAATGCCATCAAATTTTTAAACAGTTGCAGCGCGATGAGGTCAAATACACCTCAAAATTTATGCGGATATGGAACGAGGTGGCAACCATTATTCTTTTTGCCGTGGTCTTTTTGGTGGTACTAAAAAGTACCTTCAATTGGATTTATGGGATAGTGGGCATATTTGTTCTTATGATTCTGTTGATGCTTGGCATTCGATGGTACAAAAAGGTAAGGGACCGTAATCCCAATGCGTAGCAAATCCAACGGATTTGAACTTGGCTCCTGAATTTGCGCTTTGTTTGGCTCGATAATTGCTTAAATTTAATACCAAAATCAAGCGGGCTTGCTAAAAAAACTTTCCTTACGGTCAAGAATATTTATTTCCATGATCACCTTGGTGGTGCTGGCCTCCGTTCTTATTGCTGGGGTCACCGTTTATCAATATAAGGAGCAGGGAAACGATTATCACCAAGAAAGGTTGGAGCGAAAAGAAGAGCAGCTCATTAAGAGTATCAATTATACGCTAAAGGAAACCACTTATCCTGTTACCACCGAAAATTTGCACTTGATTTTTAGCGAGGAAATCTATGAAATCGCGAACATTCAGAATGTAAATTTTAACATTTATGACCTTGAGGGCAATTTGATCAAAAATTCAAGGCCCAGTTTTGATTCGAATACCATTGCCACTTGTTTGGACGCCGAAGTGCTCAATTTTTTAAGGGAAAGTGGCGAAACACGATTTGTTGAAGCACAAAGGGCCGCAGGCGATAATTATCAGGCAATCTATACGTATATCTACGACCTTAAGTTCAAGCCCATTGGAATCTTGAACCTTCCGTATTTTGAGGACAATACCTTCAATAATATGGAGCTGAAGGAATTTCTTTTTAGGTTGGGCATGGTATATCTGCTCATGTTGGTCGTTGCCATCATTCTGGCATATTTCATTTCAAAATACATTACGAGGTCCCTACAGACCATTTCGGACAAGATTAACCGGACCAACTTGACCCGTCAAAACGAAAAAATCTATTTGGAAAGCCCAGGCGAAGAAATCGGTAAACTCGTGGATTCCTATAACCGAATGATCGATGAGCTCGAGGAGAGCGCGGTGAAATTGGCACGTAGCGAACGTGAACAGGCTTGGCGCGAGATGGCCAAGCAAGTGGCGCACGAAATCAAAAATCCATTGACCCCCTTGCGTCTTACCGTACAGAGTTTTGAGAGAAAGTTCGACCCCAACGATCCAGAAATACAGAAAAAGGTAAAGGAGTTCTCGAAGACCTTGATCCAACAGATCGATACCATGAGCAACATTGCCACGGCTTTTTCCAGCTTTGCGGACATGCCTGCCCAACAGAACGAGACCTTGAACGTAGTGAAAGTGGTAAAACTGGCGCTGGAAATTTTTAATGAGGATTATATCCACTTTATAGCCGACGAAGAGGAAATCATAGCCAAGTTGGACCGGACACAGTTGATCCGAGTAATTACCAATTTGGTAAAAAATGCCATTCAGGCCATTCCCGATGTGGAATCCCCAAGAATTTTGGTCACCGTGGCCACTGTGGGGGAACACGTTAAAATTTCTGTGGCGGACAATGGTCTGGGAATTTCCGAAGAGTACAAACACCGCATATTCGAGCCCAAGTTCACCACAAAATCTAGTGGTACCGGTCTTGGATTGGGGATGGTCAAGAACATTGTTGAGAACTATGGCGGAACCATTAACTTTACGTCCAAAGTGGGTAAGGGAACTGTTTTTACCATTGAATTCCCTAAAGAAAACAAATAATTAAGGCGGTTTTTTTAAACCGTTTCAAAAATCAACATATATGGACTACGAAAACATCTACATTGAAGAAGAGAACAATTTGGCCACCATTACCATAAATAGACCCCAAAAACTTAACGCGCTCAACAAACGGACAATCGAGGAGTTGCACGACGCTTTTAAAGAACTGGAAGAAGATTCGGATATCAAAGTGATCATTATTACTGGAAGCGGCGAGAAAGCTTTTGTAGCAGGTGCGGATATTTCGGAATTCTCCAATTATTCTGTAAAAGAGGGCCGACAACTTGCTGCGGCAGGTCAGCGAAACCTGTTCGATTTTATTGAAAACTTGTCAACTCCGGTCATTGCGGCCATCAATGGTTTTGCATTGGGGGGAGGTCTGGAACTGGCCATGGCATGCCATTTTAGGGTGGCCAGTAGCAATGCCAGGATGGGATTGCCAGAAGTATCGTTGGGTCTGATTCCGGGATATGGAGGCACACAGCGCTTGCCCCATTTGGTCGGCAAGGGACGTGCCATGGAAATGATCATGACGGCTGGTATGATAGATTCCGATAAGGCATTTGGATATGGCCTGGTGAACCATGTGGTTGCTTCCGAGGAATTGTTGCCGTTTTGTGCGAAAATTGCGAACAGGATATCGAATAATTCCTCAGTGGCCATAAAACATGCAATAAAAGCGGTAAATGCTGGTTTTAAGTATGACGCCGATGGCTATTCAGTAGAAATTGATGCTTTTGGACATTGCTTTGGAACCGACGATTTTAAAGAAGGAACCACCGCATTTTTAGAAAAACGAAAAGCAGAATTCCCTGGATCGTGACCATTGGCCTAACCATGCCAAATCATGAAAAAGAACCTCTTACTGTTATTTTGCATTGTGCTGACAGGCAACTGTTTGATGGCACAAAAAATGCCCGTCACCTACGATTTTGGGGAAAAGTATAAGGATAGGTACCGCTATTCCAACCTGGTCACCATTGCCGAAGACGACTCCCAGGGATATGTTTTGGTGAGGGCCTACTACCAAGGGCTCATTCTAAAACCCAAAGGATATCTTATTGAACGGTACAACAAGGACCTGGAACTTATCTCCGAGTACAATTACAAGATCAAGGGACTGGATTTTGTGGACGGATTCCTAAAAAACGGCCAATTGAACCTCATGTTCCTAAATTATAATGAAGCTCGGGGACAATATGAGTATTGGGTACACACCAGCCCCATCATCGACTTTAATTTTAAGGAAAAGAAATTGCTCTCCATTGCTTCCGAAGCAGTGGACGATCCTGTTGGTAAGAATTATTATAACCGTGATTTCTCACGCGGATTTACAACGGCTATTCTTTTTAATGAGGACAAAACGGGTTTTGTGATCAGTACGCACCACAAAAAGGGAAAGGACAACAAGCATATGATCCATATGTTCGATACCGCCCTTAACAAAAAGTTCGAGTATGATTTTTCGGATGAAATCGAAGAGAAGAACTATGCTTTTGAGAACGTGGCCTTTTCACAGGATTTGCAAACCGCCTACATTGTGGGGAAGGCATACTTTAAAAAACGACGTTTTCAGGTCGATGAGCGAAAGTTTCAGTACGAACTCATAAAAATATCACAGAACGGGGGTAGGACACAGTCTTTTGTGGACCCGGGCAAATATCCTGAAGCCTTGTATCCGGTACTTATAAAGGACAGACTGGTCTGTGTGGGCTTTTATGCCGATAGAAAGGACAACAGGTACAACGGCATTGCTTATTTTGAGCTTGATTCCGGTTCGTTGGATATGCGCAGCCAGAAGTACAATCCTTTTTCGCAACAGTTTATGGACGACAAATTCGGCAGGGAAGAGGACAAGGACATAAAGAATTTGGTCTTTAAAGGCGTTGAGGTAACGGAAAAAGGGGAAATTTTCTTCAATGCCGAGGAGTACTTCGTAACCACTGGTCTGGAAACTACCGGTGCCGGGCAAAGGGTCAAGATAGAAAGGTTCCACCACAACGACATCGTAAGCGTAAAACTCAGTTCCAACGGGACCATGGAATGGGCTCGAAACATCAATAAGACAGAGGTTACACAGGGTGACGGTGCCTACGCGTCATACAGTTCGTACTGTAGGAACGGAAAAACCTATTTTTTTATCTGCACCGCTGCGGAAAATCCACAATTGATCAATAACGAAAGGCTGATATTTAAGCAGGGATTTAGTAGAAATCGCAACGTTTTCTTGATTTCCTTGGATGAGAACGGGGTCATGGACTACGAAAAGATAATAGACCAACAGGAGGCGAGGTTACCGCTAATGGTCTCCAAACCGTTAAAGGACGAAGCTGAGGACAAAATGCTTTTTTATGCCAAACACGGCAGTAGAAAACAGCTAGTCAAAGTAGATTTTAGATAAAACAACATATTGAATCAATGTAAAAGGGCTCTTCGGGGGCCCTTTTTTTATACTGTCAATTCAAAAAAGAAGGAATAATCTTACATAAAAATTTTTATATCAATTCAATCGGGTCATCCGTCAAATGGTAGCCTATCTAGGTTAATTAGGGTCAAATTGAGCGTACGATTCAACATACATTTGGAGTATTAATAACCCTAATTTATTCAAAATGAAAACATTAAAATTATTTAGTATGGCCATGCTTTGTATGGCAATTTCGTTGGTTTCCTGCTCTGGAGAAGATGGTGAAAAAGGTATCCAAGGCGACCCAGGTGAGCAAGGCCCGCAAGGAGAACAGGGTCCTCAAGGGGAGCAAGGAGAACAGGGTAACGCAAATGTCCAAAGGTATGATATTTTAGTTACTGATTTTACAGGTTCTACACTTCCTTTCACAATACCGACTGAAGGAGACCTTTCCGAATACATTTTCCTTTTTTATTTAAAGAACAATGTAAATGTTTATTATTCTGTACCTGGTCCTCTAGATTTAAATGCTAGGTATACCCGTTTATTTTATGACGAGGATACTGGGGAAGGTGAAGTGAATTTTTATACTACTGCAACAGATAGTGAAGCTATAATTGCCGCAGGGACTTTTACTATTTTCAGAATTATTGCTATTGAAACTATGGTTGGAAGTAAAAACTCTCAAGAAAGCATCATGGCCGAGCTAAAATCCGCTGGTGTTGACACCGCTGACTACAACGCAGTAGCCGAGTATTTCGGATTGGAATAGATTTTAGATATTATCGTCCCAAAGGGACAACCTAACCATTAGCAATTGAAGCCGGGATTTTCCCGGCTTTTTTTATTTACCAATTTTAAAAGGTTTCATATTCAAAAAAAAGGAAATAATCCATAAATTTGGATAAAATCCAAAAAAATGTCATCCAGTGAATTTATAAGAGGTAGGGGAGCGCAGAAGAATCCGGACAATAAGTTTTTAAAACATCAGTATGAATTGAGGGATGATTTTTTGGAATTCTGCAGAGTAGAAGGCGAACAAGCTGAGAGCAACAAAACAACGTACACCCCCATTTTCCCGAAGACCATAGTTAACAAAGTGGATAGTCCCGATGTGGGCATGGGGTATTCCATGAACCCCTATCAAGGTTGTGAACATGGATGCGTTTATTGTTATGCCCGCAACTCTCACGAATATTGGGGCTATAGTGCAGGACTGGATTTTGAACGGCGGATACTGGTTAAAAAGTCAGCACCAGCCCTTTTAGAAGCCAAGATCAAAAGTGAAAAATGGCAAGCACAGACGATTGTATTGTCCGGTAATACGGATTGCTACCAACCCGCGGAGCAAAAGTTCGAGATTACGCGGAAATGCCTCGAGGTTTTTCTAAAATATAGGCATCCCGTGGGCATAATCACCAAAAACGCATTGGTTTTGCGTGATCTAGATCTTTTACGGGAGCTCAACGAACATCGGTTGATAGGTGTCAATGTATCGGTGACCTCTTTGTCCGAAAAAACAAGGCGCAAATTGGAACCCAGAACGGCCTCTATTCAAAAGCGACTCAAAACAATTCAGGTATTGTCAGAAAATGGCATTCCGGTCAATGCAATGCTTGCCCCAATGATACCGGGCATAAACTCCCATGAGCTTTTGCCCCTCGCAAAAGCGGTTGCGGATCATGGAGCGCTTTCTTTTGGGTTGACGGTGGTGCGGCTCAATGGCGCCATAGGGCAACTATTTTCCGATTGGATCAAAAAGGCAATGCCGGACAGGGCCGAAAAAGTCTTGCACCAAATACAGGATTGCCATGGTGGAACCGTAAACGATAGCAGGTTTGGTACCCGGTCTAAAGGGGAAGGAAAAATAGCGGAGCAAATACACAGAATGGCCCATATTGCCAAAACAAAATATTTTCAAGGGAGAAGCTTTCCAAAATTGAACACGGAGCTGCACGAACAATATAAGAATGGGCAGATGAAATTGTTTTGATGGAAATTGGTAAAGAACATTAAATAATGACTGATGTGGTAAAAAGACAAGGATTCGAGTGAATACGTGAAATTCCTGCTTGCGGCAGGCAGTCGTGTCAACTCTTATTTTATTAAAACGAGATTCTTTGCCCCTATAGCTATAGGGATGCTACAGAATAACAAAAACAAAAAATGGCCCAAACGGGCCATTTTTAATATAAGTTAAATAGGATTATTTAAGCTCCCAGCCATCACGGTAATCTCGGGTCACCCATTCATTGGCTTTCTCGTAATTGGTGATTCTCATATTATCGCCGTCCCAGAACAATTTTCTTCTTCCGGGGGAATTATAAGGGTTCCAATCCCTTGGCGTTTTACCTTCCTGTAATTCTTTGTATTGGTATGCCTTAACGGCCAAGTTCCCCATAAGTACGGTTTCCGTCAACCTTCCGGCTTTTTCAAAATTGGAAGATGTGGGCGTACCGTTTTGGCAACCGTCCACAAAATTGGCAAAGTGCCCTTCGATCCCTCCTGGGACCCTTGGATATTTTGGTTCCGGCGCTTTATAAAGATCCATCATTTCGGAAGGCAGCAATCTTGCGTTCTGTGAATAGGTATCACATATCAAAATACCTTTATCCCCATACATGATGGTACCACCGCCAGAATCACCAATGGTCTCATCATCTTTAAGTTCGTCGGGCAGGTCTGGTTTTATGCCTCCGTCATACCAGTTCAATGCGATATCACCATGGTCCTCATGTTCAAATTTGAGGTGTATTTTGGACGATGGAGGACAGGAGTGGCTGTAATCGGCCTCCACAAAGTCGTCTACCCAAACCGTGGTGCAGCTTGCTTCAGCTTCAATTGGATATCCCAGGTCCAATACACTAAAAGGAGTTTCCATAATATGACAGCCCATATCTCCTAATGCCCCGGTGCCAAAATCCCAGAATCCTCTCCACTTAAATGGGAGGTAAGCATCGTTATAATCGCGCATTTTGGCAGGGCCGAGCCACAAATCCCAATCCAATCCCTTTGGGATACGATCTCTTTCTGTCGGCAATGGGACACCTTGCGGCCATACTGGTCTATTGGTCCAACAATCTATGGTGTGTACTTTTCCAATGATGCCAGAATCCACCCACTCGCGTGCAATTCTACTGCCATCGCTGGACGCCCCTTGGTTCCCCATTTGGGTTACAATGCCATTCTCTTTGGCCGTTTTGGTCATCAACCGGGCCTCATAAATATTATGGGTCAAAGGCTTTTCTACATAGGCATGCTTTTTTTCGCGCATAAAAGGCAACGAAATGGTAGCATGCGTGTGGTCCGGAGTTGCCACGGCAATGGCATCAATATCATTCAAATGTGCATCAAAGACTTTTCTATAGTCCTTAAATCGTTTTACATCGGGAAATTGGGAATAAGTTTGCTGCGCACGGCGGTCATCAACATCACAGAATGCCACAAACTTTACCTTTCCGGTGTTGTTCAATCCGTTGATTACGCTGTTGCCCCTGCCCCCAACGCCAAATCCGGCCACATATAAAGTGTCGCTCGGGGGAATATGGGCCTTGCCCAAAACATGACTTGGAACTATGGAAAAGGCAGCAGATGCCGCTGCCGCATTTTTGATGAACTTTCTTCTTTGCATTGTATCCTGTTTGAATTTTTATGTGTTTTCCAAGATACAAAAAGCGGATAAGAAATCCTTGGGAAAATCATTCGTCCCCGTTCCACTCCTTATAAAATTGTTCAAGAAAGTCCAGCATAAACTGGTGTCTCGCCTCGGCAAGTTTTTTCCCCGTTGCGGTGTTCATTCTATCCTTGAGGAGCAGCAACTTTTCATAAAAGTGATTTATGGTCGGCGCTTTGGAATGTTTGTACTCCTCCTTGGTCATGTTGAGCTTTGGGGCAACATCGGGATTGTACAGTTCCCGGTTTTTAAAGCCGCCGTAGTTGAACGCCCGTGCAATGCCCACGGCACCTATTGCATCCAATCGGTCGGCATCCTGTACAATTTCAAGTTCTTTGGATGTAAATGCCACATGCTTTTCCAAGCTGTTTTTAAAGGACATGTGCTTGATGATGTTCACCACATGATCAATGGTTTCTTTATTCACAGATTGGGATTCCAGAAAAGTCTTTGCTCTTTCTGGGCCAATGGTTTCGTCGCCATCATGAAACTTTGGGTCGGCAATATCATGGAGAAGTGCTGCCAATTGCACCACCAAATTATCTCCCTCTTCGTATTTAAGGATCAATCTGGAGGTATTGAAAACCCGTTCAATATGGAACCAATCATGGCCTCCCTCGGCATGCTCAAGCTGATTTTTTACAAAATAGATGGTGTTTTCGATCAATAGTTCTTCGTTCATTGGTCGGAATTGACCCCAGACACAATCTGGGCTTCTACTTGGGCAATAAGTTCATCGGCATTGCCATTGTTCTCTATGGGTGGATGCACATCAAACGTAACATGGGAGCCCAGACCCATGGGAAACTTTCCATAACGAAGCAATTTCCATGAGTTGTTTATACTAATGGGAACGATTAGGGCAGAAGGAGCGTTCTTCAGCAGAACTTTAAGCCCTGTGGTCCTAAACGGTTTTGGCACACCGTTTCTACTTCGTGTACCTTCTGGAAAAATAACGGCGCTTCTGTTGTTCTGTTCAATGTACCTCCCCAGTTTTTGAAGTTCGGCGATGGACTGTTTGGGGTCCTTTCTGTTGATCAAGGCAGAGCCGCTATGCCTCAAATTATAGGAAACACTGGGTATGCCCTTGCCCAATTCGATCTTGCTCACAAATTTGGGATGGTACTTGTGCATGTACCAAATAATAGGGGGTATATCGTACATGCTCTGGTGGTTGGTAACGATGATCAGTGGCCTATTGGTTGGAATATCTTGTTTGTTGTTGAAGGTATAACGGGTTCCGAGTACATAGGTGCACCGCATAATGAACCAATTTAATACGGAAACACTCTTTTTATGGGCATTATATCCAAATAGGTTCAGGCAGACCCATTGTATAGGATGAAAAATTACCAAAACCAGTCCAAAAAGGATGAAGAAAAGGATGGTCAGGGGATATGACAGCAGTTTGAACACAGAAAAGGTTTTAATGGTTTTGGTAAAAATAAAAAAACCACCCATTCGGGTGGTCCTTACATATTTTATTTGCTGATTTTAGCAAAATTCGTTGTAAGCCTCCATCAGGTTTTCTGCAATAAGTTCGGCAGGTCTACCTTCAATATGGTGTCTTTCTATCATATGGACCAATTCGCCGTCCTTGAACAATGCCATGCTTGGTGAAGATGGAGGAAAAGGGACCATATGGTTTCTTGCCGTTTGCACAGCTTCCATATCTACACCGGCAAAAACGGTGACCAAATGGTTGGGCGTTTTGCTGTTTTGTAAGCTCAACTTGGCAGCAGGCCTGGCATTTGCCGCGGCACAACCACAAACCGAGTTCACCACGACCAGGGTGGTTCCTTCTTTTTTCAAAGCATTGTTAACAGCTTCACTTGTATGTAGTTCTTCAAACCCGGCACCGGCCAAGTCCTCGCGCATAGGTTTTACCAATTCTTCTGGATACATAGGCTTATTTTTAATTAGGATACAAAGATACGGTATTGTTACGTTTTTTCATCACCGTTAACATAGCTTAAAGCTTTGTTTACTTATCAAACCACTATCTTTGGGGTTTAAAGTTGTAAGCATGATCAAATGGGTGGCCGCCTTTCTCGGCTATTTTTTATTTCGTTTTCCCGGTGCCATCTTGGGGTTTATCGTAGGAACGTTTTTGGATAATTTGGGAGGATCCTCAAGAAAGTCCAGATCCGTTTTTCAGGATTTTACCAGACAATCGGTTTCCCCGGAAGATTTTGAGTTGAACCTTTTGTCGCTCTGTTCCTTAATCATAAAAGCTGATGGACAGGTCAGCCAAAGGGAACTGGACTATGTACGACAATATTTTTTGAGCACCTACGGCAAGGAAAGGGCCAACGCCATTTTTAGGACTTTCAATGAGGTCATTAAAAAAAGGGAAATATCCGCCCAACGCATATGCAGTTATATGGTGCAGCGAACACGATATGAAGTACGGTTGCAGATGCTGCACTTCTTGTTCGGGATAGCTCAGTCCGATGGACAGGCAAGTCAGGCCGAAGTGCTTAAATTAAGGGAAATTGCAGGATATTTGCGAGTGGGCGCGCACGATTTTGAGAGTATAATGGCCATGTTCGTAAAATCAGCGGACACTGCCTATAAGATTTTGGAGATTGAAAAGAGTGCGACGGACGAGGAAGTGAAGAAGGCCTATCGCAAAATGGCAAAAAAATACCATCCCGATCGGGTGGTCACCGAAAACGAGGCCATCAGAAACGGTGCCGAGGAAAAATTCAAAGAGGTGCAAAGAGCCTATGAAACCATACAGAAGGAAAGAGGAATATCCTAACACGTAATTATGCAAGAGTTTTTGTTCTACATCAAATTGGGACTCGACCATGTGCTGGATCTTGGTGCCTACGACCATATTTTGTTTTTGTGTGCCCTGGCCGTCCCTTTTACTTTTAAAAACTGGAAACGTGTACTGCTTTTGGCCACTATTTTTACCGTGGCACACTGTACCTCACTGGCATTGTCCGCTTTCGAATTTGTTACGGTGGATGTAGGCCTTATAGAGTTTTTGATCCCGGTCACCATATTGCTTACGGCCCTTTTCAATTTTGCATATGTGTACAAAGAATCCTTGGATGTGGGATTGTTTCTTCACATTTTGGCCACCGCTTTCTTTGGACTGATCCACGGTTTTGGGTTTTCAAACTACTTTAAGATGCTGATGGCCGAAGAAGAGGACAAGGTAACTCCCTTATTGGGGTTTGCCACAGGGATAGAGCTGTCACAAGTGACCATTATTTTGATGGTTTTGGCCATTGCGTATGTGATTTTGGACCTTTTGAAGGTTAAAAGAGCCATTTTTATCGCGACAGCTTCAATTTTGATTATTATCATTACAATACCCCTGCTAATTGCTACGTTCCCCTTATAGGACCTACGTTAAATTTTATCGAATAAGGTTGTAAGGGTTTCCCAAAGCAGGTATATTTATTTAATTATCAGTGTTTTTTGGATTTATGAAGGCGAGTAAACAAGAAAAATATGATAAGGCCTACTTAAGGATGGCCCAGGAATGGGGCAAACTCTCTTACTGCAAAAGGAGACAGGTAGGTGCTATTATTGTTAAAGATAGAATGATCATTTCCGATGGGTATAACGGAACACCTACCGGATTCGAAAATTTTTGCGAGGATGAGGATGGGTACACCAAGTGGTACGTGCTCCATGCAGAGGCCAATGCCATCTTAAAGGTAGCCTCTTCCACACAGTCTTGCGAGGGTGCTACCTTGTACATTACATTGTCGCCATGTAGGGAATGTAGCAAGCTTGTGCACCAAGCTGGCATAAAACGTGTGGTATACCAAAACGCCTACAAAGACGATTCCGGGATTAAGTTTCTGGAAAAGGCAGGGGTCCAGATAGTTCACCTGCCCGTTCTGGAAGAAATGGTTTAAAACCATAATTGCTATATGAAAAAGATTAAAGGATATATTTGGCCCACATTGCTTGCTTTGGCAGTAGCGCTCGGTATTTTTATAGGGGGCAAGCTTCATTTTAACGACTCCCCGGAGAAGTTGTTCTCCACCAATTCCAAAAAAGATAAACTCAATCGTCTTATTGATTATATCGACTACGAATATGTGGATGAAGTGGATACCGATAGCATTGTGGATGTTACCGTAAACAACATTTTGGGCAAATTGGACCCTCATTCCGTTTATATTCCAAAAGATGAGATGAAGGATGTCGCCGAAAGCATGAAAGGTGATTTTGCGGGCATTGGGGTAAGCTTTTACATGTACCGGGACACCATTACGGTGATACGTACGATTAAGAACGGTCCAAGTTACATCAGTGGTATAAAACCCGGGGACCGGATCTTGATGGCCGACAAGGACACCCTTTATGGCAAAAGAATTGCGAATGATGATGTCGTCACCACCTTAAAGGGCAAAATAGGAACCAAGGTAAATTTAAAGGTCTTTAGGAAGACCGAGAACAAGATGATGGACGTTCCGGTGGTGCGGGATAGGGTTCCGATCAGAAGTGTTGATGCGTATTACATGTTGACGAACGATATGGGATATATCAAAATCAACCGTTTTGCGGAATCCACTTTTGATGAGTTCAAAGATGCCCTTAGAAAGCTCAAACTTAGAGGGGCCGAAAAACTGACCCTAGACCTTAGGGACAACCCAGGGGGCTACTTGGGTATTGCCGAAAAATTGGCCGATGAGTTTTTGGGAGAGGACAAGTTGATTCTTTACACAAAAAACAAGAAAGGAAGGATTAAAAAAGCATTTGCTACGGGTAAAGGCGATTTTGAGAACAAACCCGTGTACGTTCTGATCAATGAACGTTCCGCATCCGCCAGTGAGATTATCGCCGGTGCATTGCAGGACAACGATATCGGCACCATTGTGGGGCGCCGTTCGTTCGGAAAAGGTTTGGTGCAACGGGAAATGGATCTGGGCGATGGGTCTGCGGTACGACTTACGGTGTCCAGATATTATACCCCAACTGGCCGGTCCATTCAAAAATCCTATAAAAATGGCAACCATGACTATTACAAAAGGTTCATGGAACGATATGCCAGTGGGGAGCTCACATCTGCCGATAGTATAAAAGTTGCAGACTCTTTAAAATTTGTGACCCCAAAAGGTAAAATAGTATATGGGGGAGGTGGTATTATCCCCGATGTTTTTGTTCCGATCGGGAGCAATCAGGAAGAAGCGATAGAAAGCATGGAGGATACCTATCAATTCTTCGCCCGATTCGTGTTTGAGCATTTGGAAAAGGACAGGACCATGTACGATGGGTATGATCAAAACCAGTTTTTGGATGAATTCACAGTAGACGATATCTTGTTCGATCAGTTCATTCAATTTGTATTGGACCGGAAGGTAAAGTTGGATTTTTATGCCTACGAGGATAAAATCAAGGCGTTTATAAAGGCCAATATAGCCGAGCAATTGTTTTCACCCAATCTTTCAGCTCAGATAAAGGGCGAGCACGATGCCATGCTCAATAAAGTAAAGGCGTTGGACAAGGCGATTATCGACCAATCCCAAATAGGGTCATTGAATACTGTTCAATAAACAGCTCAATCTTTCAGCTTTTCGTCTATCCTTTTTGAAGTAATGAAGATCAGGATCAGTACAATGGCACATAAGGAGGCCACAATGCTGATCAATGCAATGGTACTATCGCCTTGAAGCGGATTTTCAAAATCCACCAAAGTCACGTTATAGGCAATAAGGCCCAAGGCCAGTATTATTAAAACGATTGCAAGGGTCTTGTTCATATCAAAATTTTAAACACCGTGGTTCAACAACTGATTGATGTTGGTGGCGAATAATTTTACGGCAATGGCCATAAGAATCACACCGAACACCTTTCGGATGATATTGAGCCCGTTTTTCCCCAATATCCGCTCAATTTTTGCGCTGGACTTCAACACGATGTATACAAAGATAACGTTTAAAATTATGGCGACGATAATGTTCTCCACATGGTATTCTGCCCTTAGGGACAAAATGGAGGTCAAACTACCCGCACCTGCGATAAGTGGGAACGCGATGGGCACGATGGAAGCCGTTTCTGGCTCGTCGTCCCTATAAAGTGATATCCCAAGAATCATTTCAATGGCGAGGAAAAATATAATGAAAGCCCCCGCAACTGCAAACGAGTTTACATCGATGCCGATCAAAGTAAGAATACTTTCGCCAACAAACAGAAAGGCTATCATGATGGATGCGGCCACGATCGAGGCCTTTTCGGACTGCACATGCCCAACCTTTTTGCGTAACGATATTATGATGGGAATACTACCTAAAATATCGATAACGGCAAACAATATCATTCCTGCGGTAGCGATTTCCTTTAAGTCAAAATTCATAGCGGTATTTTTTTCGGACGGCAAATTTACGGGTAAAAAATACTTTTAGATCATATAAAATGTTTAGAAATCATCAATTTTTTGCTTTTGGATTACCTTTGTCCAAAAACTAGGGTATTCGTATGTTCCAGATAGGAAAAACCATCGTGTCCGAAGAGATATTACAAAACGATTTTGTCTGCAATTTAAATGCATGCAAAGGCGCCTGTTGTGTGGGCGGGGAGTACGGAGCTCCTTTGGAGGACTCCGAAACGGACAAGCTGTTGAATATTTATGAAGATGTAAAACCCTTTTTGCGTCCCGAAGGAGTCGAGGCCATTGAGGAACATGGGGTATTTGTAAAAGGGGAAGATGGTGAGTGGGAAACCCCCTTGGTAAACAACAACGAATGTGCCTACGTGATTTTTTCGGACAGGGGCATAGCCAAATGTGGGCTAGAGGCCGCTTATGAAGCCGGTGCCACCAAATGGAAAAAACCAATTTCATGCTACCTGTACCCGGTTCGCACCCGGGAATATTCCGAGTTTACGGCGGTCAACTATCACAAATGGGAAATCTGTGATCCCGCTTGCGCCCTTGGTGAGGAATTAAAAGTTCCCATCTACAAATTCGTGAAAGATGCCCTGATCAAAAAGTTTGGCAAAGCTTGGTACAAGGAACTGGAGGAAGTAGCGGCGGAATCCACTAGATCGTAGGAATATCCAAGACTACTTTGGTTCCGTTCGGATCGCCGTTCTCGTCGAACAAATCCAAAATATCCACTTCAAACTTGTTTTGGTAGTCTTTGGCAAAATTCGCCAATCTTTCCTTGGTGATGCGTATGCCTAGGGATTTTCTCTTTAGCACCCTGTTTTCTTTGTTGACCTCAGCCATGGTGCGTCCCACGCCATTGTCCACAATTTCAATGGTTACATGGCCCTTGTCCTTATGTTTTACATTGATCTGTACTTTTTTTTCACCTTCTTTCGGCGATAGGCCATGCCAAAGCGAGTTTTCCAGAAAGGGCTGCAAGGTCAACGATGGAATTTTGATATTGTCTATGTTGATGCCTTCCTCCACTTCAATTTTAAAATCGATTTCATTGGAAAAGCGGATGTTCTCGATGTTCATGTAGAGCTCCATTGTTCCCAATTCTTCCGATAGCGGAATTTCTTTTTGTGAAGATGCCTCCAATATTTTTCGGACCAATTTTGAAAATTTGTTGAGGTAATGTACCGCATTTTTTTGCTCGTTGTTGATGATGTAGAGCTTGATGGAGTTCAGGGAATTGAACAAAAAGTGAGGGTTCATTTGGCTCCTGAGCATCTGCTGCTCCAACGTGAGCACTCTTTTTTCATTCTTACTTTGGTACTGGCGGTAAAGAATGTAAAGTATGGAGGAGATAAGCCCTACGATCAGGGCACTGACCAACAATGTGGTCTGGTTTTTCTTCAGCCTTAGGCGAACGATTTCATTTTCCTTGGCCAGTACGGCGATCTGGTTGTTCTTTTTGTCGTTTTCATACCTGACAATAATATCGTTCATGTACCTTAGGTTGGTGGCACTTGATATCTGTTTGTCATATTCATCCGCTTTCTTGTAATATTCATACGCCTGCTTAAAATCTCCCCTGCTGTTCTCCAGTTCCGATAATTTCTCATAGGAATACAGAATATTGCTTGGCATATTACGGTTTTGGGCCATTTGCAGTCCTTCCATAATATGGTCTTCCGCCTCTTTGTAATTGCCCAATTTGGTATGCGCCCAACCCGTATTGATGTAAATTACAGAAGCCATGGAAAGGTCTCCTATTCTTTTGGATTCGTCAATAAGTGGTTCCAAGAGTACAAGGGCAAGATAGGGCATGTCCTGTTTAAGGTAAATCTGGGCAAGGCTGTTCTTGCATATCAGTCGACCAATATCCGAATCAATCTCTTCGTTATAGGCCAAGGATTTTCTATAGTTTTCGAGTGCAGCCTCCAAATCCCCTTTTTCTTCCAGACAATGGCCAATATTTTGATGGTTGATGGCCAGTCCAAGTTTGTTGCCAAGCTCTTCTTCCAGTTTGAGGGCCCTTCGGAACTGGAGAATTGCCAAATCATATTGTTCCAGCGTTTGATACAGGTTACCGATTCCGTTTAGGGCAACGTTTATACTTCTTTTGATGTGGTTGGATGGATTTTCAATCTGCTCAGCAAGCTCAAGTGCTTTTTGGTGGTAGTCCAATGCCGTCTTAATGGCATCGGTACGCCGATAGACGACGCCCAGCATGTTCAGGCTAAGAATTTTGAAATCTGTGTTGTTGGCTTTTTCGGATGCTTCCAGAGCTTCTTCATGAAGAGCTACCGCCTTTTCGTATTGGGAAACGTTCCTGTATTTCATTCCCAATTGGTTAAGGGCAAAGGCCTGACCCTCAAAATAGTCGTTTGCTTCGCTAATGGTCGCAAAATATCTCAATAAAACAGTATCCCTTTTTTCTTCGGACAGCTCCTCGTCCAAGGGCTCGTAGGTCTGGGGCTGAAGTTTCACAAGTGTTTCTGCCTTTTCCTGGAATTCCTCGGGTATTTCCTGTGCACTAAGGGCGCCAAAAAATAAAAACAACAATAAAAAGAGGGGAGTAGTCTTTTGTACTCGATAAGGGATTTCGATTTGTTGGGACTTTACGATAGGCACGGGAACATTGTGGTTATAGCATATCCAAAAAATCGGATTTTTTTTGCCGGGAAACAGGAATTTTATGATTGGACTCCAAAACTACGTATCCGTCAGTTTTAAGGAACTCTTTTATCTTGTTGAGATTGATAATGTAAGAATTGTGGATTCTAAAGAAGCTGCTTTCCGGTAAGAGTGCATTTACTTCCTTAAGTTTTTTGGTAAGTAGAATTTTTTGTCCATCTTTTAAGAAAATGGTGCTGTAATTGCCGTCCGACTCCGCATACAGGATATCGTCACTGTTCAAGAATACCAATTTGCCATCGGTATTGATGGTTATTTTTTTGCATTGGGACTCTGCATTAAAGTTGAGCAGAATCCTTTCCAATCGCTCTACGGTAAGGTTTTTGGCGTTGAACCGCTTTATTTTGGAAATGGTTTCCTCAAGGTCGTCGGAATCTATGGGCTTTAAAAGATAATCAATGGCCTCGTTCTTAAGAGCTTGCAATGCATATTGGTTGTATGCAGTGGTGATGACCACGGGAAAGTTTTTGTTCTTGAGCTTTTTAATGAACTGAAAACCGTCCATGGCCGGCATCTCTATATCCAAAAACAAACAATCCGGAGTGTTCTGTTCCAGATAGCTCAAGGCTTCGCTCGCATCGGTAAAGGATGCAATGATGTCCACTTCGTCGCTAAGGTTGGTAAGTTCCCAACTTAAACTTTGAAGTGCCTTGATTTCGTCGTCAACTAATACAGCTTCTAGCATACAAAATTATAGGTTATACCAAATTTAGAATTATTCTCTATATAGCCATGAAATTATGTGTTAATGGATATATAGTACGTATAACTGGTATAAAAAGCAGAATTACGTGAAAAAAGCCCACATGGCCATCAAAATGACCCATAATTCTTTGTTTTTCATAAAAAACCGATAGACCAATTATACATAAAAGAGGGCAATTTATACATAGAGCATTTAGTAACGTTCGTTTGTTACATATCTTCGGGGAGTCCAAAAATATTGGATAATTGAAATAGCCAGAAAATGAGAAAGTGCGCAATATTGTTCTTTGTTTTAATAGCTGCTTTGATTTTTGCTGCAGTATTAGAGAAGAGTAACACCGAAATAGGTTCGGAATGGAATAAGGCAGTTGCAAAAAAATAACCATAGGTTCTTTAAAATTTTATATTACCAATAATTGTACGGCCACAGCAACCAATCATTTGATTGTATAAACCGCTTGCACAATTAAATCTTCGGTCTTGTCGAAGCTGGTTTGATTTTAGGTTTCGGGGGAACTACCTAAAGCGATAAAGGTTTCAATGGCTCGATTGAAGAGGCCGTACTCTTTGGTAATGTTTGACCGTGGTCAGTTCATCGTAAAAGTAAGGCCGGGCAGTGATTCACTGCCCGGCCTTTTTATGTTAAACCTATAAGTATCTGCTTACTTGCACTAGATTTCAACAGTTTGTGTTAAAAACTTTGTGGCGGTTTGTTCGGTCGACATTTTAAAATGCGAGTTCAATTTTAAATCTTTGTTGCTACGTATTTTCAAGAACAAATTAAAGGGCTGTTCCTGAATCTTTGATGATGGAAGCCGTTCGGAACGAACAAACAGTACATCTGGTTTGTGCTGATTTGCTCAGTACGTGTGATAGTGTTTATTGATTTAATACCTCGGAGAAGTTCACCCCACAACAGAACATTCCGGGGTATTTTTGTAAATGGAATATAAAAAAACCTCCGATATCGGAGGTTTTTGTCTTTACGTATATTAAGCCTTAAATGGACCAGGCCTTTCCGCCGGTAAGTGTGTTAAGGTCTCCACAGGCTATATATTCGCCAGGGATGGGCAAATATTCCAATACTTCCTCCCCAACATATTCAGAGGCCTTGTAGGCCCATGTGGCCAAATCCCTAAGATCGTTGGCAAAGGAGAAGCGGGCAATGTCGTCATCCAGACTGCCTTCGCCACCTTGCATAATGGCTTCCATATAGTTCATGATGGCTTCGGAATGTGCTTCCTCTTCCTCGTCCGAACGTTTTTTAAGATAGGTACGCAATGCCGGCTCAATGTCTTCGGCCTCAATATCCATCAACGATTCTTTTTTGGAATCGGCAAGGACCTTGTCATAAAAATTGTTCATTTTCATAACAACAAAATCCCTTTGTTCCAAAGGCATCACTTCGTCCAAATAGGCATCAATAAAAACGTGGACATTGACTTCCGTTGCAGAAGGTGTCTCTGTTTTTGGAAGGATCACATCCACCGTCTGTGCCAAGGCATAACCTTGCTCTTTGCTAAGGAAACTTGGCGTCCATTCGGCATAGGAAGGTTTTCCTTTACAGCTCTGAAGCAGGGAAAACAGTGTTGGTGTGGCCACGGCGTAACCGAAGGCCAACCCCATATTTTTGAGTGCTGATCTTCTTTCCATTATATATTTCCTTTTTTAAGTTCTTGGGCGGCATGGTTGGCAGCCCTTGCAGTAAATGCCATATAGGTCAAGGATGGGTTTACACAACTTGCAGATGTCATAAAAGCACCATCCGTTACATAAACGTTCTCACATCCGTGTACTTGGTTGTTGCCGTTTACAACGGAAGTCTTTGGGTCGCGTCCCATGCGGGCAGTACCCATTTCGTGTATTCCGAGTCCAAGGGCATATGGTCGGTCGTAAGGGGTAATATCCTTTGCCCCTGCCTTTTCAAGCATTTGAACCGCTTGATCTTGCATGTCCTTTCTCATGTTGATCTCGTTCTCACGGATTTCCGCATCGAAAGTGACCGTGGGAAGTCCCCATTGGTCTTTCTTGTCGTAATCCAAGGTCATCTTGTTATCGTGGTAAGGCAGGATTTCACCAAATGCGAGCATATTCATGGTCCAGCCTCCAGGGGTCATCATAATATCCTTGTATTCTTTTCCGAACGATGCTTCCGCGATCAATTCTTCATAATTGCCTCTGCTGGCCCCGCCTTGGTATCCATAACCGCGTTTAAAATCTTTCATATCGGAATCACCACCTAGGTTTCTAAACCTTGGAACATAGATTCCGTTTGGTTTTCTACCCTTGTAGTATTTGTCCTCATAGCCATCAAACTTACCTGAAGCACCTACCAAGAAATGGTGGTCCATTACATTATGGCCCAATTCTCCTGAATCGTTTCCAAGTCCGTTAGGGAACCTGTCCGATTTGGATTGCATTAAAATGGAAGTGGATGCAATGGCAGAGGCACAAAGGAAAATTACTTTGGCCTTGAATTCGAACTCTTCTTTGGTCTCTCTATCGATTACCTTGACACCTGTTGCTTTTTTGGTATCAGGATCATAAATGACTTCGTGTACAATGGAGTCTGGTCGAAGCGTCATGTTACCTGTAGCTTCGGCAGCGGGCAATGTGGAAGAAACGCTACTAAAGTATGCTCCGAAAGGACATCCTCTAATACAACGGTTTCTAAATTGGCAACGAACACGTCCATCGCCCTCAAACTTCTTATCACTGTTGATGTGTGCAACCCTTCCTGCGGTTATGACACGTCCGCCAAAATGTTCGGCAACTTTATCACGCACATGCCCTTCCACGCAGTTCAGTTCCATCATAGGTTCAAACTGTCCATCGGGCAATTGTGGAAGTCCCAGATTTTCCCCGGAAACCCCGATGTAGCTCTCCACTTTATCGTACCAAGGGGCAATATCTTTATAGCGCACTGGCCAATCCACGGCAATGCCCTCGTTTTTATTTGCTGAAAAATCGATATCGCTCCAGCGATAGCTATGGCGTCCCCACATAATGGAACGTCCACCTACATGGTATCCCCTCATCCAGTCGAAACGTTTGGTCTCGTTATAAGGATGTATCAAATCGTTCACGAACCAATGCTTGGATGCGGCTCCAGTGGTGTAACCGGTCCTTGACTGTTTCTCCTGCTGTTTGATGTCTTCTCGGGTAGCTGCCCCTGCATGAGGAAAATCCCAATCATCCATATTGGCTGTTGGGTAATCTTCACGGTGTTTCACCATGGGTCCACGTTCCAAGACCAAGGTCTTGAGGCCGTTTTCGCACAACTCTTTTGCAGCCCAACCACCGCTGATTCCCGTGCCAACCACTATGGCATCATAGGAATCCTGCTCCTGATTGTAATAAAATTTACTCATTTATTCGGATTGTTTATTTGCTAAATGTATTAATTATTAAATTAATTTTCTACATTTAATCCCTATGTTTATTGAGAATTCAGCACTATAACGTTGTAGTTTTTGGATTCCGCACGAAATTAACTAACGTAAAAATATGAGCAGAAGTAGTTTAGCACAGAAAAGTATTGTCACCTTGATTGCGGTGGCTTTTTTGGGATTTTATTCCTGTAAACAGAGTCCAAAAAAGGAGTCTACCGAAGAAACGACCGAGGCCATGGTCCAAGAGGAGCCCGGTCCGGAAATTAAACTTTCACTGGCACAATGGTCCATTCATAAAATGATTTTGGAAGAAGGAACCGATCCGTACACTTTTGCGGAAAAAGCAAACGAATGGGGCTTTAAAGGCTTGGAATATGTAAGCGCTCTTTATTATAAGGAATTGCAGGCGGCTGATTTTTCGGAAGAGGCCATGAACAGCTGGGTGGAAAAAAGCAAGGCAGAAAGTGAAAAATATGGTTTAAAAAATCTTCTGATCATGGTGGATGGTCAAGGAGATATTGCTGTTCCTGATGAGGCAAAAAGAAAAGAAGCCGTGGAGAACCATTACAAGTGGGTGGATGCTGCCGCAGCGTTGGGCTGTCACTCCATTCGCGTGAACCTTAATGGTAGCATGGACCCCGAGGTGTGGATGCCTGCTTCCGTAGCGGGACTTACCCAATTGGCCACATACGCCAAGGACAAAAACATCAATATCATTGTGGAAAACCATGGAGGACCATCTTCCAATGCAGAAATGTTGGCCGAGGTGATGGAAAAAGTGGGAATGGACAATTGCGGTACCTTGCCAGATTTTGGTAATTTTTGCATCAAAAGAGAAGCAGGTGATTATTATTCTTCCAAATGTTTGGAAGAATATGACAAGTATAAAGGTGTAAAGGAATTGATGCCATACGCCAAGGGAGTAAGCGCAAAATCATACAACTTTAACGAAGAAGGGTACGAGACTGTTATAGACTACCCAAAAATGATGGATATTGTTCTCGAATCTGGGTACGAAGGATTTGTTGGCGTGGAATATGAAGGTTCCGAACTAAGTGAGGAAGAAGGCATATTGGCGACAAAACAACTCTTGGAAAAAGTATTGGAGTAGCATTTAAGCAATAATAATGATGGATAGATGAAGGGATTTTTGCACCAACTCTTCGATTACAATTTTTATTGTAACAAAAATATGATTGAACAATGCAGTGGCCTGGAAAACGTTCCGGACAACTGCATTGGACTTTTTAGTCACATACTCAACGCCCATCACATTTGGAACCAAAGAATTCTGGGCGAGCCAACGGAGTTTGGTGTATGGGACGTGCACCCTTTAAGTCAATGGGAGGATATCCATTACGAAAACCAGCGAACGTCCTTTGAAATTGTTTCCAATTCGGATACTTTTGAAGAACGTGTGGAGTACGTGAATAGTCAAGGAAACAATTTCTCAAATCAATTAAAGGACATTTTGTTTCATATTATCAACCATTCCACGCACCATCGCGGGCAAATTATGGTGGAGTTGCGAAACTCCGGAATAGCACCCCGACCGCTGGACTATGTACATTACAAAAGATAGTACACGATTAACCAAAACCTCACATGACGATCAAGACCAAATTCCAACTATCCTTTATGATGTTCCTCGAGTTTTTTATCTGGGGAGGATGGTTTGTTACCTTGGGAACATTTTTGGGCAATAACCTGCAAGCAACGGCCGGCCAGTCTTCCATGGCGTTCTCCACACAATCGTGGGGAGCTATTATCGCTCCGTTCATAATAGGGCTGATTGCGGACAGATATTTTAATGCCGAACGGATTTTGGGCATACTGCACCTCATCGGTGCATTTTTAATGTACCAAATGTACCAAACAACAGATTTTACGGTGTTCTATCCCTACGTTTTGGGATATATGATTTTGTATATGCCCACATTGGCCTTGGTGAACTCCATATCGTTCAAGCAAATGAAAGATCCCGCCAAGGAGTTTTCCAATATTCGCGTGTTCGGAACCATAGGGTGGATCGTGGCAGGGCTTGTAATCAGTTACTTATTCGTTTGGGATTCGCCCGAAAGTCTAAAAGAGGGTATGCTGAAGAACACATTTTTAATGGCTGGTGCAGCCTCGGCAGTTCTGGGACTTTTTAGTTTTACGTTGCCAAAGACCCCTCCGACGATTGACAAAAATGAGAAGGTGACAATTTCCGATATGTTAGGGCTGGATGCATTGAAGCTCCTAAAAAACAAGAACTTTTTGGTATTCTTTATATCTTCCGTTTTGATTTGCATACCACTGGCGTTCTACTATCAGAACGCCAATCCGTTCCTGGCCGAAATAGGACTTGCCAACCCAACCGGGAAAATGGCGATAGGCCAAGTGTCGGAAGCATTGTTTATCCTTGCACTGCCGTTCTTTTTTACCAAGTTTGGATTTAAAAAAACTATATTGGTCGGAATGTTGGCATGGACCGTTCGCTATCTATTGTTTGCCTATGGCAATGCGGACGAGCTGTCCTTTATGTTGATCATAGGAATAGCGTTGCACGGGATTTGTTATGACTTCTTCTTTGTATCGGGTCAAATTTATACCGATACCAAAGCAGGGGAAAAATATAAAAGTGCCGCGCAAGGGTTGATCACCTTGGCAACATATGGGGTCGGGATGCTCATTGGTTTTGGCATTGCAGGACAAATAACGGATGCCCTGACCATGGAGGGCGGAACCCATGCATGGGATGAAATATGGATGTACCCTGCAGGATTTGCAGCAGTGGTTTTCATATTGTTCGCACTTATATTTAAGGATGAAAAAGTGGAATATAAAACATAAAGGATTTAGCATAAAAACGAACTGGAAAATTTTAACACAACCAAAATTCAACTAATACAAACATGAAAAATGTAAACAAAAACCAGCTTTTTATAGCGGCTTGTATATCGCTTGTCGTTACTTCCATGACCTTTGCCATTAGGGCGGGAATATTGACCCAGTTAGGGGAAGAATTTGAACTTTCCAATCAACAGTTGGGTTGGATAAACAGTATGGCATTTTTTGGGTTTCCGTTGGCCATGATCTTTGGGGGACTTCTGTACAATAAGATAGGGGCACGTAAATTAATGGTTGTGGCATTCATCTGTCACCTCCTTGGTTTGGTACTCACCATTGTTGCCGGCGGCTTCTGGACATTGATCATATCTACCTTCTTTATCGGATTTGCCAATGGCTCTGTAGAGGCAGCTTGTAACCCTATGATCGCGGATATGTACACCAAGAACCGTACTGCTATGCTGAACAAGTTCCACGTTTGGTTCCCCGGTGGAATCGTGATCGGTTCGCTTATCTCCAAATTCATGACGGATTTCGGAATGGGATGGCAATTGCAGATCGGCGTAATGTTGATACCTACCTTTATTTATGGGTACATGTTCTTCAAGCAGAAATT
Source organism: Flagellimonas crocea (assembly GCF_033441595.1). Taxonomy (NCBI): domain Bacteria; kingdom Pseudomonadati; phylum Bacteroidota; class Flavobacteriia; order Flavobacteriales; family Flavobacteriaceae; genus Flagellimonas; species Flagellimonas crocea. Next base: position 203,291 of record NZ_JAUZVX010000005.1, on the reverse strand, counting down.
TCCAGAAAGCGAGCATATCGAAACAGATACCACCAAGAACATCAAAGGTCTTGCAGACCCGTTGTTCATCTTTATCATGATCTGTATGACGCTTACCGCCATTTCTGAATTTGGCCCACAGCAGTGGGTAGAGCGTATCCTGGGCAATTCAGGGGCCAGCCCTATGCTGGTATTGGCCATGGTGACCGGGATAATGGCCATTGGCCGATATTTTGCAGGACCCATAGTGCATAGGATCAATCCAATTGGTGTGCTGTTAATGTCCGCCGTGATCACAACGGCAGCAGTGTACAGTATGAGCATTGCAGAAGGGTCTATGATCTATCTTGCAGCCATTCTTTTTGCTTTGGGAGTTTGTTATTTTTGGCCAACCATGATCGGTTTTACCTCGGAGTACCTTCCAAGAACCGGTGCTTTGGGCATGTCACTGGTCGGGGGAGCAGGAATGTTTTCCACATCCATTTGGCAACCTGTGATCGGCGGATGGTTGGACAGTGCCAAGGAAACAGCCGTTTCCTCTGGACTTACGGATCAGGTAGCGGAGCTTACGGCAGGTAAGGCAACTTTGGGAAAAATGATGTTCTTCCCACTGGCAGTTGCTGTTTTGTTTGCCATACTGTTCCTCTTCCGAAAGAAACTGGAAGAAAGAAGAGTGCCACAGGGCCATGGTGCTGAAGAAGTTGTATAATCAAAAATAAATAATAGAAAATGCCAAAAAAGATTAGACTTGGAATTCTTGGAGGAGGTGGCGATTCCCTTATTGGGGTATTGCACAGAGTCGCCTCTTTCATCAACGACAATTATGAAATAGTAGGAGCTGTATTCAATCCAGACCATGAGGAAAGTATAGCCTTCGCCAAAGAAATTGATATTCCCACGAACCGTATATACAAGGATTTTGAAACTTTGGTAGAAGAGGAGATGAAGCTTCCTGAAGATGAACGTATTCAGGTGTGTTCCATTCTTACGCCAAACTTTCTACATTTCCCAATGGCAAAAAAACTGTTGGACAATGGTTTTCACGTCATCTGCGAAAAACCGATGACCACTACCTATGAAGAGGCGAAGATTTTACAGGAAACCTTAAAAAAGGCAGGAACCGTCTTTGCGGTAACCCATACCTATACAGGTTATCCAATGGTTCGCCAAATGAGGGAAATGATCAAAGATGGGGTTATAGGAAAAGTACATAAAGTAGACGCCCAGTACTATCAAGGTTGGATGAATCCTGTGATTCACGACAAAGAAAAAAGAGCAACCGTTTGGAGACTAGATCCCAAAAAGGCGGGAATCAGTTCTTGTATGGGCGATATCGGCGTACACGCTTTTAACATGATCGAGTTTACGACAGGCCTGCAAGTGCAATCGTTGCTCTGTGATTTTAATTACATGTACGACGACAACGTGATGGATATGGACGGTACCGCCCTCATCCGTTTGGATAAAAATGTAAAAGGAGTCATAAGGGCAAGTCAAGTGGCCACAGGAGAAGAAAACAACCTTACCATTGCCATTTATGGAGAAAAAGGAGGTCTGAAGTGGGAGCAGGAAAACCCGAACTATCTCTACAAATTGAACGATCCAGAGCCATTACAGGTGTACAAACCGGGCCATGAATATAATTCAAAATTGAGTTTGGACGGCACTAAATTGCCCCCAGGGCATCCAGAGGGTATTTTTGATGCGATGGCCAACATCTATTTGGGAGCAGCCAAGGCCATTCGTGGCGAAGAATACAATAGCGGGGAATTCCCGACCATGTTGGATGGGGTCCGCGGGCTCAACTTTATAGAAAGTACGGTAGCATCGCACAAGCAAGGTAACATTTGGATAGATATGGATTGATCCAAAATCCCGAAATAAGAAATGATGGCTGCCTATTGGCGGCCATTATTTTTTGTAAAGCATTTCAAATTGCTCAAAAACAATGATCATACTCTCGGTGGGTTTGGCGCCTAGTTTGGAAAGTTCTCGGGTATAGTAGTCCCAATGCGTTTGTTTCCAATGGGCAAGACTCTTGTCGCCCTCGCCCTCCAAACGCGCATGCTCCTCCCGAATACTAAAATAAGGAATCAATTTTACCGCAGTGGTCCGGATAATACACTTGGCATTTCCTTGCCAATCCGTGACCACATAAAAATCCCCGATCTTGGGCAAAGGTTCATTGCGTAGTTGCAGTCCTTTTAAGGAATGACTGGTAGCTCTTTTGGTTTCTTTGCATACAAGATCCGCACACAAATTTGCGTCCTTTTCATTGTCACAAAAATGAACGACTTTGGGTGCATCCTCAGAAGCAAATTCCAAATGGGCATCCAAAAAATCGCCCCAAAGATTACGGGCAGAAGCATTTTCCATAAGCAGTGTTTAAAAAAAAACGCTAAGCTATATAAATTGTTAACGAATCCCTATATTTATGTCTTACTACATGAGACCTAAAAATAGCATAGTTTTTTTCTTAAATATAGAAGATAAATCCCAATTTAACTGGGATTTCCTAATTTCTTAAAATTAAATTCAATGAAGACAATTAAAGGACCGGCCGTATTTTTAGCCCAATTTGTGGACAGTCAACCCCCGTTCAATTCCCTGGACGGACTTTGCAAATGGGCATCCGATTTGGGATACAAAGGAATTCAGATTCCTACATGGGAATCGTTTCTCATAGATTTGGACAAAGCAGCCGAAAGCCAAGATTACTGCGACGAGCTAAAAGGAAAAATCAACTCTTACGGTTTGGAAATCACCGAACTATCGACCCACCTACAAGGGCAATTGGTAGCCGTGCACCCAGCGTACGATATCATGTTCGATAATTTTGCGCCGGAAGCCTTGCACGGAAAACCAAAGGAACGTACCCAGTGGGCCATTGAAACCGTAAAAAAGGCCGCTACGGCAAGTAGAAGGCTAGGGCTCAAGGCACACGCCACTTTTTCGGGATCATTGCTTTGGCACACAGCGCACCCTTGGCCACAAAGACCAGCGGGACTTGTGGAAATGGGTTTTGAAGAACTGGCCAAAAGATGGATGCCCATTTTGAACCATTATGATGAACAAGGTGTTGATGTGTGCTACGAGATCCACCCCGGTGAAGACCTTCACGATGGCGACACCTTCGAAAGATTTTTGGAAGCAACGGGCAATCACAAAAGGGTAAATATTTTGTACGACCCCAGTCACTTTGTATTGCAACAGTTGGATTACATTGCCTACATCGATCACTACCATGAGTTCATCAAATCCTTCCATGTAAAGGATTCCGAGTTCAATCCAACAGGAAAGAAAGGAGCCTTCGGCGGATATAATGATTGGGGAAATAGAGCGGGGAGATACCGTTCCTTGGGAGATGGCCAAATCGACTTTAAGACCATTTTCTCAAAATTGACTCAGTACGGATGCGATGTTTGGGCCGTAATGGAGTGGGAGTGCTGCATTAAAAGTCCGGAACAGGGAGCTCGCGAAGGCGCCAAATTTATTCAGGACCATATTATAGAAGCTACCACAAAGACTTTCGATGATTTTGCGGGAGCAGATGTTGATACAGAAAAACTTAAAAATATCTTAGGACTATGAGAAAGCCATTATTGTTTGCAGTAATTCTCTTGGCAGTTGCCTGCAAAGAAAAAACCAAAGAGAACAAGGAAGAAATAACGGAAGAGATGACCGAGGTCGTCCAAGAACAAGAATCCGAGTGGACCACCTTGTTTGATGGAACCTCTTTTGATGGATGGCACATGTACAACGATGGGGAGGTCACCGAGCCATGGAAATTGGAAGATGGCGCCATGGTACTATATCCGCCCGAGGAAAGACCCGAAGGAGCCAATTACAACTTGGTGACCGACGAAGAGTTTACTGATTTTGTGCTCACTATGGAATGGAACATAGCAGAAGGGGGGAACAGTGGTTTCTTTTGGGGAGTAAAAGAAGATGAAAAATATGGACAGCCCTTTCTAACGGGACCCGAAATCCAGGTGTTGGACGATGAACGCCACCCGGACGCCAAAAACGGTGAAGATCGTTTGGCAGGAGCGCTGTACGATATTATACCACCTTCCGAGAATGTGGTAAAGCCCGCAGGCGAATGGAATTCGGTGGAATTGATGATCAATCATAAGACTAATCAAGGCCATGTGATTTTGAACGGAACAAAAATCGTTGAATTTCCGGTCCAAGGTCCGGAATGGGAAGAACTGGTCGCCAATTCCAAGTTTGCGGATTGGGAAGATTTTGGCGCTTTTAAAACTGGTAAGATCGGCCTCCAAGATCATGGGAACAAAGTGGCCTTCAGAAATATAAAGATTAAAGAATTGTAGCATGTCAAAATTAACTAGCAAACTACTGGCTTTGTCCCTGCTTTTTGTAGGATATGTGTCTGCCCAAGAAGTAGAGCCAACAAAGCCCGAGCAAACCGAATTTTATGAACCCGTGCCGCCAAGAGTTATCCCGGGCGAAAATGGAGCACCGCCAAGCGACGCGATTGTGCTGTTCGATGGTACATCTTTGGACAAATGGATCAGTTCGGCGGATAGCACAGCCGCCAAATGGACCTTGAACAAGGATGGTAGCATGACCGTGAAAAACAGGACCGGTGATATCCAGACCAAACAGAATTTTGGAAGCGTCCAACTGCATATTGAATGGAAGTCACCCGCAGAAGTGCAGCAAGAAGGACAACATCGGGCCAATAGTGGAGTGTTCTTGAACGGTCTGTACGAAGTACAGGTATTGGATAACAATGACAATGACACGTATGTGAACGGTCAGGTAGGATCCATTTACAAACAACATGTGCCCTTGGCCATGGCCTCCGTGCCCACCGGGGAATGGAACACGTACGATATTATATACCATGCACCCGAATTTGAAAAAGGACAAAAAGTAAAATCCGGGACCCTTACCGTTATCCATAATGGGGTCTTGATCCAAGATCATGTGGAAATCAAGGGTACCACACCGTACATCGGGTGGCCCAAGAACCCACCACACGGGAAAGGTCCCTTGAGACTACAGGATCATGGGGACAACAGCAGGGTAAGTTATAGGAACATTTGGGTAAGGGAGCTGGAATAGCTCCCTTTCTTTCTCAAACAATAATCGCTAGGCTATGAAAAACCTATTTTGGTTACCTTTGGCAAAATTTATCATATCCATATGATCCAATCCATGACAGGCTTTGGGAAGCACGTAGTACAGCTTCCATCCAAAAAAATCACCATAGAATTGAAATCGCTCAACAGCAAGAGCTTGGACATTAACGCCAGGCTTCCGCAATTCTACAGGGAAAAAGAACTGGAATTGCGCAAAATGATAGCCAATGTATTGGTAAGGGGCAAGGTGGATTTTGGTCTGTATGTGGAGATAACCGGAGAGGAAACCACGGCAGAAGTGAATACCGGCGTGGTCAAAAAGTATATGGAACAACTGGCCGGAATTGCCAAGGGGGATGACCTGAAGTTGCTTGAAATGGCCTTGCGAATGCCGGACACCCTCAAAACAGATAAGGACGATATTGACGAAGAGGAATACAGGGCCATAACCGATGCCATGGAGGAAGCTCTTTCAAAAATTGTAGAGTTCCGAAATGAAGAAGGGAAGGTTTTGGAAGAGGATTTTGTGGAAAGACTTAAAAACTTGAACGAACTTTTGGAGGCGGTAAAAGCTATGGACCCGGAGCGTTTGGGAACGGTCAGGGAACGTTTGGAAAAAGCGGTCGCCGACCTAAAGGTAGAACTGGATGCCAACCGGTTCGAGCAAGAACTGATATACTACTTGGAGAAGTACGACATTACCGAAGAAAAAGTACGTTTGGCCAACCACCTCAAATATTTTGAATCGACCTTAAACTCCGATGATTCCAATGGGAAAAAGCTGGGCTTTATTTCTCAGGAAATAGGACGGGAAATCAATACCATAGGCTCCAAGGCCAACTATGCACCCATGCAACAACTGGTGGTGCAGATGAAGGACGAATTGGAAAAAATCAAGGAACAAATGCTCAATGTGTTATGACTGAAGGCGGTAAACTCATAATTTTCTCTGCACCTTCGGGCAGCGGAAAAACCACGATAGTAAAGTATTTGCTGGATCAGCCAGAACTGAATTTGGCCTTTTCCATATCGGCTACATCACGTCCAAGAAGGGGCAAGGAAAAAAACGGTGTCAACTATCATTTTATGTCCGTTTCCCAATTTAAAAGACACATAAAGGATGGAGATTTTCTGGAATGGGAAGAAGTGTATCGGGACAATTTTTATGGTACCTTAAAAAGTGAAGTGGAGCGACTATGGGCGGAAGGCAAAAATGTCATTTTTGACATCGATGTTTCTGGAGGGCTACGTATTAAAAAGAAATTTCCGGAAAAAACTTTGGCAGTTTTTGTAAAGCCACCGAGCGTGGACGAGCTTAAGATCAGGCTCAAAAAGAGAAGTACCGAGAGCGATGACAAAATAAACATGAGAATAGCAAAGGCATCCGTGGAATTGGCCACGGCGCCACAGTTTGACAAGGTCATAAAGAATTACGATCTCGATATCGCCCTAAAAGAAGCCCACAAATTGGTTGCAGATTTTATCGGGGCCAGTTCATCCGAGGAGAAAAAGGACTAACATGAAAAAGGTAGGCCTCTTTTTTGGGACCTTCAACCCCATACATATTGGCCACTTGGTCATAGCGAACCATTTGGTGGAGTTTTCTGACTTGGATGAGGTTTGGTTCGTTATCACCCCACAAAGTCCCTTTAAGACAAAACAATCGCTTTTGGACGATCACCATCGCTACCAAATGGTATATGAGGCGGTACAGGAATATCCCAAGCTAAAACCGAGTAAAATAGAATTTGACCTTCCACAGCCCAACTATACTTCCAATACGCTTGTCCATTTGGATGATCGGTACGGCGAGGACCATCAGTTTTCGCTGATAATGGGGGAGGACAACCTAAAGAGTTTCCATAAATGGAAAAACTACGAGGCCATCTTGGAAAGTTACTCGATCCATGTGTACCCAAGAATTTCGGATGGTAAGATAGAGCATCAATTTAAAGGGCACCCAAAGATCACAAAAGTTGATGCGCCGATTATGGAAATATCATCGACGTTTATCCGTAAGGCACACAAAGCGGGTAAAAATATCCGACCATTGCTTCCATTTTCGGTCTATAAGTATATGGACGAGATGAATTTCTACCGATAAAAATCTTCAATCTTCAGACCTTTTTCAACGTATCCGTACCGAGATATTTATCATCCTTGTTCAGGTACCAAGCTCTTGTTTTTGGCATTTTGATACCTTTGATTTCCTCCATTCCTTCCAAAAGGATATACTCCCCATCATTTTTGTCTTCGTCATGATAAAATTGATAGACTTCCAGCGCATAGGTTTTCGGGTTAAAATAAAAGTACCATGTATCGGTACCCACTTCGGCATCGTAGGAAACCTTCAGTACCAAATATTCAGAGCCCTTGAAGATCTTTTTTTGGACTTTTGGGTCCAAATGGGTGCCAGGGTCTTTCAATTTCATGGGAAGCCCGTACAGATAGGTGTAGTAATCTTTCATGAAGCGACCACGTTCACAGGTCAATCGGAATTTTTCCGCTTGTTCCTTAGAAAAATCCTTGCTCCCGTTCAGGCTTATTTCACAGGAATCCCCATCAAATGCATAAGTATATGAAGTGCCGTCCTGCTCCACGGCCAATTGAAACTTCTGTTTCGGGAAATCCAGGGTAATTGTGCTTGTCCGTTCGGGACGCTCAGGGGTTTCCATGACAACCTGGAATGTGGCCTTTAAATTTTCCCAATTACCATTCGGGTCATGAAAAGCAATGGCCTTTTGCAAAACTTCATTAGCGGTGAGGGATTGTGCCCTCATGGACGCAAGGGACAAACAGCCCAATAGTAGGAGAAATGAATATCTGATCATATCAAAGATGTTGATTGAATATGAAAGATACCCTTTTTTATTTCTTTTCGATGGTGGCCGGGGCAACGGAACTGTCGTGTTCCGCATAATATTGTTCCAAAAGGTTCATCATGGCCGTAATCAAATCTTTGCTTTCCAGTAAAAGCGAGAAATAAAGTGTGGTATTCTTGGGACTGGATTCCTCTGTTCTTGTGCGGGAGACCTGTTGGCTTATTTTTTGGGAAACCATGTCGTACAGTTTGTCCTTGGACTTTAAAACCGTACCTATCTGTTCAAAAGAACGTTCTTCAAAGGCTTTTTGGGTCCTGTTGAACACCTTTTCCAAAGAAGCATCAATTTCCTTGAGTTCCTTGATTTGGTTGTACTTTAATTTTTTGTGATTATTGTTCACATGGTTGTAGCTCACCTTTCCTATATATTCCAAAGACTGGGACATATCCGTGAGGTGGCCCATAATATTGATGTAGAAATTACTGGCTCCTACATGGGCCTCGTCCAGGTTTTTTATAAAGTAGAACGTATCGTTTCGTAGTCCTTCAATCTCTGTAGCCAGTTTTTTGCTTTGCTTCTTGTTCTTTTTCAAGAAGTCAAGATCATGCTTGGACAACCCTTGTATACAGTTGGAATAAATTCGATTGCTACGCTTGACCACGTTGGCAATATTCGTGGCGCTCTCCTCGATAACGCCTTGGATGGAACTGCTCTCCGCCCTTCTTAAACTATCTTCTGCCCTTATTTCCTTGGTCTTTTTGTTGTGGGAAATGTAGTTGCGCAGCAAAATTGCGGCTGCCACAAGCAACATCAATACCAACGAGACAAATTTCCCGATAAACAATAGGTAGGCAATTATAGCGGCGGCCATGAAGGCACTTAAGGCCGTAAAGAACCAGCCACCGATCACATTCAATACCCCGGCAACACGGTACACGGCACTTTCCGAGCCCCAAGCCCTATCGGCCAAGGATGAACCCATCGCGACCATAAAGGTCACATAGGTTGTGGAAAGTGGTAATTTCATGGATGTGGCAATGGATATCAATACACTGGCCACCATCAGGTTTACAGAAGCCCTGACGAGGTCAAATGCGGGCAGCTCTTGGGTCTTGCTCTTTGGAACATAGGTTTGTGGCAATACAAACTGCTTGTCTATTCTGGCTTTTACAGCATCCGGCACTACTTTGGAAAGATTGTCGAATGCTACTATGCTGAACTTTACAATTTGCCGGGACAGGTAGTTGGGCTGAAAACGCTCATCTCCCTCATCTTGTCTGGCAAGATCCACACTTGTTTTTACAACTCCCTTGGCTTTGGACGAGAACCAGAGCGTGATTACCATTACAGCCCCGGATAGGAGCAGCAACATGGTCGGTGTTTGTACGGCCGCGGCCAAACCTTGCATGTTGAACTCGCCCGCTGCTATTCCCGATGCCTGCCAATCTTGATACGATTGCAAGGCTGCGATGGGAACTCCGATAAAGTTCACAAGGTCGTTACCTGCAAAGGCCATGGCAAGTGCAAAGGTTCCAAAACCTATCACCAGCTTGTAAATGTTTCTTTTAAAGAAACTGGCCAAGCAATAGGAAGCGATGGTCCAGAATATGAAGTTTCCTATCAAAAATATAGTGGGCTCATCAGCCACGAATTCGGAGATAAGACCGTCAAAAAGAGCGGCGCTCTTGAGTCCTTTTACCAAAATAAAATAAACAATGGCGGTAATGGCCAAGCCACCAAAAACAGACTCTACCCATTTGGACTTCTTTTTAAAGTTAAAAGAAATCAAGGCCCTGGAAACAAATTGGACCAATGCCCCAATGGAAAATGCTATGAATACGGACAACAGAATCCCAAAGATGATCTCTGCGGCCTTATCGGTATTGATGTAGGTGGCCAAATCTGAAAACCCGGTGTCGGGCGCGTCGGCGATTTTGAGCATGGAAATGGCAACCGATGCCCCCAAAAGTTCAAAAACTATGGATACCGTGGTCGATGTAGGCATGCCCAAGGTGTTGAAAAAGTCCAAAAGAAGGATGTCCGTGATCATAACGGCCATAAAAATGAACATGATTTCCTCGAACACGAATTCACCGGGATTAAAAATACCCTTTCGGGCCACTTCCATCATTCCGCTTGAAGACATTGCCCCGAATGCGATCCCTACGCTTGCGACGACCATAATGGTCTTGAAGGACAGGGCTTTGGAGCCGATTGCCGAGTTTAAAAAGTTGACTGCATCATTGCTAACGCCCACTACCAAATCGGTTATGGCCAAAATACCAAGTGCAACCACCATGAAAATATAGATGTTCTCCCCCATTCTTTCAGAAATATGACAAAAATGCCATTATAAATTCGCAATAAGGTTAACAAAATGTTACCAAATCTATCCTCAAAAATATCAATATTTTACTTGCATTGGACATAGATTTATCTTTTGATATATCTTCGCTACAAATCAATGGCCAATGAACTGGGAGCAGTTACTCTCTTTAAAACGTCAAGGGGATACGGGAAAACGATTGAGAAAAGAACAAAACGAGACCCGGCTAGGGTTCGAGGTAGATTACGACCGTATTATTTTTTCCTCGGCCTTTAGAAGTTTACAGGATAAGACACAGGTATTCCCTATGCCCATTGCTGTGGGCTCACAGAAAAATTTTGTGCACACACGGTTAACCCATAGTCTGGAGGTTTCGGTGGTAGGGAGGAGCTTAGGACGCATTGCCGGCCAACAGATTTTGTCCAAGTATCCGTTTTTGTCCGAAGTACATGGGCACCATTTCAATGATTTTGGCGCCATTGTGGCCGCTGCCGCTTTGGCCCACGATATTGGCAATCCTCCCTTTGGGCATAGCGGGGAAAAAGCGATAGGGAACTACTTTAGGCAGGGAAACGGAAGACGGTATGAAGATGTTTTGCGTCCCGCAGAATATCAAGATCTAATCGATTTTGAAGGAAATGCCAATGGTTTTAAGTTGTTGACGGAATCCAAGGCCGGGGTGCCGGGAGGTCTGCGGTTGAGCTATGCTACCTTGGGAGCCTTTATTAAATATCCCAAGGGGTCACTGCCCAAAAAGCCCTCCAAGAACATTGCGGATAAAAAGTTTGGCTTTTTTCAATCGGAGAAGGCGTTTTTCTATGAACTTATAGAGGAAATAGGACTGTTGCCCAATCCGAATCACCCAGAAACAGGTTTTTTAAGGCACCCGCTCACCTATTTGGTGGAAGCGGCCGATGATATTTGCTATACCATCATAGATTTTGAGGATGGGATCAACCTAGGCCTCATTCCAGAGGAATATGCGCTGGAATATTTGATCAACTTGGTGAAGGACAGCATCAATACCAAAAAATACAATGCCATGACCACTTCCAGCGACCGACTGAGCTATTTGCGGGCACTTGCGATTAATACCTTGATCGGGGACGCGGTGGATATTTTTGTGGGCAACGAAGATAAAATCTTAAAAGGGGAGTTTGACGTTTCCTTGCTGGACAAAGGAAAATATAAGGCGCAGGTAGGGGATATCATTAAATTGAGCGTGGAGAAGATCTATCAATCCACGGAGGTTGTGGACAAGGAATTGGCGGGATATCGAATCATCTCGGACCTGCTGGATATGTACACATCGGCACTGATCAATGTAAAACAGGGCGACGATACCAATTACGATCGATTGCTGATAAGAAGCCTGCCGGAAAACTATAGGAACCCGGATGCATCAGTCTATAAAATATTATTGGACACCAGTTGTTTTGTGGCAAGTCTTTCAGACAGTGCCGCAGTCCACATCCATGATAAGTTGACGGGAAGGACAATCTAGAACGAGTAGAGGAGACCAACCCCCAACAGCTGCTTGAACTGAATTTTGGCTACGCCGGGATTGATTATCGTTCCGTCCTCTGCTATTTCCTCGTCGAATTTGATGTCATCATCAAAAATGATGTGCGTTCCTATACTGGCGTTCAAAAAGTCGTTCACCTTTAGATTAAAGTTGAGTTCCCAGTCCACATCAATGTTCCCGAAGCTGCGTATATAGTCGGTGTAGAGACTCAGCCGATGGCTCATCAAAACATTGTTCGCAATTTCGGTTTCCCATGTGTTGGTTACCAGAAAACCCAGCTCCAAAAAAACATTTTTACCTTCTTCCACACCAAACGCTCCTTGATTGGACAAGGTTTCGTCCAAAACAAAAGTGGATTTCATGGTAGCTGGGGAAATATAAAGGTTGAATTTGTCCTTTGGGGGAAGGTAGGAAGTACCCACACCCACGAATAGATATCCTGGGGCCATAAATCTTGAAATCGGTGTTTCCCGATCAGGATATTTATACCCGTTAGAAAATTGTGTCCGAATATTGGCCTTTACGGAATAGTACCAGTTGGTAATGGTGTCCTTTCTAAAACTGATGGTGGTGGACAATCGGATTTGATCGTCAGTTTTTCTGAGTTTTCTGCCTTCTTGGGCATTGAGGCCGTAACGAAATTGCGCTTCGTTGTTCCAACTTAAATATCGGAACTTATAATTTCTGGAAAAATCAGCACTTGCCAATGCGGAAACAGAGTTATCGCCACCTGCATTCCAATTGACGAAGGATACCTCGCTGATGTTGAGGCCGAACCTGTTGACCTTTTTCCAAAATGAGGTGGGTTCAAAACGGTTGTACCAAATGCTCAAGGGCTTGATACGATTGAGCACAGTTCGGGGATTGGTCAACTTGGCTCCCCGGGTAAGGTATTTAAGCTTTACATCTTTAATACGGACAATTTTAAATCCGGAATCGGTACTGTCCGGTTCAAATACCTTAAGACGGGTAATCTGTGCATTGGCTGAAAGACATACGGTCAGGAATAGAATAAAAAAATAATTTATCCGCATCATTGGTTCAAGGTTGATTGTATGAATGAATATAGGGTATCAAAATCTATACCAGCCAGTCTGTGGGTCTCCGATACTTCTCCCTGCGCTATGAATTCGTCCGGAATCCCAAAAATTTTGATAGGTGTCGTGAACCCTTTCTCGTTCGCATATTCCAGCACCGCGGACCCAAAACCACCTATTTTTGCACCATCCTCAATAGTGATGACTTGGTTGTATTTTGTAAAAATCTCCTTTAAGATCTTCTTGTCCAAAGGTTTTACAAAACGCATATCGTAATGACCGACTTTTTGGGGATTGTCCAATTTCTCAATGAGTTCGCCAATACCATTTCCAATATGTCCAACGGTAAGTATGGCAACCTTGGACCCCTTCTTTAGGCACTTGGCCTCTCCTATTTTTATAGTTTCGAATGTGTTTTTCCAATCGATGTTGGTTCCCCTTCCCCGTGGATATCTTATGGCAATGGGAAGGTCCAGTCCCAATTGGGCCGTGTACATAATGTTCCTGAGCTCCATCTCGTTCCTTGGCGCCATTATAATTAGGTTGGGGATGCAGCGCAAAAAGGCCAAATCGAATACACCATGGTGCGTAGGGCCGTCCTGACCCACCAATCCCGCACGGTCCAAACAGAATATGACCGGGAGCTTTTGCAACGCCACATCATGAATTACCTGATCATAGGCACGTTGCAAAAAAGTGGAATAAATATTGCAAAACGGGACCAATCCCTGAGTGGCCATACCTGCCGCCAAGGTAACGGCATGCTGTTCGGCTATGCCCACATCGAACGCCCGATCTGGCAATTGGTCCATCATAAATTTTAGGGAGCTACCGCTGGGCATGGCTGGAGTGATCCCAACGATTGCCTTGTTCTTTTCTGCCAGTTCTACAATAGTGTGACCAAATACATCTTGATATTTTGGAGGCTGAATTTCCTCGGATTTTTTCAATCGCTCCCCGGTGATTTTATCAAATTTCCCAGGGGCATGGTACACCACTTGGTCTTCTTCTGCCTGCTGCAGCCCTTTTCCTTTCGTAGTGATGATGTGCAGCAATTTGGGACCATCGACCTGTTTTAGCCGTTCCAGTTCGGCAACCAGTTTCTTTATGTCGTGCCCATCAATGGGGCCCGTGTAGTTGAGGTTGAGGCATTCAAAAATATTTTCGTCCTTGGCGGTACCGGCCTTAACATTCGTAAGATATTTTTTTAATGCTCCAACGCTAGGGTCTATTCCGATGGCGTTATCGTTCAAGATGATCAATGCGTTCACGTTGGCAACGCCCAGATGGTTGAGGCCTTCAAATGCCATTCCACTGGCAATGGAGGCATCGCCAACCACGGCTATGTGTTGTTTCTTAAAATCTTCTTTGAGTCTGGATGCCATGGCCATACCCAGAATAGCAGAAATGGCAGTGGAACTGTGTCCCGTTCCAAAATCATCGTACTTGCTTTCGCTACGTTTTGGAAACCCGCTTATACCTCCCAATTGACGGTTAGTATCAAAAATTTCCTTGCGGCCGGTCAAGATCTTGTGACCATAGGCTTGGTGGCCCACATCCCAGATAAGTTTGTCGCTAGGGGCATTGAATACATAATGTAGGGCAATGGTGAGCTCCACCACACCCAGGCTGGCACCCAAGTGGCCTTCCTTGGTGGATACGATATCTATAATAAATTCCCTTAATTCTTGGGCAAGTCTTGGCAACTCATCCAAGCTTAGTTTTTTGAGGTCGTGGGGGGAATCGATATGTGAGAGTAGCCTTTTCAATGAATTAAAAAACAAAAGTATCGATTATCCCCAAAATTATTTTATGTGTAGCTTAGCAATCTGTTGAAAATGATAGAAAAATTGTGGATAATCCTTTTGATGATACATATTTTATGAGGAAAGCCATGCAAGAGGCAGAGATTGCTTTTGAAAATGGCGAAGTGCCCGTGGGGGCGGTAATCGTGGCAAACAACAGAATCATCGGAAGGGCCCACAACCTTACGGAGCGTTTAAAGGATGTTACGGCACATGCCGAAATGCAGGCAATCACCGCCGCTTCCAACTTTTTGGGCGGCAAATACCTTCATGGCTGTACTCTGTACGTTACTTTGGAGCCCTGTCAAATGTGTGCCGGGGGTTTGTATTGGAGCCAGATTTCCAAAGTGGTCTATGGTGCTTCCGACCTTGAACGCGGGTTTAGTGTAATGGGCGGTCATCTGCACCCGAAAACGGAGGTGATCGGCGGAATTATGGAGAATGAATCCGCGGAGCTTCTTAAAAGGTTTTTTATCCAGAGAAGGAACTTGAACTGAACAAAAAAACCCTGGCATCGCCAGGGTTTTGAAATCAAATCAAAATAAAATATTGTTATCCGATTACCTGCACTCGCGAAGCAACCACTCCTTTTCTTCCTTCTTCTTCAATGTATTCTACTTTGTCTCCTTCGTTCAATGCCACACCGTTCAATGCAGTAACGTGAACAAAGATGTCTTTTCCCGTGTCGTCGTTCGTAATAAACCCATAACCTTTGGATTCATTGAAAAATTTTACTGTACCAGTCATTAAAAAATAAATAAAATGTTAAATCACGAATGTAGTTTATTTTGCTTGTGATTGGATAAAAAGAGGTTTAAATCTTGAGAAAATTATTGATTTTCAGACTTTTCACGCTCTTTTTCTTGCATTTTATTAATATTTTCCTTTGTTAGCATATAATCTTTCATGTTTTTAACCTTGCTCTCTTTCCATAAAAAAAGCGGCATGGCAATCAAAAAAAGGCCTATTGTGCCCCCGCCAATATACTTTTGGGCCTCGGCAGGATGGTCCTCTTCCATGGAAAGCCCATAAAAAATAGCACCCAAAGACGCCAGCATGATCAGAAAAATTATATGTTTCAGTTTGATTTTCATTGGGAATAATTGATTAATTTTCTTCGATAGGCGGTCAACATTTTTGACTTGGAGATGAACCCTTCATATTTGCCGTTTTTGATGACCGGCAGGTTCCATGCACCACTGTCCTGAAACTTTTTCATCACCTGTTTCATATTGTCCGTTTCGTAAAAGATAATCTCTGGCGGTGCATGCATCAAATTTTTAACAAAGACCGTGTCATAGAGTTCGGTGTCGAACATCATGGGCCTTATGTCATCCAGCACAATGATTCCAATCAGTTTCTTTTCATCATCCAGCACGGGAAACAGGTTCCTTTTGGACTTGGACACGGATTGATGGAGCATTTCTCCTAATGACATTTTAGGGTGAACGGGCTTAAAATTCTTTTCGACAACATCGTCCATTTCCATGAGTCCAAGTACCATCTGGTCCTTATTGTGCGATAAGAGCGCTCCGATCTTGGCCAGTTCCTTGGTGTAAATGGTGTAGTCCAGGGCGTTTTTGGTTATCAAATAAGAGATTGCCGCTGTAATCATTAGAGGGACAAAGAGTTGATATCCACCTGTAATTTCTGCAATCAAGAAAATTGCGGTCAAGGGTGCGTGGATTACCCCTGCAATGAGACCTGCCATACCGATCAATGTAAAGTTGCTTTCCGAAACCGATAACCCCAACCCTAAATTGTTGATGACCTTGGCCACAACGTTGCCCAATGCACTGCCCATTACCATGGTTGGAATAAACACTCCTCCTGCTCCTCCGGCACCTATGGTGGTGGTCATGGCAATTGCCTTAAAAATGGTGATTCCGAACAGAAGTGCTATTACTACCCAAATATTATCGGTAAAGGCATCAAAAGGGGTGGTGCCCAGAGCTTTTAAATGGTCGCCATCCAACAGATTGTTAATGAATCCGAAACCTTCACCATAGAGTGGGGGAATGGCGTACAACATTATTCCAATGGCAACACCACCTACCAAAAGTTTGTATTTCGGGCTTTTCAATTTTTTGAAAAGCGATAAAATCGCAAAGTACATTTTGGTAAAATAAATGGATGCAAAACCTGTGCCCACACCCAAGAGAACGTAGAAGGCCGTATCTTCCAGTTTGAATCCTTCGGAGAGGGAAAAACTGAACAATACTTCGTTTCCCAAAAAGAAATAGGAGGTAAGTACCCCTGAAATTGAAGCCAAAAGCAAAGGGAGCATGGACATCATTGTCAAATCCAACGTAAAAACTTCGACCGCAAAAATTATGGCTGCGATGGGAGACTGGAAAATGGAGGCTATGGCCCCAGCGGATGCACAAGCGACCAAGAGCGTCCTTGTCTTTGCATCTATATGGAAAAATCGGCTCAAATTGGAACTGACCGCCGAACCGGATTTTACGGCTGGCCCCAACAAACCCACAGAACCACCGAAACCTACGGTGAGGGGAGCGGTGATCAAAGGAGTGTAAATGTCCTTTAGTTTGAGCAGGCCCCGTTTTTTCGAGAGGGAGAATATAATGGAGGAAACGGCATGTTGTAAGGGCTCTTTATGTATGAATTTTACGTAGAGGTAGACCAAGGTTAGACCTATGGTGGGTAGTATGAAGTATAATTGGTTTTCCGAGATTAGGATGCCCTTTTTTAACAGTGATTCAATAAAATACGTTGTATTTTTTACGGTAACAGCGACCAATCCTGCCAAAAAACCTACGATTAGGCTCATTATCTGAATAAAGGTCCTATTGGAGATATTTCTATATCGCCATTTTAGGAATCGGGTGAGCACTTTTTTGTTGCTGTAGGGCATGGAGGTCCGTAATACCGATTAAAAGTATTAAAAAATCCCGCTTACAAAACGGGATTTTCTTATATCACAAGTCCAATTTTAAATGGAGCTCTTTTAGTTGCTCGTCGTCAATGTTCGCTGGGGCATCGATCATTACATCGCGTCCGCTATTGTTCTTTGGGAATGCAATGTAGTCCCGAATGGTCTCCTGTCCGCCCAAAATCGCCACCAATCTGTCCAGACCAAATGCTATGCCACCGTGTGGAGGTGCACCATATTGGAAAGCATCCATCAAAAATCCGAATTGTGCTTTGGCCTCTTCTGGAGTAAAGCCCAAATGTTTGAACATGGTCGCTTGGGTCTCCTTGTCATAGATCCGTATGGAACCACCGCCAATTTCGTTTCCGTTCAGCACCAAATCGTAGGCGTTGGCCTTTACTTCTCCGGGTTTTGTGTCCAGCAATTCCAACTGACCTGGTTTTGGGGAAGTGAAAGGATGGTGCATGGCATGGTATTTTCCGGTTTCCTCATCCAGTTCCAACAATGGAAAGTCCACGACCCATAATGGCGCGAACTCATCTGCTTTTCTAAGGCCCAAGCGTGTTGCCAATTCCATTCGCAATGCGCTTAATTGGGCGCGTGTTTCGTTGGTGTTGCCTGAAAGTACACAGATAAGGTCACCAGGTTTTGCTCCGGTGGTCTCTGCCCATTTGGCCAAATCCTCTTGGTCATAAAATTTGTCCACAGATGATTTATAGGTTCCGTCTTCGTTGCATTTTACATACACCATTCCCTTGGCACCTACCTGAGGTCTCTTGACCCAATCGATTAGACCATCTATTTCTTTTCTGGTGTACTCCGCAGCCCCGGGTATTGCAATACCCACAACCAATTCGGCCGAATTGAACACATTGAAATCTTTGTGCTGTGCAACTTCATTGAGTTCGCCAAACTCCATTCCGAACCTGATGTCGGGCTTGTCGTTCCCGTATCGTCGCATGGCATCATCGTAGGTCATGCGAGGGAATTTGTCCACTTCCACACCTTTGATTTCTTTTAGAAGATGCTTGGTCAGACCTTCAAAAGTGTTCAGGATGTCTTCCTGTTCCACAAACGCCATTTCACAATCGATTTGTGTGAACTCCGGCTGGCGATCGGCACGAAGGTCTTCGTCCCTAAAACATTTCACAATTTGGAAATATTTGTCCATTCCTCCGACCATCAACAATTGTTTGAAAGTCTGGGGAGATTGGGGAAGGGCATAAAACTGGCCTTCGTTCATGCGGCTCGGAACCAAAAAGTCCCTCGCGCCCTCAGGAGTGGATTTTATCAAATAAGGTGTTTCAATATCAATAAAACCTTGGTCGGACAGATATTTTCTGACCTCCATGGTCACTTTATGTCTAAAAATGAGTTTGTTCTTTACTGGATTTCTGCGAATGTCCAGATAACGGTACTTCATTCGTATGTCCTCTCCGCCATCGGTTTCATCTTCAATGGTGAAGGGGGGGAGCAAGGAATTGTTCAGTATGGTAAGTTCGGTGACCAGTACTTCGATTTCTCCCGTGGGGATATTCGGGTTTTTGGAAGCACGCTCTATGACTTCTCCCTTGGCCTGTATCACGGTTTCGCGACCCAGTTCCCGGGCCTGCTCAAGCAGTTCCTTGGAAGTGCGCTCTTCGTCGAACACCAATTGTGTGATTCCATATCTGTCGCGCAAATCCACCCATGCAACAAAACCTTTGTCGCGTAGCTTGTGGACCCACCCGCTTAAAATAACCTCTGAACCTATATCCGATGCTCTTAATGCACCACAAGTATTGCTTCTGTACATGATGTTTGTTATGAGAGCGCAAATTTAATAGGAATGTAGGTAATATATAGAGGTAATGTACATTTTCTATTAGTAGGGTTTTTAATGGGTTAAAAAAGATCTTGGATTTGTGATTTTCACATAACATTAAATTAACATAAGCATTACATTTAGGTAAATTTACGGGTGACGTTAGGTTAAATTCTTCGATAAAACCCATGAAAATGACATGTTGGGTACATTTTAAAATGCTAAAAATCAGTGAAATACCGTTTTAAAGTTAACTTAATGTAAATTAAAAGTTATCTAAATGTGTGATTAATGTAAAATTTAAGTAACTTTGATACGTTATCAAATAGATACTAACAATATTAAATCCCATAACATATGAAAAAAGCAGTATTATTTTTGGCGGTGATGTTCGTGGTTTGCGTATCTGCTCAAGATACAAAGCCGACCTTTGAAAAAATGGGAAAAATGGTGAAAGC
Organism: Flagellimonas crocea; assembly: GCF_033441595.1. Lineage (NCBI taxonomy): Bacteria > Pseudomonadati > Bacteroidota > Flavobacteriia > Flavobacteriales > Flavobacteriaceae > Flagellimonas > Flagellimonas crocea. The sequence continues at coordinate 183,534 of NZ_JAUZVX010000005.1, read as the reverse complement.
CACTTATTTTCATGACAATGGCGAAATAGCCCAAACAGGTTATATGTTGAACGGAAAGTTGCATGGTGATTGGGTGATGTTCAATGTAGAAGGTAAGAAGATAGCCACCGGCCAATATGACAATGGAGAAAAGACCGGAAAATGGTTTTTTTGGAAAAACGACGTATTAAGTGAGGTTGACTTTACTGACAACCGCGTGGTTCAGGTAAAAAAATGGAACCAAGGCGATGCCGTTACGGTAAACCAATAAGTTAAATTCAGTGTTAAAAAAAAGCCCCGACCACATGGTCGGGGCTTTTTTGTTTTCAATGCGTAGTGTTTATTCTGAAATCACTTCTGGAGTAGTATGCTTAGATCTCCAGTTTTGGATCCTGATCTTAAGTCGGTAACTGATATTGAACAGAACCGGAACTATGACCAATGTTAGGAACGTGGCCACAACTAGACCAAAAATAACCGTCCAGGCCAAAGGTCCCCAGAAAATAACGTTGTCACCTCCCATATAAATTTGAGGGTCAAAATCTGAAAACAGGCTCACAAAGTTGATGTTCAGTCCTATTGCCAATGGAATCAATCCCAGAACGGTTGTGATCGCCGTTAGCAATACCGGCCTTAAACGTGCTTTTCCTGCTTTGATGATAACGTCGGTAACGTCTTCACGATTCAATAGGTCATCATCGGAAATACCAAGGCTCACCTTCTTTCGGTCAATCAATATTTGGGCATAATCCAACAATACAACCCCATTGTTTACCACGATTCCCGCTAATGAGATAATTCCCATCATGGTCATCATAATAACAAAGGGCCACCCTGTAATGATCAATCCTCCGAATACCCCGATAAAACTTAGGAATATCGCCATCATGATTATGGCAGGCTTGGATATGCCCCCAAACTGGAAAACCAAAATAAGCATGATCAATCCCAATCCTAAGAAAAAGGCGCTCATCAGGAATGCCATTTGTTTTTCTTGCTCCTCTATTTGTCCGGTATAATCAATCTTCACCCCGGAAGGAAGTTCCTTGAACTCCTGCATTTCCTCTTGGATTTGGTCAACAATGGCAGCGGCATCCGTAAAACCGGGCTTCAATGCCGAGTACACAGTAACCACGCGTTTAGTATCCACGTGTTTGATGGCGCTGAACGAAGAGGTGTTCTTCTGGTCGGCCACTGCGGAAACCGGTATTTCCTTTATTTGGCCGTTGGATGGGTCCCTGAAAATAATGTTTTGGTTGAACAATGCACTTTTATTGTACCTAAGGTCCTCATTAAAGCGGACGTTGATGTCATAATCCTCTCCATCCTTTTTATAGATGCCGGCCTTGTCACCAAAGATGGACCTTCGCAATTGTTGGCCGACCTGACCTACGGACACTCCCAATTCCCCTGCTTTTGCCCTGTTCACAGAGACCTGCATGCCTGGTTTGCCCTTGTTCACATCTATTTTTAGTTCTTCGATCCCTGCAATGTTCTTACTGTTGATGAAATTTCGCATGCGCTCCGCGGTACTGATCAACGTATCGTAGTTTTGACCTTCGATCTCTATATTGATCGGATATCCTGCCGGAGGACCTACCGCATCCTTTTCCACCGAAATGGTTACGCCAGGGTACACACCGGACAGCGTGTCCTGAATTTGTTGACGGAGTTCCTCGGTATCCAATCCATCACGGTATTTAAATTCGCGCATGGACAGCGTTATTTTTCCACGATGGGGCATTTCGGCGGCCGAACCTCCCTCCGTGAAAGGATTTTCTGCTCCTTTGCCCACTTGGGAAACGCTGGATTGTACAAGCAGGTTAAAATCTCCTTCAGTGTATTTGTCCCTTCCCGTAACGCCATATACCCTTTCTTCGATATCTTTTGTTATGGCATTGGTCTTGTCGATATCCGTTCCTTGTGGATACTCGATGTACACATAAATTTCATTGGGGGTATTATCTGGAAAGAATTCCACTTTTGTCCTTTGGGAGCCCAATGACATTCCGAAGAAAACAAAAGACAAGACTAACAGAAGGGAAGTAAAGCTGAAATACCAATAGACATTTTTACCCCTTAGGGCGTGTTTTAGTCTATTCTCGTACCAGTTTTCCAGATTCACCAAACTTTTGGTCTGGAAGCGTCTTGCCCAAGGTTTTAAAAAATACTTGTAAATCCAGAACATGATCCCGATTACGATCATTAAGGTGCCAAGACCACGAACCGGACCTCCAACAAAGAAAATGAACAATCCAAATCCGCCTAAGATCAAACTGAGCCTGATAAGTTGTTTTCGTGTAAGTTCCTTTTCGCCGATCTGCATAAACTGCGATACCAACATGGAGTTCATGAATATGGCAACGAACAATGATGAACCCAATACCACGGAAAGTGTAATGGGGAAGAAGATCATAAATTCACCCATAATGCCCGGCCATGTACCCAAGGGCACAAATGCGGCCACGGTGGTAGCCGTGGATATAATAATGGGAATAGCGATCTCACCGATACCTTTTTTGGCTGCCTCCTTGCGGGACATACCTTCCTGTTCCATGAGGCGATATACGTTTTCAACGACCACCACACCGTTATCTACTAGCATACCCAATCCCATGATCAAACCAAATAAGATCATGGTGTTCAATGTGTAGCCCAGTGCGGAAAGGATCATGAAGGACATAAACATGGACATGGGAATGGCAAATCCAACGAACAGTGCATTTCTAAAGCCCAAAAAGAACATCAAGACGGTCACCACTAGGATAATACCGAAAATGATGTTGTTCACCAGGTCGTCCACTTGGTTCAAGGTACGGCTGGAGGAATCGTTGGCAATGGTCACGGTAAGGTCCTTTGGAAAATAATTTTCCTTGGCATCTTCGACCAATTCACGTATACGTTCCGATGCTTCTATCGTATTTTTACCGGACCGTTTTTTAATGTCCAGCATAACTACGGGCGAACCATGTTCACGGGCATAGGTGGTCTTGTCCTCTTCTGTAAAGGAAACTGTTGCAATATCCCGAAGGTATACCGCTCCATTTTCGGATTTGACCACGAAATTCTCAAGTTCCGAGGGTTTTTCAATTTCCCCCAAGATGCGTATGGTTCTCCGTTGGCCGCTTGAGATCATGTTTCCTGCGGACATTGTCATGTTTCCATTGGAAATGGCTTGGATAACATCGTCAAAATTGACTCGGGAGGCCATCATTTTGTAGATGTCCACGGCAACTTCCACTTCCTTGTCCTGTGCCCCGCGGATATCGACCTCCTTTATTTGGGGAAGGTCCTCGATCTCATCCTCCAGATATTCGGCATATTCCTTTAATTTTTCAATCGGATAATCTCCCGTAAGGTTTACGTTCATTATCGGGAAGGATTCTGCCAAGTTCAGGTCAAAGACGTTGGGCTCTACTTTTGCCCCGTTGAAAATGGGCCAATCCTCACCGGCCTTTTCGGTATCAACTTCATCTTTTACTTTTTGCTTGGCATATTGTACGGTGATATCCTCATCAAATTCAACTACGATCATGGAATAGTCTTCCTGTGAAGTAGAAGTAATCTCCACCACGTTGCTGATGTTTTTGAGTACATCCTCGAGAGGGTCCGTAACCAAGCGTTCCATATCCTCGGCAGTGTTACCGGGATATACTGTGCTCACGTATATTTTGGTTTCTTCCACCTCTGGAAAATCTTCCCTCGGCATGGCAAAATAGGAGGATAGACCAATAACCAAGAACAGGCCGATCATCACATAGATCACGGACGGATTGTCTATGGCCCATGAGGAAAGGCGAAATTCTTTATCTGCGTTCTTTTTAGCTTTTTCCATTTGGGTCGATTATTTTTTAGCTGTTTTGGTTGAATCCAGGACTTTAACGGCTTGTCCGTCCCTTACGCTCCGGGCGCCTTCAACAATGACTTGACTTCCTGCGGATATTCCCTTGAGAACTTCCAGATAGTCGCCCTGTGTCCTTCCCGGTTCAATAATCGATTTTTTGGCCGTGGTTTCTCCGTTTTCCTCCTTCACCACATATATATATTGCTCTCCTTCAGCATTTTCCGAAACAACACTCTGTGGAATAAGGATGGCATTTTCATTGGTATAATCGTTTATTTTTACCTGTGCGGTCAGGTTGGGCTTTATTCTTCCATTTTTATTGGGAACGGGTATCTCGACCCGGAAAGAACGATTGCTTGGGTTGATAAAATTTCCTGTTTGACGAACTTTGGTGGAGACAGATTCTCCCAATACGGGAAAGTATACATCCACTTCCTTCCCAGGGGTGATATTGGGCAGGTGGGACTCCGGTACCTCTACATCAATGTACATGTCCGATAGGTTTACAATACGGAATACTTCGGAACCCGGCCCGGGACTTACCACGGTACCTTGATCTTTGATGATATCATCCACAATGCCATTAAAGGGCGCACGTATGGAGGATTTTCCCAGTTGGCTCTCCAATTGCTTTACGGCACTTTGCTGAGCTTCATAATTCGTTTTGGCCTGAAGGTACTGTATCTCTGAACCGATATTCTGCTCCCAAAGCCGTTTTTGGCGTTCAAAAGTGGTCTTGCTCAGCTCGGCCTGCGTTTTCAGCTGTGCCAATTGGCTGGAAAGTCCGCCATCGTCAATAGAGGCCAACAATTGTCCTTTGGACACTCTATCGCCTTCCTTTACATAAATGCGATAGAGGGTTCCTGCCATTTCCGGATACACAAGTACGTTTTGGTCGGTCATAACATCTCCCTGCAGCTGCAAGTAGTGTTGGAATTCTTCGGGTTGTACCGTTATAGTGGAGACCAGTGGCAATTTTGCGTTACCATCGAGTTCGGCGATGGCGTCATCCAATTTTTTAACCTGCTCCTCCAATGTTTTAAGTTCGTCGTTAATGGAGTTTCGCTTGGCTCTTATGGCGTCGACGTCCTTGCTTTCCAGAACTCCTTCAACGCTGTTGTTCCCGCCACACGCAACGATGAGTGCTCCAAGTATCGATAGTTGTATTATTTTTTTCATGTGATTGAGTTTCTTGATTATTGATTTATGATGTTTTCCAGTTCGGTCTTTTTGTTGATCACATCGACCATGGATTGCAAATACTCTTGTTGGGTTGTATACAATTGGGTCTGGGCCTGTCTCAATTCAAAACTGGTCGCTAAACCTTCGGAATACTTAATTTGGTTTTTCTTTTCGATACGCTCGGCCAATTCCAGATTGTCCTTGGATGTCCCATATTGTTCTATGGCCAGTATGTAATCGCTCTTGGCACTTTCCAACTGTAGACGTATCTGTGCCTGGGTCTCCGTGAACTGTGTCTTCGCCTTTTCCAGTGCAATCTTGGCGCGCTGCGTGCTGGCACTTCTTCCCAAGGAACTGAAAATGGGAATGTTAAGGTCCACTCCCAAAATAGAGGAACCGAACCATTGTTGTCCACTGTTCAAAAAGTTGAACTCATTGCTAAAAGAATTCCCTCCATAGTTGACAAAGGCGTTCAAGGTGGGCAGCGCTCTACTTTTGGCCAGTTTCAACTCTAAAAAACGCTGCTCGTTGAGGTTGAGAGCCATTTTGTAATCCACATTTTTCTCTATGTTGAATTCGGTGTCTATTAACCCTAGGTCAATTTGGCTTTGGGTAAGGTCGTCCAAGTTTTCGGTCAGTGTAGTGGGTGCATCAATGGGAAGTCCCAATACCAAATTCAGCATCTGGAGTGTTATTTTCTCCATTCGTCTGGCATTTTTGAGTTGGTTGTCCACAGTCGCCAATGTTATCTGCAATTGGTCCACACTCTCCTCGTCCCCCAGACCATTTTCATAGATGCGCTTGGTCTCATAAAGGTTCTCTTCGAGGGTGGCCTTGTTTCTTTCCGAAATCTGGACGCTTTCCTTGGCCAACAGCACGTTGCCATAAGCTTCCACGACCGATTTACGGACTTCGAGCTCCGTTTTTTCCTTGCTGTTCTGGCTGTATTGTAGAAAGGTCTTGGTCGCTTGGACGCCCACAATATAGGAGCCATCAAAAATTTGTTGGCGTAATGTGGCGGTGGCAGACATGGATTGTGCCTGACCGAAAACCACTTCTTCATAAGTGCCGGGTTCGCCGCCAAAAAACTCAGCGGGAATCTGGGAAACCGGCTGTTTTAATTGATTCTGATAATTTACAGAACCACTTATCTGTGGAAGTCCCGTGGCAATGGTCTCCCACTTCTGCTTTTGGGCATCTACAATATCACGCTCTGCATTAATGGAACTGTAATTGTGCTCCAATGCATAAGTTATGGCCTGGTTAAGGCTGAAGCTCGGGATGGTATCTTGTGCAGATGCCAACCACGGCAGTATAAGGAATAGACTGATTAACGTTTTTTGCATTTATTGATTATTTGAATTGATGATTGAGTTGAGTATTTTTCTTCCTTCCGGAGTTACAATGCCTCTTAAATGGTATTCCAGATAATAATCCATTAATTCGGGCTTGCTAAAAATTTCCGTAGGAAACAGACTGTTGTCCTTTAAACTGGTTATTCCGGTAAAGTAAATTCTGGAAACAAATTCCACATTCAGGTTGTCCCTGTAAATACCCATTTCCACACCACGCTTTACATTTTTGGCCACACACCGGTGGGTGCATTCAAATTGTACCTTTTTAAGGGAGGTATAGATTTTTGGATAATATTTCTGCAGTTGGTACAGTGGGGATGATTTTTCATCTTTTAAATGAAGCATCACAAACCTTTTGATCTCATAAAGCTCTTCAATAGGATTTTTTTGCAACGCCACGATATCGTCTATGCCGCACACGATAAAATCGGTCATCGACATTGCCGTCTGCTCCACCAAATCCGTTTTGTTTTTGAAATGGGAATAGATCGTTTTCTTGGATATCCCCAGTTCGTTTGCCAAATCGTCCATGGTAATGCTCTTAAAACCTAGGTTTAAGAACATTTCGCCCGCTTTTTGAATAATGTTTTCCTTCATAACAAAGGCCAAATGTACAGATGGAAACTTTAAAAACAAAAAAAGTTTCCAAAGTATTACAATTTTTTAATGAAGGATTGATTATTTGTTTTAATTGGATTCTTTTCCATCCACAAACACGGGTCTAAGTTGGGACTCCTTGTCCACAGTGCCAGCATTTATATTTCCCAACCGCCAAAAAAAGGGGCTGAATTGAAGCAAATACTTCTTTTTTTGATTACTCTCTGTCTTATTTATCATGATTTTCGTTTTTGATTTTTTCTACATAAGCCTTGAATGCGTCTTCCCCTACTTCTTTCCAGAACTGATCGTAATGTGTCCATTCATCAAAGTCTCTTCGCAAGGAACCACAGGGATGGGACGATTTAAGTTTCTTTTTGTGACTGGAACTGCCCTTGTTTTTTCCTCCACCGCCTCCTCCAAAGCCAAATAAAAGCTTGGCTAGAATAAAAATGCCCAAGGCCTGCCAGTAGTTAACGGTGCCCACTCCAAAAAGGTCGGGCATCAACCAGTTCCAAAGGCGCATCAGCAAATAAATGGCCAATAGGAAGATGATGATCCCCAATATGACCATGGCAATGATCTTAACTACTTTTTTTACGGTGCTCTCCACCTTTTTTTCTACGGCTTTTTCAAACTCTTTTTTATGTTCCATAACTCAGTACTTTTAAATTCTCCAATTTTTTTGATAATTCCGACATGGCCCTATGCCTCCTAGACATTAGTGTGCCCTGTGGTATTCCTGTTTTTTCTGCTATTTGTTTGTAACTATACCCTTCAAAATCTATGGCGATGATGATATCCCTGTAAGTAGGCTTTAAATCTTCAACTGCATTTTTTAGCGCTTGTTCCATTTCTGGAGAGTAGCGGTTGTCCGCATCCCCATAAAAAATTTCCGCAAACTCTTGCCATTGTCGGTCAATATCCTCGCTAGAAAATTTCCGTTCTTTTTTGCCACGCATAATATCAATGATCCTGTTCCGTATGGCATTGTATACAAATCCCCCGACATTGGTAATGGGTATTGTATCATCCGATCGGGAAAACATCCGTAGCGCAACATCCTGTACAATATCCTCTGCATCCCGTTCCGAGGTATCCCTGATCTTGGACTGCACATAAGAGCGCAGCGAGCCATACTCCTCGTTAAAGAAGTCGGTCAGGTTGTTACGGTTATCGGTTTTGGCTGCCATTCAGTTGGATCAGGTTGCTTTTCACTTATAGAGACGAAGAAAAATTATTCCATTGCAGTTTTTGTAAAATTTTTTTTCAAAAGATTCTTTTTTTTGGAAGGTTGGATACTTTGTATCCAGGTTTTAAAACCATAAGCCCATCACAAATTGAATATTTGAATGTATTTTTGGCTCCATGTCAGATATCGATATCATTAGTCAGTACAGGGAGCAGTTTGTTACGTATCTCAAAGCAAGAACCAAGTTGGCGGAGCCCAAAAACCTCTACGAACCCGTGGAGTATATTTTGGGTTTGGGCGGAAAACGCATGCGGCCCATACTCACTTTGATGACCGCCGAAGCCTTTGGTGGAAAAGCAGAAGATGCTATGGACGCCGCATTGGCGGTGGAGATGTTCCATAACTTTTCGTTGGTGCACGATGATATTATGGATGATGCTCCGTTGAGGCGGGGAAAGGTCACTGTCCATGAAAAATGGGATGTGAACACAGGAATCCTGTCGGGTGATGCCATGTTGATTTTGTCCTATCAATATTTTGAAGGCTATCCGACCGAAACCTATTTTGAACTGACGAAATTGTTCAGTAAAACCGCATTGGAGGTTTGTGAAGGACAGCAGTACGATGTTGATTTTGAGACACGTGATGATGTTACCATTCCCGAATATCTGAAAATGATAGAGTACAAAACATCTGTTTTGGTCGCTGCCGCCATGAAGATGGGCGCCATTGTGGCAAATGCATCCCAAAAAGATGCCGATGCCATCTACGAATTTGGACGTAATCTGGGTATTGCCTTCCAATTACAGGATGATTACTTGGATGCCTTTGGAGATCCTAAAACTTTTGGCAAACAGGTCGGGGGAGATATCATGGAGAATAAAAAGACCTATTTGTACCTAAAGTCCCTCGAAAAAGCCTCCAAGGATAATCAAGAGGGTCTGTTGCATCTATATTCCATAAAACCTGAAGATTCTACCACTAAAGTGGAAGCGGTAAAGGCCATTTTTATAGAAAGTGGCGCAGTGGAAGAAACCAAAAAAGCGATAAAAAGTTTTACCCAAAAGGCATTCGATGCCTTGGCGGGAACAGGACTACCAGAGAAAAACAAGGCTTTGCTAAAGCAATTCGGCGAAAGTTTGATGGAGCGGACCGTCTAGAAAAGCCTTTTAAAAAGTGCTTTGATAAACGGCATGGGTTTGGGCGCCGTTACTATTCTGAGCTCTTCCCACAAATTGGTTTCATTCTCGAGGAATTTTAAGATCAATGAAGCCTTTCTTCGTTTGAACATGGACTCGAAAATTTCATGTCCCAAGTGGTTGTTCTCGTACAAAATATCCAACAAGAGCATATCGTAGAAGAGAAACCTACTTTTTTGATTGAATTCTGTCAACGGCTTGCCCGTTTTTAAATGTTCCACCAATTTCGGGATTTGTCTACTGGTATTGTAAAAGGTATAGCCCGTACTTGGTTTGGCCCATCCACCTGCAATTCCTATATTAAAAATCCGATTGGTATTATGTTGATGAAACGGATAGCAGGTCATTGGAATACTGCCGAATTCGGTTTCTTCAATAGTATAAGGAGTATTCCCAAGATTTGTGGCAATGTACTTTTTGATGGCTTCCTCGTACTCCCTTTTTTCCAAGAGGTGCTCGGAAAACAAGGTATATTCCACCAAGGCTTCGGTATTGGATTGGGGGAGCACATACATAAATCGTGTGTTGCCTTTCTGCTCCACCGAAAAATCCATAAAAGTAGCCTCTTTTGAATTAAATACCGACTGTTCGGTTTTTATTTGCCATCCTACGAAGTGTTGTTGTAAAACGGGGTGTTTACTTTGTTTTAACGGGAGAGACGGATCATAGAGGCTGGAAAACACCGTTTGTCCCAAATATTCCTGAGAGGAAGTGGTAACCAAAACTTCGTTTTCCTGTTCTTCGATGTGTTGCACTTCTTCCTGCGCCCAAGTGATGTTCGGATATGCCTTTACCTTAGATAAAAAGTGGTTGTAAAAGTCAATACCACGAAGCATTTTATAGGTGTAGGGCGCAATGGAAGTTGACTTTTGAAGCTTCTGCCCGCCCACATATATTGAGTCCCAAGTTTTATGGATCAACTCATCGTATTCGCCTTTGCCACGTTCCCAAAAACACCAGGTACGGTCGTTCCTGGATTTATCGTCCTTGTCCAACACTAAAATGGATTTGGAAGCAAAGAAATTATCCTTGCCCAAGGCATCGGCCAATAAAAGTCCAGCGGCTCCCGCTCCTATAATGATGTAATCGTAACTGGGCATGGTTTCAAAGATAAGGTAGGGAGTCAGATATTTATAGATGGCCCAATCAAAATCTTTCTGGCTAAAAAACCGTGTACCGTAACCCAAAGAACCCACGAATCCCTTGATTGGGTCCGTACACATAAGCAGGGTCAAAGGTAAGCGCGTAGGGATTATTTGGTGTAGCTACGGCATTGCCATTGCTGTCAAATGTCACTTCTCTATCAAACGGGTCGTTGGCGCGGGCGATAATAAAAGGGTTGCCACGGTTCGGTGTCCAGTCCAACAAATTTTTAATGCCTCCATAGAATTCAAAATTGTTCAGTGCTTTGTAGGTAAATTGGATGTTCTGGATGCTCCAGGTAGGGGAGTATTCGCTTCGTGGGTCTAAATCGCCCAATAGCGGCAAGCGCATCGGGCCATATAAATTGCCCGTATAATCGGCCGTTAGGTGGAGTGATCGAAAAGTGTACGATAGGTTCCACGTAGCGGTAATACTTTCGGTAAGGATCTGCTGTTGGGTCACCCCATTTTCGGTGCTGCTTACATCCTGCCAAGTAGCTCCCACCATGATCTTAAAACTGCTCGGAAAGGCAATGTCCACGTTGGCGCTTACCCCTTGAGAAACGGATTTACCATCCAGATTATCATAAATGATCTGGTTGGCATTGGTCTCATAATCGGGCAAGATCACGTTCGAGAATCGCGTGTAAAAGGCAGAGGCATCCAGACCAATAAAGGTACCGTTGTCGCTATAAATCTTTTTCAAATAGTTAAGGTTGACATTTACAGACCGCTCTGGCTTCAGTTCTTCGGCAATGATCACCTCCCTGGATCCTGTAAGCGCGGCATGCTCCTCGGTAAACAAGTTGACCACGCGAAACCCTGTCCCTGCATTTACACGGAAAATATCATTGTCGGAAATCTTCCATTTGTACGCGGCCCTCGGGGTTAGAATATTGCCGTGCCTTTGATCATAATCATACCGCAGGCCTGCCAAAAAAGAATGTTTGGGAGCAAAGGAGTATTCATCCTGTGCAAATACACTGGGAATCCAAATCTTGTCCGCCTCGGTGGTCGCTGGCGTATTGTCATCATAGTAATTATAACGAACCGCGCTCCCAAATAGCAAATCATGGTTCCCAGCAGTCCTGTCCCAGGTCAGTTGGGCAAAACCAATACGCTGGTCGGCCAAGTACTCTGTGTCGCCATATACCGAGTTTTGGTTGTGGTCGTTATAGGAGAAGGAGAGGAGAAACTTTTCCTCAAACGGCAACTGATACTTGCCCAACAGCTCCCAACGTCTTGTATAGATGCTTTCCCCATAAATCTCATCCCCGCCACGATACTCTGGGGTCCATTGCATTTCTCCGCCCCAGCGATCTTCATAAAAAAAGCGCCCAGCCAACGAGAGCAAACGGTTATGCTCTCGTTCAAAATCCCATTTTTGAAATAGCGAAATACGATCTTGCAGGGTAAGATCTGTAAAATTGTCGCCATTGTTGTCCACAGGAACATCGTAATTAAAGTAGTTGATGCCCAAAAGCAGGTTTGTTTTATCACTGACGGATATTTTGCTGCCCACATCCAAATTGTATTCGCCCCAGCCTGTAGCAAAGCCATCAGCAAAGAACTCCGGAGCACTAATGGCTTTTTTTGTGATGATGTTAATCAATCCGCCCACAGCTTCGCTGCCATAAAGTGAAGACGCAGGCCCTTTCACGATTTCAATCTGCTCGATCAGCGAGTTTGGGATGCCAGTGAGTCCGTAGACCGTACCCAAACCACTCACAATGGGCATTCCATCAATAAGAACCAAGGTATAAGGCCCTTCCAATCCGTTGATGTGGATATCGCCCGTGTTGCACACATTGCAATTGATCTGTGGTCGAACCCCGTTCACATTTTGGAGCGCATCAAAAACGCTGGCTGTGGGATTCTTTTTCAAAAAAGCAGGGGAGTAAACCTCTACGGGTACTGGACTTTCCAATCGGCTAACAGGTTTAAGGGTGCCCGTCACCACAGTTTCTTCCAAACTTTGTGCAGAAGCTTCGAGCTGTATGTTGATGGTTTTATGAGCTCCCGCCGCCAAATTGATTTTGGTTTGATAGGGCTGATACCCCAATGATGTCACCAATACCATATAATCTCCCGATGGAATGTCGGTCAACTCAAATACACCATCAATATCCGTAGCGGTACCAATTTCCGTGCCTTTCAGCAATACATTTACAAGTGGCAAAGCCTCTCCGTTGTCGGTAACCTTTCCGTTTAAAGATGCGGTTTGGGCAAAAGAGTAACTGCTTATCAAGGCTATACAAAAGAAAGTGATATGTTTACAGATTGATTTCAATTAGCATAAAATTAAATTTAGACAAATCTAAAAATAGATTTTGTCAAATAAAAATGTATTTTTGATAAAATGTTTTTTTGATGACCCGATCAGAGGAAAATTATTTAAAGACGATATTTCATTTGGGCGGTGGCGATGCCAAGTCCATTACCACCAATGCCATTGCCGAGCAGATGGAGACCAAACCATCCTCCGTGACCGATATGGCCAAGAAATTATCGGAAAAGGGATTGGTGGATTATGTCCGATATCAGGGCGTTTCTTTAACAAATGCAGGAATAAAAACCGCCTTGTCCATTATTAGAAAGCACCGATTGTGGGAGGTTTTCTTGGTAGAAAAATTAGATTTTACTTGGGATGAAGTGCACGAAGTGGCCGAACAACTGGAACACATCAAAAGTGAAAAGTTGATCGATAAGCTCGATGAACTTCTTGATTTTCCCAAATACGATCCACATGGGGACCCCATTCCAACCAAGGATGGGAAGTTTCAGGAACGGGATGAAAAATTGCTCAGCGAAATGCCCATCAATTCCAAAGGAATATGTGTTGGGGTAAAAGATTCTTCGGTACCCTTTCTTAAGTTTTTGGACAAGAACAATATTGCCTTGGGGAACACGATTCAAGTAATCGACAAAGAAGATTTTGATAATTCCCTCCGCATTCAATTGGAAGGCAAGGAAATGCGCATATCACACCAAATAGCAGCTAACCTTTACGTAAAAAAGAACGATTGATGGAACAAGTAATACAGTATTTTCAAGAAATAGACCCCGTATTGGCCGCATTGTATGCGACGCTTTTTACTTGGGGTTTAACGGCTGCGGGCGCAGGACTGGTTTTTTTGTTCAAAAGCCCGAATCGTGCCCTGATGGATGGCATGTTGGGCTTTACCGGAGGGGTTATGGTCGCCGCCAGTTTTTGGAGTTTGTTGGCGCCTGGCATTGAAATGAGTCCTGGCGACGGTTTTGTTAAAGTGATTCCAGCAGCCGTTGGGTTTTTAACGGGTGCTGCCTTTATTTTTGGACTTGATAAAATTTTGCCCCATGTCCATATCAATTTCAAAATAGACGAAGCGGAGGGAGTAAAGACACCCTGGCACCGCACCACGCTATTGGTCTTGGCCATTACCTTGCACAATATCCCCGAAGGATTGGCCGTCGGCGTTCTTTTTGGAGGTGTAGCCTCAGGTTTTGAAGGTGCTACCATTGGTGGTGCCGTTGCTTTGGCCTTGGGTATCGGTCTGCAAAACTTTCCAGAAGGTTTTGCCGTTGCAGTGCCCATGCGTAGACATGGTCTCAGCCGAAGAAAGAGTTGGATGTACGGTCAAGCCTCTGCTCTGGTGGAACCTATTGCTGGTGTTTTGGGCGCTTGGGCCGTATTGACATTTGAACCCATTCTTCCATACGCGCTTTCGTTTGCTGCGGGTGCGATGATCTTTGTGGTTGTGGAAGAAGTGATTCCCGAAACACAACAAGACAAATACACCGATATCGCCACAATGGGTTTTATCGGCGGATTCATTATTATGATGACCTTGGACGTAGGCCTGGGGTAGGTTCTTATCCCCCGATCAGATCAAAGACGCCCTTGGTCAGGAACTGGTCTGTTTCCTTCAGTTCGTTAGAGATGATCTCGGTATACCCGTCAAAGGTGCCGCCCTGTTTTACAGCTACCCTATCAAAAGTGTAGCCCCCGTCTTTTTTTGCTATCAATTTAAGCACGTAGTGGTTGCCTTCTGATTCGATTATGGCCTCTTCGGGCAATGACCAAGTTTTGATGGTATCCGTCATGATCATGGCATCCACGAACATACCTGGAAGAAAGGTTCCTTCTTCGTGCTCCAAGTGTCCGTGGACTTTTATGGTTCGTTTGGCGTTGTCAATGGAAGTGCCCACCAAATGCACCTCTGCATTAAAGGCCTCTTCGGATGCCTCTGGAATCCTAAACTGGATCTTTTGTCCCTTCTTCACTTTTAGAATGTCCTTTTCAAAGACCGTGAGTTCCAGGTGCACATGTTCGTTGTCGACGATTTCCAATATTTCGGTGGCAGGTGAGACATAGCTTCCCTTGGCCACGTTCATTTTTGTGACGCTGCCCGAAATCGGGGCGTAAATTGAAGCTTGGGATGAGATAATTCCTTTTTCCACATTGCTGGGCGAGATGTTGAGCATTCGCAGTTGCTCCCCTAAACCTTGATAACGGGCTTGGGCCGTTTGGTAATTGCTCTTGGCCTGAAGAAGATTCTTTTGGGAAGCGATCTGTTCATCAAAAAGGGTCTGGTTCCGTTCAAACTCCGCTTTCAAAAAGTCCAGTTGGTTGAATACCTCGAGATATTCCTGTTGCATTTGCACAAATTCCTGGTTTTCCAAGACCACCAAAAGCTGTCCTTTTTTTACTTTGTCCCCGATCAGAAGCGATGTCTGTTTCACAAAACCGCCCATAAAGGCCGAGACACTGGCTCGGTTTTCTGGCGGAACATCTATCATACCAGAGGTTTCCACCATTTTAGGGAAGGTTCTTTTCTCCATCGTACCCATTGTTAGGTTGTTGGTATCGAATTGATCTTGCGAGACCACGATCCCTGTTTCTTCCTCCTGTTCTTCGGAAGCTGATGCTTCGCTGTTCTTATTGCCGCAGCCCATCAATAGAAGGAAAACAGCGGCGAATTGAAGTATATGTTTCATGGTTATAATGTTATTGTCAAGTAATTAATGGCGATTACGGTTTGATTGTATTGGTTGAGCACATCCAAATAATTGAGTTGGATGTCGTAGGCGTTTTCCAAACTTTGGATGTACTGGAAAAAGTCGATTTCCCCATTTTGAAAGTTTCCTGCGGCCGCTTTCAAAATTTGATCGGAAAGTAGACCACCTTCGTCCTCGTAATAGGAGAGTTCCTTGGCCTGTTGCTCCAGTTGTCCCAACAGTGTTTTATAGCGCTGGTTCATGGCAACGGAAATTTCGGTGTTTTCCATCTCCGTGATCTTGGTCTGTATCTTGGATGATTTTAGCTTGCTACTGTGACCAAAGAAGAAAATTGGGACACGGACACCCAATTGAATTCCGTAAAGTGAAGTCCCTAGCCCACCGTTTGTCCCTTGGAAATATTCAAGGTTCAGGTCGGGCAACAATTTGTTTTCCTCCAAACTCTTTTTGGCATTGCTCAACTCTTGCCGATGGTCCAAAAAGGAGGTTTCCGTATCCAACATTCCTTGAACATTTACTACCGTTAATTTTTCTGGTTTTTCATCCACAATCTGCAAACTGTCCTCACTTTGCACCAAACTAACGATCTGACCATAAGTGGTCAACATCTGTTGCTTTATCTTGGAGTAGGTGTTGGCAATCTGCCGTTGCTTGGCCGTGGCCGTTACCTTTTCCAGATAGTTGGTCTCGCCAAGCTCAAAACGCCTGTTGGCCGCATGGGCAAATTTGCTGTAAATACTATCCAGCGTACTGTAAAGCTTTGCTTTTTGATTCAATGTCTGGTATTGATAGTATGCATTGCTCAGCGATTGGTACAGTTGCTTCTTCTGTATCTCAAACGATGATTTTTGTAGCTCATAATTCGATTTTTGAAGCCTGTTCTTGGCCCCGTACACTGTCGGGAACTCAAATTGTTGCTGTGCACCAAAAACCTTTAATGGTTCCCCATTTAGCGCCAAGTTGTTTTCATCATACTGGTAGTAGATAGCTGTTTTGTCAAATTCAAAAGCGGTTCCCTTAAGGGTTTCCGCCTGATCTACCAATAAAGACCCTGCTTGGATGCCCTTATTGTTTTCCAAGGAAAGGGCCATCAAATCTTCCAGATCCAATTTGGTTTGAGAGAATCCCGAAGCAGTCACTAAAAGCAATAGCACAGTCAGTGCATTTTTGTTCATTTTGCGTTCTCTTCTTTTTCTCATTCCGCGGAATTTAATGTTATGGGTATATGCATATAAAACGGGCAAAACCACCAAGGTGAGCATGGTGGCCGTTACCAATCCGCCAATAACTACCGTGGCAAGGGGGCGTTGCACCTCGGCGCCTGCATTGGTGGATACGGCCATGGGCAAGAAACCTAAAGCAGCTGCGGAAGCCGTCAACAATACGGCACGTAGTCTATCCTTGGTACCTTGCTTGATGAGGTCTTCCATGGAATCAAAATCTTTTCCTTTGAGTTCCTTGAAATGCTCTATCAATACAATTCCGTTCAACACGGCAATACCGAATAAGGCTATAAATCCAACACCCGCGGAGATACTAAATGGCATATCCCGAAGCCAAAGCAAGAGGATACCTCCCACTGCGGAAAGTGGAATTGCGGAGAAAATAAGCAAAGCTTCCTTGACCGAGCCGAACGCAAAATAGAGCATGATGAAGATGAGCAACAACGCAATGGGCACGGCAATCATCAATCTTGCTTTTGCATTTTGAAGGTTTTCGAACTGGCCGCCGTAGGTAATGGTATAGCCTGGCGGTAACGAGATGTTCTCGTTGACCAATAGTTGCACATCGTCAACAACGGATTGAAGGTCACGATTTCTTACGTTGATACCCACAACAATCCGTCGTTTGGTATCATCCCGAGAAATTTTTGCAGCCCCTTTTTGATAAGTGATCTCGGCAAGTTCGCTCATCGGGATTTTTCCGCCATTGGGAATATCCACATAAAGGTTTCTGAGGTTGGAAATATCCTGACGATTCTCGGCATCCAACCGAACGGCAAGGTCAAATTGCCGCTCTCCCTCAAATATGCTTCCAACGACCTTACCTGCAAAGCCCATCGAGATCATTTCGTTGAGGTCGGCAATGTTGAGCCCGTGACGTGCAATTTTGGCACGGTCGAAGGCTACGTTCATCTGTGGAAGCCCTTCTACTTTTTCAACAATGATGTCCGAGGCCCCTTCCACATCTTGGATAAGGTCTTTGATCTCGTTGGCCTTTTTGTTCAATATTTCCAGATTCTCCCCAAAAATCTTGATGGCAATATCGGCCCGTACTCCCGTGATCAATTCATTGAAGCGCATTTCAATGGGCTGGGTAAATTCTACTTCCATTCCTGGGATCACGGCTAGAGCTTCCTTGAACTTGTCGGCCAGTTCATCCTTGGTTTCCGCCGAGACCCATTCATCTTTAGGTTTCAGGGAAATGATCACATCGCTCTCCTCCATGGACATGGGGTCGGTGGGTACTTCTGCAGCACCGATACGGCTTACCACTTGTTTCACCTCAGGAAATTGATCTAGGAGGATTTTTTCGATTTTGGTGGTCGTCTCCACGGTCTTTGCCAAGGATGTCCCCGTTTTTAATACAGGTTGAATCACAAAATCACCCTCGTCCAGAGTCGGCACAAATTCCCCACCCATTGAGGAGAACAGCAAAATGGCTCCGACCAACAAAGCCGCAGCGATGGAAAGCACCAATTTTTTGCTTTTCATGGCCCATTCGATAACGGGCTCGTATTGCTTGTTGATCCAGTTGACCAAACGAACGGATATGTTCTTGGAAGATTCTTTGGATGGTTTCAAAAATAGGGCAGATGCAACGGGCACATAGGTAAAGCACAATAAAACGGCGCCCAAAAGAGCAAAACTGAAGGTAAGTGCCATAGGCTTGAACATTTTGCCTTCCACACCGCTGAGTGATAGGATAGGGATGAAAACAATCAAAATAATGAGCTGTCCAAATACGGCGGAGTTCATCATTTTGGTGGCTCCCTCCACAGTTATTTTATCCTTCATGGTTTGAGTAGCTTCCTTACCCAGATTGGCAAGCTCGGTTTGGCGCCGTGTAATCTGAAACGCAATGTACTCGACAATAATCACCGCTCCGTCTATAATGATACCAAAGTCGATGGCCCCAAGGCTCAACAAGTTGGCATCGACCCCAAAAGTGTTCATCAAGGTGAGGGCAAACAGGAGGCAAAGAGGAATTACTGAAGCTACTACAAGCCCTGACCGCCAGTTGCCCAAGAGCAACACCACCACGAAAATCACAATCAAGCAACCCAATACCAAGTTTTCTGTAACGGTGAAGGTTGTTCTTCCGATAAGTTCGCTACGGTCCAAAAATGGGTTGATGTAAACCCCTTCGGGTAGCGATTCCGAGATGGCTGCCACTCGTTCTTTTACTGCTTCGATAACGCGTTTGGAATCGGCATCCTTGAGCATCATTATCTGGCCGAGCACTTTTTCGCCCTCTCCATTTCCAGTGATGGCCCCAAAACGGGGCGCGCTTCCAAAACCAACTTTGGCCACATCCTTGATATAAATGGGGATGCTGTTCCTTGTGGTCACGACAATATCCTCGATGTCCTTAAGGCTGCTCACCAAACCTTCCCCACGAATAAAATAGGCTTGGTTCACTTTTTCGATATAACCTCCGCCAGTAACATTGTTATTTTTTTCCAATGCGGTAAAAATCTCCCTTGCGGTAATATTGAAAGCGTTAAGCTTTTGGGTTTGGATGGCCACTTCGTACTGCTTGAGGTGTCCTCCCCAAGTATTTACCTCGACCACACCTGGAATACCCGAAAGCTGACGTTTTACGATCCAATCTTGGATGGTGCGCAGCTCGGTGGAAGAGTACTGGTCTTTATACTTGGGTTTAACATCCAATACGTATTGATAAATCTCCCCCAATCCTGTGGTGATAGGGCCCATTTCGGGGGTTCCAAAACCTTCGGGGATTCGGCTGGATGCTGATTTTATTTTTTCGGCAATGAGCTGTCTTGGCAGATAGGTACCCATGTCGTCCTCAAAGACAATGGTGACTACCGATAGGCCGAATTTGGAAACCGACCTTATTTCCTTTACACCGGGAAGGTTCGCCATTTCCAACTCAACGGGATAGGTGACGAACTTTTCCATATCCTGTGTGGAAAGTCGATTTGATGTGGTTAAAACCTGTACTTGGTTATTGGTGACATCGGGCACAGCTCCGATAGGTATTTGTGATAGCGAATAGAGGCCGACAAAGGCGATAAACGCGGTGAACAAAAGAACAATAAACTTGTTCTTTATGCTAAAGTTTATAATTTTTGAAAACATGATTCATAGAGAATGATAGCATTATTAAATAGAATAAAGCTTGAGAAAAGTGTCCAGCTAGGCTGAAATACTATGAATTATGCTTGTTTTGGCGGTTGAAAAGGACCATCTCCCCATACTAGGGAATAAGAAAATTGATAATGGAAATTTCCTTTGACAACCAAAGGAATCTCAGAATAGGAATTGATAAAATTATCCGCTCCAAGAACAAAAACATGCGGTTGCGAACAATGGGTTTGATGCTGAAAAGGCAGTTTTTCGTGCTCTTTTTGTTCTTCTTGGTGTTTTTCGCTGTGCTCGGCTTTGAGTTCTCCGTAGTGTTTGGAAACAAAGACCATAAAGTCATCACCATACTCCTCGTTGTGGAATTGGTAGTGCTCAATAAGCTGCCCAAGTTCTGCCAAATCCTTAAAATGAATGTTGGCTCCTTGGAGCAGAATGAGGAAGGATATCCCTATGATAACTATTTTATTCATCCTGAAGTATCAAAATTACGAATTAAACAGGCTTTACGACAATAGGCATCATAATTTGTAATGAATTTAAATTCTCCTTAAAAATTTTTCGAGATAAATAAAAACATGCCCTTTTTGAGGGCATGTTTTTATCGAACTTGATTGTTGAAATCCTTTTATTTGGAACTTATAGGTTCCATTCCTTCTTTTTGAAGGACCGAATTTATTTTGGGCAGTTTGTTTTTCAATGCGCTGTTCAGTTTGGCCATGTGAGTCTCCAATTCGGCAACAAGTTCATCGTATACCACATAAGCGGCATCCGTGGGTCTGGCGTCCCCGTTTTCAATACTTCTCTGCAGGGCATTGAACCTATTGTTCAATTTGATGGGGAAGTTCAAAGGATCTTGTCCTGATTGGTTTTTGGTTTGATAAAGATCATTCTCTATTTCGGTCAAGGTCTCCATGAAATCTTCAGTTAGCTTTGTGAACTTTCTACTGGAAATCCCCTTGCCCAAACTATCGATCTGTTTGCGGATGCTTCTTATTTGTATCACCGCTTCGTTGGCGATGGTCGCTTTCTTGGTGATTTTGGACGCCAATTCAAATTGCTTTTGAAGGTCTTCCGCTGTAATCCCTTTCAAGTTGGGATCCATTTCAATTTTAAACGGATAGCTTTTGATGACCTCTTCACCGACTTTCATTTGTACGGTGTAGTTTCCTAAAGGAGCTTTAGGTCCTGTTGTAGCCGAAGCCCCCCAAATAATGATGCCATCAAAAGTAGTGGGCCCAGGATACCTCAAGTTCCAAGTAAAAGTGTTTATGCCTTTTGCCGTAGTGGGCTTGGTACTGCTATAACGGCTCCACCAGGAAGATTCGCCAGAATCTTCATATTTTGGTTTGTTGCCGCCAAACGATTCGATGAGGTTATTGTTCGCATCGAAAATAGAAAAGGTTACTGTATCCACCTCTTTTTCCAAATAGTACTGGAAATTGGCGTTGTAAATACCTCTAATGGCATCGGAGGGTTTGAACAAGACATTTTTTTCACTTTTTAAATCTTCTGAATACTCCCTAAAAGGCTGAATGTCGTCCAAGATCCAAAATCCTCTGCCATGGGAGCCCAAAACCACATCGTTGTCCTTGATCACCAAATCCCTGATCGGGGTATCGGGCAAGTTCAATTGAAGCGACTGCCATTCGGCACCATCGTTTATGGAGAAATATACTCCGTGTTCGGTAGCCAAAAACAGTAGTCCTTCTCTTTTATGGTCTTCACGGATCGCCCTGGCAAAGTGACCATCTTTAATTCCTGTAATGATCTTGGTCCAGGTTTTTCCGTAATCATGTGTTTTAAAAACGTAGGGAGCTCTGTCATCCACTTGGTATCTGTTGGCGGCCACGTACAAAGTTCCAGGGTTATGGATGGATTCCTCGATAATGCTGACCCTTGAATATTTCGGTAAGTCTTCGGGTGTAATATCTTCCCAGTTTTCACCACCATCCCTAGTAATGTGAATCTTTCCATCATCGGAGCCTGCCCAAATGGTATTGATATCGTGATTGGAAGGAGCCAAAGCAAACACCGTTGCATAAATCTCAGGTCCGTTCATGTCCATTGTCAAAATACCTCCCGTCTTGCCCAAGGTTTCTGGGTCGGCATAGGTTAGGTCTGGACTTATTTTTTCCCATGTTTGGCCGTCGTTTGTTGTTTTCCAAACGTGTTGGGAGCAGGTGTACATTACATTGGGATCCTTGGGAGCGAACATAATGGGAAACGTCCATTGCCATCTTTCTGGAAGAGCGCTGGCAGGTTCACCAGAGAAGAATCGGGGATATACCTGAATGTCCCGCGTTTGGCCATTGCTTCGGTCATACCTTGTCAAAAGTGCTCCTTGGCTTCCTGCATAAAAAATATCGGGGTTGGTCGGACTTTGTGTGATCCAACCACTTTCCCCGCCACCGACGGCGTAGTACCATTCAGAACTTGGCCCCCTAGCTTGCATAAAGTCCCATCCTTCGCTTGGCATGGCCAAGGTAGAGTTGTCCTGCTGGGCACCTGCCACGTGATACGGAACATCGCTAGTGGCCATTACATGATAAAACTGTGAGGTTGGATAGTCCTGTTCGGTCCAGGTTTTTCCTCCGTTGATGCTTACCACACCACCTCCGTCATTGGAACTGATCATTCTATCAGGGTCGTTTGGGTCGATCCACAGATCATGGTTGTCGCTATGCGGGGTGTTTATTCTTTCATCAAATGTTTTTCCGCCATCGGTGGATTTAAAGAAACCGACATTTAGGCCATACACCACATCTTTGTCTTTGGGGTCGGCGTAGATTCTGGAATAGTAAAAAGCACGTTGTCTCAGTTTACGTTCGTTGTTGGTGAGTTCCCACGTTTTGCCAGCGTCATCGGAACGGAAAACCCCACCTTCATTGGCCTCTACAATGGCCCAAACCCTGTTAGAATCTGCAGGGGAAACGGTTACCCCAATTTTACCGATCGGGCCTTCGGGCATCCCTGGATTTTCGGTGAGGTCTGTCCAGGTTTCACCACCATCTGTGGACTTCCAAAGTTTACTATCTGGACCACCGCCCCACATTTTCCATGCTTTACGGTACACTTGCCATGTGCTGGCGTACAACACATCGGGATTATTTCGGTCTATGATCAAATCGGCAGCACCTGCTTTATCGCTGATATAGAGTACTTTTTTCCATGTTTCGCCTCCGTCAACGGATTTAAAAACTCCGCGTTCCTCGTTTTCCCCGTAGGGGTGTCCCAACGCGGCCACGTAGACAATATCTTCGTTCGTCGGGTCCACTCGAACCCTGGAAATGGCTTGGGTTTCTTCCAGGCCTAGATGTTTCCAAGTTTTTCCGCCATCTGTTGTTTTGTAAACACCGTCACCCTGGGTGATGCTTCCGCGCAGCTGGGTTTCTCCCATTCCGATATAAACCACATCTGGGTTGGTTTCGGCCACCGCTACGGCGCCTACGGATGAACTGGTAATTTGGCCATCGGTCACACATTTCCATGTGTTTCCTCCATCGATGGTCTTCCACAGACCGCCTCCAGTGGCTCCAAAATAATATTCGTTGGGTCGGGAAGGGCTTCCTGAAGCCCCTAAGCTTCTACCGCCACGGTTCGGGCCAATGTTCCGCCATTCAAAACCGCTGTAAAAGCTGGTGTCAATGGTAATAGGTGATGCATTTTGTGCGTAAATAAATAAGGTTGAAAAAAACATGGAAAGTAATGTCCATGTCTTCAGGGAGGTTGTTGGCATTCTCATGATGTCAAGGTTGGTTATGAGTAGTTAGAATAAAGATTACAAGTTACTCAAACTTTTTGACATGGATGAGAGGTTAATTACAGTTCAGGATCATCAAAGTTAACCCCAGGCGGATTAAAAAGACCCCAGCGATCCAACGTATAGTTCCATGGGTCAAAAGTCTGTACCCATTCGGCAAACAAGATTCGGAATTCCTCAATTTCCTGCCGTAACAACTCAAGGTATTCCGTATGTTTGAAGCCCCACATTTCTAAACCTGAGCAACCTGTTTGAATCTCTCGGCCAGCCTTTCTAATAATGGTTGCATTCTCCATTCGGATGCCATAAAGGTCACCTCCTTCGGCGCCAGCAATTTTCGGGCAAATGAGCATGGCATCATTACGCAATTGCTCGGCATGGTGCCGTAACAAACCTAACTCCGTTTCTGGGAGGGATGCATATTCTTCTTCATCATTGGCCAGTGAGGCTATTTTATCGGCTAAATCGAAAATAATCCATCCTTTTTTGTAGAGAGGCATTTTTTCAAATTCATCACTGCTTTTGTTTAGGTCATCATCGTCTTCGAACATTTTTCAATGATTTAATTGTTCCAAGATAACCCCATAATCGTGTTGCAAGTCTTCATGCAGTAATGGGATTTTCTTTTTGATGTATTCCAATTGACGGTTATACAAATTCATCAATGTGGTATTTCTGTTGATGGAAGGACGGAATGATTTCAACTTTTCACAGAAATACAGCAACAGTTCCACTTCGGTAGCCTTATTCCCTGAATACCGAATATATTTTTTGATGGTGCGAAGTATTTTCCGAACACTTTTTTTGATGTAGAAATAACTGTTCACGTTGATGTCGGCGAACATGGCATCCACCTCTTCTTTTACGGTTTCAATGTATCCTTCCTCGCTGTCTGATTCGAACAGCAAATAGGTGAGGAGTTCCTTGTTTTCTTTTTTGAAACGTGCCAAACGAAGGCAAAGCTCAAGGACTTCGTCCTGCGACTTGAATTTGAGTTCTTTTTTGAGTTGTGCTACGGTGGCGGCCTTCATATAATCAACTTCTTAGGTATGATGCCCCGTTAACATCGATGATGGTTCCAGAGGAGTAAGCGGCCTCGGAGGATGCAAGAAACAATATCGCATGGGCCACCTCTTCGGGCTGTGCCATACGTTTAAAAGGGGATTCGCGCAACAGGTTTTCCCGCTCGGCAGGGGTAAGGGTCTCTTTGGCCATTTCGGTTTCGGTGAATCCAGGGGCGACCACTCCGACATAAATGTGGTGAGGTGCTAATTTTTTGGCCAGTGACTGACTCATGGAATTCAATGCAGCTTTGCTGGCCCCATATGCAGGTTTGGTGGGTTCTCCGCGAAAAGCCCCGCGTGAAGATACGCTTACAATATGCCCGCCACCTGTTTTCATCATGGCCTTGGCTCCCCAATAGCATAGATTGGCCACGGCAAATAAGTTGGTTTCAAAGGTTTTTTCCCAGGCGTTCGTCCAATGATCAAAATCAACTTGGTCTATTTCATGAAAAATGGAAATGCCCGCATTGTTCACTAAAACGTCCAGTTGTCCATAGGCTTTTACAAAATCAGTAATAAGAGCTTCCGTTTCAGATTTTTGGGAAATGTCTCTTTTAAAAAGTTGATGCCCTTCCCCGGGTAATTCTGATAAAGTTTGATGGGCCACTTCATCATTACTGCGATAATTGATGCCCACTTTGGCTCCTTTTTTGGCAAAGGCCATGGCGGTTGCCTTGCCGATACCTCGTGAGGCACCTGTGACCAATACGTTTTTGTTGTTGAAATTCATAGGCTTACTTGGGTGATGTAAACAATTCGAGTTTTGATTTTTTAAAGATAAAAAGATAGGGCACAATATTGGATGGATTTCAATGTTGTTCTATTAATTATGTTTCTTTGTGGTCGACACTCTTTTTGAACACAAGGAATTTCGAGAAATACTATGAAATCAAAAAAAAGACATTGGTTGTGGAATGTTCTCATCATTCTGACCGTGGCGCTATGTGTTTTCGCCTTTGTGGAACACTATAAAAACTGGCACAAAATAGAGGATGGAAACCTAAAGATCTACTCGGGGATCTACTATCAAAAAATACCTTTAATGGAATTGGACAGCGTGGTTTGGGTGGAGAAATTGCCCGAAATGGAGCGATCCAATGGTTTTTCTTGGATGGAAAAGGAAAAAGGGGTTTTCAAGGACTCCGTTACCAATGCCAAAGTCTATGTTTTTGTGGACGACCTCTATCAACAAAAAATAAAAGTGGTGCACCACGATTCCCTTAAAATGTATGTAAATCTTCAGGACAGTCTTAAAACAGAGGAATTATTTGCAATTTTACAGACTGAATTGATGAACAACCAAGAAACCGCCAGAGGAACCAATAAATAGATATGAAAACTTTTATTTTTTTATTGTTGTTGCCCGTGATAGGCCTTTCTCAGAATACACTTTCCATACAGGTCAACAACGTGGAGTCCGCAAAGGGCAAGGTAAGTGTGGCCGTTTATGATTCCGACGAAGCTTTTTTGTCCTTTGATCATGTATTGAAGACGAACAGTGTAGTGGCCCACCAAGGAAGTGTGATGATGCATATTACCGATCTTCCTGCGGGCGAGTATGCATTGGCCATTTTCCATGATGAGAACAATAATGGAAAACTGGATACCAATTGGTTGGGGATTCCAAAGGAAAAGGTGGCTTTTTCCAGGGGCAAGATGAAAACGTTCGGTCCGCCCAAGTTCAAGGAATGTGCCTTTAAGATGAGCTCCGATCACGAAATTCATATAGATCTTTAAAAAATATGGGAACACTATTTATGGCCCAGTTCATGGGGGCGTTGTACGGGCTTTTATCCGTAATTTTTGGGGCATTTGGTGCCCACGCCCTAAAAAAGAAATTGACCCCCGAACTGCTGCAAAGTTTTGAGACAGGGGTCAAATATCAGATGTATCACGCGATTGTGCTATTGGTCCTAGGATTTAATTTAAGCTTTGATCAACCGCTGGATTCTTGGATGGTCAACTGTTTTATTTTCGGGACCCTATTGTTTTCTTTTAGTATTTACGCCCTTTGTTTGGGCGCGGCAAAAGGCAACAAACCAAAGTTTCTGGGCCCAGTGACCCCGCTTGGTGGATTGCTTTTGACAGCGGGATGGGCTTTGTTGCTCTATTCCTTTGTTTCCAATTTGGTTTAAAGTCTTAGGTACATGTTACCGTTTATGGTGTTCAATTTGAGACGATGGGTGGCCTTGTCGAAACTACCTTCCACCCTTTGGCCCACATATCGGTCACTTACGGTCAGTTCCATACCCTCATCGGCATAAATGCTGCCATGGATGGTTTCTGCGACCAATCTGGAATTCTTCATTACCAAATCTATTTCTCCGTTGATGGTCTGTAGGTCCATGTCACCATCATATTTGGCAATATCAATGTCCCCGTTGATCAAGTCAGCGGTAAAATCCCCTTCAATAATTTCAGATTTGAGGTCACCGTTTATACTGCTGACTTTAAAGGTTGCGCCTTTGGGCACATACAGCACATAATTGAACTCATAGGTGTCATGCGTAAAATAGTAACGCTTCTCCTTATTGGGGTTGTTTTTGTTCCATTCATCGTGGAATGCTTCAAAAACGGGTTTTGCATCTGATTCGATATGCAGTGAACTGCTTCTCTCATCAATATCCAATTTATAGAGGTCAATAAATTTACCGTCCTCTGTTTTTATGTCGGCCTTAAAATAAACGGTGGATTTATCCCAAGTTTTCACCTCGATGTTATTGGCGAATTTTACATCCAGGTCAATGGATTGCCCAGAATAATTGAAGCTTTTTTCAATGACTTTTTGTGCGGCCAAGGATAGTATGGCCAACCCCATAAATACGGTGGTGATGAATTTTTTCATGACTGTTCGATTTTTTGATTTTAATATGTAATTGATGTTTTGCCATCTTGAGCCTTTCGACTGCGCTCGATGTGACAGTTTGATTTATTTTTTTCTTAGGTACATGTTCCCGTTGGTGGACTTCATGGATATTTTAACCCCACCTCCGTTAATGGATGCTTTAATGTTCCTTCCTAATACAGATTTCAACCCATTTTTATCCTCGGATTTTACCTCAAAATCGGTGTAGACATTTCCGTTTAAGGTGCTCAGGGCCAAATTGGCGGGTGTATTCGATGGAAGGCTGACATCTACGGCCCCGTTGGTGGAATAGAGGGAAATAGGGGAATCCTGCGTCACTTTTCCGAAAACCACTTCCAGCTCACCGTTCAATGAGTTCGCCGTAACAGGTCCGTTTACGTTCAATAGTTTTACACCTCCGTTGAGTTGCGCATCCGCTTCTATTTCACCCGAAAAACCATCGATTTCGATATCGCCGTTCCAGGTACTCTTTACGGCAATGTTCTGTGAGGCGGGGAGGTAGATTTCGGCACCTTTGCTCTTGCGGAGGTTGTAAACGATCAGGGTATTCCCGTCCTGTACCACGGAAAAACCTACGTTGGTATTGTCCGTACCGCCTTCGCCGACCAATTTAAGGCCTTTGGCGCGTTCGGGTGTTTTTACTTCGGGCCCCGATTTTATCAACAGTTCATTGGAGCTATGGGTTTTGACCACAATATCGGTTTTGGACTCGATTTTTACCCATTGGATTCCATTGAGGGATTTGGTGTAGTCGCTTTGCGATCTGGCAATGGTGCCCACAAAAAGGGCCATTAAAATAAATGTGAATTTTCTCATGATTTTCGCTTTTTGATGTTTATGTTATGCTTGGCAATACTGCCCTGATTTGATCTTTGATAAAAGGTTGTGTGTCTTCTTTTTCCAGTAATTTTTTCATGGGTTCGGCCGCTTTTTTCTCCTGAATCTGTACCAAAGCCTGGATAATTGCCACTTGGATACTTGGGTTTTTTTCTTGCTCCAAGGCTTTTATAAAAGTGGTTTTAACGGTTTCGGAGGAAGTGAACTTGACCAGTGCCTCAAAGGCGGTCATCCGAACATTATCATTTTCATCATAGAGCAATCGGTTGGCAAGGGCTTGGATGATGGCTTCATCGGGCTGTTCAAATTCCTCGATATAATTGACACCTTGAATACGCTTACTGGCGGATTGGTTCTCCATCAACGATAACATGGCCGTTTGCTTCATCTGATTGGTCTCGTCCTGAAGCTGCGCAATGTCTTCGTTCACTTTTCGCTGTTGGAATAGGCTCCCCATTTGAAATGCCGAGACCAACAATGCAATACTCGCTGCTATTTTCAATATATTTCCTGTCCAGTTTGATGATGGTTTGGCTTCAAGTTGAACTACTTTCCCCTGATTTATTTTTTCCTGTTCAAGTGTAGATTCAAACTTTGCTTTAAGCCTATCCGAGGGTGTTGGAACCTCTTCTTCAAACACATTGAAAAAGGTCTTCATCTCCTCCAGTTCCTTTTGGCAATCGGCACATTGTTCAAGGTGCTTTTCAAATTCAGCCTCGGCAGATTTGTTCAAATTGCCATCCAGATAATCGGGTATTTGGTCAAAAACATGATTCTTTTCCATGGCTATATGCTTTCTAAATAGATATTCTTCAATTTTTTTAAGATTCTGCACACTCTGGTCTTTACGGCTCCAGGGGTGCTTCCCATTATTTCCGCAAGGTCATCGTACTTGATTTCCTTGTATCGGTTCAAAATCACAAGTTCCCTATCGTACGGATCAAGTTGGCTCAGGGCATATTGCAGGTGGGCATTGTTCTCGCTTGTATCATTTTCTTCTTCCACTGCTTGGTATGCCAATACCTCGATATCATCATGTGACTTATGGTTTCTTGTGTAATATGTTTTTAGGCTGTTGCGCGCTATAGTAAACATCCACGACAAGAAGGATCCATTGTTGTATGAGTTCCGATACTTGATCAGTTTGTAAAAAACATCTTGTGTAAGATCTTCGGCCAACATGCGATCGCCCGACATTTTGTACAGAAAATTGTACACATGTTTGTGGTGTCGGTCAAAAAGTATCTTGAGTAGATCCAAGTTCCCTTCGGATACTTTTTGCATGATCATTTCATCTGAAAGTGTTTCCAAATGCTGTTTTTTAGTTGGCGTTTAACTTATATAGTCAGGAAATTAAGAAAGGTTACAGAAAGGGAGAGAAAAATTTTAGGAGAGATTGCAAAAAGAGCTTCAGTTCGAGTCTTTTCAAAGTAAAATATTGAGAATAAGCCTTAAATGTCAGGTCGGGCGCTCGACCTGACAACTGCATTAAAAAGAAGTTAACTACAACCGCAGTTGTCGCTTCCGCAGGAATTGGGATCTTTGCCCCCTTTGCTGAAGAGTGATTTGGGAAGCAAGAATTTCCACACCAAATAGCCTGCTGCGATAATCAATGTTCCGTATGCCAATATTTGTTGAATCATGCTTAGATCAAATTAGGATTTGGTAGGCTATCAAAGCTATAATATACGCAAAAACACTCATAAAGCCCAATTGGATCATGGGCCATTTCCATGAGTTGGTCTCTCTTTTTACAATCGCCAGGGTGCTCATACATTGCATGGCGAAGGCATAAAAAAGCATCAAAGAAATTCCCGAAGCCAGATTGAACAATGGTTTTCCATTTTCATCCAATTCGGCGGCCATTCGGTTCTTAATGGTTTCTTCTTCGTCGCTGCCTACGCTGTAAATGGTAGCCAAAGTACCTACAAACACTTCTCGCGCAGCGAAAGAGGTCAATACGGCAATTCCGATTTTCCAGTCGTACCCCAAGGGTTTTACAAGTGGCTCAAAGGCTTTTCCTGCTTGCCCAATGTAGGAGTGTTCCAATTTGTAACTGGCAATTTCCTGGGCAACCGCTCTTTGGGAAAGGTCTGCTTTCAATACCTGGATGGAATCCTGAAGGGCATCTGGCGCCATACCTTCGGCTTCGGCCGATTCACGATAGGATTCTATATTGTTTTGGATGTAGTTTTTACTGTAGGTGCTCAACCCTTCATTTTCGATACGCTCCAAAACAATACGGTCGGCATCCTGAAAGTCTTCGGAATACCCATTAGACCCCAAAAACCATAAAACTATGGATATCGCCAAAATGATTTTACCTGCACCCAGAACAAAACTTTTTGTCTTTTCAATCACTGTATAGGCCACATTTTTAAGCAATGGCAAACGATAGGTAGGCATCTCTATCATAAAAACCGACCTGCTTTTTATTTTCAAGATTTTGTTCAATACCATGGCAGACAGCAGCGCCATACCAAACCCGATGAGGTACAATAGCATCAAGGTCAATGCTTGATAGCTCAACCCTAAAATGTTGCCTTCTGGGATTACGAGGGCGATCAAGATCAAATAAACTGGCAATCGTGCGGAACAGGTTGTAAATGGCGTCACCAAAATGGTAATGAGTCTTTCCTTCCAGTTTTCAATGGTACGTGTGGCCATAATGGCGGGAATAGCACATGCATTTCCCGAAATTAATGGGACCACGCTTTTTCCGCTCAGTCCAAATGGTCGCATTATCCGATCCATTAAAAAGACAACACGGCTCATGTAGCCAGACTCTTCCAGTAAGGAAATAAACAGGAACAGGAAGGCAATTTGAGGGATGAAAATGACGATGCCCCCGATGCCCGCAATAATCCCTTCTGCCAATAAATCGGTGAATACACCAGCCGGGAGGGTGTTTTTTATCCATTCGCTTGCCAGGGCAAATTGCTCGTCTATAAAATCCATAGGGTAGCCGCTCCAATCAAAAATCGCTTGAAAAATGGTAAGCAGTATTGCAAAGAATATGAGGTAGCCAAAGACTTTGTGGGTCAGAATCTTGTCAAGCGATGCTCGCAAACCTTTTGCGGCCATAAAATCAACCTTATAGGTCTCTTTTAAAATATTGTTGATAAGCTGGTACCTCAGTACGGTTTCTTTATGCTGTAATTTTTTAAGTTCTTCATTGGACTTGGTGGCAAAGTCGGTCGCATCCTGAATCCGTTTTTTCTCTATCGGCATAAAGTTCACGTCCTGCGTGATGACCAACCATAGTTTGTATAGATCGTTTTGTGGGAAAGTCTTTTTTAAGCGCTCAAAATACTCTGGGGATATTCTTGTTGGATCCAGAATAGGTTTGGAGGAGATGTTCTTGTAGTCCGCAATAAGTTCTTTGATGCGTTCAATGCCGGTGTTTTTACGTGTGCTGACCAGGGCAATCTTGGTGTCCAGCTTTTTCTCCATGGCCTCCACGTCCAACGAAATTCCTTTGCGGTCCATTCTATCGGCCATGTTTACCACGAGGATGGTCGGAATTTTAAGGTCTTTGATCTGTGTAAAAAGGAGCAGGTTCCGCTTGAGGTTTTCGACATCACTGATTACAACGGCGACATCGGGATAGTCCTTATCGTTTTTGTTGAGCAGCAGTTCCACAACCAGACTTTCGTCCAATGAAGTGGTATTTAAACTGTAGGTTCCGGGAAGGTCAAGAATGTGTGCTTTTACACCTCTTGGGAGTTTACAGATACCTTCTTTTTTCTCTACGGTGATGCCGGGATAGTTCCCGACTTTTTGCTTAAGCCCGGTAAGTTGATTAAAAACTGAGGTTTTTCCCGTATTTGGGTTGCCGATGAGGGCTACATTGATGCTTTTGCTCATTTGGCCGAGGTTTCTTCTACAATTTCCAGCTCTATAAGTTGTGCCAAGGACCGTCTTATTGCCAAATGGCTGCCGCTAAGGTTAATGTAGATGGGGTCGTTCAGTGGTGCGATTTGCAATAGCTCTACGCTGTTTCCAGGAAGGCACCCCAATTCCAATAGTTTTATGGGAAGTACATGTTCGGTAAAATCCTTGATGATACCTTTTTGTCCATATCGTAAATCTGCTACGGTCGCCACAGTCTTTATTTAGAATAAATTTAAGTAAGAGCAAAAATAAGTAAAAATGAAAAACTACAAGGGCTAATCATGGATAAAGGTTGAAGTTATTCCTCTTGGTAGCTGGCTTCAAGTATTTTGATGTCAGCTAAAAGCTTGTCTATATCATCTCGATCGGTTCCATCATAAAAACCACGGATTCGCTTTTCCTTATCCACCAGAATAAAGTTTTCGGTATGGATCATATCAAAAGGACCTCCGTCCCCATCATTTTTAACGGCGAGGTAGGATTTTCGCGCCAGCTCATAAATCTGTTTTTTATCTCCTGTCACTAAATTCCATTTGCTGTCAATCACACCTTTTTCCAGTGCATATCTTTTTAACTGTGCAACGGTATCTATTTGAGGGGTGACAGAGTGGGAGAGCAGCATAATATTTGGGTCGTCCTTAATGGCTTCTTGTACTTCGCCCATGTTCTTGGTCATAATAGGGCAAATGGTAAGGCAGGTGGTAAAAAAGAAATCTGCCACATAAATTTTGTCCTTATAATCTTCTTGGGTAATGGTATCACCGTTTTGGTTCACTAGAGAAAAATCGCCGATCTTGTGGTATTTTTTGGTGTAATGCAAGGTACTGTCAACCAAAGATTGGTCTACCATGGAAGGTTGGTACACTGGGAGTATTTTTTCAGGCTGCAGAGCGTTGTAAAAAAGGTACACAATAACGGCCGAGAGCCCCAACATCACGATTCCGAACAGCTTATATTTGGCAAAAAACGAACCCATTGCACAAAATTACGTCCCAAATGGCTATTCATCAAGGAGAAAGCAGTTTATTGTTGCTAAATGTTTCTTAAATGATGAAAGGATAAAATTTGAGGTTTTTTTATCAACCCCTAAAAAGTTACTTTTGTACGTTTTAACAAAAGACGACGGATGACCCCTATTGTAATAAAGACCATACAATTCTTTCTGAGCTTATCGCTTTTGATTGTACTTCACGAACTGGGACACTTTATCCCTGCCAAACTTTTTAAGACGCGTGTGGAGAAGTTTTATCTCTTTTTTGATATCAAATTTTCATTGTTCAAAAAGAAAATCGGGGAAACGGTATATGGCATTGGTTGGTTGCCTTTGGGCGGATATGTGAAGATATCCGGGATGATCGATGAGAGCATGGACAAGGAGCAGATGCAACAAGAGCCCAAGCCTTGGGAGTTCCGTAGTAAACCAGCTTGGCAGCGCCTTATTATTATGCTTGGGGGGGTAACGGTAAACTTTATTTTGGCGGTGGTTATTTTTATTGGGCTGGTTTACACCTATGGTGAACGCTACACCGCGACAGATAGTCTTAAGGACGGGATTTGGGTGACCGAGAAAAGCTTGGGCGATGAATTAGGGGTGCAGACCGGTGATAAAATCTTGTTGGTAGATGGTAAAAAGGTAGAGGCATTGGAACAAGTGCTTCCCGAAATGATATACGGGGAGAGATATACCATTGAAAGAGATGGAGAAGTAATCGAGAAAGAAATCCCTGTGGATTTTATAGAGACCCTATCCAAAGACAAGGAAAAGGTACGTTTTATCCACTATAGAGTTCCATTTGTAATTAATACGGTTCCTAAAAAATCGCCAAATGCCGACAGTGGTCTGCAAAAAGGAGATGCTGTTGTGGAAATGGCAGGCAAGCCTGTGGAATATAAAGATCAAGTAATTCCCATATTGGAAGCAAACAAAGGGGGTACGGTGCCCGTAAAGGTAAAGCGTGATGGTCAATCGATTGATCTCACCTTAAATGTGTCGGAAGAGGCCACATTGGGAGTTGCACTGGGAATGAGCCCGGAAAAACTTAAAGAAGCTGGCTATTTTGAACAAAAAACGTTAACCTACAATTTTTGGGAGTCGATACCTGCTGGTTGGAATATGGGTGTAAAGACCCTTACCGACTACATCAGGGGCATGAAGAAAATATTCAACCCAGATACAGGTGCCTATAAAGAAGTGGGTGGGTTTGCCGCTATCGGCGGTATGTTCCCGGATACATGGAACTGGGCAGCCTTTTGGCAGACAACAGCTTTTATATCCATTATTTTGGCCTTTATGAACATTCTGCCCATCCCGGCACTGGATGGTGGACATGTAACGTTCCTGCTCTACGAAATGGTCACGGGGCGCAAACCAAGCGATAAATTTTTAGAGTATGCCCAAATGATCGGTTTCTTTATTTTGATAGCGCTACTGTTGTTCGCAAATGGCAACGATTTGTATAAATGGCTGTTTAAATAGAAAAGCAATTTTTTTGTTTGTGGTGTAAAAAAGAATCCTTTATATTTGCACCCGCTTAAGGTAAAATATTCCTCCTTAGCTCATCCCGATAGCTATCGGGAGGTTAGAGCAAGACAGGACAAGTTCTTAAAAATGTGGATTCGGTCTATATCATTTATT
Organism: Flagellimonas crocea; assembly: GCF_033441595.1. Lineage (NCBI taxonomy): Bacteria > Pseudomonadati > Bacteroidota > Flavobacteriia > Flavobacteriales > Flavobacteriaceae > Flagellimonas > Flagellimonas crocea. The sequence goes on along the minus strand of NZ_JAUZVX010000005.1, from coordinate 148,659 downwards.
CTAAAAGACTAGATAAATATTATGTTGGGGAATCAAGCGATATTGATTCAAGGTTACTTCAACATAATAACGGTTTTTTTAAGAATAGTTATACGGCTCAAGTCAATGATTGGGAAGCCTTCTTGATAATCCCTTGTGATTCAAGAAGTCAATCTAGAAAAATCGAATTACACATAAAGAAAATGAAGAGTAGGAAATATTTGGAAAATTTGAAAAAATATCCAGAAATGGTTTCCAAGCTTTTAGAGAAATATTAAAAACATATTCCTCCTTAGCTCAGTTGGTTAGAGCATCTGACTGTTAATCAGAGGGTCCTTGGTTCGAGCCCAAGAGGGGGAGCAAAAATGAAAGAGCTGCACGAAAGTGTGGCTCTTTTTGTTTGTGTCCTATTGTGGCGAGAAGTTTATCCTGAGTATTTCGACTTCGCTCAATATAAACTTTGTCGAAGGGAGCCCAAGAGGGGGAGCAGAATAAAAACGGTTGTACTTCGTTGTGCAACCGTCTTTGTTTTTAACCTAATTGGAAAAAGTTACAAAGGCACCGAATACCCTTCATACCAAGGGTGCCTAGCTAAATTTTCTAGTAAAAGCCGATGAGGGTTTCAAGTACAATAGTACACAGGACACATTTAGACCAATAAAAGTACAATCGTCAATAGAAAGCCAGCTGCCGCAAAATAAAGCCCCTTTTTATATATGGGAGCACTTGGCCGGAACATAAAAAAGGCCGAAACTGCAAAGAACAAGAGGGCTATTCCAAAGAAAATACCTAGCCAGAACAGGGGATTCCCTGTATGCATTTTGTGTAGTTTGTTCATACTTTCCAAAATTGCGGGCAACCGTTTTTCGGTATAGGCCGCTTCGCCCGTTTTTGCGTTGTATGTTCCTCCATCAAAATACACGAGGTCGCCCTCGGTCTTACTTACTTTAAAACCACGCTTTCTCAAAGCGGAACCCAGGGCATCTTCATCCAGGTTGGGCTCCAAGGTCTTGATGACTTCGTGCTCGCTTTTTAAAAAATCGGTGGTTCTGAAGGTCAGTACGATGCCGCTTATCGCATAAACGGCCATGATTCCAGCTAAAAAGAACCCAAGATAACGATGGAATTCCCTAAAGGTGTTTTCAGATTTTCTTCCCATAATAAAGGTTGCAAAAATAAAGAAGAAAGGCGGGAGGCCTTTCTTCTGGATAAAGATATTGATATTTTCTTATTGCTGTGCCATTTCAAGATTTATGGTAATCTCAATGTCATCGCCCAATGTTGGAGTGTCTCCGCCAACGCCGAATTCCAAACGGTCCACGGTTCCGGTAAGTTTAAGGCCGGCCTTCAGTTTTTGACTTCTTTGATCGGTGATTATACCGTTTACCTTGCCTTCCAGTGTTACGGGCTTTGTAACTCCGTGCATGGTCAGGTCACCGTTGAGAACAAATGTTTTGTCCCCGGTTTTTTCAAAACCTGTACTCTTAAAGGTTATTGACGGATATTTTTCAGCATCAAAAAAATCGGCACTTCTTAAATGCTCGTCGCGCCTATCATTGTCCGTGTCAATGCTCGAGGTTTTAATGTCCGCCGAGAATTCGGCATCGTCAAAGGTATCGGAAGCCGTAGCGGTAATGTCAAACTCCCCAAAATGTCCCTCGACTTCGGAAATCATTAAGTGGGTGATGGAAAAGCCGACCTTGGAATGGGCCCCGTCCGATTTCCATGTTGATTGCGCACTTACCATTAAGGCAGTGGAAAAGAAAAGGATAAAAAATACTTTTTTCATGATGGTGTGATTTTAATGTTTGTGTGAAACCTTCACAAGAAAATCAAATTCCCTGTTTTGGCTTCATTGTTTAAATATGGTGATTCAAAATTGAAAATATACATTTTTTCCGTAAACGACCCATGTTAACCTCCAATCAACCAAACAATTATAAATAGTTAGGGATTAAAATGTCGTTCAGGGGCTAAACTTGGTTGTTGATAATGCTGCTTTTCCTTAAGAGGAGTTTTATCTATAATTTTAACCAAAATTAAGTTACACGAATTGATTTCCAAAAAAGAACTTCTTTTTCAGATAGTACTGCACATACTTGTGCTACTGTTTTTTTCTTTTGATAGAAATACCGGGAGCATTGTGGTCCACAGGGCCATATTTCTATTGTTTTATGCAGTGGCCACCGTGGCCATTACCTACTACCTGATGCCGACATTTTTGTACAAAAAGAAATATTGGCAGTTCTTTTTGGGGTCGGGCATTGTCGTGGCATTGGTAATAACGGTTGAAGAGACTGTTATGGAACCAATTATATTCCCGAACACTAAAAGAGCGGAAACGTTTCCGGGCATTTACGTGTCACTTTTAGGGGTTTTGCCCGTAATGTTTATACTTTCGGGATGTAAGTTTGGCTGGGACGCCCTCAAAAAACAAGCGGAGATTGATGAACTGCAGTCCACGATCCAGGAAAGTGAACTTCAGTTTTTACGTAGTCAGATAAATCCACATTTTTTGTTCAACAACCTGAACAACCTGTACTCCTACGCGTTGCAGGAATCGCCAAAAACACCGGAAATAATTTTGGAAATGAGCGGCGTGCTGCGCTATATGTTGTACGAATCCAAAGAACAGTTCGTACCTTTAAAGAAGGAATTGGAGCAGCTGGGAAACTTTATCCGATTGTATAAACTGCAGATAGAGGATAGGGGGGAAGTACACTTTGATGTGGACGAAATAGAGGGGGAATACAGAATAGCACCCTTAATTTTGATCGTGTTCATTGAAAATGCTTTCAAGCACAGTCAATCGGGTCAATCCTCCGATATTAAAATCGATATCTCCGTTACGCTGAGGAATTCAATATTGAGCTTTCGTTGTAAGAACAATTATGAGCCTGGCTTTAGTTTAGATAGCGTGGCAAAGGGTATTGGGTTAAAAAATGTACAAAAGCGTTTGGAGCTATTGTATCCAAAAAAGCATCTTTTACAAATAGAAGAGGCCGATAATTCCTATAATGTGTACCTAAAATTGGAACTGGAAAAAGTATAGGTTATGAGGTGTATCATTGTTGAAGATCAACCGCCAGCGCAGCGGATATTGAAGAAATTTATTGAGGATGTGCCTACTTTGGAGCTGATAGAGGTTTTTTCCGATGGATTGAAAGCCATGGAATTCTTGAACAGTGAAAAAGTAGACCTTATGTTTTTGGACATTCACCTGCCCAAAATCAACGGGCTGGATTTTCTAAAGAGCATCCCGGAACCCCCGCACGTCATCTTGACCACCGCTTTTTCCGAATATGCCTTGGAGGGATATGATTTAAATGTGGTCGATTATCTGTTGAAACCATTTTCCTTTCAACGCTTTTTGCAGGCGGTGAACAAGGTGAACGTCAAACATGAGCTCATAACCTCCAAAAATGACATGGCTCCATTGACGGAGATTTATGTAAAATCCAGTCATGAGCACATTAAAGTATTGGTGAAGGATATTTATACCATTACCTCGGACTCCGATTATACCGAAATCCATTTAAAGGATAAGAAAATATTGTCCAACGAGCCTTTAAGGCACTGGGTGGAGGTTTTGGGCGCGAGCCAGTTTTATCAGATTCATAAATCCCATGTCATCAACACCAAAAAAATAGATAGGATCTCTGGCAATTTGGTTTTGTTGGCCAATGGCACTAAAATTCCCATGGGAAGGGCCTACAAGGACAATTTTTTAAAGAGTATTTTATAATAAAAAAGCCTGGACGCGTCCAGGCTTTTTTACTTTTCTGTACCCTGATTCTATTTTGCAAAATAGATATAGATAGCGATTACGACCACTGCGATGAAGCCGCTGGCCAACTTAACGTGCTTCCATGGCTCTATGGAAACCTGTTTGGTATATTCCAATGTAAAAGGTTCTTTTCTTGGGTATAATTTTCCAATGATCAACATGATGATGATGTTCGCCAAAAACAAAATGGCCATAACGTGCAGATAATGTGGATATGCTCCTGCCTCTACGAGGTTGAGTTCAGCAGGGTCGGTAATTCCATTGGCCTTGGCCTCGGCCAAAGCATTGGCCACCATTTTGGGCCCAACGATAAATTGACTGATGATGTACAGAATAGATCCTGATAGAATACCAATCTTTGCAGCAATGGCAGGAACCCTTTTTGTAAGATATCCCACTACGATTATCGTAAATATCGGGATGCTGTAAATACCATTGATTTCCTGTAAATAGTTGAACAAACTGCCTGCATTGGCAATGAGCGGTGCAATGAACATCGCGGCAAGGGCCAAACAGACTCCAAAGACCTTTCCATATTTTACCACGGTCATTTCCGATGCATCTTTATTGATGTGCTGTTTGTAAATGTCTATCCCAAAGAGAGTAACCGAACTGTTGAGTACACTGTTAAAGGAGCTCAAAATGGCACCGAACAATACGGCGGCAAAGAATCCCATCAAAGGTTTTGGAAGCACCGCCCTTACCAATTCCGGGTAGGCAAGGTCACTGCTGGCAAGCCCTCCTTCAAAATAATAATAAGCGATCATTCCCGGTAACACCAAGATGATGGGTCCCAAAATCTTTAAAAATGCAGCCAAAAGAAGTCCTTTTTGTCCTTCTGCCAAGTTTTTGGCTCCCAAACCTCTTTGAATAATCTGTTGGTTGGTGCCCCAATAGAAAAGCTGTACCAGCATCATTCCGGTAAAAATGGTGGAAAAGGGCACCTCTTGTCCCGGATTTCCCGTGGAATCGAAACGTTCCGGGTTGGCCGCCATCAAGGTATCCAATCCTCCCATTACACTTCCGTCCCCGATGGCCATCAGACCAAAAACAGGAATCAGTACCCCGCCAATGATCAATCCGACCGCATTGATACTATCCGAAACAGCTACCGCTTTCAGTCCTCCAAAAACCGCATAAATGGAACCGATGATCCCGATTCCCCAAATACAGATGACCAAGGCGGTTGAATCGGAGACACCCAATAATTGGGGCACGTCGAACATGCCACTAATGGCCACGGACCCTGAATATAAAATCACTGGAAGCAGCACTACTACGTAACCCGTAAGGAACAGACCGGAGGTTATGGTCTTGGTAGTGACATCAAAACGTTTGGCCAAAAATTGTGGAACGGTGGTGAGCCCACCTTTGAGATAACGGGGGAGCAAGAACATGGCCGTAACCACAATGGCGAGTGCTGCCAAGGTTTCCCAAGCCATTACGGAGAGGCCATCCTTATAGGCGCTTCCGTTGAGTCCGACTATTTGTTCTGTGGATAAATTGGTCAAAAGCAAGGAACCTGCTATGACTCCGGCGGTGAGGCTCCTGCCTCCCAAAAAGTAACCATCGGACGATGTTTCATCTGTTTTTCTAACGGACCACCAGGATATGATTCCTACCAATAGAGTGAATCCCAAAAACGAAATAAGTGCCATAATGTAGTATTTGGTGTCTTGCCCGGGGACAAAACGGTTTGTTCAGTTATTTTTTCATCTTAAAGCGTTCGTAATCAGTTTCTTTTTATTGGTGCAGTAAATAAAATACCACGTTTAGATTACCAAATTAAAAACGAAATTGAAAGATGGTCGGTAATTTCTGTGCACGCTAATATAACTTGATTTTTCTAAAATAACGGACGCAGCGACAAACTCCGTAGTATAATTTGCCGTGGAAGTATTTAAAAATTTTGATGTGTAAATGACACTTATAAAAACATAATGGATCGCTAACAATAATTTAAACTGTAAAGTAAGGTTGCTATCGCATAAAATTGAGTAATTTGAAACATAATTTTATTATTTGTAAACATTGATTGATAAAGGTAAGGTCACAAAGCGACCAGGATTTTTATTTGTTCTGCATGCCTCACTTGCTGCTTTTGGCACTTACTTTTGCATGTACGCCTTTAGAAAGCCATTCTCCGTAGCTACTTTTGATGGATTGGCCTTTATGGGGGTGGATTACAAGATTCTCTTGGTGATCGCCCAAGTTTTGGGATACGCATTTTCCAAATTTGTGGGCATAAAGGTAATATCCGAACTCAGGTCCGACCGAAGGTTGCTTTATTTGATCTCGTTGATCGCAATGGCTGAAATATCCTTGGTGCTGTTTGCTTGGGTTCCCGCACCATACAATATTCCATTTATGTTTATGAATGGATTTCCCTTGGGGATGATCTGGGGAATCGTGTTCTCCTATATTGAGGGAAGACGGTTCACGGATATTTTGGGAGTAGTACTTTCCGCAAGTTTTATAGTTTCAAGTGGAGTGGTAAAATCGGTGGGGCTTTATTTAATGAATTCTTGGGGTATCAGTGAATTTTGGATGCCGTCCGTAACTGGAGCGCTCTTTTTTGTTCCCCTTCTGATATGTTCCTATCTCTTGCAAAGGGTACCACCTCCAACCACGGAGGACATTGCCAGCAGAACAGAACGTATTCCAATGACCGCTACAGACCGTAAAAACTTGGTAAAGAGGTTCTTTTTTCCATTGCTCTTGATTGTTCTGTTCTATACATTTTTAACCGCTTTCAGGGATTTCAGGGACAATTTTGCTAGGGAACTTTGGGACAGTATCGGGTATCGTGGCGATATTTCCGTGTTTTCCACGTCCGAGATAATCATAGCCATCGTGGTCCTTTTGATCATAGGCACTATTTTTTATATCAAGGATAATTTTAAGGCATTGTTGGCCTATCATGTTTTGCTCATTCTTGGTGCCGTGGTATTGGCCATCAGTACCTTAATGTTCCAAGCAGGGGTTTTGGACCCGTTCATTTGGATGGTCTGCACCGGGTTTGGACTTTATATTTGTTACGTACCGTTCAATTGTCTCTTTTTTGATCGTTTTATTGCTACGTTCAAGGTCAAGGGGAATTCAGGCTTCCTAATTTATATCGCGGATGCCTTCGGATATGTTGGAAGCGTTTTTGTTTTGCTGTACAAAAACTTTGGTCAGGCCAATGTGTCCTGGCTCAACTTTTTTATTTATGGCACCTACGCCGTTGCTTTTATCGGAGTAGCAAGTACCGTGATTTTATTTATCCACTTTGCCTCGCGTCGCAAAGCGGAACAACTCAATAATCAATTGGATTATGGACGAAAGATATGATGCCGTCATAGTTGGTGGCGGTATATTGGGAACTTTTCATGCCTTCCATGCACTGGAATTGGGCTTAAAAGTCTGTTTGGTGGAGAAAGATGGCTACCCGAGGGGGGCTACCACTCAAAACTTTGGACAGGTGGTGCCTTCGGGCATGAACACCAAATGGCAAAAATTCGGTCGGGAAAGCCTTCGAATCTATAAAGATATACAGTCTCAGTTCGATATTAGCATCCTACAGAACGGAACGGTGTATTTGGCATCCAATGAAGAGGAGGAACAATTGCTGGTGGAACTTCGCTCGATAAACAGCGGAAACGACTACACCTCAAAAATGCTGACAAAGCAAGAATGTTTGAGCAAATACCCTGGACTCCGTAAAGATTATGTGGTAGCAGGATTGTTTTTTCCAGAGGAGGTCACTGTAGAGCCCAGAACCATGATCCATAGGCTTCAGGAATATTTGGTGGCCCATAAGGGGTTGGACATCAAGTTTAATTTTCCCGTGGTTTCCTGCGAATCCGATGGGGAATGGGTGTCTGTTCAGAACACAAAAAACGAAACGGTTTTTGGCAGAAAAGCAATAATATGTAATGGCGCTGATTTTAAAAATCTGTATCCGGAAATCTTCGCAGACAGCGACCTGGAAGTCTCCAAATTACAGATGATGCAGACCAAGCCCCAAGAAAACTATAACTTGAAGGGTTCGATTCTTACAGGTTGGTCCATTCGCAGGTACGAAGCATTTCATGAATGTCCTTCCTTTGCGGGAATCAAGGCTAACGAACCAAAGGAAAGTCTTCAAAAAAAATGGGGCGTACATATTCTTTTTAAACAAGCGATGGATGGTTCGGTGATTTTGGGTGATTCCCATCAGTACGCCGATGCGGGTAAAATTGAAGATCTTGGTTACGATCTTGATATGGATATCGACAATTTTATGATCGAGGAAGCCAAAAAAATCATTGACCTTCCTACGTATCAAATTCAAAACAGATGGTACGGAATGTACTCGCAATGCAAGAACAGCGATATTTTTCAGAAAACGATTGACAACAATATTCATGTTGTAACAGGAATCGGTGGGAAGGGAATGACGGGAAGTGCCGGATTCTCGAAAAAAAATATCGCAACCATTTTTAACGCACAGAAAATCAAACTATGAAAAAAATACAATTGGCCGTTTTTGATATGGCAGGCACCACAGTGAACGAAGGTAATGTGGTGTACAAAACAGTTAGGGCCGCTTTAGGCAAACAGGGGGTCGATGTTTCGTTGGAAACCGTTCTCGAATTTGGTGCAGGTAAGGAAAAATTCAAGGCCATTGCCGATATTTTAGAAAAGACCAAGAATACATCAATTGATGCCAATCTTGTTTTTGAGGGTTTTAAAAAAATGTTGGAAGAAGCCTATGCCAATTTGGAAGTGACTACTTATGATGGTGTTGAGGAACTCTTCAAAATATTAAAGTCAAACGAAGTGAAGGTTGTCCTCAATACGGGCTACGATAGAAAAACGGCCATCTCACTTTTGAACAAACTGGGGTGGGTTCCTGGCGAACAAATTGATGCCTTGATTACAGCGGACGATGTTGTGAGGGGAAGACCATCTTCAGAAATGATCGATAAAGCCATGGAAATGTTCGAAATCAATTCTCCTGAAAATGTCTTAAAGGCCGGTGATTCCGTTATTGACATTGAGGAAGGCAAAAACGCGAACTGCGGTTGGACGGTTGGGGTATTGACCGGCGCACAAACACGAGAGCAATTGGCAACCGCAGAGCCTTCGATAATTTTGGAGTCGTTGGCCGATTTGGCCGAACAATTGTTTCCCGGTCAGATAAAGAAATAGACGACCAGCATTTTGGACGGAATATCTCCTCTGTTGATCGGGACATGGGGTATCCGACCGTCAAAGAATATGGAATCACCTTCTTTTAAAAGCACTTCTTGGTCTCCTATCTCGTAATAGCACTCCCCAGTTAATATATACTTGAACTCAAAAGCATCGGTCACTACCTTTTCTCTTCTTGAATTGGGCTGTACCTCCAGAAGCACACTTTCAAACCCTACGGAGTTCAACTGTTTTCCAAAAATATAATTATAGGTAAACCCAATCGCTTCGTCTTCTTTTTCTATGATAGACTGCTCATCCTTGCGGGTCACTAAAAAGTTATGGCCATTGGCCTTGGGGATTCCATCAAAAAAATCGGTCATCTCCGTATCCAGTGCTCCAACAATTTTTAAAAAAACAGGTAAGGAGGGTATGGTTCGGCCATTTTCTATACGTGAAATCAGTCCAGCGGTGACCCCGGCACTGATGGCAACATCGTTAATGGTCTTTTTATTGTGCTTACGTATCTGCTTGATTCTTTTTCCAATACCGATGAGGTAATTTTCCATTGCAACAGAGCTCAAAAAGTTTAGTATTTATAATCTTTTTTTGATAGCTCAAGATTAATAAAAAAAATGGTCAATCCAGTAGTTTGGTAGGATATAATGTTGAAATTCGATAAGATGGGCACTGACAAAAAATTGAATATTTGTAAATAATGTTTAGCTAACATTAAGCCATTTATTTTAACCATTCCGTATCATTTTTTTAATCTGTTTGAAGGTATGCCTTAACTCTTGTGTTGGATATTTGTTGATAAATAATTAACCAATATTTACAAATACTCAACAAATGAAAAAATCAATTGTAGCATTTTTACTTGCGTTTACGGTAAGTATAATTGGCTATTCACAAGTCACCTTTACAGGAAAGGTATTAGACGAGAACAACGTGCCATTGCCAGGTGCATCGGTAGTTGTAAAAGGAGGGTCCACGGGTGTGGCCACGGACTTTGATGGAAACTTTGAAATAGAGCTTCCACAAGGAGAGGAAATCTTGGTAATATCCTATATAGGATATATTTCACAAGAATTGGAAACAGCTGGGAAAACTTCCGCAACAATAACCTTGCAACCCGATTCACAACAATTGGATGAGGTAGTTGTAACCGCTTTGGGTATTAAAAGGGAGACCAAAAAATTGGCCTATGCGGTTCAAAAAGTTTCGGGAGAGGAAATCTCCGAGGCCAAAGAAACCAACGTGGTCAACTCTCTGGCCGGTAAAATGGCCGGGGTTCAGATTACGGGTGGAAACTCCGGTGTAGGTTCCACTTCCCAAATCATTATTCGTGGCGAAAACTCGCTCAACCCAAGTCCCAATGCCAACTCACCTTTGTTTGTAGTGGATGGAATCCCGATCAACAACAATGTGAACAACACTGGTAGTGAGGGAAACATGGGTGTTGACTATGGTAACGGTGCTATGGACATCAACCCAGACGATGTGGAAACCATGACGGTGCTCAAAGGTCCCAATGCAACCGCTCTGTACGGTTCAAGGGGAGCCAATGGCGTGGTGCTGATTACCACAAAATCGGGCAAGGGCAGCAAAGGAATCGGAGTATCTTATACGCACAATTCCACTTTTGAGGATCTTTTGACACTCCCAAAATACCAAAATGAATATGGTCAAGGTTCCGGAGGTCAGTTCGCTTTCAATGATGGGGGACAGAACCGTTCCTTGACTGGGGGGATAAACGATCATGTGGACGAAAGTTGGGGGCCTGCCCTTAACGGACAATTGATTCCACAGCACGATAGCCCTACCACTAGCGGTCTGCGAGCCGGCGATGTTCATGTTAGACCAAGAAATCCTGATGGAACATTTGCAGATGAGATCATCGCCACACCTTTTTCGCCCCATCCCAATAATATTGAAGATTTTTTCCGAACAGGTTTTACAATGACCAACAACATTGCGTTGACAGGTGCCAATGAAGATGGCAATTTCAGGGTCTCTTTTACCGATTTGCAGAGCGAGAGCGTTATTCCAAACTCCAACTTTAAAAGAAGATCTTACCAAGTCAACGGGTCATACAATCTTACCGATTGGTTAAAAGTGACCGGTTCCATGAACTATATCAACTCCAATTCGCGTAACCGTCCGAACAACTCATACGGTACGGAGAATGTAATGTACCTCTGGATTTGGTTCGGTCGTCATATTGATATGAACAATTTGAGGGATTACTGGCAACCGGGCTTGGAAGGAGTGCAGCAGTTCAACTACAACTATAACTATCATGATAACCCTTTCTTTACCGTTTTTGAGAATACCAACGCTTTCAACAAAGACCGTGTGATTACCAACTTAAGGGCCGATCTTACCTTGGCCAAAGGGTTGAGCCTAATGCTACGTTCCGGTTTTGATTATTCCAATGAACTGGATATGCGCAAAAGGGCATATTCCACCCAACGTTTCCCGAACGGTCAGTACAGGGAGGACTTTATTTATGCCTACGAGCAAAACACTGATTTTCTTTTTGCGTATAACACTGAGCTGAACCAAGATTTTGATTTTGGGGTGTCCTTCGGAGGTAACCATCGTTCCGCTAAAAACAGATATCAACGGATAAGTGCCAACTCATTGTCTATTCCTGGAATCTATAACTTTGGAAACGCGGCCGAGCCTTTGACGCAGAGTGATTATGATGGTAAATTCACCGTAAACAGTTTGTATGCCTTCTCCAATTTGGCATATAAGGATTATGCTTTCTTGGATGTTACCGCTCGTAACGATTGGTCTTCCACATTGCCTGATGGAAACAACAGTTATTTCTATCCATCCGTTGGTTTGAGTTTCATTCTTTCTGATATGTTCCAGATGCCAGAGTCCATAAGCTTTGCAAAAGTTCGAGGAGGCTGGGCCAGTGTGGGTAACGATACCGACCCTTATAACTTGGCCGCTACTTTTGGATTTGGAAATACATTCAATGGATATTCAAGGGCCTATTCCCCTTCTGAATTAAAATTGGCCGACCTTAAACCAGAACGTACCAATTCATTTGAAGTAGGTGCCGATGTTCGGTTCTTCGGAAACCGTTTGGGATTGGATGTGGCCGCATACAAATCAGTGACCAACAACCAGATTCTTTCTTTGCCCGTATCCAACACCTCTGGATTTAGTTCCAGGGTCATCAATGCCGGTGAGGTAGAGAATAAAGGTTTGGAAATTACCTTGACGGCAACACCGCTTAGAACCGACAACTTTAGCTGGGATACCAACATCAACTTTACCACCAACCGTGGTGAGGTAAAGGAACTTACGGATGGATTGACGCAATATTTGGTGAAGGAAAATTACCTTCAAGTTGTTGCTGAGGTCGGCGAACGTATGGGCGATCTTTACGGAACAGGTTTCGAACAAGTGACCGACCAAAACAGTCCTTACTACGGACAATGGATAATTGATGGTGATTCAGGTCTGCCCATAAGAAGCAACGAACTGCGAAATCTTGGCAATTACAACCCGGACTTTATGGTTGGTTTCCAAAACAGCTTCAAGTACAAAAATCTTCGTTTCGGATTCCTTTTCGATTGGAGACAAGGTGGAGTTTATCACTCAAGAACCGTTGCTATTGGTGGTACCACGGGGATGCTGGACTTCACCGTTCCAGGTCGTGAAACAGGTATCGTCGCCCAAGGTGTTGTAGATGATGGAAACGGCAATTATACGCCAAACACGGTCAATGTGGCGGCTTCAAACTACTACTCACACGTGTACAACAGGGGCAATGAGCAAAGCTCAATGTTCGATGCTACCTACGTAAAACTAAGAGAAGTGAAATTGGGCTACACGCTGCCAAGCAAGCTGTTGGCCAACACCCCAATACGTTCGGCAACAATTTCTTTGGTAGGTCGTAACCTGGCGCTTTGGACAGAAAACGACCACGTAGATCCTGAATCCATTTCTTTCTCCGGAGGTTCAATAGTGCCAGGCGTGGAAGATATGGCATTGCCAAGTACAAGAAGTTTTGGACTGAACCTTAACGTAGAATTTTAAACAAAGAATTTAAGACAAAGAATGATGAAAACATCAAACTTCATAACATCCATCTTATTTGCAGGAACCGTTTTGGTTTCTTGTACGGACAATTTTGAGAGCATCAACTCCAACCCCAATGCCCCTGAACAGGTAAGCGCCAATCTGCTTACCTCCACAGTTACCTCCGAGATTACCAGAAGGTTAACAGATGAAGGGTACAGCGACGGAAACACCATTACCCAATTGATGGCCAAGAACAATTTCCCTGGATTTAGCCAGTTCGATTGGGGAGATCAGGGCATGTGGGACTTCTTTTATAACTACCTGCCCGAGATCAATGATATTTTGGAGATTTCAAGGACAGAGGGAACCCAAAATGCCACTTACGAAGGAATTGCCTTGACATTGAGGGCCCTTAGCTTTGCCAATCTTACCGATTTATATGGATATGTCCCTTATACCGAGGCAATGGCCGGGGAAACCGAAGGAATCTTTACCCCGGTATACGATGATCAAGAAACCGTTTATAACGGTGTGCTTCAGGATTTGGCCGATGCCGATGCAGCTTTGGCAAAAGGTGTTGCCATCGCAGGTTCCACTGGTGATGTCATCTATGATGGTGATGCATCCAAATGGAGAAAGTTGGCCAATTCTTTACGCCTTAGATATTTGATGAGAATTTCCAAACAAAGGGATGTCTCGGCGGAAATGCAGGCGATTGTAAGTGCTGGGAACTACATCAATTCTAATGAAGATAACGCCACATTGACCTATAGCGGCACATCAAATACAGATTCTTGGCCACAAAGTACAGGTCGTATCGGCGGTTTTGATGAAAAGAGCCTTTGTACCACGTTGTTGGGTTATTTTGAAGAATTCAACGACCCTCGATTGGATATTTGGTTTGATCGTAACAGTGAGGGCGAATGGGTAGGTATTCCTATTGGATTGAACCAGGACAATGCCCGTGCCTATGATGATGCCAACAGTCCAAGCCGTTTGGATGTAGAACTGTTCTACTTCTCTTCCACGGCAGCGGAAGCATTTATCATGAAAAACTCCGAAGTACAGTTCATTCTGGCAGAGGCTGCCGAAAGAGGATTCATTACCGGTAGTGCTGCCGATTACTACAATGCAGGAATCAGGGCAAGCTTGGCCTATTGGGACGTAGCGGATGCTGAGATTGATGCATACTTGGCGCAGCCATCTGTGCAATACGATGGTTCTCTGGAATTGCTTTTAACTCAAAAGACCATAGCACTTTGGAACGTGGATTACCAAGGATGGATGGATTACAGAAGAACAGGAATTCCTGCCTTGGAGACTGGTCAGGACGACCTTAATGGTGGACGCTATCCAGTTCGTTTCCTATATCCATCATCCGAGCAGACATTGAATACGGCCAATTACCAAGCCGCCGTGCAAGCCATGGGAGGAGAAGGAGACAACATCAATACACCTGGTTGGTGGGAAACCGGAACCAGATATTAAACGATTGAAAATAGTCCTCTAACAAGCATATGGTTGCCCTGTTTTTCAGGGCAGCCTTTGTTATTAAAAATATTAGGATGTCTAAAAAACTATTATTGCCCATTTTGTTGACTGTTTTGGTGGTATCATGCACTAAAAGAGAAAGCCGACCCAACAATATTGAGCACGTGGTTGTCATTGGAATCGATGGGATGAGTCCCAACGGAATTCAAAATGCCGATACGCCAACTTTGGATTCCATGATGCAAAATGGGGCGGCAACATTGCATGCCCGTTCCGTACTGCCCTCGAGTTCCAGTTCTAATTGGGCCAGTATGATCATGGGTGCCGATACGGAACAACACGGGGTAACCTCCAACGGTTGGGAAAAGTTCGACCACCAATTACCGCCAGTGGTCGTTACCGAAAATGGTACATTTCCGACCATATTTACCCTTTTTAAAGACCAACAGCCCGAAGCGCTTGTTGGAGCCATCTACGATTGGGACGGTTTTGGACGTTTGTTCGAAAAAGCAGATGTTGATTTTGATATTGACGGGGACCATGAGGATAAAACCACGCAAGAGGCAGTAGATTATATTCAGGAGCATACCCCAAAATTTACTTTCATCCACCTGGATCACGTAGACCATGCAGGACACTCCCAAGGACATGGAAGTCCTGATTATTACAAATCCGTGGAGAAAGCAGATTCTTTGATTACCGAAATCGTGAATGCAACCAAGGATGCAGGAATTTTTGAAAAAACCATGTTCATCGTATCCGCAGATCATGGAGGATTGGGCTTTGGTCATGGAGGGGAAAGTCTGGCCGAAATGGAAATTCCCTTTATAATGTATGGGGCGGGCATCAAAAAAGGATATAAAATCGAAGAGACCGTTTACCAATACGACAATGCACCGACTGTTGCCTACGCCATGGGGTTGCAAACCCCTCAAGCTTGGATAGGCAGACCCGTAAAAGGGGCTTTTATAGGAAATGAGGCACCAAAACCTACCTACAAGCGACAAGAGCAAATAACCCCGCCCAAAATTCTTCCAGATGCTGGCTATTTTGAGCCAGCCGGAGGAGTTTTCAAAGCGGATTCTGTTGCAGTGGTCATGCAAAATCCTAATAATTTAGGTGAGATTCGCTATACCATTGGCAACAATATGCCCACTTTAGAGAACAGTCAGGTCTATCAAGATACCTTTTACTTAAAGCAGACAAATATCATCAAGGCCGGTATCTTTCAGAATGATCAATTGGTTAGCACTGTGGCCGAAGGAAATTTTAGAATTGTTTCAAAAGAAAAACAAGATCCTGTAAAATGTAAAGTGTTTGAAGTAAGCGGTATAGCGAAACTACCAGATTTCACTACCTTAAATCCGATACATGAAGGATTTGTTACTGAGTTTTCCCATAAACAGGCACTTTCCGATGCTATGCCACAAGAACAAGTGGCCGTGGTTTTTGAAAGTTATTTGGAAGTGGAAGAAGAAGGGACATATAAATTTTTTACCAATAGCGATGATGGCAGCAAACTTTATATCAACGGTAAAGCCATAGTGGATAACGATGGTGATCATGGGGTGATGGAACGCAGCGGCTCGTTGGAACTATCCGAAGGCAGACATTTGGTCCGTGTAGAATTTTTCAACGGAGGGGGAGGCTATCATTTGGACGTAAAATATTCAGGTCCCAATACACCAAAACAAATAATTCCTGCAAGTAAGTTGTTTAGAGAAAAATAGTATAGAATGAACCAAAAGCGCAACAAGCACAACGCAGAATCTGTTGTGGAGGGCGACATCAACCTGACTCCTGCGAGGGGAACATGGTTGCAGAACGAAGTGAGCGATGAAACCAAGGAACTACTGGAAAAGGACGCAAAGTATTTTATGCATCAATCCATGTCCACACCTTGTTTGGACGTGCTCCAGAATTGTGAAGGTTCGCACATGATAAGTGTGTCGGGCAAGAAATATCTCGATTTTCACGGAAACAATGTGCACCAAATCGGGTTTTCCCATCCAAAGTTGGTCGCTCGACTAACGGAGCAGCTTCAAAACTTGACTTTTTCCACAAGACGCTACACAAATGAAACTGCCATTCAATTTGCAGAAAAGCTGACCTCCTACACCCCAAAAGGCCTTAATCGCATCTTATTGACCCCGAACGGAAGCTCGGCCATAGGCATTGCTCTAAAATTGGCCAGGGCCATTACGGGAAAGCACAAGGTGGTATCTTTTTGGGATTCGTTTCACGGTGCCTCTCTGGATGCCATCAGCGTTGGGGGCGAAGCAATTTTTCAGGAGCATATGGGACCGTTAATGCCCGGTGTGGAGCGCATTCCTCCCCCAATAACCTATCGGGGCATATTTGAAGGAAACGAGGACAAGGCATTGGAATATTTGCAATATGTTTTGGAGAAAGACCCTGAAATCGGCGCGTTTTTGGCCGAGACCATTCGCAACACCGATGTACAGATTCCATCAAAAAAATTCTGGAAAGCCGCTAGGGAGCTTTGCACCAAACATGGTGTTTTGTTGATTTTGGATGAAATACCCATCGCTTTTGGAAGAACGGGTACCATGTTCGCCTACGAACTTTTCGACATTGAGCCTGACATTCTCTGCTTGGGCAAAGGGTTGGGAGGTGGTATTATCCCTCAAGCCGCGATTGTTACCCGGGAAGAATACAACAAGTTCGGACACATTTCCCTTGGTCATTACACCCACGAAAAAAGTCCGTTGGGCGCTGTGGCAGGATTGACGCTTTTGGAGGTGTTGGAAGAAGAAAACATCTTGCAAAAGGTGAAGGAAGATGAAGAATTCATGAGAAAAGCCCTGTACAAAATGCATCGAAAATATTCCTTGATCGGAGACGTGCGTGGAGTGGGATTACTTTGGGGCATCGAACTCGTAATTAACAGGACCACCAAGGAAAAAGCGACCGCCGAAGCCGAAGAAATTATGTACGAGTGCCTAAAACAAGGGTTAAGTTTCAAGGTTTCCAAAGGAAACGTACTACAGCTTTCTCCTCCATTGACCATAACCAGGGAAGAACTGGAAAAAGCCTTTGAAATATTGAACTGTGCCTTTTTAAAAACCAATGCTATAGCCTAATGAAAAAAATCAAACAACTATTTATCGTATTCTGTTTGGGTCTGATGGAGCTTACCGCCCAAACCGAACCCCAAATTTTAGTGCAGCCCTATCTTCAGGATGCAGAACCGAATTCCAGTGTGATCATGTGGGAAACCACCAGTGGCGAAGAAAGCATAGTGGAATGGGGGACCACGGAAAAACTGGGCAAAAAAACATCAGGAAAAGCCGAGGATATCAATTTCTCTGAATCACGGGTGCATACCGTAAAACTGGAAGGCCTCAAGCGTTTTACGGAATATTTTTATCGGGTAAGGACCGGCAAGGCCAAATCCGATATTTTCCAGTTCAAGACACCGCCATTTTCAAGCGATGAAGAGTCGTTCAACATTGTTGCCATGAGTGATATGCAGTACGATAGCCAGCATCCGAACAAGTTTTCCGAAATCGTGAACCAAGGCATTCTACAGTATTTGGAAAAGGAGCACGGTGGCAAGTTGCCGGACAATCTGGCTATGGTGATGATACCCGGGGATTTGGTTTCTTCGGGCAGTAAATATTACCAATGGAAAGAACACTTCTTCGACCCGGCACAAAAACTCTTTGCTGAGGTGCCCGTGTATCCCGTTTTGGGCAATCATGAGAAAAATTCTGTTTTCTACTTCAAATACTTCAGCCTTCCGGAAAATGGAACGCCCGCCTTTGCCGAACATTGGTGGTACAAGGATTATGGTAATACGAGAATCATCGGGTTGAATTCCAACGAAGGTTACCGCGATCTTCGCGAACAATATGAATGGTTGGAACAAGTTTTGGCCGATACCGAAAAGAACGAGGATATTGATTTTGTGTTCGCTCAGTTGCACCATCCCCACAAATCCGAACTTTGGATTCCGGGCGAGGAAGAATCCACAGGGAAGGTGGTTAAAATGTTGGAGGCCTTTTCAACCAAAACAGGAAAGCCCAGCGTTCATTTTTTTGGACACACCCATGGCTATTCAAGAGGGCAATCTAGAGACCACAAACATTTGTGGATCAATGTGGCCTCAGCTGGGGGAGCCATCGACAATTGGGGCGAGTTCGAAGGCAGGGATTATGATGAATTCACCGTTACGCAGGACGAATACGGTTTTGTTATGGTCGAAATCGACGGTAACCGGAGCGACCCCAAATTCACTATCAAAAGAATCAGTCAAGGGAACAACTTAAAGTCAAGACAAAATGAGCTTCGCGACAGTATTACCATTTGGCGATTGGAGAAGAAACCCGATGCCCCAACAGTAGTTTCCCCAGCAAACAATGAAGTGGTACTGGAAGAATTTGTCACCTTGAAGGCCGGAGAGTTTTCAAGTCCGCTCGGTGGTGCTTTCCATGCGGCTGCACATTGGCAAGTTTCCCAAACCCAAGATTTTGAAAAGTTGGATTTGGACAGCTGGAAACAGTTCGAAAACTGGTACTACAAGGAAAATCGTCAAAAAGAGGACGATTTGACCGATGAAAAAACCAAAAGATTACAACCCAATACCACCTATTATTGGAGGGTTCGGTACCGAGACCAAAACCTGAATTGGAGTGATTGGTCCGAAACAGCATCATTTAAAACAAAGTAAGAAAATGAAAAATAGAATCTTGTTTTTGATGATTGCCACGGTGGCAATGTTCAGGGTAAATGCCCAAAATAAAGATACCAAGGTAGTTTTGATAACGTTGGACGGTTTCCGTTGGCAGGAACTGTTTACCGGCGTAGATTCCCTTTTGATAGACAACAAGGATTATGTTCACGAGCCCGAAATGTTGAAAAAAGCTTTCTGGAGAGACACCCCATCTGAAAGAAGAGAAGCGTTGTTACCCTTTTTCTGGAGTCAAGTGGTAAAAATGGGCCAGATTCATGGAAATCGAAAGTTGGAAAGCAAAGTAGATTTGACCAATTCCATGTGGTTCTCTTACCCGGGTTACAACGAAATTTTGACAGGAACTGCAGATGATAAAAATATCCGAAGTAATGACAAAATACCAAACCCCAACACAACAGTTTTAGAGCTTTACAATAACGCCGCCGAAGGAAAGGGCAAAGTCGCTGCCTTTGGTAGTTGGGATGTATTTCCATCCATCGTAAATGAAGAGCGGTCAGGAGTTCCCGTCAATGCGGGTTTTGAGTCAGCTACAGGAAACCTGAATGAAAGGGAAAAGTTTCTCAACCAATTGCAGAACCAGATACCCAGTCCATGGGGCTCCGTCCGGTTGGATGCATTTACGCATCATTACGCTTTGGAGCACATGAAAAAGGAACATCCAAAATTGGTTTTCATTTCCTACGGAGAAACCGATGATTTTGCCCATGATGGGGATTATCAAGCTTATTTAAAATCGGCCCACAATACCGATGGGTTGATTAAGGATGTATGGGAGTTTACCCAACAAGATGATTTTTATAAGGACCAGACCGTGTTTTTGATTACTACGGATCATGGCCGGGGAACCGAGCCTTTGGACACATGGAGAAGTCATGGAAAGGATATTAAAGGGGCAGGCTCTGTTTGGATGATTGCTTTTGGAAAAAATGTTGACCCCAAAGGCGAAGTAAAGGAGGAAAAACAATTATACTCCAACCAGATTGCACCGACTATTTTAAAGATACTGGGAATACCCGTTCCAAAGGAAATCGAGGGAAAACCCATGAAATTATAAGTTTAAGTTCGTTTGATTCAGTTTATTAGTTTGCGTAACCGCAGTAGACCCGTGCCATTGGTACGGGTCTCGTTTTTTGGCATCTCCCAAGAAGTTTCGTTTTTACTAAAATGGTTACCTTAGAGGAACGTATTTTTATCACATGAAAGAAGAACTTTTAGCAACATTCAGCAACCATTTTGAACAGCCCCTTATAGATGAAATTATGGAAGAAGGGAGATTAATGGAAGTTCCTGCGGGCGAGACCATAATGGATATTGGGCAGTACATCCGAAGTATGCCCTTATTGTTGTCGGGAGCAATTAAAGTTCTTCGGGAGGATGAAGAGGGAGATGAACTGCTGCTGTACTATCTGGAACAAGGTGAGACCTGTTCGGTGACCATGGCCTGCTGTATGGGGCAGACCAAAAGTGAAATCAGGGCGATTGCCGAGACCGATTCCCGACTGGTAATGGTTCCCGTTCAAAAAATGGAAGAATGGATGGCCAAGTACAAAGGTTGGCGCAATTACGTTTTTGAAAGTTACCAGAACCGCCTGAACGAGCTGCTACAGACTGTGGACAGTATTGCATTTAAAAACTTGGACCAAAGACTGGTTGATTATCTTAAAAAGAAGGTTGAGGTCACGAATGACAACCAAATAAGAAATACCCACCAAGAAATAGCATACGATCTCCATACTTCAAGAGTTGTGGTTTCCCGATTGCTAAAAAAATTGGAAAAAATGAAGAAATTGGAACTGCATAGAAATTACATTCAAATTGTGAATCTCTAAGTTTGTGCCCTTTGTTACTGTGGATTGCCATTAGGCAACCTATTTTTGCATAAAACCAATTGCATGCTCAAAAGGATTTTTCCCTTTTTATCGTGGATTACCAACTATGATCGCTCAAAGTTAAATAGCGATTTAGTGGCAGGTCTTACGGTGGGAATCATGTTGATTCCTCAAGGTATGGCCTATGCCATGATTGCCGGAATGCCCCCTATTTATGGATTGTATGCTGCATTGGTGCCCCAACTTGTCTATGCCTTAATGGGAACTTCAAGGCAATTGGCCGTTGGGCCCGTGGCCATGGATTCATTATTGGTGGCAGCAGGTGTCGGAGCCTTGAATTTAATCAACAAGGAGGACTATATCACAACGGTACTTTTCCTGACTTTGCTTATCGGGGGTCTGCAATTGCTTATGGGAATATTAAAAATGGGGTTTTTTGTCAATTTTTTGTCCAAACCGGTCATAAGCGGGTTTACATCGGCTGCGGCACTTCTTATAGGTTTTGGTCAATTGAACCATATATTGGGAACCAACTTTGCACAGTCAGGTAGAATACACGAGCTTTTAGCGAATATATTCCGAAGCTTGCCCTACATTCACTGGCCTACCTTTGTTATGGGCTTGGGATCCATACTATTTATAGTTCTGTTGAACAGATTCAATAAAAAATTACCAGTGCCTCTGTTCTTGGTGGTATTGGGCATTTTGGCCGTGGTTATCTTCAGTCTTAATACGTTGGGAATCCATATTGTGGGAGATATCCCAAAGGGACTTCCCGGTTTTCAGGCCCCTGAGTTCCAGTGGGACAAGATGGGGCAACTTATGCCCATAGCCATAACCGTGGCCCTATTCGGATTTATGGAATCCGTTTCCATAGCCAAAACGGTAGAGGAAAGGCATCCCGAGTATGAATTGGATCCCAACCAAGAACTCCGAGCATTGGGTATTGCCAATATTTTAGGTTCATTCTTCCAGTCCTTTTCGGTATCGGGAAGTTTTTCAAGAACCGCGGTGAACGACAAAGCAGGGGCAAAAACAGGAATGTCATTGATTTTTAGCACCCTGATCATTGCTGGGGTATTACTTTTTCTTACCCCTTTGTTCTATAATCTTCCAGCAGTGGTGTTGGGGGCCATTATTATTGTTTCGGTATCGGGTCTCATCGATTTAAGATATCCGTGGGTACTTTGGAAAAATAGAAAGGATGAATTCCTGTTGTTGGTCGCCACTTTTTTGATGACACTGTTCATTGGGTTGATGGAGGGAATCCTTTTCGGGGTATTATTGTCCTTAATGTTGTTGGTCTACCGGATATCCAAGCCACATATGGCGGTATTGGGAAGAATCAAGGATACAAGCTATTTTAAAAATATAGATCGCTTTTCGGGCGATGTGGAAGTGGAAGCCGATAAACTGGTGATACGTTTCGATGCCCAATTATATTTCGGCAACAAGGATTATTTCAAAAAGCAACTATACCGGCAGATTGCAAAAAAAGGCCCGGTACTGAGGTATATCATTTTAAATGCGGAACCTATCAATTATATTGATAGCAGCGCCGCTTCCATGTTGGAGCGTATCATCTTGGATTTAAGGCACCGTGACATCCACTTTTTGATTGCAGCGGCCATAGGTCCAACAAGGGATATTTTGTACAGTAGCGGAATCGTGGATATCCTTGGGGAAGAGAACCTGTACGTACAAACAATCGACGCCGTGAACGGTTGTTCCGAGCAGAGTGAAAGGAGCTTTATGCAGAAAAAAGTGTCCCTACAGTCCAAAAACAAGAGTTTGTAACTTTGGTGACTGAACTTACGGATGCGGAATACTATATTTGAAAAAACTGGAAAACATGAAAATAGAACAGATATATACAGGCTGTCTTGCACAAGGCGCCTACTACATAGAAAGCGAAGGAGAAGCAGCAATAATCGACCCGCTACGGGAAATCGACCCCTATTTGAAAACAGCAAAGGAAAGTGGAGCAAAGATCAAATATATTTTTGAGACACACTTCCATGCCGATTTTGTAAGCGGCCACCTTACGCTATCCAAAGAAACCGGAGCGCCCATTGTATACGGTCCTACCGCTGAACCTTCATTTGAAGCTATTATTGCCAAAGATCAGCAGGAGTTTAAACTGGGTAAAATCACCATAGTGGCATTGCATACACCCGGTCACACCATGGAGAGCACTACCTATTTGTTGAGGGATGAAAATGGAAAGGATCATGCCATTTTTAGTGGGGACACCTTGTTCCTTGGAGATGTTGGCCGTCCGGATTTGGCCCAAAAAGCGGCCCATATGACCCAAGAAGAACTGGCGGGCACCTTATTCGATAGCCTTCGAAACAAGATTATGCCATTGGCAGACGATGTAATTGTTTATCCGGCACATGGTGCTGGTTCCGCATGTGGAAAAAACATGATGAAGGAAACCGTGGACACCTTGGGCAATCAGAAAAAGATGAACTATGCCCTTAGGGCGGACATGACCAGGGATGAATTTATCAAAGAAGTGACCGATGGTCTTTTGCCACCACCACAATATTTCCCTTTGAACGTAAAAATGAACAAAGAAGGCTACGAGGATATTGATAAAGTATTGGAAAGAGGTACCCAAGCCCTATCTCCAGATGCTTTTGAAGCTGCGGCTAACGAAACAGGTGCCGTTGTGCTCGATGTGCGCCATCAAGATGATTTTGCAAAAGGGCACGTGCCACGTTCCATATTTATTGGGCTGGACGGTAGTTTTGCCCCATGGGTGGGCGCATTGGTAGCCGATGTAAAGCAACCGATACTTTTGGTAACGCCCGAAGGTAGGGAAGAAGAGACCATCACTCGATTGTCCCGTGTTGGGTTTGACCATACCTTGGGCTTCTTAAAAGGCGGAATCGAGGCTTGGAAGGCAGCAGGAAAAGAAGCGGATACCGTGGACAGCATCAATGCAGAAGAGCTTAAAGAATTGATGGCAGAAAAAGAGGAGATTCCTGTTTACGATGTCCGAAAGGAATCGGAATACCAAGCAGAACACGTGGAAAATGCACACTTGACCCCTTTGGATTATATCAACGACCACTTATCTGAATTTCCCGAAAAAGAAACTTTTTATGTACACTGTGCGGGAGGATATCGCAGCATGATCGCCTCTTCCATTTTGAAGAGCAGGGGTATCCATAATTTGGTGGACGTAGCAGGTGGTTTTGCCGATATTAAAAAGGCTGGAATACCCGTTACGGACTATGTTTGCCCCACAACACTGAAATAAGTCCAAATCCCACTGGAAAATTGATTAAAAAGATGGGCTGTGTAACCGTGGTTACTGACAGCCATGGGTTGTTGAAGTACTTTGGTCTCACAAAACAATGAGACTATGTCAATACTCGGTTTTTTGTTCAAAGAACATAACCTTCCCGATGAAATCCAGATAATGGATAGGGAAGAATATAGGGAAGCCATATCCCGCGGAAAGGTGCAGTTGGTGGATGTGAGGACCAAGGCAGAGTTTGCTTCTGGTCATATCAGTGGAGCCAAGAACATTGATTTTTTTCAAGGTTCCGCTTTCGAATCAGCATTTTCCAAGATGAAGAAAGATGCCCCGGTATTTATTTATTGCCAATCCGGAAACAGAAGCCAAAAGGCGGCCAAACGATTGGTAGAATTGGGCTTCGCCAAAGTGTGCGACCTTAGGGGAGGCTACAGAAACTGGTGCTATTAAATTCATGTTGCTGTGCAAACTACTTTTCAAGTACAAAATCTAAAGTGCGGAGGTTGTGTAAAGAGCATCTCCAATAAACTTTCGGGAATAAAAGAAATTAAAAATGTGATTGTGGATAAGGAAAGCTCATCGGTTAGCTTTGATCATCAAAGCGCCGATGATGCTTCCTTAATTAAAGATGCCCTTAAACGCATGGGCTATCCCACCATTGATGACGAAAATGGTTTTGTGGACAGAGCAAAATCGTTTGTAAGTTGCGCGAGCGGAAAGTTGGCTTAGGTAATTAAATGGACATCACCCTTCATCTTTTTTTCTAAAACCGGATACTGATTGACCCCAGAACCCCTTCGGAAGTTTTTCATCACCGGGAAACCCCAACTCTATTTTACCATTGCTTTCGGGAATATAATTTGTTCGGAATAAATAGTCCCAAAGACTCAGGCTAATTCCAAAATTCATTCCATAGCGATGCCCCTCGGGAAGATTGTAGGCATGGTGGTACAGGTGCATCACCGGATTGTTCAGCACATATTTTAACGGGCCATAGGTCAGTTTAATGTTCGAATGGTTAAAGTGTCCGATGGCAATGGCTACAAAATGTACAATATAGGCCTGTTCGGGCTCAAACCCTCCGAGGACCATCAATCCCAAAGTTTTTAAGGGTTTGTAAAGAACATTTTCCATCCAATGGAAACGCATGTGTGCAGCGAAGCCCATTTCCTTCACGCTATGGTGTACTTTATGAAATTCCCAAAAAGCAGGGACCCTGTGCAATAGGATATGAGTGAACCATTGAACAAAATCGAGCACTACAAAAAACACAAGCAACTGAACCCATTGAGGCCAATTGGCAATATCCACAATGGCCAAAGATTTTGAAGTAATTCCGAAATCGTAAAAAAGTATCGTCAAAACTTTATAAACCCCGTTTATGATGATGGCGAATACAAAGAAATTGAAGAACATATAAAATATATCAAGCCAAAAGTCCTTTCTAAAAATGGATTGTTCCTTGCGCCATGGAAAGAGGATTTCCAGCCCCCATACCAAAAGTGAGATAAGAATCAAACCCCAAAAATAATTGGTATACCAAGGCACATCAAAAACAATGGATTTCCAGGTCCATTGAACCATTCCCCAAAAACCATTAACTAGCGCATCAACATATTTCATTATAGCTATTTTAGCTCATACCATTCAATATTCTCCAAATTCTGGCGGCGTCCCTTATCGGTCGGAGCATAATTTTTTGATAAATAGGTCAAAATCAATTCCTCATTAGCGCCCAAATCCCAAAGGTTCTGGGTTTCCTGCATCCATTTTATAGTAGCTTTCCATCCTTCCCTGCTCATTCGGTTTTGGGTGACCAATTTTGCGGAGTGACAGGCGGTACAATTTTGAATGGTCGCTTGCATTCCAGTATCATCTATAAATCCGGTGGCAACATGGACACCGTTTTCCACTTTGTCGTAATCATCGGTGGTTTCTTCCAAAGGAATCTCCACAATGTCCGGTTGCGGGGTATAGTTGGCCCAATAGTATAGCCCACCAAAGAGGAAAAGAACCAATATTAGAAAGGACAAGAGGGTTTTGGAAAGTGCGCGTACCTGTTTTTGAAACTCGTTTCCCATCTTATACTATTTTGACTGCTATACGATGGCAGGCATTGTTGAGATATCCTTTCGGGTTCCAGCCAGGAAGTACCATCGGCTGAGCTTTTCCTTTGGCATCCGTAGCCCTGCCCCACACCTCGTAATACCCTTTTTGGGGAAATGACACTGTTGCGTTGAAATGTTGCCACGCCAAACGGTTAGCTGGTTTTTTAAGGGAACAGCTATGCCAGGTACTGCCAAAATCGATGGAATATTCCATTTTTGAAACCTCAAGTTCACCTGCCCATGCATGGCCATTGATGTTCAATGTTTGGCCCTGTTTGATCAGTGCTCCACTTTTTGGGTAGGTTATCAAGGATTTTACCGGCATGGACTCTATGATGCACATATCAGAATCTTCGACCTTGCTGCCCGGGGCAACAGTTTCGCAAGGGACACGGTACGAGGTGCCCCCCATTTTTTCACCATCGTGCACTTTGTTCCGGACACTGATTCGATTGACCCATTTCCCCGACGTGGATGCGGGCCATCCCCCACATACCAAACGCAACGGGTGTCCATGCGCCAAGGGAATAGCCGAACCGTTCATGGCGAAGGCAAGCAAAGTTTCGTCTTGCATAGCCTTGGATATAGGAACACCCCTGGAGATAGGTTCCTTTTTTGGGTCTCCGCTCAAATGGGTGTCTGCTCCATGATAACCGATGTAGACCGCATCGGAATTGATTCCTGCATCCTCAAGAACGTCCCGTAGTCTTACTCCCGTCCATTCGGCACAGGATACCGCACCTACGGTCCATTGGTTTCCTTTTGCAGGTGGATTGAACTCACTTCTACCGTTGCCCCCGCACTCTAGAGTAAGTTGGTAGGTATGGTGCTGAAATTTACTTTTAAGTTCGTCAAGGGAATAGGTTTTAGTGTTCTTTACCGATTCACCATCCAGCGTCAAAGTCCATTTGGAAGTATCGATTTGTTCTGGAATCCGACCATTGTTTCTAATAAACATGAATTTGTTCGGGGTAATGTCATCGTTCAGTAGATGTGCCTTGGCTTCCATATTCCAGGGCTTATCGTTTAAAACCACCATTTCCTTGTCCTTGCTGAACATTTTGAAAGGGTCAGGGTCCTGTAATCCCAAGGGTAAGTAATCTTTCGGCATCCTATGGGCAAAAACTATTTCACTGCCCAAAACGGTGGCCATGGCTGCCAACGAAATTTTATTCGTGAAACCTCTTCTGTTCATTTAGGTCAAAATTTAAATGTATCGTAAAAATAGGCAAAGCTATGTAACCGATGTTACCGTAAGGTTGAAAGTAAACATATAATTTTACGGTAAGAAACTGATTGTCAGAATCAATAAAAGGGTTGTTAATTAAATTGTACCGTAAAATCCAAATCTATCGATTATGAAAAAAAATATGGGCGGTGCAGACCGCACAATTCGGATTCTTCTCGCACTGGGTGTGGGAGCTTTGTACTATTTTGATGAGATTACAGGAGCGATGGCATATGTGCTGCTTACTTTGGCGGCCATATTTGTCTTGACGAGCTTTGTTGGTTTTTGTCCATTGTACACCCTTTTCGGGATAAAGACGTGCAAGGTCAAAAATTAGGTTTTTTGGTTGTTTGATGATTAAAGACCACTTCCAACGGAAGTGGTCTTTAACATTCTACCATCAAAATTGATAAATCTCAATCAAAGAAAGTTCAGAATCACGCCCTTGTTTTCCTTAACATGATGATTATCATGTTATGGCCGATCTACAGCAGTTAAATTTGGTTCAAACTTAAAACCTATTTTATGAAAATTTTGAATAGCGTTCCATTGGTTTCTTGGGAAAATGGCATTTGGATGATAGGGTTGTTTGCACTTGTGGCCTTAGTTCTTGTGGTCGCAGTATTTGCCTTGATGAACAGCGGTAAAAAATAAACACTGACCACATATTCCAGAAATGGATTTAGCATAGATGATTCGTTTCTATGTTAAATCCATTTCGTTTGTCATAAAAAATCCAAATATGGATATTGTCCTGTTGTAAACTGACTTCCTTTTACGTTGATGGTCCTTTACCACTACTCCATAAGAGGGTCGACTTCATTGTTCCGTTTTAAATACGCTCGGGTTCTTAAACGCTGACTTTAATCATTGTTACAGCGCTCAATGCAGACTTAACTTTGTTAAGATGTCTTTGTATTACAGTGTTTCTCCATTGAAATTTTCTCGGTAACCAAGGTTACTGTGCAGGTGTATTGCCAAATCTATTTTTGCTTCAAATTACATACGTAGATGAAACGGATATTAACAATAACAATGCTATTGTGGGCTCAGGGGCAGTTGTTTGCCCAAGACCCTATCAATATTTCTCTGGAAGAGGTATTGGCAAGGGTGCAAGAGTCCAATGCCAGCATAAAGGTTTCCGAGCAGGAAGCCCAAATGGCGAAATATGACTATAGGTTCTCCAATTCCATTTTCTTGCCACAGATCGCTGTGTCGCATACGGGAATGGCGACCACAAACCCATTGATGGCCTTCGGTTCCAAACTGAACCAAGAGATTTTGACCCAGGCGGATTTTAATCCAGCCTTGTTGAACGACCCCGACCAGATACAGAATTACGCCACCAAAGTATCGGTGGAACAGCCCTTGATCAATTTGGACGGATTTTATCAACGTAAAGCGGCCAAGACTACCATGGAGGCCAAGGAACTCCAAGCGATGCGAACCAGGGATTATCTCAATTTTGAAGCCCAAAAGGCTTACGGGCAACTGCAACTGGCACACAGAGCTGTAGCCGTGCTGCAAAAAGCTTTTGAGGCTGCCAATGCCAACTTGAACATGGCACAGAACAGTTACGACCAAGGATTGCTTCAAAAAGCGGATCTGTTGGAAGTAAAAGTTCGGGTCACCGAGGTTTCCGACCAATTGAAAACGGCCAAGAGCCATGTGAAAAATGCATCGGACTATTTAGCTTTTTTAATGAACGAACAGGGAGACGTGGTCTACGAACCATCAGAAGAACTGGTGCCCGACAACCTTGGTGAAACCGTTGAAGTCACTTTGGAAAATAGGGCAGATGTAAAAGCCATGGATTTAGTGTCCGAAGCGTACAGGGCAAATATGAAGGCCGATAACATGACCTTCTTGCCAAGGTTGAACGCCTTCGCTAGTTACGAAATGTACGATGACCAAATCTTTCAGGCCGATGCCAAAGGATACATTATTGGGGCAAGTTTAAGCTGGGATGTTTTTAAAGGATCCCAGCGCTTCGCCAAAGCAGGAAAGAGCAGAACAAGTTATGAAAAAGCGAAACAGGAATACGAACAGTACGTCGCCAAAAGTACTATGGAGCTTCAACGCACCAAGCGGATGGTCGAAGATGCCGAGAGCAGGCTCCAGACCTCAAAATTGGCTATGGAGCAATCCGAAGAATCATTAAGGATACGCACCAACAGGTTCAAAGAGGGCTTGGAAAAAACAACCGACCTATTAATGGCCGAAGCCACCTATGCCGAAAAGCAATTGGTCTACTATCAGACCATTTTTGAATACAATCAAGCACAATCCTTATTAACATTTTTAACCAAAGAATAATTGCAAGATGAAAAACACAACGATATATAAAAGCTTCATGCTGACCGCCTCCTTGGGATTCCTTCTAATGGGGTGTGGAAGTGACGAAAAACAGACTGTGGACAACGCGGAAGCAGTTCCAGTAACCGTTGCTGAGGTAGATATGGGCGATAGTTCCACCATTTTGGCAGGAAGTGGTCAAATTAAGGCCGTGAACAGTGCCACCTTGAGCACTAGAATAATGGGTCATGTGGAATCGCTGCCCGTGAAAATAGGTCAGAAAGTAAACAAGGGAGATTTGCTGATTTCCATCAACAACGTGGACCTAAGAGCCAAAAAAGCACAAGTGGAAGCCTCCATTACCGAGGCACAGGTGGCTTTTAACAATGCCAAGAAAGACTATGAAAGATTTCAAAACCTTTTCAACGAAAACAGCGCCTCACAAAAGGAG
The DNA here is from genome assembly GCF_033441595.1 of Flagellimonas crocea. Classification (NCBI taxonomy): domain Bacteria; kingdom Pseudomonadati; phylum Bacteroidota; class Flavobacteriia; order Flavobacteriales; family Flavobacteriaceae; genus Flagellimonas; species Flagellimonas crocea. Next base: position 118,302 of record NZ_JAUZVX010000005.1, on the reverse strand, counting down.
TTGGATGATATGACCGCCCGTTACGAAATGGCCAAGGCCAGATTGGAAGCTGCAAATCAAATGAAGAATGAAGTGAACTCCCAGTTTGCCTATGCCAACATAAGGGCTCCCTTTAGCGGGGTGGTTACCAATACGTACATCGATGAAGGTGATATGGCCAACCCAGGTGTGCCTTTGGTGTCCGTTGAATCCCCAGGAGGATTTGAAGTAGAGGCCAAAGTGGCTGAGAACAACATTTCTGCCATTAAAGTGGGAACCAAAGCCCACATTTTAGTAAAAGCATTGGATACTACGATTACGGGAAAAGTGTCCGAGTTGAGTGCATCTGCACAAAATACAGGCGGACAATATGTGATGAAGGTTGTATTGGATAAAATAGATGCCAAGATTTTGTCAGGGATGTATGCCACCGTTAGGCTCGAGTCGGAAAACGAGAGCGACGGTAAAACAGTTGTTACCGTTCCGTCCGAAGTCTTGGTGCATAAAGGACAATTGACTGGAGTTTACACCTTGGGACAGGATAATGTGGCCTTGCTGCGTTGGCTGCGATTGGGCGAGAACTTTGGAGATGAGGTCGAAGTGTTATCAGGCTTGTCCAAAGGAGATCAGTACATCGTATCCGCCGAAGGAAAGCTGTACAATGGAGCTAAAGTAAGCATTCAATAACCCTAAAAAAGCTAACAATGAAAGACGGACTTGCAGGAAAAATAGCCAAAGGGTTTATCAGCTCCAAACTTACGGTGCTCCTAATGATCGTATTTATGGTCATTGGGGTGTACAGTTCCTTCCTTATCCCAAGGGAAGAGGAGCCACAGATTGATGTGCCCATGGCGGATATTTTTGTGGGATACCCAGGGGCCAGCCCAACCGAGGTGGAATCCAGGATTACCAAACCGCTGGAAAAAATTATATCGAACATCAAAGGTGTAGAATATGTATACACCACCTCCATGCAAGAGCAAGGGATGGCCATTGTGCAGTTCTATGTGGGAGAGGATATCGAAAGATCTTTGGTGCGTCTATACGATGAGATCAACAAGCACATGGACGAAATGCCCGCCGGTGTGACCATGCCCTTGGTGAAAACCCGTGCCATTGATGATGTGCCCATGCTCGCCTTGACCCTTTGGAGTGAGGAGTACAATGATTTCGAGTTGAGACAGATTTCAGGAGAGCTTATCAACGAGATTGAAAAAGTAAACGGGGTTTCCATCACCAAAAAGATAGGAGGGCGCAGTCCCCAACTTCGCGTGGTGTTGGACAAGGATAAAATGGCGGAGTCAGGAATCGATATGTTGGCGGTGGCCCAAATGATTCAAGCCAACAACCAGCAGATGGATGCAGGGAACTTCCTGTCCAACGATACCGAGTTTCACATCAGCACAGGAAATTTTCTGGAAACCAAAGAAGATCTCGAAAACCTGATTGTGGGAACGAAACAAGGTCAGCCTATTTATTTGAAGCAATTGGCCACCGTTTTGGATGGCCCAGAATTACCAAAGAATTATGTTTCCTTAGGATTTGGAGCTGTCAGTGAAAAGGCCAAGGAATATAAATCGGAATACCCAGCGGTAACCATTTCCATTGCCAAACGTAAAGGGGCCGATGCCATGAAGATTGCCGATGTGGTGTTGGAAAAAGTGGACCACTTAAAAACAACCTTGATTCCAGACGAAGTTAAGGTCGAGGTAACCCGCAACTATGGTGAAACTGCTTCACAAAAGGTGTCCGAACTGTTGATGCACCTGATCGGCGCCATCATCGCCGTGACCTTTGTAGTGATGTTGGCCATGGGATGGCGGGGTGGATTGGTAGTGTTTCTATCCGTGCCCATCACTTTTGCATTGACATTGCTCAGCTACTACATGCTGGATTACACCTTGAACCGAATCACGTTGTTTGCGTTGGTGTTCGTAACAGGAATTGTGGTGGATGACTCCATCATTATTGCGGAGAACATGCACCGTCATTTTAAAATGAAACGATTGCCGTTCAAGGATGCTGCTATCTACGCCATCAACGAGGTAGGTAACCCGACCATTTTGGCAACATTCACGGTAATTGCATCCGTACTGCCCATGGCATTTGTATCTGGTTTGATGGGTCCTTATATGTCCCCAATGCCTATCGGAGCTTCGATTGCGATGTTGTTGTCTTTGTTTGTGGCACTGACCATTACTCCATATTTGGGCTATATCTTCCTAAGAGAAAAGGACAAAAAGAAGAAAAAGGAAAAAGAAGCTGTCGAAATCAATGACACCTTTATTTATAAAGCTTATGCTCGCTTCGAAAGGCCGTTGATCGAGAGCAAGAATAAAAGATGGTTGTTTTTGGGAATCACTTTCTTCCTCTTGATTGCCTCCGTGGCCATGTTCTTTACCAAATCGGTAGCAGTAAAAATGTTGCCTTTTGATAACAAAAACGAGTTCCAAGTGGTCATAGATCTTCCCGAAGGCACCACATTGGAAAGAACATCGGCGGTGACCAAGGAAATAGGGGCCTATCTCTCCACGCGACCCGAAGTGGTCAACTATCAGAGTTATGTGGGAACCTCTGCGCCGATTACCTTCAACGGTTTGGTAAGGCACTACGACCTTCGTGGTGGTAGCAATATGGCCGATATCCAAGTCAATCTGGTAGACAAGCACGACAGGAACGAACAAAGTCATGATATAGCCAAATTGCTTAGGCCGAAGATTCAGGAATTGGGTAAAAAGTACGATGCGAACATCAAAATTGTTGAGGTGCCGCCAGGGCCACCTGTATTGTCTACCATTGTTGCCGAAGTCTATGGTCCTGATTACGACAAACAAATTGCATTGGCGGATGAGGTAAAAGGTATTTTGAAGAATACCACCGATGTTGTGGATGTGGATTGGATGGTAGAGGATGATCAGGTGGAGTACAATTTTGTAATCGACAAGGAAAAAGCGATGCTTTACGGGATTACCCCACAACAAATTGTTGAGGTAATGGCCATGACTTTCCGTGAACAACCCGTATCGCATATTTACCGAGAGGATGCTTTTGACCAAATCGGGATTGTACTGTCCATTAGTGAAAAGGATAAATCCAGTTTGGATGAGATCAAACAATTGAAGATAGCATCCCAACAGGGGAATATGGTCTCCGTTGGCGACTTGGTTCAAGTAAAAGAAGACATAAAGGCGAAGAGCATCTACAGAAAAAATCAAAAAAGAGTGGTTTATGTGATGTCTGATATGGCGGGCGAACTGGAAAGTCCGGTATATGCCATTTTGGGTATGACGGACAAGTTGAGCCAATTGGAGTTGCCACAAGGGTATTCCATTGACGAATTATATATGGAGCAACCCCAATTTGAGGATGATTATACCGTGAAATGGGACGGCGAATGGCAGATTACCTTGGAGGTGTTCCGCGATCTGGGAATTGCCTTTATGGGCGTAATCGTGATTATTTATATGCTCATCGTAGGTTGGTTCCAAAATTTTAAGGCGCCTGTGGTGATGATGGTGGCCATCCCACTTTCCTTGATCGGAATTGTACTCGGGCATTGGTTGTTAGGAGCATTCTTTACCGCAACCTCCTTTATCGGCATGATTGCCTTGGCAGGAATCATGGTGCGGAACTCGGTATTGCTTATCGACTTCGTCAACCTAAGGTTGGACGAGGGAGTTCCCCTTAAGCAAGCCGTATTGGAAGCAGGTGCTGTGCGTACCACTCCTATTTTATTGACCGCGGGTACTGTGGTCATTGGAGCTTTTGTGATTTTGTTCGACCCCATTTTTCAAGGGTTGGCGATATCGCTTATGGGAGGAACCATAGTGTCGACCATTTTAACGCTATTGGTAGTGCCTTTGGTGTATTACATGATTGAACGTAAAAATTACAAGTAAAATGAAAATGATCATTGTGACCACAGTGGAAGAGTATAAAAGCCAGGTTTTTAAACTCTTTAAACAAGCAGGTGTCGAAAGCTTTAGCGAATCCGACATAGATGGGTACAAAAGTGCCGCGCCATTGATGTACACCAGCAGTTGGTTTCCCAGTGAAAAAGGCGGAGCGGCATCGAACATGTTCTTTTCCTTTACCGAAGAGGAAAAAGTGACCGAGTTGTTCAAACTGTTGAGACAATTCAACGAGGAGAGCGAAACCACCAACCCGATAAGGGCCGTGGAAATACCAATTGAAAGAACCGTTTAAAAATCAAGAAATGAGAAATAGAATCGTAAGAGGAGTTGCAGGGTCTTTTGTGCTGATAAGTTTGATCCTTGCCATATATGTGAACATTAATTGGTTGTGGTTTACCGCATTCGTTGGGGTCAATCTCCTGCAATCATCATTGACCAAATGGTGTTTGTTGGAGGACATCCTGAAGAAGTTCGGGGTTTCCGATTCGGACAAAAACTGCTGCTAGTCAATCACTTTGTTTGTTATTTGAGGCATTTTCGTGAACTTTGCCCAAAACCTCACGAAAATGCTTTATCAACCTTGGCCTTGGTATGTATCGGGCCCACTCATTGCCATCATCATGGCCTTGCTCATTTTGATGGGCAAAAAATTTGGAATGTCATCCAACTTGGAGACTTTTTGCACCATTGGCGGAGCAGGAAAATTCACGGATTACTTCAAAGTGGATGTAAAATCCAAACGTTGGAACCTATTGGTGGTTTTGGGATCGGTAATTGGAGGATTTTTGGGAGCGCATTGGTTGTCGCCCAATCCTGCTGTGGATATCTCCGATAAAACGGTGGCGAAGCTTCAAGATTTAGGTTTTGATAGTGCTGGCAAGGCCTATTTGCCCACAGAACTTTTCAGCATGGATTCATTGGCGGACCCCAAAGTGTGGGCTATACTGTTGATTGCTGGTTTTTTGGTGGGCTTCGGAACCCGATATGCTGGCGGATGTACTTCTGGGCATGCAATTTCTGGTCTGAGTAATTTACAGCGACCATCATTAATTGCTGTCATCGGATTTTTTATCGGTGGATTGATCATGGTGCACCTATTGTTCCCTTTAATTTTTTCAGCATGAAGAATATAGTGTACATCATATTGGGAACTTTTTTTGGGATAGTGCTGTATAAGTCAGAAGCTGCATCGTGGTTCAGGATCTATGAAATGTTCCAGTTCGATTCATTCCATATGTACGGCATCATAGGTTCTGCCTTGGCTGTGGGAGTTGTTTTGGTCTTCTGGATAAAAAAATCGAAGGTCAAATCTTTTTCGGGAGAAATCATAAGCATCCCCGATAAAGAAAAAACGTTTACGAGATATATTTTGGGAGGAACCCTGTTTGGACTGGGCTGGGCTTTGGCAGGGGCATGTCCTGGACCCATCTATATATTGGTAGGAGCGGGTTATTGGCCTATAATTCTGGTGCTTATGGGTGCTGTTCTCGGAGCTTTTGTATATGGTATTGTTAGGAGTAAATTGCCTCATTAAGGTTGACTCAACGGTATATTTGGGCCAAACAACGAAAATGAATGGCGCATTGATGGTTTGCTTCTAGCTTTGCTCTCCCCAAACTTACGTAATAGTTCCTACATGAAGTTAACTACGTTTATCATAGACGATGACTTGGTGTCGCAGTTCGCGACCCGATACTGCATACAACAGTCCCATGCCAATTTTGAAATTGTCACATGCTCCAGCGGCGAAGAGGGAATCCAGGCTTGTTTTGGCTCTGTTGAGCAACATGACAGACTTCCTGATATTATCTTTTTAGATCTTGTGATGGATGGGATGAACGGTTGGGATTTTCTGGAAAACCTTCAGACTTTGTTCCCAGACCATCAGTTGCCCAGTGTATATATTCTTTCGGCATTTACCAAGGCATCTGACAGAACCATCGCCAAAAAGCATCATTTTATAGCAGGATATGTGGACAAGCCCCTATCGCGCTCTTTTCTGGAGAAAATCTTAAAGGAAGAAGAAAAAAAAAGAGTACACTGATTTAAAGGTTTTATCGAATAAACTTTGTCCAAAAACACTTTAAATTGATTCCCACGGTTGTATAAAGTTTTTAAAAAAACCTATTTTTGCAGTCCATTTTAATCAATGGCCCCGTAGTTCAATGGATAGAATAGAAGTTTCCTAAACTTTAGATGCAAGTTCGATTCTTGCCGGGGCTACTTTTTGACACTTTCCTTAATTCTTTACCAAATACAAGTTTCATTGATTATAAAGGGATTTACTTTTTCGGTAAAATTAATTGGTTTGTCATTTAGAGATTGCCCCTAAATGGGAATAGGATTTTCTAGGTTTGATTAACTTTTTTAGTATTCTTTCATCGAAAACCCAATTCTTGATTATTAGAAATTTCCTACATTTATGAAAAATCAAATAAACGATTATGAGAAATTCATCAACTTTTTTACTGCTAATTGTTTTTGTCACAATAATAATATCGTGTTCTAAAAACGATGATTCTGATCTTTCGATTACAAATTTAAAAAGTGTAACTGACTGCGATATAACTATTCAACCGGAAACTTTAGTATCAATATGTGTTGATGGAACTGACTCTGCCTTACCAGATGAAGTTATAAAATTTGTAACTACGTTTTATTCAAAAACCGATAACGCTTCCACTTCTAAGATATCGTGGACAATAGAGTCTGGCAATATGGAAATTTTAGATATTGAGAATTCAATTGATGGTTTATTGGCAAAGTCAATTGCCACAATTAAGTTTAATTCTGATTTTTCGGGTAATGGTATCATTAAGGGAACTGCTAAAAATATTGGAGGAGAAGCTTTTGCAACGCACCTTGTAGAATTAGAAACAGATGAATAATCCCTTTCCAACTCTTTATTGATTTAATTGACCACCCCAAAGAAAATTATTTTCAAGTGTATAAAAGGACCTTGGGAATCTAAGTATGGACATTAAGAGTTCACAAATCGTCAACATTTTGAAATCAAAAAGTGAAAACCCCAATAAAACTGGGGGTCCGAAAGAAAAGTTCGATTTTTTCTGGGGCTACTTTTTGACACTTTCCTTAATTTGTTGTGAGAATTTTTCCAATTGGAACAATTAGTGCCGCATTAAAACAATTGTATGTGATGGTATTGAGCTCAGGAAACTTACTTCATAGTTTTAGTTTAAACCCGCCATTGATCACAAATCCATCCACGGGAGCATAGATTTCGGAAAATTGTGGGTCACTGATATTTCCTGAGTATATGGTATCGAAACGTGTTTGTCTGGTATCCAAGAAGTTTTCAAAATTCAGAAATATGGAGAATCTGTCACTAATTTTCTTTTCGCTCATCAAACCAACGATCCAATAGGATTGGCCCGTATTCCCAGAAGAGAGTTTTTGGGGACTGTAATAATACCCCTCGAGACCGATCCAAAGGTCACCTTCCCTTTCATACATCAGTACATTGTTCAATCGATGCTTTGCCACAAGCGGAAAGTCTGATACATTACCATTTTCATATTGTTTTACATTGGCATGGGTATAACCGGTGAACAACTTAAAGTCCCCATATTTTACCTTTAGGTTGATTTCCGCACCTCGGGTATCCACGTAGCCGTCGGGTTGTTGGAACGAATAGAAACCGTTCCCTTCGGGCCGTAACAACATGGGGTCATCGATTCTGGTATAAAAAAGAAGTGTATTGATGGACATGGTCATGCCCTCCATGGGAGCCCACTTGTAATTCACATCAAAATTTCCCCCAATGGATTTTTCCAGATCGGTCTGATCAATATCAATAGGGAGCACGTTCCTGAATTGTAGCCGTTCTGCATCTTCTGTAAAAACCGTGGGAGTCTTATAGCCCATGCCCCCGCCCAATCGAAATGTCAATTTTTGACTTGGCTCATAAAGAAGGGACAATCTGGGTAGGGCCATAGCCCCGTAATCCGAATGGAAGTCGGCACGAATACCTGTTTCCAAACCAATCTTTTTACTAATCTGCCATACATTTTGGGCGAACAATCCAAAGATTTGATAGGATTGGTCCAGCGCTATGGACCGATCATCCCTGGTATCGTTAAAATATTCCGTCCAAAGATTGGTCCCGAACACCCATTCAGGCCCATCTTCCGAACCGGTTGAAAAATTCAGTTCACTAAAGGAAGAACGTTGATAACCTGAAAAGGTAAAATCTGGAATCTGAATCGTACGATCATAAAAACTGAAACTGTTCTTGACTTCCAATCGATTTTGGTCGTTAAAAGCATGTTTGAAACCTAATTGGGTGGAGACACGTTCGGTTTGATTGGACTCAAAATACGGGTTTTCCACAGACTCCCCCTTTACATAGTCCATATTGCCTCCAAGACGGTCCTCCCAGATGGCATTGATTCCCAACAACAGTTCCGTTTGTTCCGCGAGGTACCAGTACAGTTTAGGGTTCAAAGTGAAACGGTCGAACTCTGGTATTGCCGTGAGCCCTATATCGGCTGGGTCATACGGGGTTCCCAAATTGTAAGAGGCAAAAACCGTGGTTCCAAGTTTCTTGAATTTCTGCGAATAGAATCCGCTCAAATCTAGTCCGAGGGCTGAGGTGCCATTGGCCATAAAACTAAGTTCGGGCTCATCCTCAGGGGTCTTGGATATCAAATTTACAAGTCCGGCAATGGCGCCACCCCCATAGAGGGTAGAACTGGACCCTTTGATGACCTCCACCTGCTTAAGGTCCAAGGGCGCAATTTGCATCAGGCTCAACCCACTGGCGAACCCTGAATATAAAGGGAAACCATCCCGAAGAAGCTGGGTATACTTTCCGTCGAGACCTTGGATGCGGATACTGGAATTATAACTGGTGGCGGAGGTCTGTTGTGTACGGATACCTGTACTTTCGTTGAGCAACATTCGTATGTCCCCAGGTTTCATATTGCCCTTTTCGGATAGTTCCTCCCCGGCAATGACCTCCACCCGTGTCGGGATATCCTCAATGGTACGGGTGCTTCTGGTGGATACCAAGGTAATCTCTTCCATTTCCTCGGTCTGGGGAACCAGATAAACTGTTTGATTTTGTTGTGAGGTACTCAAGGGAAAACGTAAACTTAGCTCAAGCTTGGCGTATCCAACATAGCTTAAGTGCAGGTTGAAGGTTCCATTCGGGATGTCTTCGATATGAATTGTACCTGTTTCATCCGATATCGCTCCGATGTCAAGTGAAGGCAGAACAGCGGTTACCCCTATCAACGGTTCTTTATCAATGGAATCCTTGACCATAAGGTCAAGAGTGTTTTGTGCCAGAACAGGTGCAACCCCCAAAATAAAGAGTGCCAAAAATAATTTAAGTTTCATTTTTTTAGTTTTTTGAAGTATGCTTTTCTTGGTCCGATTTATGGCCAAGGATATGTTGTTATGGTAGATTATACTTCAAAGATGCGTGGCGGTTTCAAGTGGTAAAAATAGACCTCTTTGGGTATGAATTCCTGATATGGTATTACCGTCTTTTTGAAATTTATCTCAACAATATCGATGGCAATTAACTTGTCCGAAGTTATTGTAAAGCCAGGACAGCGTCCACAGGAGTAGAAGGGAGAACAAGGTGCCTCCTTATCATGGTGTGTCTCACTGAAACCATTATAGGAACTGACGCCATCGTATGGAGATTCCATACAACCCTCACGTTCCAAACAACACGGGACCGATGATAACAAAAGGATAAGAATGGATAATATGGCCGCCAATTCCTTCATGTCTCGAAGATATACAATTATACAGAAAACCTAAGGGTTTCAGTGATTTTGGAACAAGCTTGATGCCAATATGTATTATAGATTAAGTGGTTCGTAACTTTATTTTATCGGTCCTTAATCTTATTAATCAAAGCTTAACCTACATTGGGGTTTCCTTAATAGGTGGATGTTCCCTTTACTTCTATTTTAGCCTCCGACAGCCAATAATTATGACGTTTGTCATAAAATGGCCCTGTTTTCACAACCAACAAATAGATTATGATTCCAAACGAATATTCGGGGCAATGCTCCGGTAAGTGCCCGTGTGTAAATGCGGGAAGATGGCAATGGATGTCCCTACTATTGCTAGGTATCCTTTTTGTTCCCAAAACAATGAACGCGCAAACTCCATCGGATGCCCTGATGATGCGATCCAAAAACATATGTGTCCTTTTTTCCTATGATATGGGCACTTTTGACAGGTATTGGGAAGGGGAATATCTGAGGTCCAACGAAACCATTGCTACCGTGGACCGCAACACCGTACTTCCCATGGCAGCCGTTGGTATTTTTGACGACCTTAACTTTTATATCAGCTTACCTTATGTGAAAACGGAATCCTCCGAACCCAATGGAGGAAAGTTTGCAGGGGCCCGTGGCTTTCAGGATATAGGTTTTGCCCTTAAATACAGGGCCATCCATAAGGACTTGGGCACGGGAAAGATCACAGCGTTGACAACTGCCGGATTTTCGACTCCGTTCACCAACTATCTCTCGGACTATAGGCCGTACAGTATCGGTTCTGGTGCACCGGAGTTCTCATTGCGTGCCATAGGACAGTACGAGCATAGCAGCCAATTCTATTTTCGGGCATCCATAGCCCATTTATGGCGTGGATATACGGAGGCGGAACGCGACTATTACTATAACAACGGAAGTTATTATACCGCCTGGATGGATGTTCCCAACGCTTGGACCTACGAGGCTATTTTTGGCAAGTGGCTCTTCAACACCTCCCTAAAGCTCGAGTTGAGCTATATAAACCTGAATTCCACCAGCGGGGATGACATCCGTGCCTATAATGCTGCCCAACCCACCAACAAAGTGGAATTCGAACGTATTGGGTTCGCTGCCCAATATTACCTGAAATCAGTTAAGGGTTTGGGATTTGTGGCCTATCACAATCGGGTTGTCAATGGGAGGAACGTCCCCAAATTTAGCAATACCGGTTTTGGGCTTACGTACCAATTCAATGTAATCAAGAAACAAACAGAAACTACCGATGGACAATAAAATATTCACCCTGTTTATGGCCTTGGGCCTTTTGCTATTGACTTCTTGTGAGAAGGATTTGCCACAGTACATTCCCTATGAAGGATATGCATATTCCGAACTGGATGTTGATGGAGGAAATTGGACCCCTGTACTTGAGGAGTCGGGTGCATCCATTGAAGTGCCGTTTCCCGACGCCACTGACTCAGAAAGCTATCAAAATGAACTGGAGGAACTGAAACAGGCAATGTTGGACATTTCTTCAGACCAAAAAAAGGCCATAACCTATTGGACCAATAATCCTACGGTTCGCTGGAACGAGATAGCATTGGAGCTTATTGCCAAATATAACCTGATACCTGGACCAAATGCCGATGGGAGCTATACGTTGCCCGACCCTGCCAATCCCGAAGGGCCGCCGGCTTTTCCCTTTGCGCACCCTCCATATGCCTGTAGGGCATTGGCCTATATGTCCGTGGCCCAGTTTGACGGACTTATATCCGCTTGGCACCATAAATACCAATACAACAGACCTGCGCCCTATGCTTTGGATGAAAGTATCGATTATGCTTATGAGGAGAATGATATCCCTTCGTATCCTTCGGACGGTGCCGTGATTGCCAGGGCCTCCAAAAATATTCTAACGGCCATGTTTCCCTTGGAGGCGGATTATCTCCAACAATTGGAAGACGAGCATTTGGAAAGCCTATTGCTATCGGGAGGTAATGTTACAAGCGATATCAATGCGGGAACGTTGATCGGGGACGCTGTTGCCGAAACGGCCTTGACCCGGGCCTCCACCGATGGCATGAAAAATGCCCAGGCACCCAAGGCCGTTTCCGATTCCATTAAGCAAGCTGCATATGACCGGTTTGGTTGGGCATGGGACAATTTGGAGATACCCGAACGCCCCGTTGGATTGACCCCCTTGTTTAGTCAAGTGACCATGTGGAGCATTGATGATGTGGAGAGTGTGCGCCCGGTTCCCCCTCCCGCATTGGATTCCCAAGAATTTCTGGACGATGTGGAAGTATTGAAGGGCCATGCCCGGAATATGACTGATGAAAAGCGCAGGATCGCCAACTTTTGGCAAGATGGCCTTGGCACCTACACGCCTCCTGGCCATTGGAACAGAATTGCCAATGAACTTATTGTAGAGTACCGTTTGAACCCCCTGCAGACCGCACGTACCTTGGCCTATATGAACATGGCCATCATGGATTCGGGCATTAGCTGTTGGGATGCCAAATATTATTATCACTACCCTAGGCCTATCCAATTGATCGAAGGTTTTGAAACCATTGCAGGAACCCCGAATTTTCCCAGCTACACCTCTGGTCACAGTGTTTTCTCGGCCGCTGCTTCGGAAGTGCTGGCCTATGTCTTTCCGGAAGAAGCGGAACAGATGAGGGCCTGGGCCGAAGAGGCAGCCATATCCAGGGTCTATGGTGGAATTCATTGGAGCTTTGATGCCACTGTGGGGACCGACCAAGGCAGGGAGGTGGCCCAATACACCTTGAATAGGGCAAGGGCGGACGGAGCCGACAACTAGTTTCAATGCATCAAAAGCCAACAGGTTCAATTGAGATTTGATACGTACCTCCGTATCTTGAACAAATTGCATCGATATGTGCAAGCGTTCACAAATGATTGGCTCTATACAAGGATTTTTACCGCAGCTTTTAGAATTTTGGCCAGAGGACAAATTTCTGTAGGTCGATTTTAAATGGGACACTTGGTAAGACGCCCTTTATACTCCCATAATGATATGGACAATGGTATCATTAATAAAAAGTAAAAATCAATAAAGAAAGGGTTAAAACAGGCAATACCCTTGTTTGTCCAAAGAAACCACTTTTTTTTTGACGCTAAAACCATTCGATAATGACGTTTAAGCATACCTTTTCCATTCTTTTTTTCACTTTGGCTATGATTCATATGACGAATGCCCAGCAAACCATAACTGGGCAGGTTGTCGATCAAGCCGATAACCAGCCTTTGATGGGTGCCCTGGTTATTTTAAAAAACAGCGGGAAAAGTGCATTGACCGATAATCAGGGATATTTCCAAATGGACCTTGGGTCGACAACGGATACTTTGGTAGTGCAATATCTAGGCTATGATGATACTCGAATCCAGATTACTCCAAATACTTCAACCATGGGAACGATAGCCATGCGTTTGAGCAATACAACCTTGGACGAAGTTGTTGTTAGTACTTCACCTAAAAATTTTAAAAGTGAATTCAAAGGAAGCAATTTTAGGATCAATCCCGTTTTATTGAAGAATATAAATCCCCTGAGCACTGAAGAGGTGCTTCGAACTGTTCCTGGGGTCAATATTGTTGGGGACATGGGATTGTCCAATCGACCGAACATCAGTATTCGGGGTTCATGGGGCAGACGCTCCAAAAAGGTGCTCTTGTTGGAAGATGGTACCCCTGCGGCCCCTGCACCCTACATTGCACCTGGTGCCTATTACAATCCGGTAAGCGATCGAATTACCTCGATAGAGGTGTACAAAGGAGCTGATTTACTGCGATACGGTCCGAACAATATGTATGGTGCGGTCAACTACATTACAGCCCTACCACCACAAAAACCAACCCTTAGGCTTAAGTTGACAGGGGGTCAGCGCAATTATTCTTCTGCCCTGTTTTCCTACGGAGGTACCTGGAATGATCTAGGTGGTTTGGTAGAGGGTGTCTACAAGAAGTTTGATGGTTTTACCGATAATTCTTCTGTGGAGATCTTGAACCTTAACGCTAAGATCTTTGCCAAGCTGTCGGAAAACCAATCCTTATATTTCAAGGTTAGTGGGCAGTTTGAGGACAATCAGGCCTCATTGAGCTCCCAAACGCCATTTACGTTTGAAACGGACCCGACACAAAACCCTTTGGACGCCGACCAATTTACCATGAGACGGTATGGTGTGGATATTATCCATAAATGGCTTCCAGAGGATGACCTTAGCTTTACCACAAAAGTGTATGCATCTGATTTTGAGCGGGATTGGTGGCGACAGGTCACAACCAAGGTGCTCGCGTCAGAAGTTCGGGATTATGTGGGCGATGAAATATTTAACGATAGATATGGATATTTGGAAGGAAGGACGTTTGATGATGAAGATTACGTAATCGTCGGTCGTGTGGAGAATGGACAGGAAAGTACCACTGATAGCCGATGGATCTACCGAGTTTCCGGAATCAAGGAAACTGTGAACAAGGATTGGAATGCCTTTGGGTCGCCCAGTGCCTTCGAGGGGAGCATCAATCTGCACCGTGAAACTTTTAAGGACGTTTTCTTGGAGGCTGACAACTCCAGATGGGCAAGGTACGGGACGGCGACCAAGGATCTATGGTACAGGTTGTGGTCGGTCAATGGTTATATTCGCAATGAATTCCATTTTGGAAAATGGGGTGCAACACCGATACTTCGTTTTGAGCACGTGGATATGTTTAGACAGGACCTTTTGTCTTTGGCACAGAACCCTGATCTGGAAAGCACAACAGAAGGTCGGGAGCCCAATATTTACAATCAATTTTTACCTGGAATTACGATAAACTATGAGTATGGCAGTGGGGAATTTTATGGGAGTATATATCAAGGAATGATAGCTCCCTCCAAAGTCTTCGGGTTTTTGGTGGAGCAGGATGGTGTGGTAACCAATCCATTGGCGGGAGAAAGCATCAATATTGACCCTGAATTGAGTTGGAACAAGGAAATCGGTTGGCGTGGCGGCCTATTGGACAACCATATCCAAGGGCAGTTAACCTATTTCCACAATGCCAGCAGAAACTTTTATGCGGGAGGTCGAAATGAAGTGTTTACCGAGCTGGGAAAAATCAATGTACAAGGTATTGAATTGGCAATCAATGCCGAACTTTTGGACACAAACGATCATCAACTGCACTTTTTGGGCAATGTTACCTATATGAATTCCAAGGTAAAGACAGGGAAGTTGGAAGACAGGGACCTTTTTTCACAGGTTATCCATGGAAGTGCTACGCGTGCGGAATACATAGCAAAAGTGAATGGGAATAGAACGGCCTATGATGTTTACATTGACAATGGGGGAGGCGAGACATTGTTGACCGATGAAACCATTGATGCATCACAATTTGACAATATTACCAGAAGCGTCATTACCTTTGGTGACGAAGGTATTTCCAATGCCGAGGCCCCCTATACCCCCAATATCAATATGAGCCTTGGTCTTACTTATGATTGGAACCGATTGTCCAGTGGCTTCAATGTACATCATGTGGGCAAGCAGTACACGGAGTTTCATAATTTTGTGAACGAATCCGCAGATGGGGCCATAGGCCAATTGCCTGTCTACACGACCATCGATGTTTTTGCGAACTATGATTTCGGTATTGGTGAAAAAGTGGAGGCAAGCATTTTCGTTAACGGAAAAAACATCACCGATAGGCTTTATCGGGCCTCACGATTGAACAGGGCGACTTCAGGTATTTTTGGAGGTGGTTTCAGACAAATTATATTCGGTGTCCATTTAAAAATCTAATTGCAGATAGATGGGAATCAACCAAACGAAGGATCAATTACTTCGCGTAATATTTTTTACTTGGATAGTGAGTTGAAGTCAGAACCTAAATGTTTGACACAGGATATTCAAAATTGAATGATTTTTGGAGGAACCGCTATCATTGTTGGAGTCAAACGTTTTCGAATTCCAGACACTTGGAAAAGAAAATAACCAAATAAAAAAAGCCCCAATTTTGGGGCTTTTTGGTATAATGGGTCTATTGCTTCTTTCTTAGGAAGATGTTCCGATTACAGTAACATTTGCACTTAATTGAAGCGCCGAAGTTATCTCCAAAGCTCCCAAGTCCAGACCTGTTGTAGATTCAACTTCCAAGGTAGAATTAAAATAAAATTGGTTGCCATCTTGTGTATAGGACACAAAAATCAGTTCATATTCACCAGTTGCCAAAAAATTAAGGCTATAGGAATTGTTGATGCCTCCAACCTCTGCGCTGGTAATGGCATTGGCAAACCGAATATTGCTCTCACCCTGTCCCTGTGTTTCAACTTCTGCATTGTACGTGCCTTTTTCGTAGGCATATACCACGATTTTGTCCGAAGTACTCTCTGCATCGTTCACCGTACCTTGAATTTCCCCCGTAGCTTCCTTGTTCACGGCTCTAAGACCGGCACTCAGTTCGGAAGCAGTAACAAAGTTAAAGTCACTTTCCAAGGTCCCTTGTTCTTCCTTAAGGGTCTTTCTTAGGTCAAAATCAATGATGATTTCGTTGGTATTTGTTGCAAATACTTCAAAACTATCGGTTATATCGATGGATGGTGTGGTAGATTCGATCTTGTCCTTTGATCCATCGGCCAGTTCCACATAACATCCGGGAGCATTGCCATCCATATCAGCATCATAGTCCAACACCAATTCAATATTGCTATAGGAACCGGCTTCCATTTGAAGATTTCCTAGGGTCTTGGTCTGTCCGTTTACCAATGCGGAAAGGTCGAATGTGGTCTTGCTGAAACTCTCTAGGGAGGTGCCATCCACTTTTATATCGGAAACTGTTATGAATACAGCTTCGACTTCGGCATTGTCCACAGGTGCATCTGTAATTTTGTAAGTGGTATTATAGGTTTCACCTTCTGGTTTTTCATTTCCATTATCATCACTACAGGAAAACATCATAACTGCTATTCCCATTGTAATACCGACATTTTTCAAAAAGGGTTTCATAAAATTTAAGATTTTGAGGTTTTTAATATTCTTTATTATTGTAACAAACTGAATCGAGTAAACCCTACTTCAAAATAGTAAAGATTTTACCTCATGATTAGAGAGGTTTGATAGCCAAAAAGTTATGCTGATTTTTCTTATCTGTCTTTTTTAAGAAATCATGTTCTCAAGTTTAGAATCTTTTTTGCCGCCCCAATCATTCATATCCAAAATGGGAGGTATTGTATCATTTCAAAATCGACAATGGTAGTTTGTAAAATGTCGATATTCTTAAATCCATAAGTAAAAACCCTTTTAAAACTATGGGTTCAGGGGAAAAGTTCGATTCTTGCCAAGGCTACTTTTTTGCATCCTCATTGATCTGATCGATATATTTTCTGGTGAGACGTTTTTCGGTCCCACCGAACAATTCACTGATATAAAATTTAATTCGCATTCATATTTTTAACAGGCTTTTTAAAACATGCTTGAATGTAGCTGTAAATGATTGCAATAAAATGAGTAATTTGAGGTCAAGAACTAACATTATGGCAATTTTCAAATTAAACATCAATGGAGAGGTCAAGGAAGTAGATGTAGATCCATCTACCCCGATGCTCTGGGTATTAAGGGACAACTTAAAACTTGTAGGAACAAAATATGGGTGTGGTATTGCCCAATGTGGTGCTTGTACGGTTCATTTGGACGGTACGGCCACAAGATCATGCATGCTTACCGTTTCCATGGTAGGCAATTCGGAAATCGTGACCATTGAAGGACTGTCCGAACAAGGTGACCATCCTGTGCAAAAGGCCTGGTTGGAAGTCGATGTTCCCCAATGTGGCTATTGTCAGGCGGGACAAATTATGACGGCCTCCGCATTATTGGAAAAGAATCCAAATCCAAGTGATGAGGAAATCGAAATGGCCATGAACGGAAATATTTGTCGCTGCGGGACCTATACCCGAATCAAGAAAGCAGTTAAAATGGCTGCAGGAAGCAATTCCTAATTCACCTCTAAATACAATTACAATGACACTGATAAAATCACAAATTGGCCGGAGGGCTTTTATTAAGAATACAAGTATTGCGGGAGGTGGATTGATCCTTGGGTTCAATCTGTTCAATTCCTGTAAACCAAAGGCGGCGGAAGCAGTAGGTGTGGAAATTGAAATGCCCAAGGAATGGTACGAGATCAACGGTTATTTGAAGATTGGGGATAATGGCATCGTTACCATTATGTCGCCAAATCCCGAAATCGGGCAAAATGTTAGGACGTCCATGCCCATGATCGTAGCAGATGAATTGGAGATAGACTGGAAAAACGTGTTGGTGGAACAGGCACCGCTCAACACCAATTTATATAGCTGGCAAATAGCGGGTGGTAGTAGGTCGATAAGCAGTTCGTGGCAAAGTTTGAGAATGGCCGGGGCAACTGCCCGGCAAATGTTAAAAGAGGCGGCGGCCAAATCATGGGAAGTTCCCGTTAACGAGGTTACCGCAATTGCAGGAACACTATCGCACGAACCCAGTGGTAAGTCGGCCGGCTATGGCGAAATGGCATCGGTAGCGGCCCAATTGGAAGTTCCCGAAGAAGTGGAATTAAAGGAACTTTCCGAATTCTCCATCATTGGAACATCAAGAAAAAATGTGGACGGTAAAAAAATAGTAACCGGCAAACCATTGTTCGGAATCGATGTGCAACGAGAAGGTATGTTGATAGCCGGTCTGGTACATCCACCTGCTTTTGGAAAACGCTTAAAGTCCTTCGATGCCGAACAAGCCAAGCAAATGCCTGGCATCAAAGATGTTTTTTCTTTGAAACTTTACGATGATGACTTTGATAAAATAGCATTCCATTTTACGGCCTTCAATGAAGTAGTGGTGGTTGTTGGAGAAACGACATGGCAAGTGTTCCAAGCCAAAAAAGCATTGCAAATTGAATGGGAAAACAATCCGGACATGACACAAAATTTGACCTTGTTCGGGAACCAAATGGAGGTGAAGCATCCGGCAGGCATGGAAAACTCGAGCACTCATACAACACAATTAAAGGAATTGATATCGAAGAACGGTAAAGTGGCCCGAAAGGACGGTGATCCAGAGAAAGCGTTCAATACTGCGGCAAAAATCATAGAAAGAAGTTACAGTTGTCCATTTTTGGCCCATAATACCATGGAACCCATGAATTTTTTCGCAAACGTTACGGACGACCATGCGGAACTATTGGGCCCCACCCAAACCCCGGAGTTTATGGAACTGGCTGTAGCTGAGCGATTAGGGCTGCCCTTGGAAAAAATCGATATTCAGATGACGCGTCAGGGCGGTGGTTTTGGACGTAGACTATATGGTCATTTTATGGTGGAGGTTGCGGCCATATCCCAACGGTTGAAGGCTCCCGTGAAATTAATGTATACCCGTGAAGACGACATGACCCAAGGAATTTATCGGCCATCCTATTATGCTACCTATAGAGCGGCATTGGATGCGGACAATAATTTGGTCGGCTTCCATGTTAAAGCTGGCGGTATTCCGGAAAGTCCACTTTTTGCCAATCGTTTTCCTGCTGGGGCAATCGACAATTATTTGGCGGAAGATTTCACCGTGGACACTAATATAACTACCGGGGCATTTAGGGCGCCGCGTTCCAATTTCATCGCCGGTGCCGAACAATCTTTCTTGGATGAATTGGCCGAGGAAATGGGAAAAGACCCTATTGATTTTAGGCTGGAACTTTTAAAGCGGGCAGAAGAGAACCCCGTAGGTGCTCCGGAATCCAATGATTATGACGCTTCAAGATATGCGGGAGTCCTTGAATTGGTTCGTGAAAAAGCAAAGTGGGGACAAAATGAAGCTGGACTACATCGTGGTGTTTCGGCGTATTTCTGCCATGATAGTTATGTAGCGCAAGTGTTGGACGTTGTGATGGAAAACGATACCCCAATAGTACAAAAAGTTACCGCGGCCATTGATTGTGGCATTGTGGTGAACCCTGATGCAGCGACAAACTTATCCGAAGGTGGCGCTGTGGATGGAATCGGTCATGCGATGTACAGCGGACTTTCATTTAAGGACGGTTCTCCGGAACAGACCAATTTTGATCGTTATCGTTTGATTCGCCATAGCGAAGCTCCAAGAGCCATTGAAACCCATTTCGTAAAAAGTGATATTGATCCAACTGGAATGGGAGAGCCACCGTTTCCACCAATTATGGGTGCCTTGGCCAATGCATTGTACAAAGCTACAGGAAGACGGTATTACCATCAACCGTTTATAACGGATAAACCTCCATTGGTTGGATAGAATTAGAAATCGTATCAGGAATATATACTATAAAAATAGAAGGTCCCGGTAAAAAATTGAATTCTTACCAGGGCCTCTTTTCTTATTCGATTTATAGCTCTTTGTTCCAAATTCCTTTTGTGACATTTTCTGTTTCCTACCGAAGTCGATATCTAAACCTTGATGTTGCCACTGTGGGATTTTAGTTAATTCAACTTCCAAACAGTGTTATCGGTTGATGAAAAATTGGACCGTTGAGTCCCTCCGATCGCAAAAAGTTCCCCATTTAAATTGACCAACGTAAAGAAAATAGCCCGTATAGGGAAGGAATCAATCGTAGTGGCCAATTCCCAATCTTCACCATTTGGGGATATATAAAAGGTAGAGGAGCTGTTCGGGCCATCAACAGGAGTAGTCATCAATATGATTCTATCGTCGAATACCACCGTGCTTACAGAGTTTATACCTCTTTCTCGAATATCGGAAACAACTGGGTCGGACCAATTGACGCCATCCGAACTGGTCCTGGTGCTGATTGCTTCGATGTCCGAATCCGGGTCGGGTTCAAAACAATAAAGGATGTCGTTAAGGCTTTCAATTCGAAAACCGTATTTGGATTCAAACCCATGGTTTTCGGTTTCCAGCACCCAATTTAAGCCATCCGAACTGCTATATACATTTCGCTCAGGGGAAAGTTCTTCCACATCGCCCCTGTAGCCGGCAATCCTAAATATTTGATCTCCAAGAACTGTAAATCTAGAGGACTGATATTGAGTAAAGGGTGTAGTCTCCGTTTCCTCCACCCAAGTGATGCCATCTTCGGAACTAAAAATCTTGTTGGACACAATACCCTCGTAAATACCTCCGTAGATCCATAGTTTACCATTGAACGCTATCAGGTCGTGCCCATAAATGGCCCCAAAAGAAAGATTGCCTTCAAATGTCCAGTTTTCACCATCTACACTGGACCAAATATCCGGGAGCGGAGTATCCGTTTCGTCCCTGCCTCCTATCAACCACATTTTTTCATTAAAAACTTCAACAGCCGTACCCTTTCTGCTACCGTATGCTGCATCTTCGGTAATCAAGGTGGCGAATATGGCTTCGGTGGTAAAGACCTGTATTTCGCTTTCTGCTAGGGTAGTGCCATCTTCAACGGCTATTACCTGCCAATAATAGTCGGTGTTCAGCTCAAGGGGGTCGGTTTCCTCTATATCAAAGGTGGGCATGTCAAGTCCGGATGCGAATTCTGTTAACCCATCCTCGGAGGTTCCAAGAAAAACGGAGTATGTTACCGCTTGATCTCCATCGTACTCTTCCCAGGCTATGGTCGGTGTCTTGGAAACGGGCTTTTCGTTATTGGAAGGACTCAATGTAACCAAGGTCCCAACGGTAATTTCCCCCCCGTCATCGTCGTTGTCATCGTCATCATCTCCAACGTCATCGACGTCTTCAATTTCATCTTCCATTTCACTTCCATTGTCATCATTGCTACAGCTCTGTAACAAAAGGGCAAAGCAGATAAATAGTAGTTTAAAAAATGGCTTTACAGTATTCATGATGTATCTTATTTATAAAAAGTATTGTAGTTTTCGTTCACGGTCATTGCTAATAAGAAAGACCAAAGTGGTCCATTACTTCATAGTAGGTCATTTTATTAAAGTTTATGGTCTGCTCGTTTTTCGTTGTAGTATTGCTGGCAGGGATAATCACATATCTAAAATCTGTAAAGATGGTGAATGCGGTAGTTGAGTTATCAACTGAGCGGGCGATAAAGATGATTTCGCCCAAAGTTTCCGGCAATACAAAGTAGTAGGTTTGGTTGTTGAAGACCACGGGGATGGGAACTACGGAGGCCCCATCGCGCCCATATACCAAAACGGTTCCTGAATTTAAAATATCGCTGGTAAATGCTTCATCCTCAATATAGAATTGGGTATAGCTTACAATATTATTCGAAAATTGTTCCGGTATCCATTCAGAGGCGATTACATTGGCATTTCCATCTTCTCCAGGTTCACCTTGGGGTCCAGCTGGTCCTTGTTCGCCCTGCGTTCCCTGAGGCCCTTGTTCACCTTGTGCTCCTTGAGGGCCTGTCGGACCTTGCTCACCATCTTCTGCGGAACAGCCGATGAATAAAGAGGCCAAGAGAATAATAATTGTTGTTTTAATAAATAAAGAGGTTTTCATTTCTAAGGTTGTAATTAATGGTTCAATTAAAAGCTTGTGTTTTGCCGTGGAGTCATTCCTTGGAGAAGTGCGTGTTTTTGATGATTTTGTTTCGGTTCATGATCTTAAGCATGTATTTTCCTTTTTGGAGTTTGTTGACATTTAAACAGATTTCAAAACGGGGAACTTCATCCAGTATCCCTTCATATCTCTTTTTCTTCATGTTGATATGAAGTTTTTTTGTTAGTTATTGGTAAGGTGGAATACGTTTGTGACCTACACTGCCAACCTTGGAAGCAAACTTAATGGTATGGGGGACAGGGGGCTATGAATTATGTATCAAAGCCTATGAAATATGTAACAGAACTGGTATAAGACAGTTAGAAAGAGATTAAGATGTCTTGTTCTTACTGAATTCAGAAGGGGAGAGGCCATAGGTTTCCCGAAAGCATTTTGTAAAATAGGAATGATCGTTAAAACCTACTTGATATCCTATTTCTGAGATGTTGACATCACTTTCCTGTAAAAGTTTGGCTGCCAGTTTTAGCCGCTGGCCCCGTATAAACTCCGATGTGGTTTGACCGGTGAGTGCCTTTAGCTTGCGATGAAGTTGCATTCTGCTCATGCCAATGGCAACGGAGAAGGCCTCCGCGTTAAAATCGGACGAGACCAATTGTTCGTCCAAAATGGTTTGTAGGGATTCCAAGAACCGTTGGTCATACGAACCAATTGAAATGTCCTTTGGGGTTAATATTACCTCTTGGCTAAAGCGTTTTTGTAATTGTTTACGGCTCTCCAAAAGATTTTGGACCGTTTGCTTCAAAACTTTATTGTTAAATGGCTTGGTCAGATAGCTATCGGCTCCAATCTCCAATCCTTGCAATCGGTTTTCATCGCCAGTCTTGGCGGTGAGCATTACAATGGGTATGTGGGATGTAGTATCGTTGGTCTTACAGTTCTCGGTCATTATCAGCCCATTGTCCTTGGGCATCATTAAATCTGTGATGATTAGATCGGGCACCTGCTTTAGTGCCTTTTGAAATCCGACATCGCCATTTTCAGCGGTGATTACATGGTATTTGTTATGCAAAATGGAAGAAATATACGTGCGTATATCTTCATTGTCATCCACAATTAATATAATGTCCTTGGCCTCCTTGTCTTCTACAGAAACCCTTTCATTGTTATGGCCATCAATGATTTCGCTCTCTTGGTATGGGGTTTGGTAAGTGGTAGGCTTCGAATGCATATCCTTCTCGTTTATTGAAAAGGCATTTTCATGAACGGGGACCTCCATATAAAAAGTGACACTATCGGCATCGCTTTTTACGTGTATTTTGCCCTTGTGCAGTTCCACCAGCTCTTTAGTAAGTGCCAGACCAATACCTGTTCCCGGCTCATTTTCGTGGCTTCGGTGGAAACGGTCGAAAATGTTATTGAGCATTTCTTTGGAAAGTGAAATGCCGGTGTTTTTTACAGATAACGAAAGGTTGCCATCCCCAATGTTTGCACTTACATGTATTTCGGCCTTTTCGGGACTGTATTTTAGTGCATTGCCCAAAAGGTTCACCACTATTTTTTGAAGCACATCGGCATCGTACCAGTAGAGATGTTCTTCAATGGAAATCTGAATGTTGAGCAGCTGTGATTTTTTGTTGGCCTGAAACACAAACGATTCAGCAATGGATTTTAGAAAAGAGGAAAACAACCCTCGGCCAACCTGTAATTTGTAAAAACTGGATTCGAGTTTGGACAGGTCGAGCAATTGGTCCACCAATGTGGTCAGCCGTTCGGCATTTTTTTTGGCAATGGTCAAACTCTGTTTGTCTTCCTCACTAAGGCGGGCGTTTTCCAGTTGTTGATCTACCGGACCTTGTATCAAAGACAATGGGGTGCGCAGCTCATGGGAAATATTGGCGAAGAAGTTGGATTTGGCGGTGTCCAGTTCCATTAACCGTTCGTTGGTCTTTTGTCGGTTACGATACAGCAAAAATAGAAACAGGGCAACCAACGAGATAAGTGCAATTCCCCCCAAAAGAATATTCCGTTGATTTTTTTTGCGTACCTGGGCCAGTTCACTTTGTGATTTTAACAATGCAATTTCCTGTTCTTTTTTCTGTGTTTGATATTTGGCTTCCAGGTCCAATGCAAGACTTTTTTGTTTTCGGGCATCCAAAGAATCTTGATGCACCAAGGTTTGGCTATAGAACTCGGTAGCTTTTTCAAAATCTCCCGTTTTCCTGTACGACTCGGCCAGTGAGCTTGTAATTCCCAATAGAATGCCACTATGGCCCGCATCGGAATCTTGGAAATAATCATATGCATTTTCCAAATATGGGATGGCTTCTCGGTGTCTGTTGATTCTTTGAAGGAAACCTGCATGGACCCGATTGGCATTTGCGATTTCTTTGGGGTTTCCCGCCTGTGTCAATAGGTCGAGTCTTTTCTTGTAATAAAATTCGGCTTGCTCGTAGTTGTTGAGGTCCGTCTCAATAATACCAAGGGACCAATAGATGTCCGCCACCCGTTTACTGGAGCCCATACGTTCAAAATAGGCCAAACTTTTTTTAAAGTAAGGGATAGCTTTTTCATATTCCTGTCGTTGCCCATAAATATTGCCCAGCATTATATAGCCGAAATGTTCCTCTTCAGGATTTCCGATTTCCGAAGCCATTTTTTGGGCACTGCGGAAATAACGCTCCGCTTTCCCAATATAGGATGTGTCCTGTACGCTGTAGGTTCGCAACAGTACCTTCCCCAGATTGAACAGCGCATTTACCACGTGTGGGTTTTTTTCACCATAGCGCTCGGAAATGGAATCTATTTTTTGATAGTGGTCTATGGCATCAATGTCTTCGAACTTTGAATAATGGACATTGCCCAGTGAAAGCAAAGCGCTTGTCATTACCTCTGGTAGTTTGTTGGCACTCGCCAAGCTCATTGCTTGCTTTGCATAATGGGTTGTGGAATCGTAATCGCCCTTCCTGAAGTATAGATGTGAGATTTTGCTCTTTGCCTGTCCCAAAAGCAGATGGGAACCTTCTCTTTTTGCGATTTCAAGATTTTGAAATGCAAGCTGGAGGGCATCATCATATTTTGATGATTCGGATAAGGAATCTATTTGTGTTTGATTGGATAAAAACCCATCAGGTACATTTTGACCAAATGATGAAAACCAAATTGACGTAAGAATAAAAACTAAGCCTCTTTTAATCATGATATCAATTTTATCATCAACCTGACAGGACAAGTTAACCAAAATTCCACTTTACCCTCCGTTCCCATGTTAAATTGCCAAAAAACGGATAGGTTTTGACCAACAAGGCAACCAAAGGATTTTTTAAGAGCCTAATTCTTGCCAATACCAATTTTAGCGTTGGTCTTTACTTTGTTCCTTTATGACTATTTCCCTGATCGGAATATCATCTATCAACACATCTTTTAGCACGGCATCCCCGTTTTTAATGGAAACCAGGGCGTATGTGGTTTTGGTTGTGTCAATCTGTGATTTTTGATAGGTGGCTTCGGCATCGTACGCCTTGGATTCCTCCATATAAAATCTGTTAAACGGGTAATCGATTGATACCTTGTTTTCCCCGTTTCTGGACACAAACCATGCCTTGGCCTCTACAAAATCCTGCTGGCCGTTGGGAACCTGTTTGGAAATGGAATCTATTTTTGCAAACCCGGATTTGTTCGTGCCAAGAAGGACATACACTTTTTCACCCCGGGACCAGTCCATTTCATCTTGCACGGTAAAGGTGTTTTCTTCAAAAGTCAATGTAATGTATTTTCCCCTAAAAGGATCGTTAGGGTCGACCGGGGCAGTCTTGAATTTGTATTCGGTGCCTTCCTCCAGTATGCTTTCTTGGTTCCAAACCATTTTGGCGGGAACGTATAGCTGTACCAAGGCCACAACGATAAGGAACACTATTCTGGTTTTGCTATTTTTCATTCCCACTCCGTTTTTTTAACATCCAATAATTGCCCAAAAAGAAACCCACACCAACACTCACAAAGAGAACGCCGCGCACTACAAAACTTAGATCGGTATCAAAAAAGCGACTGATGATCAAAGCGGTGATAATAAGCAGTCCGTAGTTGAGTATGCCCAAGTGGTTTTGATCGGCTCCATCACGAATGGTCAGGACTCCGATAACAAGAACGAGTAGGTTTATCAGTAAAACTGCTGTGGAACTAAATGTTCCCAAAAAGAATATCGGAACAAAAACCAGAAATGCGACCGAAAACACACTTATTTTCTTTCTATTGAAATACAGAAGCACTGCTGCCAATAAGGTAACCACCAGACTAACGATAAACTCTGGTGCAATGAAAACTTCATCGAACAAAAAATCTTCTTTTATTAAATGGTTCCAAAACTCATTAAAACTTAAAATCAGAAGTGAAATGATCGTGCCGAGGCTGCCCAATAGGGTGTAGCCATTTTTCTTTGACGCCAGTTCGAAGAAGTTGCCTGTACCGAAAATATAGAATAACCCAAATAGGCTCATGTATGCTACGAACATGAGTTCTTCGGACTGTTTGGAAAGAGTGCCAAGCACGATGATTATGGACAACGGAACAATCCAGTTGTGAAAACGGGTAAAGTTGCTTTTTGGCTTTTTTGTAAGCAATCCGTGGTAATGGGAAACTATGGCAACCAGCATGGCCCAATAGGGATAGGACTCCGAGGTTGGAAATCCCCAATAACTGGTTTCGCATGCATAGTACGTTGTTCCAATAATATAAAGCAAGGATGCCATGGAAGACTTCATTACATAGATAAGGGGCAGGCACAATAGCATCCAGGTAATCAGGTAACCGCTCAAATTTCCGGGAATATTATATATCTGGCTCACCAAGGCAATGCTGGCCCCAACAGCGCAGAACAGAAAAACCGTTGCGCTTTCCTTCCAAACCAGGTTGTCCGCTTTTTTCCAAAGGGCATAACCACATAGGGCCTGTCCCAATAAAAGTGGTAAAAATGCAAATATGGTTTTTGTGCTACGCGAAAAATCGTCCCAGTTGTGGGCAATGATCAGAATACAGCCCAAACCGACCAAGAGTGCCCCAAGGATTCCAAAAGCTAAAAAGAGCCTGTTTGTGGGCGGCCCGTTTTTACTTTTATAGTAGGTTTCTATGTCCGCTGCGGTATCTTTTGAGATTACCCCGGCATTGATAAGTTCTGGCAGGTCTTTGAGTAGGCTCATAGTCCTGTATTTATAGGCCTATGGCCTAGTTTGTTGTGGATGAAGATACATATTTATTCTTAAAATGTATCTTGATATTGGAGCCACTATTGTTGGGTTGCAGTATACAAGTTTGATACATTTGCCTCAGATGGTTTCCCGTTAATTAAGGGATAAAAACGCATGAAAACCCTTGAAATGTGCTTTTGTAAATATATTTTTGATGCACATTATCGGATTTTTGGACCGGATTCGATTTTTTTTGATAATTTTTTTCTGAGAAATCAGTTTTATTCTATTTTTAGATAGACCATAAGATAATCCCAACATCATGAATAACCTCAAACGCGTAATTGTAGATTATAAAAAACTGACCTCGGAGGTACTCAAGCTTTTGGTGGAAAAATATCCTGATGGGTACGGGGACGATGACGTAATACACTTCAAAAACCTAAAGGGCGAGTACATAGAAGCCGTGGAAGTCTCAACGGAGGATACCAAATATCTGGTGAAGATCAGCTCCAAGCTGGAGCGTAGCATGGCCGACTTCGATGAGGATGAAGAGGACGAAAATTTTGATTCCGAAGATTACGAAAAAATCCCAGAGGATGACGAGGATTTCTCAGAACCTGAGGAAGATGGTGACGAAGACGAGGACGAATAAAAATCCTATCCCTTCAAGTTTTTTAGCATTTCAACTGTAGTCTGGTCTAGATCAAACCTAGGTTCCCATCCCCATTCCTTTCTTGCTGCAGAATCGTCGATACTGCTTGGCCAAGAATCTGCAATCTCTTGTCTAAAATCGGGTGCATAGCTTATCCTAAATTCCGGAATGTGCTTTTTAATGCTCTCCGCCATCTGTTCCGGGGTAAAGTTCATGCCCGCCAAATTATAGGACGACCTCACCTGTATTTTTTCCGAAGGCGTTTCCATAAGGCCAATAGTGGCCCTAATGGCATCGTCCATGTACATCATCGGGAGTTCCGTCTCTCGCGATAAAAAACACTCGTACGACCCATTTTTCAATGCTTCGTGGTAAATCTCCACTGCATAATCGGTGGTCCCGCCGCCCGGCATGGTTTTCCAGCTGATCAGTCCCGGATATCGAACGCTCCTCACATCCACGCCATATTTTTTATAATAGTACTCACACCATCTTTCACCGGACTGTTTGCTGATGCCGTACACGGTGCTCGGTTCCATAATGGTATTTTGTGGCGTATCCTCTTTGGGTGTGTTGGGGCCAAAAACCGCTATGCTGGAAGGCCAGAATATCTTGGAAATTTTCTTCTCCTTGGCAAGGTTAAGCACATTGAAAAGCGAGTTCATGTTAAGGTTCCACGCTCGCATCGGAAATTTTTCCGCAGTGGCGCTCAACATCGCGGCCATTAAATACACTTCGTCAATTTCATAATGCATCACAACATCCTCGATCGCGGCATAATTGGTAGCGTCCAAAAGTTCAAAAGGCCCGGACTGCATTAGCGCATCACTGCCTTCTCGGATGTCGCTGGCAATTACTTTTTCAGAACCATATTTGTTACGTAGTTCAAAAGTGAGTTCCGTTCCTATCTGGCCGCATGCCCCTATGATCAATATTGGTTTGTGCATTAAAAATGAAGTTAATTTAGTTTGAAGGCAAAGATACCCTTTATTAAAATTTGTACATTCGCTTATGCGAAAATTGTTAGGCATACTTATTTTGCTCACTGTTTTGGGAGCATGTAAAAAGACCGTAGAAACCACGGCCCAGGTCGATGAGCAAGAATTGGAATTCAATTATCGTGAAATGCTCGAAAAGGCCGACCTTAACCCTGCCGCAACCGCCATCGTTGAAGATTGGCAGCCGTTCAAGGACTTGAATGCCAGTATAGATGTTCTCTACAAGGCCACCAACAATGAAGATTTGGCCCTTGCCATTGACGACCTGATAGAAAAGGAGAAAAAAATGGCCGATGGAAAATACCCGGAACTGTTCGATTCTTTCCAAGTGAAAAGTAGACAAAGGGTCATCCGCACCTTTTTATACAAGACCAAGGCAAGCATTATGGAAAACCAACCCACTACCGAGCCTACCGTAAAGCTATTGAACGCATATAACGCTTTGCGCAAACAGTTGAACGTAATCATGAACAGTCAATTGGACAAAAAATTGATTTTGGATGAAGCATAATATCCTCTTGGTGACGGTAATGCTCTTTACGTGGACCCTTTGTGCGCAAATTACAGAAGAACAAAAAATAGATGAGGTCTTGGATGCGTGGCACATGGCGGCCGCCAATGCCGATTTTGATGCCTATTTCGGAAAAATGACGGAGGACGGCGTTTTTTTGGGAACGGATGCCATGGAAAATTGGCAAAACGAAGAATTTCGTTCGTTTTCCAAACCTTATTTTAATAAGGGAAAGGCATGGAACTTTACCGCAGTACAGCGGAATATCTATGTGAACGAGACGGGAACATTCGCTTGGTTCGATGAACTCCTGGATACCCAAATGAAGCTTTGTCGAGGTTCCGGAGTACTGAAAAAAATAAATGGGCAATGGAAAATTGCCCATTATGTGCTTTCAATCGCCGTACCCAACGAAAATGTAGACGAATTGGTGGAAATCAAAACAAAAAAAGATGATGAACTGCTGGAAAAGCTAAAGAAAAAGCAATAGCCTAGTTTTCCGTATTCGTGGTAGTTTCTTTTTTCCTTGATTCCAAGGCTTGTTTGCTCAAACTGGCCAAGTTGAAGTTCGGCGCAATTTTAAGGGCCTCGTCAATGGATACGATGGCGGCATCAATATCCTCCTTGTTCATATTATAGTCGGCCAGACCCTTTAAATGATAAAAAGCGGCTTTTAAAGGAACCTCATAGGGCTGTTGCCTTTCGTAAAAGGCATATCCCATATCATCTTTTGCATTGGCAATTCCATATTCAATATTTTCTACAGCACCACTGGTATCACCGGTTTGGATTTTAAGATCGGCCATTTCATAGGCTAAATAGGCTGATGGGCTTCTGGAAAATAGTTCCTCGAAATGCTCCAAGGCCCTTTTGGGCTGGTTGAGCGCCTTTAAGGAAAAGGCCTTGATCTGCATGGCAAGTTCGGAATCATTGGTGTTTTTTTCCACCCCGATGGTGTTTAGGGCTTGTACGTGTTGGCCATTGTTCATGTAAACAAACGCCAGCGTATCCCTTCTTTCCTTGGATGGTGACAGCACGTTCAGGTGGGTCAACGCTCCAATAATGCCATTTACATCACCTTGGGCACGCATTTCTTGGTAATAGGCTTGGTAGTGCTCCAAAAGAGCATTGTTGGTTTGGGAAATACCGCTAAAGCCCGCAAAAAGGAGCAATAAGAGTACAGTCTTTTTCATTGGTGTTCAATTTAGTGCGCCAAATCTAACAAATTAATCCCAACCGCCCTGTTAAGAATCTGATAAGTAAACTATAGACCTTTAAGAAATGATGGATGTTCCGAAACGATGCTTTTTCTCCAAGAAATTTTTGCTCAACACTACTTTCCCTTCTTTTGATACAGTCTCGGTTTTGTATTGTGGGGCGGGAAGCCCTCTTTTTTGGGCCTCTTCAAAATAATAGACTTGTTTTTTGGGATGATGTGGATATACCCCGTTGAAGATTTGCCCCCAATATCCTTCCTCCAATATGGTAAGAATCATATGGATACAATCATCCAGATGTATCAGATTGACGGGATCGTTGCCATTTTCAAGATGTTCTCTGCCGGACAGCATGGTCACAGGGTGGCGGTCGGGTCCTATCAAACCACCAAACCGTACAATGGTGGTGTGGTAGTCTTTGTTATCCAAGAACAGATTTTCACACGCTACCAATTGTCTGCCGGACTCGGTTACGGGCCGGTTGGGCGACTCCTCGCTTACCTCTCCCTCGGAATCCCCGTAAACAGCGGTGCTGCTAACAAACAATATATGGGAAACCTTGTTTTTCGTGATTTCCAAGTCGAGCAATTTCATTTTTTCGACAAAGTTTTCTTTCGAGTTGCCACGTAACTTGGGCGGTACGTTTATGATCAAGATATCTACTTTGGAGAGAAATCCTTGGATGTCACCCTGAATGCCAGTTTCGGATAGTCGGATTTCAAACGGGACGATTCCTACATCCTCCAAAATTTTTAGTTTATCGGATGAGGTAGTTGTGCCTACGACATCGTATTCTTTTTCAATCAACTTCTTGGCCAAGGGAAACCCTAGCCATCCACAGCCTAAAACTCCTATTTTTTTACTCAAATCGTAACGTTTTTATGGTCAATATTGCATCGTTCAGCACAAAGGGCATTGGGATACTGGTCTTTGGCCGTTCGGGCACACTAAAATCTTGATGCTGCAAAAGATCGTTGGAAGCTTCGTACAAGGTGAGCTCCAAAATAGAGTCCTTGGGAAACTCCAGTTGTAGCTCTGTAAAATCGTTGTTGGTGATGTAATGGGTGACCAGTCTGCTATTTCGGTTTTCCAAAAAATAGGAAGATAAGGGCACCCGGTTCACGGTGGCTTTGTTCAGTTTTATCGGATTCGTGAACACCTCCAACCGGTTTACCTTCCGTTTTGGTGAAATGCAGATTTCCACAAGCCTATTTTCTCCGATAATGGTGTCCATTACCGTGTCGATATACGGTAGCTCAATATTTTTTTTAGGAGCATCGGCGACATAGCTTAAGCTTGTTCGGTATTTACTGGAAATGGTCTCGGCATCAGGTTTTCTTTTGTTGTTTTGAAAAAATTGTCCGTTCCAGCCGATCATCAAATGGTCGTAGCTGGCCCAAAGAGAGGAATCCGTATCGGCATCATAAACATATAAAAGACTGCTTGGCTTTGGTCTTTCTTCATTAAAATTGGATTGGATATGACTTGAAATCCCGAATGCAAAAAAAAGAAAAAGGAAGAGGTATGCCAATCTCCCCTTACTTTTTAACTGTCCAAAAAACGGAAGTACCAGTAAAAACAGTAGAGTGGTAAATACGGTTGCGGCCACCATCATTTTTAGACCAAGCCCAACGGGAAACATTTTTATAAAAGGCGAATAGATCAGCACGGCGGGCAGTGCCAAAAAGACCATTAGGAACGGGTTGGGTTTTTCTTGGTTGATGGTCACCAAAAAGGACGCCAACAGACCAAATAAAGGTATTATAAAGAAACTGGCTCCTTTAAGGTAGTTTGCGACCAATCCACAGATGAGCAACCAAATAAAGATGGGTGCCACCAATAAATTGGGTGTGGCGGTCTTTCTGAACTTGTGATAGGTGTAAAAACAAACGAACAAGGAAAAAGCGACGTAAACCGCGATATAGGTGTGTCCATTATAGGTGAATCCGTGCAACATATCCTTGAATCCCGGGTACCACCATGTGATTATGGACCAGCACAAATATCCTGCGAGCCCGTTGATCATCAAGGTTATTAACATGGGCAAAAACCCTTTGAGAATATCTTTTGCATTAAGCACCTTCTTTTTAAATCCTGAAAAGAGCAAGAGCACAAATGCCAGTACCGCTATGACAAACATGGGCCATATCCATTCAAAAGGATAGGATATCAGCTTAAAGACAGGCATATTGAAATAGACATAATCATCGAGGCTCTTTAAATTGCCCAAGTCCGTATTGGCAAAATGCGAAAGCAAGGGCATTAGGTAGCTCCCTTGGTGGGCCAAGGTTTTACGGTCCAGCCTTTGGAAATTGTCCAGCGCCGTATGGTAATCAAAATGGTCGTCGATAAACGCAAAGTTGAATCCCTCAATATCGCCATCTTCCCTAAATACGGTAAGATCGGTATCGTTCGGCAGCATTTTATAAATACTGTAGGCTAGGGAGTTGCTCACCGGATATTTTGGGTTGGCTTTGACAAACTCTTTAATTAGAGCGCCATTGCCCCGGTTGGTTTCAATGAGCATGTAGCTTGGTCCGCCACTGCCTCGGGCCTCGAAATTTAGGGCAAGCCCTACGTCTTTGACCCATGGGTGGTTGTTTACAAAAAGGTCAGCTCCGTTAAGGCCAAGTTCCTCGGCATCCGAAATTAGGATGATGATATCGTTCTCAGGGATTTTATTTTGACTCAAAAATGCCCTGATTCCCTCCAATATGGTGGCAACACCGCTTCCGGCGTCGCTTGCGCCATACGAGCTGTGCGGACTACTGTCATAATGAGAAAGCAGCAAAAGAGCCTTCCCATCGCCGCGGCCCTTTATGCGCGCCAAAATATTGGATGCTTTGCTCAAGTTTCCCCAGTCTCCCGCGGTATAGCCTTCCTGTACCGTGGTTTCCAGCCCCATTTTTTTTAATTCGGAAATGATATAGCTCTTTGCCCGCTGATGCCCCGGAAAACCAACGGCATGGGGTTCCATGGACAATTTTTTCACATGGTCCAACGCCCTGTCCGTGGAAAAGACATCCAAAGCAACTTCTTTATCGGCCTCATAAGTGGGCATCAATGCGGTAAAGCTCCAATATGCAGCTAGAAAAAGAAGAATCAGGGCAATGGTTCGGGAAGTTTTCATGCAGTGTTTTTTGTTGATATCTAAAAGTATGAAATTATGAAAGGTTCTCACATTTTAGCATCGAAAATTAGGATATTCACTAAAAAAAGCTATATTTATTACTCAACTTTAAAATCTAACCATATGGCAATCAAAAGTTTTCAAGGCGTACGATGCAAAGAGGAGGCGAAGAAGAAATACGATGCCCCAATTTTGGTCGAGGATTACATGACCAAAAAATTGATTACATTTTCTCCGGACCAGTCCATCCTGGAAGTTATGGAGATTTTTGCCAAGCACCATATCTCAGGTGGTCCGGTTTTGGACAATAATGGTTTCTTGGTGGGAATCGTTTCCGAAGCGGATTGTATGAAGCAGATTTCGGAGAGCCGCTATTTTAACCAGCCCATTTTGGACAAGAGTGTGGAACGATTTATGACAAAAAATGTCGAGACCGTGCCCCATGACATGTCCATTTTTGATGTTGCGGGTGTTTTTGACAGACACAACCGACGTAGATTACCCGTGATGAAAAACGGGATTCTCGTTGGGCAGATCAGTAGAAAGGATGTTGTTATAGCAGCTTTAAAATTGACCTCGCATAGCTGGAAATAGGCTACTCCCGCTTCACGATCATGTAATAATCATTATCCAACGGCAAGTATCCCAAGTCGTAGACAAAAAAATAGGTGCTGCCCTTTTTGGTGGTGTAGAGGTTTGTGATGTACTCAAAATCGAAACCTTTGTCCAGCAACTGCATTTTGGTGGTCTTTGTTTTGCCGTCGCGCAGTGGAAAGCTATCCAAGACCCTGTAATTTTTCCGCAGTTTGTTGTTGATGTTGCGCACTAGGTTTTTACTGTCCCGGTTCAGTAGATTGTTGTAGGCGTTCCTGCAATGGTCGGAACAATATTTTTGGTCTATTCGGCCCAAAAGTTTTTCGCCGCACACCAAACATTTTCTATCAGACATAGGATAAGATTAGGTCACCACAATATCATACTTTTTTAATAAACCGACCAATCCGTCCTTAGCGAACTTGGTTTTCTTCAGTTTGTTGATGGAAGGGTCGATGTCAAAATTTAGGGCAGAGGTAAAATCGGCCTGCTCTAGATCGGTATTCTCGAAAATGGCATTCTCAAGATCACAGTTTAAGAATTCACCCTGTTTCAAAAGGGTGTCGGAAAAGTCGGTTTGGTGAAGTTTGCAACCCTGAAACCGGGTCCGGGGCATGTTCAAACCACAAAACGAAGCTACCGAAAGGTTACATTCCCCAAAATTGAAGGACAGTAGAAGTGGGTTACAGCTTTCAAACTGCAACCCTACCATTTTACATGTTTTAAAAGCGACCTCGTTAAAAACGGTGTGGGAAATGTTGACGTTGGTAAGATCGCAACCTTCAAAAGTGCACTCCACAAAATTTTGATTGTCCAAAAAACCCTTGGTGAACAGGCAGTCCACAAAACGACAATTTTCATAGTCGCCCTTGGGCAACTTGTTTTGTGTGTAGTCCTGTTTTATGAACTCCTGATCAAGCCAAAAGGGTGCCGCCATTATTTTTCGGTCAAAATGATGGCGGGCAAGTCCAAAGATTTGAACGTTTGGTTATATTCTTCCATACCTGTACTTATTATGGCATTTTTTTCTTCCTCGTAGGTTTTCCATTGCTCCTGTAGATCACCAAAAACTTCTTTGGCACCGTCCGTTACCTTGGGCTCGGCTACATCTATAAACTCTTTTAGGTTCATAAAATCTGCGTTCAGCTTACTACTGAAATTGACAACATCTTGGAATGTTTTTTGTTTGGGCTGAATCAGGTTTTCTTCCCATGTATTGATTCGCTCCAAGAGTTGATCACCTTTTTCGAGAAGTTCAGAGGCCTTTTCGTTGTCCTTGAGCAACTCTTTGTACTGTTTTAGTTGCGATTTTGCGGTACGCATTTGGTTCACAGCTCTGTGCATATTTACCAAAACAGCATCGATTTTTGTCAAATAGGATTGTTGTTCCGCGTAGTCGGCCGGGGAAGCTTCGATCAGTGGGTCGGGGAGGACCGTGGCCGATGTCTCTACCGTCTGATTGCCCAGGGATAGCTTTAGCGTGTACGAACCTGGTGCCACACGGGAGCCACTGTAGCCATCCATTGCAAAAACACCTTCGATGGCCGGGGGCGACTCTCGGTAAAAATCCCAAGTAAAACGATTGTATCCTTTAAGCGCTGGGAGGGTCTCTGGTTTTGAAGGACCTCCGGGCCAGCTTTTGAAATCTTCAGGTGCTTGATTGGTATAGGTTCTGATCACTTTTCCACCGGAAATTACCTCAAGCTTTAGCTCCGTGGAATCCAACTTTTTAGGCAGATAGTAATCAAAGGTAACACCGGACTTAGGGTTTTGGCCCAAACCTGGCACTGGTTTGTCCGAGCTTCCGTTAAAAATTCGGTAAGATGGTTTTGGCGTTACAATTTGAAGGGAGGATGGAGGGTTCAGGCTATTTTGAATCGCACCCAAATCATCCAATATCCAGAATGCGCGTCCTGCGGTGGCGGCCACCAAGTCATTATTTTGAATGATGAGGTCGTTGATGGGAACAACGGGCAAATTCAATTGTAATGGCTGCCAGTGTTGCCCATCATCCAAAGAAACATATAGTCCAGTTTCGGTACCGGCATACAGCAACCCTTTTTGTTTTTTATCCTCACGGACGACTCGGGCAAAGTTGTGTTCGCCATCAATTCCATTGGTAATCTTTGTCCAAGTTTGACCATAATCGGTTGTTTTGAAGATATAGGTTTCCAAATCCATGAACTTGTATCGCATCAAGGTAATGTATGCGGTGGCAGGGTCGTGCGGGGATACCTCTATACTGTTGATGATGCCTTCCTTAATGTTAGCAGGGGTTATATTGTTCCAACTTTCACCGCCATTTTTTGTGATGTGGACCAAACCATCATCGGAGCCGGCATACAGTACCCCTTTTTCATGGGGAGATTCCACCAAGTACATGATGGTGTTGTAATTTTCGCCGCCAGCGGCCTCATTGGTATAGGGTCCTCCTCCAGGGCCTTGCTTTTCCAGTTCGTTCCGGGTAAGGTCCGGGCTTACCACATCCCAACTATATCCACCGTCCTGGGTTCGGAAAACTACGTTTCCTGCATGATAAATCGTATTTCGGTCGTGGGGGGAGCTAATGATCGGGGCGTTCCAGTTATATCGGAACTTAAAATCTTTTGGGATGTTCCCAAGCCCTAATTCAGGATATTCCTGTATGGGTTTTGCTACGCGGGAGGCCCTTACCCATTTTTCAATGATACCTTGATAGCATCCGCCATAAACAAACTCGGGATTGTCGGGGTCGAATGCCAAGTAAGCACTTTCGCAACCGGACACCGCATACCAATCTTTCCAATCGATTCCATTATCACGGGTCCTGCTGGCAATCGCCACGGAAGTATTGTCCTGTTGGCCGCCATACACATTGTAAGGAACCAAATCATCGGTAATCACACGGTAAAACTGAGCGGTGGGCTGGTATTGTTGGGAACTCCAGCTGGCACCACCATTATTGGAGACATTGGCACCACCGTCATTGGAGTTGACCATGATCTGGTTGTTTTCGGGATGTATCCAAAGATCATGATTGTCGCCATGCGGGGTAGAAACGGGAGTAAATGTCTTTCCACCATCAATGGATTTGGTAACGGGAGCGTTGAGCACATACACGATATTTTCATCTTGGGTATCAGCAAAAATCTCCATGTAGTACCATGAACGGGCTATATTGATTCGGTCTTTATTGGTCTGTTTCCAGGTTTTTCCGGCATCTTCACTTTTATAGACACCGCCTTTTTCACCTTCGGCCTCCAGTACGGCATACACTACTTCAGAATTTGCCCTTGACACGGAGATTCCCGATTTTCCGAATTCCTTGGGAAGTCCTTTCTCCATTTTTTCCCAAGTAGTTCCGCCATCGGTGGACTTATAAAATCCTGAGGAAGCTCCTCCCGATTCCATTGTCCAAGGATATCTGCGGTGTTGCCACATGGCGGCATAGAGTATCAGAGGGTTGTTCATATCCATGGACAGGGAGGATGCCCCGGTATCTTCATTGACATAAAGCACCTTTTCCCAAGTTTCTCCACCATTGGTGGAGCGGTAAATACCGCGGTCTTCGGATGGCCCGTACTGAGCACCTTGGGCGGCAACAAAAATAATATCGGGATTGGTCGGGTGGATGATGACGTCCGAAATATGGCGCGTATGGTCTAGTCCTATGTGTTTCCAGGTTTTTCCTGCGTCGGTGGATTTGTATAAACCGTCACCCATGGAAGTCATTACCCCACGGGCAGGATGTTCTCCCATTCCCGCGATAACTATGTTGGGATTGCTTTCGGAAACGGCAATGTCGCCCACGGTTCCTGTCTTTAGAAATCCGTCGGAAACATTGGTCCAAGTGATGCCATCGTCAGTGGTTTTCCATATTCCGCCTCCCGTGGATCCCATATAGTAGGTGTGGGGCTGGCCCACAACCCCGGTTGAGGTAACACTTCGCCCACCTCGGAACGGTCCTATGTTACGCCATTTTAACCCCGGAAAAAGGGAGTCGTTGACAATGATGGAAGGTTGGTCGGATTTTTTGTTTCTTCGTTGGGCATCCATAGGATGCAGCGCCAATAAAAGGGCACATAAAAGTAGAGGTCTTAATTTCACGGGTCAGTTGGAATTAGTTAGTCTGTTAAATATACTAATTCAACACATTCCCATGAAACTAAATCACTTTGTTCTCTTATAGGCAAAAAGAATTTCTTCTGTGTTCCCGTCTTCTTCGATAAGGACCCAAACATTCATTTGGTCGTCGCTGATCTTTTCCATGGTAAGTCCTTCAAAATATACTTTGTTGGGCTCCAGTTTTACCAATTTAAAGTCGATGGTCTGGTTTTTTTCCTCCCAACCCCGCATGTTTCCATCAAAATGTTTGAGTTGGAGTATGAGCGAGTCGTCCAATTGTTGGATGTGCCCGGACTCATAAAAAGATACTTCGCCATCGTTCACCATTCGGAAAACGAACATCATGGAATTGCCCATGGGGGCGCTCCAGATTTCTTCGGCAATGCCTCCAAAGGCTTCTCCCGTCCAGTGGCCTTCTATCCAGGAAACATCTTCCAAATTTGCGTTCGGCGATGTTTCACCTTCGGGCAGTTGCAGGGTTTCTTGCGCAGAAACAATTCCTGCGCTGAGCATCAGAATAAGTACGATTGATTTCATAATGGATTGGTTTATTTGATTGATGTGTCCTTGCCATTAATTTGACAAGGCAAATTTTACGTTGACATTGGTCTCGACCCTCATTTTTTCAAAATCGATGTCCAAAGGGGCTGCTTGGGACATGTCGGCGGAAACAGATTTCATTTCCATCATCGGGGCTTGATTGTATCTTGGGTAGTAATTTGAATTGTCCGCAATATGAATGGCCATACCTACTTTTTGACCCAGAGGTTTTGTAAGGGCTTCAGCCTTTTGCATGGCTTTTTTTACGGCCCTGGTTTTTAGTTCCAGTTCCAGTTCGTCCATTTTGGAGTATTCCGTCTTTTCAATATTGGTGTTGGCGATCTCCAACTGTTCCAAGACCATCATCACATCGCCCAATTCTTTTCCTGAATAGACTACTAGTGAATATTGTTTGCTTTTGAGCACTTCTTTTTGGCGCAAGAAGTATTTTTTGAAGTTACTGCTCATATCTTTTATGACCAACTGCTCCTCGAGGTCGATTCCCATCGCCTTGAAACGTTTTGCCATTTCGTTTTCTTGTTCCTCGACCGAAACACGGCCTTTTGTATCCTTTTCTTGGATGATGATGTTCAGGTAAATTTTGTCCGGGGTCACCATGGTGTCAACTTGGGCCTGGGTCTCCAAATATGGCGTGTCCAAAAAGCTTTTGGATTGTGCAAAAATGGTTGTGGTGAACAAAACGGTTGCTATAAAAATGATGCTTTTTTTCATGGTTTAATTTTATTAAAGGTAAATACTTCCACCTTATGTTCAAAACCTGTGCCGCATTGTAATTTGTCCCTGTGATGATCAAATTGTCTGGGTTAACTCGATAAACTTGAGTACATTGTAGGGATGAAATTTATTTTGGCACCAGATAAATATAAAGGCTCCCTTACAGGACGCGAATTTTGTGAAATCGTTGCCCGGGGCATCAAAAAAGTTTTTCCAAATGCCGAAATCTTGAACAGGCCCTTGGCCGATGGCGGCGATGGTACCATTGATGTAGTGGCCGACTATCTCAATGCTTCGATGGTTTCGGTGACCGTGAAGGACCCGCTTTTTAGGGAAATCAAGTCCCAATATCTGCTTTCTGAAGACAAACAGACCGCTTTTATTGAAATGTCCGAAGCTTCCGGCTATAAATTGCTGAACAAATCCGAATTGAACTGTATGGAGACCACCACCTTGGGTACGGGCGAGATGATTGCGGACGCCCTTGAAAAAGGTGCAAAGAACATTGTGCTCGGCATTGGGGGTAGTGCCACGAATGATGGGGGTATGGGCATGGCGAAGGCCTTGGGCCATTCTTTTTTGGATGCTGATGGAAACGAGTTGGAACCGATTGGAAAGCATTTGAGCAAGGTGCAACAAATCCAAAGGAATCAGGTGAACCCCAAGTTGTCCGATGCCAAGATTCAAGTGGCCTGTGATGTCAACAACCCGTTCTATGGTGAAAATGGGGCTGCCAGAATTTATGGGGCACAAAAAGGGGCATCCGAGGAAGAAATAGCATTATTGGACAGGGGCTTGGAAAGCTTTGCTTCCGTACTAAAATCCACTTTTGATGTTGACGTGCAACAGATACCTGGAGCAGGTGCCGCTGGAGGTTTGGGAGGGGGCGCTGTAGTCTTTTTAAATGCAGAATTGGCCTCTGGCGTGGATTTGGTAATGGAACTGGCCAATTTTGATGAGGTTTTGCAGGGTGCCGATTGGTTGATTACGGGAGAGGGGCAGTTGGATGGACAGACCTTTTCGGGAAAAACCATAAATGGGGTAGTGCAGTCTGCCAAAAAGCACAATGTTCCCGTTGCGGCATTTTGTGGATCTATTGATGTGACGATTGAACAAATGCAACAAATGGGGCTGGACTATGCTGTTTCCATTCTCAATCAAATTGGAAACTTGGATGATGCCAAGGCCAAAAGCGCCGAAAACCTGGAGCTGGCCAGTTATAATTTTGCACGTTTATTAAAAAGGGGCAAGGGTTAGCCCAAATAACTTCTTTCCATTTTAAACTCCAAGGATTTTTTCACGGTCTTCCATTCGCTGTTCAAAATGGAGAATACCACCGTATCACGAAGGTTACCGGATTCATCCAATCTATGATTCCGTAAAATACCGTCTTGTTTGGCCCCCAAACGCAGAATTGCATTTCTGGAAGGATGGTTGTGAAAGTGGGTACGGAACTCTACTGCAATGCAGTTCAGGTTTTCAAAGGCATATTTGAGCAATAGATATTTGCACTCGGTATTGATTCCTGTTCGTTGTGCTTTTTTAGCGTACCAAGTTGCCCCGATTTCCACTCGCTTGTTTTTTGCATCCACGTTCAAATAGCGTGTGCTGCCCACTATGGTGTTGGTTCTTTTATTGATAATGGCAAAGGGAAGTGCCTTGCCCGATGCTTGTTCGGCAAGCGCAATGTCCAAATAGGAATCTATGGTCTTGGGAGAGGGCACGGAGGTGTACCACAGTTCCCAAAGTTTTCCATCGGATGCCGCAAATGCCAAATCTACTTTTTGCGATTTTTGCAGGGGAACGAGCTTTACCAATTCGCCTTCCAGTTGTACGGGACTTAACCAGGATTCCATAGGTTGAATTTATGCCCCAAATATAGGTTTAAATGTTTCGATTGTTGCACAAAAAAAGAGCCGAGAACATTGTTCTCGGCTCTTACATCAATCAAAAAACGAAATTATATGACCTATTGTGAATCACTGAATTCTTCAACAATAAAGAAGTCTTTATCCTTCTTATTGATCAAATATGTGCTTTCCACAACATGGTACTGCATTGATTTGTCATCTACTTTGATGTCAAATCCTTTATCGGTAGGTACTAGCTCGAATTTACTTTTCTTCGGGCTCTTGTATTTTAGTACCATATAGTCATCATAGTTTTTATCGGCATCATTGTCAATGGCTACCAACTTGGTAACGTATGCCGATGAGGGCTTTCTATCTTGATTGACCATTCCTTTGTCCTTTTGGTCCATTTTCATGGTATAATCCCTCTGTTCCATGACTTTTACACTGTATTGTTTTTCCTTGCCATTTTCAGATATGGTGAAGGTATTCAGTTCCTTGGTTGCGTTCATCATCCCATTTTGGCTTTGCCCATATCCGGCAAATGCCGTCAGGGTTGAGATTGATAGTATAGTGAGTAACTTTTTCATAGTTCTGTTTTTAATGGTTAACAAATCAGTGTTCTGGAAGGACCCAATTTTTCCTACTTTAGGAAAGAGGTGAACATCCAGTGTCTTTTCTCCAGCTCGGTCATAAACTCGGTCAACATGTTCTCGGTCACAACGTCGCCGGTCTCGAGGGATGCATTTACGGCATCCAGCATGCTATCGTGCAGAATTTCATAGTCGTGGAGTACTTCCCTTACCATTTCGAGCGCAGAAATATTTTTTTCCTGCTCTTCAATGTTGGAAAGCTCCAAGGTCTTTTTCATGGTGAAATTGGTCTTTACGCCAAATACCCTGATTCTTTCTGCCACGATATCAATATTTTCTTTCACGGTATTGTATTCGTTTTCGAATTCCTCATGAAGCTCAAAAAAGTCTTGACCTTCGATGTTCCAGTGAAAGTTTCTGAGTTTATTGTAAAATACTTGGTAATTGGCCAAAAGGGTATTTAAGCTTACCACGATTTCGGCGGTTTCCAAATAGGTGAACCCTAGTTTTTTAAATGTTTTGTTTTTTGCTTTAATAGCTTCCATATAATAGATTTTTGATTTTTGTTATACCTAAAATTACGGGTCAATCAACGAATAGATCGATTGAAAAGATTTAATTCTTGATGCAATAGATGTAAAATGTTTGTTTGGTCCGAAAATGACCGTTATTGACACGAAACTCCAAGATTTTATAATTCGTTTCTTATAATAAATTAATATTATATATCAGAAAATCAATTATTTAACTAAGTTTAACGCTTAGCGTTGCTGATGGGGGATGCTTTCTACTTGCACCTCCTTTTTGTCTTATATTCTTTTAGAAGTGACCTTGTTCCATAACGATATAAACAATTGCAAGTGGTTGTAATCGTTTACATACGTTTACAAACGAAAACAAATGATTACAAACCAAATAATGTTTTGTAACGCATCTAAGTTTGCCTCGTCGGATTGGATTTCGATGTAAAATATAAATCACTTAAATCTTACTATTATGAATTCACTTAGAAACAAAGTACAATTGATCGGCAATCTTGGAAACGATCCTGAAATGGTCGTGTTGGAAAATGGGAGCAAACTCGCAAAGTTCTCCATTGCAACGAATGAATCCTACAAGAACGCGAAAGGGGAAAAGATTACGGATACCCAGTGGCACAACATCGTGGCATGGGGAAAGCTGGCGGAGATAGCCGAGAATTTTTTGGCCAAAGGCAAAGAGGTCATCATCGAGGGCAAATTAATATCACGCTCCTACGAGACCAATGAAGGTGAAAAAAGATATATCACCGAAATCAAATGCAACGAACTTTTAATGCTTGGAAAATAAAAAGCAGAAGCATTTTCAAGAAAAAGGGGCAATTGGCCCCTTTTTTCAATTTGGGATTAGGGTAAATCCTCTTTGAGTTGTTATTAAGGCAAACGCCAGAACTTTAGTAAATGAATAAGTTAATCATTAAAAACCCAAAAGATGAGATTACAAATTCTTTTTGCGGTACTGTTTACTGTAGGCTGGTCAAGTTTGACATCTGCACAAGAGGAGCAAAATTCCTTTTATGAAAATCTCGCGATAAAGGATGCACAATACGAACAGTATTTTGTGTTCATGAATGCAGAGGATGAAAAGGATTTTTGGAAGGACCAAAAGCGCTACGAGAACGATTTAAGGAAACAAAACAGCGAATGGTACCATAGTTATTTGAACGGAAAACGAATAGCGTATTCACAACACGCCAAAGCTTGCAGCTCCCATTGTACACATAGCGAACTGTTTTTTGAAGAAGCAAAGCGCTACTTTATTTATTATGACAACAAGACATTTTTAGGAGATCCTGCGGACATCATTGTTCAAATTGATTCTCCCCGAATTTTTTGATTGTGCCTTTTAGTTAGTTAAGTAAAAAGCGCCCTGATCATGGGGCGCTTTTTTTGTCTCAAATATTTTTTTAGTTCTGCCCTCCGTTGCGTTCAGGTGAGCGTGGCTCTGGCCACTCCAATTGCTCTCCCGTTCTATCACTTATTGGAAGCACAGCTTTTTCCCTTGAAGTCTTTTCAGGGTCTTCGCTGGCCATGTAGGCAAGAATTGCCGTGAGGATGGCATTGTTCCTTACATCATCAAAAATAATTTTGTCGTAGGTGTCCCGGTTGGTATGCCAAGTATAGTTCCAATAGGACCAGTTCAAAGAACTCAGACTGAAGGCAGGAGCTCCCGCAGCTTGAAAAGAGGCATAATCCGAACCGCCACGGGCAGGGGTTCCGGGAAAGGTCGTT
Source organism: Flagellimonas crocea (assembly GCF_033441595.1). Taxonomy (NCBI): domain Bacteria; kingdom Pseudomonadati; phylum Bacteroidota; class Flavobacteriia; order Flavobacteriales; family Flavobacteriaceae; genus Flagellimonas; species Flagellimonas crocea. The sequence continues at coordinate 73,841 of NZ_JAUZVX010000005.1, read as the reverse complement.
TCGATTTCATCGGTAATTTCTTTGGGAACTTCATGCAACCATTTTCCTAAATAATCATAGGAATTCAAAAATCCACCACCGGAAATCCTAACCACTCTACCAGTTCCATTATCCTGATTGAAAACAGCCTGTACGCCCGCAACAATTTCTGGATTATCCTCAACAAAAGCTCTGGAACCGTTAAGCCCTTGTTCTTCGCTGCCCCAATGTCCGACCAAAATGGTTCGTTTTGGGTTGGGATAGGCTTTTTTCAAAATGCGCATGGCCTCCATCATTACCAAAGTTCCAGTACCGTTGTCGGTTGCTCCGGTGCCACCGTCCCAAGAATCAAAATGTGCGGATAGAATCACATACTCATCCGGCTTTTCGGAACCTTTGATCTCGGCTATAGTGTTGAAGGTAGGTACTTTGCCCAATTCTTTCGATTCTGCTACAATATGAAGCTGCGGTTTTTGCCCCGATTCCACTAATCGATATAACATCCCATAATCTTCCAATTCCAAGTCAACGGTCGGGATTTCTTTGGTATAGGCACCGAAAATTTTGTTTACGCCAAAACCTCTGGACCAATAGGAGGCTACGATACCAACCGCACCTGCTTCTTCAAGGGCGGCAGGCAGACTACGACGGTCCAGTCCAGTTCTGGACATGTTCTTGTCCCAAGCCTCAGTTTGCTCCTCGCGTTCCTTTTTCATTTTTTCAAAGGACTTTTCGGTAGCAAATTCTTCCCAATTGTAATCGGGTCTTCCTGTGGGTTGTGGCATGGAAATCATGACCAGCTTGCCCTTAACATTCGGAAGCCAATTTTTGAATTCCATGGAGTCCGAAATGGTAGGTAAAACAATCAGTTCTGCGGTCACTCCTTTTTTGGGCGTACTTGGGCTCCAGGCCAGTTGGGTTCCCCTTAGGCTCTGTACTCTGGGATGTACCATATCGATATGGCTAATGCCCCGTTCCCAGCCTTTCCATTCGCCCCATTGCTCGTTGCGGGCAGGTATTCCCCAACTTTCGTATTTGGCAACCGCCCAATCATGGGCATTTTTCATTTGTGGGGTACCGACCAATCTAGGTCCGATACCATCCATAAGCTGATGGCCAAGGATTTCGAGTTGGGAGTTTTCGTTGGCTTCTTGAACGATGGCTTCAATCACTGCGTCCTTGTCCTGTGCCAACATGAATATGCCGGACAAAAGGAGCATGGTAAATAAAAGGGAGGTTTTTTTGATCATGGTTTCTAGTTTGCCCTAAAAATAGGACAAATACCAGAAATTGAATAGGAGGCAAGTGATTTAAGCGAGATGACTAGGCTACTTTTTTCATCAAATCAAAGCAAGGACATTTTTTGCAGCGTTTTTTTTCGCTCTTCTTGTATTTTTCGCAGCACTTGGATTTTACCTTGCCAGTTGGCGGTAACTCCCTAAGTTTTGCTTTTTTGAGTTTCTTTTTGTCCTTTTTCTTTCCCATGGATAGAACCGAAATAGGAGACAAAAATAATTATTTTAAATCAATCTAAATAAAATTTAACATAATTGTGTTTCCAATGCATTAAAACTGAAGGGAAACCCCCAAAGTGTTGGGGCCAAAAGAAAGATTCCAGCTTACGTTTTTAGGCTGTTGGTCGTTGTACTTTTCATCATATTTGGAATCGAGGTATTTGTCGATGGATTCCACAATAAAAATACTGAGCACCGTACTGAAGGCAACATCGGAAAACCAATGAAAATCATCCAGTACACGTACAAGGCCCGGAATCATACCCACAGTGTACAGACCACCTTTTACCCAAGGACTCTTGAATTGTTTGGCAATCGCGTAAGCATTACTAAAGGCCAACATGGCATGACCAGACGGGAATGAGTCATAATCGTACACCCTATCCAAATGCAATGGGTCAAAAGTTGCCGAACCTGCTCCGCTTTTTGGCCTTGCCCTACCAATAATGCGCTTGCTCACTTGTTGGAGGAACCCTCCGGCGGTGGCAGAAGAGATTAAGAGTACCCCGGTTCGCCTCAATTTTTCATTTTTGGTGAACAAGCCGGCAAGATAAACACCCCCTGTCAGCATGTAATTGTTTTCTGGACTACCATATTCGTGGCCATAATCCATAATGACATCCGGTACGTCCTGATCAAAACCATTTTTCCATCTGTTGAGTTCATCATCAACGGCAAATAGAAGTAGTGTACCCCCGGTCAAATATCCAAAATTGGCCCAATCGTTTCCCTGCCAGTGAAAGGGACGGGAATACGAATAACCAACTCCGCCAAACATGTTCCCTACATCATAGGTAAAGTTGTTCCAAAGGTTTTTTTCTTTTTCTTGATGAAGTTCCTGACCGTTCATGGCAGTGGTCAATAGGATAAAAGCAAAGTATCTAAAAAGTCTCATGAGATTGTAAAACAAAAATAGACGGTAAAATTAGCCATAAATATCTTGTGCCAAGCGAAAAGTATTGGCATGGGCTTCTACTATGATCCTGATCTCGGGGGAATAACCTCCGCCCATACTGCATTGTACCGGGATGTTGGCATCATGGCAAGTTTGAAGCACAAAACGGTCCCGCTCCTTGCAGCCGTCCAAGGTCATGGCCAAAGTTCCCAGCTTGTCGGTTTCCAGCACATCCACCCCGCAGAGGTAGAAAATAAAATCGGGGCGGACCACCTCCATTAACTCTGGTAACGTCTTTTTTAGAATGGATAGGTATTCTTCATCCGTGGTGCCTTTTTCCAAAGGAACATCAAGATCCGAGGTTTCCTTTTTGAAGGGATAATTGCCCTTACCGTGCATGGAAAAGGTAAAAACAGAATGGTCGGTCTGGAAGATTTCGGCCGTACCATTGCCCTGATGCACATCCAAATCCACGATCAAGATTTTTTCGGCCAGTTTCTGGTTCAAAAGATATCTAGCCCCAATAGCTTGGTCGTTCAGCATGCAAAAAGCTTCGCCCCTGTCCGAGTAGGCGTGGTGCGTTCCCCCTGCAATGTTCATGGCAATGCCGTTTTCAAGGGCAAAACGACAACCTTTGATGGTGCCGTCCGCTATAATGCGTTCCCGTTTCACGAGTGCCTCGCTCAAAGGGAAACCTATCTTTCTTGCTTCTCTCTTGGATAGTTGCAAACCAACCAGATTGCGATAATATTCCTCATCGTGGGCCGCTAAAATATGACGGTCTTCGGGAAAGGAAGGCTCAAAAAAGTTGTCCTTCGTGCAAGTGCCCTCATACAACAATTGCTGGGGCAGTAGTTCGTATTTGATCATCGGGAACCGATGCCCTTCGGGCAATGGGTGTTTGTAAATGGGGTGATAGGCGATTTTGAGCATTTAGGCACCTTGTTTATGCAATGCCAACTGTATCCGCTTTCGGGGCACGTCCACATCCAAGACTTTTACCACTACCTGTTGATGAAGGCTCACGTGTTCGTTGACATCTTTTACAAAAGTATCCGATAGGTTGGAAATATGGATAAGGCCACTTTCTTTGATGCCGATATCCACAAAGCAGCCAAAGTTGGTAATGTTGTTGACGATGCCGGGCAGCAATTGTCCTTGCCGCAAATCGGTAATTTCCTTGATGTTCTGATTAAAGGTGAACACCTTGGCCTTTTCGCGAAGGTCCAATCCTGGTTTTTCCAATTCTTTTAGAATATCCTCCAAGGTTGGCATTCCAATGGATTCGGTACAATAGGATTTAAGATTGATACTTTGTAAGGCGGACTTGTTTCCAACGATTTGATTGAGGGAAACACCTTGGTCCTTGGCCATTTTTGATACCAAACCGTAGCTTTCTGGGTGAACGGCCGAATCATCCAAAGGATTGTCTCCATTTTTGATGCGCAAAAAACCTGCACTCTGTTCAAAGGCCTTTCCTCCCAATCGAGGTACGTTTTTAATTTCTTCCCTACTTCTGAAGGCTCCATTTTCGTTACGATGGGCCACTATATTTTCCGCAAGTTTCGGCCCAATGCCCGAAACGTAGCTCAAAAGGGGTACACTCGCCGTGTTGATGTTGACGCCGACGGAGTTCACACAACTTTCGACTACCGTGTCCAAGGAGGTTTTTAATTGCGTCTGGTCCACATCGTGCTGGTATTGCCCAACCCCGATGGACTTGGCGTCGATTTTCACCAATTCCGCCAAAGGGTCAGCCAAACGTCGACCAATGGAAACCGCTCCTCTTACCGTAACATCATAATTTGGAAATTCCTCGCGGGCAATTTTGGATGCCGAATAAATGGATGCACCCGCTTCGCTGACCACGAACACCTCAATTGGTTTTTTGAACGGTACGCGCTTTACCAATTGTTCGGTCTCTCGCGATGCCGTTCCGTTGCCAATGGCAATGGCCTCTATTTTATAGGCATCCACCAAGGAACTTATCTTTTTGATGGCACCGGAACTATCTCGCTGTGGTGGATGGGGATAAATGGTCTCGTTGTGCTTTAAATCGCCCTGCTCGTCCAAACAGACCACTTTACAGCCCGTTCTGAAACCTGGGTCGATGGCCAAAATTCGCTTTTCACCCAAAGGAGCGCCGAGCAACAGTTGCTTTAAATTTTTCGAAAACACCTGAATGGCATCCGCATCTGCCTTTTCCTTGGCCGTTTTTAAAAGTTCGTTGGATAGGGATGGTAACAACAGTCGTTTGTAGGCATCCGCAATGGCCAGCCCGATTTGTTCTGCGCAGGCTTTATTGGTTTTAATGATGCGTCTTTCGATATTTTGAAGTGCCCTTTCATCATCTATCTCGACCTTTACTCGGATAAAACCTTCCTTTTCCGCACGCAAAATGGCCAAAAATCGGTGGGATGGACATCGGTTCAAAGGTTCGCTCCAATCAAAATAATCTCGGAATTTTTGGGCCTTTTCATCATCTTTTTTGGTCTTTACGACTTTGGTAGTGATCAGGGCGTGCCGTTCCAACTGACTCCGCAATTGGTTACGGATATCGGTGCGCTCATTGATCCACTCGGAAATAATATGGCGTGCTCCTTCGAGGGCATCGTCTTCGTTAATTACATCTTTGTTGAGGTATTTGGAAGCAATGTATTCAATTTCATCGCTCCTTTGTGCCATAATGATCTTGGCCAAAGGTTCCAATCCATTTTTTCGTGCGGTCTCGGCCTTGGTCTTTTTACTTTTTTTGAACGGAAGGTAGAGGTCTTCCAAACTGGTAAGGTCGGTACAGTTCAGAAACTTGGCTTCCAGTTCGGGAGTAAGGGCATCTTGTTCGGCGACAGCTTTGATGATGGCCGCCTTTCTTTTTTCCAAAGCCTCAAACTGGTTTTTGTATTCAACGATGGCACCAATCTGGACCTCGTCCAAATTTCCAGTAAGTTCTTTTCGATATCGGCAAATAAAGGGAATGGTACAGTCTTGGTTTAAAAGAGAAACCGTATTCTCCACACTTTTCTCCGAAAGATGGGTGTGGCTAACGATATAGGGAACAAGTTGCATGATATTAAAGAATTTTAAGTAGGCGTGGAATTGGAGTGATCGCTACAGCAAAAGCTATTGGCATTAAAACTTATACAGGATGTATTTGTCCAATTTTTTATTGTAAAACCCCCAAATGTAGGAATCGTCCAATCGAAATACTGTTTCGGCATCTGTGGAAGGAAACTTGTCTGCGGCCTCCTTAATACGGTCGAAGCTATTTTTGGGAATTTCACCTTCTTTGTGATTAAAATTCTCGTCAAACAAACATTCAATTCTGGTGGCTTTTGTGGATGAGTAGCTACCGTAGGCAAAAAAGGTGGGATTAAAGGTTACTGCAAATGCACCCGCAGATGCCATGGGAAAACCAACACCGGGCATCATCATAGGTGCTCCACCTCTCGAAATTTCTTTTTTGGAACCCATGGTGACCACATAATTGCCTTTATGTTTAGAAACTGCTACTCCTATATCTTCCTTTCCGAGCCTTCTTAGAAATTTACTGGTCTTTTCCATTTCCCGGTAACTGCTATACATTCCCCCTTCTTGAATAATTGGAGTGTTGCTGAAGGTTATTTCATCATCTTTGGTTATAACAATATTTTTCAGTTCTTCCCCAGAATCCAGCGTTTTTACAGAAAATGCCATGTCATCACTTGTTGCAGAAATCATATAAATTTTATCTTCAAGGATGAAGGAGTTTGAGTTTACAACTGCTGCCGGTAAATAAGGTTTCTCTATAGAAGAGACCAAAGGCTGTAATGTTTGGGTTGAAATATCAATGATATAGGTGCGCCTTTGCGTATCGATCGATAACGTAAAACCAGATTTCCCAGGATACATTTTTACAATGTTACTGGTACTTTCAACAGAATTTGGGGCTTCTGAATCAATTTTATCCACTTGAAACCTATATTGGCTTCCTATAGTTTGAACGTTTCCGCCAGTGGACATAATGGTATTGAGGCTTTTTGGAGTTCCTTGATCATCCACAAAAGATTCGTTTGATAGGTCTATGGTTTCCTGTACCAATTCTTTGCCCTCTTCAAAAATATAATCATGAAACAGGTTACTATCCTTCGGGATGGTAATCAAATGAAATTTTGATGCATTGGAGTAACCTTCTACGAAAAACTCCTGTTTTAGTTTGAAATCATAGAGCGTTTCTTGGGTAATACCTTGTTCAAAATCAAACAGGACACTTCCGAAAGTCTTATCATTTTTATCTTTCAAAAAGAGACGAATCTTTTTATCAAGTATGGAATAGCCAATTATTTGGTTGTACTTTTTCGGAAGTCCTTCGGAGGCAAACCTGTTGATTAATTTTAGGGAAGGGGAAAACAAAAAGCCATACATTTTATTGTCATCGTCCAAGAATAGCGCAAAATTTCCAGTCTCTTCGTCGATAACCGTAAAAGCTGTATGTACCTTTCTGCTACCTTCTTTTAGGTCATTCGATATTTCTAAAAATTTTTCTTGGGATATCGAAAATTGGACTAATAAAAGGCAAAGAATCAGAAATGGATTTTTCATGGTATAATACTAGTTAATGGTTTCCCCATTCGTGACGTCTTGTTCGTCCGGGTTGACAAAAACTAATTTACCATTTTTATTTTCCGTCATCAAAATCATACCTTGACTTTCCACTCCCCGCAATTTTCTTGGGGCCAAATTGGCGACAACGGTTACTTTTTTGCCTACAATATCCTCTGGTGTAAAGCTATTGGCAATACCCGATACAATGGTCCGGGTATCAAGTCCCATATCTACCTTTAAAATCAAAAGTTTATCTGCTTTGGGCATTTTTTCGGCTTCGATAATGGTCCCGACCCGCAAGTCAAGTTTAGCAAAGTCATCAAAAGTGATGGTATTCTTTAAGGGAGCTGTTTCTTTATCCATGGTACCTGTGCTGATAGTAGTCGAAGCATTTGCTTTTTTGGTGGCTTCCAATTTATCCAGTTGTTGTTGAATTTCGGTGTCCTCGATTTTTCTGAAGAGTAGTTCGCTCGGGTTGAGTTGGTGTCCGGCGGGGAGAAGAACATCACGTGTAGCAATTTCATCCCAATGGGATGCTGAATCAAGTTCAGCATGACGTAAAATCCCCTTTAATTTATTCGATGTAAACGGCAAGAAAGGCTCGCTTAAAATGGCCAATCCCGTTGCAATCTGAAGCGCCACGAACATAATGGTCTTGACGCGCTCTTCATCGGTTTTTATCAATTTCCAAGGCTCTTGGTCTGCCAAATATTTATTGCCCAATCTGGCCAAGTTCATTAACTCCTGACTGGCTTCGCGGAAACGGTAGCGTTCCAATGATTTGGAAAGGGTCTCCGGAAATGCTTTCAGCGCTTCCAAGGCTTCTTCATCAACGGCTTTGAATTCAGCCGGTGCTGGCACAACTCCATCATAATATTTATGCGTTAACACAGCCACTCGGTTCACGAAGTTTCCGAAAATGGCCACGAGTTCATTGTTGTTTCTTGACTGGAAATCCTTCCACGTAAAATCATTATCCTTGGTCTCCGGTGCATTTGCCGTCAACGCATAACGAAGTACATCTTGCATATTCGGGAATTCTTCCAAATATTCGTGCAACCAGACTGCCCAGTTTTTGGAAGTGGATAGTTTATTGCCTTCAAGGTTCAAAAACTCATTGGCGGGAACGTTGTCGGGTAAAATGTAGTCACCATTGGCCTCTAACATACTTGGGAAGATGATACAATGGAACACAATGTTGTCCTTACCGATAAAGTGTACCAATTTAGTGTCCTTACTCTTCCAATACGGTTCCCAATCCTTGCCCTCACGTTCGGCCCATTCCTTAGTTGAGGAAATGTAACCGATGGGGGCATCGAACCAGACATAAAGCACTTTTCCTTCTCCTCCTTCTACGGGAACGGGAATGCCCCAATCCAAATCACGGGTGACGGCTCTGGGTTTTAGGCCTTCATCTATCCAAGATTTACATTGTCCGTAGACATTGGGTTTCCAATCGGATTTGTGCTCTTCCAGAATCCATTTTTTTAGGAACCCCTCATATCGGTCCAATGGTAAAAACCAATGCTTGGTCTTTTTTAGTGAGGGTACAGTTCCTGTAATGGTGGATTTTGGATGGATAAGGTCCGTGGCATTCAATGAGGAGCCACAATTTTCACACTGGTCGCCATAGGCTTCCTCGTGTCCGCATTTGGGGCAGGTTCCAATGACAAATCGGTCCGCCAAAAACTGTTTGGCCTCATCATCGTACAATTGTTCGGTTTCCTCTTCGATAAAGTCCCCTTGCTCGTACATTTTTTTGAAAAATTCCGAAGCGGTCTTGTGGTGAACCTCCGCCGAAGTCCTGGAGTAATTATCAAAAGAAATACCAAAATCAGCAAACGATTTTTTGATGATGCTGTGGTACTTATCAATAATTTCTTTTGGAGTGACACCTTCTTTCTTGGCCTTCATGGAGATGGCTACACCATGCTCGTCGCTGCCGCAGACAAAGGCCACATCGTTGCCCTTTAATCGCAAATAACGGGAGTAAATGTCCGCAGGAACGTATACGCCGGCCAAGTGCCCAATATGGATAGGACCGTTGGTGTAGGGCAGTGCCGCAGTAATAGTGTATCTGGAAGGTGATGTATTTTGAGCCATTTAAATCTAATTAGGCCCCAAAAATACTGATTTTAACGGGATACACACAAAAAACGAAACCCCCGAAAATGCGACCCTATTTGGGGTGAGGGGTGCATTATCGAAGGGTTCCGAAAAAATGGATAACAAAGTTTCCCGCTTCTTTAGGCTATCATTACCGATTTGCTCATTTTTTTATCTCCCACGGAGATTCGATAGATATATTTTCCTGTGGACAAACTGTCCCGCATACGCTCGCGTATGTTGATGTCCACTGCGCCTTCCAACATCATTTCGTTGAACAGGGTGCCCACACGCTGTCCCAAAATATTGAAGAGTTCAATATCGACATGTGCGGAAACCGGCATTTCCAAATGAATGTATGGATTCCGTGGTGATGTTGACGGGTAAACCGCCGCATGTTGAATGGTGTCCAAAATATCTATGTTGGGGTCCAATGGATCCTGACTTGGTGGTGTATCGGGCAAAGTTGGCGGATCATTGTCCATGGCGATGTCATCAAAAGTTTCGCCGCTACAATTAAAGCCAAGATCTATGGCCTTGTAGGGGTGTCCCAATAAATGTTGTTCTACGGATGCTCTTGGAACGCACAACCATTCGGCCAATACGGTTCCGTAGAGATCCCTAAAGTCCATGGTGTATTCCAAGTTTCCACGGTTGTTGGGTTCGTCCAAAGAGGGGTGCTCCCCAACAAAGGCGCTTCCGCTCAATCCTGACCCAAAGAACAGGGTAGGGGCAGCTTTTCCGTGATCGGTACCATTGGAGCCGTTTTCAAAAATTCTTCGACCGAATTCTGAGAAGGTCATACTCAATACTTTGTCATCTTGCTCGGTAAAGGCGAGATCTTCGTAGAAGTTGTTGATGGCAATGGATAGGTTGGACATTAAACGTTCGTGTACAATGGGCTGATTTCCGTGGGTGTCAAATCCTCCCATGGAGATCATATATACTTTTGTGCCCAAATTTCCTTTGATCAAACGGGCCAACAGTGCCAATTGTCTGGCAAAGCCATTGTCCTGATATTCTACTTGGTTCTGCCCTCTCATGTAGGCATCGTGAATGGTGCCTGCATATTCGTAGGTTGTATTGGCAACACCTCGCAAAAACCGGAGTTGGTCGCCATACATACAGTTGTCGAAGGGGGCATTCTCGATTTCATAGAAAGCACCGGTTTCGGCAATTTGCTCCAACTGGTCCACATTGTTGGTCACGAAGGCATAATTGGTTTCTTCTCCTTGGAAGATCATGTTTGCCAAGTTGCCGATTTGAATGGCCGCGGGAGCAGGTGGAGGAGTAATCAAGTAATCAGGATAAAGTTCCTCAAAATGTCTGCCCATCCAGCCCGTATTCTCTCCTGAAAACCCGGTCGTAGTCAAATCCGTATTGGCAAAAATATCGGAACCTGTAAAGTGGGACAGACTTTGGTTCTGGTACCCTACGCCGTGCACGGCCTTAAATTGGCCATCGCCCCAAAGGGATTCCAGGGCGCTCATGTAGGTGGGCACACCAAAATCGTCCGTAAGTTTTAGGACCTTGCTTTCCGGGATATAGATGTTGGGCCTGGCATTGGCATACGTATCATATTGTTGAATTGGGATTACGGTACTCAGTCCGTCGTTTCCACCAGATAGTCGGATGAGAATCAGAATATTGTCCGTTTCGGCCGCTGCTACCGCCGCGGTGAGCGGTGAAGGTGAGGAGGCCGAAATAAAATGGCTGCCCAAGAACATGGAACCTGAACCGGCTATGCCCAATGCTTGTACAAAGGAGCGTCGGCTCCATTTTTTGTGTTCTTTGTCGTGGCCTTCATGTTCAAGGCCCTTGTGGGGAGAATTATCGTGGGTATGGTGATTATCGCACATGATTGATGGGGTTATTTGAGTTGGAATTCGGGTTCTCTGGATAAATGACGTAACAGGATATAGACCTGTGTTGGTGCTTCCGCGCTCATTTGAAGCATCCATTGTCCGTTGCCTCCAGGATAATAATCGGGGGAGTAGTAATCCTCTGGCACATCGTCAATTTTGAAGGCATCCATGGCCCTTCCAAAATCTTCGTCTGTCAAAAGACCTTTTGGCGTAAACTTGTTTACCAATGCCGTGACCACAATTTCGGGGTTGCTGGTGTTGCTATTGGCAGGTCCAACAGCTTCCATAGCCAAGGTTCTGAACTGCTCGGGGTCATTCTGGAAAAAGCGTTCCAAAAAGAACTCCGCTGTCAACCATCGACCAATTATAAAGTTGGTATTGATCCAAGTTCGGTCCCGTTGCCAACCTTCCACTTCGGGCGGTTGAAAAAAACGTTGTCCGATCATCGAACAGGCATCGACCATGTTGATAATGGTTCCGTCATCATAGGTGAACCCTGTTTCCTTCAATAGGTTAAAATAAAGGTCGGCAGGGCTTTTGATGATGACACCGATAGCGGTTTCATCAAAAAAGTGCTGACTTTTAAATAATTGGCGAAGCACTGGCGCTATTTCAAATCCACTGCTGATAAAGGTTTGTGCCAAACCGTCGATGATCTGAGGGGCAATTCCTCCATCATCACTGGTTGAATCGGGATGAACAAAGAATTCGTATAATTTTTTACAGATAAACCATCCTATCTCATCCGCTCTTTCATTGAAAAGAATATCGATCACGTCATCGTAGCCCCAATTCCCCGTTTGACCGAATATGGTTTTGTTCTCGGTGTTGAACTCCGTTGGGTCAAATGTCACAGGGGTGCATCCTTCTTCACCGCGTTCGGTGTATCCGGAGAGGGCCTTGGAAGTTTCTATGATGTCCTCTTCGGTATAATTGTTTCCTTCTCCCAAGGTAAAAAGCTCATACAGCTCCCTGGCATAGTTCTCATTGGGGTTGTTCCCACGGTTACGAACACCGTCCAAGTAGTAGAGCATGGCACTGGTAAGGCCAATTTCGCTGGTAAAGGTCTTGAAGTTGCCCAAGGCGTTGCGCTGTAGGCAATTGATATAATAGTATAGGAAACCGGGACAATTATAAGTTTCTAACTGGGTAACAAAGTGGTTGCTCCAGAAAAAACTCATCCGGTCCAGTAGATCATTGTTTACCAAGGCATTTCCGTAGGCGGTGGTAAAATCTTCAATTTGGGCCCCTCTCATTTGGCGGGCCAAATCGTCATCTGCAGGATAATTGGCATCGTTCCAATCTGCCCATTCCGGCGGGGGTATGGTCGGGGCAGCAAGTGCTTGATCTACCAAATTATCAACAAGCGTCCCAGCTGTTTGTCCAACAGCAGCATTAATGGTCTGTACAGAGGCGCTAAAACCAAGCCTTCGGTACAAGTGGGCCGCACGCAACTCGTCCAATGGAGTATTGTACAGCGCCAAGGTTGAGGAATTACAATTGATGAAGTACTCCATAGCAATGTCTGGCGTTAATTAGGTACATAGTTTGGGGCAACTATATGTTTATGCTAATGTTGGGTGTGGTTCAATTGAGCCAACAAATTACAATCTTAACGTTCTAAAGTCCATGAACGACCAAATTTTTCGATGAAATGCATTATATTTTTAGATTTTTACAAATTATATGGCCAATCACAACGCATTTGGAAAATTAGGGGAGCAAAAGGCGGTTGATTTTTTACGTGCATCCGGGTATGCTGTGGTTGCCCGAAATTATCGATACCTAAGTGCAGAAATAGATATTATCGCGCAGAAGGACAATGTGTTGGCAATAGTTGAGGTAAAGTCTAGAAATTCTGGGTTTTTGGGCGATGTTTCCGATATGATCTCACCTAAAAAAATCAAACTTTTAACAATGGCCGCCAATCATTTTGTAGAAGAATCGGACATGGATTTTGAAGTGAGATTTGATGTGGTCACCGTGGTGAAAAATGGCAATGATCTTAAAATTGACCACTTAAAAAACGCATTCTATCATTTTTAACCATTTGTTTGTTTTGTAACAATATGTTATTTTTGTTCAAAATCAACCGATAATGAAAACAATATCTGCTGTAGTAGAACATTACATCAAGAAAAAGCCTTTTTTGCAGACCGCATTGGCACAAGGGATTATCAATTTGACTTCTTTGTCCCGACAGATCAAACCTGAAATTGCCGAAGAGCTGGGCAAAGATGTAAAAGATGGCGCTATAGTGATGGCCCTTAAACGTTTGTCGGATGATCTGGAGTTCAGGGCTACCCATAAAATTGTGAAGGTGCTCAAGAATATTGGTGAGATTACGGTACGCTCCAATCTTACCGATTATACTTTTTTGGCCTCGGATACCATATTGGGACAACAGGCCCGACTGCTGGAAGAGGTGAATGCGAACCAAGATGTTTTCTATACCTCTTCGCGGGGCGTGAACGAGATCAATATTGTGATCAGCAACATCATGGACGGCGTGGTTGAAAAGTATTTTAAGATGGAACGTTGCACCCAAAAGGCCGAGGGACTTTCTTCGATTACCGTAAAATTGCCTGCGGAGAATGTTTCGGTTCCTGGAATTTACTACTTTATATTTCAGCGACTGGCCTGGGAAGGCATTGTACTTTACGAAGTGATCTCTACCACCAATGAGTTTACCATTTTGGTGAACGATGAGCAGGTAGATGTCGCTTTCAGGACCATCAAAGATTTAAAATCGTTGTAAAATAGGGTTCCTTTTTTTCAGGTCTAAACTAAACGGGCATCTTCTTCGTTGTAGAAAAAGACACTTTTTGGAAAAATGACCAAAAAAAGGATTTTTTACGGCATTCTGGGCTTAATTGTACTGTACCTGTGCTATTTGGCCTATATTTTTATACTCTCCCCAAAGACCAATCTACAGTCCATTTATCTGATTCCGAAGGATGCAGTCTTCATTATTGAATCGGAGCGGCCCGTGGAGAGTTGGGAAAAAGTCAGTAAGAGCGAAGGGTGGAAGCATCTTAAAAAGAACGACTATTTTTCCGAGCTCACCGAGAATATTCAACGGGTAGATACAATTTTCAACGACAATCATAAACTCTTCGAGTTTTTTGACAACCGTTCCCTGTTCATATCCATTCACATGATCTCTCCGAAGGATTACGGGATTTTTTATGTTTTGGATTTGAAACGCATTGCCAAACTTCAATTGCTGAAAACCTATCTCAATACCTTATTGGATGATGGTTATGTACTGAGCAAACGAACCTATCACGAACACGAAATTTTGGAAGTCCACGATCGAGACAGCAAGGAAACGATGTATTTGTCTTTCATTAAAAATCAGTTGATAGCTTCCTACACCCATACCTTGGTGGAGGCTTCCATAGATCAATATATGGAACCTGTTTTGGGGCGTAACCTCAACTTTTTGGAAATCAACCAAAAAGTGGGGCACGAAGATCTTTTCCGAATGTACGTGCAGTACCATTATTTTGATGATTACGTTAAAATGTACTCCGACAGACCTTCCGATTGGGTACAACGCGTGAGCGAGAACTTTTTGTTCTCTGGCTTTTATTTTGATTTGGACGAGAACAGCACGCTAACCGCCAATGGATATACCAACATCAGCGCCGTGAACGAATATTATTTGGAGGCGTTGCAAAAATCGGGTACCGCGGAACGCTCCATTCCCCAAGTGGCACCCAATAGCACGGCACTTTATATCAGCTATGGGTTTGACAGCTTCGCTGAGTTCTACGATAATTTCGAGATGGTCCAGCAGAACGATCTAGAACAGTTCGAGAGCTATCAAAAGGGAATTGCCAAAGTGGAAAAATTCCTCAAAATCAATGTCAAGGAAAATTTTGTGAGTTGGATAGGGGACGAAATCGCCGTGCTTCAAATTCAATCACACATTACCAAAGGTAAAAACGATATGGCCTTGGTGCTCAAAGCGAACGATGCCGAAGATGCCAAGACCAATCTGGATTTTGTGGTGGAGCAGATCCGTAAAAAGACGCCTGTAAAGTTCAAGGCGGTCAACTATAAGGATTATGAAATCAACTTTTTGTCCATCAAGGGTTTCTTTAAGATATTGTTGGGCGGTAGGTTTGATGAGTTTGATAAACCCTACTTCACCCAGATTGATGACTTTGTGATCTTTAGTGACAGTCCCAATACCCTAAAGGGCATTATTGATAAAGTATCGGAGGGGGATATTTTGGCGACCTCGGAAGAATTCAAAAATTTTGACAAAAGGTTCGATTCAGAATCCACTGTGTTCGTGTACAGCAATGTGCCTTTGCTGTTTGATAATATGTATGCCCTGGCCGATGCTGCCACCAAGCAAAAAATGCGCAAGAACAAGGATTTCATCATTTGTTTTCCTCAGGTGGGATTGCAACTGACCCCTGAAGAGGATTTGTTCGAAAGTAGATTGGTGCTCAACTATCAAGATGTGCAGGAGGTGAAAAAGGTGATGGATATGACCCAACCAGACACTGAAGTTGTGACCACAAATCAAAGTACAGCATCCACAGAAATCACCGATGCGGTTTTTGATTTAAGGCCCATTTATCCCAATGATTTGAACGCGAGTTCCTTCAGTAAGACCTATGCCAATGGGAACATCCGTTTTGAAGTGGACCTTAAAGATGGTCTAAAACATGGCAGATATGAAGAATTCTATTCGGATGGCACCCGAAAAATCCGTGGTCGCTTTCGGGATGATGGGCAAGTGGGCACTTGGCGCTACTATGACACAGAAGGCAATCAAGTTCATAAAAAGCGGTTTTAGATTTCTCCTCGCTACGCTCTGTCGAAATGACTGATGATGTGCAATCGTCATTTCGAACGCAGTGAGAAATCTCGTTTCCCTTTCTGAGCGTAGCGAAGAATCCTTTTTAAAATATCCTAATCGGTGATTGGAGCAGTTCTCGAACAATCATTACCTTGCTTGTCCAAACCAAACCTCCAAAAAATGAAAAATATCTTGGTTGCAGCTACACTTCTCGCTGTATTCTCCACAACTATTACTGTCAACGCACAACAAATCAATTTTCCAGAGCGCCACGCAGCATGGAAAACGGCGGAAAAGAATCAATTCAAATATGATCAATCAGCTTTGGACAAGGCGGTAGATTACGCCAATGCCAACGAGTATTCAGGTTCCAGGGATTTACGGATTGCCATTTTGGAAGGCTTCAAACGGGAACCTTTTCATGAGATTCTAGGACCCACCAAAAAACGAGGCGGCCCAGCAGACATGATTCTAATGAATGGCTATGTACTCGCTTCTTGGGGCGATACCAAGCGGGTGGACATGACCTTTAGCGTAACCAAAAGCTTTTTGTCCACGGTAGCTGGATTGGCCGAGGACCAAGGATTGATAAAGAGCACCAAGGACAAAGTGGTCGACTATATTTGGGACGGTACTTTTGATGGTGAACACAACTCCAAAATCACTTGGGAGCATTTGTTGCAGCAAAATTCCGATTGGTCGGGCGAACTTTGGGGCGGTAAGGATTGGGCGGACCGACCACCGAGTGAAGGTGGTCTGGACGATTGGAAATTTCGCGAACTCAACGAACCGGGTACCGTAATGGAATACAACGACGTCCGTGTAAACGTACTCGCTTACTCACTCACCCATGTGTGGAGAAAGCCTGTGCCCATGGTCCTCAAAGAAGAGGTGATGGACAAAATTGGTGCGACCACATCGTGGAGGTGGTTCGGGTACGATAATGCATGGACGGTTGTGGATGGAATCAAAATGAAATCCGTGACAGGTGGCGGACATTCGGGAGCTGGACTTTTTATTTCCACCGAGGATATGGCTCGATTTGGCACCTTGTTCTTGAACAACGGCAAATGGGAAGATGAGCAGATCATTAGTGAAAGTTGGATCAAGAAAGCAACAACACCATCTGTGCCCAATGTAAACTATGGCTATATGTGGTGGCTCAACCAACAAGGCGGCAGACATTGGGACGGCGTTCCCGAGCATGTGTTCTACGCTGCTGGTTTTGGTGGCAACTTTATCGTGGTGGATCAAAAAAGTGGTTTGGTCATCGTGACCCGTTGGTTGGAACCTTCAAAAATCGGGGAGTTTGTAAAGAAGGTGTACGAGGCTTTTTAACTATGGATTAGTATTTATATCCAAAGGATAGTTGTCTCTAAACTTTTACTTTTTTACTAAAAAAGTTGGCTATAAACTCATCAGGTTGAGCTTTAAAAAAATCTAGTGCAAAGCACACATTCCAATATAGAGGTCCACTTACTTGTTGTTCAAATTCGTTGCTTAAAGGAGTTGATGTTGCTGTATTTTCCAATAATAATTTAAAATCATGTAATTTCTCCAATAGGTTTTTCTTTGTAATATCTCCTTTAATTTTAAAGGTTCTGATTTCATTTCGGTCCTGATAATCCCATTCTTCAGCTCTGATTTCGATTTCATCAGACATCTTAGAGGATGTGGCAACACAAAATATTTCTGGCTTTCCATACCTATATATGTACCTACCGAAACCACATATTGCAATATTTAAAATCTCTTTTTCTTTCAAATTACTTTCCTCCTTTAGTTCTCTTTTAGCTTGAATTAGACAATAGTCCTTAAAAGACATTTTTTCCTTAGGTATAAAGAAATCAAAAGATCCAGATCCCGAGGGTGCCCATCGATTCCTGTTCTCTGTTGTTCTTGAACCCTGCACCAAATAAGTTATGTTGTTGTCTTTGGTAAACAAAAGGGTGCTAGCACCAAGTTGATTGGATAGCTTTGAGAGGTTTAATGTGATTACCTCATTCGTTTCGGTTTTGATAAACTCATTGTGAAGGTTTAATATTTGATTAGCTTTTTGATATTTATACTTCGCAATGCTATTGGATAATCTATCCTTAAAATAGGATGACTTTTGAAGAATAATCGGATCGTTTTCTTCTATAGATTTTTTTGTTATTTCCGATGTCAATCTTACTTTGGAACTGTCAAATGTTTCCCAAGTAGCATCGGGCATATTCAAAACAAAATAGTCTAGATTTTCTTGGATGACTTGAGGTATCTGGTAGGACTTCTTTTCAAACTTGATAAGGTTTTTGCTTTGATTTAATATCAAATTTACTTCTGGGTCATATAGTATGGATTGAACCTCTTTTTTATGGTTGATAACAAAATCCAATGTTTTCAACCTGTTTGGAAGATTTAAAGTTGCGCTTTTTATAGGAGGGTTCTCATCACGCTTGTATCTTATCCTAAGAAGAAGGAGAAAATTGATAATAGAATAAATTAGAAGTGAAATACCTATTAAGATTGGAATAAACCAAACAATAAAGTTTATTTTACTTCCTTCTTCGGATAAAAGATTGTTATTGTAGCTGTAGAGACCCAATAAAAGACAGACGAATGAAAGAAGAAATTTGAATATGCTTCTTTTAAGCCATAAAATTCGGCTCAATGGCCCCAAAGTTGTTTTTCTTATTACATGGATTATATACCGAAAAGTTTGCTTTATTTCAATCATAATGCTTTTGTGAAGAAAGATGTAAGGTTTCCGAAAAGTAATTAAAAACCTTTTAAAAAGTATCTTGTGGTAGACGAAGTCAAATCAATACTTAAGACTCTAGCTCCTCCAACACCTTCAACGCCTTATCCACGGTGGTAATTCTTTCAAATACCAATAACAGGCGTAGGCCATTTCGGGTCTGTTTTTCTTTGAGCTTTACCAATTGCGGATGTGTTTGTGCGTATTGCAATATTTGGGTGAACACCGCACTTTGGTAAAAACTGGATTGCTGATCGGCAATAAAATAGCCAATGAACTTGCCTTTTTTCATGATCACCTTTTCCAGACCAATATGCGTGGCGATCCATTTTATACGAACGGAGTTCATCAAATCCACGGCGGGCTCGGGCAGTTCACCAAAACGGTCTACCAATTGTGCTTCAAATTTTTGTAGGCCTTCCTCGTCCTCCACGTCGTTCAATTGGGTGTAGAGGTTCAGGCGTTCGGTGATGTTGTTGATGTAATCATCG
Source organism: Flagellimonas crocea (assembly GCF_033441595.1). Lineage (NCBI taxonomy): Bacteria > Pseudomonadati > Bacteroidota > Flavobacteriia > Flavobacteriales > Flavobacteriaceae > Flagellimonas > Flagellimonas crocea. The sequence goes on along the minus strand of NZ_JAUZVX010000005.1, from coordinate 54,851 downwards.
GGGAAGAGAAGTTCAAAATCCGTATCGAGCTGCATCTCCTTCACATATACCTTTTCCTTGTCGCCCTCAACTTCATCATACAGATCCTTGAACTCATTTTCCTTGAGTTCCTCAATGGCTTCGGACAGTATTTTTTGATAGGTCTCGAATCCGATTTCGTTGATGAATCCACTCTGCTCACCGCCCAAAAGGTCACCAGCACCCCGAATTTCCAAATCTTTCATCGCAATATTGAAACCACTGCCCAAATCGGTAAACTGTTCCAAGGCCTCGATACGTTTTCGGGCTTCGGTGGTCATCACCTCATAGGGTGGAGTGATAAAGTAACAAAAGGCTTTTTTATTGCTTCGGCCCACACGCCCTCGCATCTGGTGGAGGTCGCTCAACCCAAAATTATTGGCATTATGGATAAAAATGGTGTTGGCATTGGTCACATCCAGTCCACTTTCTATGATGGTGGTAGAGACCAAAACATCGAACTCCCCGTTCATAAAGGCAAGCATAAGGTTTTCCAGTTTCTTGCCCTCCATTTGTCCGTGTCCGATTCCAATCTTTGCATCGGGTACCAAACGTTGTAGCATTCCTGCCACCTCCTTGATGTTCTCGATGCGATTATGGATGAAAAATACCTGACCGCCCCGTTGTATTTCGTATGAAATGGCATCTCGGATAATTTCTTCGTTCAATCGAATCACCTGGCTCTCGATGGGGTAGCGGTTGGGTGGCGGAGTGTTGATCACGGAAAGGTCACGCGCCGCCATCAAACTAAATTGAAGCGTTCGCGGAATAGGAGTGGCCGTTAAGGTAAGCACATCCACATTTTCCTTGATGGAACGTAGCTTTTCCTTGACCGAAACCCCGAATTTTTGTTCCTCGTCCACAATGAGCAAGCCCAAATCCTTGAACTTCACATTTTTGTTCACCAACTGGTGCGTTCCAATAATGATGTCCACTTTTCCATTCTCCAAATTCTCCAAGGTCTCACGTTTCTCCTTGGCGGTACGGAAGCGGTTGAGGTAATCCACCGTAACGGGCATCTCCTTCAATCGTTCCTTAAATGTTCTGTCATGCTGAAAGGCCAAAATGGTGGTCGGCACCAAAACAGCCACCTGTTTGCCATTGTCCACGGCCTTGAATGCGGCTCGAATGGCCACTTCCGTTTTCCCAAAACCAACGTCACCACAGATCAAGCGATCCATTGGGCGTTCGCTCTCCATGTCTTTTTTTACATCTTGGGTGCTTTTTTCCTGGTCTGGAGTGTCCTCGTAGAGAAAAGATGCTTCTAGTTCGTGTTGCAAATAGCTGTCGGGCGCATATTGAAAACCTTTTTCCAATCTTCGTTTCGCGTAGACCTTTATAAGGTCGAAAGCAATCTTTTTTACCCTTGCCTTGGTCTTTTGCTTTAGTTTTTTCCAAGCTGCGGAACCCAGTTTGAATATTTTGGGAGGTGCCCCGTCCTTGCCGTTGTATTTGGATATTTTGTGCAGGGAGTGGATGCTGACATAGAGGATATCTCGGTCACCATAAATTAGTTTGATTGCTTCCTGTTTTTTGCCCTCCACATCAATTTTTTGCAATCCGACGAACTTCCCGATACCGTGATCAATGTGGGTCACATAATCGCCGATTTCCAGTTTGTTGAGTTCCTTCAACGTGATGGCCTGCTTTTTGGCATAGCCATTTTTGAGATGGAACTTATGGTAGCGTTCAAAAATTTGATGGTCAGTGTAGCAAGCAATCTTTAAATCCTGATCCACAAAACCTTGGAACAACGGAAAAATGATGGTCTGGTAGTGCACCGTTTCATCCACTTCCTCAAAAATGTCGTGAAAACGCTTGGCCTGCTGCTCCGTGGAACAGAAAATATAGTTGCTGTACCCTGCATCCCGATTGTCGTTGAGGTTTTCAATGAGCAGGTCGAACTTTTTGTTGAAGGAAGGTTGCGGTTTGGTGTTGAATTGGATAAAAGAAGCTGTCATCCCGAGCGCAGTCGAGGGAGAGGATTCTGTCTGCTTCTCGACTCCGCTCGAAGTGACAGAAGTGTTTCCAATTTCAACGAATGCATAATCATTCAACTGCTCTTTCAGCAAAGCTGAATCCAAAAAGAGTTCTTTGGGCTTGGCGTGTTTGATCTCTTTGCTCAATTTGGCAAAACTCTCCTCTGCTTTTTCAAAAAAGGAATCGATGCGGTCGTAGATCAAAGCAGGGTTCTTGGCAAAGACCACGGTATTGGCAGAAATATATTTTAAGAAGCTTTCCCGAATTTCCTCCGTAAACTTGTTCTCCACATTTGGAATAATGGTGATTTTCTTCACTTTGTCCGTGGAAAGTTGGGTCTCCACATCAAAAGTTCGGATACTGTCCACTTCATCCCCAAAAAATTCGATACGGTAAGGTTCATCGGGCGAGAATGAAAATACGTCAACAATTCCGCCCCGTACCGAAAACTCGCCTGGTTCCGTTACAAAATCCACCCGCTTGAACTGATATTCGAACAACACTTCGTTCAAAAAATCCAAAGAGATCTCATCGCCTATTTTCAGCTTTTGGGTGTTCTTGTCCAGTTCCTTTCGCGTGACTACTTTTTCAAAAAGCGCATCGGGATAGGTAACGATTACCGCAGGTTTTCTTCTGGAATTGATACGGTTGAGCACTTCGGCACGTAGCAGTATGTTCGCATTGTCCGTTTCCTCGATTTGATAAGGCCTTCGGTAACTGCCTGGATAAAAAAGGACGTCTTTCTCACCAATGAGCTGCTCCAAATCGTTCAAATGATAGGCCGCTTCCTCCTTATCGTTTAAAATCAGTAAGAATGGCGATTCGGCAGACTTGAAAGCTTCTGAAATCACAAAGGAAAGTGAGGAGCCCACCAGTCCTTTGATGTTGATTTTTCGTGATGCCGACGATTGCTCGTCTCGCGTTTGGGCAATACAGTCCCTCAGTTTCCCGAGTTGGGGAGACTGTTCAAAAAGTTGTGAAATCGGGGTTTTGGTCAATCCAAAAAACTTTGCGGCAAAGATAAACCGCGAAAAGGTTTACTAAAAATGTTTTTTGAGTTTGTTTTGATGAGGTTGAACTTGTGTGTTTGGTGAGATTAGGATGTTGTATCGAGTTTGTGGAGCGAAGATGGGGAGTCCGAAGTCGGAGGCCAGTATGCAGTTGACACTCATTTCACGAATTAGCAAAAATGATGTTCTTGGTCATTTCGAACCGACCATCGGGCGCGTGAGAAATCTTTATGGAGAGTCTGAAGTCGAGAGTCAGAATGCATCGAGAACCTTGTTCAGTGGAGAGCCAAGAAACAGGAATCAAGAACCAAGAAGACAGCTTTTTTTGAACTTGATACTTGAACTTGAATTTGCATTTTTCCATTGGATTTCTCAATCGTCACTTTGTTCCTCATTTCGAAATGACGAAGCAAAGCTAAACCTTAATAACACTATCCTCCACGATGGCATACACCTCGTCCGAATCCTTGGGGTCGAGGGAATGGGTTCCCGTAAATTGACCGAATGCAGGAAGAATCATTTGGTTATTGGATTTGAAAAAACAGGGCAACTTAATGCGTTCTCGGCCAAAACCTCTCAGTTTGACGGACGGATGGATGTGTCCACAAAAGGTAAAATACCCTTCGCGCTCTTCGGGATGATGCGTCAATAGGAAAGAATCAATCACCAACTCTGGAAATATGGAAACCTTCAGTTTTTCGAACTTTTCAGGGGCAATAATGTCGTGATTGCCAGCCACCAACAGCATTTCGGCAGGTGTTTTGCCCACCCAATTTTCAAACAGTTCCCATTCTTTGTTCAGCGATGAATGAAACAGGTCACCCAAAAAACAGATTTGAAAAGGCTGAAAATCGGAAACGATTTTATCCAGCAGCAGAAAGTTTTTGTGAATGGCCTTTCGCGGAACTGCTGCTCCAAACTTTCTAAAATGGGATACCTTGCCCAAATGCACATCGCTGATCAGCAAGAGTGATTTTTCTTCCCAAAATAATCCACCCAAAGGGTGGAGTTGAAATTCTTGATTTTGTATTTGAATTTTTTGGATCATTTGTAATCGCTATTGCAAATTTAGTTCAATTGTCATTTCGAACCGAGCAAAGCAAGTGTGAGAAATCTGAAACTAGATTTCTCAATCGTCGTTACCCTCCTCATTTCGAAATGACCTTCTTACGTCATGCTGAACTTGTTTCAGCATCTCAAACGCCATACTTCGGCTACGCTCAGCATCCGCACAGAATGACTATTACTTGAGTGTTCATTGCTATTTGGTCAATTTATCCACCATTCGTTGGATACGGTCCGCCAATTTTTCGTTGGACAGTTTTTCCCGCAACCTATCCGTGATAATGGGGAAGGAGAGGGGAGTGGGTTGGGAACATTGTTTCCAAACGATATCTTGTTGTGCAATCCTTTCCAAAGCCAAGCGCAGTCGCCCCTCCTCCAATTGGTGCTCAAAGGTTTCGGTGTAGGCTTGCTGATAGAGCAGATTATCATCCTCAAAATCACGGAAAACATCAAAAAGCAATTCCGAACTGCTTTGCAGGTGTTTCATTTTGACCCCTTTTTCGGGATACCCCGTGAACACCATCCCACTGATCACGGCAATGTCACGAAATTTTCTTCGTGCCATTTCGTTGGAGTTCAGACTTTTTTGAAGGTCGGACAGCATATATTCAGGCGTAAAAAGGTTATTGTCCAGAATTTCCTGAATATCGATTTCCCTATCGGACAGCAATTCAAAACCGTAATCGTTGAATGCCAAGGAGCAAGTTATCGGTGACAACAAACTGATGCGATAGGCCAACAAACTGCTCATCCCCTCGTGGATGGCCCTGCCTTCAAAAGGGTAAAACATATGGTGATAGCCATCACGAGTTTTAAAGGTTTCAATCAAAAATTGATGCGGCTGTGGCACGATGCTTTCTTCTCGTTGCTTGTTGAACATCGGCTGCAATGCTTGAATTTCTTCTGATTGCTCCGAAAATTCCAACTCAGCGGTGTACAGTTCCTGACGAAGCAATTCTGACATTTTCGCGGAGAAACTCAAACGGCCGCCCATCCAACTGGGTACTTTGTTCGTTCTTTTTTTGGAGTTGCGCACGTGTGCCGCCATACCCTTGATCCTGATAAATTCCAGATTTCGACCTGCAAAGGTGAAAACATCACCAGGGCTCAATTTGGAGATGAAATATTCTTCGATACTACCGATGTACCCTCCTTTTTGATAGCGAACAGAAATCGTGGCGTCACCCACAATGGTGCCAATCTGGAATCGGTGCCGCATGGCCACCGCCCTGCTGTTCACTTTGAATTTGCCATCCTCCTCGACCTCTACTTTTTTGTATTCGTCGTAGCTCTTCAAGCTTTGACTTCCCATCACCAAAAAATTGAGCAGCCATTGCCACTGTTCTTCGGTCAAGGTTTGGTAACAAAAGGTTTGTTTGATTTCTGGATAGATCTCATCGGGATAAAACCCATCGGAAACCGCCAAAGTGGTCAAATATTGAATGAGGACATCAAAACTGTTCAAGTATGGAATGCGGTCTTCCACGGCGCTGTTCAATACGGCTTTTTGCATGGCCGAAGCTTCTACCAACTCAATGGCATGGGTTGGCAAAAAATAAATGACACTTTCTTTGCCTGGTCGGTGTCCGCTACGCCCAGCTCGTTGTAAAAATCGAGCAACCCCTTTTGGGCCTCCAATCTGTATTACGGTTTCTACGGGTGCAAAGTCCACCCCGAGGTCCAAGCTCGATGTACAGACCACAGCTTTTAGGCTTTCGTTGCGTATGGCCTGTTCCACCCAAAGTCGGGTTTCTTTGTTAATGCTACCGTGGTGCATGGCCATTTCACCAGCGAATTCAGGATACTTTTCAAGAATTTTCTGGAACCAAATTTCGCATTGGCTTCGGGTGTTGGTAAAAAGTAAGGTGGTTTTGCTGTTGTTGATTATGGGCACCACTTGATCTAAAAGGTGCAACCCCAAATGTCCTCGCCACGGAAAGGTTTCCATTTCCTTTGGGATGATACTCTTAACCGTGATTTTTTTGTTGAGGTTGGCCTTGACCAGAACTGAATTTTCCAATTCTGGGGATGAAGGTCCCAACAAGACTTCGCGAGCTTGCTCCAGATTGCCAATGGTGGCGGATATGCCCCAAATTCGTAGATCCTTGCAGACTGTTTTTAATCGGGAAAGTCCCAATTCCATTTGAACGCCACGTTTGGTGCCCAAAAGTTCGTGCCATTCGTCCACCACAATGGCGGAACAGTCCTTGAACGTTTTTTCATAGCCTTTGGACGATAACAACAACTGTAAACTTTCTGGGGTCGTGATCAATAGGTCGGGCATGTTGGTGCGCATTTTTGCCCGCTCTTTTGTTGAAGTGTCTCCCGTGCGAATACCGACCGTCATTTGGGTTTCCAAATCTTGGGTAATGCGTTCTGCGGATTGTTTGATTTCCTGTGAAAGTGCCCGCAATGGCGTGATCCAGATGGCTTTTAACCCTTTTTTGTGCTTGGTCTTGTAATCAGGATTATTTTTGATGTAGTTGAGCACAATGGGGAACCAAAGCGCATAGGTTTTTCCACTTCCCGTGGGTGCGTTCAAAAGCCCATGTTTTCCGTCCAAAAAGGCGCTCCAGCTTTCTTTTTGAAAAGGGAATGGCTTCCATTCTTGTTCTTGGAACCAGTTTTCGGCAATATGGAAGAGTTCGTTTTGGTTCATTTATTAAGAGATTCCTTCGCTTTGCTCGGAATCAGTGCTTTTAATTCGTCCAAGGTGTTGGCATCCTCAATTTTTTTATCCTTTCGCCAGCGTAAAATCCTGGGGAATCGTGTGGCAACACCGCTTTTATGTCGTTTGGAGGGAGCAATGCCTTCAAAAGCAATTTCAAAAACGTGCTGTGGGGTAACGCTACGAACGGGACCAAAACGGTCCAGTGTGTTTTTCTTGATCCAGGCATCCACTTGGCGAAATTCTTTGTCCGTTAACCCTGAGTAGGCTTTGGCAAAGGTGACCAGTTCCTTTTCTCCTGCTTCGTTTTTGTCCCAGAGGGCAAAGGTGTAATCGGTAAAGAGATTACTTCGACGGCCGTGACCCCGCATGGCATAGGTGAGCACGGCATCAATGGTGAGCGGGTCGACCTTCCATTTCCACCAATCTCCTTTTTTTCTTCCTACTTGATAGGTGGAGTCATTTTTTTTGAGCATCAGGCCCTCACTGTGTTTTTCTCTGGACAATTTCCTTTCCTCGGTAACATCATCCCATGAATCAAATTGCACCCGTTGGGATAACAGCAAGGGTAATTCGTTTTGCGAAGTGTCGCTTCGGCTCCGCTCATGGTCATGATGATTGAGCGTGGTCGAAATCAAAGATTCGAGAATCTGTCTTCGTTCCAGATACGTTTTATTCCTGATGTCTTTTCCCTGCCATTCCAATAGGTCATAGACCTTCAGCTTGACTGGAATCCTTTCCAAAAGTGATTTTGAAATATTTTTTCGGCCTATTCTCGTTTGGAGGTCTTTAAAAGTGCCGATTTCTCCTTTTGGGTAGGGGAGCAATTCCCCATCCAAGACGGTTCCATTTGGAATAACACCTACAAATGCTTCGAACTCTGGATACTTGTCCGTAACAAGTTCTTCGCCGCGGCTCCAAACAAAAATTTCATCATTTCTTAGGATGACCTGTGAGCGAATTCCGTCCCATTTGTGCTCCGCCGACCATTCCGAAACATCGCCCAAATCAGAAACATCATCTTCAACAGCATACGCCAAAAAGAAAGGGTAGGGCTTGGAGAGGTAGTCGCTCTCTTTTTCCTCCAATAAAAGGTCGTGAAAGCTGATTTCGTTCGGGTCCCAATTGCCCATTAATTTATAGGCGAGAATATCCTCTTCGATACCCGTAGCCTTGGAAAGTGCCCTGGTCATTAATTTTTGACTCACCCCGATCCTAAAGCTGCCCGTGATCAGTTTGTTGAAGACAAAACGCTCGTAGTAATCCAATACGGACCAATGCTGAAACAGGTATTTCTTTTTTTCTTCCTCTGATTTTTGCTTCAATGCGATCATCTCCTGCAAAAAGGCCGTCAGTGATTTTTCGGTTCCCTTTTCTGATGATGGGACAACCAAAGCGATGGTCTCGGCTAGATCACCTACAATATGATAGCTTTCCTCAAAAAGCCACATGGGGATATTGGAAAGTTCAGCGGCCCAAGTGCGCAGCAATGTCGTGTTCACGGGGCGTGGCGGTCTTCTGTGGGATAGGATGGCTATCGTCCACACTTTGTCCTGATCGGTCGCTGCTTTAAAATATTGGGAGAGCGCCTCCACCTTTACGTTGGTTTTGTTGGTGCCGTCCAAGGTTTTTATGAGTTGGGCAAACTGCTTCATTCCGCTTCCGATTTTTCCTGTTCGTTGGCATTGATTTCAGATAGTTCGCCTTCGTATTGCGTAGCTTCGGTTCGGGCATCGTAGCCCAGTTCCATCAAATATTTGGAGAAAATATCGGTGTAGCCATGGGTGCAGATTATTTTTTCCGCTCCCGTAGCTTCCACTGTCTCCAATAACCCTTTCCAATCACAATGGTCGCTCAGTACAAAACCTTTGTCTATGGCTCTACGCCTACGTGCACCTCTAAAAGCCATCCAACCACTCGCGGTCGCAGTGACATACGGCACCATTTTTTTGATCCAGGAGCTTCCATGGGCACTGGGCGGAGCAACCACAATATTGCCCAAAAGCTCATCTTTTTTGGTTTCTTTCGTAATCAGATGGGTTAGAGGTAAATCGGTCAGGGATCGGAGCACCTCCGTCATGTTTTCCACGGCACCATGGGTGTAGATTTTCCCAATAGAAGTATCCAAATGTTTGATAAGACGTTGTGCCTTGCCCAGTGAGTATCCAAAAAGTACGGAGGTTTTTCCTTCCGATTGGTTCTGTGTCCACCATTGGTTGATATCATGGAAAACTTCTTGCTGCGGTCGCCACCGAAAAGCGGGTAATCCGAAGGTGCATTCGGTAATGAAGGTGTTGCATTTTACAAGCTCAAAAGGCGTGGTGAGCCCGTCATCTTCAATTTTATAATCACCTGTGAATACCCAGACTTCGCCTTTATGTTCTACCCGTATTTGTGAAGAGCCCACAATGTGCCCTGCAGGATGCAAGCTAAATTTCACATTATTGACCGTGAACGTTTCACCCCAATCTTTTCCAGAAATGTTGACTTCGCCAAGCCGATGCTGTACTATGGGAACGTTGAGATGGTGGGTAATGTAGTTTTTATGCCCCCATCTACTGTGATCGGCATGGCCGTGCGAAATAATGGCCTTATCCACGGGTTTCCAGGGGTCCAAATAAACATCTGCCTTTTTACAATAGATTCCTTTGGAGGTAAATTCGAGCAAAGGTGTTTTCATAGCAGTGGTAAATTACAAATTTCTTTTGGTGCCCTTTTTAATATTTAAATCTCTTTTAAAGATTTATATTTGTGCCACAAATTTTGAGATATGCCGATTTTAGATCTTTACGAGCACGGAGACCACAGGAAAAACTTGGCCCATTTTGCCACATTGGCAAGTTTGGCGGCGGTGGATGGTGAAATCAATCCGAAGGAGATGGCCATTTTGGAAAAATTTGCCTTCAAACTGAATATCAGCGAAGATGAATTTAAGGTGGTGATGAAGAAGGAGAACAAGTACCCCATAGAGACTCCGCACAGTGGCGAGCAAAGGTATAAAAGGCTATTCGAGTTTTTTCAGATGATTTTCTCCGATCATGATATTGATGACGAGGAGCGCAGAATTGTGGAAAAATATGCCATTGGACTTGGTTTTTCGCCAAAATCCGCTGCTGAGATCATCGACAAATCCATTAAGATCTTTACAGGAAGAATCCCATTTGAGGATTATCACGAATTGGTGAAGAGGAAGAGCTAGGCCCTTGCCATAAATTCCTCCGCCTTTTCCACCATTTTTTTGCTTCCGCAGAAGAAAGGAACCCGTTCATGCAGTTCGGTTGGCTGTATATCCATGATGCGTTGGTATCCATTGCTTGCTTTGCCATTGGCCTGTTCCGCCAAAAATGCCATGGGATTGCACTCGTACAACAACCTTAGCTTACCGTTTTGGGCCTTGCTGCTTTTCGGATACATATAAATACCTCCTTTGATCATGTTTCGGTGAAAATCGGAAACCAGCGAACCAATGTAACGTGAAGTGTACGGTCTATCCCCTTCTTCCATTTGGCAATATTTAATGTAATCCTTCACGCCTTGTGGAAAGTGGATATAGTTTCCTTCGTTCACGGAATAAATTTGACCTGTTTCCGGAAATTGCATATTGGGGTGGGACAGATAAAAGGTGCCCAAAGCCGGATTCAGGGTAAATCCGTTCACGCCATCGCCCGTTGTATAGACGAGCATGGTAGATGTACCATAAATGATATAGCCCGCTGCAATCTGGTTTTTTCCGGGTTGAAGAAAATCTTCCAAGGTCACTGGGGTCCCAACAGGTGTAACCCTCCTGTAAATGGAAAAAATGGTTCCTACTGAAACGTTCACGTCAATGTTGGAAGAACCGTCCAAAGGGTCTATCAAAACCACATACTTGTTCTGGTGCTGTTTGTCAAAACTATTGATGCTGATAAAATCATCCTCTTCTTCGGAGGCGATTCCACATACTATTTCCCGGTTTTTTAGGGTTTGAATGAATTTGTCGTTGGCAAGAACATCCAGTTTTTGTTGGTTCTCCCCTTGGATATTAGTGTCCCCAGCCGCCCCGATTATGTCCACCAGGCCTGCTTTGTTTACCTCATGGTTCACTACTTTTGCGGCCAGTCGAATGCCGTTCAGTAATCTCGATAGTTCCCCGGAAGTGTATTGAAAAGAATTTTGATTCGCGATAATAAATTCACCGAGTGTGCGATGCTGCTTCTCAAACATGGAAGTACTGTTTTATTTATGGACAAATATCGGGCATTTTGTGAAACTACAACGTTTTCGAAAGACCTTAATTATGTAATTTTATAACTTTGAGTTTTATTTGTAACAATTATGGAATATACAATCAGAGATGCCCGACCGGAGGACATGGAACAAGTGCTTAGCTTGGTCCAAGAACTGGCCAATTATGAAAAAGAACCGGATGCCGTTGAAATTACCAAGGAAGACTTGGTGAAGCATGGTTTTGGCGATCAAAGGATGTTCCATTGTTTTGTTGCCGATACCCAAGATGGTATTGCAGGCATTGCGTTGGTGTATTCCAGATACTCCACTTGGAAAGGGCCGGCGATTCATTTGGAAGATTTGATAGTATCGGAAAAAATGCGCGGAAGTGGTCTGGGAACAGCTTTGTTGGATGAGGTTGTAAAGTATGGGAACAGTCTTGGTGTAAAAAGGATTTGTTGGGAAGTTCTGGATTGGAACGTGCCCGCCATTGAATTTTACGAAAAGAAAGGAGCCAATGTACTCAGGGATTGGGATGTGGTACAATTGGACGAGAAAGGAATCAAAAATTATATAGAAAGTCTAAACTAGACTTTTTAATCAAAGAATACGAAAATACATGAGGGTATTTAAGTTTGGAGGAGCATCGGTTAAGGATGCAGATGCAGTAAAAAATGTGGTGAACGTTTTACAGGAGGTAGGTTATGCTGATACGTTGCTGGTGATATCCGCCATGGGCAAAACTACCAATGCCATGGAAAAGGTGGTGGAATCCTATTTTAATGATAAGGATGGTGTAAACGCATCCATTCAAGAGGTTGTGGATTACCATAATGGAATTTTGTCCGACCTGTTTCAAAACCCGAGTCATCCCGTTTATGCCAAGGTGAAAGTCCTTTTTGAAGAGGTAAAGGGTTTTTTGGCCTGGAACAAATCGCCCAAGTATGCTTTTGTTTACGACCAAGTGGTTTGCTATGGGGAATTATTGTCGACCACCATAGTAAGTGCGTACTTGAATGAAATAGGTATTTCCAATGAATGGTTGGATGTGAGAACGCTTATCAAGACGGATAACAGCAACAGGGATGCTCAAGTAAATTGGGAACGAACCCAACAAGAAGTACAGTCTCGTGTTGATGTTTCCAAATTGAACATTACCCAAGGTTTTTTGGGAAGCGACGACAACAACTTTACCACAACCCTTGGTAGAGAGGGTTCGGATTATTCAGCGGCCATCTTGGCGTATTGCCTCAATGCGGAATCGGTGACCATTTGGAAGGACGTTCCCGGAGTATTGAACGCCGACCCCAGAAACTTTGAGAACGCCCAATTATTGGATAAAATATCCTACCGTGAGGCCATTGAGCTTGCATTTTACGGAGCATCCGTAATCCACCCGAAAACTCTGCAACCTTTACAGCGCAAGGAGATTCCCTTAAAGGTAAAATCCTTCGTCAACCCTACGGACAAGGGAACCACAGTAGGAAAGGGCAATGGTATTGAACCAAAAGTTCCTTGTTTTATCGTGAAGAAGAATCAGGTGTTACTGAAATTATCCTCACTGGACTTTTCGTTCATAGTCGAGGACAACATCAGCGAAATATTCAAACTGTTTCACGACCACAGGCTCAAGGTGGACCTTATCCAGAATTCCGCTATTAGTTTTTCCGTATGTTTGGACAATAAGTTCAGGGGACTTCAACCTTTGTTGGAAGAACTTAAGCGGAAATTTAAAGTGGTTTGCCACGAGGACGTTTCACTCTATACCATTCGCCATTTTAATGATGATTCGGTCAAATCGCTTCAAAACGGGAAATCCGTTTTGGTGGAGCAAAGGGGCAAGGAAACTGTGCAACTTGTTGTAAAATAAAGGTTTCCGCCGAATATTTAGGTAAAAAGTGCTATAGGGTTTATTTTCTATCTTTACACGTACCTAAATACAATTTCTATGGGCTTGGTTTCTGCTAAAGAGGTGGCGAAAGTCATCCATCTGGACAAATATGGCTTTTTGGGCACTTTTGTAGGATGGCTTTTAATGGTGGCTACCAGAATTAGTACCATCAATAGATTTTACGATAAAAATAAAGACCTTTCCGGTCCAGAATTCCTGGATGCCATTTTAGATCACTACGAAATCGATTTTGACATTCCCGAGGAGGATATCAAGCGTTTGCCGAAATCCGGTCCTTATATTACGATCAGTAATCATCCCTTAGGAGGGATTGATGGAGTTTTGTTGCTCAAATTATTGCTGAACGAGCGACCCGATTATAAAATAATCGCCAACTTTTTATTGCATCGTATAGAGCCGTTGAAACCCTATATTATGCCTGTGAACCCTTTTGAAGGACATAAGGATGCGAAGAGCAGTATCGTTGGTTTCAAGAATGCGTTGCAGCATCTTCGAGATGGTCATCCGTTGGGTATTTTCCCCGCGGGAGAGGTATCTACCTACCGGGACGGAAAATTGGTCGTGGACCGGCCTTGGGAAGAAGCTGCCATCAAATTGATACGAAAGGCGGAAGTTCCGGTGGTGCCCATTTATTTTCATGCTAAAAACAGCCGCTTGTTTTATCGATTGTCAAAAATCGATGATGTGTTCCGAACGGCAAAATTGCCTTCTGAGCTAACCTCGCAAAGCCGACGTCCCATTAAGGTAAGGATAGGGCAACCTATATCGGTAAACACACAGAACGAGGAGGAAACTTTGGAAGGTTTTGCGGAACTGCTCCGAAAAAAAACTTATTTATTGGCCAATGTTTTTGAAAAAGAACGGTTTTTGGACAAAGTGCCGACCTCTCTAAAAATTCCAAAACCGCCCAAGAAGATTGCCACTGCGATTAGTGCAAAGGTGCTGGAAGGTGAGATTGAAAAACTGAGGGAAAAGGATTGCCGTATGCTGCAGAGCAAAAACTACGAGGTGTTTTTGGCACAGGCCCAGGATATGCCCTTTTGCCTAAATGAAATTGGCCGCCAGCGGGAGGTGACGTTCCGTGAAGTGGGGGAGGGGACAAACAACGCCATCGACCTTGACAAGTTCGATTCTTATTACCATCATTTGTTCTTGTGGGACGATGATTCCAAGGCCATCGTGGGAGCTTATCGAATGGGATTGGGGTCGGAAATCTTCAAAAAATACGGTATTGATGGTTTTTACCTTCAGGATCTTTTCCGTTTTGAGCCCGAACTGTATGGCATGATGGAGAAATCCATCGAAATGGGCCGTGCCTATATCATAAAGGAATATCAGCAAAAACCTATGCCCCTGTTCTTGCTTTGGAAGGGGATTGTACATACCACGTTAAGGCATCCAGAGCACCGATATTTGATTGGTGGGGTGAGTATCAGCAACCAATTTTCCAATTTCTCCAAATCGTTGATGATCGAGTTTATGAAATCCAATTATTGGGACCCCTACGTGGCACAATATATCCGGCCTAAAAAAGAGTTCAAGGTAAAGTTGAAGGATGCCGACAAGGAATTTGTATTTGACGAAACGCAGGCTGATCTGAACAAGTTCGATAAATTGATCAGTGAAGTGGAACCAGGAAGTTTGCGATTGCCCGTTTTGATCAAAAAATACATCAAGCAAAATGCAAAAGTTGTGGCCTTCAACGTTGACCCCTTGTTCAATAATTCGGTGGACGGTTTAATGTACATCCGTATCGCAGACCTTCCGGAAAGTACGGTAAAGCCCGTTATGGAAGAGTTCCAAGCAGAACTAGAACGCAAAGTGGCCGAAGGCAATGGAACTATTGAGGAGGACTAATCCGTTCCGATAGTAGGGCTGCGTTTTTCAAAAAGGAGGTTGTCTTTCCAAACCCCGTGGATCTTACCAACACGTTCGCGTTTGCCAATATATCGGAACCCTACTTTTTCATGCAGTTTTATACTTGCCATGTTCTCAGGGAATATGCCCGATTGTATGGTCCAATAGCCGGCCTTTTCACTTTCTTCGATTAAATGCTGCATCAGTAGCTTGCCGACGCCCTTTCCGCGACTTTTGTCCGAAATGTAAACGCTCACCTCGCCCACACCGCCATACACGCAACGACTGGATACGGGTGAAAGTGCTGCCCATCCCAAAATTTCACCATCGTTTTCAGCGACCAAGCGGCATTCCTTGATGTGGGCCCTGTCCCAATCTTCATACTTGGGAGCCTGGGTCTCGAAAGTGGCAAATCCTGTAGAAATACCTTCAAGATATATTCTGGAAACACGCTCCCAATCTGAGGGGGCCATACTTCTGATAACCATATTTTATTTGGGTATTTATTGTAATATTACGATGAATTAATCACAAAAAAAACCAGATTTTTTGTCTGGTTTTTAAGATTTTAGAACCAAGGTTTTTTGCCCACCTGATAGGTGTTGTAAAATTCTTCGTCCGATTTGGTAAGGTAGATAATACCTTCGATCAAACCTATAATCCATGCTGCCGAGGCGCCTATCCCGCAGGTTATTGCACCTAAAATAATGGTTACGGCCAAAAGGATGATACCTTCTTTATTGTAACCCAATATGAATTTGTGAACTCCAAATCCACCGAGTACGATTGCCAATATTCCGGCAAGGATTTTTTTGTTGTCACCACCTGCACCTTGGATTCCTTCTTTGAACTCCTCTGCGGTTTTTTTGGCTTCTTCCTTAAAATCTTTAGCTGCCCCTTCGGCGCTGTCGCCAAAGTTCTTTTTTTCTTCTGACATTTGTGTTTAATGTGTTGGTTAATGAGCACTAAATGTAGCAAATAAATCAATATCTACTGAAAGGCTTTATCAACAGGTTCCCAAAGCTCAATTTTGTTTCCCTCGGGATCCAGAATCCATCCAAACTTGCCATAATCGTACTCCTCGATTTCCCCTACCACCGTGACTCCTTCTTTTTTCAGGACTTCAAGCAGTTTCACCAAATTTTCCACTCTAAAGTTCATCATGAACTGTTTCTCGCTCGGTTTAAAGTATTCGGTTCTTTCGTCCATTGGACTCCATTGGGTGGAACAATCGTTGCCATCCTTGTCCTTCCACCAAAAGGTACAGCCATATCGGTCAGTATTCAGTCCCAGATGATTTTTGTACCATTCCTTAATGCCATCGGGATCTTTGCTTTTAAAGAAAAAGCCCCCTAATCCGGTCACTCTATTTTTCATTTTTTTGCTTGTTAAATTTTGTTGGTTTATTAGACATCCATCATTTTGGCATTTCTATTTTCGTTGGAGTATCAAGGAAGATAGCAGCGTGACGATACATCCAATAATAAAGACCGTTGCCGACATGATGGTAAACGATACAAATGGATTGGAAAACTGTTCGCGCTCCGCTTCCAGTTGCGCCAATTGCGCATCCAATTCGGCAGCGGGGAGGTTTGCTCTCATGGTTTCGACTACTTCACCGTAATAGTCATCCATAAAATCCGGATTCAGCACTTCGGTGTACAGCACGTCCAATAGGCCAAAGGTCAAGGCCGTGATCAAACTGATCAAGATACCAATGGTCAGGGCTTTTTTGAAACTTACCTTTCCGTCGTTTTCTTTGTCCCTAAAATGTCTGATACCAAAATATACAAAGCTGAGCGATACCACTATGGAGACATACCCCATGACCTCTTGTGTGGACATGGACAGGTGGTCCAAAACGAACCAACTGATCATAAAAAGGATACAAATTGTAATGGCGCCATAGGCACCAAACCTTAAAACTGTTTTTTTCATTTCAATTGATTAAGAATTGAACCAAAAGTAGCACTGACGGTATTTTTGCCACTCATACTAAAGTACCAAAAACACCATTTACTTGATAAAAAATTATTAAACCGGAAGAATATGAAGGTCTTTTGCCTTTTGAATGGCCTGGGTTCTACGTTTGGAGTCGAGTTTTACCAAAAGATTGGATACATGGGTCTTTATCGTGCTTTCGGATAAAAAAAGGACATCCGCTATTTCTTTGTTGGAAAACCCTTTTGAAATTTGGACCAAAACTTCGTATTCCCTTTTACTGATGCCCAACTCCTCTATTTTTTGATGGTCGATGAAGTCGATTTTTTCTTTTTTCAGCGATTTCTTGTTGATGTAGATACCAACGATAAAGAAGACAATCGCAACGGTCCGATTGCAATTTCAATGGAAATATTACCGGATAGATAGGTATATTCGCTCAACTTGAAGAGCAGCAACAAGGCGACTATTAGTGCCGAAAAAACAAAAGCGGTCTTTTTCACCCATTAAAATTAGCAAAATCTTGCTTTGACTTTGTCAACAATCGTCTGGGCCAGTTTTACCTTGCTCTCTACAGTCCATCCTGCAACATGGGGCGTAAGCAATACATTTTTGGCCTTGCGTAGGTATTTGAAAGCCTTAGGTTTTTGGGCGAACATGTTTTCAAAGGATTTTTTCTCGTATTCCAGCACATCCAATCCAGCACCGAGCACTTTTCCCGATTTTAAGGCTTCCACCAAATCATCGGTCACCACACATTTTCCACGGGCGGTGTTCAACAACCAAAAAGGTTTGTGGAACTTTCCGATAAATTCGGAGTTGATCATCCCCATGGTCTGCTCGGTCTGCGGAACGTGCAAACTCACCACGTCCGAGCGTTGTTGGAATTCCATGATTCCTACCTGACGGGCATTTTCGTCACCGACACCACCTATGATATCATAACAAATGACCTCTACATCAAACCCCCGCAATTTTTTGGCGAAGGATTTTCCCATGTTTCCGTAGCCTATGATCCCAACGGTCTTGCCATCCAGTTCAACTCCTCTGTTCTGTTCACGTTTCCACTTGCCTTTTCGCACTTGACGGTCGGCCCTGCCCATGTGGTTCATTAAGGAAAGCAACATGCCCAAGGTATGTTCACCTACGGCATTTCTGTTACCTTCGGGTGCGGATGCCAAAAAAACTTCCTTGTATTTGGCGTATTCAATATCGATGTTTTCCAGTCCGGCGCCCACTCTTCCTATAAATTTTAGGTTGGTGGCTTTTTCCAAAAATTGTCGGTCTATGGTAAACCTGCTTCGGATAATGATTCCATCGTAGTCGTGGATTTTCTTTTCCACTTCTTCTTTGGTTGAGGTATAGTCTTGGTGGTTTTCAAACCCAAGCTCGGCAAATTGCTCAATAAGCAGGGAATGATTGGTGTCTAGGTGGAGAACTTTCATAGGGGCAAATATACAACTCCTAGATTTTTGGATAGTGGGTCTGCGTTTTTTCATCAAGCACATCGCCTGTATGTGCCGTGCTCATTTTTTCAAAAAGAAGCACATGTACCTCTTCGTCATTTTTGGTCATGGGATTGTGCTCTACGCCTTTGGGCACTACTATGATTTCGCCTTCTTTCACTTCTTCGGTCCTGTCCCTAAATTGCATGTAGAGGGTTCCTTTGATGACCTGAAAAAGTTCATCCTCGTTTTCATGGGCATGCCAAACAAACTCTCCCTGAAGTTTGGCCAGAAGGACTTGCATATCGTCCACCACGGCAATTTGATGCGGATGCCATTGTTTTGTGAACTCTGCGTGTTTTTCTTTTAGGTTGATGGGTTTCATTGTGATGGATTAAATTCCCAAGATTATCTTGGCTATCGAAAAATAGATAAGGATTCCAAAAATATCGTTGCTTGTGGTAATAAAAGGACCAGTGGCAATGGCGGGGTCAATGTTTCTTTTATGGAGAAACAATGGGACAAAAGTACCTATGAAGCCTGCCACAACAATTACTACGATCAAGGAGAGTGAAATGGCCAGAGCCGTGGCAAAAGTGCCTTTCCACACCCAGGTAAAGAACAAAAGTAAAATGGCAAGTATCAAGCCGTTCAATAGTGCCAATAACATTTCCTTTAATAAATGGTTCCTAACACTGCCTTTTAGATCATCGTTCGCAAGGCCTTGCACTACAATGGCACTGGATTGCACACCCACGTTTCCCGCCATTGCAGCAATAAGTGGAGTGAAAAAGAACAATATGGCATGTTTGGAAATCATATCTTCAAAGGTGCCCATGATCGCTGCAGCACCCAGTCCTCCTAAAAGACCAAGTATCAGCCATGGGAGTCGTGCACGTGTTAGTATCCAAATACTATCGCTTACCTCAACATCTTGTGAGATACCTGCTGCCATTTGGTAATCCTTGTCGGCTTCCTCACGAATTACATCCACAATGTCATCGATGGTGATACGGCCCACTAAGCGTCCTATTTCGTCTATTACGGGAATGGCCTCCAAGTCGTACTTGGACATGATTCTGGCGACTTCCTCACCTCGTTCGTTGACGTTAACCGAATCCACTTTTGGAATGTAAATATCCTTTATATGGCTTTTGGTAGAGGCGGTAAGCAAATCTTTAAGGGATAGTCGGCCCTTTAGCTTGCCCTCGTCATCCACTACGTAAATGGAATGCACCCGGGTCACATTCTCCGCCTGGGCACGCATTTCCTTGACACAGGTGGTCACGGTCCAATTTTCGTTCACCTTTACGAGCTCTTTTGCCATGAGACCCCCAGCGGAATCCTCTTCGTAGCGCAAAAGGTCCACAATGTCCTTGGCGTGTTCACGATCTTCGATTTCAGAGATTACCTCTTGAACAAGTTCTTTCGGGAGTTCGTTGATGATATCCGCGGCATCATCGGTATCCAGTTCGGAAAGCTCAACCGCGATTTCCTTGGCCGTAAGGTTTTTAAGTACCGCCTCACGGATATCTTCGTGCATTTCAGCAAGAATGTCCGAGGTTTTTTCACTATCCAGAAGTTTGATCAAATAGGTCGCCTCTTCCACCTCCATTTCGTCCGCTATCTCCGCAATATCGGCATAGTGGAACTCCTTCATCATGGATTGAAGCGCGGCGTCCTTATTCTCGGCGATCAGTTGCCTGATTTCTTCTAAAAGTTCTTCTGTGAGTTTAAACGGGGTCATCGGCTATCTTCTGTGTCAACGTTACAAAGTCAGCTACGCTTAACTGTTCGGGGCGTTGGTCAAAGATAGCATCTTCTTTTAGATTATCGGAAAGGTTGAAGGTTTTAAGACTGTTACGAATGGTTTTTCGTCTTTGGTTAAACGATGATTTCACCACTTTAAAGAAAAGACGTTCATCACAAGGAAGTTTGAGTTCTTTTTTACGGGTCAATCGGAGCACACCGGAATCTACCTTTGGTGGAGGATCAAAAACTCCGGGTGGAACGGTGAACAAATATTCCGCATCATAATACGCTTGGACCAATACGGACAGGATTCCGTAGGTTTTGTTCCCTGGTCCTTCGCAAATACGTTTGGCCACTTCTTTTTGGAACATTCCGGAAAACTCGGGCACCTGGTGCCGCATTTCCAGCATTTTAAAAACTATCTGACTGGAAATGTTGTAGGGAAAGTTACCGGTAATTGCGAATTCCTCTTCACCATAGAGCTCGGTAAGGTCAAATTTTAGGAAGTCCGCCTCTATAATGTTGAGCCGGTTGTTTTGTTTCAAAATTGCGGCGTGTTCCAATGGAAAACTGTGGTTGAGATAGACGATGGATTCTTCGTCTAGGTCCATGGCCACCAGATCAAGATCACGTTGCAACAGGTGTTTAGTGAGCACCCCCATGCCAGGGCCTATTTCCAGCACATTTTTGTATCCTTTCAGCGATAAGGTCTGGGCAATTTTTTCAGCTACGGATTCATCTTTAAGAAAATGCTGCCCTAAATGTTTCTTTGCTTTTACCGCGCCATCGTCCTGCGCCGGTCTATGATTGTGCGGGGAACTGTTCGAGTACTTCTTTCGTTTTTTTTTGGACACGGCTGTTTTTTTGCAAGTTAGTTGGAATTTTCGATATAGATCCAAGCCTCATCGCCCGATTCCAATTGGAATTTTTCACGTTTGTAGGCGCTGGTTTCGTAAATATCCGCCTTTTTCAGGTCAGTTTCGTTCACTTCATAGGCCATTCCAGCTACCTTGTCTTCGGGATTATTGGTATTGATGACCAAAGGATACCGACCATACACGGCATTTTCCAGTTTTTTGAAACCCAATGCAGCATCGGCTTTTCCCTTGAGCAGGCGACCAAAAATATATTCCTGTACTTGCAGGTCTTGGAGCGTTCCGTAGGAAAAAAGATATTCCAATGGCTATGGTATTTGTTGACTGATGACTTCCAGTTCGGTTCTAAAGGCCACGAATTTGTTTGGAAACATTTTTTGCGCATCCGCTCGTAAACGCTCGGCGTCCTCTTTGTAATAGGATTCCAAGGTGCCCCTGTCCTGCGTGGTGTATTGAATGGAGTAGGTAATGCCGCCCATGTCTTCTTCCACCAAAACCTTGACCATTTTGGCGTGGGTAAATTTTCCCGTGGCCAGCATATCGGGCAGGTGCTTGTCCTTCATCCACTCCAACCATTGGTCATGGACACTTTCATCTATATTGATGGTAACGTTGTATATGAGCATGCGCTTCTTTTGTTTGATTGTGGGGTGAAATTACTGTAATTTTTAAAATCAGGTAGTTCTGAGTGTTATTTCTAAATGAAGACCGAAGATTTTCGGTACGATTGAGAAATCTGTCCATAAGATTCCCGCCTTTGCGGCAATAAAGAATTAGTTAATGGCGTCCCCTCGTAACCTCCTAAAATTTTTACGGGCTTGGGGAAAATAATAGCTATCCTGATAATTGTATATGATCTTCTCGTAATGGCTCTTCGCCTTTTCGGGTTCGTCCAGGATATTCTCGTACAGTTCTCCGAGGGCAAAGTGGGCATCGTCCGCCAAAATTCCGTCAGCATAGAACTCCACAATTTTTTGATAGTTGAACTCGGCACTTTCATATTTTTTTTGCTCAACCAATAATTCGGCCTGTTTCAGCAAGGCTTCGTCTTCGATTTTTTCGCCTTTATGGTTTTGTAAAATATCTTCAAGCACTTCTATGGCCTCGGTATTCTTATTTTGATAGGCCAACAAGTCAGCCTTCGCATATTTTTTTAACGCCGTCTGTGTGGAATCTTCCAGGGAATTGTCGGAAATCAACAAGCTCAATTGCATGGCATCGTTGGCGATAAGTTGGGATGTGGAGCTTCGTAATACCTTCAACTGGGTAAGGGCCCAGTCAAAATCACCCTTGTAAAAACTGGTCTGTGCCACCTTGAACCGCGCATCTTGGCCCAATACATCGTTTTTGACGCTTTTTTGTACTTGGGTGAACAGTATCAAGGCTTCGTTGAATCTTTGGTCGAAGACCAGAATATCGCCCAACGCCAATTTTACGTAGGCCATGGTCATCCGTCCCATGGGGAGTTCCAAGCTCTCCTTGAGCATGGCAATTGCGGGTTCTGGCTCTTCTTTTTTGAAGGTGAGGAAGTTGGCATAGGCAATCTGAAGCTGCAAGGTGATGCTCTGGTTGCCATATTCTCCCACTAGCTCTTCAAACTTTTTTTCGACATCATCCAAAACCTTTTCCGTTGGGTTTTCCAGGGCAATATCGATGAGGTTGAGCTCGGCATTGAGCCTGGTTCGTGGATTTTCTGTATTGTCAACGATATATGTGTAGATCTCGGTCGCGGTTTCCAAGTCTTTGTCTTCCAAAGCTATGCTTCCCAAGTTTTCCAATCGGTCCACGGATTGGCCCTCGCTACGTTTATAAATGGCCTTTTCCTGACTAAAGGCACTATTGTATTGTTTTTGCTGAACAAAAAGCCAGCTCAAGAGTTCGTTCCAAAGAATGTCGGGAGCTTTTTGCGCATTTTGAAGCAGCACTTTTCGCAATAGGACATTGTTCTCGTTGGAGGGGTCTTCGGAGATGAAATCATCGATGTTGCGCAGTACATTGGAGCGTGAGGTGCGTCCCTCCCAAATAAGGTTAAGATAGGATTGATACATTTTAGCGATATCGCCCTGTTCGCCATAAATACGCGCCAATTGAAAATCGTAGTTGAGATCGGGCTTTAGTTCCATGGCCCGGGTGTAGGCTTGGACGGCATAATCCAGCAAAGCATATTTTTGGAAGCGATACCCGACACTGTACCCATAATTGGGATTGTCCTCTATCTTGCTGATGGCCTTATCGTAATAGGCATTGGCCTTTTCCGCTTCATTTTTGAGGGTAAAATTGTAACCCAGTTCAATGTAAAACGTAGGAAAAGCGTAACTGTCCTCTATTTTTTGAAGTAAAAACGCCTCGGCATCATCATAGCGTTCCAATTGCTGGTAACAGGCTACCAGACCCTCGGCATAATCTGTGCGTCTTGGGTTGGTCTCCACCAATTTTTCGTAAAAGACCACAGCTTTCTCGTAATCGCCATCCTGAAAGTATTGTTTGGCCAAGAAATCCTCTTGGGCCGCTCCAATAAAACTGGAAAGCAATAGTATAAGAAGTAAAAGACGTCTCAATAGAATACTCATTATTAGCAATTGATAGTGCCCTGTCATTTCGAACGTAGTGAGAAATCCCATTTCAAGTTCAGGGTTGTGAGATTCCTCGTCGCTTCGCTTTGTCGGAATGACAATTGCACTTAAAATAAACACGGTGGATTTTAACCCATGGTGTTTTATTTCAAATATAACGCAGAAATGTGGGGGATTCTGTTAAGCGAATCCAAATTAATGGTGGAAAACCTTAATCGATGGTGTCAAAACCGCAATAGGGAACCAGCACTTCGGGTATTTTTATTCCTTCGTCGGTCTGATAGTTTTCCAAGATCCCGGCCAATACCCTTGGCAAAGCCAACGAACTTCCGTTCAAGGTGTGGGCCAATTGGCTTTTTCCATTTTCGTCCTTGTACCGCAATTTTAAGCGATTGGCCTGGAAGGTCTCAAAGTTGGATACGGAACTGATTTCCAACCAACGGTCTTGCGCGGTCGAGAACACTTCAAAATCAAAGGTCAGGGCAGAAGTGAAACCTAAATCCCCTCCGCAAAGACGCAAAATGCGGTAAGGCAATTTGAGTTCTCGCAGTATGTTTTTTACGTGCTCCACCATCTCATCCAAGGCTTGGTATGAATTGTTGGGGTGTTCCAATCGCACAATCTCTACTTTATCGAATTGGTGCAAACGGTTCAAACCGCGAACGTGTGCCCCGTAGCTACCTGCTTCACGACGGAAACAAGGGGTGTAGCCAGTGTATTTGATGGGGAAATCGCTTTCTGCCAAAATATCGCCTCGGTGCAAGTTGGTCACGGGTACTTCGGCTGTTGGAATCAGGTACAAATCATCAGCTTGGACATGGTACATTTGACCTTCCTTGTCGGGCAACTGACCTGTGCCGTAGCCTGAATCTTCGTTCACCATAAGCGGCACTTGCATCTCGGTATAACCAGCTTCGGCATTTTTATCCAAGAAATAGGCGATAAGGGCACGTTGCAAACGAGCACCTTTCCCTTTGTAAACAGGAAACCCAGCTCCAGTGATCTTCACACCTAGCTCAAAATCGATAATGTCGTATTTCTTGGCCAATTCCCAGTGTGGAAGTGCCCCATCTGACAAGGTTGGGATATCACCTTCTTTAAAAACCTCTTCGTTGTCCTCCTCAGAATTACCTGCGGGAACAGATTCGTGGGGAACGTTTGGAATCAAATACAATTGCTGCTGAAGCTCTTCGGCAGTTGCATTTAGGTCGTCACCCAATTTTTTGGATGCTTCTTTGAGTCCAGCAGTTTTTTCTTTCAGGACATTGGCCTCTTGCGCTTTTCCAGTTTTGAAAAGGATACCGATTTCCTTGGAAATTTTGTTGGATTCGGCCAGCGTAGCGTCCAGTTCGGTTTGGATGGAACGTCTTTTTTCATCGAGTTCCAAAACCTTTGAAATCATAGGTGCTGCATCGATGTTTCGCTTTTTTAGAGCGGTTATGATGGTTTCCTGGTTTTCCCTGATGTTCTGTAATTGAAGCATGGCCTTGTTTTGAGGCGCAAATTTAATTTAATCTGGAGAAGTGCCCAACTTTATTCCTTGGGAGAGGGCAGAATCCAATCATTATGGGCAAAATGTTTCCATGGAACGCTTGCCAAATCCACATTGGGGTCAATAAATTGTTGATAGGGACTTTGGTTGATCTTGACCCTGTTGTTCACATAAACCTCAATTTCCTCTCCTTTTTGGGCATATTCTTTTTTAAGGCGTTGTGCAAACTGCCAAGTAAAGTCGGGGTAGCAGGATACTCGCTGCTGTTGTTTTGCGGTCAGATAATTTTCCAGGTCGATTTCGACCGTATCCTTGGTTTGGGAGTTCACTACTTTGTAGGTAATTCTTCCTCCACGGCTACGGAGCATCATACGCCAGCTCAAACGGTGGCCTTCTTCGTTCCAAAGCACATCATCCTCAAAAAAATGGTGACGAAGCGGTAAAATCAATTGAAACAGAAAATAAATCCCAAGGACCGTCAAAATCGCATTCTTGGCTTTGGGGATGATAATCTTCGTTTCTGGAATGATTTTTTTTGTCCTTAAAAAGATGTTTCGAATGGTCTGCGGTTCAAAAAAGAAGACGATAAACGCTAGCGACAGGTATGGAAAAATACCAATTTGAAACACGATGCTATTGAACAAGTGAAAGAAAATGGAGAATATAAAGGCCATTTTCCGTGTAGGTTTCCAAAGTAGGGCAGGTACAATCAGCAGGTCAAAACAAATACCAAAAACCGCTATGATCTTATGGACCCATTTTTGTTGTAAAAAATCACCGATCAAATAATAGTCCTTTTTGGAACTCATCAATACATCGATCATGCTAAAATCCAACCAATCGGCATACAGTTTTGCGATGGATGCGTAGGTGTATACGATAAAAAGTTGCAGGATAATGACCCATCGAACCCAGTTGTACATGGATTGTGAACGTAGCCCAGGGTTTAATTTTGCATCCAACGAAGCATCGCGATGGGCAGGTGAAAAGGCCATAATGTAGGCGAGCAACATCAACAGGTAATAGTGGTTGTTGTACGATGTTTTTTGCATCAAATACACGCCTGACCACAATATGGCAAATGCCAAAGCGCTAAATCGGTACTTGTATCCAAATGCTATCAAAAGCCCCAAAGTGCCCATCACAGCGAAGTAGATGTACATACCATTCCCGGGCAATGGCTGCAACCATTCAAACCAGATAAAGGAAAAGGTGAATTCAGGCTCCACCAAGGTTCGGCGCACCCATCCCGTGGCTATGGCGCCATAACATTCGGCACTGACCAAAAGGCCATAAAATACCCTGAAAACCACAAGTTGTGCGTTGTCAATCTTCTTAAAAAGAAATTGGTCGAGCATTTATTTGGAGATTAGGTCCAAAGAGTGGCTTTTGTCTTTTTTCAACTGTTCCTTAAGTTCTTCGATTGACTTGAACTTGTGCTCGTCACGTATTCGGTGCAGCAGTTGTACCTGGATTTTTTTGTCGTAAAGGTCTCCTTCAAAATCAAAGAAATTGACTTCGATACTTTTTTGGGAACCGTCCACGGTAGGGTTGAAACCAATATTCATCATTCCAAAATACTCTTTCCCGTTAAGTTGACTTTTGACCACGTAAGCACCATTTTTGGGAATGAGCTTGTATTCTTCGGCAATATGAAGATTGGCGGTCGGAAAACCAAAATCCCTTCCCAGACCTTTTCCTTTTTTTACTGTTCCTGTGAGCATGTAAGCATAATTCAGGTAGGTATTGGCAGTTTCCACGTCGCCCTCCAATAGTGCCCTACGGATTTTGGTGGAGCTTATGGAAACGTCATCGATCTCCTGTGCGGGAATTTCTTCCACATCGAATCCCAGGGTGTCGCCAAATGAAATCAAATCTTGGATATTGGCATTTCGGTTGCGACCAAACCTGTGGTCGTAGCCGATGATTATTTTTTTCGCCTTGATGCTGTTGACCAATAAGTCACGCACAAAATCAATAGCGGAAAGTCTCGAAAACCCTCTTGTGAAGGGGTGGATGATCAAATAGTCCAAGCCCAAAGTTTCCAGTATCTGTTTTTTCTCCTCGAGGGTATTCAACAATTTAATGTCAACATCCTTCTGCAATACCATTCGGGGATGCGGGAAAAAAGTGAGCACGGTGGATTTGAGCCCCGTGTTTTTGGCATTATTTGTGAGGCGTTCCAATATTTTACGGTGCCCCAAGTGTACACCATCAAAGGTGCCAATGGTCACTACCGTATGATGCGGAACGTCCTTAAAATCAGAAATGTTTTGGATTGCTTGCAACTGATCAATAAATAAAAAAAGGCTTACATTTGAATTTGTACTATGCCCTAACCGTGTATGAAAGCTAAGTTACATCTTGTTTTTTCAATAACCATATTTTTTAGCTGCTTTTGCATTTACGGGCAGCAAGGTTATTGGAAAACAGTGCCCAAACAGTCGAACCTACGAAGTGCTTCCCTGAACGACATTTCGAGTGCCAAAAAAGTTTTGTCGCTGGACAAGGAAGTCTTTGTGGACGAAATGAAGTCCTCTTCCACGGCAAAGGGCGGCAATCCAGAAATATACTTGCCCAACAATGAAGGGAGCGTAGTTCCTTTTCGTTTGAAAGAAACATCTGTATTGCACCCGGACCTAGCCAAAAAATATCCGAATATAAAATCCTATTCCGGGGTCAGTCTGGATGGTAGGTATAAGGTCAAGCTCAGCAGTTCCCAATTGGGCCTACAGACCATGGTTGTGGACGTGCAGAACAACAGCACTACTTTTATGGAACCTGTTTCCAACAAACCGGGTACTTATGTGCTTTATGACAAAGAGGATGGGATGTCCTTAAAAATGGATTTTATTTGTGAAACCAGTAAAGATCTGTTCGGAACATCCAATAAATCTTCTAATACCACTGGGAAGACCATTGTTCCTTTGGTGGATGGGCAGGTGTTGCGCAAATATAGGATTGCGGTCTCAGCCTCCGGGGAGTATACCCAGGAGCTTGGCGGAACCGTGGCAGATGCCCTGGCGGGAATCAATGCAACGTTGACCCGGGTAAATGAGGTTTTTGAAACAGACCTGGGAGTTACCTTGGAACTTGTGGCCAATAATGATCTTATCATCTACACCAACCCCAATACCGATCCTTACGACGATAGCTTAAATGCGGAAGTACAGTCCACCATAACCTCTATAATCGGAGAGGGGAATTATGATGTGGGACATCTTTTCCATAAAGTAAATGAAGGACTGGACAATGGAAATGCCGGATTTATTGGAGCAGTTTGTGTTGATAACAGAAAAGGAAGCGCTTTTTCCTCGGCATTCAATCCCCAGGGAGATGTTTTTGATCTGGATTATGTGGCCCACGAACTCGGGCATCAATTTGGGGCAAACCATACATGGTCCTTCGAGTCCGAAGGAACCGGCGTGCAGGCGGAACCTGCCAGTGGAAGCACGATTATGGGGTATGCGGGAATCGTTGAAGGAAATAATGTGGCCGCCAGTGGTGACGATTACTTCCATTTTCTCAGTATCCTTCAAATATCCGCCTATTTGGAGACAACTTCCTGTGCCCAAACCCAAGCACTGACCAATTCACCTCCGGTACTTACCCCGGTGGACAATTTTATCATTCCCAAAGGAACAGCATTTGTGCTGGAAGGCAGCGCCACCGACCCAGATGTGGGCGATGTGCTTACCTATACTTGGGAACAGGTGGACGATGGTCTGGTGACCACTGCCTCATTCGGCCCTACAAATCCGAGCGGCGCCAACTTTAGGTCAATACCACCATCCACTGACCCCATACGATATTTTCCCAGATTATCCGAAGTGGCCCAAGGCAATTTGACCCAGGTCAATCCAGCAACGGGAACCGCGTGGGAGACCGTATCCGATATTGAACGAAACTTGAATTTTGCTTGCACGGTTCGGGATAATGCGGAAGAAGGGGGACAAGTAGTGTCCGATGTGCTGAACGTGAGGGTTATCAAGGCCGCAGGTCCGTTTTTGGTTACCTCACAGGGCGCAGATGAAATCTATCAGGCAGGCTCCATACAAGAAGTTACTTGGGATGTGGCCAATACCAATGTGGCGCCTATTGACGCTCAGACCGTTGATATTTTTCTTTCTTTGGATGGAGGACTTACCTTTCCAATTACGCTTTTGGAAAATACGATCAACGATGGTACCGAAGAAGTGCTTCTTCCTGGAAATGTCACCGGAAATGCACGGATTATGGTAAAGGCCAGCGAGAACATATTTTTTGCGGTCAATGCCACCGATTTTACGATTGAGGAATCCGAGGTTGTTCTAAACTTTGAAGCGTTGGATTATGAAGCGTGTCAGCCGGATGATCTGGTGATTCCCTTCATTTATGAAACGTATGCGGGATTCAGTGAAAACTCAACCTTTAGTGCAGATGTTCCTGTGGGTCTGACCGCCAATTTTTCTCCAACGGAAGCAAGTACGGACAATACCGCTATAAATTTGACCCTTTCAAATACGGATGCCGTAGCGCCAGGTGTTTATGATATTACGGTAACCTCCACGGCAGCTACTGTGACCAAAAGTGTGATGCTCTCGTTGACCGTGCAGGACGGTACCTTTTCAGAAGTTGCGCTTTTGTCCCCGGCCAATGGGGAAGGAGGGGTGTCTTTGGACGCTGAACTCAGTTGGGAAGAAAGCGCGTTGTACACCAGTTACGATGTGGAAATTGCTATAGATCCTGGATTTGTCAATATTGTGGAATCTGCCACCATCCCATTTACCCATTACAGGGCCACCGGATTGCAGCCGGAAACGGAATATTTTTGGAGGGTAAGGCCAAACAACGGTTGTGGGACAGGGACTTTTGGAAACGCCTTCAATTTTATCACCTCACAGGTAGACTGTAAAAATAGGGAGCCCAATAACTTGCCTATTGCTATTTCGTCTTCCGGAACACCTACGATTACAACTTCCGTTTTGTTTGTGGAAGATTTGCCGATATCAGATGTCAATGTAAACTTGCAATTGGACCATACCTATTTGGAAGATTTGATCATTACACTGATATCTCCAGCGGGAACAGAAGTTACCTTGATTTCCAATACGTGCGGGGATTTGAATAACATTGATGCTGTTTTTGATGATGATGGCAGTCCTATTGAATGCACGGGAAACCCTGCTATTTCGGGAGCGGTTACGCCCCTTGGGTCTTTGGCCTCATTAAAGGGAGAGTCCATTTTAGGGGAATGGATATTGGAAATTCAAGATACAGCTGCGAGTGATGGTGGAAATTTGATTTCTTTCTCTTTGGATGTCTGCATCGAAGGAAGTTACCGGCCCGATGATGATGGGGACGGTGTTTTTGATGATGGCGACGACCTCTGTTTGGGAACTCCCAAAGGTGTTGAGGTCGATACCAATGGATGTGCGATCTATCGGTTTGCACAGGACAACTTCGAAGTGGAAATTTCCAGTGAAACCTGCAGGAGCAATGATGACGGGTCTATATCCATTACTCCTTTGGATACTTCCATAACGTATACGGCGGTATTGAGCGATACCGGAGGCTCGGAAACCGTGGAGTTTACAAATTCGCAAACGTTCGGCGGACTTGCCGCAGGTGAATATACGGTATGTATTACGGGGACCAATGGCATGGTCAATTATCAAGAAGTCTGTTTCAATGCCGTGATCACCCAGCCAGATGTACTGGATATAGACGCATTTATGGATTCTGGAATATTGAGCGTAGAAATGGTCGGAGCCTCATTTTATAATGTAGAGCTGAACGGATTGGTGACACAAACGGAATCGACCAAACTTCAGCTTCCTTTAAAGGAAGGAGTAAACACGTTAAGGGTCTACTCAAACCTGCCTTGTCAGGGAACAGTGGAAAAAACGTTGTTCTATTCTTCAAGACCTATAATATCGCCCAATCCTGTAGATGCGGTTACCGAGATTTATCTTGGCGGATATGTAGGTAAGGTGGGGATTCAAATTTTCACATCCAATGGCAGGTTGGTGAAAAGCTTTGACCAAACTTCGACGGGAGATAACATGATGTTGGATTTGGCCAGTCTGCCAAAAGGAATTTACTATCTAGGCCTGAAAAAGGCGGGTGAAATGGAAATGTTTAAACTTATTAAAAGATGATTCGAAATATAATTGGATTGTTCATCTTGGCTTTTTTGGTTTCCTGTGGTGGGGATGATGGTCCGCCACCGGCACCTGAAGGTGCGGAGCTGGTGTTTCCCGAGGAAAACTCGGAGTGCACCACGGGAACCACTATCAATGAGTTTTCAAGTCAGGTTACCTTTAGATGGAATGTGTCCAAAAACACCGACACCTATACATTAAGCGTTGTGAACTTGGCTACCAATGTCCCTCAAAATATCTCCACGGCCGCAACTTCTGCAAGTCTTACTATTTCCAAAGGGACTCCATATGCATGGTCCGTGACCTCAAGAAACTCAGAATCCGACCAAGTAGCCTCCAGCCCAACATGGTTATTTTACAATGCAGGGTCACAGACCACTTATGCGCCATTTCCGGCCCAATTGGTCAACCCAGCATCAGGGTCGACTGTACAGCGAAATCTGGCCAACGAAGTAGTGTTGGAGTGGGACGGGGCCGATGTGGACAACGATATTGATTCTTTTGAAATATTTTTTTCCGAAGAAACCCCTCCAACAACATCCATGGGCAACACGAATGCCACCACTATGGAAATGCCCGTTTCGGTAGCATCTGGAACCGTTTATTACTGGATGGTGATCACGACCGATCTGGAAGGAAACACCTCAAGCTCCGGTATATTTGATTTTAGGGTACTTTAGGGCTATTTACCGTTGAATTGATTCATGGTATTTTTTGCCCCTGCAAACATAAAGGACCGTATAAGGTCGGTAGACTTTTTCAAGCGCTCCGTCATTGCTTTTTGTTGCTCGTCGTCCCATTTGCCCAGAACGTAATCCACTTGTTTGCCTTTGCCAAAATCGGAACCTACTCCAAATCTAAAGCGATTGTAATTGGTGGTCTGCAATATGTTCTGTATGTCCTTTAAACCATTATGCCCTCCATCGCTGCCTTTGCCTTTCAATCGTATGGAACCAAAGGGCAGGTTGATATCGTCCGTGATGATCAATACATGGTCAATCCCAATATTCTCTTTGTCCATCCAATATTTCACCGCTTTCCCGCTGAGGTTCATATAGGTGGATGGTTTAAGGCAGACCGCATTTTTGCCCTTGTATTTAAAGGTGGTCACAGCTCCCAACTTGGCACTTTCGAACGTTAGGTCTTCTTGTTCTGCCAAAAAATCAAGGATTTTAAAGCCAATGTTGTGACGGGTGTCTTCATATTCGGGTCCTATGTTCCCAAGACCAACGATAAGAAATTTTTTCATGGGATCAGTTTCTTGCAGGAGTTGTTTTGATGGTCCAAAAAGTTGTTTGATAAAGTTGAGCATCAACTGTTTTCATTTTCCTTAAAAATACAAAAGCATCCCAATTTTTACCGAAGTAAAAAAGGGATGCTCTTATAAAATCTTCAAAGTGCTATTCTGCAGCTTCGGTAGCTGGAGCCTCACCACCTTCGGCAGCCTCGGCAGCTTCTCCTTCTACTCCTTCTTCATCTTCGTCTTCAAGTTCTTCATCAACAGAAGTCCTAGAAGCTTTAACTTGAACGATAGCGGTGCTATCTGGGTGAAGGAATGTGTAATCGTCATTTAGAATGGTTTCCACTGCAATGGTCTGTCCGATTCTCAACTTGGAAATGTCCACGGTGATAAAATCGGGAAGCAAAGCAGGCAACGCCCTAATGGACAGTTTTCTTTTTCTGAAAAGCAAACGTCCACCGTTCCTTACACCAGGAGAATTTCCTTCCAAACGAACAGGAATTCTCATAGTGATACGCTTGTCCTCGAACAATTGGTAGAAATCTACGTGCAAGATGCTGTCCGTTACAGGGTGAAATTGAATGTCCTGCAAAACGGCGTCAAATTTTTGACCATCTTCCAGTTCAATTACCGCGGTGTAGGCATTTGGGGTGTACACCAAGTCTTTGAATGCGATTTCGTCAGCAGAAAAATGCACTGGTTTATCCCCTCCGTACAGTACGCAAGGGACCTTTCCAGCATTACGTAGGGCCTTGGTCGCTACCTTGCCCACGCTTTCTCTTTGGGATCCTTTGATTGTAATTGACTTCATTGTTATATATTAAAATTGATTTACATTAAAAATTTTGAGGATATTGAAGTGTTGTGGTGAACCCGGTGCATTACATCTGCAAACAGGTCGGCACAAGACAATACCTTGATTTTTTCTTTATTATGGTCCACGGGAATGGAATCTGTGATGATCAATTCCGTTAACTTGGATTTTTCTATTCTTTCGTATGCCTTTCCGGATAACAATCCGTGGGTTGTTACGGCACGAACGCTCTCGGCCCCGCGCTCCATCATCAGATCGGCAGCCCTGGTAAGTGTGCCGGCAGTGTCCACCATATCATCCACCAACACCACATTTTTGCCCTGTACGTCCCCAATGAGTTCCATGTGCGAGATTACATTGGCCTTTGCTCTTTGCTTATAACAGATTACTACGTCGCATTCCAAGGCTTTGGAATAGGCATAGGCCCTTTTGGAACCGCCCATATCCGGAGATGCAATACAGAGATTGTCCAATTTTAGGCCTTTCAGATATGGAAGGAACAAGGTGGACGCGAACAAATGATCCACAGGTTTCTCGAAAAATCCTTGGATCTGGTCGGCGTGCAGATCCATGGTGATAATCCTGGTCGCACCGGCCGTTTCCAGCATTTTGGCCACTAACTTAGCGGCGATGGGAACCCGGGGTTTGTCTTTTCTGTCCTGTCTGGCCCAACCAAAATAGGGCATAACTGCGGTAATGTGCCTAGCGGAGGCTCTCTTTGCAGCATCCAACATCAACAGCATTTCCATCAAGTTTTCCGAGCTGGGATTGGTAGATCCTATAATAAAAATCCTTGCTCCGCGAATGGACTCCTCGAACGAGGGCTGAAATTCGCCATCGCTGTACCGGGAGAATTGGATTTTTCCCAATTCCGCGCCGTACGAGGCAGCAATCTTCCTACCCAGTTCTACACTTTGGGTGCAAGCAAAAATTTTAGGTTCCGGAACTTGATAGGCCATTACAATCTCTTGTTAACTAGCGTTTTAAAGTACTTTTTTGCAAAGAGGTGCAAATTTAATAATTAATTCGGGTTGCTAAAGGATAAATGGAAGTATTTTTTGGTGATAAATAAAATTATTTTTTTAGCTTTGCACTCGCATTTGAAAATGAGTGCCAAAATGCCTTGGTGGCGGAACTGGTAGACGCGCTGGATTCAAAATCCAGTGTCTTCGGACGTGTGGGTTCGATTCCCACCCAAGGTACTGAAAAACCTCGACAATTTTGTTGGGGTTTTTTGTTTTTCCGATGTTTTTGGGATATCATGGAAGCCTGGTTTCAGATTTTTTCCTTGCTATATTCGATAAAAAGGAGGGAAATCGATCATAATGGCAGGGTCCTACACGGAAAATAAACCCGACAAATCGGTCCAGTTCCATTTTAAATCCTTTCCTTTACATACCATTATGGATCAAGGATCCGAATTGCTTCAATCCTTAAATAAAAAAGACAGCTCTTTTCCTCTCACAATACCAATGTTCAGGGCAACTTCTTAATTATTTTTTGCTTGTTCCAATAAATTTCAGCAAGTGCCAACATATAATGCCACGAGGTGGTGTCTGTTCGGCAACTGTTCGCTTCTGCCGGGACCATGTTCCACAGAGCTCTTTCCATGTATGGTTCCATTTAACTTGAATCAATAAACAAATCTATATGCTTAAAATAAAAATAGTTCCCGGTGAGAACATTGAACGAGCTTTGAAAAGATACCGGAACAAAGTGAGAAGTACCCAGCAGCTAAAACGCATTAGGGAAAATCAACAATTTACCAAAAAATCAAAAGAGAAGAGGGAGACCCTGGCAAAGGCGGTCTATAAAAATGAGTTTCTCAAAAGAAATGAGGAGTGATGCCATGGAAAAAGATTTAAATCTGGCCGTTCTGATCGACGGTGATAATATTCCCTCGAAGTATGTAAAGGAGATGTTGGAGGAGATTGCAAAATATGGAAATCCGAGCGTCAAAAGAATATATGGGGACTGGACCAAACCAAGTTTGGTAAAGTGGAAAGATGTGCTCCTTAAAAATGCCATTACCCCAGTTCAGCAATATGGTTATACCACTGGGAAGAATTCCACGGACAGCGCCATGATCATAGACGCCATGGACATTCTGTATTCCGGAAAGGTGAACGGATTTTCCTTGGTTTCCAGCGATAGCGATTTTACGCGTTTGGCCATTAGGCTGAGAGAGGCGGGAATGACCGTTTTTGGTATTGGGGAGCGAAAAACACCGGATCCCTTTATAGTTTCCTGCGACAAGTTCATATATCTGGAGATCCTGCAAAAGCCACAAGTGGGCGAATCCAATGTGTCTCAAAAGAACGAGAAGAGCAAGATCGATAAGGTAACGCCCAAAGTGATCAACCTTATACTTTCCACCATTGCCGATGTGGAAGATGAGGAAGGATGGGCTTTCTTGGGAGAAGTTGGCACACTTTTGCAGAAAAAGCAGCCCAATTTTGATGCCAGGAACTATGGCTTCAGAAAATTGACACCTCTGGTGAAATCCATCGACCAAATTGAAATTGGGTCAAGAAAAAACCCGAAAGGCAATGGAAACCTGATCTATGTGAGGAGTACATCCTAAAACAAAAAGAAAGTAATGAGGCCTCTTTCCATATCGAAGCAGATTACAAAAAGGGACACGCCGTCCCTTACCAAATATCTTAGCGACATTAGTCGTATTCCCATGATAACCGAGGAAGAGGAGGTGGATTTGGCTGTTCGAATCAGGAACGGGGACAACCAGGCCATGGAAAAACTGGTCATGTCCAACCTAAGGTTTGTGGTATCGGTAGCAAAGCAATATCAATCCAGGGGGCTCAACCTGCACGATTTGATCAATGAAGGCAATCTGGGACTGGTAAAGGCTGCTTCCAAATTTGATGAGACCCGTGGATTCAAGTTTATTTCTTATGCCGTTTGGTGGATACGCCAAGGGATAATACAGGCCCTCTCGGAGAAATCGAGAATGGTACGGTTGCCCTTGAACAAGATAAATGTGATCAATAAAATAGGCAGTGTTTCTTCCCGTTTTGAACAAAAGCACCAAAGGCAGCCCACTGCGGAAGAGATTGCGGAACTGATCGATTTTTCATTATCGGAGATCAAAGTTTGTTTAAGTCATTCTTCCTGGTCCATTTCAATGGACGGCCCCCTTGTTGGGGATACGGGATTTAATATGTACGATGTTATAAGCTCGGAGGTTTATGATAGTCCCGAGCAAAATCTTTTGGACGGCTCTTTAAAATTGGAGATAGATGATATTTTGGAAATTCTGTCGTACCGGGAAGCATTCATCATTAAAATGTTCTTTGGTATTGGAACGGATGACTCCATGGGACTGGAGCAGATTGCCCTTCACTTGGATATAACCACGGAAAGGGTAAGACAAATTAAAATAAAGGCTTTGGCCCGATTGAGAAAATCTTCAAGAACCGAAATCTTAAAGGAATATCTTTAAATAGGGATTCTTTGGACTTGTTTATAACGTAAATCGAATTTTAAGCGGCCAATTCTTTTTCAAAGGCCATAAAGTGCGTCAGTTCGTTCTTTGAATTGAAAAGAGGCATTATTTGAATTTCACAAAGATATTTTTCCCCATTTTTTTTGTAGTTCAAAATGGAACCGACGTAATTCTGGTTGTTGTTGATTTTTTCTCCGATTTCCTTGATAATGGTCTTGGAGGTTTGCTCCCCCTGAAGAAAATTAGGCTTTTTTCCCAGTGCATATTTTTTATCGTAGCCCGTCATTTCCGTAAATCCGTGGTTTACCCAAACAATGTTCCTGTTCCTGTCCGTGACCACCAATGCGTCAAAAGTATCCTGCTTCACCATGTTCTCCATAGTGGCGTCAAGGTTTCTTTTAAGGATTGACCGTATCTGCTTCACTTCGACCTCTCTTTTAAGGTTCTTCGCCAGACGGCGGTAATTATCTAAATACACATCAAAACTTACTAAGGGCAGGTTCGGAAAATTACGTGTCTCCAACATTTTTGCGGATTTTTCTCTTCAAATATCACCGCAATATACGTGTTTATGGTTTTTGATCACGATCAATATGATTTTTACGTTCGATTTTATATTGGTTTGATGGATTTTCGCCCAGATCGAAGGTTCAAGTATTGTTAATATCAAGGTTCGTGCTCGGTGTTCACTATGGCTAATTATCTGACAGTCATGAATAGTTAAAGAACTGTGAAAAAAATTTTTCGGAAATGAGTTTTGGATGAATTTTTCGGAGCCCTTGTCCTACGTCTGCTCCCATGGTTTTTTGTCATTTGAAAACATAAATGTTGATAAAAGTGTTAAGAACCTAATGGGGGTGACTTAAAATCCAAGTAAAGAAAATATGAATTTTACATTCAAGCTATTTTTACAACTCCAAACCGTTTTCTTCATGCAGATTACTCAGATAACTAAGAGGGATTTTAGTACGCAAGAATTTGATTTACACAAGATTACAAATGCAATCTTGAAGGCCATGACCGCTGTTGAGCATGGTCAGATCACCGATGCGCAGAACATTGCCGACAACGTTAACAAGGTGTTGTTGGAGCGAAAGAGCCAAGACGAACATTATTTGCCGACCGTAGAGGAAGTGCAAGATGTTGTTGAGAACGAACTCATGAACAGTGAGTTCCATGATGCGGCAAAAGCCTACATTATTTACAGGAACAAAAGGGCACAGATGCGCCAGTCGGATATTTTCGAGAAGCGTATCAATTTGAAGCCTTACGAGTATCCCCAATTGTATGAGTATGTGCCAGCGATCAGACACAGTTATTGGATTCATACCGAGTTCAATTTCACTAGCGATATCCAAGATTTTAAATCCGGATTGACGGAGGTGGAGCGTAGTGCCATCAAAAATACCATGTTGGCCATTTCGCAGATAGAGGTAGCGGTAAAAACGTTCTGGGGAGATATTTACCATAGAATGCCCAAACCTGAAATCGGTTCTGTAGGGGCCACTTTTGCAGAAAGTGAAGTACGTCACCACGACGCCTACTCGCACTTGTTGGAAATTCTTGGATTGAACCGTGAGTTCGAAAACCTGAAGAAAAAACCCGTAATCATGAAAAGGGTGCAGTATTTGGAGACTGCCCTTAAAAATGCAAAAAGTGAGAACAATAAGGAGTATGCGGAATCCATCTTGCTTTTCTCCCTTTTTATAGAGCATGTGTCCCTATTCTCACAATTCTTGATCATTATGGCATTCAACAAGCACAAAAATGTGCTGAAAGGAATTTCCAATGTTGTTGAGGCCACATCAAAAGAGGAGCAGATCCATGGAGATTTTGGTATCGATGTGATCAACATCATCAAAAATGAACATCCAGAGTGGTTCGACGACGACTACAAGGAAATGATTCAGGATATCTGTGAAAAAGCATTTGAGGCAGAGAGTAAAATAGTGGATTGGATCTTTGAAGATGGTGAATTGGATTTCTTGCCGAAAAACTTGGTGAACGAATTCATCAAAAACAGATTCAACAACTCGTTGGAGAGCATAGGAATCTCTAAAATATTCGATGTTGACCAAAAATTATTGGAGCAGACCGAATGGTTCGATGACGAGATCATAGGAACAAAACATGGAGACTTTTTCGTAAAAAGATCCATCAACTATAGCAAAAGAACACAAAGTATAACCAGCGACGACCTTTTTTAAATTATGGAGAAGAGAACACAAACAACCCCGACTACCGACCAAAAGCAGGATAACAAAACACAGGAACTTGTAAATGCAAGAAAGGATACCTTGTCCAAACTCAAAAGTGAAGAGGGCAAAGGATTTGAATGGTTGAACGAATATAGCCGACAGTTTTTGGCTTCTGGATACCTTACCGAAGGGGTGACCCCCGAGGAACGTATCCGTGAAATCGGGGACAGGGCAGAGGAGATTTTGCAGATTCCGGGGTATTCGGACAAATTCTACGGGTACATGTCCGAAGGATTCTTCTCTTTGGCATCTCCTGTTTGGTCCAATTTTGGGAAAAGACGCGGTCTGCCCATCAGTTGTTTTGGTTCTCATATAGACGATGACATGGGCAATATTTTGTACACCCAGTCCGAAGTCGGTATGATGTCCAAACTCGGTGGCGGTACCTCCGGGTATTTTGGCAAGATAAGGTACAGGGGTGCGCCGGTTAAAAACAACGGTCAAGCTTCCGGTGCGGTCCACATTATGCAGTTGTTCGAATCCATGGTGGATGTAGTAAGCCAAGGATCGGTTCGTCGTGGACGTTTTTCTCCATACCTCCCCATAGATCACAAGGACATCTTGGAATTTTTGGAAATAGGTACCGAAGGTAACCCTATCCAACAATTGACCCACGGTGTAACGGTGACCAACCAATGGATGCAGGAAATGATCGAAGGGGATGTTGATAAAAGAACCGTTTGGGCAAAAGTGTTGCAACGTAGAGGTGAGATGGGATATCCTTATGTGTTTTTTACGGATAACGCCAACGATGGTGCGGTAGACGTGTACAAGGATAAGGGACATCGCATATATGCCAGTAACCTTTGTACGGAGATCATGTTGCCGTCCAACGATGATTGGTCCTTTGTTTGTGTATTGTCCAGTATCAACCTGTTGCACTACGATAAATGGAAGAAGACCGATGCCGTGGAGACCATGGTTCACTTTTTGGATGCCGTGATTACCGAGTTTATTGAAAAATTGGAGGCTTACAGGGATTCATCCGATCGTGATGACAAACAAACTTTCCTCTTTATGGAAAGGGCCTACAACTTTGCCAAGCAAAACCGTTCTTTGGGCCTAGGTGCCCTGGGATGGCATTCATTGTTGCAGTCCAAGAGACTGGCCTTTAACAGCCAAGAAGCTTATAACTTGAACAGTGAGATCTTTAGGGAAATCAAAGAACGTTCCTACAAGGCATCCGAGCAATTGGCGGAACGTTTTGGAGAGCCGGATGTTCTAAAGGGCTATGGAAGACGAAACGCAACATTGAACGCAGTGGCGCCAACGACGTCCTCTGCCTTTATATTAGGTCAGGTATCACAGGGAATAGAGCCCATTTGGTCCAACTGCTACGTAAAGGACATTGCCAAGATCAAAACGACCATCAAGAATCCGTTTTTAATGGATTTGCTCGAAGAAAAAGGGCAGAATACCAACGAAGTATGGAAGAGTATCAGGGATATGGATGGTTCTGTACAGCATTTGGACTTTTTGACCGAAGAAGAGAAGGCTGTCTTTAAAACCTATTCCGAGTTGGACCAGTTGGATATCATCTACCAAGCGGCCAACAGGCAAAACCATATCGATCAAGGACAATCGGTGAATATCATTGTACACCCGGATATGCCGACAAAAGATATCAACAAGATACATGTGACCGCATGGAAACTGGGTCTAAAATCCTTGTACTACCAACATAGCATGAATGCTGCGCAAAAATTCAAACAAAAGAAGGATTGCGTAAGCTGTGAAGCATAACCAACTTTAAAAAAACCTTGAAGCCCCGAGAAATCGGGGCTTTTTTTCTTTAAATGGATTCACTATTTTTAAAATGTGTCCCAAGGTTTGGGCAATTGCTTCTATGCTCTGATCTCGGAGTTGAAAAATGATGGAAGATATATGAGAAAAATAAGGTAATTCTTTCATCAATTATGTGCCATTTCACAACAAAACCATCTTTGCATACAACATAACTTCTCCATTCTAGCCCGTTCTTGATAAGTTTGGGTATGTCTTACTATGTAAGGTAGACCTCATCATCCAAACTATGACCAAACCTCAAACCTCCCTAATTTTCAGGTGTTCTTTATTGGCGGTTTTTCTAGCGCTTATCTCGCTTCAAAAAGGGCATGCTCAGGCTTGTGCGGTCAATGCCGGTCCCGATCAAACTGTTTCACAGGTGACATCCGTTTTTTTAAATGCGGATACACCGCCGGTCGGAACGGGAAGTTGGCTGCAGTTGTCCGGACCGAACTTGATAACCTTTGATGATGTAAACGACCCGAACACCCAAGTTTTAAATGCCACATTGGGCACATATATTTTCGAGTGGACGGTGAACGATGCCACTTGCGATGAGGCTTCCGATACGGTTGGTATTACCATTGAAGGGATTGATTTGGAAATGGGGATTGTCGCGAGCAACCCACAGCCCGATATTGGCAATGTGGTCACTTTTACCATCAACCTGAGCAATTTTGGTGATACCGATGCCACAGGGATTTCCATAGAACATTCGGTGCCCGAAGGATTTGCCAATATTACGGCAATCGATAACTCTGGATCCGTCAACGGTGCCCAAATGATAAGTTGGGTGGGAATCAATGTTCCCGTAGGAGCCAATACACAGACTTTAAATTTTAATGCCACCGTGCAAACACCTACCGGGAACGCAGGAGAGTATACGCATATCGCAGAAGTTGTTTCTGCGGACCAATTGGATGTTGACAGTACCCCTAACAACGATGATGGGGACCAGAGTGAAGATGATGAGGATAGTTTGGTGGTCGCTCCGCTTCAAGCGGACCTTTCATTGACCAAGTTCGTTGTCGGCGGAGATTTGTCCCCTTATGTAGGCGAACAGATAAGTTTTGAGATTTCAGTTTCCAATGATGGGCCGCATGGCGCAACCAATGTAAGGATAGAGGACCAGTTGTCGTCAGGATTCAGTTTTGTCTCCTATTCGGCGACCTCCGGTACTTATGACCCTGCCAATGGGTTTTGGGACATCAACAATATAGCAAATGGGACTACGGAGACCTTGACCATCGATGTTCTGGTAAATCCCACGGGAAACTACACCAATACATCCCAAGTACTAGCTTCGGATGCTTACGATATCGATTCCACCCCATCGAATGGAGTCCCTTCGGAAGACGATCAGGCAACTGTGGCTGTGGTTCCTGAACCATTGATCGATTTATCGTTGATAAAGCAAATTGACAAGTCTCCCCCTTTGGTGAGCGACAATGTAAGATTTACACTGACCGTGACCAATGATGGTCCCAGTGAGGCGACCTCTGTTGAAGTGACCGATCTGTTGCCCTCGGGATATTCCTATGAGTCCGATAATGGTGGCGGTACGTACGATGAGGTCACTGGAATATGGAACGTGGGCTCTTTGGCAAGCGGAGGAACCACCAGTCTTAGCATACGGGCTACAGTAAATGCCTCCGGAGATTACAACAATACGGCTGAAATAACAGGCCATGACCAAACCGATGTGGATTCCACACCCAACAATGACCAACCCGGAGAGGATGATCAAGACCAAGTTTCGATAGTTCCAGAACCGTTGGTAGATATTTCCCTTAGCAAAACCGTAAATCAATTTATACCTGAAGTAGGGGAGGAAATTGTTTTTACCGTTACCGTACAGAATGATGGTCCTAGCAATGCCACTAATCTTGTGGTGACCGATGTTTTGGCAACGGGCTATCAATTGTTGAATGCAACTGCCTCAACCGGTACCTACAATGGAACAAACGGGTCATGGGTCGTCGGAAATCTTGCCAGTGGAGGGTCAGAAACCCTGGTGATGACCGTTCTTGTTTTGGCAACCGGAGATTACAGGAATACCGCTGAATTGACCAACGTAGCGGAACAGGACATAGATTCCACACCGAACAACAACAACGAATCGGAAGACGACCAACAGACAATCGAACCGATTGTAATTCCTGTGGCCGACCTTCTTTTGCGAAAGTCGGTGAATGTTTTGAGTCCCTATGTTGGACAAGATGTCATTTTTACCATTAGTATCACAAAC
This sequence comes from Flagellimonas crocea, assembly GCF_033441595.1. NCBI lineage: Bacteria > Pseudomonadati > Bacteroidota > Flavobacteriia > Flavobacteriales > Flavobacteriaceae > Flagellimonas > Flagellimonas crocea. The sequence continues at coordinate 12,106 of NZ_JAUZVX010000005.1, read as the reverse complement.
CTCGGACCCAGCAGTGCCACGGGCGTTGAAGTGATGGATTTATTGCCGGATGGGTATAGCTACACTTCGCATTCGACAACGGCAGGGGTTTACAGTGCATCTTCCGGACTTTGGGTACTCAACGGCGACATTGCCGATGGAAACACTGAAACCTTGACCATTGTGGCCACAGTGAACAATACAGGGGATTATTTTAATGTGACGGAAGTTTTTGCTTCCGACCAATATGATCCCAACTCAATTCCCAACAACGACAATGTCTTTGAAAATGATCAGGACAACGCTGGTACCACGCCCATTCCATCCGCTGATTTGGCTCTTGATGTTAGTGTAGACAACGAATTTCCTGATGTGGGAACCGAGGTGGTTTTTACGGTTTCCCTAGTTAATCAGGGTCCAAGTGACGCTATAGGAGTAGAGGTGGAGAACATATTGCCAAATGGATTTACTTATATCTCCAACGATTCAGGTGGCGTGTTCAATCCCAATAATGGTATTTGGGATGTGGGCACCATCGGGCTTGGAGCGCAAACGGAAATCAATATAGTTGCCGAAGTAAATACATCCGGAGATTATACATTTAGATCGGAAGTTGTGGATGCGACCTTTTTTGATGCCGATTCCACGCCGGACAACAACATACTATCAGAAGACGATCAAGACGAACAATCGGTAACGCCGAGACATGTGACGGACATTTCAGTATCGAAAACAGTAAATGATATGAATCCCGAAGTTGGGGATGAGATCATTTTTACGATTCAAGTGACCAACGACGGCCCGAACGATGCTTCAGGCTTGATTGTTGAAGATGAACTGGAGAACGGTTACCAATTTGTTTCCGCAACAACTTCATCTGGATTGTACGATGAAATTGCGGGTTCTTGGGATTTGCCTGCCATTGGGAACGGCGAAATGGAAACTTTGGAAATAAGGGCCATAATAAGGTCCAGTGGCGAATATAAGAATACGGCCCAACTGATTGCTTTGGATACCTACGACCCTGATTCCACACCGAACAACAATTTAGGTGCTGAAGACGATCAATCCACCGTTATCCCGGTTCCTGGAGGTTTGAGCGATCTGTCCCTTTCCAAAACGGTTGATAATGAGAACCCCAACGTGGGCGATGTGGTTCGTTTTGTGGTCAGCGTAACCAACAATGGCCCGTCCGATGCCCGAAACATTGAGGTGACCGATATGCTGCCCTCAGGGTACACCTACGACTCACATAGCTCAACTGCCGGTGTTTACAATGCGGCAACAGGAATATGGCAAGTAAACAGAACTATTTTAAATCAAGATTCCGAAAGTTTGGAAATTTTGGCCGTGGTCAATGCACTAACAGGTATTGAAGATGAATATTTGAACGAGGCTTTTGTTTCGGCAAGCTTGTATCCTGACCCTGACAGCGATTCATCAACAGGGACGGATGAGGATGATTTTGCCGATGGCATTTCCGATGATGATGAAGCAACTGCTTTTGTAGTGCCTCAAACCACGGATATCTCCATCACCAAAAGTGTGGACAATGCCACGCCCAATATAGGGGACGTAGTAGTTTTTGAAATCACTGTAACGAATCAAGGTTTGGATAACGCCACGAATTTAGGGATACAGGAAGAACTGCCTTTGGGGTATGATTTTATCAGTTCTGAAACATCGACAGGAACTTATGATGCCGAGTCATCTTTTTGGGAAATTGAATCCCTTGCCGTTTCTGAAACAGCGACATTATCGCTTACGGTCGAGGTCAAGGATATAGATGATTATATGAACAGGGTCGGTTTGGTCTATGTAGATCAATGGGACACAGATGAAAGCAATAATATGGCCGAAACATTCGTGGAACCAAGTTGCCTGGTTGTCTATAACGAGTTTTCTCCAAATGGGGACGGTGTAAACGATTATTTCAAGATTGATTGCTTGGATCGCTATCCAAATAATACACTTCAGGTGTATAACAGATGGGGGAATATTGTATTCCAGACAAAATCGTACAAAAATAATTGGGACGGGACGCCGAACGGACGTGCCATGATTCAACCCGAAGATCAGCTGCCCGTAGGCACCTACTATTATGTGTTGGATTTGGGAGATGGCTCGGAACCGCGAACGGATTGGTTGTATCTAAACAGATAAAAATGGGAATTGTATCATTAAAACATAGAACGAAGGGGTATAGGCAATTGTGTTTGCTGCTTCTTCTCTTGTGCTCAATTTCCTTACATGCACAACAGGATCCCCAATTTACCCAGTACATGTACAATACCATGAGTGTTAACCCTGCCTTTGCCGGTAACAATGGACATTTGACCGCCTTGTTGCTGCACCGTTCGCAATGGGTGGGCATCAATGGTGCTCCCAATACACAGGTGCTTGCGGTTGACACACCATTGGAAAATAAACTTGGGGTGGGAGGGATTATCTCTCGAGATGCACTGGGACCTTCCTCGGAGATATCGTTGGACGGAAATGTTTCCTATACCATTCAATTGGATAGTGCCAACAGAAAACTTTCTTTTGGGATGAAGCTTGGCGGTCGCATTTTTGACGTAGATTTTTCAAAAGGACTCACCGAAGATTCGGATATGGCCTTTCAAAACAATATAAAGAGCAAGTTCTTCCCTACGATTGGGGCAGGATTGTTCTATGATACCAAGAAAGGATATTTGGGTTTTGCCATACCTAACTTTTTTTCACAAAAGCATTATGATGGCGAAGAACAAGAAGTGGCTGCGGAACGCTTGCACTATTACTTTATAGGGGGCAAAGTTTTGGATTTGACACCGGATGTAAAGCTAAAGCCTGCCTTCTTTGTGAAATGGGTACCTGGAGCCCCGATCATAGCCGATGTTTCGGTAAATGCCATGCTCAGGGAAACCTTCACTTTTGGGTTGGCCTATCGCTGGGACGATTCTTTCTCCACCTTGCTGGGCATGCAGATCAACCCAAATTTTAGTGCCGGTTATGCATACGACCTCACAACCTCCAATTTGGCGGGCTATACCGGTGGATCCCATGAGCTTTTTATTCGCTACGAGTTCAAATCCCCCAAAAAACAAAAGGAGGCGCCCACATTTTAATACGTCCTATTCTTTGGCCAGAAATAGTCAGTATCTTTAGCTTTGTGTATGTTGCTAAAATTGATTTGCTATGGAAAGGAATGAGCTATATCCTATTTTTTTGAAAGTTTCCAACCTAAATGTACTTATTGTGGGAGGAGGGAACGTTGGATTGGAAAAATTGACTTTTTTATTGAAATCCAGTCCCAACGCACAGGTACAAATGGTGGCTCCTGAGTTTTTATCCGACACCTTGGAATTGGCCCAAAAGCACAATGTCGAGATTACCAAGGATGTATATGCAGAGAAGTATTTACAGGGAAAGCATATGGTGGTCGCCTGTACCGATAGGCCTGAGGTAAACGAGCAGGTGTACCACGATTGCAGAAAGCTGAGCAAATTGGTGAATGTAGCGGATAATCCGCCCTTTTGTGATTTTTATATGGGTGGAATCGTGACCAAGGGCAATGTTAAAGTGGCTATTTCCACCAATGGCAAATCCCCGACTACGGCAAAGCGCCTGCGTCAATTTTTTGAGGATGTAATACCCGAGAACATTGATGACCTCGTGAACAACTTGAACGAGTACCGCAAAACCTTAAAGGGTGACTTTGAGGAAAAGGTGGAGGCCTTGAACGAGTTCACCAAAGGTTTGGTGCAAAAAAAGAAATGAACCCTATAACTTTTTCATGGCTTCTATCAGATCGTCCTTTTTTCTGGGCGAAATGTTTACCTCAAGATCGTTGCTCATAATAAGATAACCTCCATCGGATTTCACATATTTTTTCACCTTCTTCAGGTTGATGACGTAACTATTGTGAATGCGCATAAATTGGTGTTCCGCAAGAAGGTTTTCATATTCTTTGAGGTGTTTGCTCACCAAAAGTGTGTTTTCGTCCTCCAACATAAAGCAGGTATAAGAGCCGTCTGCTTTGCAGGCTATGATGTCGTCTATGGCAATAAACTCCATCCCGGCAGTGGTGGCCAAACAGATTTTCTCAGGCCTTAATTTCCCCTTGTTGACACTTTGCATCAAGGTGTCCAGTTGTTCCCTGTACACGTTGGTATCCATTCGGGTCCTTGCCTTTTCCACGGCCTGTTGCAGCTCATCCAAATCTATTGGTTTAAGCAAATAATCCAGCGAGCTGAACTTTATGGCCTTAATGGCATATTTTTCAAAAGCGGTGGTGAAAATAACCTCAAAATTGGGGTCCTTTATTTGGTTGAGTACATCAAAACCTACCCCGGACTGTAGTTCAATGTCCAAGAAAACAATATCGGGACTGTAAATGGACAATACCTTTACACCTTCCTCAACGGAGCCGGCCATGGCAATCACTTGTACACCTTTACAGAATTCCTCAAGCATGGATTTCAGGGTTTCCCTGCTGTGCTTTTCATCTTCGATAATTACTGCCTTTAAAATCATAAGGTTATTTATTAGGGGTTATATATTCTTATTGTCACATTGGTACCCATTGGGTTTCCATTGGCGTCGAATTTATCTGTAATCTCAACGTCATTTTTGTCCTGATTATTTGGATCTAGCATTTTTAATCTCTTTTGGGTGATTTTCATTCCATGGGATTTTTGTTCTGATTTGGAAGATTCACTCATATTATGGTGCCTGCCAATGCCGTTGTCCTCAATTTGAAAAACAAGGAAATCACCGTTTTTTAAAAAACGAAGGTTCAGAATTTTTTCTCCTTCCTTTTTGCCTATTAATCCATGAATAAGAGCATTTTCCACAAATGGTTGAATGAGCATCAAAGGAACTTCAATAAATTTGGTATCAATGTTTTCGTCAATTTCAATAGTGTATTGGAAGGAATTATTGAACCGCAATGATTCTAGCTCCAAATAGGATTTTAATAGGCTTATTTCTTCATCAAGCGTTACGGTGGACATGTTGGAGCTCTCAAGCACGTTTCTTGTAAGCTTTCCAAATTTTGAGAGATAGGAGAGTGCCGAGACTTTATCGTCCTTAAGAATTAAATGTTGAATGGAATTTAAAGAATTGAAAATGAAATGGGGATTCATTTGGGAGCGGAGTGCCGTAATCTCTTTTAAGGAGACTTGGTGCTGAAGGTTTAATTTGGATTCGTAATCCTGTTTTATTTTATAGGCGAGGGCCCATGAGAACAGAAGTATCTCGATAACCGCACCGATGATCATCAGGTACTGGTTCAATGTAAACAAAAATCCCAATGCGCCCATCATATAAAAAAAGGATCCTATTACAATAAAGTATGCCAGCTTGTTTTTTGCCTTCAATAGGAGGTAGAGCATGGAAAATAAACCTAGGACCGTCATTATAACCCTTTGAAAGGTCAAGATATAATGCTTTGCCATGAATTCATTCAACCTGAAAGCGACGTAGTCCGCTAGGATTAGCAAAATTAATATGGGAACTATAGTATATAGCAATGCATGGAGTTCTGGATAATTTTTTCGGGTATCGAGATAATAAATGGCAAAGAGCACATAAAAAAGATTGATGGCGACCTGAGAAATGATGATGGTCCAATATCCCATTCTGGAATCGAATATGGATGGATTAATGTAGGGGCCTCCCAAGTATATTGCCAAAAAGAGAACATACAGGGCATAGAAAAGGAATTCCAGCCTAAAAATATTGAAATACATGACCAAAAAGGTCAGGAAGAAAATCAGGCAGGCTCCCAGGAACAGCTGATGAAAGGAAATGGCCCTTAAATCATCTTGGGTATAATACTGCGTATAAAAACGGTTTGCACCAGCCGATAAGTATTGAAACGTCACCTTTCTCGGAAAAGATTGGGCCTTGGCTTTTACATAAAGATAGCGGCTATCGATTAAATCCGGTTTACTAAAATCAACTCCATTATTGTGACCAACGGAAAGTCGGTCGTTGGAACCGTTGAATTTTCCAAAATACTTTTTTTGTATGGTGCCCTTATCTTGATGGTACAGCGTGGCTTCACCAAAATTTAAAGTTCTTAGTGTCCATTCGTCCTGTGTTTCCAAGGTATCCAATTCACTTTTAAAATCGAGACGTACCCAGTAGGTGGCGTCAAGATCATCTATGGAATTATGGTTGAACGGTTCAAATGAATAATCATGGCCCAAAATATCACCAATGTCCAGGTTGTTGTGGGTGTCTTTAAAATAGGTGGTGGGAATCTCTTTGGTGGCTCTATCATCGGAAACACTCTGAGCCGAGATGGAGGCCCCTTTAAAGAAGGATATAAAAAGAAGAAATAGCAAAGCAACATATGAATTGTTCATTGTGAGGGTAACTTTATTTATCGAATGTTGCATTTAGAGTAGTTGACTTTTTAGCTTGATTGATTTTTTAAAAAGATTTTTCTTTCATTTTATATAAGAAATTGATTATTATTTATATATTTGGTTCCTAGGGATGTTCTATCCTGTGCTCAAAAGGGCTGAACAAAAAAGATTCGTAGTTTCTAGAGAGCCCATACTTCATATTGTATATATAGTTGTTTAGACCGTTACCAGAATCATTTTTGGTTTAGGCCACATTAAAGTGTGTTTTGAGTTTTAACCATGGCACACAATTATGAGATTTGCTTCACCATTATTAAATTAAGCATTTTTTCGGGGGAAGTAACAATTACGACCTTAAAACCTAATTTTTGTAATTTTATTTACTCTAAAATACGGAAAATAGGTCATGTTAAGGTTCTTAAAAAATTAACTCACCACTTTCATTCCTAATAAGAACTGTTGCGCAGCATAACCCCATACTTGCTCTCAGCTGAAGGAATTACTAATGGTGAGTATAATCAATAAGAGAAATTATATAAAACTTTAGGCCGCACTACCTTTATCGCCAGAATCAAAGGCAAGAACTCGAGGTTCATCTGTACGGCCTAATTTTATATCTAATTCATGGGTTAAATCTACTATGGTTGGCTTAAACAAATCGCCCTCATTTGACGTATAGGCCTTTTGGGTTTACGGATAACCAGTTTGAGTTCATGAAAATTATAGGGAGCTTGGATTTTTGTAAAGTGGGACATCCTTTTTAAGGGAAAATCCCACATTACGTTACAGGAGAACACTAAATAGTCTGACCTCGTTGATTATATTTAAGCAGAGTGATAAAACTCTTGTTCATTTTGTTGCTTGTGCATTACAGATATGAAGGATTTTTGCTTAGGCATTTTTGCAACAAAATGTCCTTTAAAATCTATTGAAGCGATATTGCTGAAATATCCAAGCACATCTTCATAATCATTGATGTTTATTCCTGCTTTGGTCAAATTTTTATGGATTACTGATTTGTTCGGATCAATGTTCCAGTCCTGGTAAGTTTTCTTGTCATTCGATTTAATGATCAATACTTTAAGTTTTCTCAAGTGCCATGTAGGAACATAAAAGTTCGAGACTCCATCTTTTATGGATTTAAATGTTACATAGACCTTGCCCACGTTTTTATAAACCTTGGCGGTATACCCGATTTTTGCATTTTTTAAAGGAAGCTTTAAGCAAGAACTATCAGATTCCAGATAGAACAGGATGGCATTGTTCTCAAGTATTTCCTCAGTAATCTGGGGTACCTCCAAAGTAAAGGACCAACCAGGCAATTGCTCCCTGATGTCAAAAGAAAGTAACTCTACTGTTTTGCTCCTTCGAGGTCTATATTGCTCCTCATGGTTTTTTATGAGAGAAGCTGATTTCCTCAAAAGATAGATAGGGTAGCCGATTATCAAGGCTGCACATACCAAAGTCCAAATTATGGTCAACAATTGCATAACAACATTTTTTAGGTTTAAAATCTGGGAACTTAAATCATACCTAAAATAACGAAGAATATATGGAGGTCTGGGCCACCAATGGACGGATTGGCACTCTCAATTGACGAATGAAAACACATCGATTAAATGTTGCTTTTTCAGGACGAAATACCATCGTATTATCCTTATTTAAAGCGTTTTGGCATAAAAACGGACAATGCATCGCTTCAAAAGAGGATTACACAGTTTAGAATTTTCTGATAAAACATCATTTTGGTCAATTTTACCGAGTTCGTTCTCAAAAAGTGACTAATTGTTTTCATTTGAATCGCCGGTATTTTCCAATTGCCCTATGACACCCATAACATCATAATTCGCAATCTTCCGAGTGCTGTAATTTCTTTTAATGTGATTTACGTAGGTGTGAATTTCTAAAGTGTAATAGTTCTCAAGTTCAAAAATGGGGTCCTTGTCAATCTCCAAACTACTGTTCACTTTAATTTTTCCATAGGCTCTTGCATGATAAACAGTTTTGTGACTGTTGTTGTTCGAGTCCATCCATTCAATGGTCACCTCTATAAAATCATCCATCCGTTCACGGAGTTTGTAATTTGCATGTTTAGGGATGTTTCCAAACTCGTATTCAGACTTTATAAGGTCTAAGATCCATTTTTCTAGAAAATTTTCCTTCATTGTCAATTAATTTTAGGTGTTCTGATTTTAGCCCTTTATTTGGGCCATTGGTTCAATCTTTTATTTGGAGGTTGAAGGTTTTTGTTTCCTTCCTTTAGATGGCCAGTTTTTATTTAGCGGCCATGATTTGAAAAGAAGTGTAATAAGTGTCTTGTCAAAAAACACTCATTGAAAGAGAAGTTGCTATTGGGCTTTTTTATTCATTGATGTGCAATAGGGTTTTAAACCAAATTATTGTCTTGGTCCTAGCTAGAGAGCTTTGGCTATTGTCGTCTGTGTCAAATCCATGTCCAACACCGTCATAAATATTAAGCTCTACAGGTATTCCTTTTTCTTTTAATAAATCTACCATGCAAAGATTGTTTTCGGTCAGGTATCCCTTCGAAGGGAGTTGATATAATATGGGCGCATAAGGTTGGTAAATATTTTCTTTGGAGGCGTCTTCATTGCAAGGCCCCGTTCCCCAATAACCATACCCTGAAGATCCACCATAGTAGAACACTCCTCCGGCGAAACCATTTTTTGGTTTTGGTTGAGGAGGTAGTACTCCCGAAGAAAAATCATAATCTTTTCCATCAAAGCTTTGCGTCCATTCCCAATCTGCAGGTGTGTTACTGGTGTCGTACAATGTTGCAGCTAATGCGCTGGCCCCATCGGAAAAGCCCAATATTCCAATATCCTGTGGTCTTACAACAGACTTACCATCACTAAATTTTAAGCCTTTAAGTACCTCCAAGGCGATATTGGCATCTTTGGGACGGACAAATTGCGAACTGATTCTAAAATTGTCGGGCGCGCTTGTCCACTTTCCGGTCCTTTCCTTCACACCCCTTCCAGAGTAACTGTCAACGAATGCAGCAACAATACAGTTATTCTCAAAAATCTCCTGCCAATCTCGACTTTGGCTTGACATTTTTTTAGTATCAGGATCATCATCGGACCACATTCCACCGGAACCATGCATAACTACAACTGCCGGATAAGTTTGATTGTCACAATTGCTGGGAAGGGATAAATAAATCGGAATCTTATAATTATCTACGGTTACATGAATAATAGTGTCTTTGGTGTTGAGGGATAGTTTTATTTCCTCCAAGCCGTTGCCAAAAGATCCATCTTCATCCTTGCTGCAGGATAGGCAAATAATCAATGTGGTAAAAAAAAGCATTAAGCTTAATTTTTCCATAATCTTAGAATATACTCTCATAATCATAAAGTGTTTAATTTAAATTTTAATAAGTGCAACTACAGTTCGAAACTCCTTGGAAGAGGTCAATTCCTAAGGTAAAAACATGGGTGCCAGATGAATACCCCAAAACTTCGGTCATAATCACCTGATAGGAATAACCAAAATAAAAATCACCTTTTTTGAGTCCCATAATCGGTGCTAGATATAAAGGAGCGCCAACTTGATCGTTCAAAAATCTATAGGTGAAACCGGCGTAATAATAATTTGCATAATCATACCATTTAAACTTGGTATTGATATCCGTAATGGACCTTCCATCACTTTCAAAATATTGAAAAAAGACCGAAGGTTCTATTTCAAAATCTGCCTGCCTACTTTTTCTAAACCGATACCCTGAATAGATGTAATAGTTTCTTAAGGTATTCGGTTCATATATTGGATTGAACTTTTTAAATTCCTTATTAAGAATATTGGATGCATTGACGCTCAAATAAAATCCCCCGCTCCTGTACAAAGTGCCCACGTCAAAATTTGGGTTGCTCGAAGATCTATCGTTATCAATTGCTAAATCGTCATTGGGATCAAAATTTTCAATGTCGATTCTAATTTGATTGAGATTAAAGGACAGTGCAAAAGAGAAGTATTTTTCATCATACTTATTGATGGTAAGATGGTGAGCAAAAGCCACCTTACCTCCCCGCTGCTTTGTTTCTCCATTGGAATCGTTATAGATTACCATTCCAATGCCAGATCTATTGCCCAACCTAACATCGGCCGACAACGATTGGGTGTCCGGAGCGTCCCGGATACCCACCCATTGTGTCACGCCATTCATCCTGACCTTTACATAATCCCCAATGCCGGCAAAGCTTGGTGACATTAAAAAAGAATTATCCGATAGGTACTGGGACAATTGCGGTATGGTCAGCTCTTGTCCCTTCACGAGATACAGATTCATACATATTAAGAAAATTAAAACTCTCTTCATTTATCAGTTAATTTTATCTATATAATGTAAAGTGGCCAACGAATTCCCGTCCAGACCCATCATTTAACTTTACGATATACCAGTAATCCCCGGAAGGCATTGGTTTGGAATCATATTCCCCGTTCCACTCTTCTGTCGGCCCCGTGATGATCAGTTTCCTTCCATACCTGTCAAAAATGTAGGTCTCAATATCTGGGAACAATTCTGCATTTCTAGGCCCCCAAGTATCGTTTTTTCCATCATTGTTCGGGGTAAAGAAGTCAGGAATGGTAACATCAACTAAGTTCATAGTGATACTTTGGATAATCTCACAACCCTTGTTGTCAACAACTCTGACCACAAAAGTTCCACTTCTATCGATGTTGAATGTGTTCGAAGAAGTTCCACTATTATCATCAAAATAGTAGGTGTATGGAGCTGTTCCTCCAGTAACCGTTGCAGTTATTTCGTTCACGTACTCACTAGTCAAAGTCATTTCCAATTGTTCAACAATTTCAACCTCAAAAGGAATCTCTGCCAAACAACCATTGTTGTGCATTATGAACAAACTATGATTTCCTGGACTGATGTTTTCAAAATCTGGACTTAACATGAAATCGTTGGCGTTCGTAGAATCCATGGAATAGAGCACATCATTACTAATTGACGGATCCGATAAAGTCACAAGGATTCTATTCGACGGTAAGTTTGCCTCGCACAAATACATTACATCCACTGAACCATCTAGGTTAGGGCCGCCAGCTTGAATTTCAAAGCCTGTATTGGTTTGACAACCCATGCTATCAACCACGCTCAACTCATAATTTCCAGGTGACAAATCGTCTACGGAAAATGAATTGGTATTGAAAATCATAGGTTCCATATTGTTGAGCTGAACCGTAACAGGGAAAACAGCATCTCCAATTATTATTGAAACAGAGCCATTGTTACTTTCTAGACAAGTTCCGTTTTGAACATTAGTGATTATAGTAAAGCCAGTAGCAGATAGCACGACATCGGGACCTTGCTGTGATGCACAGCTACCTACGGCAATGGCCAGGTTGCTGTAGTTGCCGGCTGGTAGCCCCGTTACTGTGGCGGCGTTGGATGATACGGCCACGTTTGGGAAACTTCCCCCGTCATAGGCTATGGTATAGTTCCCGTCGGGCACGTTGGCAAAGGTGAACTGTATCTGTCCGTCGCTGGCCCCGCATGTTGAGGGCTGTACGGGCACGGCGGCTATGGTGGGGGCGTCCGGTGATGAGAGCACGACATCGGGATCTTGTTGTGATGCACAGCTACCCACGGCAATGCTCAGGTTGCTGTAGTTGCCCGCTGGCAGGTCTTCCACGGTGGCCGTCCCCCCGCTCACTGCCACGTTTGGGAAACTTCCCCCGTCATAGGCTATGGTATAGTCCCCGTCGGGCACGTTGGCAAAGGTGAACTGAAT
>NZ_JAUZVX010000004.1:0-651533 GCF_033441595.1 Flagellimonas crocea | reverse complement strand
CTGCCACACCAGGTGGGAGAGTAGGTCGCCGCCTTCCTCAAGGCCCTTCACAAAAGTGAAGGGCCTTTTTTTGTTTTGTTAAACCACACGAGTTACTACAGATTTAACCCTCCTATACTTTTTCAAATAGTTCTCCGAGTAAGATTTTGACTTTTAATGTCAATCGCGTATCGATTTTTATAAAGATACCTGATAACCAATTTGTTTTGAGGTTTGAATAAAGTCTCCCTTACTTTGATTTCCCCGTTCCATTATCATTTTTGTCATATTCTGATAGGCTTCTCTTGTTAAAATGGTCAAGTTTTAACTCAACAAATCTTCTGTAAAAATAGGATTGGACTCTATCTCGGTCAGGAAGGTAATTTTGGCAAGCTCTTCAAAATAGTTCAATGCTTTTGGAGAATTAGAAGCTTCTTTAACGGCCATTTCCACTAGTCCTATAGTTTCTTGGACCGCTTATTTAATCTCTTTTATTTTTTTTCCACATCAAAGAAAGGCCACGATTTTAAAAGGAAAAGTAGATATGATGTTCAAATTAGTTACAGTCAAAAAAGTTAAAATTACCTCCCATAGTAGAGATCAAACCTTCGATAGCACTTCCAGCTGTCCCAATTCTGCCCAAAGAGCTATATAGTATTTCTTTGTAAACGTTACATGCCAGTTTTTGTAAGGCAGCGGCAATATCTTCATCCATTCCGCTAGCATCCATAATAATCAAGGCCTGTGAGGCCAGAGCATATAATTTTACCAAGACCAGGCTGTAAGCAGCAACGATTCCGATGGGCATAGTACCTACTCCCGTAACTGTCAGCATCAGGTTCATTCGGTTGAGTACATCTTCATAGCCATCCATCACATCTTGTAGCGCCTTTAAACTAGCTTCTGTTTCTGCCGCCCCTCCTCCGCTCATGTCCGGCAAAACTCCATAAAGTTCCCCTGTGCGCGGGTCGATTTGCCAAAAGGATTTTTTCTTAGCCAAAGCATCAAAGAATTTTAGAATGGAACCTCCAAAAATACGTTGTCTAAAGTAGGTGTTCTCCTCTCCTAGCGCCTTGGTGTTATAACGCTCATCGTTGCTTGTTTCCCTGTTTAAAGACAGGTTTCTCCCCTTAAGTTGAGAATATGCACTGATGTTGAAAACACGAGCTTCAAGTATGGCCAAGGCCGCCGTTTTCCTTGTTGTTACCTCAAAGGCCGAATTACCATCCCTTGTGATGGTTGTGTAATTGGAGGTTGGTAAAAAATCAAAAGACTGCAAAGAGTTTTCTTGGTATAGGGCTGGTTTAATTTTGAAGAGCCCGATTCGGTGCCCCATGGGATATGTTACCGAAGTGGCCGTGACCAATTTGGGCAGGGGTTGCATCATGCTCAAAAGAATCGGGGGATAATTTAGGGTTCCCTGTTGCAGGGCATCCAATGCTGTGGGAATATCGTCCTCTTGAAGTGCTTCGAACCACTTTCGGTGACTCATCAAGGTCTTTAGGTACTCAGTGAGTTGTAAGGATAGTGTGGGCCCTTCGCGCTCTATGGCCATTATGGCTCCTCCCAAAAGCATTTCGTGAACTTCTTCCGCCATTTCCCTGTTAGGGGATTTATAGCGTTCAACCTCACTGTCCCATCCTGCCAGCACCCTTCTAACGGGAGATCTCGAACCAATTTTAACCTCAAGATAAAGACCGATCATCCTATTCCCCACCATATTCGTGTTCGGCTCAGGAAATCGATAGGTTGCCTTGGTATGAATGGAAGTATCCAGAACATCGACATTTACCTCGTGCTCAACGGCTTCATCAAAGGCGTTGTAGGTAAAGGTATAGGGGGCGAACTCGATGTCCTGAATGTATTTTTGGATCTCCATTATAATTTTGGACTGATCTTTGGCCGGAAGAATGGTTATATCTATATTTTCCTTGATTTTGTTCAGCATATAATCATCATCCTTGACACTTAAATAAATGGTACGCGGCCCAGTGTCGTACACCAATTTGTAGGCGGGATCATAAGTGTCAAAATTGTCGCCATCCGTTGCGTATAGTACAAGATCACTGTTAGATTGCGCCGCTTTTAAATGTGAGGTATAAATGTTGGACCCTGTTTCCTGTAGCTGTATCAGTGCAGTGGGATACTGTTTGTAAATGGCTTCTTTAAGATTTTCCAGAAAGATTTTGATTCCTTCTTTGCGATAGGCTTCTGGCATGCTCAGGGAAGTATCGTACATCAAAAGGATTCGTGGTGCGATTCTATTTTGCTGCAGCCACCCGGTAACCTCTTGGCCATTATCTGTTATCTTGAAGTTTCCTGCTTTGATTCCCTCCACAAGTTTTCCAGAGGCATCCCGTGGGGAAAGGGTCAGTCGAACCTTCGGAAAAGTCTTGGGTTCGGCTTTCATTTCTAAAAATGCTATTTCTTCAGTTTGAACAGGAAGGTCATTTTCAGGATTTTTAAGAAGCTCCAAATTAGTCAAGGGTCGCTCTGCTTCCAAGGTAATGGGCTCGCCCAAAAAGGAACGACTTTCCATATACTCCTTATCCTTAGAAATGGCCTGGAGTGCCAAACAAGGGGTGAAATTACTTATTTGATAAATGGGTTTGGTAGCCTGCTCCGTAAACCCCATATTGTTCAAAAATTGTATTTGAATTTGATTTCCGATGAGTTCCGAGGATTTCCAAGTGCCTTCTACCAGTACGGTACGGTCCCAATTGTTCAATGCGTTTGCGCAATTGACGGTTATTTTGACCTCCTCATCCTTGATGGGATTCAAAGCTTGGGCATCCCGAAATTTTTTTTCGGTATTTGTGGGATGTAAATTTCCGGGAGCAACAACGGGGTCAAAAATATGTGCATATTTCTCCGAACCATTTTCAACGTAGGCTACGGATGGAACTGCAGCTGGGTCAAACCTGAAGTTTACCGGATTGTTCTTTATGTATTTATCATCCAAGAGGCCTAGCAAATGATCGGCAAGCGCAATGGATTCCTCTTCGTTGCCCAGTATTTCCGAAAACGAACCACTTTCTGATGATATCCCCAATTTTTTCTGCCATTCCCTTAATTTTTCATCGGTGACTGGTGGAGCAAAAATCGGAGCCCTGGAATGAAAAACAATTTCCTTGGCTCGCTCCAATGTTATTTCGGTTCGTTCACTGATTACCCGGGCCTCAAACCCTGCCTCGGTGAGCATCTCTTTTAATATCTCGGCCTTTTCCCGTGGAGTGGCCAATCCGCAACGCAAGGCCACCTCTGTTCCGTACATGCTGTGTCTGCCAATGTCATGCAAAAAATCCTGTGTTCTTGGTAAGACTAAAAAACTGTCACGAACAAAAGTTGTCATGGCTGTGACGTCCTTGGAAGCTATCAACAGTTTACGTTGACCCACCAAATTATCGGGACTTTTTTCAAGGGCATCGATGACTTCTTCCCAAACACTGAAGGGAGGACTCCCAGTACCTTTTTTGAGTTTAGGATTGTTGTTTTTGCAGGATTGTAATGATGGCCAAAGGGCCATACCGGCGCTTCCCAACAATAATTGTTGAAAGAATAGTCTTCTTGAAGTTTCACTGCCCATCCTTTACTCGTATCTAGACTAGTTTTTTGATCCCAAGCCCATGAAACCGTTCATGAATTGAAAATCTTTTCGGTGTATGGACATCTCTTTGCTCTCCAAGGATTGTGCAGTAAGGGTAAAGCTGAACTTGTCTTTTTTCTTATTGGTGCAGATCATTTCCATGACCAGACCATCTTTTAACTGGTCAAGCATTCTGGGGTCAAACCCCTTTGGGACACTTTTTTTGTCATCTCCAAAAACCTTGAAAAAACTTACTGGGGCATCTGTTGCATAATACATTGTCATGGCGTAGTCTTCGTTTTCCATTTGGATGCCCTTACAGTTGTAGTTAAGTATCACTTTTGGCGGCAACTCATTAAAGGTATAGTCTCCACCATCAATTTTACCATCTCCTTGTAATACTTCTTCGGGCATGGAGATCATCTGGGCCATATTTTCACCGGTATTGCCGGCTCCCTTGATCATGAACATCGTGGAAATCTCTCGGCCACGGTCGGTTACCACAAACATTTGACCTTGATTCTTTAGCTGTTCATTGCTCATTTCCATTCCATAATATTCCACATCACCATCCATGAACATAAAATCCATATTACTTTCATTGCCCTTGCCGTCCTTAATTATGGTTTTGAACAGCCAGTTGAACTCATAGGATTCGGGAAGCATTTCTGGCTTTAGTTTGGCCGATTTTCCGATTAGCCCCCCTAGTTTGCTTCCAAGACTTTGTGCGTGCGTTGCGGAGAGTACCAGGCAACTGACGATGATCAGAATAGTTTTAGTGTGTCTCATATTCTTAACTTTAGTTTTTATTTGGGTCCAATCCCATTTCGATCAAATTTTGTCCCAGCATCTTTTTTTCAAAGGCAGCAGGAAGTTTTACCTCGCAATCTTTGTAAGTGTATTTAATATACCCTTCGCTGGACCCAAAATTGGGATTGTTCTTCATGTTGATGTTGATTTCTGCCAGACGGTCTTTTTCATCGAACAGAATATAGCTTCCTTCATAGCCTTCGGCAATCACATTGAATTTTGTGCAATTTGCACTTCCACGGCAAGGGGATTTGGACTCTTGGTAATCTCCGTTCCTAAAGTCGTCGGGAGAATACATGAAAGCGAATTCGACCATCATAAAGGCATTTGTCTTTAGGCCTTTATCACGAAACTCCTCGGTTATTTCCATAAAACGGTCCATTGGCAGTTTATAGGCACTTATCATCATGGTGGGAGCCATCATGGACATAGCGCCCAAAGAAAGTAAATTGGATTTTTCATACCGCCCTTCATGCTCATTGTAAGAAATGAAGTAGCCTTCACTGTCATTGAACGCCTGGGCCGGTTTGCCGGTATTTTGGTCTGTCCATGTCATTTTCATGGCCAGTTCATCCGCATCAAAATAGCTAGTTGTAGTCGATTGCTTCTCATCATCATAGGTGTCTACAATCACATCCTCCCTGTAAAAGGCCTGCTTGGCCTCTGAATTGATATTTTTTGATGGATTTTCATATTGTATTTGTTCGGGTTCGGTTCCATCTGGGTTGGTTCCGTTGTTGCCTTTTCCCGTGGCGGCATCAATACCTTTGTTGGTGCCTTTGGACACCTCCTCGTCCGTACGGTTCAAAATGGTGCGTTCCGCAGCCTGTTCCGCCTTCTTTTTCAGTTTTTTGAGAAATTGCGCCTGAGTTGGTGTTGCCAACGATAGCGAGAATAGGATAACCCATGTATACTTGATTTTCATATCCTCCATGTTAAGGGTTTATGGTGAAGGTGCGCATCATCTTTTTGGTGTCTGCTTCAGGAACCTCGGATATGAGGACATAGTTGCCCGGCACAAGATCAACTTCAAAAAAGCCATGTGATCCACCTGGAATGTTGTTCATTCCGCCCAAGAAAGTAAATCCTTTGGGAGCTGGCGTGCTCAACCCTTTTGGCTCCATCCAGTTCATCCATTGTACCAGTGAATCCAATGAAGCTGTGGTGTCATATTGCACAAGGTTAATATCGTGGCCCACAAAATGCTCCCATACCTTTTGGTCCAAAAAGTTGGTACGGATGATTTGTTTTCCTGCCATGAGGCTATCGCGCAGTATTATGCCCCCAGTACTCGATATTTCCACAGTGGCGGTAGGTGCAGGAGGTTGTAGGTCGGTGCGCTCTTCTTTTACGATAATCTCCTTCAACATTCCATGGGAGGTGTGCCATTCCCCATTGAACATTTTTACGTAGCATTCCATCATGTAGCGGCCCGGCACCAGATTAAAAGTGCTTTTTGCAGTATGTTTTGGAGAAACAAGGCCCGTGCCCCCTAAAAATTGTACATCTTGGTACCATTCGGGAATTTTTCCGAATGCTACCATTGCACTGTCCATTTTATTCTCCATGATGTATTTCATTCCGTCGTTAAAAGGTGGTAACAATTCAGCTTTGGTGTCCGCAATGGTTTTGCCCTCGGGGTACAGGTCCATCATAATAAAGTGGACTTCTGGGGATTGATTTTTATACATAAAGGTGTTCCAGCCCGAATAGAGGGTGTCGGCGGTAAAGAATTCCATGCTCTTGGTCAAGACATTTACCTGTCCCATTTTCAAAGAATCGATTTGGGTTGTTGAAGGGTCTTCCGCGGGGTTGGCTTTTTCCTTTTGTTTGCACGAGGTAAGTGCTAAAATCAACAGTGATAATAGAAGGATTGTTCTCATAAGAAAGCACTATTTGTTATATCGGTTTATAATTGATTCGAAAAATCTAGTGGGAGAACTGTATCAAAGCTAAAAATGCCCTTCGTTTTTCCGTGTACATTTTTATAATTGTGATAAATGCGTATGTATTTGAATAACAATATTTTATAATTGGTAAAAACCGGCACATCATACAAAGGGTTTCCAATTGTTGTACAAATACGGCCTACTATGTGTTCAAAGGGACCAGTTATGTGATTGCAGTAGGGGTTGAAGGGTAATTGATTATCTTTAAAAGACTTAACTGCACCAAAAATGATCAAGGCCATTATTGTTGATGATGAATCCAACGCCATCAAGAACCTTCAATGGGAAATAGAAAGGTTCTGCGCCGATGTGAAGGTACTGGATACATTTACCGATCCAGGGGAGGCTATTTCGGCCATCAATTATTTAAAACCGGACTGTGTGTTCCTCGATATTGAAATGCCGGAAATGGATGGTTTTGAAATGCTGAACATGCTCAAGTACCGAAGTTTTGACCTGATCATTACCTCTGCTTATGACAACTATGCCATTAAGGCCTTTCGGCAGCACGCGATTGATTATTTGCTCAAACCCGTAGATTCGGACGATCTTATCGAGGCGCTTGACCGAATTAGGGCCAACAAACAAAAAAATGTTTTGGGTTCGGAGCTCAAGGGTCTGTTCACGGAATGGCGGGAGGAAGGCAAAAAAAGATTGGCCTTGCCCATGGCAGGCAAAACATTATATGTGGATAGAAATGATATTCTCTATTGCAAGTCGGATGGAAATTACACCGAGGTTTTTTTTGAAAATGGGGAAAAAGAAGTGTTCAGCAAACGATTGAAAGATTTGGAGGATATGCTTGGACAAGGTTTCTTTAGGGTGCACAACTCGTATTTGGCTCGATTGAACGCCATTACCGAGTTTGTAAATCAAGATGGACAATACCTTGTTTTATGCGATGGCACCAATGTGCCCGTTTCCCGATCCAAAAAGGGCGAACTATTACAAATGTTAAATGGTTGAAAAGGCATTGGAACAAGGCTATCTCGAGTATTTTTATTTATACCCCTTCCAAAATGGGTTCTTTATTTTTACCCTCGGATTTCTTTTCAGCTTGACCGTTTATCATTTCCTATTGTATTTTCAGCAAAGGGATACGCTCTATCTCTATTACAGCGGTTATACTTTTTTTATCATCATGTCCCAACTGATCCATTTGGATGGTGGGTTTTTATATCATCTTTTATGGCCTGTGCGAGGAGTGGCAAGGTATCCAATGGTATTTGTGGAAATATATTATGCACTCTACACGGTTTTTGCACTAAAGTTTTTGAATATAAAAACAGCGTTGCCAAAATGGAACCGATTTATCATGCGCGCCCTCTACCTATTGATTTTATATTGTGTGGTTTTGATTGTTCTCTATCTCATCACGGGGGATTATGATATTTTGCTCAAAGGTTATTTTGTTTTTACCATTCTTATGATTCTGTTGGGGCTCATCATCTATATTCCTTTTTTTAAGGTCGACAGTCCGCTCAAATACTATATGATTTCCGGTTCATTTTTACTTTTGATATTTTCAGCCGCTTCATTGGCGATTTATACACATTTAAAGATTTTGGATGAACCCGTGGAACGGGCCTATAGTGTATTATATGTTGGCTATATTTTAGAGAACGTACTTTTTTCCCTGGGCTTGGGCTACAAACAAAAATTGATCTTGGACGAACGAAACCGTTCCCAAGAGCGATTGATTGCCCAATTTAAGGAGAACGAAGACCTGCGGCTGAAGGTGCAGGCACAGTTGGAAGAAAATGTAAAGGCCATGGAGGTCAAGGCAGAGGCGGAGCGATTGAAGGGCCTTAAAACACAATACGACAAAGAACTGGCCGAACTGAAGCTTTTGGCGCTCCGAAGTCAAATGAACCCACATTTCATCTTCAATTCGTTGAATTCCATCAAACGGTACATTATAGATAACGATAAGGAAAAGGCGGTTTACTATATGAACAAGTTCGCGAAGTTGATACGCCGTATCCTTGCATCTACCATGGAAAAGGAGTCCAGCTTAAAGGACGAACTCGAGACTATGGAATTATATGTGAACATTGAAAATTTAAGGTTCAACCATAAAATTCATTTTAAGATTCATTGTGATGATGATATCGCTTTGAACGGGTTGAAAATTCCATCTTTGCTGTTGCAGCCTTTTCTGGAAAATGCCATTTGGCACGGTCTTTCTCCCAAGAAAACAGACATGGAACTCCAAGTTTCCTTGTACAAACCAAATGATGCGGAAATCAGGATTGAAATTAGGGATAATGGGATAGGGTTGACAAAATCCCGTAAGATCAAAGAACGGAAAGTACATAAAAATGATTCTGTCGGTATTTCTTTGTCCCGGGAACGATTGGAACATTTTTCAAAAAAATACCAAGGTAATGGAAGTATCACCATAACGGACTTGCAAGAATTGAATCAAGGGGGAACAGGTACGCAAGTTATGATCTCATTGCCCACAAAGCTGAATGAACCTTAGGGATAAAAAAAAGACTCCCCAAACCGAAGCTTGGAGAGCCAGAAAGTTTAGTTGAGATTTATGTGCTAAACTATACTCTTGGAAGGTCACCTTCCCCTTTTAAGGGCAAATCGGATTTTCCCATAAGATATTTGTCCACGTAATGGGCAGCTTGTCTCCCCTCGGAAATGGCCCATACGATCAACGATTGGCCTCTCCTTTGGTCACCGGCAGCAAAAACACCAGGAACGTTGGTTTTGTAATTATCCACAGATGCCTTGATATTGGTCCTGGCATCCATCTCCAGATTTAATTGGTCGGCAACCGTGGTTTCCGAACCAGTGAAGCCAAGGGCCAAAAGCACCAAATCACATTCCCATTCCTTTTCCGTCCCTTCCACTTCCTTCAACATAGGGCGCTGTCCGGGCTGTGTGACCCATTCAACCTCTGTAGTTACCAAGCCGGTCAAATTACCATCTTTATCGGTATTGAACCTTTTGGTCGAAATACTGAACATGCGTTCGGCCCCTTCTTTATGGGAAGAACTGGTGCGCAGTCGCATGGGCCAAAAGGGCCATGGCTGCCCCTCAGGCCTATCTGGCGTTCCTTTGGGCATAATTTCAAAATTGGTGACCGAGATGGCCCCTTGTCTTATGGATGTTCCGATACAATCAGAGCCAGTATCGCCTCCCCCGATTACGATTACTTTTTTGCCTTTGGCCGAAATTTCATCTCCTTGGTACGGTAGGCCATCCACCTTTCTATTATTTTGGGGCAAAAAATCCATGGCCTGCACCACGCCTTTTGCATCGGCGCCTGGAACAGGCAAGTTTCTTCTAACGGTAGCACCTCCACAAAGTACGATGGAATCAAATTCCTTTTGGAGTTCTGCTGCCGTAATATCAACACCAACATGGACTCCTGTTCTAAATTCGATACCTTCTTTTTCCATTACTTCCAGTCTCCTGTCAATAATGTTTTTTTCCATTTTAAAATCAGGTATGCCATATCTTAGGAGGCCTCCGGGCTTTTCATCCCTTTCAAAAACGGTGACGTTGTGCCCGGCACGGTTAAGTTGCTGTGCTGCGGCCAAACCTGCCGGTCCGGAGCCAACGACCGCCACTTTTTTATCGGTTCTCATGGTGGGTATTTCCGGCTGGACCCATCCGTTTTTAAAGGCAGTTTCTACAATGTTTTTTTCAATGTTTTCAATGGAAACGGGATCTTCATTGATTCCAAGAACACATGCTTCCTCACAAGGTGCAGGGCATAACCTGCCCGTAAACTCCGGAAAATTATTGGTGGAATGCAATATCTCTGCGGCTTTCTGCCATTTTCCTTTATAAACGGCATCGTTAAAATCCGGAATCAAATTACCAAGTGGGCAGCCACTATGGCAAAAAGGGATTCCGCAGTCCATACAACGTGCACCTTGATTTTTTAATTCTCCCTCTTTCAGGGGTTTTGTAAACTCCTTATAGTTTTTGATGCGTTCTTTGACAGGGGCGTATGCTTCGTCCTTTCTGTCAAACTCCATAAATCCTGTAATCTTTCCCATGTCTCAAATTATAAGGTTTGCAATTTTTCTTCTTCTAGTCTAATAAGAGCTTGGCGGTATTCTTCCGGGAAGACTTTTATGAACTGAGGAAGACATTTTTCCCAATTTTCAAGAATGCTTTGCGCCAACGGACTCAAGGTCGCATTGTAATGGTTCTCGATCAAGTCTTTCAATTGTTGAATATCGCTGTCCTCATCCACGGGGAGAAGGTTCAGGTGATCTCCATTACATTTTCTCTTAAATGTATTGTCCTTGTCGTAGACATAAGCGATTCCACCGCTCATACCTGCACCAAAATTTCTACCGACATTGCCAAGAATTACGGCCACGCCACCAGTCATGTACTCGCACCCGTGGTCCCCGATTCCCTCGACCACCGCCTTGGCACCAGAATTCCGGACACAGAAACGTTCGCCTGCTTTACCGTTGATGTAAGCTTCGCCCGAGGTTGCACCGTAAAGGGTAACATTACCTGTGATAATGTTCTCCTCTGGTTTTATGGTTGATTTGAACGGCACTTTGATCACCAACTTGGCTCCTGATAATCCTTTTCCAAGATAATCATTGGTGTTTCCGTTGACAACCATGGTAAGTCCCTTCGTTGCAAAAGCTCCGAAACTTTGACCTGCTGAACCTGTGAAGTTTAGCCTAAGCGTGTTTTCCGGAAGCCCATCGGCTCCATAAATTTTGGAGATTTCGTTGCTTATGATGGCCCCCACGGCTCTATCCGTATTATGAATCGGGAAATCCAGAATGGTCTTTTCTTTTCGGAAAAGGGCGGGGTGGGCCTTGTTGATAATCTCAAATTCGATGGATTTACTTATTTCATGAACCTGCTTCTCGGTATTGTAGAATTTGGTTCCTTCGGGGACGTCAACTTGATATAAAATAGGTGTAAGGTCTATTCCTGCTGCCTTGTAATGCTCAATGGCTTTTTTACGATCTAACTTCTGGACCTGTCCCACCATCTCATTCAAAGTCCTAAATCCTAATTTGGCCATGATTTCACGAAGCTCTTGGGCCACAAAATACATGTAGTTGACCACGTGTTCCGGTTTGCCTTCGAACTTTTTACGAAGTTCCGGATTTTGGGTGGCGATTCCCACCGGACAGGTGTTCAGATGGCAGACACGCATCATGATACATCCCGACGCAACCAATGGAGCGGTCGCAAATCCAAATTCCTCAGCACCCAAGAGACATGCAATGGCAACATCCCTACCGGTTTTCAATTGACCGTCACATTCCAGTACCACACGGTTCCTTAAATCGTTGAGCACCAAAGTCTGTTGGGCTTCCGCGATCCCAAGTTCCCATGGGAGACCTGCGTGTTTTAAAGAGGTCAAAGGTGAAGCTCCGGTTCCACCATCAAATCCTGATATTAATATAACATCCGCTTTTGCCTTGGCAACACCAGCGGCCACGGTTCCTACACCAACTTCGGAAACCAATTTCACGTTCACTCTTGCTTCCCTGTTGGCGGATTTGAGGTCATATATCAATTGTGATAGATCCTCGATAGAGTAAATATCGTGATGGGGAGGAGGGGAAATCAGTCCTACATATGGAGTTGAGTTCCTTGTCTTGGCAATGGCAGGGTTCACTTTTGGCCCTGGTAATTGTCCGCCTTCACCGGGTTTTGCACCCTGTGCCATCTTAATCTGTATTTCTTGGGCGTTCGTAAGATAGTTGGATGTTACCCCGAACCTACCTGAAGCTACCTGTTTTATGGCACTGTTCTTCCAGTCCCCGGTCTGACTTCTATAAAAACGAGCCGAATCCTCTCCACCTTCACCCGAGTTGCTCTTTCCTCCAATTCGGTTCATGGCAATCGCAAGGTTCTCGTGGGCTTCCTTGCTGATACTTCCGTAGGACATGGCCCCTGTTTTGAACCTTTTTACAATTTCTGTCCAAGGTTCTACTTCTTCAATAGGAATGGGATCATAGTTCGAAAATTCGAACAGTCCGCGGATGGTCATTAGGTGCTTGGATTGCTCATTGACCAATTTGGAATACTCTTTATAGGTTTCCGGCTCGTTATTGCGCACCGATTTTTGAAGCATGGCTACACTTAATGGATTGAACATGTGCTTTTCGCCATTTCTTCTCCATCGGTACTCACCGCCTACCTCGATTTCGAGATTGGCTGCTATTTCCTTGGAAAGGAAAGCTTTTTTGTGACGTTTGGTCACTTCTTTTTCAATTTCGTACAGCCCGATTCCTTGAATACGGGTGGGTGTGTTGGGGAAGTATTTGTTTACAACTGTGGTGTTAATTCCGATACATTCGAAAAGTTGAGACCCCCGGTAGGAGTTAAGGGTGGATATCCCGATTTTGTTCATTACTTTGAGAATACCTTTTCCTATCGCTTTGTTATAGTTTTTAACGGCTTCCTCAAAGGTGTATTCGGTAATGTTGTTCTCTTCGATTTGTTCCCCGATTATCTCGTTTACCAAATAAGGGTTGATGGCACTTGCACCAAACCCGAACAACAGTGCAAAGTGGTGAACTTCCCTTGGTTCGGCAGATTCTATGATGATGCTCAATTTTGAACGCTTGCCGAGTTTTCTTAGGCCACTGTTTACGTAGGAACATGCCAACAATGCTGGAATCGGGGCCATTTCGGCACTCACCATCCTATCCGATAAAATAATGATGTTGGCTCCTTCGTCAATGGCGCTCGACGCTTTTTGAAGAATGGCATCCAAGCCTTCTTCCAGTCCGTTGTGCCCTTTGTTGATTTCGTACAACATGGATATGGATACAACTTTGTAATCTGGACTGGCGTCGTAGTTCTTTATCTTGTCCAGATCTTCTTTGGAAATCACCGGATTTTGAATTTTCAATTTGCGGCAGTGCAGTTCAGAAAAATCAAAAATATTATGGTCGCTTCCTAAAGTCAAGCTAATATCCGTAATCAATTCTTCGCGAATACCATCCAGTGGTGGATTGGTTACCTGTGCAAAAAGCTGCTTAAAGTAGTTGTATATTAATTGTGGACGCTCGGAAAGTACGGCAATTGGTGTATCGGACCCCATGGAACCGATAGGTTCTTTGCCATTTTCCGCCATCGGCATAATTATGGTATTAATGTCCTCTTGCGTGTATCCAAAGGCAGTTCTTCGCGTCTGTAACGGAAATTCGCCAAAGAAAACTGGGCAATCATTATAGGGAATGTCCCTAAGATGTACCAAATTTTTCTTTAACCATTCTTGGTACGGATGTTTTTTTGCAATACGTTCTTTGATTTCTTCATCGTTCACAATCCTGCCTTCTTCCATGTTCACCAAGAACATTTTGCCGGGTTCCAATCTTCCGTGGAATTCAATATCCTCCGGTTCCAGATCTACAACGCCTGTTTCCGAAGACATGATTACATATCCTTTTTTGGTCACGGAATATCTGGATGGACGCAGTCCGTTTCTATCCAGTACCGCCCCAATATAGTTTCCGTCGGTAAATGGAATGGAAGCGGGCCCGTCCCACGGTTCCATAAGACATGAATTGTATTCGTAAAATGCTCTTTTAGCTTCGGACATGTCAGGGTTTTTCTCCCATGCTTCCGGTACCAGCATCATCATTACTTCTGGCAATGAGCGGCCCGTCATCAACAATAACTCCACTACCATATCCATGCTGGCCGAATCCGATTTGGCTGGCAGCACGATTGGAAGTATTTTTTTAATATCCTCGCCGAACCAATCACTTTCCATAAGTTCCTCGCGCGAGCGCATGCGGGAAACATTCCCTCGGAGCGTATTTATTTCCCCGTTGTGGCACATATACCTAAAAGGTTGGGCCAAATCCCAGTTGGGGAATGTGTTTGTGGAAAATCTCTGGTGAACAAGGGCCAAACGGGTCACTACCCTAGGGTCCAAAAGATCTTCGTAATACCTGCTGATATCTTTTGGCACCAAAAGCCCCTTAAAGATGATGATCTTGGTGGAAAGGCTGGGAAGGTAGAAAAATTCACTTTCGGATAGTTTGCTCTCTATTACGGTATGCTCGGTTATTTTACGTGCTATAAATAGTTTGAGGTTGAACTGAAAATCATCCAATGATTCTCCTTTTGCTATAAAGACCTGCATTACATAGGGCTCCGTTTCCGCGGCAATTCGTCCTGGTACGGAACGGTTCACGGGAACATCTCTCCATCCCAATAGTTGCAGACCTTGTTTTGCTATATTTTCTTCAAGGACTTTGATGCAGAAATCCCGTTGGTTCTGTTTTTGGGGCAGAAATACATTTCCAACTGCATATTCCCCGGCTTCGGGCAGATCAAAAGGGCAGGCATCCACAAAAAAGTTGTGGGGGATATCAATCAATATACCGGCTCCATCACCTGTTTTCCCATCGGAACTTACAGCACCTCGGTGTTCCAATTTGTCAAGAATTTCGAGAGCTTTGTGAATAATGTCGTTGGACTTGATTCCCTTGAGGCTACAAATGAAGCCTGCACCACAGTTATCGTGCTCAAATTCTGGTAAGTATAAACCTTGTTTCTTCAATCCCATCATTAACGTATTTCCTCAAAAATATCAAAATTGATGAATAGATTATAAGGTTTTTGCTGATATTCAGATAAATAATCAACGTAATGTTTGAAGGGTTAAAAAAAATGCATTTTGGGAATATATGGAATGTTAAATTATCATTATCTCAAATCATGAGCTTAAAAACACCGTTTCCCTCGGTAGCAAAGAGTATTGGCTGTTCTTAAGTGCAGTTTTGTTGTGGATGCTTGGCTAAAAATAGGGAGTAAGGTCAATAAACACGGTTTTATAAAAAAGAACCCCTCTTTTTCGGAGGGGTAGTTTGTTATTTAGTCATTGAGGATGCTCCTCGAGATAACAATTTTCTGAATTTCTGAGGTGCCCTCATAAATCTGGGTAATCTTGGCATCCCTCATCAAGCGTTCAACATGGTAATCTTTTACGTACCCATTTCCACCATGGATCTGTACGGCCTCGACCGTGGTTTCCATCGCTACTTCGGACGCATATAATTTGGCCATGGCGCCAGAAAGGGTATAATCTTTACCAGTATCCTTGTCGCAGGCCGCTTGATAGACCAAGTGGCGGGCTGCCTGTATTTTGGTGTGCATGTCCGCCAATTTAAAGGCAATGGCCTGGTGGTTGGATATTTCGGTACCGAATGCCTTTCGTTGTTTGGAGTACGCTAGGGCCATTTCGTAGGCACCAGAGGCAATACCGAGAGCTTGGGCGGCGATTCCGATTCTTCCCCCGGCCAGGGTTTTCATGGCGAACTTGAACCCAAAACCATCTTCTCCAATACGATTTTCCTTCGGAACCTTGACGTCGTTGAACATTAAGGAATGGGTGTCGCTTCCACGAATGCCCAATTTATTTTCTTTGGGGCCTATATCGAAACCGTCCATACTTTTCTCCACGATCAATGCATTTATTCCTTTATGGCCTTTATCGGCATCGGTTTGGGCAATCACCAAATAAACTTCGGCCTTGTTTCCATTGGTAATCCAGTTTTTGGTCCCGTTCAGCAAATAATGGTCGCCCTTGTCGATGGCAGTGGTTTTTTGTGATGTGGCATCGCTGCCGGCCTCTGGCTCGGAAAGGCAGAAGGCGCCTATAATTTCGCCCGTGGACAGGCGGGTGAGGTATTTTTGTTTTTGCTCCTCTGTTCCATAGGTTTCCAGCCCCCAGCAGACCAAAGAGTTGTTTACCGACACCATCACGGAGGCCGATGCATCAATTTTGGAGAGTTCTTCCATAGCCAATACATAAGATAGTGTGCCAAGGCCGCTACCGCCATACTTTTCATTGACCATCATCCCCATAAATCCCAAGTCGCCCATTTTTTTAACGAGCTCATTAGGGAAATTTTGGGCTTCATCCCTCTCTATAACTCCGGGCAAAAGTTCGTTTTGGGCAAAATCTTTGGCCGCTTGTTGTATCATTAACTGCTCTTCGGAAAGTGTAAAATCCATAAAACTGAATAATATTTAAAAACTACCTGCAAATATAGCTTTAGAATGTTAAAATATCACTTATCGGACCAAATAAATGCGAATGATTGAATGAATTTAAAGAATATTGAATTTTATATTTTCCGTTTCAAACATTTTATACCGATAAGATTATGCGGAAAAATTCATTTTGAATATCTTTAGCCGCATAGTTAACTACTCAAAATAATATTATTCCTTAATTAAACCAAACTTAACATGGAGACCCTATTAGTTGTCATTTTTGTAATTGGATATTTGGCAATTACCCTTGAGCATAACCTAAAAATAGATAAGCTTATACCGGCCTTGGCCATGATGGCCATTATGTGGGCCATTATGTCTTTTGGAGTGGATGGCTTTACCAATTGGTTCGACTCGGGCGAGCACAATCTGTTGGAAAATTTTGGATCTTTCGGACATGAGGCAAAAATGGAGCTGCTGGAAGAGACCTTGTTGCATCATTTAGGAAAGACTGCTGAAATATTGGTTTTCCTTTTAGGTGCGATGACCATTGTGGAAATCATTGACTATTTTGACGGTTTTGCCACCATAAAGTCATTTGTAAAAACTAGGAGCAAGAAAAAAATCCTTTGGATATTTTCTTTTTTGGCATTTATACTTTCAGCTATTATAGACAACCTAACGGCAACGATCGTATTGATTTCCATACTACAAAAAATTGTAAAGGACAGGGACGTTCGGCTATGGTATGCAGGTCTTATTATTATTGCAGCCAATGCGGGTGGAGCTTGGTCGCCAATTGGTGATGTTACCACTACCATGTTGTGGATAGGTGATAAAGTGACCACGTCCAACCTTATTGAGCATTTGCTTTTACCTTCATTGTTCTGTATGGTCATTCCTTCTTTTATTGCTTCCTTTTTGCCTGCTTTCAAAGGGGAAATAGATCAGGAAGAAGAAGAACCGCCAAAATCTAAATTTGGCGCAAACATGCTTTACCTAGGTCTGGGTGCCATCATATTCGTGCCAATTTTTAAGACCATAACACACTTGCCACCTTATGTGGGGATGATGCTTTCGTTGGCCGTAGTGGCGACCTTTGCAGAAATATATAGCAACAAGAAAATCGCTATATCTTCCGTAAATCAAGAAAGCGATGAGCACTCCCACCACAGTCCAGTGCATAAGGCGCTCACAAAAATCGAATTGCCCAGTATTCTTTTCTTTTTGGGGATTTTGATGGCGGTTGCCGCTCTGGAATCTTTGGGAATGCTGTTCAATTTTGCAGAAGGCCTAAAACAGGGAATGCCATTGATGGGAACCGAAATGGCCGGCACTCAAGTTTCCGATTTGGTGATATTGTTGCTCGGCGTTGGATCGGCGGTAATCGATAACGTACCATTGGTAGCGGCCAGTTTGGGGATGTTCTCCGAACCAATTAACGATCAGCTTTGGCATTTTATAGCGTACTCTGCCGGTACTGGTGGAAGTATGCTGATCATTGGGTCAGCGGCTGGTGTAGTTGCCATGGGTATGGAGAAAATAGATTTCTTCTGGTATCTTAAAAAAATATCATGG
The DNA here is from genome assembly GCF_033441595.1 of Flagellimonas crocea. Lineage (NCBI taxonomy): Bacteria > Pseudomonadati > Bacteroidota > Flavobacteriia > Flavobacteriales > Flavobacteriaceae > Flagellimonas > Flagellimonas crocea. Next base: position 633,662 of record NZ_JAUZVX010000004.1, on the reverse strand, counting down.
TTGGCCCTTATTGGCTTTGTAGCTGGAGCCATTTGTTTCATGGTGATGCGAAATTTGTTCTAGAAAAATACTTTAGTTCAAAAATCTCCGTTATAATTGCAACTTAAATTGGGGATTTTATATGAATATTTTTCAAGAAGCAACGGAAGGTGCTGAAACAGCAGCCTCTATTTCCGAGGAAAAGACCTTGTCCGTAATCGACCTTATTGTAAATGGGGGAACAGGAAGCGTTATCATTATTTTAGTGCTTTTTATCCTTCTTTTTGTAGCCATGTACATTTATTTTGAACGCATTTTTGCCATTAAGGCAGCGTCCAAGATTGACAAGAACTTTATGAACCAGATTCGTGACCATGTCATGAACGGTAAACTGGAGGCGGCAAAACTACTATGTGCACAAACGGATTCTCCCGTGGCCAGACTTACGGAAAAAGGGGTGGCCAGAATAGGCAAACCTTTGGACGATATTAACACGGCCATTGAGAACGCCGGTACCTTGGAGGTTTACAAATTAGAAAAGAACGTTAGTGTTTTGGCCACAGTTGCCGGAGCAGCGCCCATGATCGGTTTCTTGGGAACGGTCATAGGGATGATTTTAGCTTTCCACGAAATGGCAAGTAGTGGAGGACAGGCCGAAATGGGGTCCTTGGCATCCGGTATATACACAGCTATGACCACAACGGTCGCAGGGCTGGTAGTAGGTATTATCGCTTACATCGGATATAATCACTTAGTGAACCGGACCGATAAGGTTGTACATCAAATGGAGGCCAATGCGGTAGAGTTTTTGGACCTATTGAACGAACCTATTTAATCCTTTGGCCATGAAACTAAAGGGAAGAAATAAGATAAGCCCAGAATTCAGCATGTCATCAATGACGGACATTGTGTTCTTGTTATTGGTGTTTTTTATGCTGACTTCCAACGCTCCGAACGCTCTGGATTTACTCTTGCCCAAGGCAAAAGGCAAATCTACCAATACTCAAAATGTTTCGGTAACCATTAACAAGGACCTACAATATTTTGTGAACAATGAGCAGATTAACAAAGAATACATTGAAATTGAATTAAAAAAGGCACTTGAAGGTCAAGAAAAGCCGACAATCATCCTCAGGGCAGAAGAAAACGTAGCCATTAAAGAAGCGGTCAACGTGATGGACATTGCCAATAGGAACAGTTACAAGGTTATCTTGGCAGTGCGGCCAAAATAATGTCCTTTTTAGATACGAGACACAAGAAAAAATCCTTTACGCTTACAACACTTTTGTTAAGCGCACTCCTCCTATTGCTTTTTTATATAGGGCTGACCTATCTCGACCCTCCGATTGAAAACGGAATTGCGGTCAATTTTGGTACCATGGAATATGGAAGCGGCGAAGTTCAACCCAGAGAACCTGTGCGTTCCGAACCTAGGGAGGTAGAAAGCCTGCCAGAACCGCAAGAGGTGGTCGAGCCTGCGGAACCCCAAGAAACCGTTGTTGAAGAAGCTCCGGTCGAAGAGGTTTTGACAAGCAACGATGAGGAGACCATAAAATTAAAACAACAACAAGAAGCCAAGCGCAAAGCTGAAGAAGAGGCCAAAAAGGCAAAGGCTGAGGCAGAGCGAATTGCCCAGGAAAAACGGGAGGCCGAAGAGCGGAAACGACAGGAACAGGAAGCCAAGAAAAAGAGTGTGGATGCTCTTATTGGCGGTATCGGTAAATCCGATGGTACTACTACGGGCAGTGAAGGTGACGATAACAGGGCCGGAGACAAAGGTCAGCCTGATGGCGACCCTTATGCAACATCGTACTACGGTGCCCCTGGAAGCGGTACTGGCGGTTATGGCCTTAGCGGCAGATCATTGGCCAACAAAGGAAAGGTACAGCAGGAATGTAATGAAGAGGGCAGAGTGGTGGTCAGGATTACTGTTGACAGGTCCGGCAAAGTTGTAAAGGCTGAGCCGGGTGTAAAAGGAACCACCAACAACGCGCCATGTCTTCTGGAACCTGCACGTAAAACCGCAATGCTTCATCAATGGAATTCGGATTCCAATGCTCCCGCCCAGCAAATAGGTTTTGTAGTGGTCAACTTTAAATTGGGCCAATAGTGACCTATAAAGAAACGTTGGACTGGATGTTCGGACAGCTTCCGATGTACCAGCAGAAAGGTGCCGCTGCGCTGAATGCGAAACTGGACAATATCATCCAATTTTGCAATGTGCTGGACAATCCTGAGAAAAAATTTAAAAGTATCCATGTGGCCGGAACCAACGGCAAAGGTTCCAGTAGCCACATGTTGGCCTCCATTCTTCAAGAAGCTGGATACAAGGTTGGGCTCTACACTTCTCCCCATTTGAAGGATTTTAGAGAGCGTATCAAAATCAACGGAAAGGTTGTCGGGAAGGATTTTGTGATAGATTTTATAGAAGGTCACAAGGCATTTTTGGATTACCATAAACTTTCTTTTTTTGAAATGACGGTAGGGATGGCCTTTAGTTATTTTGCAGAGGAAGAAGTTGATATAGCCGTTATTGAGGTGGGTTTGGGCGGACGTTTGGACTCTACCAACATCATCACCCCCGAAGTGTCCCTTATCACCAATATTGGAATGGACCATACCCAGTTTTTGGGAGATACCTTGGAAAAAATTGCTTTGGAAAAAGCGGGCATTATCAAGGCTAGGGTGCCCGTTGTAATCAGTGAGACCCAGGACGAGACTCAAATGATTTTCAAATTGATTGCCCACCAGCTTAAATCGAAAATTGTATTTGCTGATGAAAATCCAATATCGGGCTATCAAACGGATCTGTTGGGGGACTATCAAAAAAAGAATATCAATGGGGTATTGGCCACGATTCATCAACTGAAAAATTTTGATGTCCCCGAAGAAGCAATTTCCAATGGACTTAAAAATGTGGTGAAAAACACGGGACTTTTGGGCAGATGGCAAATTTTACAACATGAGCCATTGGTGGTATGCGATACGGCACATAACAAGGAGGGATTACAATTGGTCATCGAACAGGTGGAAAAACAATCTTTTGATACGCTGCATATGGTGCTTGGATTTGTCAAGGATAAGGATGTGAAGGCGGTATTGCCACTATTTCCGAAAGATGCCCATTATTACTTTGTAAGACCTTCCATTCCGAGGGGTATGGATGAGGTGCAATTACAGGAATTGGCCGTGGAGCAAGGGTTGACAGGAAAAGTATGTAAGTCCGTGCGAGCAGGTTTGAGTGAGGCGCTAAAACATGCCAAAAGCAATGATATGATTTATGTAGGTGGCAGCACATTTGTTGTTGCCGAAGTGGTGTAATTTTTTTTGCTTTTTTGTTTTTTAAATCAAAAACAGTATTATATTTGCACTCCCATTTAAGAAATTGAATGGGCGCTTAGCTCAGTTGGTTCAGAGCACCTCGTTTACACCGAGGGGGTCGGGGGTTCGAATCCCTCAGCGCCCACCAAAGGAAAGCCTTCGATTTCTCGAAGGCTTTTTTGTTTTATAAACTTTTCAAATTCCAGCTTAAGGCTAAACATTGACTTAAGCAACAATCGATTAATTGAAAATACTTACATTTAAGATATTCAACTAATTGATGTGCCACATCCTTTTTAAAACTCCAAATGACAAGCCAACAAGTCGATATAATCATTATTGGAGGTGGACTGGCGGGATTAACTAGCGCCATACATTTGGCAAACCATAATTTTAAGGTGCTGGTTATTGAAAAAAACGATTACCCCAAACACAAGGTCTGTGGCGAATATGTATCGAACGAAGTCTTGCCCTATCTAAAACAATTGGGATTCGACCCTTTTGAATATGGTGCCACGCGCATCACAAATTTTGAACTGACCACGCATAACAACAAAACCATTACAGCCGAACTACCGCTCGGCGGATTTGGAATGAGCCGATATGAAATGGACTTCCAGCTCTACCAATTGGCCTTGGGACAAGGGGCTTCCGTTGTTCAGGATAGTGTGGTCGATGTGGTATTTGCGGATGATTCTTTTCAGGTTCAAACCAAATCAAATCAAAGCTTTGCTTCAAAAATTGTCATCGGTGCCTTTGGGAAACGGTCCAATTTAGATCTGAAGCTCCAGCGACCGTTCATTGCGGAAAAATCACCCTACTTGGGTGTAAAGGTTCATGTGTCGGGCAGTTTTCCAGAAAACAAAGTGGCCCTTCACAATTTTAAAGGGGGGTATTGTGGTGTGTCCAAAGTGGAGAACGGTCATATCAACCTGTGCTACATCACCAACTATAAATCATTTAAGCGTTACAAGGACATTGATGCTTTTCAAAATGAGGTCATGTTCAAAAATCATGCTCTAAAGGGGATTTTTCAAAATGCTAAGATTGAATTTGACGATCCTTTGACCATCAGTCAGATTTCCTTTTCGACCAAAAACCCTGTTGAAAATCATATGGTCATGTGCGGTGATTCGGCAGGAATGATTCATCCGCTGTGCGGGAACGGAATGGCGATGGCCATAAAAAGTGCGCAATTGGCATCAGGGCTTATTGTCGACTATCTCCAAAAGAAAATAAATACAAGAACGGAATTGGAACAACGGTATTCCAAAGCGTGGAAGAAAGCCTTCGGTCTGAGGTTAAAAACAGGCCATGCCATTGCTTATTTATTCAGACAAGATTGGTTGGCACCAAAATTACTTGTAGTTTTAAGAAGTGCGCCCTTTTTGGTTCCATTGATAATTAGAATGACGCATGGGAAACCCATGAAAGTTGAATGAGTTTATTTGTAGATACTACATGCCGAAGCAGTTCCACCGAGCTCATGGATGATTTCTCCATGAAAGGGGAGTTGCTCCGTGACAGCTTGGAAAAACTGGGGACAATCAATAAGTGGTTAGGGGGAAATTCCATCACTTTGGATGGTCTACGTCATTTGTTGGAAGGGCGGCCCAAGGACCAAACCTATACCATTATCGATTTAGGCTGTGGTCATGGCGATATCTTGAGACTGGTTGCAGCTTACGGCAGAAAACACAAGTACACCTTCAACTTGATTGGTATCGATGCCAACCAGGATGCCATCGACTATGCGGTCGAACTTTCAAAAGATTATGAAGAACTATCATTTAAGAACCTGGATGTTTTTTCCGAGGAATTCCAAACCTTGAATTATGACATAGTGCTTTCGACCCTGTTTCTGCATCATCTAAACCAAGACGAGATTGATTCGCTATTGCAAACCTTGGTCTCAAAAGCAAGGTTGGGCATTGTTATCAATGATTTGCATCGAAATAGAACGGCTTACGGATTATTTAAATTATTGGGTCTGGTGATTTCCAACCGTATGATAGTACAAGATGGGTTGACCTCTATTTTAAGGGCATTTAAGCGAAAGGAACTGGAAAATATTTCAAAACAACTGAACCTTGAATCTCAAATTCGTTGGAAATGGGCATTCCGCTACCAATGGCTCATACGGAGTTGATTTAAAAGAGAATTGTCGCGCTGAGCTTGTCGAAGCGTCTCAAAATAGGAAACAAAAAAGATTCCTGCCCATGCAGGAAATTAATATGGCAGTAAGAATAATATCGGTTGCAAAGCAACTTCCAAAATATACCAGGGAAACCAAGGATATTTTACCTTTTGTGGAACTCTGGCTCCAAGGACAAGAGGAACGGTTTAAGCGAAAGGTCCTGAAGATTTTCGAGAATGCCGCTGTGGACAAACGGTATTCCATTATGGATGCCGACGAGGTTTTCTTGAAAACTTCGTTCGAAGAAAAAAATGAAATTTACACGAGGGAAGCCATCAAACTGGCCGAAAAAAGTTTGCTGAAAGCTTTGGATAAGGCACATTTGGTGCCCACCGACTTGGATTATATCATCACCGTGAGCTGCACGGGCATCATGATTCCGTCCTTGGATGCCTATTTGATCAATCGCTTAAAGTTGAAACAGGATATTGTTCGGTTGCCCGTGACCGAAATGGGATGCGCGGCAGGAATTTCTGGTATTTTGTATGCGAAGAACTTTTTAAAGGCCAATCCCAACAAGCGGGCCGCTGTGATTGCCGTTGAGTCGCCTACTGCAACCTTTCAACTGGACGATTATTCGATGGCCAACATCGTAAGTGCGGCCATTTTTGGGGATGGTTGCGCCAGTGTGATCTTATCGTCCCACGAAGATGAGGTTGGTCCTGAAATCAAGGATGAAGCCATGTACCATTTTTATGATGCCGAGCACATGATGGGATTCAAATTAAGGAATACGGGGTTGGAAATGGTGTTGGACCAATCGGTGCCGCAGACCATTGCGGATCACTTCCCAGATATTATCCATCCCTTTTTGGAGAAAAATGGCTTGACCATAGAGGATATTGACCATTTGATTTTTCATCCTGGAGGAAAGAAAATCCTCCAAACAGTGGATGAATTATTTGGGGATTTGGGAAAGAACATCAACGATACCAAGGAAGTTTTAAGGCTTTACGGCAATATGAGCAGCGCCACGGTATTGTATGTTATGGAACGCTTTATGGACAAAAAGTTGCCGAAGGGCGATAAGGGCGTTATGCTAAGTTTTGGACCTGGTTTTTCTGCACAGAGAATACTATTGGAGTGGTAACAAAGTAATTTTTTGTGATGCTGAGCCTGTCAGAGCATTTCAATTTTAATAACTATGAAGAAGGAATTTACAGCTACAAATTACTGGGCCTTGATACTTGGCGGTAGCAGTGGTCTAGGTTTGGCCACAGCTAAAAAATTGGCCAATCATGGCATGCATATTTGTATTGTACACCGTAACCCTCGAATGCAGGAAGAAGCCATTTCAAAAGAATTTAAGGCAATAGAACAAGAAGGTGTTCAATTTAGGGCCTTTAACAGTGATGCTTTTAAGGAGCAGAAGCGAGAAGCCATAGTTCAGGAATTGAAATCCATTTTAGGAGAGAATCAGAAAATCCGAACCATGGTCCATAGTGTGGCCAAAGGGAACCTAAAACCTATGGTTTCCGACCAAAAAACAGAACTGGGGCATGATGATTTCGCTTTGACGATAGAAGCCATGGGCATTAGTTTGTACGACTGGGCCAAATCCATTTTTGAAGCAAAATTGTTCGCAGAAGATGCCAGGATATTAAGTTTTACCAGTGAGGGAAACTCCAAAGCATGGCATGGGTATGCGGCAGTTTCGGCGGCCAAAGCAACGTTGGAAGCCATTACCAGAAATATGGCATTTGAGCTGGCACCCTATGGAATCAAGGCGAATTGTATTCAGGCAGGTGTTACGGATACATCATCATTACGAATGATTCCAGGCAGCGAAAAAATTATTGAACATACATTAAAACGTAACCCCAACAAACGTTTGACCACTCCAGAGGATGTCGCAAACGTAGTCTATTTGTTGTCCAAGGACGAGGCTTCTTGGATAACGGGAACGGTAATTCCCGTAGATGGAGGGGAACACTTGATATAAAATGAAAGCATCCGAAATCATAGCGTTGTTGCCTTACCAGAGGCCTTTTTTGTTTGTGGACGATATCACCACGGTGACTGAAAATGTCATCATAGGCCATTATACATTTGGGGAGGATGAATCCTTTTATGATGGACATTTTAAAAACAATCCAGTAACCCCAGGTGTTATCCTCACCGAATGTATGGCGCAGATCGGATTGGTGTGCTTGGGGATTTATCTAATGAAAGATGAGTTGAAGGATGGTCAAAAACCACAGATTGCCCTGACCTCACATCAGATGGATTTTTATTTGCCTGTCTTTCCAGGTCAAAAAGTCAATGTACATTCAGAAAAAGAGGTGTTCCGATTCAATAAATTAAAATGTAAGGTGAAAATGCTCAACGAAGAAGGTGAACTAGTGGCAAGAGGTTTAATTTCAGGAATGTTGAAAATATGCCATTAAAAATTCTGTTGTCACACTGAGCTTGTCGAAGTGCACAATATTGAGATGAAGTTTTATTACGTATACATATTGCTTTGTTCAGACGATTCTTATTACACGGGCATGACCAATGATTTGGAACGCAGACTGACTCAGCATAACTCAGGACATAAAAAGTTCAATTATACTAGTTCAAGATTGCCCGTGGAACTGAAATGGCGATTGCAATGTACAAATCCATCAGAAGCCATTCAGATTGAAAAACAAATCAAAGGTTGGTCTCGCAGAAAGAAGAAAGCATTGATTGAGGAAAATTGGACTGATTTGGTTGAGTTCTCAAAGAATTATAAAGAACACGGAAACAAAATTAAAGAAGATTAGCCTTCGTGTGATTATATGAATGAAAACAATAGGTCGCACTGAACTTGTCGAGGTGTTTCATAGAAAGAAGATTGGAATTAAAGCCAAAGTCTTCGACAGGCTCAGACTGACAGAAGGGATTTTAATTGTATTTGGAGTAAACACTTAAATTGTAGTTTGTTTATGCATAACAGATTTTCGATAAATGAACAATAGAGTAGTTATTACAGGGATGGGAGTGGTTGCACCGAACGGTGTTGGGGTTCCCCAGTTCACTAAGGCCCTTAAAAGCAGAATCTCGGGAATCTCATTTCATCAAAAATTAAAAGAACTCAACTTTTCGTGCCAAATTGGAGGCGTCCCACACATCACCGAGGAATTGAAATCTGAATATTTTACGGATTTGCAATTAAGAGGATTCAACAGTTCTGGGATAATGTACGGATGCATAGCCGGGATTGATGCTTGGAAAGACGCAGGATTCCAAATGAACTCAAATAGCGATTTGGATTACGATACAGGACTCATTTTTGGAACAGGGACATCAGGTGTTGAAAAATTCAGGGAAGCCATTTACAAACTTGATGATGGAGATGTAAGGCGTTTGGGAAGTACTGTTGTTCTCCAGACAATGGCCAGTGGCATCAGTGCTTATTTGGGCGGGATGCTCGGATTGGGAAATCAAGTCACCACCAATTCATCGGCCTGCACAACGGGCACCGAAGCGGTTTTAATGGGATATGACCGTATTAAGAGTGGAAAGGCCAAGCGCATGTTGGTGGGCAGTTGTAGCGACGATGGGCCGTATGTTTGGGGAGGTTTTGATGCTATGCGCGTTATGACCTACAAACACAATGATGATCCAGAAAAGGGGTCGCGGCCCATGAGTGCCACGGCATCTGGTTTTGTGCCAGGCAGTGGTGCAGGTGCCCTTGTTTTGGAATCTTTAGAATCTGCAAAGGAACGTGGAGCAACCATTTATGCAGAGGTTTTGGGGGGTGAAATCAATTCTGGTGGGCAACGTCAAGGAGGCTCCTTGACCGCGCCAAATCCTGACGCGGTCCAACGATGTATCAAAAACGCCTTGAAGAATTCAAAAATAAGTTCAAGTGAGATAGATGCCATTAATGGCCACCTTACGGCAACCTCCAAAGATGCGCTGGAAATTGAAAATTGGACCAAGGCTTTAGGGAGGGGACACAAGGATTTCCCTTTGATAAATTCCACAAAGTCATTGGTTGGCCATTGTCTGGCCGCTGCGGGATCAATTGAATGCGTTGCCAGCATCATTCAACTTAAGGAGCAATTTGTGGCACCCAATTTAAATTGTGAAGATTTACATGTTGATATAAAGGAACTGATCGATGTTTCAAGCGTACCACAACAGGCTATGGATTGTAATATTCAGGTTGTTGCCAAAGCCAGTTTTGGATTTGGTGATGTCAATGCCTGTGTTTTATTTAAGCGATTTATAGCGTAACTTACCCTAAAAAAACATGACAAAGGAAAAACTGATTACCAAATTGAAACCAATTATAGCACCTTATGTCCAAGATGAAGAGGCTTTCCAAAATTTATCCGAGGACACGGATTTTGTAAAGGACCTAAAGATAAATTCGGCAAATCTTGTGGATATCATACTGGATATTGAAGATGAGTTTGATATTCGATTGGAGAATGAGGATATGGAGCAAATGCTGGACGTAAAGTCTGCCATGGAGATTGTTACTTCAAAACTTGAAAAATAATGGTCGGCAATGACATCGTTGACCTGATGGAAGCTAAGAATGCTTCAAATTGGCAACGGCCAAGGTTTTTGGATAAGCTTTTCACGGAATTGGAGCAGAACTACATCAAAAAGGCCAAAGACCCGTTTCTGATGGTATGGCGGTTATGGAGCATAAAAGAGGCTTCCTACAAACTTTACGTTCAAATCTATCCTTCCCGTTTTTATGATCCCAGGGCATTTGAATGTTCTTTGGATGAAAATTCAGCCATTGTAAAATTTAAGCGTTTTCAATGTCATGTTGAAACCAGGTTGACTCCAGAATTTGTGATTTCTGAAGCAAGGCTCACTAAACAAGAGTTGAGCTCTAAAATCTTAAAATTCAATACTTCCGATCAGAAGGTTCAAAGTGAAGAGCTAAAAAAAAGATTGCTCGATGATGTAGGTGGAGTATATCAGCTGGAAAAGAACGAAATCAATATTCCTACACTGTACAATGGAAAAGAGCACCTGTCCATTAGCTTGACCCATCATGGTAGCTACGGTGCTTTTGCGATGGGTTGATAGTTAAATTAAGGGGTGTTGTTAATTAGAGAAGAGCAGTATTAAAGTGTTGTCCTGTTTTAAGTTCTCAAAAAAAAGCCCCCGAATTTTCGGGGGCTTTTTTGTTTCTATACGTTAATGGATTCTCCAATACCAGGCAGAATCAATTTCTTTCCTTTCTTCTCAAAATATTGAACGGCTTTGGTTTTGTCCAATTTTATAGGCGGAAAAGTATCGTAATGGCAACCGATTACAGTGTTGCATTCGATAAAATCGCTTGCGATGGTAGCATCTTCATAGCCCATAGTAAAATTGTCGCCAATGGGTAAAATAGCCATATCAAGTTTAGGGCAGGTCATGGGAATCAGTTCCATGTCCTTGGTCAGCGCGGTATCTCCTGCAATATAAATACATTTCGATTCATCCCATAGAACAAACCCTCCCGGATTTCCTCCATTGCTCCCATCGGGCAGCATACTGGAATGAATGGCAGTTACGTATTTGGCCGTTCCAAAATCAAAGGTATATTTTCCACCGTGGTTCATCCCGTGTCCGTCAATACCCTTGTTTCCAAACCAGCTTACCACTTCAAAATTAGAAACCAATAAAGCGTCTGGATTGTTCTTGGCTATGGCCTCTACATCCAGAACATGATCTTGATGACCATGGGTCAGAAAAATGTAATCAACATTAAGGTCGTCAATGTTAACATCGGATGCCATTTCGTTGCCGGTGATAAACGGGTCGAACAAAATGTGTTTTCCGTTCATCTCAATCAGGAAACAAGCATGTCCTAAAAAGGTAATTTTCATAGTGTAGTATTTTTTATTTTGTATGTTATTTTGAAGGCTTTTGACCTATTGCATAAAGTTAACAAGAACAAGTTTGAATTTCAATTTGAAATCGAAAGGTTCAAGACCCTTTTGCATATTTTTTTGAATCAATAAAATATGATTGCAGAAAAAGAACTTAACTTTGCAGCATGATTGCCACGATTTGTAGAAAAGCACATTTTAATGCCGCACACAGGCTTCATAACCCAAAATGGAGCAAGGAAAAGAACATTGAAGTGTTCGGAAAGTGCAACAGTCCTAGTTTTCACGGTCATAACTTTGACCTTGAGGTACGGATAAAGGGAGAGGTTGACCCGGATACCGGTTTTGTGATGGACCTTGCAGAACTTGGGGCATTGATAAAAGATGAGGTAGAGGAACGCTTTGATCATAAGAATCTGAACGAGGATTGTCCGGAGTTTAAAAATCTGCTCCCGACAACGGAGTACTTCGTAAAAGTTATTTATGATATCCTAAAACCGAGTCTTAAAAAGGGACAATTATTGCATATTACCTTGCACGAGACATCAAAGAACTCTGCAGAGTATGGAGATTGGGATTAATTTCCGATATTGCACCCCGTTTTCAAAGGGATATTAGCTCAGTTGGTTTAGAGCGCTGCCTTGACAGGGCAGAGGTCACTGGTTCGAATCCAGTATATCCCACTTTTTCTACTCATATTCAGAAATCCTTTTTCTTAGTTTTTGGTTACTGCGCTCCAAGCGATCGTTTTGGTTACGTAAACCGCCCAATACTTTTTGCATGGCCTCTAGGCTTTCTTGTTGTAGGCTGATGATTTGTTCTAGGTCTGATTTGGTGAACCTTTTACTCATAGTTATATTTTTATCTCTAAAAAAACTTTAAAAGTCTATTTATCTCCCAATAAAGCATTTCAAAGTTATGTAAAGATTTTTAAATCTCCTAATAAGGCATATTTTAATACGTATAACATTTATTTTTCTTAATTATTTTTATTGCTCAGTGACAGCAAATACTATGGATAAACCATTCTATAATAGAATCAAAGCGGTTTTGGCCGAAAATGGAAAAACCAATAATTGGTTGGCGGAGGAATTGGATATGAACACAAATACGGTTTCAAAATGGTGCCGGAATGATATGCAGCCAAGGGTTGAAACATTGTTTCAGATTGCCAATGCTTTGGATGTGGATGTACGGGAGCTTTTGGTCTCGACCAAATAACGATTCCAATAGAAGATGATCAAATACATCGATTTTATGCCATTTTTGGGGTATATAGATGTATTTTATATTTATATAAACAAGTTCTACACCATTTGAAAAAAACACTCTACATCTCATTAATCGGATTAGTTCTTGGACTACAATTTTTATTTGCCCAAGTGAAAACCGAATTTGATAGTGAAATTCACGAAAAAATTTATCGAATCAAAGTTTCTAATTATCAATTAGTTGAGTTAATAGAATATAAAAACGGAGAGTTTTTGGGTTCTTTGAATCATAAAGTATATCAAATCAACAGAAAGGAATGGGTTAAAGATAGTTTGATACAAAAAATTACTATTTCAGACCGAATGGCTAAATCAATTGTATATAAATTGAACAAAAACGGATTTGAAAATCTTAAAGATTGCGATGAAATAGAAAATTGCATAACAGGATTAGACGGAACAACCATAGCATTCCAAACCATAAAAAATGAATATGAAAACATAGCATATTTTTGGCAATTAACATCTGATTTCTATTACAAGCAGAATAAAATTGAACTGCCAAGTGAAGTTCTAAAAGCAAGAAAATTATTTGCAATTCTAAATGAATATTTTGATTTAAACGACCAATTTCAAAACTTTTTGAATCGACTTCCAAATGGAAGATATTCATATGGAATTATAATTTTGAAAAAAGGGCGCTGATAAAAACGGTGTAGAACACTGGCTATAATTCATTGTTTCCTCTTGACTTGAACTAAATTCCCTACTTTTAAGAAAATAATTAACCACGGGAATGCTTTCGTACCGCGACTCTGACTCGCTGGAAAATCGCACCGGCCCGCGCCGTCGCTCACCAGCCGCCAGCCACAACGAAATCATAGCCGAGAACCGTTGTATACAATTGAAAAAAAACAGAAATTGAATGTCAAGATTGATTTATCCAAAACAAAACAAGGTAAGCAGATTGCTCAATTGAGAAATCGATTGGAGAAATCAGGGTGGATAATTGTAGAGGAGGTTGAAAGAAAATTCAATGGAAAACCAAGATGGGAATTAAATGATGAAACTCCCAATCTGATTTATTCATGGTCAATTCAGAGAAATCCAATGTATGACCCAATTTGGTTGGACTTTATAGCATGGTGGGATTACATGACTTATGAGACTCATGTTAATGATTGCTCACATTGTCAAATTAGAGGACAAGAAATTCAATTAGACCTTATTAAGGACAAAGGATTAAGAGTTGAAAAGGAGTTACAAGACTGGATAGACAGACTGAATAAATTCCAAGACAATTTAAATAAAATTGAAAAAAACAAAAAAAGTATATAACACTGTATATGAAATCATAGCCGCCTATCGGCAGGCTCCGCTTCATATACTAAACGCTAGCCTACTCAATTAAACGATTAGTCTACAGTAAATCCAACACCCGCTCCAAGGCCATTCCCCGCGAACCTTTAATTAGGAGTGATGCTTTTTCCAAAGGATGCTTTGTCAGATGCTCTTTTAAGGCATCAAACGATTTGAATTTACTCAAAGAAGTCTTGGTTCCATAGAAATTCTCGCCTACCAAATAGATTTCGTCAAAATGAAGGTTTTCTGCAAGGTCGGCAATGGATTGATGCTCTTCTGCCGCGGTACTGCCAAGTTCGAACATATCCCCGATGATCAAAGTTTTTCTTTTGGCCTTCATCAGGCTGAAGTTTTCCAAGGCAGCCCTCATACTCGTAGGGTTTGCGTTGTAGGCATCGAGTATGATGTCGAAACCATTTTTTGAAAGCAACTGCGATCTGTTGTTTTCTGGTCGGTAGCTTTCAATGGCCGATTTTATAGCTGTAATGGGTACATTAAAGTATTTGCCGATTAAAATGGCCGCACAACAATTCGGAAAGTTGTACTTGCCGACCAATTGTGTATGTATTTGATTTCCTTCTACCTCTAAAGAAACGTAAGGGTCGACCCCAAGGAACTTTATTTGATAATATTGATGGTCGCTGGAGCTAAAGCCCATTTTTTTGGTATAGTTTGCCAATTTCTCCTTCTGAATGTCATCGTCGGCATTTAGGAAAACATACTTGTTGTGGCCGATTAAATAATCATAAAGTTCACTTTTCCCTTTGATAACGCCCTCCACACCTCCAAAACCTTCCAAATGTGCCTTTCCAAAATTGGTGATATAACCAAAATCGGGCTGGGCGATGCTGCATAGGAATTCAATTTCCTTTTGATGGTTGGCGCCCATTTCCACAATGGCGATTTCAGTATTCTCTTTTATGGACAATAGGGTCATGGGTACGCCAATATGGTTGTTGAGATTGCCTTGGGTGGCTATGGTCCTGTATTTTTTGGAGATGACAGCATTGATGAGCTCCTTGGTGGTGGTTTTACCATTACTTCCTGTAAGCGAAACAATTTTTGCGCTGGAATACTTTCTGTGGTGTGTTGCCAATTTTTGTAAGGTTCCCAAGACACTATCACACAGAACAAACCTATCCGAAGCTTTAAAGTCTTCTTCGTCAATAATGGCATAGGCAGCACCCTTTTCCAGAGCTTCCTGAGCAAACTCATTACCATTAAAATTGGGACCCTTAAGGGCAAAGAACAGACAGTTTTCGGTGATTTTCCGAGTGTCCGTGCATATTGTGGGATGCTCCAAGAACAGAGCGTGCAACTCTTCCATTGTCATAAATCGAAGATAAAAAAAAGCCCCGACCTTTTGGCCGGGGCTTTTAAAATACTCAAGAAGTTTTTTATCTCGCTTTTTTGTGACGTACCGTTTTCTTGGATTTGGATTTAGATCCAACTCGGGACATGGCACATCTAAAGCCTATATCGTCCGTTGCCATATATTGTGGCAAGTATCTACGTTGTGCAGGATCAAGCCAGTAAGCCCTGTCTCTCCACGAACCACCTTTGTACACACGAACTTCGTTGTTGATCAAAGATGTTCTGTAGTTGGATTCATCATACTGACGTACAAGTTCACCTTCATCATTACGCTCCACTTTATGTTTAGGGGAGTCGTACATTTTTTGATTGTCACCATCTTCTTCGCTAAAGCGGTCAAAGAATCTTGAAGAACCTGGGTCACCATCTCGATAACCCCTGTTGTCGCTCTTGTCAAAGTTTGTCCTCAGATAAGTTTCTTCCTCAGTAACCGCAACTTCTTTGATTTCTCCAGGAAGATTGATAGCTACGATTTTACCATTTGGCAAGGTATCGTATACAATTTCATCCCTCAATATTTCCACTTTTCCATCTTCGCCAATGGCTTTTTTCATGAAAACGTTTCCACGGTAGTAATTGAAATCACTGATTTCATCATCTACAATAGGACGATAAACATCGGCCACCCATTCGTTTACGTTTCCGGCCATATCGTAAAGACCAAAATCGTTGGGTTTGTATGATTTGACCTGACCTGTAATGTCGGCACCATCATCGGACCATCCGGCAATACCGCCATAATCACCTTTACCTTGTTTAAAGTTGGCCAATTGGTCACCTCTACCTACACGTTGGCCGTTACGGGTATAGTCACCTTCCCATGGATATTTTTTTCTACCCCTGTAGTTGTTGTATTCCCTTGTTCCAACAAGTGCTTGTGCGGCATATTCCCATTCTGTTTCAGTAGGAAGCCTGTACTCTGGCATGATGACACCGCTACTTCTTTTTGCAAATGTATTGATGGAATCTTTCTTTTGTTTTCCCTGAAGAGAATCAATTTCCCCTCCATAAACGGATTCTGGATTGTTCAAATAGGCCTCGGTACTAAAAGTACCTTCCAATTCTCCGTTAAGGACTTTGTATTTGGTGTCCTCGGCCAAGTAGCCTTCCCTTTCCAACATCACTTCGTTCACCCTGTCCGTTCTCCATTCGGCATATTGGGTCGCTTGCACCCAGTTTACACCTACAACGGGATATTCGGCATACGCAGGATGTCTCAAATAGTTGTTGGTCATGGTTTCGTTAAAGCCCAAACGGTTTCTCCAAACCAAGGTATCCGGTAGGGCACCTTTATAGATGTTGGCATAATTTGGGTTGTCCGGAGGATAGACTTCCTTCAGGTAATCCAAATACTCTAGGTACATTACGTTGGTCACCTCCGTTTCGTCCATATAAAAGGATTGCACGTGCTGTTGGGTGGGCGTATTGTTCCAATCGTGCATAATATCATCTTGGACCTTACCTTTTGTAAAAGTTCCACCCTCTACAAATACGGTTCCCGGAGGCGTTTCTTGCTCCTTGAAATCCGAGTTGTATTGGAATCCTCCTTCTTTGGCATTAATTTTCCAGCCAGTGGCTCTGGAGACGTTCTTAGACGAGGAAGAGTTCTTACAACTTGAAAAACTCCCCATCACTACGGCGCAAGAAAGTACAACTTTGATTAAGTGTTTTTTCATAATTTGGGCTTGAGTACTTTAAAACTCAGGGCTTTCTACCCTCAGTAACTTCGACTTGTTTTGATTTTTAAAATGCTTCAATGGCATTAAAACGGTGTTTTCACCATTATATTTTGTGCTCATCAAATATTTCTGGCAATGTGATATTTGGCACATGCTACACCTTTGTAACGGAGAACAGGACCAATTAGTATGGGGAGCTATGTTTTTAACGATAAAGAAGTTCAGGAAACCTTGACATTATCTTTGGGGCAACCCAATATCTCAAAAAATAAACCGATAATTACAAGAATTTACAGAAAAGAACGTTTACTTGTAGTAAGATCCAAAAATATTCCTTGGAACCTTAAACTTTACTAAACGCTAAATACTTAGAATGAAAAAGTTACTTGTATTGGTAGTGTTGCTTACCGTAGCCCCTTGGATAAACGCTCAGCAGGAAAGGGCAATAACAACAGCAGTTCCTTTTCTTACCATTGCCGCAGATGCTAGGGCGTCCGGTATGGGGGATATGGGCGTCGCAACATCTTTTGATGCATATTCCCAACAATGGAACCCCGCAAAATATGCCTTTGCGACCCAAAAATCCGGAGTTGGAATCAGTTATACCCCTTATTTGGAAACCATCGTGAACGATGTTTCCCTATTGAACGCCAATTATTACAACAAACTCAATGACCGTAGTGCCTTTGCGTTTGGACTTCGTTATTTTGGATTGGGTGAAATAGAATTGAGGCAGACCTTTGACCAGCAACCGACCTTGGTCAAGCCCAATGAATTTGCGCTGGATGCCTCTTACTCCTTAAAGTTGAGCCCAAGTTTTTCCATGGGAGTGGCCGGACGGTTCATCAGTTCCAATCTAAGGTTTCAGGACAGTTCGCAGGATTCCCAAGCGGCCAATGCCTTTGCGGTTGATGTTGCAGGTTTTTATAGGTCACCGGAAATTGCCTACAGTAATTATGATGGTCGTTGGAGGTTTGGTTTCAATATATCCAATATTGGTGGTTCCTTGCAATATGACGAAGGGGGACAGGAGAATTTCTTGCCGACCAATTTAAAACTGGGCGGAGGGTTCGATTTTATTTTTGACCAGGATAACGTTCTGGCCATCAGTACCGAGTTCAACAAATTATTGGTTCCAACGCCAAGGGATTTCAATGGAGATGGGGAAATTACCGCAGAGGACAATGATGAGTATCAAAATATCAGTTTCTTCAATGGAATTTTTGAATCCTTTGGTGATGCGCCCGATGGATTTAGTGAAGAGTTGAAGGAGGTGACGTGGGCCCTCGGGGCCGAATATAGATTTAGGGAGGCCTTTATGCTCCGCAGCGGTTATTTTAACGAAAGCGAAGAAAAAGGATCCAGGAAGTTCTTTACCTTGGGAGCAGGGTTCAAATTTAAATCCGCTCAGATAGACCTTTCCTATCTATTCTCAACATCACAAGTCAGAAATCCATTGGAAAACACCTTGCGATTCTCCCTTACCTTTAATTTTGGTGAAGAATTTTACAACGATTAGGAAGAATATAAATTAGATAACGTAAAACCTGTCCCTTGGGGCAGGTTTTCTTATTTTTGGGATAGACCCAAAAACATATATGGAAAAAAAGAAAATTGGTTTTGAGCTTCTCGTTTTTGAGGACAGAATGGAGTTGTCACAAAACGATCAAAAATTGTTACAGAAGGCTATAGTGGCTAGGGAAAATGCCTATGCTCCCTACTCCAATTTTAAAGTGGGGGCCGCCTTGTTGCTAGAGAACGGAGAAGTGATTATCGGCAACAACCAAGAGAACGCTTCATATCCGTCCGGCCTATGTGCCGAGCGGGTGGCAGTTTTTCAGGCAGGGGCCAGATATCCAGGGGTTGTGATAAGGTCCATAGCCATTAGCGCCGCTTCCACGGAAAATAAAATAGGTCTTCCGGCCGCCCCTTGTGGCAATTGTAGGCAATCCATTGTTGAATACGAACAGCGGCAAGACTCTCCAATATCCATACTGTTGGGGTCGGAAAAAGGACCAGTTTTCAAATGCGCTTCAGTAACCGATATTTTACCTCTGGCATTCAATAGCTCATTTTTGGGCGATTCTTAATTCAATTCTTTTTCCAAAAGAGATATATATGTATTTTTGCTCTTCCCTACCACTGGGGAAATTCATTTAATACTACTGTAGATGAAAAAAATTACCAAAGAAGTTTACCTCAAATGGTATGAGGATATGTCGTTCTGGAGAAAATTCGAGGACAAATTAGCCGCCGTATATATTCAACAAAAGGTTAGGGGGTTCCTGCACCTTTATAATGGTCAGGAAGCCGTTTTGGCAGGTGCCCTGCACGCTATGGACCTCGAAAAGGACCGTATGATCACCGCTTACCGTAACCACGTACAGCCGATTGGGATGGGTGTGGACCCAAAAAGGGTGATGGCCGAACTTTTTGGAAAGGTAACAGGTACTTCCAAAGGTATGGGAGGCTCCATGCACATCTTTTCCAAAGAACACCGTTTTTATGGTGGGCACGGAATCGTAGGTGGACAGATTCCTTTGGGTGCCGGATTGGCATTTGCCGATAAATATTTTAAAAGAGATTCAGTAACACTTTGTTACATGGGCGATGGTGCCGTAAGACAAGGTTCTCTTCACGAGGCCTTCAACTTGGCCATGTTGTGGCAGCTGCCCGTTGTTTTTGTTTGTGAGAACAATGGCTACGCCATGGGTACTTCCGTAGCACGTACATCACATTCCACCGATATCTGGAAACTTGGGCTTGGTTACGAAATGCCATGTAGCCCTGTGGATGGAATGGACCCTGCAATCGTTGCCAAAGAAATGGACAAGGCCATTGAGCGCGCAAGAACAGGAGGAGGTCCAACATTCTTGGAGATGAAGACGTACAGATACCGTGGACACTCCATGTCCGATGCACAACATTACCGAACAAAAGAAGAAGTAGAAGAATATAAAAAGATAGATCCGATCACACAGGTCAAAGATGTGATTCTAGAGAAAGGATATGCATCCGAGGAAGACCTTAAGAAAATCGATAAAAAGGTGAAGGACTTGGTAAAAGAGTGCGAGAAATTTGCCGAGGAATCGGATTTCCCACCAATAGAACAGTTGTACGACACCGTTTACGAACAAGAAGACTATCCATTTTTACAACATAAATTATAATTAGATGGCAGAAGTAATCAACATGCCTAGATTGAGCGATACCATGGAAGAAGGAACCGTGGCAAAATGGCTCAAGAAAGTAGGGGACAAAGTCGAAGAAGGAGATATATTGGCCGAAATCGAAACGGACAAAGCTACCATGGAATTTGAATCTTTCCATGAAGGGACTTTGCTCCACATTGGAATAGAGGAAGGTGATGGAGCCCCGGTTGATTCACTTTTGGCCATTATCGGTGAGGAAGGAGAGGATATTTCAGGTCTGTTGAATGGCGGATCAGAAAGTTCTTCCGATTCTGAAAAAGAAGAAGCTTCCGAACCTGAAGCAGAGGAAAGTTCCGATGATTCCGATAGCGAACCAGCGGATATTCCCGAGGGAGTGGAGATCATAACCATGCCTCGATTGAGCGATACCATGGAGGAAGGAACCGTTGCCAGTTGGTTGAAAAGTGTTGGCGACACCGTAGAGGAAGGTGATATCTTGGCAGAGATCGAGACGGACAAGGCCACGATGGAATTTGAATCTTTCTACTCAGGAACTTTGCTTCATATCGGTATTCAAGAAGGCGAAGGAGCTCCCGTGGATTCATTGTTGGCCATTATTGGCCCAGAAGGAACCGATGTTGATGCTGTATTGAAGTCACAAGCTTCAGGTGGTTCTTCCAAGAGCGCTTCCAAAAAAGAAGCGAGCAAGGAAACCGCTCCAAAAGAAGAAGCATCTACCAAGACAGAAGAAACGGCGCCTGTTACCCAAGACGGACAGCGCATATTCGCGTCGCCATTGGCCAAAAAGATTGCCGATGAAAAAGGAATCAACCTGGCGGATGTAAAAGGATCTGGGGATAACGGAAGAATCGTCAAAAAAGATATTGAGAACTTTACACCAACAGAAAAAGCAGCGCCCACAGCTGAAAAGACGGAAGCTTCCCCTGCGGTAGCACCGGTTGCACTGCCTGTTGGCGAAGAAAGCGTGGAAGAGGTGAAAAACTCCACCATGCGCAAGGTGATAGCCAAGCGTTTGGGAGAGTCCAAATTCACGGCACCGCATTACTATCTTACCATTGAGGTAGATATGGACAATGCCAAGGCTTCCCGTGTACAAATAAACAATTTGCCCGATACCAAGGTTTCTTTCAACGATATGGTGTTGAAAGCCTGTGCTATGGCACTTAAAAAGCATCCACAGGTAAATACGACTTGGAATGGAGATTCCATGCTGTACAAGCACCACATTCATATGGGAGTAGCCGTTGCGGTGGATGAGGGCCTTGTGGTTCCAGTAATCAAGTTTGCTGACCAAATGAGCTTGACCCAATTGGGAACTGCTGTGAAAGATTTGGCGGGAAGAGCAAGAAACAAGAAAATTAAGCCGGATGAAATGGAAGGAAGCACTTTTACCGTTTCGAATCTGGGAATGTTCGGTATCCAAGAATTTACTTCGATCATCAATCAGCCCAACTCGGCCATTTTATCCGTAGGGGCAATCGTTGATAAACCCGTTGTAAAAAATGGGGAGATAGTAGTTGGAAGCACCATGAAAGTTACTTTGGCCTGTGACCACAGAACGGTCGATGGTGCCACTGGTGCCCAGTTCCTTCAAACGTTGAGGGCTTACTTGGAGAACCCGGTGACCATGTTGGCATAAAATCGTCAATTTGAGCACGATCAAGAATACATAAATTAAAAAGCATCCTTTTCGGGATGCTTTTTTTTATCTTTAAAAAATTCAAAAAACAACAATAATGAGAATACTGTTCTATGTTTTAGCCATACTAATAGTAAGTTGTGGTTCCGCAAAGGTTGTTCAAACAACAAATGTATCGCCAGAAAGTAAAACATCAAGTGAAACATTTACGGATGCAGAGCGCATCGGTGAAATGATGAATTATCTGGCTTCCGATGATATGAAGGGTAGAGAGGCCGGAAGTGAAGGCATTGAAATGGCCGCAAAGTATATCGAAAATTATTTCAAGTCCTATGGGCTCAAACCTTATTTTGAGACATATCGTGATACGCTGTCCAATTTTAAAAAGCCGGCCTTCAATATTGTAGGTGTTGTGGAAGGCAACGACCCGGAACTTAAGGACGAGTTTATTTTAATAGGGGCACACTATGATCACATTGGGACAGTGAAGCCGGAGAACGGAGATTTTATTGCCAACGGAGCCAACGACAATGCATCGGGTACGACATCGGTTTTGGAAATGGCCCGTTATTTTGGGACAAGTAAGACAAACAAGCGCACTCTTATTTTTGCGTTGTTCAGTGCAGAGGAGAAAGGTTTGTTGGGTTCAAAACACTTGGCAAAGAAGTTAAAGGAACAGGATGTGAACCTTTACACCATGCTCAACTTTGAAATGACCGGGGTACCACTGAAAGGGAAGGACTATTTTATGTATATCACGGGATACGACATGTCCAATTTGGCCGAGGTAGGCAATAAGTATGCTAAGGAAAACTTGGTAGGATTCTTACCAACCGCCAAGGAGTTCAATCTGTATCAGAGGTCGGACAATTATCCATTCCATCAAGAATTTGGAGTGCCTTCCCATACCTTTTGTACGTTTGACTTCACCAATTTTAATTACTATCATAAGCCGGGCGATGAACCTGAACTTATGGACTTTGAACATATGGCCACTTTGGTGAACAAGACCATCCCGGTAATCGAAGGTGTCGCCAATGCTCCGGCCTCAGAGATTAAGTTGAACTAGGTTTTAAAAATATTACGTCGAGCGCAGTCGGGGGTAAAAGTTTTATGGATTCCCGATTTCTCGGGAATGACAAATCATTTGTAACATGGCAAAAATTATTATAACAGGTACAAGCAGGGGAATAGGTTTTGAACTGGTAAAACTTTTTGCAAGGGAAGGACATCAGGTTTTGGCCTTGTCCCGAAATGATGAGCCCGTAAAAGCACTCAACTTGTCCAACGTACATTCATTTCAGTTTGATTTGGGCAACTCTGCCGACTTTGAGAAGTTGCATGGTTTTTTGGAACAATGGCATGTGGTGGATGTGCTCATAAACAATGCTGGAAGGTTGTTGAACAAACCATTTGAGGAAACCACGGCTGAAGAATTTGAGAATGTTTACAAAGTAAACGTGTTCGGTGTGGCCGAAATGACCAAGGCCGTGTTGCCCTTGATGGGCCAAGGGGGACATGTAGTGACCGTGAGTTCTATGGGAGGGGTGCAGGGTAGTATGAAGTTTCCTGGACTCTCTGCCTACAGTTCCAGCAAGGGCGCTGTAATCACCTTGACAGAGTTATTGGCGGAAGAGTATAAGGAAACCGGACCAAGTTTTAACGTGTTGGCCTTGGGTGCCGTACAGACCGAAATGTTGGAAGAAGCCTTCCCTGATTATAAAGCTCCGGTTACAGCTTTTGAGATGGCTGGCTATATCAAGGAATTTGCTTTGACAGGACAAAAACTGTACAATGGAAAATTATTGCAGGTTAGCAATAGTACGCCGTAAGAGTAAGGATTGACCTTGTTTTTTCAGCAAATAGGTATCCAGAATTCATTATCCAGTATAAATTCTTTAAATGTCATGGTCTTGGGTCCATCACTTTTTGATTTTACTTCGAACTGGGCCTTTTCCCTGTTCCATTGCATCATAACGGACATAAACTCCAGTTGGGAATAAATATCGTAGGCATTTTTTAATATGTTCAATTTTTCCGAGAGTTCGTCAAAGGATTCGAAATAGTTCCATGAGTCTGGCCCTATCACTCTTTTTTCAATAAATTTTCTGTCGACCATATGAATGCTTTCATATTCTTTTTTTAATAAATATGTCAATGTGCTGTCATCAATGATTTCGTTGGCCATGTATTCTATTTCTTTTAAGTAATGGACCGACGAGTTTTCACTTTCTTGCAAGTAGCTATAGGAAATTACAGAGTCCTTTTGTTCTTGTAAAATCCCAAAGGGAATAAGTCGTAATGTGAATTTGGTGTCAGTTCCTACTCTTGGTATGTCGACATCCAAGAAAAATACCGCGTACTTGGAATTAATATTAAGCTCTTTCTCGGAAAAAGTATGTATACCGAAGTCCTTAGGTAGGATTTTATCCAGATCTTTATTGGATGAAATTGATTTTTCGTACTCGCACAGGAATTCTTCCTTTTGCAAGAGCGTATAATTGCCATTTATATCCTTGTATGCACCAACAGTTGAACTACAAGTGCATCCGCAGGTAGGGTAACTGCCCCAAACACTTAAATATCCATTATTGGAATCATCAATTTTATTGTACTCTAGAATACCATCCTCATCCGGTTCAAATAGTGAATGGCAATTTTGAACCCTTTCCCACAATATCTTTTCAAGATTATGGGGCTTTTGGGAAAAGGATACAAATGATACCGTAAAAATTAGGAAAGAGACAATTGACCTCATGTGTATTTTTTTTAAAATGTAAAAAACGTTTTTAGCATAAGATGTTATTAATTGACGAATGCCTATTTTCGTTTGACGAATAATGGAAACCACCCTTCAAAAATACCTTCCCGAGCTTGCTGTGGCTCCATGTTTTGAGCTTATCAAAACCCATGGGGTACATTTAAAAATTGTAAACCATCGGGTTACCAGACATGGTGATTATAGAAGGTTGCCCAACGGATTGCATCTTATTACAGTAAATGCTTCCCTCAACAAATACCGGTTCCTGATCACGCTCATCCATGAAATTGCGCATTTGGTAGCCTTTGAAACGTACGGTCGTCGAATAAAACCACATGGAGTGGAATGGAAACGTACCTTTCAGCACTTAATGGTTCCTTTTATTCGGCCAGAAGTTTTTCCGACACAGCTCTTACCGATAATTGCCAACCATTTTAAAAATCCAAAGGCAAGCAGCAGCACAGATGCCAGGTTATCCATTGCGCTAAAAGCTTTTGATAAAGAAGAAAGGACAAAAAGTTATGTATACGAATTACCGCAAGGCAGTGTTTTTAGGCTATACAATGGCAGGTTGTTCAAGAAAGGAAACAAAAAAGTAAAACGGTACGAATGTGTGGAGTTATCCACTGGCAGATTATATTTGTTCCAGCCCAATGCGGAGGTTGAGCTGGTTCAAGATGTGCCAAGGTAACTAGCATTTTAATTAGAAGAACAGTAAAATGAACAAGAATTATTACGCAGTTTTAATGGCAGGAGGAGTTGGTTCTCGATTTTGGCCTGTAAGTACATCCTCTAACCCCAAACAGTTCCACGATATGTTGGGAACAGGGAAGACTTTGATCCAGAAAACGTTTGACCGTTTAAATAGGTTCATTCCCACCGAAAATATTTTGATTCTGACCAATGAGCGCTACAACGATTTGGTTTTGGAGCAATTGCCCATGGTGAATCAAGATCAAGTGGTTTTGGAGCCTGCCATGCGCAATACAGCTCCCTGTATTCTATATGCCTCTTTGAAAATTCAGAAAATGAACCCTGATGCCGTAATGATCGTGGCGCCCAGTGATCATTGGATAGAGGACGAAGCAGCTTTTGAAAAGGATGTTAAAGCCTGTTTTGATAAATGCGAAAAAGAAAACGCCTTGTGCACTTTGGGAATAAAGCCAACTTTTCCTAACACAGGTTTTGGATATATCGAATTTGAAAAGGGAAGTAACGAAAGCCTGAAAAAAGTATCACAGTTTAGGGAAAAGCCAGATTATGAAACGGCAAAAGAGTTTTTGGCGCAGGGCAACTTTCTTTGGAATGCCGGCATATTCATGTGGAGTGTACAGACCATAGTCGAAGCATTTAAAGAATATCAGCCCGGTCAATACGAGTTGTTCGGAGAAGGAATTTCGTGCTACAATACGGGAGATGAGAAGGCCTTTATCCAAGAAAATTATGCAAAGGCAGAAAACATATCCATCGATTATGCAATCTTGGAACAATCCAAAGCAATCTATACCTTACCTGCGACCTTTGATTGGAACGACCTGGGCACTTGGGGTGCCCTGTACGATAAATTGGACAAGGACCATGCAAACAATGCGGTGGTCAACGCACAGGTACTATTGGAAGACGCCAAAGGGAATATGATCCGCTCCCCAAAAGGAAAAGTCGTTGTGGTAGATGGTCTGGAAGATTACATTATTGTAGATAAAGAAGACGTACTTTTGATTTATCCGAAGGACAAACAACAGGATATCAAAAACGTATTGAACCAGGTAAAGGAAAAATTTGGGGACAAGTTTGCATAATATATGAGTGAAGATCAAAATAAAGTGGAAACATCTGCCGGACAGGATAGCGGAGATGAGGTAAAAAAGGATTTCAAAGGACTTTTGGGCAGTGTGCGCAAGTTCCTTTCGGATTTATTGGAAATCCGCTCCAACACCGATGCTGCAGCTACAAAGGAATCCATAATCGCGGATATTCCCTTTAAGAACCATACCTCTTGGATTTTGGTCTGTTCCATTTTTATTGCTTCCATCGGATTGAATGCCAACTCTACCGCAGTGGTTATCGGTGCCATGCTTATTTCCCCGCTTATGGGTCCCATTTTGGGGATGGGGATGTCCTTGGCCATTAATGATATTGATACGCTTCGAAGATCACTAAAGAACTTTACCGTAATGGTGGTGTTGAGTGTGATAACCGCATTCCTGTTTTTCTATTTTTTTCCCCTGCGTGATGAGTCATCAGAACTTTTGGCACGTACCAAGCCCGATATCCGAGATGTACTGATTGCATTTTTTGGTGGACTTGCCTTGGTGATTGCCCGGGCAAAAAAGGGTACCATAGCCAGTGTTATTTTTGGTGTGGCCATTGCAACGGCACTTATGCCACCTTTGTGTACCGTAGGTTTTGGTTTGGCCATAGGCAAACCCCTATATGCAGCGGGAGCCATGTACCTATTTATCATTAATACCATTTTTATTGGCTTGGCCACCTTTTTGGTCATTAAGTTTTTGAGGTTTCCCATGGTACGTTACGCCAATTCACAACGGAGAAGACTGATTGCACGTTTGGCATCCATTACCGGAATTTTGGTGATGATTCCTGCTGGATTTACTTTTTACAATGTGTTTCAGGAATCACTTTTTATGAAGCAAGCACAGGAGTTTTTACAAGGTACCGTTGAAGTTTATCAGTTTGATGGTGCTGGACGCTATGTGGACAACCTTACGAAATTGGAATATGTTGATGATGGTACCTCTATGATCGAGGTGGTTTTTATGGGGGATGAACTGGTCCCCGATAACATTATCAACACGTGGAGAACGCAGAAGAACGAATACAACAGGCTTAAGGATGCCGAATTGCATATTATTCAAGGGGGCAGGGATGATTCCGAAGAGAAGTTCAATTATGTAAGCGAACTTTATGAGAAGAACAAGGCCGAATTGCTGAACAAAGATGAGCAGATCAGGTTGCTTGAAGAAGAACTGGCCACTTTGACAAAAAATGCAGGAAAACAAATTCCTTTTCAAAACATAAGCGCGGAAGCCAAGGCCAATTATGAGAATATAGATGCCTTAGGTTTTTCGTATCAAATAAGGACGGATTTCAAGAAACTGGACACAGTTCCCGTTTTTGAGGTGGATTGGAAAAGCGGGGTGAGCCCCAGTCAAAAGGAATCGGATACCAAGAAAATGTTGGCTTGGTTAAAAATTAGGCTACAGGATTCCACTTTGGTAATTAAAGAGGCAGAGTGATTTTTTTAGATGTCCGATTTCTGTATCAATTTCGTTCTTCGATATACATTTGGCGTACTTTTTTGAAAAGTTCAGAAGAGTAAACAAAATCAGTGACAGCCTCATTATCGGTCTTGAAAATTTCCTTGTTGGTTCCTTCCCATTCTTTAAGCCCATTTTTTAGGAAAATGATTTTTTCGCCAATTTCCATTACCGAGTTCATATCGTGGGTATTGATTATCGTGGTAATGTCATATTCTTGCGTAATCTCGTGGATGAGATTGTCTATAAGTATGGCCGTTTTGGGGTCAAGTCCCGAGTTGGGTTCGTCGCAGAACAGATATTTGGGGTTCATCACAATGGCACGTGCTATGGCTACCCTTTTTTGCATTCCCCCTGAAATCTCCGCAGGAAACCTTTTGTGCGCATCCACCAAGTTTACCCGTTTCAGTACAAAATCCACACGGTCCTGTTTCTCCGATTGGGATTGTTTGGTGAACATATCTAACGGGAACATTACATTTCCTTCTACGGTCATGGAGTCAAAAAGTGCGCTGCCCTGAAATACCATGCCCATTTCCTGCCTCAAATCCCTTCTTTCCTTAGCGGACAGTTTGGAATAGAATCTTCCGTTGTAGCAAATGTTGCCTTCGTCCGGTTCAAAAAGTCCTAGCAGGCATTTTAGGAATACGGTTTTTCCCGAGCCACTTTGTCCAATAATTAGGTTGGTCTTGCCTTTCTCAAACTCAGTGGAAATTCCTTTGAGCACATGGTTGTCCCCGAACGATTTGTGTATGTTGTCTACTTCTATCATTAGCCCAGCAGCAGTTGTGTTAAAACATAATTTACGATGATGATGACCACACTGGTCCAAACAAAGGATGTGGTACTGGCCTTACCCACTTCGAGTGCACCACCCGTCATATAAAATCCGTGGTAGGATGGAACCGTAGCGATGATAAAGGCAAACACAATGGATTTGATGAACGCATAGGTTACGTGGAACGAATCAAAATCCATTTGAAGTCCCTTGATGAACTCCCCACTTGGGGCAAACCCCCCGAAAACTGCGGCCACCCAACCTCCCAAAATTCCTACGAACATGGAAACCGCCACGGCAAAAGGATACAGCATAACAGCTGCTATTTTTGGAAAAACCAAGTAGTTCAATGAGTTGACACCCATTACCTCCAGTGCGTCAATCTGCTCTGTAACCCGCATTGTACCTATGCTAGAAGTAATGTAGGAACCCACTTTACCCGCCATGATTATGGAAGTGAACGTAGGTGCAAACTCCAAGATTACCGACTGCCGTGTAGCAAAACCAATAAGGCTCTTTGGCAGTAAGGGACTGGTTAAATTGAGTGCTGTTTGAATGGTGACCACCCCTCCTATGAAAAAGGAGATGAACACGATAATGCCCATTGCTCCGAAAATAAGCTCATCGATTTCCTTGAAGATCAAGATTTTCATGATGCGCCACTTGGTAGGTTTTTTGAATACTTCCCAAATCATGATGAAGTATTTTCCAATCGCTTCTAGGTATTTCATGCGTTTTATGGACTTGAGGTGATAAAAATAAGAATATTGTGCAGCATTTAACCTTCATTTAAATTTTTAAAATAAAGAAATCAATAGTTTTGCTTTTATTTTATTAAATCCTCACCATGAAAAGAACCAACTTATTGCTTTCGATTGTCATTCTGTGTATCATCAATATAACCTATGGGCAACGAAGAAAAAAAACTGAAGATATCATCCAGCCCCAGCAAATTGCACAATCTCCAAAGTTGGTCGTGGGTATAGTAGTGGACCAAATGCGGTACGATTATTTGACACGTTTTTGGAACCAGTATGGCGAAGATGGCTTTAAAAGATTGGTCAACGAAGGATTTAATTGCAAAAACAATCATTTTAACTATGCGCCTACAAGTACGGGGCCTGGGCACACTTCGGTGTATACCGGTACCACCCCTTCCATGCATGGAATTATTGGTAATGATTGGTTTGACAAGGAAACAGGAGAAGACGTCTATTGCGCTGGCGATGATAGCTATACCTCGGTAGGAACGACATCTTCCGCAGGGCAAATGTCGCCCCACAGAATGTTGACGACCACGATTACCGATCAATTGCGTTTGCATACACAACAACGCGGCAAGGTTATCGGGGTGGCCCTAAAGGATAGGGGGGCCATTTTACCTGCGGGACATACGGCCAATGCTGCCTATTGGTTTGAAGGGGGAACAACCGGAAATTGGATCACAAGTTCGTACTACATGGAATCGCTACCGCAATGGGTAGTGGACTTTAACAATTCAACCAAAGTTGAAGATTACAAAAAGGTTTGGAACACTCTAAAGCCAATTGAAACCTATGTGGAAAGTGGTTTGGACAATAACAATTATGAAGGGCTGCGAAAAGGAGAAACAGCAACTACGTTCCCACACGACCTGCCCGCCATTTGGGACCAAAACGGTCAGTTTGATTTGCTCAGGACAAGTCCCTACGGAAACAGCATTACCACGGATTTTGCGTTGGCAGCGTTGGAGGGCGAGGATTTGGGAGCTGATACCATCACCGATTTCTTGGCCATCAGTTTTTCCAGTACCGATTATGTGGGACACTTTTTTGGGGTGAATTCCAAAGAGGTTGAGGATACCTACATTAGGTTGGATCAGGATTTGGCCCGTATTTTCTCTACTTTGGATGAGAAGGTGGGGGAAGGCGAGTATACCGTGTTCCTTACAGCGGACCATGCAGCCATTGATGTTCCTGCTTATTTGATGGATTCCAAGATTCCCGCCGGTTATTTGGATATGAACGGTATAAAAGCAAAGTTTGGAGAGTTTCTTCAATACAAATATGGAACTACGGATGTGGTAAGAGACCTTTCCAACTACCAACTCTTTCTCGACCATAAGATTTTGGAGAATTTGGACATCGACCTAAAAGAAGCCCAAGAAGATATTGCTCTGGAATTATTATCGTACGAAGGCATCGGTCAAGTATATACGGCCCATCAAATGTGGCAAAACGAATATACCGAGGGCATTCCATACATTTTGCAGAACGGATACAGCCAAAAGCGCTCCGGGGACGTGCTCATTGTACCGAATACAGGCTACATCTCATATAGCAAAACAGGTTCTACACATGGTTCAGCACAGATTTATGACACCCATGTACCCTTGCTGCTCTATGGAAAGGGAATTAAACATGGTAGCACGGTAAACCGTACGGAGATTCCGGACATTGCACCTACCATAGCCGCTTTGCTCGGTATTGCGTTCCCTAGTGGAACCACAGGACAGCCCATTGATGAGGTTTTGGATTTTGAATAGATCAAAGTTTGGACAATATCCCCCTCCATCGATAGTTTCGGATGAATTTGCCCTCTTTTTTGGTAACGTATTTGGGTTGCTGTTGGAAGAAAGCTTTGAGGTAGCCCCATATGGTTTGAAGGTACAATCTTGGACTTTTGGCCTGCCAAGCCATTTTTAGCGAGGCAATTTTGGCGAGGAAAATACCATACCTCATTTTATAAAGTGCTTCCCCCTTTGCTTGGTAGTTTTTGGAGCTATACCCATGTCCAGTAGGGCGAAGATGTTTTACCTTGAGTTCTGGGATTGTCAATGCATCAAAATCGTGGTATTTGGCCAAAAGAGTGTCCACAGTGTCCCAGCCTACTCCCGGGCGCAGACCCCCAATTTTATCGAAGCAGGCTTTGTGATAAAGTTTAATGGGACCCCGGATGTGATTTTTGTCCGCAATGTTCTCATAGGTCCACCTATCATCTTTTTTGATATATAAGAGACCTGAACACATGCCCAGTTTCCAATTGGCCTGGAATTGATTTACGATGAGCTCAAAATAATTTTTGGGTAGAATGATGTCAGCATCAAACTTGCCTATAAGGTCATATTCGGAAGTCAACGCCAGTCCAAAATTAAAGGTGTCCACTACTTTTTTGCCAGGGATATGCTCGTTGGTAGAGCTTCGCTGAACAATTTGTATCCAATCGAATTTTTGCGCGTAGCTTTGTGCGATGGTAAAAGTATCGTCGGAAGAGTTGTCATCCACCACAATGACCTCACTGGGCAAATAGGTCTGGGCCACGAAGGAATCCAAACAATCCTTTAGGTACGAAGCCTCATTATGAGCTGGAATTACGATACTGATGCGCATGTGCTAAAATTCCAAAAAACAATCTACAAATCCCAAATTAGTTTGTTGTCATTTCGAACTAATGTGAGAAATCCAAAAAAAAACTAAGGAGAGATTTCTCAATCGCTTTGCTCATTTCGAAATGACGGTTAATGCTCTCTTTCGGCATAGACGATATAATACCTATTGGTAAAATATCTGAGAATGGGGCGTAGTCCAATTTTTTTGGTGGGATTTGTCCATTTGGCGGAGTCCTTAATGGTCCAACCGGCCTTTTCCAAAAGCCAATCAAACTGCCAATCCTCAAATTCATGGTAATGTCGGTCCCATGGATCGGTTTTACTGCGATAGGCAGGCGAAAACCACAATCGCATTGGAATGCTGGCCACTAATTTTTTGGCTTTTATCTCCTTCAAAACGTTGAAAGGGGCCACTAAATGTTCAAAAATCTCAAAAGCTGTCACCACATCCGCATCGGACTGGGCAGCCTTTTGAAAATCGACGTCCAAATCTTCACCAGTCGTGTTTTCCACTTGGTAGCCATTGGATTTCATGATTTCAGAAAAAGGGTTTTTCACTCCAAGGTCCAAAATGGTTTCAGAGGTATCAATGTGTTTCTGAAGGAACGCTAATGTATGTTTATAGCGTTTGTTGGGAAAGTTGTTTTCGTACATGTGCTAAAATTCCAAAAAACAATCCACAAATCCCAAATTAGTTTAAGGTTTTAAGTAGGCAGCAACTAGGGGTAGGTAAGTTGTGATGGGTGGGTTACAATGAAATTGAACTTCACGTTTGAATTTGCTTTTTTGTATCAGCATCTGTAAACGATTGCATTAATATTCATACCGGCACCTACACTTGCAAAAATGACCACATCATCTTTTTTTACTTTATGTTCGGGTAGTCCTCCCTTTAGCACCATATCATATAGGGTAGGGACCGTTGCCACTGAACTGTTGCCCAAATTTTGAATGCTCATGGGCATAATGTCCGCAGGCATGGACCTGCCGTATATTTTATAGAAGCGTTTTACGATGGCCTCGTCCATTTTTTCGTTGGCTTGGTGGATAAATATTTTTTTTACGTCATCAATGTCCACCCCGCTTTTTTCTAAACAAGAAGCCATGGCCTTGGGCACGTTGATACAGGCAAATTCATAAATCTTTCTGCCCTGCATTTTGATGTACCGGGTATCTTTGCAAGCGGCTGAATCATTTGATTTGTCGAAATACAGGTAATAGGCTTCCTCGTTTGCATAGGTCAGGGATGCATGGGACAATATTTCCCCATTAGGCGCATCGGCTTCGAGTACTGCGGCGCCTGCTCCGTCAGAAAAAATCATACTGTCACGGTCGTGCACATCTACGACCCGTGATAA
Source organism: Flagellimonas crocea (assembly GCF_033441595.1). Lineage (NCBI taxonomy): Bacteria > Pseudomonadati > Bacteroidota > Flavobacteriia > Flavobacteriales > Flavobacteriaceae > Flagellimonas > Flagellimonas crocea. The sequence goes on along the minus strand of NZ_JAUZVX010000004.1, from coordinate 600,375 downwards.
GGTTTCCCCGCCAATGACCAAGCATTTTTTTGCCATTCCACTTTTGATGAACGCGTAGGCCTGGATTATCCCTTCAATCCATCCGGGACATCCAAAAATAAGGTCATAAGCCACGCAATTGGGATTTTGGATACGTAACAAGTGCTTTACGCGGGTTGCCAGACTGGGCAAAGTGTCCCCTTGAATCTTCCCAGGGGTCAAATCTCCAAAATTGTGCGCGAATATGATGTAATCGAGCTTTTCCTTATCCACTTTGGCATTGGAGATGGCCTCCTCGGCCGCCAAAAAACCAATGTCGGATGTTTTGAGGTCCGGTTTGGCATACCTTCGGTTGGCAATGCCCGTAATGGCCTCAAACTTTTCAATGATCACATTGTTTTGTTGTTCAAAGGCGGACCCATCGGTCTCCATAAACTCATGATTCAAAAAATCTTCGTTCTTGGTAATTATGGAAGGTATGTGGCTCCCTGTACCTGTAATGCCAATTTTCATGTCGCGCAGAGGTTTTAGTAGATACAATTTATGATATCGCACCTTTAATATTATGCATGCATAATAAATTATACAATGTTCAAAAGGTAACGTATATATTGGTGGATACGAAAAAAGCCTTGACCCAATTCTGGAATCAAGGCTTTTTATCAACGTTTATCCTGTTTTTTAGGCTTCTATATAATCTTCGATGGGTGCACAGGTGCACATCAAATTACGATCCCCAAACGCTTCATCCGTTCTTCTAATACTAGGCCAAAACTTATTTTCGGCCACATAGGGCAACGGATATGCCGCTTTTTCCCTACTATATGGAAAATCCCAAGAATCTGCGGTCAACATGCCCAAAGTATGTGGGGCATTCTTTAGCACGTTGTTCGGTTCATCAGAAGAAGCTTCGTCTATTTCGGTCCTGATGGACAACATGGCATCACAGAATCGGTCCAGTTCGGCCCGGCTTTCACTCTCTGTTGGCTCGATCATCAAAGTTCCCGCAACCGGAAACGAAACGGTAGGGGCGTGGAATCCATAATCGATAAGGCGCTTGGCAATATCGGTGACTTCAATACCATTGGTTTTGAAAGGTCTGCAGTCAATGATCATTTCGTGGGCTGCACGTCCGCGTTCGCCAGCGTACAATACATCGAACTTACCTTTTAATCGGTCCTTGATATAGTTGGCGTTCAGGATAGCGGCCTTGGTAGCGTTGGTAAGTCCTTCCGACCCCAACATTTTGATATAGCCGTAGGAAATCAAACAGACCAATGAACTTCCCCAAGGTGCAGCGGAAATGGCGGTAATCGCATTTTCTCCACCGGTCGGAATTACGGGGTTTGTGGGCAAGAACGGTTTTAATTGTTCCGCAACACAAATAGGACCTACTCCGGGACCACCGCCACCATGTGGTATGGCAAAGGTCTTGTGCAGGTTTAGGTGACAAACGTCGGCTCCAATGGTCGCAGGGTTGGTCAATCCTACCTGGGCGTTCATGTTGGCACCGTCCATGTAAACCTGTCCTCCATTATCGTGGATAAGTTTTGTAATCTGTTTGATGGATGATTCAAAAACTCCATGCGTGGAAGGGTAGGTGACCATCAGTGCGGCCAAGTTTTCAGCATGCTGTTTTGCCTTTTCTTCCAAGTCATCCATATCGATGTTACCTTTTTCATCGGTCTTGGTCACGACCACCTTCATACCGGCCATTACGGCAGATGCTGGATTGGTTCCGTGAGCCGAAGCCGGAATCAAGCAGATGTTTCGATGTCCTTCGTTCCTTGATTCATGATAGGCACGGATGACCATGAGTCCTGCATATTCGCCTTGTGCTCCAGAGTTGGGCTGAAGGGAAGTGGCAGAAAAACCGGTGATCACGTTCAATTGTTGCTCCAAGGACTTTAAAACTTCTTGATAACCTTCAGCTTGGTCCAATGGGGCAAATGGGTGAATATTCCCCCATTCCGGCCAGCTCAATGGTAGCATTTCCGATGCGGCATTCAATTTCATGGTGCAACTTCCCAAAGAAATCATGGATTGGTTCAGTGCCAAATCCTTGCGCTCCAATTTTTTGATGTAACGCATCAACTCGGTCTCTGAATGATAGGAGTTGAAGACTTCGTGTTCCATGAAAGGGGCTTTTCTTTTTAAAGTTGATGGTATTTTGGAATCGTCAATCTCGTTTTCGATGAACATGTCTTCTTCATGAGCTGTAAATAACGTAAACAATTTAATTAACTTGATCACGTCTTCTTCTGAAGTAGCTTCGTTCAACGAGATGGAAATGGTCTTATCGTCAACATAATTAAAGTTGATGCTGGACGATTCGGCCATATTTTTGATTTTTGCAGCATCTCCCACTTCAATTTTCAACGTATCGAAAAAGGAGGTGTTCAATTGCTTTAGACCCATTTTTTCAACTGCTTGGCCAATCATACAAGCCTGTCGGTGTACTTTATTTGCGATATACTTCAATCCTTCAGGGCCGTGGTACACCGCGTACATTCCGGCCATCACGGCCAATAATACTTGGGCGGTACAAATATTGGAGGTCGCTTTGTCCCTTTTAATGTGTTGCTCCCTTGTTTGAAGGGCCATACGTAGCGCCGGATTCCCATCAGTATCTTTGGTTATCCCGATAATACGACCGGGAATGTTTCGTTTGTAGGCTTCTTTAGTGGCAAAGAATGCGGCATGAGGTCCACCATAGCCCAATGGAATCCCAAAGCGCTGTGTGGTTCCCACTACGGCATCCACGCCCCATTCCCCGGGAGGGGTCAATAATACCAAGCTCAGAATATCTGCGGCAACGGCCACTTTGATTTCATTTTCCTTGGCTTTTTCCACAAAGGAGGCATAATCGTTTACTTGACCGTGCTTTCCGGGATATTGCAATAGGGCCCCATAATATTCTGCTGAAAAATCGAAGGTTTCATGATTGCCGATAACCAGCTCTATACCTAAAGGTATGGCCCGTGTTTCGAGCAAGCTCAATGTTTGTGGCAGTATCTCTTCGGATACAAAAAACTTGACGGCATCTTGCTTTTTCTGTTCACGCGTTCGCAGTTCGAACAGCATGTTCATGGCCTCGGCGGCCGCGGTACTCTCGTCCAAAAGGGATGCGTTGGCAATTTCCATTCCGGTAAGGTCGGCGACCATGGTCTGGAAGTTTAAAAGGGCCTCCAATCTTCCTTGGGCAATCTCCGCTTGGTAGGGTGTATAGGCGGTGTACCATCCCGGATTTTCCAAAATGTTCCTTTTGATTACCGAGGGTGTTAGCGACTCATGGTACCCTAGACCAATATAGGTTTTGAAAACCTTGTTTTTCTTGGCCAGCTCGTGCAAGTGGTTCAGAAAAGCGTGTTCACTGATACCTGCCGGCAGGTCCAACGGTTTTTTTAATTTAATATCATCTGGAATGGTCTCATAAATGAGCTGTTCCATACTTTCCACCCCAATGGTTTCGAGCATGTGGGGCAAGTCTCTTTCGGTGATGCCTATGTGTCTGGCAGCAAAAACCTCTGTGTTCATGTTCAATCCAATAAAGTGCACAAAATTAGGGATTAATTCGATGAAAATGGTCAATTTTGATGTTCTCTGGACCAAAGTTGTTAACCACAAGTTAACCTTTGGGCAAGGATAGAAGATTTAGGCCGATGCGAACCCTAAAAACCCTTTTCAATTTTTACCTTGATGCCAGTATCCATGTGGCCATTTCCGTGATTTCCATGGCGGGCGTTACCTTCCATTTGTTAGGAAGTTCGTCGGACATAGACCTATTGGGCTTTATCTTTTTTAGCGTGATTGTCTGCTATAATTTTATCAAATACGGAGTGGAGGCCTATAAATACCTGATCGTATCCAACGCATACCATAAAATTATTCAGGTTTTCAGTTTTGTTTCTTTTGCTTTTGCGATTTATTTTTTGTTGCGACTGGATGAAGAAATTTGGGTCGCAACGGCTGTTCTAGGCTTTTTGTCCGCCCTTTACGCGGTTCCCATGTTACCGCGGGCAAAAAATTTAAGAAATCTGGCCGGGCTCAAAATTTATATCGTTGCGTTTGTTTGGGCAGGATTTACCGTTTTGTTGCCCGTTTTGGATGCAAAAATGACCTTGGATTGGGATTTTGCGGTAACGTTCATTCAGCGGATGCTGTTGGTGCTGATACTGATTCTTCCTTTTGAAATCAGGGATTTGCAATGGGACGACAAAAGTCTACGGACTTTGCCACAAGTACTCGGGATTCAAAACACGAAAAGGCTGGGATTGGGTTTGATCTTGATTTTTTTCTTGATGACTTTTCTGAAGGATTCAATACATCAAAAGGAAACCGCTTTGCGACTAATTTTGTCGGCCGTACTTGTTTTTATACTGATTTCAAAGAAGCGAATGCAGTCCAAGTATTTTGTGATGTTTTGGGTGGAAGCTATCCCGATTTTCTGGTTTTCGTTGTTCTGGTTTGTCAAAGAGTTTTTTTAAAACTTCTCTCCAAGCTCCCGTTTCATGCGTTTTTTGTCGTCTTCAGACAACATAGTGAGTCCAGCGCGATCGCACAATGAGGTCAATTCGCTGTTCTTTTTGGAGTATCCTTTGCAGACTTTACAATATAGTAGGTGGAAGCGCAGTTTGACAATGTCCCAAAAGCTAGCTTCTTTATACTGGGATTTGTCACAAATACATGATGCCTCTTTACATGAAATCTTCATACCTAAAACCAATTTTCATTTAAACAACCCATCAGCGATGTTCTTGCCCTATGGATCATTACCCACAGATTGGACGGATTAATATCGAGTTCATTACAAATATCTTCGGTGCTCATGCCTTGAATGGTCTTTAGTTTAAATGCCAAGGCCTGTTTTTTGGGGAGTTTGGTGATGCAATCCTGAATCGCCGCGCCCAATTCCTCGTTTTCAAGCACATTGTCTCCATCCCTGCTGAAGGGGTCGGCCACTTGCTGTTCCAGCCAATCCCCCTCGGCCTCCGAATCCGAACTATAATTGATGCGTACTTCGGCCTTGCCTTTTTTGGAATTTATTTTTCGATAATGGTCGATGACCTTTCTTTTTAAAATGGATACCAACCAAGTACGCTCGGCTGCATCTCCCTTAAAGTTTTTGGCAGAGTTGAGTCCCGCAAAAAAGGTTTCCTGTACCAAATCCTTTGCTATTTCAGCATCGCTAACACGCGAGACCGCATAGTTGAAAAGATAGTCCGCATATTGGTCTACCCAGTTTTCCGGTTGAAGTTTGTGCTTGGTCATATTCTTATCGAATTACCAAATGTAAGGGTTTTTTGAACATCCAAAGATGTGACTGAAAACGCATTGGACGTTCAAAAGACGCCAAGCTAACACCGAAACAAGTATTTAATATAAATTTTTGAATTTTTGATCGAAAACACTCTCTAGCCTTCAGGTAATTCGGCCAATATTATGTACGAGTTGGTTGGGAATAAAAAAATGTAAAAAACAAATGTGTTATCGGTTACAGTTTTAAAATGATTTTCTCGATATCTTCGGGTTTTAAAGGTTTTACAAGATAATCCGATATAGCATGGATTCTTTTCGCCTTTTTGATATCCTTTGGATCCATTGAAGAGGACACCATGTACACTTTGATTTCTTTGTTCAATTTAGGAAGCATTTCCACAAACTCGGACATGAATTGGAAACCATCCATTACGGGCATATTGATATCCAAAAAGATGAGGTCGGGAAGTAGATGGTCGTCATTTTGATGGACAACAATATGTTCCAGTGCCTCTGCACCATCACAAAATGTATGTACAGTACCTATCTGAGGAATACTTTTAAGGGCAACTCCAATAGTGAATTGATAGATTTCGTCATCATCAACCACAAAGACATTGAGTGGTTCCATATTTTATCTTTGATTATAAGTTTATAAAAAATGAAGTTCCCTTTCCTACTTCACTGGAAGCCCAAATTTTACCGCCCATGGCATCCACTTGGGCCTTTGTTAAAAACAAACCAACGCCTTTGGCATCTTTATTTCTATGAAAAACCTTGCTGAAACCGAACAGTTTGTGGCCGTTCTTTTTCAGGTCGATTCCCAATCCGTTGTCCCGGAATTCCAATTGTACGATACCGTCATTAATTTTGGATTGCACAAAAATTTTCGGGGCTCTATCCTCGGCCCTGTACTTTAGAGAATTGCTTATCAAATTGAGAAAAATACTTTCAAGATAGATTTTGTTGTACATGGCGCTTGGTATCTCCGAAAAATCGTGCTCTATTGTTGCATTGGTTTTTGAAATCTCCGCAGCCAACATTTCTTTTGTTTTGGATAAAGTTTTCTCAAAATATGTCTTTTCCAAGGACTGTACGGAGCCCTTTTTAATAATCAACGATTCTACCAAAGTGTCCAAGGTCCATGTTAAATGGTTCGCGACGGAATCTATTTTGTCGATGATCATTTCTTTGGTTCCTTCATCGCTTTCCGTTTTATAAATATCCAGCAGTGCTTTTAGATTGCTCACCGGTGATCGTAAATTGTGCGATGTGATCTGATTGAATTCCTCCAATTGTCGATTTTGGGCTTTTAAGCGCGTTGCCGATTCTTTTAAGCTTTTGTTGGTTTCCAATATTCGGTGGGCTGCTTGTTTTTGGGTGGTAATATCCCTTATTGCAATGGAAACAAGTAATCCTTCGGAGGTTTTAAGCGGACTTAGGGTTACTTGAACAGGTATTTGGAATCCAGATTTGTTCTGTATAAAAAAGTCAAGATCAGCTGGGACTTCGGTATGTTTGGGGGATTTGAAAAAGTTGTCGGCATAATACTCCATGGTGTCCCAAAGTCTTCTGGGGACCAATTTGGTCAAATGTTTGTCTTTAAGTTCAGCGGGCATATAGCCAAACATTTTTTCCGCCTGCTTGTTTATTAATTGGATGATGCCCATTTGGTTGACGATTACCATGGTATCCGGAGCCGAATCCAATAGTCCCCTAAACTTTATCTCGGACATTCTATGCTCCGTAATATCCTGGGTGGTTCCGATCATTTTAATTACATCACCATTTTTGTCGGTAATTAATTCGCCAATCAGTTCAACGGTATGGACATTTCCATCTTTATGAATGATTCGGTGCATGAATTTTTGAAATCTTTTCTTCGCTATGATTTCTTCAGCGTTTTCACGAAACATTGCCCTGTCATCGGGATGTATGGATTCGATGACGCGCTCAAAATTGATAGGAGTGCCCAATTCCAAATCGAAAATCCGATATAGGTTATCGGACCACATGATTTCATCTTCAACAATATCCCATTCCCAATATCCAATTTTGGACAGTTGTTCTGCAAGGTTTAACTGTTGATTTTTTTTGGCAAGTTCAATTCCAGTATTTTTTCGTTCGGTAATGTCCTGAAGAAAGCCGACTATTTTAATGCATACGCCATTTACCATATGGGGATACCCCACATTACGGACATAACGAATATTGCCTTTTGCCGTTAAAATTTCGAGATCTAAATCATAAGGGTCGCCATTGTTCAAAGCACGGTACATGGCATCTCTGGCCTTGTCCTTATAATATCCTTCTTTAAAAAAGGACTTGATGTTTTCCATTGTCGGGACAAAGTCTGTTGACACTTGGACAATTTGTTTGGTGACATCGCTCCAATAGACTTCATTGGTGGAAACATCAAGCTCATAGATTCCAATTTTGGCAAGTTTGACGACCTCGTTGAATAAACTCATCGATGCCGAGTCCTCGTTGTCCCAATTCTTCATATGCTTTAGCGGTTAAGTATAAAAAATAAGAAGGTATTGACCATTAAAGGACAGGGTTAAGGTTGATATAAGCCGAAAAGGTACTAAAAATCAGCTTTTGTTTTAGAGATGCTTGAAATTTAATTTCTATTCAAATCGTTTTAAACGAGTCCTGCCCGTTCCAATAAGGCATCAATTTTGGGTTCTGCTCCCCTGAACTTCTTGTATAGGTCCATGGGGTTTTCCGTTCCGCCTTTTGAGAGCACGTGCTCTTTAAATTTGTCCGCAACCATTTTACTGAAAATCCCGTTTTCCTTGAAATAGGCAAAGGCATCGGCATCCAATACTTCCGCCCATTTATAACTGTAGTAACCCGAGGAATAACCTCCTTGGAAAATATGTGAAAAAGAGGTGCTCATGCAAGTCTCCGGAGTTTCCGGGAATAAATCGGTGCTTTCGAACGCTTCGGCCTCATATTCCTTTAAATTTTTTATGTTGGAAGGATCTTTACCGTGCCAAGCCATATCCAACAATCCAAAACTCAATTGGCGAACGGTGGCCATGCCTTCTTGAAAAGTGGCAGATTCCTTGATTTTCTCCACCAATTCCATCGGAATCAATTCACCTGTCTCATAATGATGGGCAAAAAGCTCCAAGGCCTCTTTTTCGTAGCACCAGTTTTCCATTACTTGACTGGGAAGCTCCACAAAATCCCAATACACCGAAGTGCCAGATAGACTAGGGTAGGTGGTATTGGCCAACATACCATGCAAAGCATGTCCAAATTCATGAAAAAGGGTAGTGACCTCGTTAAACGTAAGCAATGATGGTTTGGAACTTGTTGGTCTGGTAAAATTGCAAACATTGGAAATATGTGGTCTGCTATTTTCGCCATTTAAAATATACTGAGGTTTGTAGGATGTCATCCATGCACCGCCCCTTTTTCCAGGTCTCGGGTGGAAATCGGCGTAGAACAAAGAGATAAAATCACCATTTTCGTATACCTCAAAGGTTTTTACTTCTTTGTGGTATTTGTCTACGTTGTCCACCTCTTTAAATGTAAGTCCAAAGAGTTTTTCAGCAACCTTGAATACGCCATTAATTACATTTTCCAGTTTGAAGTACGGTTTCAGTTTTTCGTCATCCAAATTGAACAATTTTTGCTTCAACTTTTCGGAATAGTAAGCACTGTCCCATTTTTCCAAGCGATCAATATTATCCAACTCCTTGGCATAGGCTTCCAATTCGGCAAATTCCCTTTCGGCAGCAGGTTTTGCTTTCTCCAAAAGTTCGTTCAGAAATTCTTTTACTTTTTCGGGGGTCTCCGCCATTCGCTCCTCGAGCACAAAATCCGCATGGGTTTTATAGCCCAAAAGATTGGCTCTTTCGTGGCGAAGGTTTACGATGCGTTTTACGTTTTCTTGGTTGTCCAGTTCATCATTATGGAAACCCTTGCTGCCAAAAGCCATGGAAAGTTCCTTGCGCAACTCCCTGTTCTTGGCATATTTCATAAATGGGATATAGCTTGGGTAGTCCAAAGTGATCAACCAACCTTCCTTGCCTTTGGATTCTGCCAGTTGGGCCGCCGCTTCCTTAGTGCCTTCGGGAAGACCGTCCACATCTTTTTCATCCGTAAGATGCATTTCATATTTATTGGTCTCTGCCAATACGTTTTCACCAAAGGTCAATTTCAACTTGGAGAGTTCTGTGTCTATTTCTCGAAGACGTTTTTTGTTCTCTTCCTTTAAGTTGGCTCCGTTTCGGCTGAAATTCTTGTATTTTTTTTCAAGAAGCGTCTGTTGTTCGGTGCTCAAATCCAGGGAGTCACGTTGTTCATAAACGGTTTTGATTCGAGCAAAAAGCCCTTCGTTCAAAGTGATATCATTACTGAACTCTGACAAAAGCGGGGACACTTCTTGCGCTATTTTTTGAATTTCTTCGTTGGTCTCGGCAGAATTCAAATTGAAAAAGACACTGGAGATACGGTCTAATTGCTGACCAGAAAAATCCAAGGCTTCCAAGGTGTTTTCAAACGTGGGAGGTTCTGGATTGTCCACAATGGCATCGATTTCCTTTTTGGTATCCTCGATGGCCTGAAGAAAAGCAGGCTTAAAATGTTCGTTCTTTATTTTGGAAAACGGAGCTTGATCAAAAGGCTCCAATAATGGGTTGTTCATGTATTTTTAAGTTCTTTTTGGTTTTTAACCTTCAAAAAGGTAATAATTGAGTCAAAAAGTAAATATATAACCGACAATACAAAAGAAAATATTCCTACGGTTAAAAAAGCAAAATTCCTGGCACTATCGTTCGTCACTCTTCTTATTGCCGCTTGTGATTCATGATTAGTTTCTTTCCAATCTACGAATCCATTATGGTTAAGGTCAAAGCTCTCAGCATGCATCTCAATATTGTGCCGACGAATTTCTACATAGGTCAAAACCAAAAAATAAAGCACAAAAAATAGTAGGATGCTTCGCCAGATACTTTTTAAATAGGGTCGGTGATTTTTTTTTCTTGCCCTTAAGGTTATCAGTATACACCCGAGAGCAATCAATAACCCTATGTTGTTCGGACTTAAAATAGTGTTGTACTGTTAGATTCTTATAAAAAATGTTCAATTAAAAGGTTTTCTTTACTTCCTCGGCACCTTTGATTACTTTTTCCTTGAGTCCCTCTTTATAAGCAATAATGTTGTCCATGATTTCTTTGTTGGAACTTCCTATGATTTGCGCAGCCAAGATTCCAGCATTTTTGGCACCGTTCAAGGCCACCGTAGCTACGGGAACACCGCCGGGCATTTGCAAAATCGATAGGACGGAATCCCAACCATCAATGGAATTGCTGCTTTTTACGGGTACTCCGATAACAGGGAGAGGCGATAACGATGCCACCATTCCTGGCAAATGTGCCGCTCCGCCGGCTCCAGCAATAATTACGGAATAGCCATTGGTGTGTGCACTTTTGCTAAAACTGAACAATTTTTCGGGTGTTCTGTGGGCGGAAACAATATCCACGTCCACATCCACTCCCAATTCCTTTAATATATGGATGGCTTCTTGCATAACGGGAAGGTCGCTGGTACTTCCCATGATCACGGCTACTTTGCTCATATCTTATTTGCTTATCACTTTAATGGTTTCTTTTACCTGTTGGGCTACTTCTCGCGCTCTTGCCATATTTTCGTCCACAATGGTCACATGGCCCATTTTACGAAACGGGCGGGTTTGTTTCTTGCCATAGATGTGTGGGGTAACCCCGTCCATCTCCAATATTTTTTCAATGTTCTCATAAACCACCTCTCCGGTATGTCCTTCGGCACCTACCAAGTTAACCATAATTCCTGCTACTTTACTGTCCGTTTTTCCAAGGGGCAAGCCTAAAATGGCACGTATATGCTGCTCAAATTGGTTGGTGTATGCTGCTTCAATACTATAGTGTCCACTATTGTGTGGCCTTGGGGCCGATTCATTCACCAAAATTTGGTCATCCTTGGTCTGGAACATTTCCACCGCCAATAATCCAACGTGTTTCATATGTTCTGAAACCTTCAAGGCTACTTCTTGGGCCTTTTTGGCTACGGCGTCATCAATACGGGCTGGACAAATAACGTATTCCACTTGATTGGCCTCGGGATGGAACTCCATCTCCACCACGGGATATGTTTTTACTTCGCCTTTGGCGTTTCGAGCTACCACAACGGCCAGTTCATTTTTAAAGTTGATCATTTTCTCGGCAATGCACTCCACATTCGGCAGTTCTTTGAGGTCTTCCAACTTTCGTACAACTTTTACCCCTTGCCCGTCATATCCAAATTGCGCGCTTTTCCATACAAACGGCAATGAAAGCCCTCCGTTGCTTATACTGTCCTTTATCTCGGAAGTATATGCAAATCGTGTAAAAGGAGCCGTGGGAATACCATGGTCGGTGTAGAACAATTTTTGGACGGCCTTGTTCTGAATGGTCCTCAATGTTTTGGTAGGAGGATATACGGTTATTCCTTCATGTTCCAACTTTTCGAGGGCATCGACATTCACGTTTTCAATTTCGATGGTAAGCACGTCCACATCTTTCCCAAATGCATATACGGTATCAAAATCCATCAAACTGCCCTGTACAAATTCGTTGCAGGCTATCTTACAGGGAGCTTCATTGGAGGCATCCATCACTTTGGTGTATATATCCCATTTTCTGGTTTCGTAAAGCATCATTTTGCCCAGTTGTCCGCCACCCAGGATTCCTAATTTAAAGTCAGAAGAAAAAAATTGCATTGGTCTGTAAATTGAATGTCAGCAAAAATACATGAAATCCACGAGGCTTTAAAAGATGAAAGGGCTCAGGACCCTTAAAAATATTATCTTTGCCAACCTGACCATAACTTGAATACATTGATAAAGCTCCAAGACAAATTATTTAAGCCTTATATCAAGGAAGAACAAATTCTTGCTGCCATAGATAAAATGGCCAAGGAGATAGCCAACGATTATAAAGATCAGACGCCCTTGTTCGTAGGTGTGCTCAATGGGGCCTTTATGTTTGTGTCCGATTTTCTCAAGGCCTATCCATATCCCTGCGAGGTTTCTTTTGTAAGGTTGAGTTCCTACCAAGGCCTCACTTCCACCGGGATTGTGGAGACCTTGTTGGACGTGCCAGAGGAAGTTGAAGGTAAAAGTGTCATTATTTTGGAGGATGTTGTGGACACGGGACGTACTTTAAAGGAATTGGTGCACCTGTTTTCCAATACCAATGTGAAGGAGTTTAAGATCGGGACACTTTTTTACAAATCCGATGTGTACAATGGGGAATACGCCATCGATTATGTTGGCCTGGAAATCCCGGATAATTTTATTGTGGGCTACGGGCTCGATTATAATGAACTTGGCAGAAATCTCAGAGAAGTTTACCAATTAAATCAAACAGATATGATCAACCTAGTGCTTTTTGGAAAGCCAGGAGCAGGAAAAGGAACCCAAGCAAGTTTCCTAAAGGAAAAGTATAATTTGAAACACATTTCCACAGGGGATGTTTTCCGCTATAACATTAAAAATGGAACCGAGCTTGGTAATTTGGCCAAATCGTATATTGATAAAGGAGATCTGGTGCCGGATGAGGTGACCATTGACATGCTAAAGGCCGAAGTGGAAAAAAGTCCGGATGCGGCAGGTTTTATTTTTGACGGATTTCCCCGTACGGCTGCACAAGCAGAAGCTTTGGACAATTTTTTGGAATCCAAGGACATGAAGGTAAACGCTACCATTGCCCTTGAAGCAGAGGACGATATTTTGGTAGCTCGGTTGTTGGAAAGGGGCAAGAGCAGTGGTCGCTCAGATGATCAGGATGAAAGCAAGATCCGTAACCGTTTTGACGAGTACAATCAAAAAACCGCTCCGCTGAAAGCATACTACGAAGCGCAGGGCAAATTCCATTCTGTGAACGGAATAGGGGAGATCAATGAGATTACCGAGCGTTTGAGCAAGGTAATCGATTCGCTCTAATGGATTCGATTCCCTACAAGGATTTTTTATATAAAAGGATATGACCGAAGGAAATTTTGTTGATTATGTGAAGGTGCACATTTCGTCTGGAAACGGAGGGAAGGGTTCCGCACATTTACGTCGTGAAAAATATGTGGCCAAAGGTGGTCCGGACGGCGGCGATGGTGGTCGGGGAGGTCATGTCATAATCAAGGGGAACAAGAACTTGTGGACGCTGGTCCATTTTAAGTTCCAAAAACACTTTAAGGCCGGCCATGGTGAGCATGGTAGCAAAAGCAGAAGCACGGGTGCCGATGGCGAGGACGTTTATCTGGAAGTGCCCTTGGGTACTGTGGTGCGTGACAGCGAGACCAACGACATACTTTTTGAAATCACCGAGGATGGTGAGCAAAAAGTGGTGCTGGAAGGTGGAATGGGCGGATTGGGAAACTGGCATTTTAAAAGTGCCACCAACCAAACCCCCCGTTATGCGCAACCGGGAATAAAAGGTCAAGAAGGACACCTTACCCTGGAGCTTAAGGTGCTGGCGGATGTCGGCCTTGTTGGATTTCCGAATGCAGGAAAATCTACGCTACTGTCGGTTATGACTTCGGCCAAACCCAAAATCGCCAATTACGAGTTTACCACCCTTAAGCCCAATTTGGGCATAGTGGAATATCGGGATTTTCAAAGTTTTGTGATGGCCGACATCCCAGGAATTATTGAGGGGGCTGCCGAAGGCAAAGGGTTGGGGCACTATTTTTTGCGCCATATAGAACGCAACGCAACGCTTTTGTTTTTAATTCCGGCCGACAGTAAGGACATTAGCCAGGAGTACCAAATACTTTTGGATGAACTTAGGAGGTACAATCCGGAGTTGTTGGATAAAGAAAGATTGGTCGCCATATCCAAATGCGATATGTTGGACCAAGAGCTTATCGATGAAATGAACGAGGACATGAAAGACGATTTCAAGGATGTTCCTTATCTTTTTATATCGTCCGTGAGCGGTCTGGGTATCCAAAAACTGAAGGATAGGCTTTGGCAGTTGTTGAACGAATAATGGTACGTTAGCCACCCTACCAATCCATATATTCATTAATTTTAGGGGAACCCAAACTTCCTGTCATGCGTTATTTTCTTTCCATAATCCTTGTTTCTGCCCTGATGTCCTGTAGTAGCGTTAAAGTAAATTATGACTACGATAAGACGGTAGACTTTTCCAGCTATTCCACCTACAATTATTATGCGGACATGCAAACCGGACTGAGCCAATTGGACGAGAAAAGGTTGCTAAGGGCCTTGGATTCAACATTAAAAAGCAGGGGCTACCGCTTGGCGGAAGAACCTGAACTCTTTATCAATATCCTCAGCGATGAATATAGAAGTGCCCCAAGCAACAATGTAGGTGTTGGTATTGGAGGTGGGGGTAGGAATGTCGGTGGTGGTATATCGGTAGGCTTGCCCTTGGGAAGTCCTGCCCTTCGCAGAAACATTCAGATAGACCTTGTGGATGCCCAAAGGGACGCGCTCATTTGGCAGGCCATTGCGGAAAGTGGCTATAGGGAAAATGCTTCACCCAGCGTGCGCGAGGATAAGCTCCGGGCAGTGGTAAAAAAAGTATTCTCCAAATTTCCGCCCAAGGTCAAATAGGTTCAAATTTCGGTTTTAAAAGAATTTTAGGAGCATCGGTAGCGGTTTACCGTTCGGTCCATAAAAATTACCACTGGTCATAAACTACTTCATCGGGCAGGTTTGGTATGCTACTTTTACCTCGCAAACAAAAACCAAAATCGATTCGTTATGATAGCACTGGCAAAATTGATTATTTCACTTCTAGTTAGCATCATTCTATAAAATTGTTTTAGCGAATACAAAATCATTCACATGAGAAAACTGAGCACAACACAAAAGGTAGTTTTTGCCATGGGCATCCTTGGTGTCGCCATAGGAATATTCGGGAGATTCAATGATTGGGAATATATGGAGTATTTTCCATTTTTCTATTCTGGATCAACAATGATGTGGATTGCCTTTTTGCCCAAGCGCAAATCCTGCAACAATCCCTTTAAGCGCAAACAGGCCCAAGAGGCATAGTCATGGGCCAAATTTGGGAAAATCGTAAGAGTTTAACGTAAATTTGAGCTCCGTGCTCAAAATAATGGAGTTAAGTACTAAAAAAAGAAATATTGCATTTTGGGTTCTTCAATTTCTTGGTTGGGGCTTTATCAATGCCATAGCCGCTTTAATACCCCAAAAAATAAGTCTTGAGATGACCATATTCTCTGTGGTTGTCGGAATTTTTATAGGCGTATTTTCTACCTCCATCTTACGTTGGTACCTTAAGAGAAATGTTCATTTTGATTCCTTTGGTGGAAAAGAGGTCCTGAAAATTATTGTATCCATATTACTGGCTTCCACGATTTTCGGACTTTTAAATGTCTTTTTTGGGTACATCTATATAAAATTTGGCCCAGAAATTACCGAGGCAGAAATGCAGATGTTCGAGGGTTATGACAAAGTCATGGTCCAAGTATTGAATTCGCTCTTTTTGGTCGGGGCCTGGACGATTACGTATTTGGTCATCAAATTACTTTTGAAATTAAATCAGGATCGAATAGAAAGGCTTGAGCTGAATACCACCTTAAAGCAGGCCCAATTAAACACTTTAAAGGGGCAAATAAATCCCCATTTTATGTTCAATAGTTTAAACAATATTCGCGGATTGATGCTGGAAGATGTGGATAAATCGCGGGAAATGCTGACCAAACTCTCCGAAATCATACGATATTCGCTTACCAAAAACAACATCAACGATATTCCCGTTCGTGAAGAATTGGAAGTGGTCGACAACTACATAGACCTTTCAAAAATTCAATTTGAGGACCGATTGGAATTCGTAAAACAGGTGGAGACGAACACGCTGGATCTTCGAATTCCACCCATGATCATTCAATTGTTGATTGAGAATGCGGTAAAGCATGGCATATCCAATCTTAAAAACGGAGGGAGGATTGTGCTGTCTATAATGGAGAAAGACAATGACCTGTTGATCGAAGTGAGAAATACGGGAAAATTGAAAATCACCAAGGATTCCACCCAATTGGGATTGAAAAACATAGAACAACGGTTGAAATTGTTGTATGCTGATCGTGCTTCCTTTAAATTGGAAGAGGTGTCGGATGAGGTGGTGGCACAAATCAAAATTCCTTTAACATGAAGATCAGAGCGGTTATAGTAGAAGATTCCCGGTTGGCCCGAAACGAGCTGAAAGAGTTGATCAAACTGCACGATGACCTAGAAGTTGTTGGAGAGGCTGGGAATGTGGACGATGGCGTAAGTTTAATCGAGTCGGAATCACCCGATCTGCTTTTTTTGGATATCAATATGCCCGAAAAAGATGGTTTTGACCTATTGGAAATGTTGGACGAGGTGCCCATTACCATCTTTACTACAGCTTACGATGAATATGCCATCAAATCATTTGAGTACAATGCATTGGATTATCTATTGAAGCCCGTGAGCAATAAGCGTTTTGACATGGCCATGGACAAGGTGAGGAGTAAAATGGCTTCGAAGGAAGAGAGTCCAACAAACGCTCAAAAATTAACGGACAGTAGTCAAATATTCATAAAGGACGGGGAATCTTGCTGGTTGGTGAAAGTTGGCAACATTTCCATGTTCGAGATTGTGGGCAATTATACCCGGGTATTTTTTGAGGACAAGAAGCCAATGCTCTATAAGTCGCTGAACCAAGTGGAGGAAAAGTTGCCTTCGGATTCTTTTTTTAGGGCCAATCGGCAACAGATTGTCAACACCAATTATATTGAAGACGTGGTTCCTTGGTTCAATGGCAAATTAAAATTGACCATGAAAAATGGCGAAGAAGTAGAGGTTTCCCGAAGGCAATCCTACATTTTTAAGGATAAAATGAGTTTATAAAAAACCTCCAATTCAATTGGAGGTTTTTTTGTTAAGGTCTTAAAATGTCCTTGTACCGGTCTTTATAGCCGACAAGCACAACAATGTTGAGAATCAGTAGTGCTAGAGCAGGGGCAATGGATTCCATCGCCATGGTTAGGTGCAATAGGACGGCACATACCGATACGCTCATCAATATGATTGCCATTAAAGCTCCGTATTTGTTCAAAATGAAGGAAATGCCTGCCAATACCTCTACCAATCCCACTAATATTAGAGTTTTGGACATTGTCAACCCTGTAAAATAGGCCATCATACCTTCTGGCATTTCCTCAGGAGCAGGGAGAAAGGGGTAAAGTTTGTTGGCGCCAAATACAATGACGAACAATCCCAGAAGAATACGGGCTACCATAAAAACTTTTGAATTCATAGGTATAAATTTTATTGGTTATACACTAAAAGTATTCAAAAATTGAATATGTGATAATTTTTTAGGTGAATTTAATTTGTTGGAAGTCAGTTTTTTAAAGCGATTTCAACAAGCCCCCGTCAATAGGGATATTGGTGCCGGTAATAAAAGCCGCTCTGTCCGATGCCAAAAACGCGACCAAATATCCATACTCTTTGGGGTCGCCGATGCGTTTTACAGGGACCTGTTCCTCCATATTGGAGCGAACTTCGTCAGGCGAAATCCCAAGTTTTTCAGCTTTTTTGGAATTTAATTGGGCAATACGGTCCGTGTCAAAATAACCTGTAAGAGTACTGTTCACCGTAATGCCGTCTTTGGCAACATCGAAGGCCAAACTTTTGGCCCAGGTGACCACGGCCGCGCGAATGGTATTGGAGAGCGCCAAATAGTTCAAGGGTTCCTTAACCGAAATTGAGGCAATGTTGATGATACGGCCCCATTTGTTTTTTTGCATATGTTTTAGGGCGAGTTCCGTAGTGTAGACAACGGACTTGAACAGCAGGTCAAAAGCATTTTGGTAGTCAGGTACATTTTTCTCAAGTGCACCACCACCTTCCGGTCCTTGTGTATTATTGACCAATATATCCACGGTATTGGTCTCGAAGTACTCCGAAATTTTCGATTTATATTCATCGAAGTTGGTAAAATCCACGGCCAAATATTGATGTTTTTGTTCATGTGAACTGTCCATTTCGGCAATCAGTTCTTTCATGCGTCCCTCGCTTCGCGCCATAAGGGTCACACTGGCACCGCTTTCGGCCAATTGCCGGGCGATAGCTTCACCGATTCCTTTGCTGCTGCCCCCTACGAGCGCTTTTTTTCCTTTCAGAGATATGTTCATGATTATCGGTATTCTTCTCTTACGGGACTAAAAATGTCCATTAATTTGCAGGGTGTCAATGCTTTTCCACTATGTGGAACATTGGACGGAATCACTACAATATCTCCTGCCGAATATGTTTTGGTTTTGCCGTTCAAGCTAAATTCAAAGGTACCTTCGACCACATGCATGATCTGTTCATGGTCGTGTTGGTGTTCGGGCACTACGGCATTCTCCTCCACATCCCAAAACACCCAGCTCATGCGCTCGCCATGTACCAATTTGCCATGGTACCCTGGAATGATTTCCTTCGATTGGATTTCTGATAGGTTCATTGTTTTCAAATTTGGGAACAAGATAAAGATTAATATAGAGTTGCCGTATTTGTATTCGCAACCACATTGGCTATTTTTGAGCTCTAATTTGAAGCAATGCAGGTACACTTTATAGGTTTGGGCGAGGTCAATATGTTCAATTTGGCCATTGCCTTGCATAAAAAAGGGGAAATTGTTACGGGCAGTGATGAAAACTTTGATGCATCCCTCACGGCCATTATGCAGGAACAGGGATTGGTGTCCAATAAGGTCGGTTGGTTTTCCGATAAAATCAACGACCAGCTTGATGTTGTTGTATTGGGGGCCAACGTAAAAAATGACAATCCGGAACTTGTGAGGGCAAAAGAGCTGGGTTTGAGATTGGTTTCCTTCCCAGAATTCCTTTTTGAACTCACCAAGTATAAAACTCGCGTTGTGGTTGCAGGGAGTGAAAATAGAACCAAGATAATTTCAATGATCTTACATGTGTTGGAGTATAACGAGGTCGAAACAGACTATGTTTCAATGAAACCCAATGGAATCCAATTGACCGAAAAGAACGATTTTATCCTTATGGAAGGAGGCGATGGCCCTTCTTCTGCCATCGATGCCACTCCACAATTCCATATCTATCAGCCAAATATTGCTTTGTTGGGTGATATTACATTTGGAGAAGGCAGTTTTTATAACGACTTCGAAACCTACACGGAACAGTACGGGATTTTTGTTGACAGCATCGTAAAAGGAGGTAGCATTACCTATAATGTTGAGGATTCCGAGGTAAAAAAACGAGTGGAATCATCCGAAAATCCGATCAGGAAGTTTCCTTATACAACCCCGGAATATCAAGAAGAAGATGGTCAAATAGTATTGGACACGCCCGATGGCGAAATGCCATTGGAAATTACAGAGGCCAATGATTTAAGGAACATCGCAGGGGCCAAGTGGATATGTCAGCAAATGGGAGTGGACGAAGTGGAGTTTTATGAAGCGATGGCCACTTACCGGCAGTTATAGGTTGGGCGTCCAAATAAACAGGCAAATGTAGTTTTGTCAGTTCGTAGTTTGTGGAACGGTAATTGACTGATTTTGTGAATGAAACAGTGGGTTCGCAAAATCTTGTTTTACTTGAAACGATTTATATCGGTTTCATTTTTTGCTTTTATGTTGGGGATTTCCAACGTTTTTTTACAAGAAGACCGAATGATAAATGATTCAAGGAAAAAAGTAGAACAACACGAAGTTCAGGATGAAGACGATTCTCTCTGACCATTTTTCCCTATATCAAACATTGAATTGCCTTAAATGATGGTCCAAGTGCTTGTATTGCATTTGTCCCCACTGCTCAGGGGTAAAAGAACCAAATGCGGGGTGAGGTTCCCATTCTTGCTTATTTTTTTCTTGATGGAAATCGTTGATCAGGCCGATTAACACCTTCTTTTCTTCATCAAAATTTTTAGCATCCACCACTTTGAATCCTTTGGCGGTAGGAAGGCCTTGTCGCCATGGTTTATCATCATACAGGCTTTTCTTGAAAAATTTACCCATCAACTTTAGCATAGGGCTTGGCTTGTTGTTGGGATTGTGCTTTCCCAAAGCTATTTTTAAGGGAAACTGACAATGATGTAGCATTTGGCCCACCTCCATTTTGCCCCATTGCCTTTCCGAGGAATCTGAAAGTGTGTTGATTCTGGATAGGATTTCTTCGTGGGCTTCTGGATTGAAAAGCGATTTCATGCTGATGGATTTATATTGAAAATTACATAAAATTATTCTTCTATCTTTAGGCCATGCAAGAAAAATTAGCTTCCTTTTCCATTAAAAATTGGGCGGATGACGACAGGCCAAGGGAAAAATTGGTGCAAAAGGGCAGTTTTGTGCTGTCCGATGCCGAGCTCATAGCCATTTTAATTGGTTCGGGGAGCCGTAATGAAAGTGCCGTGGAACTTTCCAAGCGTATCTTGGCCTCGGTGAACCATAACTTGAACGAGCTTGGGAAACTGTCCGTGAACCAATTGATGAAGTTTAAAGGAATAGGGGAGGCCAAGGCAGTGAGCATTGCGGCCGCCTTGGAAGTGGGCAGGAGAAGACGTTTGGAAGATACTTCAAAAATCATCAAGATCAAAAGTAGCCACGATGCCTATGAACTGCTCTATCCGCTTATCGGGGAGTTGCCGCACGAGGAATTCTGGATTGTTTATTTGAACAATTCCAACAAAGTCATGCATAAATCACAGCTGAGCAAAGGTGGCATTACAGGAACCTTGGTCGATGTGAGATTGGTTTTGAAACAGGCATTGGAACTCGGGGCCGTAGGCATTATCTTGGCCCATAATCACCCATCCGGAACATTGGAGCCAAGCATGGCCGACAAGCAAATAACGCAAAAATTAAAAATGGCCTCGGAAGCATTGGATATCAAAATTCTGGACCATTTGATTTTGTCACAACAGCAGTATCTTAGTTTTGCCGATAAAGGAATACTATAGTCCATTTTAGCCTATGTTATTGATTTTTACCCATAAGGTAACCAACCGATTAACGTATACCGCCAAGCAGATTTTTGAAAAAATTCTTGGCGTGGAAATGGCTTTTACCACAAAAGTGGAGGATTTCATCAAACACAGTGGTCCTAAGATGACCTATTCCAAACAGCCATTGCAGAACGAGTTTTTTGTTCGCAGCAACGACCTTTTGTTTGAGCAGGGCATCAACGATATCGATATCAAGGTCTCGGATTGGGAAGGAGTTCCCTGCTTTTTTTCTTCGGGGGACAAGAGCGCTATCCCTTTCGATATTTTTTCGGCCAGTTTTTTTCTATTGAGTCGATATGAGGAATATTTGCCCCATGTGAAGGATAGTGTAGGCAGGTTTCCGGTAAAGGAAAGCATAGCCTATCAAAACGGGTTTTTGGAACTGCCCGTAGTAGACCTTTGGGCCTACAAGCTATATGATGCATTGAAGAACCGGTTCCCTGATCTGGAGATGGGAGAAAAAGAATATCGGTTCAGCTCTATAATCAACGTAACAACCTCACATGCCTATGCAATGCGGGGATTTGCGCGCACCATTGGGGGATTTTTACTGGACTTTGGAAATTTTAAGTTCCGCAATGTCTGGGAGCGGTTCTCCGTACTCACCAGATTTAAAAAAGACCCTTACGATAATTTTTTTGCCTTGGTGGACATCCATAAAAAGTTTCCCATTAAAACAATGTTCTTTTTCCAGTTCGCCAAACACTCCGCACACGACAAAAACGTATCCACGAACCACAATAGGTTTCGTTACCTGATCAAATCGGTGGCCGATTACAGTATCGTTTCCTTGAGTACCTCCTATGTGTCCTCCTTGGACAAGAATGTACTGCGGGAAGAGAAAAAACAATTGGGAAACCTGATCAACAGGCCCATTAATTATGCTAGGCTGCGATATAACAAGGTGAACGTTCCCGCGACTTACCGTAACTTGGTGGAAACCGAGTTTACCGACGATTTTTCCATGGGCTATACCCACGAAATAGGTTTTAGGGCCGGAACCTGTACCCCTTTTTATTTTTACGATATCAATACCGAGGTTAGGCAGCCCATAAAAATACACCCCTTTGCCATGCACGATTACGCCTTGATAAAATACAAAAACAAGGAAGAGGTCTTTGAGAAAATGGACAAGGTCTATCGGTTGGTGAAACAGGTCAGGGGCGATTTTATCCTTGTATTTTCCAACGAACTGCTGGGTGGTAAGCAGCAGTTGGATTGGATGGAACTCTATCAATCTATTTTAAAGCGCTATTATGTTTGAGGAAAAAATAACGGATATTTTTTTCGACCTTGATCATACCCTCTGGGATTTTGAAAAGAACTCCGCCCTCACTTTTGCAAAGATTTTGGTGGAGCATAAGATAGAAGTAGATCTGGACGGCTTTTTGGAAGTGTATGCCCCCATCAATTTTCAAATGTGGGCCTTGTACCGAGAAAACGGAATAAGCAAGGAAGAGCTCCGCTATCAACGATTAAAACAGACTTTTGACAGGCTGACGGTCGAGGTTCCCGATGAAGTAATCGACAAACTGGCCTATGACTATATCGCCCATTTGTCCTCCTTTACCCATTTGTTGCCCAATACGTTGGAAACTTTGGAGTATCTCTATCCAAAATACAGACTGCACATCATTACCAACGGATTTCAGGAAGTACAGACCAAAAAGTTGAGGGGAAGTGGAATCCATCACTATTTTCAAAAAATAATAGACTCCGAGATGGCAGGTGTCAAAAAACCACATCCGTACATTTTTGAAATGGCCTTGGAAATGGCCCAGGTGGACCCCAGAAACTCTTTGATGATAGGGGATAACATCGAAGCGGACATCTTAGGGGCAAAAGCCATGGGAATGCAAGTTCTGCACTATAATTTTCACAGGGATTCAGATCATGGGGAATGTATCATGATTAACGACCTAATTGAAATAAAAAGCATTTTATAGAGTTATATAAAATGTGGTTTACCCCATTTTTGACACTAGAAATTGCTTTCAGCTATGAAAAGATTGCACTACTGGATATTCTTGCTTACAGGAATTTTGTTTTTGGCCATTTCCTGTACCGAAGAACAGGATTTCAGTCAGTTTGATGACTTACAAGTCACTCCAACATTGGCCTCTGGGCTTTTCTACATGGAATCCGATGAGGCCACGATAAATGAAGCCGGGGCAATCAATTCTTTTTACTCCCAGGAAATCAATTTTGACGCTTTTAACGAACAATATGTGGCAGAACGTCTTCTGGAAGGCGTCATTACCTATGAAATCGACAACACCACGAGCAAAGAATTACGATTGATCATAGAATTTTTGGACGATGCAGGGCAACCGTTGGACAGGGAGGTTTTTACCATTGAGGCAGACCGATCTGAAATGGTGGTACGGGAAGTGCCCTACGGTCCCGGGGGCAAACCCATCGATATTCTAGCCAATACCTCAAGCCTCTGGATAACGGCCAACAATTTAGGGGATGCCACTAGCGTCTCTTCCGCCGAGGACCCAAAAATAATTTTACGCTCCGGGGCACAATTTGTATTTCAGTTGCAATGAGATTATCACAAAGACTTCTTCTGGTTTTCCTATGCGTTTGTTCGGGACTTGCTTCACAAAACAAGGAACTGCTGTATGACTTTTATGAAATTCCACAATCGTTGATGGTAAACCCGGGGGTGAAGACTTCCCAGCGATGGCATGCAGGTATTCCGGTAGTGTCGGGACTGTTTCTGCAGGGCGCAACAAGCGGTGTTACTGTAAACGACCTCTTCGCCAATGACGGCATTGATTTTACGACCAAGGTACAAGAAAGGCTTTTGGACGTTATGGGTAACAAGGACGATTTTAGCACCACCAGCCAGATTGAAGGTTTTACAGTCGGCTTTAGGGGCAAAAATAGGCCGGACGATTACTATTCCTTTGGAATGTATGGCGAAACTGATATTATCACATATTGGCCCAAGGATTTGGCCATTTTGGCTTTTGAAGGAAATGGCGGCGATAATATTGGAAGAAGCTTTGATCTTGGGGATTTGAACCTTCGTGGGGAAATGGTAAACGTATTTCACTTTGGGATCAACAGAAAAATGGGTGCCGACCTTACCTTGGGTGCCAGGGCGAAAATATATTCGAGTATCTTTCAGTTTCAGTCCATCAACAATTCAGGTTCATTTGTTACCACCCAGGGGCAGAACAATGTTTACGAGAGTACCATCAATGCCGATATGCAGTTGCAGACCGCCGGGGTCAAGGGATTCTATGATATCATCGAAGAGGACACGAACAGCACTCAGAAAGATTTGGCCAGCCTGTTCTCCCAACGGGTCTTGTTGGGTGGAAATCTCGGTTTTGGATTGGATTTTGGATTCAGTTACATGCTCAATCCCCAGACGACAATTACCGGAAGTATTCTCGATTTAGGTTTTATCAGTAACACCAAGGATGTTTGGAACTACACCTTTTCCGGAAGCACAACTACGGACGGTATTTCTGTTTTTCTTCCCGAAGACATAGACAATGTGAACAATGATCAATGGGACGAGCTTATTGATGAGATAGACGAAGCTTTGCCGCATGGCGAAAATGAATCGGGCTACATTTCGTGGAGACCCGTTAAAGTGTATGGTTCTATTAGATATGATTTTGGTCAGGGCGGAAATGGTGGAGTTTTCGACAATTGTGGATGTGCGGTCAACGGTGGTGGTGCATCAAGTTCGTCGGATTACTATAGGAACAGCGTTGGCGGACAATTATTTATGATGAAGCGACCAAGGGGTGTGCAGGCAGCCATCACAGGGTTTTATCAACGAAGACTTGGACGGGTCGTTGCCCTGAAAACAACATATACCGTTGACAAATATTCTTTCAGCAACATCGGTCTGGGGGCAAATCTTCAATTGGGACCGGTCAATTTTTATATCTTGGCCGATAATCTGTTGAGTTACGCCAATATTGCCGATAGCCACTATGCTTCTTTACAATTTGGATTTAATATTATATCTTGGAACGATAATTGATTTATCCTTCCATATGAGATTCAAAATACTTTACATATTGCTCTTTACATTAGGGTTTAACAGTGCCGCAAATGCCCAGTTGAACGATTATAAATATATCATTGTTCCCAAAAGGTTTGAGGACTTTAAATCTGTGAACCAGTACCAGACCAGTACGTTGACCAAATATTATTTTAAGGAAAATGGATTTGATGCTGTCTATGATGATGCACTTCCGGTAGATTTGGCCGGCAATAGATGTCTGGGGCTTGTTTCCAATATTATTGACGAATCTTCCATGTTCACCACAAAAGTGATAATCACCCTGAAAGATTGTAATGGAGTGGAGGTTTTTAGGTCCATTGAGGGAACCAGCAAAATAAAGGATTATGACGAATCTTATAGGGAAGCTTTGCAAAATGCCTTTGTTTCCTTTGCTGGAATGAATTATAAGTATGAGCCCAAGCAAGAAGAAATAATAAGAGAAGCCCCCGTTACATTGAGTTTCAAAGATGATGTCAAATCCGTGGAGGATAAATCCAAAGCGCATGTTTTGGAGCAAAAGGCCACAAAGGAAGAACAGGTGTACAAGGCCGTGGAGCCAAAACCAACATCTATTGTTAAGGCTTCCGATACCACAGCGATGGATACAACATCGTGGACAGGTCTGCTGTACGCCCAACCCATTGAAAATGGTTACCAACTAGTGGACAGCACCCCAAAAGTTGTGCTGAAGCTTGAGGAAACCTCAATGGAGAATGTTTTTATGACCAACTTTAATGGTAACAACGCAGTAGTCTTTAAAAAAGATGGACAATGGTGGCTGGAGTATTCCGAGAACGGTAATAAAGTACAGAAAGAGCTCGACATCAAGTTCTAGAAACTATACTTGTCTTTCCACCTTTTCTTTAAAAAATCCTTCATAGAATTTTCACGGGGATTATTACCGGGCCTATAAAACGTAGTTCCGGAAATTTCTTCGGGTAGAAACTCGAAATCCACAAAGTTGTTTTCACGGTCATGAGCGTATTCGTACCCTTTACCGTATCCTAGGTCTTTCATCAATTTGGTGGGTGCGTTCCTTAACGGAACCGGTACGGATAGGTCGCCTGTTTGCCGCACTTTTTGTTGGGCCTCGTTGATTGCCATATAACTGGCGTTGCTTTTTGGCGAGCTTGCCAAGTACGTAGCACATTGGCTCAAAATGATCCTAGCTTCTGGATATCCTATGGTAGTGACCGATTGGAAAGTGGTGTTGGCAAGGACAAGTGCCGTAGGGTTGGCGTTCCCTATGTCTTCCGATGCAAGTATGATCATTCTTCTGGCAATGAACTTTACATCCTCTCCGCCCTCGATCATTCTGGCGAGCCAGTATACCGCTGCATTGGGGTCGCTTCCACGAATACTTTTAATAAAGGCTGAAATGATATCATAATGCTGTTCACCCGTTTTGTCATAAAGCACGGTGTTCTTTTGGACTTTGTTCATTACCAGTTCGTTCGTAACGGTAATTTTGTCACTTCCTTCCGAATTGATGATCAACTCGAAAATGTTCAGCAATTTCCTGCCGTCTCCTCCTGATAATCGTAATAGAGCCTCCGTTTCCTTTAGGTCAATTCGTTTTTTGGAAAGTGCGGAATCGGTTTTGATGGCACGTTCCAAAAGCGCAATAAGGTCTTCTTTGCCAAAAGGGTTCAACGTGTACACTTGACATCTTGACAAAAGTGCGGGTATGACCTCAAAACTGGGGTTTTCGGTAGTGGCCCCGATGAGCGTCACCCAGCCTTTTTCAACGGCACCGAGCAATGAATCTTGCTGCGATTTGCTAAAGCGATGTATCTCATCAATAAAAAGAATGGGATTTTTGGAGGTGAACAGTCCCCCGCTTTGTTTTGCCTTTTCGATTACTTCACGAACATCTTTTACCCCACTGCTGATGGCGCTCAAAGTATAAAATGGCCTTTGGCTTTCCATGGCAATTATATTGGCCAACGTAGTTTTCCCAGTTCCAGGAGGTCCCCAAAAAATCAGCGAGGGAATAACACCCTTTCTAATTTGATTGGTCAAGGCACCTTCCTTGCCCACCAAATGTTGCTGACTGATGTAATCCTCTAAAGTTTTCGGGCGTATGCGTTCTGCCAAAGGTTCGTTCATGATGTAAAAATAAAATAAATTCGACGGTCTTTGGTCCTTGCTTCACAAAGGATTTTTATGGACAACCTGACAATTTGTATAAATTTATGGTTGTGGCGGGATGTTTGATTTTATCGTTTTATGAGTTTAGATGTACTGAAATTTTCAAATACTGTTCTAATAGCTCCTTTGATAGCGGTACTTTCCATTTGGACGGTGTTTTGGGTCGAGGTGCAGTTCAGCGTCAACTTGAACGAGTATGGTGTTTATCCGCGCACAGTGTCAGGATTAAAAGGTATTGTGTTCAGTCCCTTTATCCATGGTTCGGTGTCCCATTTATATAACAATACTATCCCATTGGCCGTTTTGATGGCCTTTCTGTTCTATTTTTATCAAGATGTTGCCTTACGGGTGCTGCTGTTCGGAACTCTGGTTTCGGGATTGCTTACATGGGCCATCGCAAGGCCATCGTACCATATCGGGGCCAGTGGTGTTATCTATTTGCTCGCAAGTTTTATATTTTTCAAGGGGATTTTTGCCAAGAACTACCGTTTGGTGGCGCTTTCGTTGATCGTTGTCTTTATTTATGGCAGTATGGTATGGTATATTTTTCCGGTAAAGGATGGTATCTCGTGGGAAGGTCACCTTTCAGGATTTGCAACGGGACTTGTATTTGCCTTTATTACCAAAGTCCGTGTTCCCGAAGTACGGAAATATGATTGGGAACGGGAGGATTACAGGGAAGAGGACGACCCATTTTTGCAACACTTTGATGAGGATGGCAATTTTATAGAGACTTCATCCGAGGAATCCGAGGAATCCGAGGACCAGATAGAAATTAAATACCATTACAGAAAATCTACTGAGGAGTAGCAATCAGCCTTTACGCTGCCGAACCACTTCATAAAGAAAAACGCCGCAGGCCACGGAAACGTTCAACGAGCCAATTTTTCCCATAAGCGGCAACTTGGCTTGATAATCGATAATTGCTAGGGTAGAGGGGGAGATGCCCTTTTCTTCCGACCCCATGATAATCGCGGTAGGCTTGTTAAAATCCACGCCATAAATTTCATCTTCGGCCTTTTCAGTGGCTCCCGTAACCACAATTCCAGAGGATTGCAGGTAAAAAATGGCATCCTTTAAATGGTCCACTTTGGTTATTGGGACATTAAATGCAGCCCCTGCCGATGTTTTAACGGTGTCGTCGGTGATAGGTGCTGCGCCATTTTTTGGTACGATGATGCCGTGGACACCACAACATTCCGCGGTTCGGATGATGGCCCCAAAATTTCGTACATCGGAAACCCCGTCCAGAAGTAGGAACAAAGGAAGTTCCTCTTTGGCCAGAACTTGCTCCACCAATGTTTCGAACTGTAGAAACTCGACCGGTGAAATCTGTGCTACAACGCCTTGGTGGTTGCTCCGGGAAAGGCGGTTCAGTTTTTCTATGGGAACATAGGATACGCTGATGCCG
Source organism: Flagellimonas crocea (assembly GCF_033441595.1). NCBI lineage: Bacteria > Pseudomonadati > Bacteroidota > Flavobacteriia > Flavobacteriales > Flavobacteriaceae > Flagellimonas > Flagellimonas crocea. The sequence continues at coordinate 571,527 of NZ_JAUZVX010000004.1, read as the reverse complement.
TTTTTGCGCACCGTGGATTCCAGTTCTTTAAAAAGGTCGCCCTGTAGTCCTTTTTGGATAAAAATTTTATTGATGGGCTGGTTGGCATGTATTGCCTCTATAACGGCTCTTATACCGTAGATTATGTTGTCAGATTTCAATAGGTGTTTTTTGATTAGAGAACAATATTATTGAAAAAAATCAAAACGTCTTGTTCGCTATCCAAATCTAGGTCATTTTTTGAAAGATTTTTTGAATCAAAACCTCCAATGTTTTCCTCGAGAAATTTAAATAGTTTTCTTTTTTTGGAAGGTAATTCCAAAATTCTTTCTGTGGAATTTGTCTTTAAATAATATCCGGTGAAAGGAGTGAACCTGCTTGGAATGGGGTTTACCATTGAGTTTTGTGCTTCTTTTCCTTCAAAGTATTTTACTGTGTACTGCTTGTAAAGGGTAGCGCTATCCGTTTCGGAAAGAATTTTTAGATACCCCCTTTCCAGGTCTCCATCCTCATTATAAAAATCCCTGTAGATATATTTCTCTCCTGTATTGGAGACAATGTAAATATCCTCGTTTTTAATAAGAGCCTGGTACGCTTCTTCCTCTAGTTGCGTTTTTTTTACTTCCAACTCATCGGAAAAGGCATTGTATCTAAAATATACATTATCCAAAAATTCCTCTTCCGTAAAAACTTTGCCCAGAACAAAGTCTTCTTCTTCGTAGGCCGAACCCTTTTCTGGACCAATATAAAATTTTTGGGTAGTACCATTGTTCCTTACCTCCCTCATCAACTGGTCCATTGCCGGATTCCTTCTTTGAAAATAGTTGGAAAGAGGACTTCCTTCAACCATACCACCGTTCCCCAGAGCAGCTTGTACATTGGAGTCACTAGTGTTCAATACCTGGCCAAATGAAAAGGAGACGCAGGTTAATGTTAAGAAAATTGTTGCTTGTAGTTTCATAAGTCATCGATTTTTTGAAATAATTGTTTTAACTCATTTTCACTGTTTAAATCAGTTTTTTCATCTTTTAAAAGTTCTTTTATGGTTTTTCTCTTGTCAGGGTTAAACTGTTTTAAAAATTTACTTTTTCTGTTTTCAATCTCATCTATGCGGTTAACCCCAGTTTTTTGAAAGTAATATTCGGAAAAGTGTGTAAATCTGCTTGGTGTTCCCCGCACCATGGAATTTACGGCGGCTCTTTCTTCGGTATACTTTACTGATAGTTTGTGGTAAAGTTTATAATTTTTGCCTTCCCAAATAGTGGCAAGATAACCGTTTTTTGTCTCACCTTTTTTGTTGACGAAGGTTGAGAATTTCATCATTTTATCACCATAGAGTATTTCAATTTTCTTATCTGGCAAAAAAGATTTGGAAGGTTTTTCATTTTCAAGGCTCTCCTTGATTTCAAATTCACTTCTAAACGCATTGTACCTAACAAAGAAATTGCCGACCAATTCATTATCGTAGTATACTTTACTTCTAACAAAATTATCGGTATAATAAGGGGACCCCAGGATATTCTCCGATTTGACGAAAGCGGAACTTCCTGCATTTCTAATTTCCATCATTACCAGATTAAGTTGGGGGTTGCCCCCTCGGGCATTGGAAAAAAGGCCTTGTTCCCCGGTAGGGGCAGTTGATAACTGTGCAACCGATGTAAAGAAAGATAGCAATAAAAGTGTGGTTATTGAATATTTCATTTGTTAGTGTTTTTTAAAATTCCATTAGATTTTAGTTCGTCTTCTGTGTAGCTGTAACTTCTCCAATAAAAGCCATTTCCAGAAAACTTCCAAACAATTTCCTTATCTCTGGTAACTTCCCAAAGCCCGAAGTCACCTTCTGTAATCAAAATGTTATCGTTTGGCAAAATAACAGCTCCGGAGACTCTTGCGGAGAATAGCTCGGGGTCGGTAAACTCCCATTGAACAATTGGAGGGTTGTACATCCCGTTTATGTCTGTAAACTCTTCTGGTAGTTTTATTTCAAATACTGTGGATTGAAATTTGTCTGTTCCATTGCCGAACACTAATAAGGTTTTGTCGTTTATTAGATTAGGATGATGATTATTATGGAACAATCTGGTTGTTTCTGTATCCTTATATGCTTCCGGATTTCCAAAGCGGTATACCAAATCGCCTCCTTTTCCATATGCACCGCCTTCCGATGAAGCAGCTTCTTGTTTAGTGGTGCTGTGGTCGATTACCCATATTTCGTGGTAAAAGTTTGCACTCAAATAAATTAAATCTTCCGTGGCACTATATGCGAGTCCATTTGCATGGCTTACATCACCACTGTCAAGTTGATTATAGTTAATGTCGATTAACTGATTATTTTCGGATATAATTCCATAATTGGGCAAAGAATCGTCATAGTCCTGAACAATGTGGTCCCACATATGCCATTCCCATACAATTTCGTTACTTGCTGGGTCGACTTCGATTATTGCATCCGGAAAGATATCAATGTCTTTTTTATAACCGTTGGAAACCGCAGTTTCAGCAGCTATTTTTTCCCAAACCATTAGGAGTACGTTTCCATTTGGAAGTCGTTCTGCATCGTGGTGGAGGATATAATCTTCGGAGGAATAAGTGAATTCCCATTCAATATTGCCTTCGGTGTCCAGCAATTCGATTTTGCCTCCATGACCTCCCAATTGAATCATGGGCTCTTCTGACTCCAACATTGCGAGCAATTTGCCGTTACTTTCGATAACACAATCATTGCCGAGGTTACCGTTGTTGATATTCCAATCGAATATAATTTCTCCCTTTTTATTTATAAGGTAGACCAGATTGTTTTCCGCATCGTTGATTAGAATAGGATTGTTGTCAACCAGATTTTCATTAAAAACCTCTACATCTCCAGCAAGATCAAATTGGGGCAATGGTTCTTCTTCATTTTCAGAATCTGATTCTTGGTCATCGTTGTCATCCGATTGTTCTTGGTTTTCTGGTATGATAGGGTTTTGCGGATCTTTTGAGCATGAAAGTGCTATGAAGAGCAAGGTTAAAAGTAAAACTTGGTTTAAAGAACATATTTTCATAGCGGTAGTGTTGGCGTAAAAATAAAGGCCACCTTTATAAAGGTGGCCTTTAAAACAATTAATAATTTATGTTAAAAAGCTTATTCACAAACTTTTAATTCAATACTATATTCGATAGGATCTTGACCATTTGTGTTTGGGAAAGGTCCTTCAGACGCTGCTCTTTGACCATTGGGGTCAATGATGTCAAAAGAGTTCTCATCATCCCAATCTCCACTTGTATAAACGATAGTCAACGATGTGGCTCCTTCCGGAACGGTGAACGAACCAGTGGCTTCCTCACCTGTTTCAACGCTAAAAGGAGAATCTGGAACTTCTACGCCATCCAAGGTTACAGTTATATATCCTCCGTTCCATCCATCACCATAACTATCGACCATGTTGATGGTGTATTCACCAGCATAGGGTCCGTCAGCATTCAACTGCACACACTCAGAGGTTGTAATACTATAGAAATACTCAGTATCGTTTTCATCTGTGGTAACAATTCTTCCATCCGCAGTAACGATTTCATATCTCAACTGAATGTCATCACCTACTGCCATATCTGAAAGTTCTATGTTGTCTCCCAATAACTCGTCCAAGGTGTAACTTAGCATAAGGGTCCTTGCTCCATCTTCAAGGGTCAAGTCAGCAATGGTGTAGCTTTCGAAAAGCGCTTCTTCCTCTGTAAGGTTGACCGCATCTTCACCAATTGTTAAATCTCTAAATGTTCTATAAATATTAAGAGTCTCCAATAAGCTGCCCTCGCTTCCATCGTCTATACTGATAGAGGCTTCATAATCCTCATTTATGCCTCCTTCTGACAAATCGATTTCATCTGATGTCGTTACTTCATAATCAAATGCTATTCCATCGTCTATAGGAAGGGAATATAGGAATGGCGAGCTAAAGAATGAACCACCAGTTACTGTAACAGCGGCGTCACTGGCTTTATAGGATGTACCATCCGTAAAGAAAAGCTCAAGGTTCATTACGATTCTGTCGCCTGGTAGAACTTCCGTAAGAGGAATGTTCAACGTAGACAAAGCCTCTTCCATGGTAAAGGAGAAACTTGTAGAAGGCAATCCCCTTGATCCGATACTAAAAGCGGAGGCAGGTATAGTACTGTATGCAACTCCTGATACGCTGACATCATCTGCTGCGCCATCATCTGTTTTATTGTTGTCAATATAGTCCACTGTTAAATCTACTCTATCAATGAGTGCTCCTTCGGCTTCGTCTTGCTCCTCTACAGTTACCGAGAAGGAATTTTCTGTACGGAACATATCAAATGCCTCGTCCAGTTCATCTGGAGTAGTTTCCAGTGTTCTCAAAACGGCTCCAGAAGTATATTCTTCCAAAACCTGATCCACTACCTTGTCCTCATAGTCGCAAGAATAATTGAGGGCGAGAAGGGATGTGCAAATAAGATATAAATTAATTTTTTTCATCGGTATTTTTTTTAGTTAGCAGGAGGGAATGCTGGTGATGCTGGGTTTGTATCCCAGAATACTTGCACAGTTACTCCTGATTTCTGTTCTATAAACTGATTGTTACTAGCTGCATTCGCAGGATAGAAAAAGGAACGAATAAAAGCTCCAGGATCGGGCTCTAAACTTGGTTCAAGATCATTAGGATAACCTGTCCTTCTATAGAAGTTGTAAGCATCATGACCATTACCTTTCAATGAAACAAATAGTTGGTCTGCCAAAACATTCCATTTATCAGTTCCCTCTGCGTCATCAAACTCAGTTCCTATAATGGCCACAAAGGTTGATTCATCGGTAGGAGTTGGTCCAACGGATAAATCTGCTTCAGTATCCAAGGATCCAAATTCGGTAACCTTATCAATGGATTTTTGAATACCGGAAAGAATAAAAGGTCTAGCAGCAACCGGGTTGCTGGCCATCAATAGTTCAGCTCTCCAGAAATCAACAGTTGATGCCAATAACATTGGAGTAATACCGGCACCGCCACCGCCAGCTCCTAGAGCTACTTCACCGAAGGAACTGTCGTCGTACTTTCCAGCAGCAGGATAAACGCCTGGTGCAGTTTTTAGGAAACCATCTGGGGGAATACCCTCGTCGTTACCATGGTTTCTTCCCCAATAACCATTGGGCAGGGAACAATATGCATAGCCTCCCGTAACGTAATGATCGGGTGGTGTAGTTAATGAACAAGCCAAGGTTTCCTCATTCGGCGCTACACCAGGTGCTCCCGGGGTAGTTTCACTTTGCCTATAGAAGTAATACCTAATTCTAGGATCATCGGTGGTTTGCATCAAGTCCATTAACCATATGGACATATATTGTTCGGTACCTTGATTTGTATACTTCGCATTGTACTCAGGGTGACGTGTATCAGGTTGTACTTCATTAACTCCCCAAGTGAACTGAAAATCTTCATCGTTGGTCTGGATATAATTACCGGAGGAAATGATGCTATTGAAAGCAGCAGTATTACCGGTATTGACATGCAAACGAAGTTTTAAGGTGTTTGCTGCTTTGATCCAAGCTTGTGCATTGCCATTATAATAGAAATCTATATCTGGCAGAGACGATGAGGTTTTCCCAAAATTTGCAATAGCCTCGTCCAAGAGACTAAGGGCAGCGGCATAAATATCCGCCCCACTATCAATATTTGGGTTCAAAATATCCGGAGCTTGAATAGCTTCGGAATAAGGTACGTCCCCAAAATAGTCTACCAACAGGGTAATGGTGTACGCCTCCATTACTTGACCCATACCAATATGATAGTATAATTCGGCTTCTTCAGCCAAAACGTTCATGTCACGTAAGTTCTTAATGGTTTCTTGATATGCACGTTCCCATGCCGTGTCAAAATTTGCTGGGGAATAGGCATTTTGATAGTTACGCGTTCCCATGTTCTCAATTCGAACAACTTCGGCACCGTCTTCACCCAATTCCTGAACGACCTCTGCAAAACGCTGTTGTGCAGCGTTTAGGTAAAAGTCAGGATTTGCTTGACTTGGTGTCAATGCATTTGGGTCGGAAGTGAGATCCAACTCTGTTGATTCACAAGAGTTAAATACTACTCCGGCTACAAGTGCAACAGTAATGTATTTTATTATTTTTTTCATCATCTATTTTTTTAGTTAAAATGTAGCTTTAACACTTAATCCGTATCTTTTGGAACTTGGTCCATTCAAATAATCAAATCCTCGACCGTTACCAACACCGACACCAGCTACGTTGGGGTCAAAATTGGTGCCATCGGGCATATTGATTGCGTCATACCATAAGTTGAACCCTGATAGTGTTAAGCTTAAGGAACCAAAAGGTGTTTTGTCCAAGAATTTGGATGGTAATGAATAGCCAAGGGAAATTTCCTGTAACCTAATTACTGAAGCATCAAAAATACCCAGTTCATCAGGACCAAACACTACATTGTTAAAGTAGAATGTAGAGTTGTTTATTTGTCTTGTGTTTGGAGTTCCATCTTCCAAAACTCCAGGCAAAATAAAAGTATTCAAACGATCTTCTGTATCTGTAGTAAGACCACGACCCAAAAGTGTTGAAACGGTTCTACTGTAAATATCACCTCCGTGCGTATAATTCAATAAGAAATTAAACGAAACGTTTTTGAATTTTAAACCGTTACTAATATTTAATGCCCAATCGGGATTTGGATTACCGATAACGAACGTTCCTTCTTCTTCTACATAATCACCGGCAGCGTTCACTAAAAGTTCACCATCATCATTTCTGGCAATTCTACTACCTACAATAACGCCCAGCTGCTCTCCTACAATCGCTGCGTTTCCGAGGTTGCTAAATCCGGCATAAACAACTATGTCTGTATCCACCCCAAGATCTATAACCTCAGATTTGTTTGTAGTCCAGTTTGCGTTTATGTTCCAATCAAAACCACCTTCTTCTGTTGAGCGAAACAAGGATAAATTAAGATCTGCTTCGATACCGTCAGAATTAATTTCACCAATGTTGGTCTGTGTTGTAGTATAACCTGTGGATGGATCCAATGGTCGATCAATTATCAAATCTGTAGTTGTTCTTGTATAGTAAGAAAAGTCAAGAGATAAACGATTGTTAAAGAATCTTGATTCCATACCTACCTCAATCTCTGATAAAAGCTCAGGTTTCAAGTTCGGATTTCCCAACCTATTGGCACTTGTGTTCGCTACGACATCAACACCAGATGCATCCTGGAAAAACTGAGTGTTCAGGTCCAAAGTGGATGCTATTGGATATTGTGTAGGGAAGTTGGCAGATGTTCCATAACCAGCTCTAAGTTTAAGGTAATTTACTCCGCCAGGACTTTGAAGCCCTTCGATTAATTTGGTTGGAATAATTGACAAACTTGCACTTGGGTAGAAAATTGAATTGTTTTCAGAGGACAAGTTGGACACATAATCGTTTCGGCCGGATAGGGTCAAATATAACATTCTGTCATAATCAAAATCCAATTGTCCGTAGAGACCTACAATGTTTCGCTCAGTAGTAAACTGAATTTCATCTTGCAGTGCAAAGTTAAAATGCCTTAACACGCCGAAAACTTGCTGTCCCGAACTGGAAACACCGGTTTGATTAAAAAATTCTCTACGAGTAGTGGCGCCTGCGTTGAAACTAAAGCCTATTTTCTCTGAAAGTTCATATTGCCCCGTTAAGATTAAGTTGTGGTCCTGAATGGTATTAGAGTTGTTCCAAGTTTCGTAAATACCACTTTGGGTAGCAACACTACCACCTACACCACCTTTGTTTTGGTAATTAACGTTGTTTTCAGAATAGAAATCCAAACCAAAACGATAGGTAAGGTTAAGGTTGTCGTTAATACCGTAAACAAGAGCGGCATTACCAAACACCCTATTTGTTACTTGTTGGGTTTGGGCATTTTTTACAGTCCACAATGGATGTTGAATATCGTTAGTTTGTCTGTAGTAAACGCTACTGCCATCGATAGGGTTTTCAAAAGGAAGTCCTTGAATGTCGATGTTTCTAGGTGTATAGAACAAATTCGCGAAAATCGAGGAACCTGTACCGAACACACTATTACCAGTACTCGCCGCAACAGGAGGAGATACAAAGTTTGTGTTGGAGAAGTTCATGGTACCTGAAACTGTAAATTTATTGGAAAGCTCAGCTCTACCGCCTAAACCTATCGTATACCGTTTCAAATTATTGCCTGGCGTAAATCCTTCGTCATCTAAATGACCAAAATTGGCATTGTATGTTACTGACCCGTCATCAGAGCCACCGTTGAAATTTACGGAATTGGACTTAACCACTCCAGTTCTAAAGAACTTTTCTACACTATTGTAAGGTTTCCACTCGTATCGGGCTCCCTGAAATTCTGGGAAGCCTGCTTGTACAGCGGAAATTGATGTTGAGTATGGATGAGCGACCGTTCCTTGATCATCGATTGCTGACTGGTTAGCCCAACCGGCAATGCCATCCCTTTCAAAGCTTGGCCCCCAGTTACTGAAGAACCATCCAAAAGCCTGGTCAAAACCACCTCCATAGGAGTCTTGATAGTCTGGCAAGGAAGCGATTTCATTGAAAAATACAGAGCTGCTTACTGTAATTTCATTTTTCTTGACACCTCCTGCGCCAGGAGCTCCATTCTTAGTGGTTATTAGGATAACCCCGTTTCGTCCGGCGGTACCATACAAAGTGGCAGCTGCCAAACCTTTAAGTACGTTGACACTCTCAATATTATTAGGGTCCAAATCAAGAAAACGGCTGGAACCATTGTTTCCATCAACAAAGCTTCCACCTTCACCATTTTGTGTTTGTCCATTTGTTCCACTGTCAAAAGGTACTCCGTCAACAATAAACAATGGTTGGTTACTTCCACTAAAGCTACTTAGACCACGAATTACAATGCTCGTACCAGAACCAGAAAGTCCACTTTGTGCGGTAATGTTAACACCAGAAGCTTTACCGGTAAGAATTCTACCGACGTCACCTTCTGCTCGTTGCTCCAATTGTTCGTTGTCTACCTCGGCAACCGCATAACCTAGCGCCTGCTTTTCCTTTTTAATACCTTGAGCGGTAACAACTACCTCCTCTAGGGCTTGGGTGTCTTCCACCATTTGTACATTGATTACACTACTAGCGCCGACAACCTTAGTACTAGGTTTTTGTCCGATATAGGTAAAAAGCAATGTTTGCCCCTCACTTGCGCTGATGGCGTAATTTCCATCAAAATCTGTTTGAGTACCTGTGGTGGTACCTTCAACGACAATGTTGACCCCAGGCAGCGGGAGGCCATCGGCATCCGTAACTGTACCTGTAATCGTCTTGTCTTGTGCATAGGATATATGCACAACAAACGCCAATAATAGCGTTAACAATCCATTAAGTTTTGTTCTCATTGTTAAATTATTTGAATTAGCTAGTCGCTAAAGTCATAATTTCATGTTAATAATCCAAACTAATTTTATAAAATCTTTAAGAGTTACTGTTTAAATGAAATAACCGCAAAATGAACAACATTCATTGTTAAGTATGCAATTTGATGGGGGTAGAATTGTCCTTAATGCAAATAATTGATGGAGGCACCCTATATGAGAAAGGGGTGTGTGGTTTTTACATTTGTTTTTTTAAAAATCGAGGCTGTATTGACGGTATGTCGACAATATGTTAGAGAAATGTTAAGACAAGGATAAAAGGATTTTTCAATCATACCTTAATATATAGCCGCGAAAGAGACTAGAGACTTTTATTGGATTCTCTGCAATATTGGCGGATATTTTGATGTCAAAGAGGAGCATTTTAGACAAGTGTTTATTTTTTTTGAAGTTAAGCTCAAATTTAATTGCACTGGATTTGAATTATTAAGAATAATCATTACATTTGCAGCCCTCAAAATGAGGGTTATTTAGTTTTTAAAAGAAATTTAATGCCAACAATTTCACAATTAGTACGAAAAGGAAGGGCCACAATTACCAAGAAGAGTAAATCGGCTGCTTTGGATTCGTGTCCTCAAAGAAGAGGGGTTTGTACGCGTGTTTATACTACTACACCTAAGAAACCGAACTCTGCAATGCGTAAAGTTGCAAGGGTTAGGTTGACCAATGGTAAAGAGGTGAACGCATACATCCCTGGTGAAGGACACAACCTCCAAGAGCACTCGATAGTATTGGTTAGGGGCGGGAGAGTAAAGGATTTGCCTGGTGTGCGATACCATATCGTTCGTGGTGCATTGGATACCGCAGGTGTTGCGGGTAGAACGCAGCGACGATCAAAGTATGGTGCAAAGCGTCCAAAGAAGTAAACAACTTTAAGAAGAAGCGATGAGAAAAAAGCAGGCAAAGAAAAGACCGTTATTGCCAGACCCAAGATTTAACGATCAACTTGTTACACGTTTTGTGAACATGATGATGTGGGATGGTAAAAAATCAATTGCGTTCAAGATTTTTTATGATGCAATTGATATTGTTGACGAGAAAAATACTGACGAAGAAAAAACTGGATTGGAGCTTTGGAAAGACGCTCTTTCCAACGTAATGCCACATGTGGAGGTTCGTAGTAGACGAGTCGGTGGTGCTACATTCCAAATCCCGATGCAGATTCGTCCGGATAGAAAAATTTCCACTGCCATGAAATGGTTGATCAGCTATTCAAGAAAGCGTAACGAGAAATCGATGGCGCAAAAATTGGCAGCTGAAATTTTGGCCGCGGCCAAAGAAGAAGGTGCGGCAGTGAAGAAAAGAGTAGATACACACAAAATGGCCGAGGCCAATAAAGCGTTCTCACACTTTAGATTCTAATCAATACAATGGGAAGAGATTTAAAATATACAAGAAATATTGGTATTGCTGCTCACATTGATGCAGGAAAGACAACTACTACAGAACGTATTCTTTTCTACACAGGTGTGAGTCACAAAATTGGAGAGGTGCACGATGGTGCAGCTACCATGGACTGGATGGAGCAAGAGCAAGAGCGTGGTATTACCATTACTTCTGCCGCTACCACCTGTACCTGGAAATTTCCAATGGAGAACGCGCAAGCATTACCGGATACAAAAGATTATCACTTTAATATTATCGATACTCCCGGACACGTTGACTTTACGGTTGAAGTAAACCGTTCACTTCGTGTGTTGGACGGATTGGTGTTCTTGTTCAGTGCCGTTGATGGTGTTGAGCCCCAGTCCGAAACCAACTGGAGATTGGCCGACAACTATAAAGTGCCAAGAATCGGGTTTGTGAACAAAATGGATCGTCAAGGATCTAACTTCTTGGCTGTTTGTAAGCAAGTTCGAGAAATGTTGGGTTCCAATGCGGTTCCAATCGTATTGCCAATTGGTGACGAGGCCGATTTTAAAGGTATCGTTGACTTAGCAAAGAACAGAGCTGTTGTATGGCACGAGGATAACTTCGGTTCCACCTTTGATGTCGTTGATATTCCAGCAGAAATGCAGGATGAGGTTAGGGAGCACCGTGCTGCCTTGATCGAAGCTGTGGCGGAATATGATGAGCAATTGATGGAGAAATTCTTTGAGGATGAAAATTCCATCACCGAAGAAGAGGTGCATGCTGCTTTGCGTGCTGCCGTTATGGATAGGGCCATTATCCCAATGATCTGTGGTTCTTCCTTTAAAAATAAAGGAGTTCAGTTCTTGTTGGATGCAGTATGTCGTTATTTGCCTTCTCCTTTGGATAAAGATGATATTATAGGAATCAATCCGGATACGGAGAAAGAAGAAAGAAGAAAGCCAGATCCAAAAGATCCTTTTGCGGCTCTAGCCTTTAAGATTGCTACGGATCCTTTCGTAGGGCGATTGGCATTCTTTAGAGCATATTCAGGAAGATTGGATGCAGGTTCTTATGTACTGAACAACCGTTCAGGAAACAAGGAGCGTATATCTCGAATCTATCAGATGCACTCCAATAAACAAAATGCCATCGATTTTATCGAGGCTGGAGATATTGGTGCTGCTGTTGGATTTAAGGATATCAAAACTGGGGATACGCTTTCAGATGAAAAACATCCGATAGTCCTGGAAAGCATGCAGTTCCCTGAGCCTGTAATCGGTATCGCTGTTGAGCCTAAAACTAAGGCCGATGTTGATAAATTGGGTATGGCTTTGGCTAAATTGGCCGAAGAGGATCCAACATTCCAAGTGAAAACAGATGAAGCATCCGGACAGACCATCATTTCTGGAATGGGAGAGCTTCACTTAGATATTATTTGTGACCGTTTAAAGCGTGAGTTCAAGGTAGATGTTAACCAAGGTCAACCTCAGGTTGAGTATAAGGAGGCAATTACCGGAACTGCCGATCATAGAGAGACTTACAAGAAGCAAACTGGTGGTCGTGGTAAATTTGCGGATATCGTATTTACTATGGAGCCTGCCGAAGAAGGCAAGTCTGGACTTGAGTTTGTAAACGTGATCAAAGGTGGTAACATTCCTAAGGAATTTGTTCCGTCTGTAGAGAAAGGTTTCAGAGAGGCTATGAAAAATGGTCCTTTGGCAGGTTTCGAAATGGATTCTATGAAGATTACCTTGAAAGATGGTTCTTTCCACCCTGTGGATTCCGATCAGTTATCTTTCGAATTGGCTGCAAAAATGGGTTACAAGGTTGCTGCCAAGAAAGCCAAGGCCATCATAATGGAACCGATAATGAAATTGGAGGTTCTTACCCCTGAGGAAAACATGGGTGATATTGTTGGAGATTTGAACCGAAGAAGGGGACAGGTCAACAACATGTCGGATAGGGCAGGTGCCAAGGTTGTAAAAGCTGAAGTGCCGTTATCGGAAATGTTTGGTTACGTTACCGCCTTGAGGACATTGTCTTCAGGTAGGGCGACGTCCACAATGGAATTTTCACACTATGCAGAGACTCCTTCCAACATTGCAGAGGAAGTAATCAAAGCAGCAAAAGGAGTAACCGCTTAATTTTTCAGCAAGATGAGTCAAAAAATTAGAATAAAATTGAAATCTTACGATCACAATTTGGTGGACAAATCTGCTGAAAAGATCGTGAAGACAGTAAAAACAACTGGAGCTGTGGTAACTGGACCAATTCCATTGCCAACACGCAAGAAGATATTTACAGTTTTGCGTTCACCCCACGTGAACAAAAAATCAAGGGAGCAATTCCAATTGAGCTCTTACAAGAGATTGTTGGATATTTACAGCTCTTCATCAAAAACTATCGATGCCCTTATGAAGTTGGAACTTCCAAGTGGTGTTGAAGTTGAGATCAAAGTTTGATAAGGTTCTTGCCGAAGGCAGGAGCGAACATGTCCCGAACGACGGTTCGGGAAAAACGGAGAAAGAAAAAAATCTGGGTCAGAACAGAATATTTTCTTGACCCAATTTTTTTGCCAAGAAATTGGCAGTAAAGTAAAGTTAGAAAAGTAAATAATTGTTAATTAAATAAATATGTCTGGGTTAATAGGTAAAAAAATCGGTATGACCAGCATTTTCGACGAGAATGGAAAGAACGTTCCATGTACCGTTTTGGAAGCTGGGCCATGCGTGGTTACCCAAGTCAGAACCGAAGAGGTAGACGGGTACAAAGCCCTTCAACTAGGTTTCGATGACAAGGCAGAAAAACGTGCTAACAAGGCCGAAACCGGCCACTACAAAAAAGCAGGTACTTCTCCTAAAAAGAAAGTCGTTGAGTTCCAAGGGTTTGAAGGTGAATACAAATTGGGAGACACTGTAGGTGTGGATCTTTTTGTGGAAGGAGAGTTTGTTGATGTAGTAGGTACATCAAAAGGTAAAGGATTCCAAGGTGTTGTAAAGCGTCATGGATTCGGTGGAGTTGGTCAAGCGACCCACGGTCAGCACAATAGATTGAGAGCTCCTGGTTCCATTGGTGCAGCATCTTATCCATCCAAAGTTGTAAAAGGCCTTCGTATGGCCGGAAGAATGGGTGGTGACAGAGTTACTGTGCAAAACTTAAGAGTGTTGAAAGTGGTTCCGGAGAAAAACCTTTTAGTTGTTAAAGGATGTGTGCCTGGCCATAAAAATTCATACGTAACTATTCAAAGGTGGCAATAATGAAGGTAGCAGTTTTAGATATCAAGGGAAAAGAAACAGGTAGGAAAGTAGAGCTTTCCGACGATGTTTTCGGGATAGAGCCTAACGAGCATGCCATTTATTTGGATGTTAAGCAGTACTTGGCCCACCAAAGGCAAGGTACCCACAAGGCCAAAGAAAGAGCTGAGATAGCTGGTAGTACCAGAAAGATCAAAAAGCAAAAAGGTACCGGTACTGCAAGAGCAGGTAGTATCAAATCCCCTGTTTTTAGGGGAGGTGGTAGAATCTTCGGTCCCAGACCAAAGGATTACACCCAAAAGTTGAACAAGAACATGAAGCGATTGGCAAGAAAATCTGCCTTGAGCTTGAAATCCAAAGAACAATCTTTAGTGGTTGTGGAAGACTTCAATTTTGAAGCTCCAAAGACCAAGGATTTCGTTAATTTCTTGTCTTCCTTAGGGATAGAAAAGAAAAAGTCCCTTATTGTGTTGGGCGATACAAATAATAACGTATATTTGTCGTCGCGTAATTTGGAACGCTCCGAAGTTGTAACAGGCTCAGAATTAAATACTTACAAAATTGTTAACGCAACAAGTTTAGTATTGACCGAAAGCGCTTTGGAAGGAATTGAATCGAACCTAAAGAAATAAGAGTATCATGAGTGTGTTGATAAGACCGATAATTACGGAAAAAATGACCGCCGACAGCGAGCTTTTCAATCGCTATGGATTCTTTGTAAACCCAGCTGCTAACAAGTTGGAGATCAAAGAAGCGGTAGAGTCCACTTATGGTGTGTCTGTTGAAAAGGTAAGAACCATGAACTATGGTCCAACCCGTAAGAGTCGTTATACAAAAACCGGTATTCAGCACGGTAAAACAAATGCCATGAAGAAGGCAATTGTGGATGTGGCTGAAGGTGATATTATTGATTTTTACAGTAATCTATAAAGACGAGAAATGTCAGTTAGAAAATTAAAACCGATAACCCCTGGTCAGCGTTTTAGAGTAGTAAACGGATTTGACGCGATTACTACTGATAAGCCGGAGAAAAGCTTGCTTGCTCCGATCAAAAAGACAGGTGGTAGGAACAGTCAAGGTAAAATGACCATGCGCCACAAAGGTGGTGGTCATAAAAGAAGATATCGAATCATCGATTTCAAAAGGGACAAGCAAGGTGTTGAGGCCACAGTGGTTTCAATACAGTATGATCCCAATAGAACTGCATTTATCGCCTTGGTCGAATACAAGGATGGAGAGAAAAGATATGTAGTTGCCCAAAATGGATTGCAGGTAGGACAGACAATACAGTCTGGAACCGGTTCTGCTCCAGAGATAGGAAATGCACTTCCTTTATCGGAGATTCCATTGGGAACCATTGTTTCCTGTATTGAGTTGAGACCCGGACAAGGAGCAATTATGGCACGAAGCGCCGGTACTTTCGCCCAGTTGATGGCAAAGGACGGTAAGTTTGTGACCTTGAAATTGCCTTCTGGGGAGACTAGGATGATCTTGGCCACGTGTTTGGCCACTATCGGGGCAGTATCCAACTCTGACCACCAATTGTTGGTATCCGGTAAAGCGGGTAGAAGCAGATGGTTGGGTAGAAGACCAAGAACTAGACCTGTAGCGATGAACCCTGTAGATCACCCAATGGGAGGTGGTGAAGGTAGAGCTTCAGGAGGTCATCCAAGATCTAGGAACGGTATTCCTGCAAAAGGATACAGAACTCGTTCCAAGACCAAGGACACCAATAGATATATCATAGAACGTAGAAAGAAATAAAAGAAAAGTAAATGGCACGTTCGTTAAAAAAGGGACCATTCGTTCATTATAGTCTGGAGAAAAAAGTCCAGGCCAATATAGAATCAGGTAAGAAATCAGTTATCAAAACGTGGTCTAGAGCCTCTATGATAACGCCAGACTTTGTGGGTCAGACCATCGCAGTGCACAACGGGAGACAATTTGTTCCTGTATTTGTAACTGAGAACATGGTGGGACACAAACTTGGGGAATTTTCACCTACAAGATCTTTTAGGGGTCATGCAGGAGCTAAAAACAAAGGTAAAAAGTAAGTAAGCTATGGGAGTTCGTAAAAGAGAAATGGCCGAGAGGTTAAAAGAAGAGAAAAAGCAACTTGCTATTGCAAAGCTTAACAATTGCCCGACTTCACCAAGAAAAATGCGTTTGGTCGCTGATTTGGTAAGAGGAAAGCAAATTGAAATGGCTTTGGCTACCCTAAGGTTCAACCCTAAAGAAGCATCCAGAAAGTTGGAAAAACTATTGCTTTCCGCAATAGCCAATTGGGAAGCTAAGAATGAGGGCGCGGATATCGAAGCTGCTGATCTTTACATCAAGGAAATCCGTGTAGATGGAGGAACTATGTTGAAGCGTTTAAGACCAGCTCCACAAGGTAGGGCACATAGAATCAGAAAGCGTTCCAATCATGTTACCATGATATTGGAAGCCAATAACAATGTTCAAAGCTAGAAGAATAATATGGGACAGAAGACCAATCCAATAGGAAATCGTTTAGGAATTATCAGGGGATGGGAATCCAACTGGTATGGAGGAAATGATTACGGCGATAAACTGGCTGAGGACGATAAGATCAGAAGATATATCAGTGCTCGTTTGGCCAAGGCCAGCGTGTCAAGGGTAATCATCGAAAGAACTCTTAAGTTGATAACCATTACCATTACCACGGCAAGACCGGGTATCATAATAGGTAAAGGTGGTCAAGAGGTGGATAAACTTAAGGAAGAGCTTAAGAAAATCACCAATAAAGAAGTTCAGATCAATATACATGAGATCAAGAGACCTGAACTTGATGCAAACTTGGTGGCTGCCAGTGTTGCAAGACAGATTGAAAGCAGGATTTCGTACAGAAGAGCCATTAAAATGGCAATTGCAGCAGCAATGCGTATGAATGCCGAAGGTATCAAGATTCAGATTTCCGGACGTTTGAACGGTGCCGAAATGGCACGTTCCGAATCTTACAAAGAAGGAAGGATTCCATTGTCCACTTTCCGTGCCGATGTTGACTATGCCTTGCACGAAGCCCACACTACCTATGGTAGACTAGGGGTAAAGGTATGGATTATGAAGGGCGAGGTTTATGGAAAAAGAGAACTTTCCCCATTGGTAGGATTGAGCAATAGTCAAGGAAAAGGCGGCAAGGATAATAAGAAATCACGCCGTAGAAAGTAATAAGATAAAGTAAGGTAAGATGTTACAGCCAAAAAGAACAAAATTTCGTAAGGCCCAGAAAGGGCGTATGAAGGGGATTTCCCAAAGAGGGCACCAACTTTCCAATGGAATGTTCGGTATCAAGTCCTTGGATTCTCACTTTATTACTTCCCGTCAGATAGAGGCTGCACGTATCGCTGCAACAAGATACATGAAGAGACAAGGTCAGTTGTGGATCAAAATATTCCCGGACAAGCCTATCACCAAAAAACCTCTTGAGGTACGTATGGGTAAAGGTAAAGGTGCTCCAGAATATTGGGTAGCCGTGGTGAAGCCAGGAAGAATCATGTTCGAGATTGCTGGTGTACCAATGGATGTTGCGAAAGAAGCCTTGAGGCTTGCAGCACAGAAACTGCCGGTCAAGACCAAGTTTGTTGTAGCCAGGGATTATTCCGCCTAATTTTTAATTGAGAAGAAAGATGAGACAATCAGAAATAAAAGAACTTTCAATTGAAGAGCTAAAGGAGAAGTTGGCCGAGTTGAAGAAACAACATGCCGACCTTAAAATGGCACACGCTGTTACTCCTTTGGAAAATCCTTTACAGATCAGAAAGACGAGAAGGACGGTAGCAAGACTTGCAACTGAATTAACTAAAAGGGAATTACAATAATCGGTTCTGCCTTATGGAAAACAGAAATTTAAGAAAAGAAAGAATAGGCGTTGTTACCAGCAACAAAATGGAGAAATCGATAGTGGTTTCTGAGGTAAAACGAGTAAAGCACCCTATGTACGGGAAGTTCGTTTTGAAAACCAAGAAGTATGTTGCCCACGACGAGAAGAACGATTGCAACGAAGGTGATACCGTCAAAATAATGGAAACAAGACCATTGAGCAAGACGAAATGCTGGAGGTTGGTAGAAATCCTAGAAAGAGCTAAATAATTATGGTACAGCAAGAATCAAGATTAAGGGTTGCGGACAATACTGGTGCAAAAGAAGTTTTGACCATCCGCGTACTTGGAGGAACAAAAAGAAGATATGCTTCCTTAGGTGACAAAATTGTTGTTACCGTTAAAGAAGCTACTCCAAACGGTACTGTAAAGAAAGGTTCTGTGTCCACCGCGGTCGTTGTCAGAACAAAAAAGGAAGTAAGAAGACCAGATGGTTCTTATATCCGTTTTGACGACAATGCATGTGTGCTTTTGAACCCAACCGGGGAAATGAGAGGTACCCGTGTGTTTGGACCTGTGGCCAGAGAGTTAAGGGACAGGCAATTCATGAAGATTGTTTCATTGGCGCCCGAAGTGCTATAAAAGAAATATCAGAAAGATGAAGTTGAAAATAAAAACAGGGGATACGGTAAAAGTCATTGCGGGAGACCACAAGGGCAGCGAAGGAAAAGTGCTTCGTGTAGACCGTGAAAAGAACAAAGCTATCGTTGAGGGCGTCAATACGGTGTCCAAACACGAAAAGCCAAGTGCTAACAATCCTCAAGGAGGCATAACAAAAAAGGAGGCCCCGATACATATTTCCAATCTTTCCTTGATCGATCCAAAATCCGGTGAAGCAACCAGAATTGGATACGAAGTAAGGGATGGGAAAAAAGTAAGGGTATCCAAAAAATCCAATGAAGTAATTTAGTCATGAGTTACATTCCAAGATTAAAACAAGAGTACAAGGAGCGCGTGATCAAGGCTCTTACTGAAGAATTTGGTTACAAGAACGTAATGCAGGTTCCCAAGTTGCAAAAGATAGTGGTAAGCCGTGGAGTCGGAGCTGCTGTTTCTGATAAGAAGTTGATCGATCATGCTGTGGACGAGTTGACCAATATTACAGGTCAAAAAGCTGTCGCTACCTTATCCAAAAAAGACGTTGCAACCTTTAAATTGAGAAAAGGAATGCCAATCGGTGCAAAAGTGACCCTAAGGGGGGAGCGTATGTACGAGTTTTTGGATAGATTGATCACAAGTGCCCTTCCAAGGGTTCGTGATTTCTCTGGAGTGAAAGCTACTGGTTTTGATGGTAGGGGTAACTACAATTTGGGAGTTGCCGAGCAGATCATCTTTCCAGAAATCAATATAGACAGAATCAACAGAATCAATGGAATGGATATCACATTTGTTACTTCTGCTGAGACTGATAAGGAAGCAAAATCATTGTTAACCGAACTGGGAGTACCCTTTAAAAAGAACTAGTATGGCCAAGGAATCAATGAAAGCCCGTGAAAGAAAAAGGGCTAAAATGGTAGAAAAATACGCCGAGAAAAGAAAGGCTCTAAAAGAAGCGGGAGATTATGAGGCTTTGCAAAAATTGCCAAAGAACGCTTCTCCTGTTCGCATGAGGAACCGTTGTAAACTAACTGGTAGACCTCGTGGTTACATGAGAACCTTTGGTTTATCCAGGGTTATGTTCAGGGAAATGGCCAATAAGGGTTTGATTCCGGGAGTTAAAAAGGCAAGTTGGTAATTTAGATAAAGAAAAGAAATGCTTACAGATCCAATTTCAGATTATTTGACCAGATTGAGAAATGCCAGCAAGGCAGGTCATAGGGTTGTAGATATCCCCGGTTCCAATCTAAAAAGACAGATTACCAAAATATTGTTCGATCAAGGATATATTTTGAGCTATAAGTTCGAGGAAGATAAAGTACAAGGGAACATTAAGATAGCCCTTAAGTACGATAAATTTACCAAGGAGCCTATCATTAAAAAATTGCAGAGGGTAAGTAAGCCCGGTCTGCGAAAGTATTCAAACTCTAATGATTTGCCTAGAGTATTGAACGGTTTGGGAATCGCTATCGTGTCAACTTCCCACGGAGTTATGACGAGCAAGCAGGCCCAACAAGAGAACGTAGGTGGCGAAGTATTGTGCTACGTATATTAATTGAGAAAAGAGAAGAAAAATGTCAAGAATAGGTAACAGTCCAGTTAAAATTCCTGATGGGGTCACTATAGAAGTGAAAGATTCCGTTGTTACTGTAAAAGGTAAATTGGGGGAACTTACCCAAGAGTTTTCAGAAATCGACATCAAGGTCGAGGACGGAAGTGTTGTTTTGGAAAGACCTTCCGATGACAAAGAACACAAAGCAAAACACGGGTTATACAGATCTCTTATCAATAATATGGTAGAAGGTGTATCCAATGGTTGGACCAAGCAACTGGAACTTGTAGGAGTTGGTTACAGAGCCAGCAACCAAGGACAGAAATTGGACCTCGCCCTAGGATTCTCACACAATATCGTTCTGGACATTGCTCCCGAAGTAAAGATCGAGACCATTTCCGAGAAAGGGAAAAACCCTATTGTGAAACTAACATCTCACGACAAACAATTGGTGGGTCAAGTAGCCGCCAAGATCAGATCTTTCCGTAAGCCAGAGCCTTACAAAGGAAAAGGTATCAAGTTTGTTGGTGAGCAATTAAGAAGAAAAGCAGGTAAATCAGCTTAATAATTAAGACTATGGGATTATCTAAGACTGAAAGAAAATTACGCATCCGAAGAAGAATACGCAAAGTATCCTTCGGAACTGAAGCAAGACCAAGGTTGTCTGTGTTCAGAAGCAATAAAGAAATATACGCACAGTTGATTGACGACGATAAAGGTGTAACTTTGGCCTCTGCTTCATCCAGAGATAAGGATGTAGATGCTAAAGGGACCAAATCCGAAGTTGCGACCAACGTGGGTAAGGCCATAGCCGAGAAAGCTCTTAAGCTTGGTGTTGAAGCCGTAGCTTTTGATAGGGGAGGAAACCTATATCACGGAAGAATAAAATCATTGGCTGAAGGAGCTAGGGAAGCAGGACTAAAATTTTAATAAGCTATGTACCAGAATTACAAAAACGTAGAGATAGTAAAGCCAGGTGGACTGGAGTTGAAAGACCGTTTGGTTGGAGTACAAAGGGTTACCAAGGTAACAAAGGGAGGTAGAGCCTTTGGTTTTTCGGCAATAGTTGTTGTTGGTGATGAAAACGGAGTAGTCGGACATGGTTTGGGTAAATCCAAAGAAGTTGCCACGGCAATTGCCAAGGCAATCGAGGATGCTAAAAAGAACTTGGTTCGTATACCTTTGAACAAAGCCACACTTCCACACGAGCAAAAAGGAAAGTTTGGTGGAGCTAGGGTATTCATCAAGCCAGCATCCCACGGTACCGGGGTTATTGCAGGTGGAGCCGTAAGAGCGGTATTGGAAGCTGTTGGGGTACACGATGTACTATCCAAGTCACAAGGTTCTTCCAACCCACACAACGTGGTAAAAGCTACTTTTGATGCATTGTTGCAGTTAAGAAGCGCTGATACCGTTGCAAAGCAGAGAGGTGTTTCTTTGGAAAAAGTCTTTAAAGGATAAATAAAGGATATTATGTCAAAGATTAAGGTTAAGCAAATAAAGAGCGGCATTAAAAAGCCACAGAACCAAAAAAGGACTTTGGAGGCTCTTGGACTGAAAAAAATCGGACAGGTAGTTGAGCATGAAGCAACTCCTAGTATCCTTGGAATGGTAAATAAGGTAAAACACTTGGTTTCCACTGAGGAAGCTTAAAATATAAAGGCACATGGATTTGAATAATCTTAAACCAGCGGACGGCGCTGTGCACAAAGAAGGAAAACGTGTAGGAAGAGGAGAAGGTTCCGGTAAAGGAGGAACATCTACCCGTGGACACAAAGGAGCCAAGTCTAGATCTGGATATTCCAAAAAGATTGGTTTCGAAGGTGGTCAGATGCCATTGCAAAGACGTGTACCCAAGTTCGGGTTCACCAACATCAATAGAAAAGAGTACACCGGGATCAACTTGGGGAGACTTCAGGAATTGGTGGACAAAGGCGCTGTTAAAAACGAGGTGACCTTGGATACGCTGATTCAAAATGGATTGGCCCACAAAAACGATTTGGTAAAGATATTGGGTGATGGCGAATTGAAAGCTTCCCTAAAAATATCTGTACATAAATTTACTGCTTCCGCTAAATCTGCTATCGAAGCAGCAGGAGGTGAGGCAATAAGTTTATAAGAAGCATAGCATGAAGAAATTTATTGAGACCATATCAAATATCTGGAAGATTGATGAACTGAGACAACGTATCATCCTAACCTTGGGAATGTTATTGGTGTACCGTTTTGGTGCCCAAGTTGTCCTTCCTGGTATTGATACCACCCAGTTGGCGGAATTATCCTCTCAAACTGAAAATGGTATCTTGGGTATTCTGAATGCTTTTACGGGTGGTGCTTTTGCGAATGCCTCCGTGTTCGCTTTGGGTATTATGCCCTATATCTCCGCCTCCATTGTAGTACAGTTGATGGGAATTGCGATTCCATATCTTCAAAAATTGCAAAAAGAAGGAGAAAGCGGAAGAAAAACGATCAACCAGATTACCCGTTGGCTAACAATAGGAATCTGTATCGTTCAGGCCCCTGCCTACCTTTATGGTCTTAGTGCATTGGGAGTACCGGACAGCGCATTCGTTCTTGGCAAAGGTTTGAATTTTATCGTACCAGCGGTTATCATATTGGTAACAGGGTGTGTATTTGCCATGTGGTTGGGCGAGAAAATTACCGACAAGGGAATCGGAAACGGTATCTCTTTGTTGATTATGGTTGGAATCATCGCAACAATGCCACAGGCATTTGCGCAAGAATTCGTTTCAAGGACTACCAACAACACGGGAGGAATCATGTTCATGTTGATCGAAGTGATCATTTGGTTCTTGGTAATCTTGGCCAGTGTTTATTTGACCATGGCCGTGAGACAGATTCCGGTGCAGTATGCAAGAAGAACAGCTTCTGGCGGATATGAAAAGAACGTAATGGGAGCACGTCAGTACATTCCTTTAAAATTGAATGCATCTGGAGTAATGCCCATTATCTTTGCACAGGCGATTATGTTCGCACCAAGTTTGATTGGTAGGACATTTAACGATACCGCGGCAGGACAATGGATGGAAGTACAGTTTGCTGATATATTCGGTTTGGCCTACAACATTCTATTTGCGGTATTGATCATCATATTCACTTATTTCTATACAGCGATCACCGTGCCCACGAACAAGATGGCCGATGATCTGAAAAGAAGTGGTGGTTTTATTCCGGGCATACGTCCAGGAAAGGAAACAGGAAATTATTTGGATAAGATAATGTCTTTGATCACACTACCAGGTTCCGTATTTTTGGCGCTATTGGCCGTTTTGCCGGCAGTTGTGGTAAAATTGATGGACGTTCAGGCAGGATGGGCATTGTTTTATGGAGGAACATCGCTATTGATTATGGTTGGCGTAGCGATAGATACGGTACAGCAAGTAAACTCGTATTTGTTGAACAGACATTACGACGGATTGATGAAAACCGGTAAAAACAGAAAAGTAGCATAATAATAGAAGTTAGAAGCTAGAGGTTGGAAGTTAGACTTGGAAGTTTAGTCAAGCTTTAACTGATAACTTAAAACTGAAAACTAATAACTGAATATGGCAAAGCAGCCAGCAATAGAACAAGACGGGACTATTATTGAAGCATTGTCCAATGCAATGTTCAGGGTAGAATTGGAAAATGGGCACGTGGTAACGGCGCACATATCAGGGAAGATGCGTATGCACTATATTAAGCTGCTTCCCGGAGATAAAGTAAAGTTGGAGATGAGTCCATACGATTTAACAAAAGCAAGAATTACTTATAGATACTAGTTACATGAAAGTAAGAGCATCAATAAAGAAGAGAAGTGCCGACTGCAAGATTGTTCGCAGAAAGGGCAGATTGTACGTAATCAACAAAAAGAATCCTAGATTTAAACAAAGACAAGGGTAATTATGGCAAGAATTGCAGGTGTAGACATACCTAAACAAAAGCGTGGCGTTATTTCCCTTACCTATATCTTCGGAGTGGGTAAGAGCAGGGCGCAAGAAATTTTGAAAGCGGCCCAAGTAAGCGAGGACACCAAAGTTTCTGATTGGACTGACGACGAAATCGGAAAGATCAGGGAAGCCGTTTCCGCTTACACGATTGAAGGTGAGCTTCGCTCAGAAACCTCAATGAACATCAAACGTTTGATGGACATCGGTTGTTACCGTGGAATTCGTCACAGAGCAGGATTGCCATTGAGAGGTCAACGTACCAAGAACAACTCTAGGACCAGAAAAGGAAAAAGAAAAACAGTTGCCAACAAGAAAAAAGCAACTAAATAATAGCAGTCATTAGTATTTAGACGTTAGAAGAATCTGTTTGAAATGTAAAAGTCTAGGATTCCAATAACTAAGAGCTAACACTAGAAACTAAAAAATATGGCAAAAACAAGTAAAACTACAACTAAGAAGCGCAAAGTAGTAGTAGATGCTACTGGAGAAGCGCACGTTGTAGCATCTTTCAACAACATCATTATTTCCCTTACCAATAAGAAAGGTGATGTAATTTCATGGTCTTCCGCTGGAAAAATGGGATTCCGAGGCTCAAAAAAGAATACTCCGTATGCAGCACAGGTTGCAGCAGAGGATTGTGCCAAAGTTGCTCATGAGGCAGGATTGAGAAAAGTGAAAGTTTATGTGAAAGGACCAGGTAACGGAAGGGAATCCGCTATCCGATCTATCCATAATGCCGGAATCGAGGTAACCGAGATCGTTGATGTTACCCCGCTACCACACAATGGTTGTAGACCACCAAAAAGAAGAAGAGTTTAATCATTTATAAATAATGGCCCCAAAAGGGTCTTCACCCGAAGGTGCAGTTAGATTATCGAAGGATAAGCCTTAATTCATAATCGCACTTTCAAATTAACAGAAGATGGCAAGATATACAGGACCAAAAACAAAAATCGCTAGAAAGTTTGGAGAAGCGATTTTCGGAGACGACAAGTCATTCGAAAAGAAAAATTACCCTCCAGGACAACACGGTAACAACAGACGTCGTGGAAAAAAGTCTGAATACGCAATCCAGTTGATGGAGAAGCAAAAAGCAAAATACACCTATGGTATTTTGGAGAAGCAATTCCGTAACCTTTTTGGCGAGGCCAAAAGAAAAGAAGGAGTTACCGGTGAGATTTTGCTTCAATTATGCGAATCCCGATTGGACAACGTAGTATTTAGAATGGGAATCTCCCCTTCAAGGCGAGGAGCCCGCCAATTGGTGTCGCACCGTCATATTACCGTAAATGGAGAAGTGGTAAACATACCATCCTATACACTTAAGGCAGGCGATGTTGTTGGTGTTAGGGAAAAATCAAAATCCGTACAATCCATCGTGGAGTCGTTGGCAAACAACAGCAGCGTTTACGAATGGATTACATGGAACTCTGAAAAGAAAGAAGGTACTTACGTTGCCGTTCCAGAAAGACTTCAGATCCCTGAGAATATCAAGGAGCAGCTGATCGTCGAATTATACTCTAAATAAGAATTCAACATTAATCCAATTATGGCATTACTTAATTTTCAGAAGCCCGATAAAGTTATAATGATAGATTCAACAGATTTCGAAGGGAAATTTGAATTTCGCCCTTTGGAACCTGGCTATGGATTAACGGTTGGGAACGCGCTGAGAAGGGTTTTGCTTTCCTCTTTGGAAGGTTTTGCCATCACTTCTGTGCGCATAGATGGAGTTGAACATGAGTTTTCTGTTATACCAGGCGTTGTTGAAGACGTAACAGAAATCATCCTGAACCTAAAACAAGTTAGGTTCAAAAGACAGATTGATGATGTTGAGAGCGAGACTGTATCTATTTCCGTAAGCGGAAAAGAGCAAATGACTGCTGGTGACTTCCAAAAGTTCATTTCGGGATATCAAGTGCTGAACCCAGACTTGGTGATCTGTAACATGGACCCCAAGGTGAGCATCAACATGGAAATCGTTATAGAAAAAGGTCGTGGTTACGTTCCTGCCGAAGAAAACAAGAAATCCAATGCCCCATTGGGAAGCATTGCGGTCGATTCTGTTTACACTCCGGTGAAGAACGTAAAATACAGTATCGAAAACTATAGGGTAGAGCAAAAGACCGATTATGAAAAATTGGTTTTCGAAATCATCACCGATGGTTCCATCCACCCAAAAGATGCCTTGACCGAGGCCGCTAAAGTTTTGATCCACCACTTTATGTTGTTCTCCGATGAGCGTATCACCCTTGAGGCTGATGAAATTGCACAGACCGAGACCTACGATGAGGAATCATTGCACATGCGTCAGTTGTTGAAGACCAAGTTGGTGGACATGGACTTGTCCGTAAGGGCATTGAACTGCCTTAAAGCCGCCGAAGTGGATACTTTGGGAGATTTGGTTTCCTTCAACAAAAATGATTTGATGAAGTTCAGGAACTTTGGTAAAAAATCATTGACCGAATTGGAAGAATTGGTCATCAATAAAGGCCTACAATTTGGTATGGACCTTTCCAAATACAAATTAGATAAAGATTAATAATCATATTTTGCTCTCCTGCACAACAGGATCTGGTAGCAAGATGATAACTTAGAACAATGAGACACGGAAAGAAGTTTAATCACTTAGGAAGAACAGCTGCCCACAGAAAGGCAATGTTGGCCAACATGGGAAGTTCCCTAATTGAGCATAAAAGAATCAACACCACGGTTGCAAAGGCCAAGGCGTTGAAAAAGTTTATCGAGCCCTTGATCACCAAAGCAAAGGTCGAGAACAACCAGACTACCGAAAAAGGTACGCACAACAGAAGGATTGTTTTCAGTAACTTAAGGAGCAAGGAAGCTGTAACAGAATTGTTCAGCACCGTTGCAGAAAAAGTTGGTGACAGACCGGGAGGTTACACAAGAATCATTAAATTGGGTAACCGTTTGGGAGATAACGCCGATATGGCAATGATCGAGTTGGTGGATTTCAACGAGCTTTACAACGCAGGTAAGCCCAAGAAAAAATCGACCAGAAGAAGCCGAAGAGGAAGCGGAGGCGCCAAGAAAGCTGAAACGCCAGCTCCAGCGGCCGAAACTAAAACTGACGATTCTGAAGAATAAGAAGAATGTTATTAATTACTATATTTTAGGAAAAAGGATAAGTGAGAACTTATCCTTTTTTTATGTTTTTTTGTCTTAACTGAAACTAGAGCACAAAATGAAGTACCACACAAAGAAAAAAGCATTGATTTTATTGGCGGATGGAACCATATTTTATGGCAAGGCCGTTGGAGGAAGAGAAGGAACCGCAGTAGGAGAAGTATGTTTCAATACCGGGATGACCGGTTATCAGGAAATTTTTACGGACCCATCGTACTACGGGCAGCTAATGGTGACCACTAATGCACACATTGGAAACTACGGAGCCAACTTGGAAGAAGTGGAGTCCGATTCCGTAAAGATTGCAGGCCTTATTTGTAAAAATTTCAGTTACGATTACTCCAGACCCGATGCTGACATGAGTTTGTTGGAGTTCTTGGACAAGAACAATTTATTGGCCATCTCCGATGTGGACACCCGTGCTTTGGTGAGCTACATTAGGGACAACGGAGCCATGAACGCATTGATCTCCACCAAAGTGGATGATATCGATGCATTGAAAGAAGAATTGAAACAAGTTCCTAGTATGGAAGGTCTGGAACTTTCATCCAAAGTATCCACAAAGGAGCCCTATTTCTATGGGGACCAGAATTCTGAAATTAAAATATCCGCTTTGGATATCGGAATCAAAAAGAACATTTTGAGGAATTTGGCAAAACGAGGAGCCTATATCAAAGTGTTTCCGTACAACACCTCGTACAACGAAATGAAAGAGTGGAACCCGGACGGATACTTTATATCCAATGGACCCGGGGATCCTGAACCATTGACGGACGCCGTTGCGGCCACCAAGGAAATGATAGCCTCCAACAAGCCCTTGTTCGGAATCTGTTTAGGGCACCAAGTACTGGCCTTGGCCAACGGAGTTTCCACCTATAAAATGCACAACGGGCACAGGGGAATCAACCACCCTATCCTAAACCTGATTACGGGAAAAGGAGAAATCACTTCCCAGAACCACGGATTTGCGGTGAACCGGGAAGAAACGGAAGCACATGCCGAGCTGGAAATTACCCATACCCATTTGAACGACCAGACCGTGGCCGGAATCAAAATGAAGAACAAGGATGTGTTTTCTGTACAGTATCACCCAGAAGCAAGTCCGGGCCCGC
This sequence comes from Flagellimonas crocea, assembly GCF_033441595.1. Lineage (NCBI taxonomy): Bacteria > Pseudomonadati > Bacteroidota > Flavobacteriia > Flavobacteriales > Flavobacteriaceae > Flagellimonas > Flagellimonas crocea. The sequence continues at coordinate 543,270 of NZ_JAUZVX010000004.1, read as the reverse complement.
ACGATGCAGATTATCTTTTCGACCAGTTCTTTGATATGATCAAGGCAAGGAAGAACTAAAACGATATAGTTCTGTTTTTAAGCATTTAAGTACGTTTTGTGAGTAATATCATGAAGTTAAAAACAGGACCTTTTGTATCTTTAGCCCAATAATCACAACTATAAAACATTGAATTAAAATGAGCATCATTATCAACATTCATGCAAGACAGATATTGGATTCCCGAGGGAACCCCACAGTAGAAGTAGATGTAACAACCGAAAATGGAATTATGGGAAGGGCAGCAGTACCTTCCGGAGCCTCTACTGGAGAGCATGAAGCCGTTGAGTTACGCGATGGTGGCGATTCCTTTATGGGTAAAGGTGTCGGTAAAGCCGTGAACAACGTAAATACCATTATTGCAGAGGAATTGATCGGGACTTCTGTTTTTGAGCAGAATTATATCGACCAGACGATGATTGAATTGGACGGTACCCCGAACAAATCAAAATTGGGAGCCAATGCCATCTTGGGAGTATCCTTGGCAGTGGCCAAAGCCGCGGCCAATGAGTTGGGCATGCCATTGTACCGCTACGTAGGTGGTGTAAGCGCCAATACCCTTCCAGTTCCAATGATGAACATTATAAACGGAGGTTCGCACTCCGATGCCCCTATTGCATTCCAAGAGTTTATGGTAATGCCCGTTAAGGCAAAAGATTTTAGCCACGCCATGCAAATGGGAACGGAAATCTTCCATAACCTTAAAAAAGTATTGCACGATCGCGGTCTAAGTACTGCTGTAGGTGACGAAGGTGGATTCGCCCCAACTTTGGAAGGTGGTACCGAAGATGCATTGGACACTATAGCAAAGGCCGTTGCGAAGGCAGGATACAAATTGGGTGATGATGTAATGATAGCTTTGGATTGTGCGTCCGCAGAATTTTATGTTGACGGAGCATACGACTATACCAAGTTTGAAGGTAGCAAGGGAGTGGTAAGAACTTCTGAAGAGCAGGCACAATATTTGGCAGACCTTTGTGGTAAATATCCGATTATCTCTATAGAAGACGGTATGGATGAGAACGATTGGGAAGGCTGGAAGCTACTTACTGAGAAAATTGGTGATAAGGTACAATTGGTAGGTGATGACTTGTTCGTGACCAACGTGGAGCGTTTGTCCCGTGGTATCGAAAACGGTATTGCCAATTCCATCTTGATCAAAGTAAATCAAATTGGAACATTGACAGAAACGATCGCAGCCGTAAACATGGCGAAGAACGCAGGTTACACATCCGTAATGTCCCACAGATCTGGTGAGACCGAGGACAACACCATCGCCGATTTGGCCGTTGCATTGAACACAGGTCAGATCAAGACAGGTTCCGCTTCCCGTAGCGACCGTATGGCCAAGTACAACCAATTGTTGAGAATTGAGGAAGAGTTGGGCGCAATTGCCTACTATCCGCAAGAAAAAGCATTTAAAGTTAAATAAGCATAATAATAATTTTGCATACAAAAAGCCTTTCTCTCATGGGAAAGGCTTTTTTTTGTTTCAATAATAAAGTTTGGTTATCTTAAAGGTTCACTAAACTACCTTCAATATTTTTCCCTCATGAATAACTTTCTTTTTGTAGCCGCTGAAAATGATGCCCTGGAAAACTGTAAGGCAGGCGGTATGGGCGATGTGGTCCGTGATGTGCCAAGGCAGATATCCGAACGGGGCGATAAAGTGCACGTCGTGGTGCCCGCATATTCCAGGCTTCACCATGGGGGACTGCCCAGGACCATATTGAACTACACATTGCGCGGTATGAGCTACACCGCCGAACTGTACGAGGTGAAACCTAAAAAGGAATTTCCGAATATCTTCCATTATGTGCTGCACCATCCGGAAATAGAAGCGGGGGATATTGCGCATATTTATCATAACGATCCCGAGGAACCCTTCTTTACCGACGCCATCAAGTATTTTATATTTTGTACCGCCGTGGCCGAGGCCATCAAACAAGGTGCATTTGGTGACGTGAATTTGGTCCACCTGCACGATTGGCATTCCAGTTTGTTGTTGTTCTTGAGAGAATACCATCCCGACTACACTAACCTGAAGGATATCAGGATCGTATATAGCATCCATAATTTGGCCATACAGGGCATAAGGCCGTTTGATGGAAACTATTCTTCCGTAAAACATTGGTTTCCCAACGTTCCTTTGAACTATCAGAAGTTGATGGATTACAGATATCAGGACTGTATCAACCTAATGGCAGTGGGAATACGTTTTGCCGACGCTGTGCATACCGTTTCCCCATCATATAAAGAGGATGTATTGCTGCCCAGTTCGCCACCGGAATTTATTGGAGGGGAAGGACTGGAAAAGGACTTACAGGAGGCCGACCAAGAAGGCCGGTTGTTCGGTATTTTGAACGGTTGCAATTACAAAAATGTCAATAAAGAAAAAAAGGGCAACATTTACAGGAACACCGTAAAGGCACTTTTTAGATGGCTACAGGAAGAGTCCAAGAAGTACAAGGCCGATTTTTTGGCCCATACCGGGGAGAAAATCATGGAATTTGTGGATGAAAGGCCCAAGTTCATCGCATCCAGTGTGGCACGGTTAACAGAACAAAAGTTTTACTTTTTTATGCGTTCGCCCGAGGCATTCGTAGAAATTCTGAAACGTTTGGAGAAAGTGGACGGGATTTTTATGCTATTGGGTACCGGAGCTCCCGAATACGAGGAGCTGTTCCGAAAGTTGAGCTATGAGCACAAGAACTTTATCTTCACCAATGGTCAATCCGAAAAACTTATCGATTCCATGTACCTGGAATCCGATCTTTACTTTATGCCAAGCCTATTTGAACCCTGCGGAATAAGCCAGATGTTGGCCATGAGAAATGGGAATCCCTGCTTGGTCCACCATACCGGGGGGCTAAAGGATACCGTTCACCACATGAAGACCGGATTTGCGTTCGACGGGGACAGTTATGACGAAAAAATAAAAAACATGTTGGAAGCCTTGGACATAGCCTTGGATGTGTTTGAAAATGACAAGCCAACATGGAAAAAAATACAGGCGGCAGCAAAGAAAAAAAGGTTTACTTGGGAGAAGTCCGTGGACGAATACTACCAGTTGCTCTACAAACTGGACTAAGCGCTGTTTACGATTAATATTTTATTGTTAATAACGACACAAATACTTGTTGGAAATTGTTAATGGCTGTGCTTTTTCGTAATTTTCGCATTCTATTTTTACTAATCTATTAAAACATAAAATGTCGGATAAAGCTATACTCGAATATGGGGGAGAAAGATATGAATTCCCTGTGATCAAAGGTACTGAAGATGAATTGGCCATAGATATTAAAACCTTGAGGGCCGAAACAGGAATGGTGACAATAGATCCCGGTTACAAGAATACGGGGTCCTGTGAAAGTGCCATTACATTCCTCGACGGAGAGAAAGGAATTTTGAGGTATCGTGGGTATTCCATTGAAGACTTAGCCGAAAAAGCCGACTTTTTGGAAGTAGCCTATCTTTTGATTTTTGGCGAACTGCCCAACAAGGAGCAGCTGGAAAAATTCCATAACGACATTAAGGAAGAGTCCCAAGTAGATGAGGAAATGAAGAAAATCCTTGATGGTTTTCCAAAGTCCGCACACCCGATGGGAGTACTTTCATCATTGACCAGCGCCTTGGTAGCGTTCAATCCATCCTGTGTGGATGTTTCTTCCGAATCGGCAATGTACAATTCCATCGTACGGATTTTGGCGAAGTTCCCCGTTTTGGTGGCTTGGACCATGCGCAAGAAAAAGGGACTGCCCTTGGATTATGGTGACGACACCCTTGGCTATGTAGAGAACATCCATAAAATGATGTTCAAGAGACCAAACCAAGAATACAAGAGAGATCGTATTGCCATAGATGCCCTTGATAAATTGTTGATTTTGCATGCGGACCACGAGCAAAACTGTTCTACCTCTACGGTGAGGATCGTAGGATCTTCACATGCTGGACTTTTTGCATCACTTTCCGCTGGAATCTCCGCACTTTGGGGTCCATTGCACGGAGGCGCCAACCAAGCCGTTTTGGAAATGTTGGAAGCCATAGAGGCAGATGGCGGCGATACCAAAAAATATATGGCCAAAGCTAAGGACAAGGACGATCCGTTCAGGTTGATGGGCTTTGGGCACAGAGTGTACAAAAACTTTGACCCAAGGGCAAAGATCATTAAAAAGTCTGCAGATGAAGTATTGGGCAACCTTGGAATAGATGATCCAATTTTGGACATCGCCAAAGGTTTGGAAAAAGAAGCTCTGGAAGACAGCTATTTTGTGGACAGAAAACTATACCCGAACGTGGATTTCTATTCAGGCATCATTTATCGGGCATTGGGAATACCCACAGAAATGTTCACTGTAATGTTCGCATTGGGAAGATTGCCCGGATGGATTGCACAGTGGAGGGAAATGAGACTTAGAAAAGAACCGATAGGAAGGCCAAGACAGGTATATATCGGCGAAAACCTTAGATCATTTGTACCTTTGGAAAAACGATAAGGTCGCGATTGACCATAAAAATAAAAGGGGGCAAAATGCCCCCTTTTATTTTTTGATAGCACAGAGGCTCAAAGCCTCGTGATGGTATTGTTTTGATTCAAATACCGGTCCCTATCGTAGCAAATTCGCATAATTTCGCCTTGGTAATGTTTTTGGATATCGGAAATGCTGTCCTCAGCCACAATGTTTTTGGCTTTTTGAAAAGCTTGATGGATAAAGTTGTGCGCATCCACGGTACTCAGATTTTTAACCGTAGAATCAAGCGAATGCCCATATTTTTTAACGGATTCATTCACCTTCAATATATCCCAGTGAGAATCTTGATTGGTAATCTCGTGCGTGTACAAAAGATAACCATCAGGAAAATCATTTTCGGTGATACAGTCATGATATTTGACCGGTTGAACGGAATTCCCCTGCACTGTAGGATTCGATTTGGAAATGAAGTTGAACTCTTCAATAGTATCGAAAGCTTTTATGCTTCCTAGAACAACACATACCGTTGCGAACAAAATCAATGTAAAGACAAATTTTTTCATATGTAGGAAAAATCTTAGGACAAATGTACTAATTAAAACAAAACGATCAACAAAAAAAATCAAGGATTTACTTCAAGTACTCTATTTCAATCGTTTGAAATGCAAAAGGTTATAAAAAATAGATAAATCACGATGATTCCATGGATATTCTTATTTTGAAAACATTTTTTCCCTGATTTATAGATGGGAAATAGGTGGTAAAATATTAGATTTGCCTCATAAATTCTAGGGATTTTCCCTATGGTTTTCATTGGTTATTTTTGACCTACAATAACCCCGAGTATGATTGAATTGAATATTGTTGATGAGACCAGTACGCTTAAGGCCGTGATTTTGGGAACTGCCCAAAGCAGTGGCCCTGTGCCCACGATTCAAGATGCTTATGATCCTAAGTCCATGGAGCACATAAAGGCCGGGACCTACCCCAAAGAGGCGGACATGATCAAGGAGATGGAGGCCTTTGCCAAGGTTTTCGACAAATATGGTGTAGAGGTTTACCGCCCGGAGGTCCTTCAAGATTGCAACCAGATATTCGCACGGGACATCGCCTTTGTAATTGAGGACAAATTGTTCCACGCCAATATTCTGCCCGACCGGGAACGGGAATTTTTGGCCATTCAGCATGTTTTGGACAAGATTGCCCCGGAAAAGATAATACGACCGCCCCACGAAGTCCATATTGAAGGGGGCGATGTAATGCCATGGAACGATCACATTTTTATCGGGACCTACACGGCACCTGATTATGCCAGTTACATTACCGCCAGGACCAATCGGCAGGCCGTGGAATATATTCGCGATATGTTCCCGAACAAAACCGTAAAGTCCTTCGAACTTAGAAAATCCAACACCGACGCCAAGGAAAATGCGCTGCATTTGGATTGCTGTTTCCAGCCTGTAGGGAGGGACAAGGCCATTTTGCACAAAAATGGATTCTTGGTGGAAGAGGAATACCGGTATTTAGTGGACTTTTTTGGGCCCGAAAATATTTTTGAGATAGACAAAGAGGAAATGTACCAAATGTTCAGCAACGTATTTTCCATATCGCCCAGCGTGGTGGTATCGGAAAAGCGCTTTACCCGCTTGAACAATTGGTTAAGGGACCATGGATTTACCGTAGAGGAGATCCCCTATTCCGAAATTGCCAAACAAGAGGGCCTGCTGCGGTGCAGCACCATGCCCTTGATAAGAGGATAAGTTTTTAACCCCGTCCCCTGCTGCCACAGGTGCAACAAACAATCAAAATATTGAAAGAACAGATTACCAACACCATATTAATGGTGCGTCCAGTAAATTTTAGGATGAACGAACAGACTGCGGTCAACAACTATTTTCAGGAAGACCCAGATCTAAAAAATGCCGAGATCAATAAAAAGGCACAACAGGAGTTCGATGAATTTGTAAAAGTGCTCCGCGAGCATGGTGTCCAAGTGATTACCATTAGCGACACCATGGAACGGGACACCCCCGATTCCATTTTTCCGAACAATTGGATATCCTTTCACGATAACGGCACTGTTGGCGTATACCCCATGTTCGCCGAAAACCGCAGAAAGGAACGCAGGGAAGATGTTTTGGAGCTCTTGGAGGATTACGGTTTTTCCATCAGTAACGTTATGGACTACACCTCTGCCGAAGATGAGGGCATGTTCCTGGAGGGAACGGGCAGTATTTTATTGGATAGGGTGAATCAAAAGGCGTATTGTGCCCTTTCCGAGCGGGCCCACGAAGACCTGTTTATTGAGTTTTGTGAGGATTTTGACTGCTTTCCGGTAATCTTCCACGCCAACCAAACTGTGGATGGCAAGCGTTTGCCCATATACCACACCAATGTGATGATGGCGATGGCGGAGACCTTTGTTGTTATCTGCTTGGATGCCATTGATGATAAAAAGGAACGGAAAAGTGTGGTGGAACACATCAAAATGGATGGCCGTGAGGTGATCAGGATCAGCGAGGAACAGATGTACCACTTTGCTGGGAACATGTTGCAGGTAATAGGGGCGAACGAACAGCGCTATATGGTGATGAGCACACAGGCCTATAACAGTCTCTCAAAAGAACAGGTTGCGGCCATAGAAAAGCATTGTGCCATTATTCACAGTCCTTTGGATACCATTGAGACCTGCGGAGGAGGCAGTGCCCGTTGTATGATGGCCGAAGTGTTTTTGCCGAAGGCGTAGGACTCCAATGTCATTTCGAACCGAATCCCGATGGCTATCGGGAGAGTGTGAGAAATCTAAGAATTGAGAGATTTCTCAATCGCTGCTCTGCATCTCATTTCGAAATGACTACTTGCTGGCCTTGTCATCTTAAGCTGCTATCCTGAGCGGAGTCGAAGGGGGGTAGGAACAGTCAAGAATTCTTTATTTTTTATTGGCTTGCCTGTCGCAGGCAGGAATTGCATGAATCTTTCCGAAGTAGCTTTTTTTTGTCATTTCGAACCGACGGCAGGGAGTGTGAGAAATCTAAGAATTGAGAGATTTCTCAATCGCTGCTCTGCATCTCATGTCGAAATGACGCCCCGCCATTCTGAGCGGAGTCGAAGGAGGGTAGGAACAGTCAAGAATTCTTTATTTAGCTTGCTTGTTGTAGGCTGGAACTCCATGAATTTTATCGAAGTAGCTTTTTTTGTCATTTCGAACCGAATCCCGATGGCTATAGGGAGAATGTGAGAAATCTAAGAATTGAGAGATTTCTCAATCGATGCTTTGCATCTCATGTCGAAATGACGCCCACGTCATGCTGTCCCGATAACTCCCGATAGCTATCGGGACGGGATTGTTTTTAGCATTCCATCAAACCATTGATATTCTGTACTTTAGTTCCACTTTGCTCAGCAAGTACACACCATACAACAGGTTTTTCTGCCTATTATGGAAAAGCGTAAGTAATTTCTAACAAAAAAAGTATATTAGTTTTCATAACACAATATTCTATTTTAATCATCAGATAAGCATGTCATACGAATCAATTGTATACAGGATATTGATTGCATCTCCATCAGATGTCCAAGAAGAAAGAGAAGTGGTGTCAAGAATTATTCAGGATTGGAATGATTTAAATTCATTTAATAAAAAAATAGTCTTACTTCCTGTAAGATGGGAAACACATTCTTCTCCTGCATATGGTGTGCGTCCTCAGGAGGCAATCAATAGTCAACTAGTGGATGATTGTGATTTACTAATTGGCTTTTTTTGGACTAAACTTGGAACGCCGACAGGAGTTGAACTTGGAGGAACTATTGAAGAAATAAAAAGAGTTTCTAAGGCAGGTAAACCAGTAATGTTATATTTCTCTAAAAGGGGAAAAGATCCTTCACAGATTAATCTTAAACAGTTAGAAGCATTAAATCAATTTAAAGATGAAGTGTATAGTACTGCTTTGGTTGAAAATTTTAACTCGATTGTTGATTTTAGGGATAAGCTATCCCGGCAATTAGAAATGAAAATAAGGGAGCTTCAAGAGAAGAAAGATATTGGAGAGGAATTAATTAAATTTTCATTTATTGATAAAAAGTCTGGGAAACTACTGAATGATAAACTTGAACTTGATATTGAGAGAATTAAAATCGATATAAAGAAGGAAACAGAGTTGTTAAAAAAGGCTCAGAATAAATCATTGCTTAGACGAAGTTTACATAAATTTCTTGACAGAAGGAATAATATGCCTATTGTCCTTGGTATTAAAAATAATGGTAAGAGAATATTTGGTAATGTAAATATTGTTTTGAAGATGAAGGCATCCAAAGCAGATGTCTTGAATCTAGAAAACCTTAATTCATATGAGAGTATGTCCATACCATATTATCAAATTGAATACTTAATGAGGGAGGAAAATCAAAATGAGATTAGAAAGCTTTTTGATAATAACTATGTTCAAACATCAGGTACGACTTGGGAGTTTAATATAAAACCATTTACATTGCTCCCAGATAAAATTAAAGTTTTGGATAACCTGATGTTTTTGTTCCCAAAAGATTCTATAACACTCGAATTTACTATTACGATGTTTTCAGATAATATTTTACAACCCATTGAGAGTTCATGTGAATTGAAATTTAACTTTAAAGAGCGGGACATCACTCAAAAAGAAATTGAAGAGGTCATCGAAAAATCAATTGAAGAAGAAGATGATGATTTACCATTTTAATAAAATTATTTAACCTATTAAAAGTTGCCTGACCTCAACCCCACCACAATCCCCCTAAGCGCAGCGACCACTTCGTGTATCTCTTTACGGTCAAATGTGTCTTCTTCCAAATAAAACAGCATTTCCAGCGCCAAATCCAACACTTTGGCCAATTCTTCAGGAGAACCGTACCAGTCTTCAATCCAATTTGTTAAAACCTCACTATGCTCCATATCAAACCAAAACTTGCCATATATGGCATTTATACCCGTAAATATAAGCCTTTTCTTGACTTGTCAAATATGGCAAGTATGGAAAGGACGGAAGTTTTAAAGAAAATCGGGGAAAATGTCAAAAAAGCAAGGCTGGAAAAAGGCTATACCCAAGTAGATTTAGTGGGCAAAATTGAAGCTCAAATTGATACAACGAATATTTCAAGAATAGAGAAGGGTAGAACAAATGCCACGATTCATACCTTGTACCGCATAAGCCAAGCTTTGGAAGTCCCTTTATCACAAATTTGTAGTTTGGAAACTCAGAACTCTTAACCCAAAACTCATAACTAATCTTCCTCCTCGGCCGTAAATCCGCGAATGGCCTGGTTGGGCTCCATAATGGTATAGCCTTTCCAGAATTCGGGGTCGTACCGTGGCATATAGGTGGCCCTAACGGTTTTGTCCTCTTTAAAGGACTTGAACTCGTTTTCGGCAATTTCGTTTTGGTTGAATACCACCAACTCCCATTTGGAGGTAATGTTCATCTGGAAGTCAATGTTTAGCTTCAATTCGTTCTGCTTGCGGCGGCCTTTTACGTGTTTGTTCTTTTCCACCACCTTTAACGGTCTGTCCACCCCAAAGAACTTGCCATCGGCCAATTCCATAAACTGGAGGTCGTACTTGCCATTGGGCAGTTTGGCAAACCGCATGGTGCCCTTGTACACGGTTTCGCGATAGGTAATGCCCAATAATCTGAAATTTCTGAGGCGTTGGGTGTTGGTAAAGTCCAATCGCATTACGGCAAAATCCTCAATGTTGATGTAGAGGCGTCCCTTAAAATCGGCGCTGCTTCGCTTGGGCCAAAAATCTACCACATATACCCCGGCATCGCCAATATCGGAATAGCCGGCCAGTTTAAACTCGTACTTCCGGTTTTTGTCCACGAGGTCCAGTTTGGTATCCTCCTTATAGTACAATTGGCCAAGCATTTCCTTGAACTGCCAGCGCTGGCTGTCCGTGAGGCCCGAAACGCTGTCTTTTTTTACCTGTGCCTTCAATTTTTTGGCCTGTTCCATGCGTTCATCGTCCATGGTGTCCAAAATGGAGTCCACTTGTATTTTTTCACTGAAAATCCCTGATTTTATTTTGAGATAGGAGCCGGGTTTTACATTTGCTTTGAAAATATCCTCCATGTGCTCCGCCAATTCTTCAAAGGAACTCACGTCCCGCTTGTCGTAAAGGTCCGCCGCCTTGATGATATTGAGCTTATAGTCCGTATTGTTTTTGTATAGGTCGCCAAAACTCTCGGTATAGTGGGATGCGTTTTTGGGAATGGAATTGGAAATGCTGTCCATGAGTTCCTTGTTCAGTTCCTTGATGGTGGATTCCTCAAATCCAAAATCCACTTTTTGCATATGGGCCAGTTCGGCCTTCCTTAGAAAAAAACGTTGTTTTACCGGAGCTTTGTTCACATTGTTGGGAATGTTTTCTATCATTTTATCGATGATGTCGTCCACATCCAGCTCTTTGTCGAACACATAGACCCCGCTCAGTTCAATGGCTTTCGCATTTAGGGTAACCAAACTGTCCTGCATCTGCTGCAGCGTGAAGCCTTTTTTCCCGTAGCCCATGGAAGTCACGTAGATGGAATCGGGCGGGGTGGTGCCTTCTTCCAGCACAAAACTGAACAATCCTTCCTCGTTGGATATCACTCCCTGGTACTCTCCATACTGTATGGTGGCGTAGGGAATCCCTTTTTTGGTCTCGGCATCCACCAATCGGGAGCTGATGGTCTGGGCGAACATGGAAAATCCCGTAATGCAAGCAAGGCAGGTAATAAAAAAGGTTCTTCTTTTTAACATGGGTTTCTATAAGGTTATATTAGCAAGACACCTTTTTTAGCGATGAGGTTGCCTGTTGTTTAGACGAATTTTTGGGAGTTTTGTGACAAAGTGCGAAGAAAAACGGAATACCCGCTACGGGTTAATAGTATTTTAACAGCTGAGGAGTTAGCGGGAATGTCATTTCGAGCGCAGTCGAGAAATCTTATGCCAAAAAATGATGACCAACAAATGAAAACATCTCGACTGCGCTCGATGTGACAGAGGTTTTTACTTTGAGTATTTACACTTTTGCAATATTCCGGATCATGTTCCCAAAAATAAAGAGGTGGAACGGCAGCACGGAGTACCAGTACAATCTTCCCAATAATCCTTTGGGACGAAAGGTTGCGGTCTGGTACAGCACCCCATCCTTGATCTTAAATTCCAACCAAGCTTCCCCGGGGGTTTTCATTTCGGCAAAGAGCAATAAACGTTTACTCTTCTTGTCGGCCAATAACACCCGCCAAAAGTCCAGTGCATCCCCGGGAAAAATTTTATAGGGATGGGTACGCCCGCGGCGCAGTCCCGGTCCGCCCACTACCTTGTCCATAAATCCGCGGAATTTCCATAGCCAATTCCCGTAGTACCATCCGGTTTCGCCCCCAATACGCCATACATTCTCCAAAACGGCGTCCTCATCTTTTATGGAAATGGATTTTTTGTCCTGTAAAACACCGTATTTGGGAACTTGGATATAATTTTCCAGATCTTCCTTGATCTGTCCACTGGCAATACTGTCCTTCCAACTGCTGATCACCAGATTTTGCTCAATTTTCTTGAATGCCATATCAATGGCTTCTTCGTAGGTGCGAGTTTCTATGCCCAACATTTCTTGCAGGCGATTGTCTTGGGCAATGACTTCCATCTTCATGCTATCCACAAGGTTCATGGCCAATTTATAAGATGTGGATGTTACAAAATAGAGCCAGTAGGAAGATAGTTTTGGGGTCATCACGGGAACGGTGAAAATCCAGTTTTTAAAGCCCCGCACCTTGGCATAGCCGTGGAGCATGTCCTTATAGGTAAGCACATCGGGCCCACCGATATCAAAAGATTGGTCGTAGGTTTCTTCGTTGCCGAGCACTTCGGTAAGGAACTGGATCACATCGCGTATGGCAATGGGCTGTGTTTTGGTGAGCACCCATTTTGGGGTAATCATTACAGGAAGCTTTTCGCAGAGGTCTCGAATAATCTCAAAGGAGGAGCTTCCCGAACCTACAATGATTCCCGCCCGAAGCACGGTAAGGTCAAAAGGTCCTTTGTACAGTATGTCCTCTACATTTTTTCGGGAACTGAGGTGTTTGGATAGTTCCTTGTCGTTTACAATGCCGCTGAGGTAGATGACCTGTTTGCATTGCGTGCCTTCCAAAATGGTATTGAAGTTTTTTGCGGCCTGCGCTTCTTTTTCATCAAAATCCGTCACCGACGAGGTCATGGAATGGATAAGGTAGTAGGCGGCATCGATGTCATTCGGGATTTTTTGGTTTTCAGGATTTTCCAAAAAGTCAATTTCCACAATATCTATTTGGGAACGGGTCTTTGAATCCACGGACAATCTTTTTTCGTCCCTGACCGCACAGACCACATTGTGGCCCATTTCCAAAAGTCTGGGCAACAAACGCATTCCAATGTATCCGTTGGCACCGGTAAGCAATATTTTCATAGGTCTTCAATGTTGGTGGGCAGGTTGTCCGCTCGGTGATCGAGCAATTTTTTAAAGAATTTTTGAATGGCCTTGGTATCCGCCCGTACCTTGATGAAATACTGGTCCATATAAATGGAATAAATGGCGATATCCCCTTTGTACACATTCAATTTATAATAGGGGATGATCAGGCCGTAGGTCTCCAAACGGGCCCTGAACCTAACAATGATCCCGTTGGGCCGTATTTCAATATTGCAGGCGTTGGTGCTATTGTCGAGAATCAACAGGTTGTATATGTCCACACTGGCCTCGGTGATGAGCAATTTTGGGGAGCCAATGCCTCCCATGGCCCATCGTTCTTTCAATGGCATGGGTTTGCCAACAGCTTCATCAATTTTTTTGGAAATATTTTTGTCAGAGTAGGATACGTTCAACAGCATGCTTAAAATTAATCAAATTACGGCGGACCAATCGGGATTAAGTGCGGGAAAAGGCCAAAAAATACGTAGTTTTGCGCCCTGAAAAGCCTTTTTAGATGAGTTTGCAGAACGATTTGACCCAGAATGTGATCGAAGCAGTAAAACAACTGTACCAAGTTGACCTGCCTACCGTGGAATTTCAACCGACCCGAAAGGATTTTGAAGGTGACATTACGGTTGTGGTCTTTCCCATGTTGCGCCATGTAAAGGGAAATCCTGTGCAGATCGGGACCAAGATAGGGGAGTATCTGGTGGAGCATATGGATGCGGTGTCCAAATGTAACGTGGTACAAGGCTTTTTGAACATTGTTATCGAGGACAGCTATTACCTGAACTTCTTCAACAACATTTTGGATGAAACGGATTTTGGCTACGTAAAATCCGCGTCCGATGATGCGGTAATGGTGGAATATTCTTCGCCCAATACTAACAAACCCTTGCACTTGGGCCATATCCGAAACAATCTTTTGGGCTATTCCGTGGCCGAGATTTTGAAAGCTTCGGGCAAAAAGGTGTACAAAACGCAGATCATCAACGATCGGGGCATCCATATTTGCAAAAGTATGTTGGCCTGGCAGAAGTTTGGCGAGGGTGAAACCCCAGAATCTTCTGGTTTAAAGGGAGATCATTTGGTGGGGAAATACTACGTGGCTTTTGATAAGGCATACAAAGAGCAGATTGCTGAATTGACCGAGGCGGGAACCCCGAAGGAAAAAGCAGAGAAAGAGGCGCCAATTTTATTGGAGGCCCAAGAAATGCTCCGTAAGTGGGAGGCCGGTGATGATGAGGTGGTGGCACTTTGGAAAAAAATGAACGGTTGGGTGTACGAGGGTTTTGATATCACCTATAAAAACTTGGGCGTTGACTTTGATACACTTTACTACGAGAGTGATACCTATTTGTTGGGTCGTGATGTGGTTAAGGATGGATTGGAGCGTGGTGTTTTCTTTAAAAAAGAGGATGGCAGTGTTTGGATAGACCTGACCGATGAAGGCTTGGATGAGAAAATCGTACTCCGTTCCGATGGAACAGCAGTGTATATGACCCAGGATATTGGTACGGCTATTCAAAGGGTGACCGACCATCCGGATATCAACGGAATGGTGTACACGGTAGGCAATGAGCAGGATTACCATTTTAAGGTCTTGTTCCTCATTTTAAAAAAATTGGGCTATTCGTGGGCGGAGCAATTATACCACCTAAGCTATGGCATGGTGGACCTGCCCAGCGGCAAAATGAAGAGTAGGGAAGGTACCGTTGTGGATGCGGACGACCTGATACAAAATATGGAAGATACCGCGGCTTCCATTTCCCAAGAATTGGGCAAGTTGGACGGGTACTCCGAGGAAGAGAAAAAACAATTGTACCGAACCATAGGTCTGGGGGCCCTTAAATATTACATTTTAAAAGTAGACCCTAAGAAGCGTATCCTGTTCAATCCTGAAGAATCGGTGGATTTTCAAGGTAACACAGGGCCGTTTGTTCAGTATACCTATGCTAGGATTCAATCTATTTTGCGCAAGGCGGACAATGTTGGGTCGAGTGCAGTCGAGACCTCTTTGGACTTGCACGAGAAGGAAAAGGAGTTATTGAAGCAAATTCAATTGTTCCCAGAAACGGTTCAGTTGGCCGCGGAAAACTTTAGTCCTGCATTGATTGCCAATTATACGTATGACCTGGTAAAGGAGTTCAATTCCTTTTACCAGCAGGTATCCATTTTAGGGGAAACCGATGGGCAGAAGAAAAACTTTAGGGTGCAGTTGTCCCAAAAAGTGGGTGAGGTGATACAATCAGCTTTTAAATTACTGGGTATTGATGTTCCGGAAAGGATGTAGGAACCCTCTCAGTCTCCCTTTTTAAAAGGGAGAAGCCTATGGGTTTTGTTTAAAATGTTCAGTAATTTCCGATAATACGGATTCTAGGTTTTCAAACACCATTTTATTCTCAAACCGTATTACAGTATAACCTAGTTCATTTATAACCTGAGTGCGCTTTGCGTCGTATTCTTGGGCATTGGATGTATTGTGAATGGCTCCATCCAATTCAATCACCAATTTTTCTGAAGCACAATAGAAATCAACAATGTAGTTTTTGATGCTATGCTGACGGTTGAAACGTCTACCTTGTAGTTTTTTGGCTTTGAGGTAACGCCATAAAAAAGCTTCGGCGGGGGTTAGGTTCTTTCGTAACTTTTTTCTGTAGTTTTCTAATTCTTTGCGGTTATGGGTTCTTTTTTTCATCAATCTCTATATAAAAGCTCCCCTCTTGGAAAAAGAGGGGTGATTCAGGCTACTGAATCGGGGAGATTGATTCTATAAATCTACAAAATTTAAAAACTCACCCTAAAACTTACATTGGGCGTGAGGCCCAGCGAAAAGTTCTCGACCGTTTCAATTTCGTCATCCTCGTTGACCCTGTAATATTTATTGAGCGTGTTTTTTCGATTTGTAAAATTAAGAATGGAAAGCCCGGCATTCGCTCGAACATTGTTTCCCAGCCAAAAATCGTAGATGGCCGAGGCATCTGCCCTAAAATATTCAGGCAACCTGCTATTGTTCGGGGATTGGTAATTGATTCTAGGAGGGTTGTAGTCTTCATCCAGGCCTTCCTCTCCTGCTATGGGCTCGGTAAAAGGTTTTCCGGTACGGTAGTTAAGTCCAACGCTCAACTTTAGCTTCTTGTAGGTATAGGTACTCGCAAATGTTATTGTGTGCCTAATGTCCAAATTGTTCGGGAAGGATTGTGGCACAATGGAATCAAAAGTGTAATCATTTTTATTGTAGGCGTAGCTCAACCATGTGCTGTAATTGTCACCTTTTTTGTTGATGAGAAATTCAATTCCCTTAACATCGTAACTTCCTATTTCGCCGGAGAACTGGTATGGGTTTTGGAATCCTTGGGTACTGGTACTTATGCCATCTACATTTTTGTAAAAAGCTTCAATGCCCACATAAAAACTTCGTTTCTCGTAATTAAGCCCAACGGAGCCCTGTTTGCTCGTAGTGACAGGAAGAGAACTGTCGTTGGAGAGAATCCATCGGCGTTTTTCAATGCCCAAAAAGTTTTGTTCCAGATCTATGATCTGGTTGGTAGTCTGGCTTTTGAATTCGCCCAGCACTTCGGCCCTGATATAATTGGCCAGCTTAACGTTAAGGTTGATCCTGGGTTCGATCAAAAGCTTTTTGAAGGTGTCCAGGTTTTCCACAAAGTTAAAGCGGGCACCAATTTTTCCAATGAATTTGTTCTCAAAAGAACTATACCCAAATTCTGTGTATGGGGCATGGATTCGAGCAACGTCTATTACTTTGCTGAAGAAGTCAGGTTGATTGATTTCGGTAAAGTTTTTTATTCCCGTTTCAATATATTGATACCCATTGTCCCAACTCAAATTATCGTTGAAAACGTAATTGGTGTTCAATTTTAGCGCGTTTTCGGTGACTTGGTTGTTTTGGAACAATTGCTGGACTTGGTTCGCAAAAACGTTTTGGGCATCCAGGTTGTATCTGGAGTAGTATATGTTAAGATGAGAAGAGAACTTATCCGTCCAACGGCTCTGTAATTGCCCGCCCACGGAAATATTGTCCTGCTTAAGCAAACTGATGTTGGTCTCGTCCGTTGAAAGATTGGTTTCCTCGAATCTCAAATTATTTTTGATGTGGATACCGCTCAATCGTATTTTGTGATTTTCGTTGAGGTCATAAAGAATCTTTCCTGAAAAATCATAAAAGAAAAAATCCTCGTCCCGGAAAAACTCGTCTTCTACCGTACTATTGTTTTGAAGGGTTATTTCGCTATCCTGAAATGCCCTATTGATAAATTGTTTATAGGTGGGTGTGCTCAAAAAATCCGTGGCTGAGCGTCTTGCGGAAAATTGAATGCCCAGATTGTTGGTTACCGGAATTTCGCCATAAACATCGCCGCTGATCAGGTTGAACCCACCGCCACCTTTGAAGGTTTCTGGAATGTAGTTGCCCGTTTCCATTTGAATGACACTGCTCACGCCGTCCCCAAAATTTGAAGGTGTGCCATTTTTGTAAATGGTCACTTTATCTGTTTGATAGGGGTTAAAAGCGGATATCAACCCAAAAAAATGCCCTGACTGGTACATTTTAATGCCGTTCCAAAGAATCAGGTTTTGGTCGTTGGTGCCCCCACGGACATTGATATCCGATACGGTTTCATCAATACTTTTGATTCCGGGTAGCGCCTGAACGGTCTGTAGTATGTCCGGCTCTATCAACCCGGGCAGGATTCCAAACTCTGCGGTATTCAGGGTGATGCTGGCGTCTTTTTCCTTTATGATTCCAGAGGTAAGGTATTTGTACACAAACACCTCTTCCAATTCTTCATAATGTTGGGCCAGAAGAATTCTTGCGCATCCCTTTTGCTGTAAAAGCGATTCGATTTTTACATATTTGGTGATAAAACCCAAGTATCGGATTTTAAGGGATGCTTCGCGCGGTACATTATCCATGGAAAATGTACCATCGGTGTCCGTAATAATGGCAGTATCAGTTCCCAATACCTCTACCGTTGCCCCAATTACGGTATTCTCGGCAAAATTATCCAGCACAACTCCGCAGATGGATACGTTGCTTTTTTTAGAGAGCGTATAGTACCGATCGTTCAATTTTTGGGTTTCTATACGCAAGACGGTCTCAATGTATCCTAAAATTTGCTCTAAGGTGGTCAGGTTTTGGGGTACATCAACAGTAATTCCTTTCAAATCTTCATCGATATATGAAAATTTGACATCAAACTGGTTTTCCAAAGATTTTATGTAGGGCACAAGGCCAATAGGGGATTCTTGTTTTTCTTGTGCATAGGCGTTACCGAGCACGAAAAATAAAAACCCAAGGACGATGCCTAAATGTTTATTGAGGTGTGTTCCCAGCATAAAAAAGTACATTGTCTCCGTCTATTCTATAACGTGTTTTGGAGGGGGTACTTATACTTTTTAACGCCATTTCTAAGTCAGTGTTGTTAAAAGAACCTGTAAATAACAGATTTGTATCTATATTTTTGGTGGCTACCTTAATATTGAACTGTCTTTCAAGTTCTGCAAAAACATATTTTAAAGGAATGCTTGCAAAGCTACTTTCGTTGTTCATCCAAGAGGGCAGGTTGCCATTTGGTGTTCCTGTTGGAACAATTTCACCATTGATGACCAAGAAAGTATTTCCCGCCGGTAGTTTTATGGAGTCGTTGTTATAGGTTACGCTCACCAGACCTTCGTAGCAGGTGACTTCAAAAAAGCCTTTCCTGTTTTCCACATTAAATTGTGTTCCCAAAACGGCCACAGTTCCTTGATCCGTGGAAACCGTGAATTTTTCTCCTTTGGCCACCTTAAAAAAGGCCTCACCTTTTAAATCGATGTTTCTTTTATTTTCCCAGTTCTTTTCGCTGTAGGATATTTTGGAATCTGCATTCAAAAAGATTTCTGAATTATCCGGGAGCACGACCTCGGAACGTTCTGCAAACTCCGTGGTCACTTTTTCGTTGAGCGTGTTTATATAAAAGTATGAACCGGCAAGAAGAACGGCGATTACGGCAGCCAACCTAAGGAATTTCTTGAAAGGATTCAAGGAAATCACCTTTGGTGCATTTTGGATATGCTCGTTTTTTAAACGCTGCAACGCTTGATCGGCATCAAATTCAGGAGCCACCAATTTACCGGAAGCCTCTTTGAGCTTTTGGTAGGAAGCATACTCTTCGGAACTTTTAAATTCCCGAAGTTCTTCCTCTGAAAGCTCGCCGCTCAGCCATTTTGCCAAATAATTTTCTTGCATGGGTTCTATGCTTTACGTTCTTTAAACAACTTCATTTTTAAATACCCTACCTAAAAATCAAAATAAATTTGAATTTTATATTCCTTCAATATGTTCCCGTAAACTTTTGAGGGCCAAATGCATCCGTTTTTCAATGGCTTTTACGCTTACCCCTTCCATTTCGGCAATTTCGGCGTATTTTTTTCCATCGATCCTGTTGAGCAAAAAAGTGGTCCTTTGATTGTCGGGAAGTGCATTGAGCGCATTGTCCAATTTTTCCTTGTATTCCTTTTCCTCCATCAAAAATTCGGGAGACTCGTTGGTCCTATCCTTTACAAGGCTGTCGGCATGCTTTAACCTTACCTTTTCGGCCTTTATCACATTCAAATAAAGGTTGTTGGCTACCGTGTATACGTAGGACTTTGCTTTATCGGGAGTTACTTTGGCACAGTTCTGCCAGAGTTTTACAAAAGCTTCCTGTACCGCATCATGAGCCTTTTCCTCGTTTCCGAATTTGTAATAAATATAATTAAAGACCGTTTTGGAATGGCTTTTAAAGACTTCGCTGAAAATATGGTCTTCGCATACGTTGCTCATGAATGGGAGTTTGTTTAATAGGTCAAATATATTTGAAAAATTTCAAGGTAAAGTAGGGTTTTTTTTGAGAAGGTTGTTTTAAGGTTGAATTATAACCCCAAAATTCAATTGTTATGAAAAAGTTGATTGACAACATGTTGCGCGCAGCAATCGTTGTGCTTGTTTTAGGTGTGTCATCCTGCCAAGAAGAATACGAAGAGATCGGTGGCGGTAATGAGGAACAGACCATATCTGCCAATTCCAACACCGCCGTATTAATCCAGAAAACATCTTCGAATGATGGCTCGTATGACAATATAGTCGATGGAGCCAGTTGTTTTGCGGTTCAGTTTCCTTATACCGTAAATGTCAACGGAGTGGAAGTAACCATTGATTCCAAAAGCGATTTGGAAGTGATAGAAGAAATTTTTGATGAGTTTGATGATGATGATAACGTCTTGGACATTGTTTTTCCAATTACTATTACCCTTTCCGATTTTAGCGAAATAACCATCGAAAACCAAGATGAACTTCAGTTGATGGCACGTGAATGTCTAGAAGGAGGGGGAGATGACGATATTGAATGTATCGATTTTGTATATCCGATTACACTGTTCACATTCGATCTTCAAAATCAATTGTCAGGAGAGGCGCAAGTTGAGAGCGACAAGGATATGCGGATATTTTTTGCTGAACTTGAAGAAAATCAACTTATAAGCGTTCAATTTCCGATTACCTTAAAAAAGTACGATGGTACCGAAGTCCTTATTGAAAGCAATGAAGCACTTGCAGCAGCATTGGAAATGGCCAAAAACGAATGCGACGAGGACGATGATAACAATTACAATGACGATGATTTTTCAAAAGAAGGCCTGGACGAACTTTTGACATCCTGCCCCTTGGAAGTGAGACAGGTGATTCGCGAAGAACTTGACAATACCACCCAATAC
Organism: Flagellimonas crocea; assembly: GCF_033441595.1. Lineage (NCBI taxonomy): Bacteria > Pseudomonadati > Bacteroidota > Flavobacteriia > Flavobacteriales > Flavobacteriaceae > Flagellimonas > Flagellimonas crocea. The sequence continues at coordinate 522,549 of NZ_JAUZVX010000004.1, read as the reverse complement.
TTTGAAAGATTGCTCACCTTCTCCGATGATGGCACCGTCGTAATGTCCAACTACACTACCGCAGATGTTACCGGTACATGGAGTACTGAAATGACAGATAGTGGTGTAATGTTGAGCTTGGAATTTGAAACCCTGATTGACTTTAATTTACAATGGCATGTATATCAATTGGAAGAAGGAGTAATCAAACTGTATGAAGATAACGGCAACAAGGTCGTCCTCAAAAAACGATGTGACATTGTACCAGAAGATGGACTTGACCCAGAAGGGCTTCTTGCCAGGTTGCAAGAATGTACTTGGGTGATTCAGAAAGTGAAGAACCAAGGCGAGGAAATCGATAGGCTTTTAGGATATGAACTCCAGTTTGGGGCCGAAGGCGCGGTTACCTTGAGCAACGGAGTAGATGTTATGGCCGGTACTTGGGAAATTGGTTACAACAGCATAATGATACTTTCCGTATCCATAAATATAGAGACAGAAGCGGGTATTACGTTTGAGTGGCCCATCAATGATCTAAAGGATTCACGCATCAAATTTTTATGGGAACCAGACGGTTACGAAATGGTGTTGAACAAAGTATGTCCCGATGTTACCGATGGCGATGTGACCGAAATAACAAATATAGCATTGTCCGGTCCGTGGAACGTGGCTTTGTACAAAGAAGGAGCAGCGGAAACCACCGCTTCCTATGCCGGAATGGATTTTGATTTTATGTCCATGCACCAAATTGAAGTCTCCACAAGTGTAGATTCCATTATCAATGGTCTCTGGAGGGTGCTTAGGGATTCCGAGGAAGGTCTTAAGTTCTACATCAACTTTGATACGATGGACGAGCTTGCGGAATTGACCGAAGACTGGAAGGTAGTATCCATTACCTCTACAAGAATCGAGCTCACCGATGAAAGTGGCGATGGTACCCTAAAAACATTGGTATTCGAGAAACCATAATAATTTTCCCCAATCTTTTTTTCCAAAAGAAGGACGGCTCACCCCAAAGCCGTCCTTTTTCTTTTATATTATTCTTAAATTTGTCCCTCCTTTAAAACAAAGAACATATGTTCGATAATTTAAGTGAAAAGTTAGATAAGGCACTTCACGTCCTCAAAGGACATGGTCAGATTACGGAAATCAATGTAGCGGAGACCCTGAAAGAAGTTCGACGAGCCTTGTTGGATGCCGATGTAAACTTTAAGATAGCCAAGGAATTTACCAATACCGTCAAAGAAAAGGCATTGGGCCAGAACGTGTTGACTACGCTTCAACCAGGCCAATTGATGGTGAAATTGGTAAAGGACGAACTCACCGAACTTATGGGTGGCGATGCCGAGGGTATCGACCTCTCCGGTAATCCCTCTGTGATTTTAATGTCCGGTCTGCAAGGTTCTGGTAAAACCACATTTTCAGGTAAACTTGCCAATTACCTCAAAAACAAAAAAACAAAAAAGCCACTTTTGGTAGCTTGTGACGTGTACCGTCCAGCGGCAATCGACCAGTTACATGTGGTTGGTGAGCAAATAGGGGTAGAGGTCTATTCCGATCGCGATAACAACGACCCTGTTGCCATCGCCAAGGCAGGTATTGCCCATGCCAAAAGCACAGGATGCAACGTGGTGATCATCGATACCGCAGGTCGTTTGGCCGTGGATCAACAGATGATGACGGAAATCTCCAACATCCACAAGGCAATAGAACCACAGGAAACATTGTTTGTCGTGGATTCCATGACAGGTCAGGATGCCGTAAATACGGCCAAAGCCTTCAACGATGTCCTTAATTTTGACGGGGTAATCCTTACCAAGCTCGATGGTGATACCCGTGGCGGTGCCGCCATTTCCATCAAATCCGTAGTGGATAAGCCCATCAAGTTTATTGGTACCGGTGAAAAAATGGAAGCAATCGATGTCTTCCACCCATCCCGTATGGCCGACCGTATCCTTGGAATGGGTGACGTGGTTTCCTTGGTGGAGCGCGCACAGGAACAATTTGATGAAGAAGAGGCGAGAAAAATCCAAAAGAAAATCGCCAAGAACAAATTTGGGTTTGACGATTTCTTGAGCCAAATACAGCAGATCAAGAAAATGGGGAACATGAAAGATCTAATGGGGATGATTCCCGGAGCTGGAAAAGCCCTCAAGGGATTGGATATTGATGACGATGCATTCAAACATATCGAGGCCATCATCCATTCCATGACACCCGATGAAAGATCTACACCGGCCAAATTGAACGCCAGTCGCAAAAAGCGTATAGCTGCAGGTAGCGGAACCTCCATTCAAGAAGTCAACCAATTATTGAAGCAGTTCGATCAAATGAGCAAAATGATGAAGATGATGCAGGGCGGAGGCGGCAAAAAGATGATGCAGATGATGCAGAACATGAGATAACTTTAGTCAGTATTCAGTAGTAAAACCCACACGATCCATATGGAAATCCTTGACGGAAAAAAAATATCCAATCAAATAAAAGAAGAAATCACCGTTGAGGTGGCACAAATGAAAGAAAGGGGCGAAAAAGTACCCCATTTGGCAGCTGTTTTGGTTGGTAACGATGGTGCCAGTCTCACCTACGTGGGGAGCAAGGTACGTTCCTGCAAAAAAATCGGTTTCGAATCTACATTGATTCATCTTCCCGAAGAAACCACTGAGGAAGAACTTCTGAAACAAGTGGAGGAACTGAACAAGGACACCAATATCGACGGATATATTGTGCAGCTTCCCTTGCCCAAACATATTGATGAAGAAAAAGTATTGATGGCCGTGGACCCGGACAAGGACGTAGATGGATTTCATCCCACCAACTTTGGCAAAATGGCCTTGCATATGGAAACCTTCATATCAGCTACTCCCTTTGGAATTATGGAGTTGTTGAAACGGTACAATGTGGACACTGATGGAAAACATACCGTAGTGATCGGGAGGAGCCATATTGTAGGGCGCCCCATAAGTATTTTGATGAGCCAGAAAGGAAAACCAGGGAATTCTACGGTAACTCTCGCCCATAGTAGAACCAAAAACCTGAAAGAATTGACGCTTCAGGCCGATATTGTGATATCCGCGTTGGGAGTTCCAAAATTTTTAAAGGCCGACATGGTCAAGGAAGGAGTCACTATCATCGATGTTGGAATTACCCGTGTACCCGATGAATCACTTGAAAAGGGGTATTACATTACAGGGGATGTGGATTTCGAAAATGTCAGCAAAAAGGCGGCCTACATTACACCCGTACCGGGAGGAGTAGGCCCTATGACCATAGCTATGCTACTAAAGAATACGCTTTTGGCCAGAGAGCGTCACAATGCTTAATTTACATTTTCCTGTTCCACCTGCAATCCCGTAGGTTGCTCCTCCTCAGGGTTAAGGAACTCCAATTCGGTATCGCTTTCATCATTTGTGCAGCTTGATACTGCCATGGCGGAAAAGATAAGGGTGACCAATAGTAAAATTGTTTTCATAACCGTTTGATTTGGGTTCGGATCAATCGTTAATCCTTGCATTTATAACGATTTACCATCAAGATTCTTGTTTTGATGGAGAAATAATCGATAACTTACCTCTTTCAAAATCAATCAAAATGGCTGGATCGGTCAGAAATAAGTTGGCTTGGATATTTTTTGTTTCTTCGGCAGTTGGAATAAGCTTGTACCCTTTGGCTTATCTTTTCGCTAGTGACGATTTTGGATTGTTGATGGGAAAACCTAGTGAAGTATTGTCCAATATGGTGTGGAAAATCGCTTTTTATGGGCATATCAGTTTTGGCGGTCTGGCCTTGCTGACAGGGTGGTCCCAGTTTATGAAAAAGTTGCGGGCCAAACGTCTTAAAATGCATAGAAACCTTGGGAAAATATATGTCGCGTCCGCATTGATAAGTAGTTTTTGTGGCATATACCTTGGTTTTTTTGCCACCGGAGGAATGATCTCGTCCTTGGGATTTATAAGTTTGGGACTAATTTGGGCGTACACCACATTTAGGGCATACACCGCTATCAGGAATAAGGACTTGTCCCTACATCAAGGGATGATGATATACAGTTATGCCGCTTGCTTCGCCGCAGTTACCCTTCGAGTTTGGTTGCCGTTTTTGACCATTGTTTTAGGAGAGTTCCTAGTGGCATACAAAATAGTGGCTTGGCTCTGCTGGGTGCCAAATATGATATTTGCGCACCTATGGATCCGCAGAAAAGGCCTTAATCTGGCCTGAGCTATTTGGCGAACAATTGTCCCATATCCTTAAACGCCTTAAACTCCAGGGCATTTCCGGCAGGGTCCAAAAAGAACATGGTGGCCTGTTCTCCGGGCTCGCCCTTAAATCGGATATAGGGCTCAATGACAAAATCAATACCCTTTTCGATAAGATCTTTCGAAAATGTTTGAAAAGTATCCCATGGCAAAACAACACCGTAATGTGGAACAGGGACATTTTTCCCGTCAACAGGGTTAGTGTGTGTTTCTTCCTCGGATTTAGGCTTGTAGTGTATCACAAATTGGTGTCCAAAGAAATCAAAATCTACCCATTGTTCAGCACTTCTACCTTCTTTGCATCCTAGTACATCACGATAAAAAGTTCTGCACTCATCTATATTGTGAACGGGGACGGCTACGTGAAAAGGGGTTATTTTTTGCATGGTCTATTTTTTCTGAAAATTAGGACAAGTTTATCAAGCCTCCAAAAATGAAATGATTTGATCGTTCACATCATCTTGGTGCATGGAATGTCCGAGCCCCTCGGTGCTTATCAAGGTGCTGTCCTTCCAGTTTTTGTTCACGGCAACCGAGGCATGGTATGGAGTGATGTTATCGTGCCGATCATGGAACAACAGACCTTTTTTATCAATGTGCCGGACAAATTTGGAGGTTGAAAATTCACGAATGTGGAACCCAAACCTATGATGCACATACGCATCCAAATGACCCATCATCCGGTCATTGAACTTTAATAGGTCCTGAAAGTGCTCCACGATTTCGTGAAACTCCGAAGGGGACCCAATGGTGACGATCTTATCAACATGGTCGCTGGGATTCTTATATTGGTTGTAAATAATGGTCATTCCTCCCACCGAATGGCCAATAAGATGTTTAGGGACATATTTGTTCACCATATGGTTCAATGCCTCCTCGTATAGGGGAACATAAAGGTATTTTCCCGTAGAATATCCATGGGATGGCGCATCAAAAGCAATGATGTTGAAATCTGCCTCACGCAGCTTTTTGATGAGATTGCGCCACCTGAACGTATTGCTTTCCCAGCCATGTACCAGCAAAACAGTGTCTCCCTGCCCCGACCATCGGTAGGATTGCACTTTGTGTCCGGCAACCTCCTCCACGGAAAGCTTTGCTTCTTCCAAATAAGGAGCTTGCTCCGGACGAACCCTTCCCTTTCTAACGGTACAGAAAACATGAAAGGCACTTTCTGCAGCTTTTTTAGGGTCAACTAGGCTGTAGGCGTTAAAATATTGGCCATAGGCCAAAGGCATCATTTTTTTGAGCGCTTTTTTCATTTAGGGGAATTGTTTGGGGATTATTCCCAACCTACCATCAAATATTTGATTTTGGCATCGTCCGGTATCTGTACAGCTTCAATTTCTGAATTCGAAAACCTTAAATTTTCAGGAAGTTCCTCCTTGTCTATGGTAAAATAAAGGTTGCTGGCTTTTGGGAAGATGACGATACTGTTCAGTGTGGTCACGATTTTTTTGATTTCGTAATTTTTCTGAATATCCTTGAACGTGCTTTGTAGTCCAACTCCTTTTTCTGAGAGATATCGTGGATCCATGATCCTTACATTTTCTATCGTAGGGATACTGTCGGCATTTGCTTTTAGCGTTAAGAGATGCTTGCCGCCTTTTTCATAGACTTCAAATTTTTCAGGGGAAACTCCCAAATTGATACGAACGGTGTCCGCTACAATGGAATCCTGGACAAAAGTTGACTCCAGTTCCTTCACGGTGGTGCTCTGTGTCAATGGGCCAACACTGGTTTCTGTAATCAAAAATGTAGTGTTGTTTTGGCAAGAATGCATAAATACGATCCCCGAGATCAGGGACATTACTTTGATTGTCTTTTTCATATAAATTATCGGATCACTTTTTTTAATACGCCCAAAACCCCTCTAATGAACGTGGCACTGGTCAAAACCTTGACTACGGGGTTCATTCGTGTGCTTCTTCTACTGGAGGACCTTCGAGATGTTGATTTTTCTTCTTTCTCGGCCTCTTTTTCTGCTATTTCAATTTTTTCCGTTAGGATTTCGTACGCGCTTTCCCGGTCTATTTCCTCATTGTATTTTTTGATCAATTTAGACCTGTCCAAAACATCTTTGATCTCGGAATCGCTTAAAATATCCATGCGGCTCATGGGGGCACGCATCATCGTAGCCGCCAACGGGGTAGGTCGTCCTTTTTCGTCCAAGGCGGAAATCAACGCTTCTCCGGTTCCCAACGAGGTCAATATTTCCGCGGTATCGTAAAAATCGGAAATAGGATAGTTCTGTGCTGTTAATTTTATGGCTTTTCTATCTTTTGCGGTAAAGGCACGTAGCGCATGTTGAATTTTCAATCCCAACTGCGCCAATACATCATCCGGTACATCCGTAGGGTTCTGGGTCACAAAATAAAGACCGATTCCTTTGGAACGGATCAATTTTACAATACTTTCAATTTGATCTAAAAGCGCTTTGCTAGCATTGTCAAAAATCAAGTGCGCCTCGTCAATGAACAGTACCAGTTCTGGCCTGTCACTATCACCCTGCTCCGGAAAAGTGGAATAAATTTCTGCCAATAGGCTCAACATAAAGGTCGAGAAAAGTTTTGGCCGGTCCTGTATATCCGTCAATCGGATAATGCTCACATAACCACGACCGTTGTCATCGATACGCACCAAATCCTCAACATCGAAGGATTTCTCCCCAAAGAAAAGATCGGCTCCCTGCTGCTCCAGTTCAATGACCTTTCTTAGAATGGTGCCTGTGGAACTCGTGGAAATGCGGCCGTATGCTTTTTGGAACTCGTCCTTGCCTTCCCCGGTGGCATATTGTAGCACCTTTTTAAAATCCTTGAGGTCCAAAAGGGGCAGTTTATTATCATCACAATATTTAAAAACCACGGCAACTATCCCCTCTTGGGTTACGCTGAGGTCCAAAATACGGGAAAGCAGGACTGGGCCAAATTCTGAAACGGTGGCCCGCAAACGCACCCCGGGCTGTTCTGAAAGTGATAGGATTTCCACTGGGAATCCTTTGGCTTCAAAGGGTAGGCCTATTTTTTCGTGTCGTTCATCAATTTTTGGATGCCCCGGACTGGGCTGGGCGATACCACTTAGGTCGCCCTTTAAATCCATGAGCAACACGGGAATGCCCTTGTCGGACAGGTTTTCGGCCAAAATCTGCAAAGTCTTGGTTTTCCCCGTGCCGGTTGCCCCGGCAATCAAACCGTGACGGTTCATGGTTTTTAGGGGGATTTTGATATACGCATTGGTCATTGTCTCACCATCCAGCATACCGGCCCCCATGGTAATGTAATCGCCCTTTGTGGTATACCCTTGCTCTATATGCTCAAAGAATTTTTCTTTGTTGCCCATCACATTCAATTTCCGATAAAAATAGGGTAATTTTAAGCAAAACTAAAAATAGGATTATGAAACCTTTTCACCATCTAATGACCTTCCTTTTGGTCATTGGGGCAATTATGTCCTCCCATGCCCAAAATGGTACGGAGCTTATTTTTCATGAATCGCACGAGGCCAAAAAGAAAAACGCCCCTTTCAGCGATGTGGTGCAGGCCGGTAATATGTTCTTTTTGGCCGGGCAAATTGGCATGGACCATACTACTAGAACGTTGGTGGCCGGTGGTGTCCAAGCGGAAACCGAGCAGGCCATTATGAATATCAAGGACGTTCTGGCCCAGCATGATATGACATTGGACAATGTGGTAAAGTGTACCGTGATTTTAGGAGATATCGGTGATTTTGCCTCTTTTAATGAAGTATATACCCAATACTTTACCAAAAAACCTGCTAGGACCACTTTTGCAGCCAGTGGTCTTGCTGCAAATGCTTCCATAGAAATAGATGTTATTGCCGTAAAGTAGGTGAAACCATAGAAGTGGATTATCTTTGCGCCATGGTAGAAGAAAACGTGATGGATTTGGTGGAAAAGGGATTGATGCTGCCCCTAATGGAAGAATTTTATACCATTCAAGGGGAGGGGTATCATAAAGGAACCGCTGCCTATTTTATTAGGGTAGGAGGTTGCGATGTTGGTTGTCATTGGTGCGATGTCAAGGAAAGCTGGAACGCAGAAACACATCCCCCTACTTCCATAGACAGCATCGTTGCCCATGCGGAGCAATACTCCGACACCATTGTAATTACCGGAGGGGAGCCACTTACTTGGGACATGGGGCCGCTCACCCAAGGCCTTAAGGCCAAGAATATGAAAATCCATATCGAAACCTCTGGTGCTTATCCGTTGACCGGTATTTGGGATTGGATTTGTCTATCACCCAAAAAGAACAAACTTCCTGAGGGAGAGATTTATAAAAAAGCCCATGAACTAAAGGTAATCGTGTACAATAAGCACGACTTTATCTTTGCTGAGGAACAGGCCGCTCAAGTTGGGAAGGATTGTATTCTTTACCTGCAGCCGGAATGGAGCGTCAGGGACAAAATGGTGCCACTGATCGTTGATTATGTGATGAAACATCCAAAATGGAAAATATCACTTCAGACCCATAAGTATCTGAACATTCCTTGATGAGGGACTAACGCCCACCATATTTTTGCAGGTCCAAAATACATTCAGCATCAAAATCTGGAATCGAAGCCAGTCCCTTGGCAGCATTTTTCTGCATTTGCTTTAGCAACGAGGCCCCAAACTGAAGTTCTGCGCGCATCAAACATCCTTCCACATTACAATGGTTATCTGCCTCTGCGTCCTCATGATCGTTTACGGATTCCGTGGCCAAGTTGACCAATCCGAACAAATGTCCAAATTCATGCAAAAGGGTTGCGGTCTCTACTTCGGCAACGGTAACGGCCGTGCTGTTGTTGCCCATTTGTTTTACAGTTGATTCATAAATGACCATGGAGGTGTTGCGGTAAACGGCTCCCAAAGTAACCAATCCTTCGCTTTGCTCGTCACCTTCGGAGGGCGCATCTGCAAAATAAATATGGATGGCCAAGGTGGAACCCGAATTGAATTCGTCCCGGTTTTCTTTTTCCAGTTCAACGACTTCGTCGAGCGTAAGGCTCTCTTCGTTTGGAGAGGATAAGGCGGTATACTTGAACTCAATATTTTCCTTGAAGGTCCTTGCCCTTAGAAATTCCTCAAAGTTGGTGATGGCTTCAGCGGTTGGGGCAAAGCCTGTCACGTAGTCGATCTCTATCAATAGTTTATCAAAATTATCGTTGGACAACAAATCTCTGGCGGATGCTCCGGTCGCTAAACGGTTTCCCGCCTTATTTAAGCTTGCGCTGGAATCTGAAGAGGTAAGGTCAGAATCTTTGGAACAGCTCAGGAACAAGCCAAAGCTGCATAAAACAATAAGGGCAATTTTTTTCATAACAATCTAATATGTAATAGAACGTCCTGGATGGGAATCTATTATTCTTTTAATGTTAGCTTGGCTAAATAGTCGTAATGCTCACCAGAAATTACAAGTTCGCAATTAAAACCATTGGATTCGCAAGCGTTTTGCAAGGTATTAAAATCCACATAGACCCAATCGAAAGGCTCGCTTTTATTTCCTTTGTATTCCATTTGGAAAGATACTTCGCCATAATAGCTTCCATCATTCGGAATCCAATAACCACCGTCATCATCTTGCTCGAACATATAAATTATATCGCTGGAATCCACCAGAACTTGACCATTGGGTCGCAATAATGAAGCCAAATGTTTTAAAAAGCGACTTAAATTGGCAAGTTTGCCTGCAAGGCCTATGCCGTTCATCAATAGCAGTAAAGTATCGTACTTATCTCCGGAGTAATCCAAAATATTGCTTTGTATCACATATTGCAGTCCTCGATCCTTGCCTACCTCAATACATCCTTCGGAGTTGTCCATTGCGGTGACATCCACACCTTTTTTTTGAAGATACAGTGCATGGCTTCCTGCACCGGCACCAATATCCAACACTTTGCCCTGAGCTAGTTGTAAGGCTTTCTGCTCAATTTTGGGCATTTCATTAAACGTTCGGAACAAATAGGGAATGGGAATCACGTCCTCCTCATCCAAAGATGAATAGGTTTTTATGTCTTCCGTGTAGTGGCCATTTTGATAATCTTTTAGGGCCAGTCCAAAAACATCTGCCATAGCTACAATTTGCTTGTGCAAAGATGGGACTTTAATTGCTTGGAAAAGTTTAAAATGGATAAGTTTGTTTTGCATGAAAGATTCCCGTCACCCTGAGCTTGTCTGAGGGTCTCAACGAAGAGTAGTTGGATGATGAGATGCTGAAACTAGTTCAGCATGACGTTTAAAATGGATAAGTTTGTGCTATGGATGAAATACTCAGGGATTTACCACAAAAGGCCAAGGAGAAACATTCCGAGAACAAAAAGTTCTTCGCCAAGCTGAAAAAGCGTCCGCCCAAGGACCTCGACTATACCATGCAAGAACTGCACGATGCCGAGTTTGAACGTACCGATTGCCTTACCTGTGCCAATTGCTGCAAGACTACGGGGCCTTTGTTCACCAATGTGGACATTGAGCGGATAGCCAAACATTTTCGGATGAAACCCTCCCAATTTATTGATGAATTTTTACGTGTTGATGAAGAGAACGATTATGTGCTGCAAAGTGTGCCCTGTACTTTTTTGGGAGCTGATAATTACTGTTCCATTTATGATGTTCGTCCCAAAGCATGCCGAGAGTTTCCACATACGGACCACAAAAAGTTCCAGCAGATTTCCAATCTTACTTTAAAAAACGTGGCGATTTGCCCTGCGGCTTTTAACATTGTGGAGGAGATGAAAAAAGCCATCAAATTTTAATGATTTGCTATATTTGAAGGAATGGAACAGTTGATTTCATATTTTGAGAGCATTCCTTCTTGGCACCGAAGCCTAATTTTGGTCGGAGGAATCACTTTTTTCTGGATTTTGGAAGGAATCGTGCCCCTCTTTAATGTGCCCTATAAAAAATGGAGGCACTCCGTTCCTAATTTCTTTTTTACGTTGACCACCATAATCGTAAATTTTCCGCTAGCGTTTTTGTTGCTGAAATCTTCGGATTGGGCGGTGGAAAACCAATTTGGAATCATTAACTGGCTGCCCGAAATGCCGTTGTGGCTCTACGTGCTTCTTGGTGTAATGTTCTTGGACCTTATCGGGGCCTATGCGGCACATTGGGTGGAGCACAAAGTAAAACCGCTGTGGATGGTTCATTTGGTGCACCATTCCGATCATAATGTGGATACCACTACGGCCAATCGCCACCACCCTTTGGAAAGTTTGATCAGGTATGCATTTACTTTGGCAGGAGTTGTCATTGTTGGGGCGCCCATCGGCATTATCATGCTGTACCAAAGTCTGTCCGTGGTGTTTTCTCAGTTCAACCACGCCAATATTCGTTTGCCCAGAAAAGTGGACAAAGCTATCAGTTGGTTCATTGTAAGTCCCGATATGCACAAAGTGCACCACCACTATCAATTGCCCTATACCGATTCCAACTACGGAAATATCTTCTCCATTTGGGACCGATTGTTCGGTACCTATATGTCCATGGACCCCGAGAATATCGTGTACGGCGTGGATACTTTTCCTGACGAGAAGGAGAACAGTAGTATCAAGGGATTGCTAAAGCAACCTTTCCATAAGTATCGAAGGCCTACGACGGAGGGATAGGGTGCCTTGAAAAAGTAGGGTGTTGGCAGTTCACAATGAACAATTACCAATTGCCAGTAGTTTAGAAATCAGATATAAGATTCAAGAACCAAGACATAAGACGTCGGCAAACAATCAGAAGTCAAAAGTATGAGGTGCGAAGTCGGATGTCAGAAGTCAATGGGCAGTTAACAATTAACATTGAACATACGTCGCTTGTCAGTTCGAGCGCCCGCCTGCGGCAGGCAGGCAGTCGAGAACGCTTTCCTGAAGACCAATAACCCTTTTTCTTCGACTCCACTCAGGGCACGGCGCTCCATTGGTGTAAATTAGTGGAATTCGTGTCAAGATGACTACTGACCATCGAACCATCCAACAATCGAATAATCCATATTCCCCTCCGGCTACCTGCCAGCCTCAGGCGGGCGTGACAAGATGACTACTGACCATTCAAAAATCGAACAATCCAACAACCCTTAACCTTTTACCCTTTATCCAAACCCCATCAACCATTAACCATCAACAAATAACGAATAACGAAATCACCCAATAAATCAATCATAAATCAAATACTTCGCCCTAATTTTTTTGAAGCCTTCCAAATCCTCTTGCCAAGTGGCCTTGATTTCTTCGTTGGAGAGTCCTTCCTCAATCTGTTTTTGCAGCAGGGGAGTGCCTGCATGTTTGGTAAATCCGTCGGTCAAAAAGAATTTGGACTTGTCCAAGGTGTTGTTGTAGGCATCAATGATCCATTGCATGGTCATCTCGTTCATTCTTGGCGTAGCGGACAGGTCACGACCATAACAGGTTTTGCCTTCTTCTTTGGGGTATTTGGACCCGAAATTGGGCTCGGGCACATAACTAAAATCGTAGGCAGTATTGTCCATAAACGATGCGCCGTAGCGCTGAAACTGGAATTCCGTCCCACGCCCCGCATTGACGTTGGTGCCCTCAAACAGTCCCAAACTCGGATACAGTGTAATGGACGTGTCGTTGGGTAAATTGGGAGAAGGCCGTATGGGCAAGTGGTATTCCGACTCGTGGGTGTAGTTCTCCAGTTCAATTACGGTCAAATCGGCTTTGCTGCCATTTTCCAGCCATCCTTCGCCATTCAGCATTTTTGCGTATTCACCCATCGTCATCCCATACACCAAAGGAATCGTGTTCAGACCCAAGTAGCTGGTGTGTTCCTCCATCATGGTGGGGCCATCAACATAATGTCCGTTGGGGTTGGGGCGGTCCAAAACAATGATGGGAACGTCATTTTCGGCACAGGCTTCCATCACCAATTGCAGGGAAGCAATAAACGTGTAGAACCGCACGCCCACATCTTGAATATCAAAAACAACCACATCCAAATCGCTCAGTTGTTCTTTTGATGGTTTCCTGTTTTTGCCATAAAGCGAGATAATGGGCAATCCCGTTTGGGTATCCACACCATCTTTTACGTGTTCCCCTGCATCTGCCGTACCCCGAAATCCGTGCTCAGGGGCAAAAACTTTTAGTACATCAATATTCGAAGAAAGCAAGGAATCCACCAAATGGGTGTATCCTTTATCATTAAAAACAACACTCGTGGGATTGGCGACCACACCTACTTTTTTTCCTTGTAAAAGCGGTAGATAGGCCTCAGTTCGGTTGGCAGCCACTTTTATGGGAGCTTGTACTTCCATTGCGGGCTCAGAGGGCGAAACCGCTTCTTTTTGTTGTCCCTTGCACGAGGAACCTATCAAAAACAACAATAAAACTGTACTTTTGAATCTATATAAAATGGGCATTCGTTGAATTTAGAATTATTTATTGCCAAACGCCTTGTTACAGGGAAGGAACATAAAATTAGTATTTCCGCCCCGATAATAAAAATCGCCATCGCCGCCATTGCGATCGGGGTGGTGATGATGCTCATTGCCATTGCTACGGGCATTGGTCTTAAAAACAAGATTCGTGAAAAGGTCGCCGCCTTTAACGGGCATATCCAGATTTCCAGTTTCGACAATAACAATTCCGAGGTTTCCCTCACACCTGTTTCCATTGATCAGGATTTTTATCCCGAATTCAAAAACGTAACAGGCGTAAGGCATGTGCAAGCGGTGGCCACCAAAGGTGGAATTATCCGAACTGCCGATACCTTCGAAGGAATGTTGGCCAAGGGCGTGGGCTCCGACTACGACTGGAACACATTTGAGGAATATCTGGTCGATGGTCGATTGCCAAATTATAGCGGAGACCTTAATGAAGAGGTGCTCATATCCAGTTTGATGGCAAATAGGTTGCAGTTGAAAGTTGGCGATAGCTTCTTTTCCTTCTTTCTTCGTGATGGCGATGCGTCCAAACCGCCGAACAATCGTAGGTTCGAAATCGTTGGTATTTATGATAGCGGTTTTGAAGAATTTGATGAAACCTACGTTTTTGTGGACATTCGTCATATTCAATTGATGAACCGTTGGGAAGAAGATGAAATCGGGAACTTTGAGGTGTTTTTGGACAATTTTGATCAGATCGATGAAAAGACGAACGAGATTTACAACAATACACTCTCCGTTTTAGATACCCAAAACATCAAAAGCAAATACTTTCGCATTTTTGAATGGATCGGTCTGTTTGATTTTAATATTGCCCTGATTATTGGCATTATGATCATTGTTGGCGGCATCAATATGATCACCGCCTTGCTGGTCCTTATTTTGGAACGCACCCAAATGATCGGGATTTTGAAAGCGTTGGGGTCTGCCAATTGGAGCATACGAAAAGTGTTTTTGTACAATGCGGCCTATTTGATCGCCATCGGACTATTTTGGGGCAACCTGATCGGTCTTGGGGTCATTTTCCTTCAGAACAAATTCCGAATGTTCAAGTTCCCGAATCCCGAGGAATATTATATTGATTATATCCCAGTGCATATGGATGCACCTACCGTTCTATTGCTGAATGTTGGGGTGATGCTGCTTTGTTTATTGATGCTTTTGATTCCATCGTACATCATCACAAGGATTACACCCGTAAAGGCCATCCAGTTCGAGTAGAAGATGTTGCCCGACTTGGTGTTTATCATTCTAAATTGATAACTTGTCCATCAAAATAACCCACCATGAAAATTCAATTTACCTCGACCCTTATTGCATTGCTTTTTGTTGCTTCTCTTTCCGCGCAAAAACTTTCCCGAACAGAAAAAAAGATTGTCTCTACCATAGAAAAGAACAATTCCGAAGCCATAGATTTTTTGGAAAAGGTAGTGAACATTAACAGTGGTACCCTCAATGCCGAAGGTGTGAAAAAAGTGGGCATGGTTTTTAAGGACGCCTTTGACAATATAGGGTTTGAGACCAAATGGATAGAAATGCCCACAGAAATGAACCGTGCAGGGCACCTTTTTGCCGAAACCACGGGAACCAAAGGGAAAAAGCTGTTGCTGATCGGGCATTTGGACACCGTTTTTGAAGAAGACAGCCCGTTTCAAACATTTGAAATGGTAAACGATAGTATTGCCCACGCCCCAGGCGGCAACGATATGAAAGGTGGCGATGTTATTGTACTGTACGCCTTAAAGGCACTGTCCGAGAACGGACTGTTGGAGAATGCACAGATTGTTGTGGCATTTACAGGGGATGAAGAAAGTACGGGCAAACCTTTGTCCATAAGTCGAAAAGACCTGATCGATGCAGCGAAACGAAGCGATATTGCTCTTGGTTTTGAAACCTCCACAGGTTTTAATTATGCTACGGTGGCCAGAAGAGGTGCTTCTGGTTGGGCGGTTGAGGTAGAGGGAAAACGAGCCCATTCCTCTGGTGTTTTTAGTGAAGGCACAGGTGCTGGCGCCATTTTTGAAATGTCACGAATCCTTCATCAATTTTATACCGATGTCAAGGGTGAAGACCTATTGACCTTTAACCCTGGTGTTTTGCTTGGAGGAACCTTTGTCAATTTTGATGAATTGACCAGCAAGGGAGATGCTTTCGGAAAAACCAATGTGGTCGCGCAAAAAGCCGTGGTAAAAGGAGGGCTTCGATTTATTTCCGAAGAGCAAAAGGAGCGTGCTAGGGAAAAAATGAAGGAAATCGTTGCCAATAACCTACCGCAAACCTCGGCCAGCATCAGTTTTACGGATAGTTATCCTGCCATGCAGCCCACGGAAGGCAATCTTGCCTTGCTCGAAACCCTGAACGAGGTGAGTTTAGATTTAAAACAGGGCGAAGTCTTGGCCTACGACCCAGGGAGAAGGGGAGCTGCCGATGTTTCGTTCGTTGCCGAATATGTGGATGGACTGGACGGACTGGGAACTATGGGCAGCAATGCGCATACGCCTCAAGAAACCGTTAACCTGAACACTATTGAAGCCTTGACCAAACGTACGGCTATTCTCATCTACAGATTGATAAACACCAAGTAATGGTTACACTTAGCACAAATAACACTTTCGTAAAGATTGATAAAGGAGAATTGGTGGGCTATGAAGTAAACGGGCACCAATTCATCCACCAAAAGGGGAGTCCTGGATGGGGTAGTGCGGATACCGAAATGTTTCCCATCATCGGTCCCGTTAACGAGGCCGATTTTCGGGTAAAAACCCCTAAAGGCGAAGCGATTCAAGATCAGCATGGGCTTTTACGCCAAATAGATTACGAATTGGAGCGCCAAACAGAAACATCTGCTGTTTTTGTCAAGGGATATGCATCGGGGACGGAGGTTTCCAATTCCAAATTTCCTGAAAAATCCACAGAGGAAGCCCTCTCCTGGCCCTACGATTTTAGGTTTGGGAAATCCTTTTTATTGACGGACGATGGCCTTGAAATTCATTTTAAAGTTACGGGAGAAGAAGGGATGCCGTTTATGTTGGGGTATCATCCTGCGTTTAAATTGCATTCAAAATCGCCAGTAATTTTGGCAAAAGGCAAAGAGATTTCGTTGGATGAGGTATTGGCCGTTGGCAGCCGAGCGTTACAAGTAGCCGACTGCACTTCCATCACACTAAAAGATGAGAAGGAAATCACCATAAAAACCGAAGGTTTTGGCAATTTTATGTGCTGGACGGAGGTACGGAACATGGTGTGTATTGAACCGATTACTTTTTATCCCTATGCCGTGGAACAGTCCAATTTGCATCAAGGCTTTCAAAAGTTGAAGGATTCAGCTGAATTTAAGGTGGTTCTTACACCTAAAGCATAGCTTTTACGAAGCAAGCACTTGACTCTTGCTGTGCTTCAAAAAATATTGGGTAAGAATACTTTCTGTTTCCAAAGTATGTTTCTGCGGGGTGATAAAGGCCTCAATATCGTCAACGGAGGATATTTGAATCTCCGTATCTATAAAACCAAAACCTTTGTAGATGCCGTCCGCAATTAAAACCACGGCACTTTCGTTTTCGGCCCTGCCTTTTTCCTTAATGATTTTGACTTCGGACGACAACATTTTCATGTGGGCTATGGCCTCGTCCACTTTTTGGTTATAATCCTCGGGAGACTCATCGCCCCTACAAATTCCTTCGCAGGTGTTGATTTCATGATGGGAGCAGGCGGAGGTTGTTTGCTGCAAATGGCAATACTTGGGACATAGCGAAAAACTTTTGCATACTTCTTCCAGATATGCTCGACATTCGGTTTGATTATGGAACACTTTTAATGGACTTGGAGCCCCTTTGCTCGTGTTGTAGGCCAAGTGTGTAATGCCATTTCGGTCCTCGTAGGCAAAAATGGCGTATTGCTTGCCTGGTCTTTTTTGTGCACGGTTGTAGGGCGGGAACAACCTTTTTATTTCTGCGGATTCCATCAACAGAGCGACCAGTTCGCTGCCTGCCAGTTTAAAATCGATATTGGCTGTCTCATTGCACATTTGAATCTCCTTGCGGCTCTTGTCATAAAAATGCCCCAACACCCGTTTTTTCAGGTTGATGGCCTTGCCCACATAAATAATTTCCCCTTTTTGGTTCATAAAATAATAGATGCCAGGCTTCTGCGGAATCTTATCAAAAACAGCTTTGGGCAAATGGGGAGGAAGGGTGGCTTCTTGACTTCGGGCATTCAAAAACTTTTTAAAGACCTCTTTCGATTCAGGATTTTCCAAAAGCTTTTCGAACAGTAGAACCGTGGCATGGGCATCTCCACGGGCGCGGTGTCTGTCCACCAAAGGAATGTTCACCGCAGAACACAGTTTGCCCAAACTATAGGAGCGCAGTCCAGGTATCAACTTTCGCGATAAACGTACGGTACAAAGTTTTTTACGGATGAAATCCACCCCGATCTGTCGGAACTCTTCTTTAATGACCCCATAATCAAAATTAACAGAGTGGGCCACAAAAATGCATCCCTCGGTAATGCGTAAAACGTTCTGGGCAATCTCCTTAAATGTTGGTGCATTTTTCACCATGTGATCATCGATTCCCGTAAGTCCTGTAATAAAATAGGGAATGGGACTTTCAGGGTTGACCAAGGACGTAAACTCGTCCACGATCTGTTCGCCATCATATTTAAAAATGGAAATCTCGGTAATCTTGTTGCCTTTGATTCCGTTTCCCGTAGTCTCTATGTCGATGATGGTGTACAAACTGCTAAATCAGAATAAGTATTGAAATTATGGATTATGTTTTCAGCATCCAAGGCCCAACTGCATTTGCTTTAAAATTTATTGCGGTACTGGGTCGGAGTGCAATTTTTAAACGCCCTGAACTTGCGGTTAAAATTGGCAATATTGTTGAACCCACACTGTTCCGCAATAGCGGCAACGGATAGCTCGGGGTTTTTTAAAAGGATTTTGCAAGCGTTCTCAATCCGTATCTCTATCAAAAACTGAAAGAAAGTCTTGTTGGTCCGTTTTTTAAAATACCTGCAGAAGGCATTTTTGCTCATGTTGGCCTTTTCCGCTATTTCATCCAAGGAGATGGGGTCTTGATACTTTTCCATGGCATAGTCGTATACCTGGCTCATTCGTTTGCCCTCATCATCCGTGAACGATTTTCGGTAAACAAAAGCCGAAAGCGCTGTTGTTTTGGACTTGTTGATTTGGTTGATGATCATTAACAACGACGCGATTTGTTCCACTTTATTTTGATGCGCCAGTGCCTTGAACAGTGGGATAATTTTGCTTTTTCGTGATAGGATGCGCATCCCGAATACCGATTTTTTAAAGAAATTTTGGGTTGATGATAGGTCGGTAAGCTGAAAAAAATCCTTTCCAAAGGAATCTTGATCAAAAAAAAGGGTATGCATCAAAGATTCTTCCTTGATCCGAGTGTCGCTACGGAACACGTGGGGAATAAAACTTCCAATGACCAAAATGTCGCCAGCTTTGTAATCGTTGATGCTGTCCCCAACAATAAGCGAACCCGCTCCCTTTTCCACATAGCTGATCTGAATTTCCCCATGCTGGTGCAACTGGTCATAAAACACCTGTTCCCTGTCAATTTGATAAACAAGTGCCTCGTTCTTGGGTTTGGGTATTTTAAAGGGAAGAACTTTCATGAATGAGCCTAAATTATTTCAAAAACCTATATTATGGCTAAATTAGGGTAATATAGTATAATAATAAGCTAATAATGATATAAAAGATAATGTGGTCAGCTTTGTAATTTTAGATAGAAATAATTTAAGAAGACTATGGTAAAATGGGAAGGCGTAATGCCTGCTGTAACTACGAAGTTTACAAGTGATGATACTTTGGACCTGGCCATGTTCGAAAAGAACATCAAGGCGCAGATCGATGCTGGGGTGCACGGAATAATTCTCGGGGGAACCTTGGGAGAAGCGAGCACCTTGGAGCAAGAGGAAAAGGAGATTTTGATAAAAAAGTCCCTAGAATTGGCCGATGGAAAAATTCCAATAATAATGAATGTGGCCGAGCAAAGCACCAAAGGTGCCATTGAGGCGGCCCAAAAAGCCGAAAAAGTGGGCGCACAGGGGTTAATGCTTTTACCGCCGATGCGCTATAAAGCCACAGATTACGAAACCGTTGCTTATTTTAAGGCCGTGGCGAACAGCACTTCGCTGCCCATTATGCTCTACAATAATCCTGTGGACTATAAAATTGAGATTACCTTGGAAATGTTGGAAGAATTGATCGAATGTGAAAACATAGAGGCCATCAAGGAATCCACCAGGGATATAACCAACGTCATCCGAATCCAAAATAAGTTTGGGGATAGGCTTAAAGTTTTCACGGGAGTAGATACCTTGGGCTTGGAAAGCTTGGTGATCGGAGCTGTAGGTTGGGTAGCAGGATTGGTTTGTGCTTATCCTGCCGAAACTGTGGCGATTTACGAATTGGTAAAAGCAGGAAAAATTCAGGAAGCGCTCAAGATATACCGATGGTTCATGCCATTGTTGGAACTGGACATTAGCCCACAATTGGTTCAAAATATAAAGTTGGCCGAGGTGGCAACGGGAATCGGAACCGAATATGTCCGAGCTCCAAGATTGCCCTTGCAAGGGGCGGAAAGAGAACGGGTTTTAAAAGTGATAGAGACCGCAATGAAGAATAGACCCGAACTTCCAGAATATAAAAATATAAATAGTGTAGTATGATTACAGGGAAAAACTGTATTGGAGGACAATTTAAGGCGGATGGATCTGTGGAGTTCAAAACAGTAGATCCAAAAGAGAATGTGGAAAACCCAACGGTTTTCATTGAAGCAACGAAAGATGAAATAGATAGTGCGGCCGAATTGGCCTGGGAGGCTTTTAAAACCTTCCGAAAGATTCCAGGAAAACAAAGGGCAGAATTTTTAAATACCATTGCCGATGAAATCTTGGCTCTGGATCAAGAATTGATCGACACCTTTATGTTGGAATCTGGCCTGCCCGAAGGTAGGGCCATCGGGGAACGTGGAAGAACCATTTTTCAGTTACGCTCCTTTGCAGAGCTGGTTGAGACCGACGATTGGCGCGAAAACACCTTTGATGCCGCGCAACCCGATAGAAAACCACAGCCCAAACCCGATTTAAGAAAAACAATGATACCCTTGGGCCCTGTGGCCGTTTTTGGGGCCAGTAATTTTCCGTTTGCGTATTCCACTGCAGGTGGCGATACCGCAAGTGCGTTTGCTGCGGGATGCCCCGTTGTGGTCAAGGCACACCCTATGCATGCAGGTACCAATGAACTGGTGGCTTCGGCCGTTGTTAGGGCTGCGGATAAAACAGGAATGCCCAAAGGTGTGTTTTCAAGTGTAAACGGAGGCACTCAAACAGGAATCGATCTGGTGAGCCATCCAAAAATAAAGGCAGTTGGTTTTACAGGCAGCATTGGCGGGGGAAGAGCACTTTTTGACTTGGCGGCCAAACGCGAAGAGCCAATACCTGTTTTTGCGGAAATGGGAAGCATCAATCCTGTTATCATGACGGCAGATGCCATTTCCAAAAGGGGAAGTGAACTGGCAAAGACTTATGCAGGTTCCATCACTTTGGGTACAGGACAGTTTTGTACCAATCCAGGACTTTTGTTAACCGTTAAGAGCAAGGATACCAATGCCTTTATTCAGGAATTGGCCAAAGAAACGATAGCCATCGATGCACAGACCATGCTGCATCCTAATATTAAAAAAGGATACGAGTCCAAAGGAGAGGGTGTTATTTCTCAGGATGGGGTCGAGGTCGTGGGCAAATATGACGGAAATCTAAGCGCAAATGAAGCTGCATCGATAATCGCTACAGTTGCAGGGAAGGAGTTTTTGAAAAATCCTAAAATGCATCAGGAAGTTTTTGGCCCGTTTTCCATGGTGGTCCAATGTGAGGATGAAGCAGAACTCCTTCAGATTATCGAAGGTTTGGAAGGACAATTGACAGGCACGTTGATTGCGGAGAAAGGTGACGGCGCCAACTTGGAGGAAATTGTGGAAGCATTGCAAAACAGGGTAGGAAGGATTATTTACAATGGAGTTCCCACGGGTGTGGAAGTATGTGCATCCATGCAGCATGGTGGACCTTATCCCGCATCCACCGATTCAAGATTTACCGCTGTGGGGATTCACTCCATAAAACGTTGGGTGAGGCCTATCAGCTATCAATCTTTTCCAGCAGAACTGTTACCAGACCATCTAAAAAAATAGCGAGTGGCCAGAAAAACATTTTTTTGTGTGGACGCACATACTTGCGGAAACCCTGTGAGGGTCGTAGCAGGAGGAGGCCCTAATTTGATGGGCAAGGATATGAGCGAGAAGCGTCAACATTTTTTAAAAGAGTATGATTGGATCCGAAGGGGATTGATGTTTGAACCCCGAGGGCACGATATGATGAGCGGTAGCATTTTGATGGCCCCGCACAGTCCAGAAAATGATTTTGCCATTCTATTTATAGAAACATCGGGTTGTTTGCCCATGTGTGGACATGGCACCATCGGAACCATTACCGTAGCGATTGAAGAAGGATTGATTGTGCCGAAAACTCCTGGCAAAATCAGAATGGAGGCACCCGCGGGACTGGTGGAAATAGAGTATCAGTTGACGGGAAAAAAGGTGGAATGGGTACAACTGGTGAACGTAAAATCCTATTTGGCGGCCGAAAACCTGACAGTGGAATGTCCAGGGTTGGGAGAAATAGTTTTTGATGTGGCCTACGGTGGAAATTACTATGCCATCGTAGATCCTCAGCAGAACTTTACGGGATTGCAGGATTATACGGCGAGTCAGATCATTCAATATTCACAAACCGTGCGTAGTTTGATCAATGAAAAATATCCGGATATGTTCGTGCATCCCGAGAATCCAACGATTAGGGATGTAAGCCACATGATGTGGACGGGCAATCCTTTGGATGCTTCCTCATCGGGCAGGAACGCCGTTTTTTATGGCGACAAGGCCATAGACCGTTCCCCTTGTGGCACAGGAACCTCGGCGCGTATGGCACAACTACATGCCAAAGGAAAATTAGGTGTTGGAGTTCCTTACGTGCACGAAAGCTTTATCGGCAGCAAATTTGTGGGTAAAGTTGAGAAGGAGACCACTTTGGATGGAAAGCAGGCCATAGTTCCCAGCATTCAAGGTTGGGCACAGGTAATTGGCTATAACAATATTATAATAGATGATGATGACCCCTACGCACATGGTTTTCAAGTGTTGTAGAAAAGTATCAGAAAAATAGGTTTTGGGTGAATTGATGCCTATACTCTTGAGATAATCCGTATGAAACCGATGAAAGCAATCATAGCGACACTGTTGTTGTTCTTTTTCTCCGCAAACTTGATGCAGGCGCAAAGTGGCGAGGAAGATGCGCTTCCCATATTTGATCCAGACACTCCTCAGCTATTCAACAAATACCTGATTAATGTTGCCGATATTGAAGTCGAAACGGAAGTAGGTTCTTTGCCCAGATTGCCCAGATATGTGAAGGCAACCTTTACCGATGGAATCAAAGCGGAAAAAGTAAGAGTGATTTGGCCAGCCCCGAAGGATAACAAAGAAGTTTTGCAAGAAGGCGAATATGTCATCACTGGAAAAGTGAAGGGAACCAAGTTCCAACCTAAGGCCAAAGTGATGGTAAAACCTAAAGCGGTACAAAATGCCCCCGAACGAACATTGGAAGTTTTTCATCTTGACGAGGTAACTTTGAACAGAAACACCAAAGGGGAACCAACAAAATTCATAGAGCATCGGGATAAATTCATCAAAACCCTTGCGACAACCAACCCAGACTCCTTCCTATATATGTTTCGAAATGCCTTTGGGCAAGAACAGCCCGATGGAGCTCAGCCTTTAGGGGTTTGGGACAGTCAAGAGACCAAATTAAGAGGACATGCTACGGGACATTACCTGAGCGCCATTGCCCAAGCCTATGCCAGTACAGGTCACGATGATACTTTGCAGGCAAACTTTGCCGAGAAAATGAATTATATGGTGGAAGTACTCTATGAACTTTCACAACTATCTGGTCGTCCTGCAAAAAACGGAAGTGAGTTTGTAGAAGACCCTACCCAAGTACCTCCTGGGCCTGGAAAATCAACTTACGATTCTGATTTGAGCGAAAATGGCATCCGAACGGATTATTGGAATTGGGGCAAGGGTTTTATCAGCGCTTATCCCCCCGATCAATTTATCATGCTGGAAAAAGGAGCGATCTACGGTACCAAACCTACCCAAGTTTGGGCGCCATACTATACGTTGCACAAAATACTTGCTGGTTTACTGGATGTTTACGAGGTAAGCGGGAATAAAAAAGCACTTCAAATTGCAAAAGGCATGGGCGATTGGGTATATGCAAGGCTGAGCCAATTGCCTACCGATACCCTAATTTCGATGTGGAACACCTATATCGCTGGCGAATTTGGCGGTATGAACGAAGTAATGGCCCGTTTGGACAGAGTTACCGATGAACCCCGCTATTTGGAAGTTGCCCAGCTGTTCGACAATATCAAAATGTTTTTTGGCGATGCCGAACACTCACATGGTTTGGCCAAAAATGTGGACACTTTTCGTGGACTACATGCCAATCAACATATTCCACAAGTTATGGGTGCCCTCGAAATATATCGGGATTCAAAAATACCTGAATACTATCAGGTCGCTGATAATTTTTGGTACAAGGTCAAGAATGATTATATGTACAGCATTGGTGGAGTGGCAGGTGCCAGAAACCCGACCAATCCCGAATGCTTCATAGGGGAGCCTGCCTCCTTGTACGAAAATGGATTTTCATCGGGCGGGCAGAATGAAACCTGTGCTTCCTACAATATGCTGAAGCTGACCAGAAATCTATTTCTCTTTGATCAGCGAACGGAATTTATGGACTATTACGAGCGCGGACTGTACAATCATATATTGGCTTCCGTGGCCAAGGATAGTCCCGCGAACACTTATCATGTACCGTTACGGCCAGCTTCTGTAAAACAGTTTGGCAATCCTGATATGACTGGTTTTACCTGTTGCAACGGCACAGCATTGGAAAGCAGCACAAAGCTTCAAAACTCCATTTATTTTAAAAGCAAGGATGATGGTGAGTTATATGTAAACCTCTTTGTTCCTTCAACTTTAAAATGGACCGATAAAGATATCATCCTACGTCAAGAAACCGATTTTCCCAACGCGGATCATACCCAATTAATTGTGGAAGGCAAGGGTACATTTGACTTGAACATACGGGTGCCACAATGGGCGACCCAAGGCGTTTCTGTAAGAATTAATGGGACAATAGAAAAAGTGGATGCGGTGCCAGGTACCTACATGACGATTGGTCGTCAATGGGAAAACGGAGATGTGGTAGAGTTGAAGCTGCCGTTCCAGTTTCATTTGGACCCTATAATGGATCAGCAAAATATAGCCAGTCTTTTTTACGGCCCCATTTTGTTGGCGGCACAAGAAGATGAAGAACGAAATGATTGGAGAAAAATCAATTTGAATGCGAAGGATTTGGCAAAGACCATTGAAGGTGACCCCGAAACATTGAATTTTACTATAGATGGCATAGCGTTTAAACCGTTTTATGAAACGTATGGGCGTCACTCCGTTTATCTGGATGTTACATTGGAATAATCAATCGCTGCCTTGAGGTAGTATCAAACTAAATAAAAACAACATGGGTTTTAAGCAAGTAACAATCATCATAGTGGCTTTGATGGGCTCGTTGGCGACAGCGCAGACCAGTAAGCTGGCCGATTTGGTAACGGAGTTTGAAGCGGATAACTGGGCTCTCGAGCGAACCTACATCATTGACGAATCCGAGGAGTACTATCAACGGTTCACCAAATTCTATTCGGATTGGGAGAAAAAAATGTCGGAGATTGATTTCTCCTCTTTATCCCAACAGGGCAAGGTGGATTATGTGCTTCTGAAAAGTTTGATGGCCAAAAGGGCCTATTTTTTGGACCAGGATTATGCGGAATTCAAGGAAGTTGCCGAGGTAAGCAACTTTGCTGAGGATATCTTTCCGTTTATAAAAGAGCGCCGAAGAGGTAAAAAGCCAGATGCCAAACAATTGGCACAGACACTTCAGGATGCTGCTACCACAATTGATTCGGAAATGGAGTCATGGAAAAGCAAACCTTTTAAGGATTGGCAGACTGCCGATAAAGCTTCCGAAACTGTTGTTTCGTTCCAAAAAGGATTGGAAGAAGCCTATAATTTTTACTATGGATACGACCCAGATTTTACTTGGTGGGTAGAACAACCGTATAAGAAACTAAATGAAAAACTGACGGCCTACGCCGAGTTCCTAAAGGAAAATTATTCGGAAGGCAGTGTTAAGGACGATGGCAGCGGAATTATTGGAAAGCCCATTGGAGAAGAAGCGCTTAAGGAAAGCTTGGCGCTGGAATTTATTCCCTACACCCCCGACGAACTCATCAAAACGGCAGAAGCACAATTTGAATGGTGCAAAAATGAAATGATCAAAGCTTCTCGGGAATTGGGCTATGGCGATGACTGGAAAAAAGCGTTGGAGCATGTAAAGAACACCTACGTTCCTGCAGGAGAACAGCCGCAGGCCATTATGGACCTCTATTCCCATTCCGTGGATTTTATCGAGGAAAGGGATTTGATCACCTTGCCCGAATTGGCCAAGGAGACCTGGGGCATGAAAATGATGAGCCCAGAACGACAGAAAGTAAGTCCGTTCTTTTTAGGAGGAAGGGATATCATCATCTCTTACCCGACCATGGAAATGGACCACGATGATAAATTGATGAGCATGAGGGGCAATAACCCGAATTTCTCCTTCCCAACGGTACAGCACGAATTGCTTCCTGGGCATAATCTTCAATATTTTATGACCAGTCGTCATAAAAGTTATAGAAGACCTTTTTACAATCCTTTTTGGACCGAGGGTTGGGCGCTATATTGGGAAATCATTCTTTGGAACAAGGATTTTCCGCAGACGCCCGAGCAAAAACTAGGCATGCTTTTCTGGAGGATCCATCGCTGTGCACGGATCATATTCTCGCTCAAGTTCCATTTAGGGGAAATGACTCCTCAAGAATGTATTGATCTTTTGGTGGACGAAGTAGGACACGAATATGCCAATGCAGAAGCAGAAGTTAGGAGGTCTTTTACCACCAGTTACCCGCCGCTGTACCAGCTGGCCTACATGATGGGCGGCTTGCAATTTTATGCACTTAGAAACGAAATGTTGGAAAAAGGCTGGACGGAGAAGCAGTTTCATGACCGTGTAATGTTGGAAGGAAGAATGCCGATAGAAATATTACGGGCCCTGTTGCAGGACTTTCCCTTGGATAAAAACTATAAGACAAAGTGGAAGTTTTCCACCGATTTTAAATAAGGTAGTCCCCCAAAACCAATCAAGAGGAAACAGACAGCGGGTTTATAATTTGAATATAAACCCGTCTTCCTCGACCTTTTTCGCATACTTCTCTTTATCAAAAATATAGAGATAGGCACCTTTTCGGGAAACACTCATGTCCTTTTCATCAGTCTTTACCAGAATGTCCAATGAGTTGACTTTATTGATAAAGTTTCGTTTGTCCAATTTTTTGTCCAAAATCGATTCATAAAGGTTCTGAAGCTGTCGCATCGTGAATTTTTCGGGTAAAAGTTCAAAACCGATGGGTTTGGTCAGGGCTCGTCTTCGTAATCGTGCTATGGCCTTGGTGACCATTTCGTTGTGGTCAAAAATTAAGGGAGGAGCTTTTTTTATGTCAAACCATTGGGCCGAATCTATTTGTATTCCATCAAAATGGTGGCTATCCACGTTGATCAGCGCATAGTACGCAACGGAAATGGTTCGTTGTCCAGGATCTCTATCCACTTTACTATATGTGAAAAGTTGTTCCAAATAAATATCGTTCAAGCCTGTGAGCGTTTCTAAGACGCGAACCGCAGCTTCATCAAGATCTTCATTTTTTTTAAGGAACCCTCCAATCAATGACCACTTTCCTTTCTCCGGCTCAAAGTTTCTTTTGACCAATAATATCTTAAGATTTTTTTTATCGAATCCAAAGATGATACAGTCCACCGCCAGTAAAACCTGATCTTCTTTCTGGTAAAAATTAAGATGCATATTAAGATCTTTCGATATGCTTACGTCTTCCTCCATCCTGTTAAGGGGTCATTGGTTTGGAACAAAAGTATGAACAATTCTTAATAATATCATTCTCGGAGGTTGTTCTCTGGCGATGATTTTTTTTGCTTTAACCAAAAAACTTTCGTTATTTTATAAATGTAAAAAAAACACTTGTAGAAAAGGCCCAATGGGTGTTAATCTATAACATAAAACGTTGGAATGTTGTTGGTTCTGGCGTCAAAATTAGAACAGTATCAAATCTCATGCACATGAAAATTTTTAAGTATGCCGCAATTGCAACCGTCCTTTTATGCACAAAGGCGAGCATTGCGCAAGAAAAAGTCAAAGTGAACGTGGCCGAAGAAGCCGACGCACCCATTGTCAGTAAACATATTTACGGCCATTTTGCAGAGCATCTTGGACGTTGTATTTATGAAGGACTCTACGTTGGGGAAGAAAATAAGATCATTCCCAATACCGAAGGTGTCCGAAACGACATTATCGAGGCCCTAAAGGAGCTGGACATACCCAACCTAAGATGGCCTGGCGGCTGTTTTGCTGATACTTACCATTGGAAGGACGGAGTAGGTCCACAAGAAGATCGGCCTACGATTGTAAACCGTTGGTGGGGCGGGACCACAGAGGATAACAGCTTTGGTACCCATAACTTTTTAAATCTTTGCGAAGTGCTCGAAGCAGAGCCCTATCTCTCGGCCAATGTGGGTAGTGGAACCGTGCAGGAGTTGATCGATTGGGTACAGTATACCAATCATGACGGAATTAGTCCAATGGCCGACTGGCGACGTGAAAATGGAAGGGAAGAACCTTGGAAGGTCAAATATTGGGGCGTGGGCAACGAAACATGGGGTTGTGGCGGAAACATGACCGCGGAGTATTACGCAGATATTTACCGTCAATATGCCACTTTTATGCCCGGTTGGTCCGGAGAGACCGAAGT
Source organism: Flagellimonas crocea (assembly GCF_033441595.1). Classification (NCBI taxonomy): domain Bacteria; kingdom Pseudomonadati; phylum Bacteroidota; class Flavobacteriia; order Flavobacteriales; family Flavobacteriaceae; genus Flagellimonas; species Flagellimonas crocea. The sequence continues at coordinate 493,849 of NZ_JAUZVX010000004.1, read as the reverse complement.
GTATAGGATTGCATCCGGAGCGTCGGAAGACGATTATCATTGGACCGAAACCTTGATGAAAAATGTACCTCACGAATTGATGGAGGCCGTTGCGCTGCACGATTATGCTGTGTTCGATTGGAACGATAAAGGCCCGTCGGTCAATTTTGATGAAGAGATATATTTTAAAACAATGGAACAGGCGCTGAACATGGAAGAATATGTGACCAATCATATCGAAATCATGGATAAGTACGACCCTGATGGCAAGGTAGACCTTTTTGTCGACGAATGGGGAGGGTGGTACGATGCCGAACCAGAAGTAGCAAACGGGGTGCTTTTCCAACAGAATACCATCCGTGATGTTATGATTGCGGGCACGGTGCTCAATACATTCAATAATCATGCACGAAGGGTCAAAATGGCCAACTTGGCGCAAATGGTCAATGTGCTACAGGCAGTGATACTCACCGATGAAGAGAAAATGATCAAAACGCCTACCTACCATGTCATGCACATGTACAAAGTGCACCATGATGCAAAACTGTTGCCATCCAAAGTCGAAGATAATATGGAGTATAGAGGACTTCCCGTAGTATCCGTATCTGCCTCAAAGGATGACGCAGGGAAAGTTCATATTTCTTTGGTCAACATTGACCCAGAAAAGGATGTTGAGGTAGAGGTGGACATTTCCACATTGGACATCAAAAAGATTGAAGGAAATATTTTAACATCGGAAAAGCTTCAAGATCATAATTCCTTTGACAATCCCGAAAAGGTAACACCGAAAGAATTTAAATATGCCAAATTGAAAAAAGGGAAAATTTCTATCACCATCCCCGCACATTCACTTATAGTCTTGCAGGGAAGTTAAGAGAATATGAAAAAACTTTTATTTACATTAGCAGGTCTTCTTTTGTTGACCATATCCTGCAAGGAAGATTCCAAAAATCAGGCAAGCGATGAAAACATGGCTGGTGAATCACCGGACTATCCCATTGAGTCTGTGAACATACAGAATGTAAAGCTTAACGATGAGTTTTGGTTGCCGATCATACAGCGAGTTCAGGAAAAAACGATAGAATATGCTTTGGCCAAATGCCAGGAAGAAGGTCGTTTTGACAATTTTTTGATTGCAGGGGGAGAAATGGAAGGCGAGGTAAAAGGTGCCATGCCGTTTGATGATACCGATGTCTACAAAATAATTGAGGGAGCTTCCAACTCACTCATCAGTGCTCCCAATCCCAAATTGGAAAAATTGGTCGATTCGTTGGTCTCCATTATAAAGGTAGGGCAGGAAGCGGATGGTTATTTGACCACATGGCGAACCATTGACCCCGCCAAACCGCCCGCCAATTGGGTAAATGTTGACAAAGGGGAACGTTGGGAGTCCCTGGCTGCGAGCCACGAGCTGTATAACGCAGGACATTTGTATGAAGCCGCAGCTGTGCATTACGAAGCAACCGGAAAGCGAAACTTTTTGGACATCGCCATCAAAAATGCCGATTTAATGGTAAAGACCTTTGGCGATGGAGAAGGAAAAATCACTGCTGTCCCCGGACATCAGATTATAGAAACGGGGCTCATCAAACTGTATCAGATTACAGGAAAAGAGGATTATCTAAAACTTTCCAAATACTTTTTGGATAATAGGGGCAATCCAGAAAACCATGAGCTTTTTGGTCCTTATTCCCAAGATCACCTGCCCGTTGTGGCACAGGACGAAGTGGTAGGGCATGCCGTAAGAGCGGTTTATATGTACGCTGCCATGACGGATATTGCCGCTATTCAAAAAGATACCGCCTACTTGGATGCAGTAAATGCACTTTGGGAAAACATGGTCAACAAAAAAATGTACATCACGGGAGGTATTGGGGCCAAACATGATGGCGAGGCATTTGGTGAAAATTATGAGCTGCCCAACCTAACGGCCTACAACGAAACATGTGCATCTATCGGTGATGTATACTGGAACCATAGGTTGCACAACCTCACGGGGGATGTAAAATACTTTGATGTTATTGAAAGAACATTGTACAACGGGTTGATTTCTGGGTTGTCTTTGGATGGACAACAGTTCTTTTATCCCAACGCTCTGGAGTCCGACGGCGTTTACAAATTCAACCAAGGAGCATGCACCCGAAAGGATTGGTTCGATTGCTCTTGCTGTCCTACCAATGTAATCCGTTTTATTCCCGCCATGCCAGGGCTTATCTATTCCAAAACGGGCAATACCCTTTATACGAATCTATACGCGAGCAATGAGGCAAAGGTGGAATTGCAGGATCAAGATATAATGGTCACTCAAGACACGTCGTACCCATGGGACGGGAAAGTTAAATTCACTGTAGAACCAGAGGTGGAAGGAGAATTTACCATAAAGTTCAGGATACCTGGCTGGTCCAGGAATACCGTTTTGCCTGGAGATTTGTATCAATATGTTTCCAAAGATGAAGCAAGCAATAAGCTCAGTTTAAATGGGGAGGAGATTGATGTGGTCGCTGATAATGGCTACTTCACGCTGACCAGAACATGGAAATCTGGGGATCAGGTGGAACTGGAGTTCCCAATGTCCGTAAGAAAAGTGAAGGCCAATCCAGAAGTCGAAGAGGACCTGGGGAAAATGTCCCTTGAGTATGGTCCTATCGTTTATGCGGTAGAGGAAATTGACAATAAAAGCACTTTTGATGATATCCGACTCACTGCCAATGAAGAATTCAAGGTGGAAATGCAGCCCGAATTATTGGGAGGCGTCAAAACCATATCAAACGAAAGATTAACCGCCATACCCTATTACGCATGGTCCAATCGAGGTATTGGTAAAATGAAGGTGTGGTTGCCTGCAGAGGAAAATTAATAAATGTACAAACTGAACAACATAAAAATGCAGACAAGAACATCGCTTTTGGCATTCCTTGCGGTTACGGGTTTTTACAGCTGTAAGAACCAAGAGGAAACCAAAGTTGATGACATAGAAGCTGAAACGGACAGAGAATTGGTGGTGAACCTGGAAGATACGGGCATAAAAATTCAGCCTACCATGTACGGAATCTTTTTTGAAGACATCAATTTTGCAGCAGATGGAGGATTGTATGCCGAAATGATCAAGAACCGTTCATTTGAGTTCACTTTGCCCAAAACAGGTTGGATGGAACCCAATAGTGACAGACATTCCTATAATAATGAGTCGGGATTCCTTTCCGTCATCAAATATGCCGAAGAAGGGGCCAACCACAATTTTGCCCGTGTAGAGGTCAAGAATGACGAAGGCTATGTTTTGATCAATGAAGGCTTCCGAGGCATGGGGGTTAAAGAAGGAGCTCAATATGATTTCTCGATAGAAGCCGCTAAACGTTCTGGTAATATCCAAAAAATTAAACTTCAAGTGATTGATTCCCTTGATAATGTTTTGGGAGAGACTTCAATTAGTCCGGATAGCGATTCTTGGAAAACTTACGAGTCTACTTTTACCGCAAGTGCATCAGAAATGAAAGCCAAGGTCAAAATTACTTTCGAAGGAGAAGGTGAAATTGATTTGGACATGATTTCCCTTTTCCCACAAGATACCTGGAAAGGCCGAAAAAAGGGACTTCGCAAAGACTTAGTTCAACTGTTGGATGATCTCAATCCTGGATTCCTTCGTTTTCCTGGTGGATGCATTGTAGAAGGCAGAACCTTGGCCAGAAGATACCAATGGAAAAAAACCGTTGGCGATATAGCGGATAGGGAAATTTTGGTAAACCGTTGGAATACCGAGTTTGCCCACCGACCAACACCAGATTACTATCAAAGTTTTGGATTGGGATTCTTTGAATATTTTCAATTGTCCGAGGATATGGGAGCAGAGCCCCTTCCCATTTTGGGATGTGGTATCGCTTGCCAGTTTAATACAGGGGAATTGGTGCCCATGGACGAATTGGACCCTTATGTGCAAGATGCCTTGGATTTGATTGAATTTGCGAATGGAAATGCCGATACCGCTTGGGGTCGGGTACGTGTCGATATGGGTCACCCAGAGCCTTTCAATATGAAATATATCGGAATAGGAAATGAACAATGGGGACCAGCTTACATCGAAAGGTATAAAGTGTTCGAGGAAGCCATCAAGTCCAAATATCCGGAAATCATCATAGTTTCAGGTAGCGGACCTTTCCCAGAAGGTGATTATTTTGAATACGGTTGGGAGCAGCTTAAGCAAGTGAACGCCGAAATTGTTGACGAGCACTACTACAAGCCGCCAAAATGGTTCCGCGAAAATGCGGACCGTTATGACAGTTATGATAGAAACGGACCCAAAGTGTTCGCAGGGGAGTACGCAGCCCAAACCGTAGCCACAGCGAGCCCCGATAACAAGAACAACTGGAATGCAGCATTATCCGAAGCAGCATTTATGACGGGCTTGGAGAGAAATGCCGAAGTGGTTCATTTAACATCGTATGCCCCTTTGATGGCCCATGCAGATGGTTGGCAATGGACACCGGATATGATCTGGTTCAATAATTTGGAATCCTTCGGGACACCCAACTATCAAGTACAAAAAATGTATTCCACTAATCCCGGAACCGACCTTTTGAAGATTGCGGAGAATGGAGAAAAAATTATTGGAAAAGGTGGACTTTATGCCACAGCAGCAAAAGATGCGAATACAAACGAATTGATTATAAAGGTGGTCAATACATCAGAAGTGGGACAAAACCTTTCCATCATAATGGAAGGTGGTACTACTCAAGAAAGTGTTGAGGTGCTGACCATGGCCATGGACGATTTGGAGGCTGAAAATTCGTTTAAAGACCCCTTTAAAATCAGTCCAAAAACAGGTACGGCATCTGTTGAGGGCAATATGTTGAAAGCTTCCATACCTGCACAAGCCTTCAATATATATAAGGTAAAGCTTTAGTTAAACACAGTGTTTCGAATACGAAAAGAAAATAAAACGAAGATAGAGAAGGATTAATGAAAAAATATGTAATAGGATTCGATTATGGTTCCGACTCGGTAAGAGCGGTAATGATCGATTCCCAAAACGGAGCGGAACTGGCCTCCGAAGTATTCTGGTATCCTAGATGGAAAGCACAAAAATACTGTGACCCCGCCATCAACCAGTTTAGACAACACCCCTTAGATCATATAGAGGGATTGGAGCATACCATAACCTCCGTGATGAAGCAAAGCGAGGTGTCCCCAGAAACCGTAAAAGGAATCTGTATCGATACCACAGGTTCCTCGCCAATGCCAGTGACCCAAGACGGAACTGCATTGGCCTGCACGGAAGGTTTTGAGGAAAATCCGAACGCCATGATGGTGCTTTGGAAAGACCATACTGCAGTAAAGGAAGCAAACGAGATCAATGAATTGGCCAGAACCTGGGGCGGGGAAGATTTTACCAAATATGAAGGAGGAATCTATTCTTCCGAGTGGTTCTGGGCCAAAATTCTTCATGTGGCCAGAGAGGATAAAAGCGTAATTAATGCTACCCATACATGGATGGAACATTGCGATTTCATCACCTATCTGTTGGCAGATGAAAAAGATTTGAAAAAATTCAAAAGAAGTAGATGCGCGGCAGGACACAAAGCCATGTGGCACGAAAGCTGGGGCGGACTTCCCGATAAAGCATTTTTATCAAAATTGGATCCGTATTTGGCATCACTTCGTGATAACTTGTACGAAGAGACATTTACATCCAACGAAATTGCAGGCCATCTGAACAAAGAGTGGGCGGACAAATTAGGTCTTACTACAGATACTGTAATCGCTGTGGGTACTTTTGATGCCCATGCAGGTGCCGTTGGCGCCAAAGTAGACCACCACGCACTGGTCCGAGTCATGGGAACGTCCACTTGTGACATCATGGTCTCATCCAACGAAGCAGTTGGCGACAAAACGGTTAAAGGCATCTGTGGACAGGTCGATGGTTCCGTAATCCCTGGCATGGTCGGTCTGGAAGCAGGTCAATCCGCTTTTGGTGATGTATTGGCATGGTTCAAGGATGTATTGCAATGGCCGATAGATAACTTGGTTTTAAACTCCGAGGTATTGTCGGAGGAACAAAAAGCCGAGCTCAAAGCTGAGGTAGAATCAAAATTTATTCGGTCTTTGGCGGAACAGGCCGAGGCAATTGCTTTGTCCGAAGTCGTCCCAGTTGCATTGGACTGGGTAAATGGCAGGAGAACTCCAGATGCCAATCAAGAATTGAAAAGTGCCATTTCTGGAATATCGCTGGGTACGAAGGCCCCCCATATTTTTAAATCCTTGGTCAATGCCATTTGCTTTGGTGCCAAAATGATAGTGGATCGTTTTGAAGAAGAAGGTGTCAAAATCGAGACCGTCATAGGTATTGGTGGCGTGGCCAGAAAATCGCCTTTCATTATGCAGACTTTGGCCAATGTACTGAATATGCCCATTAAAATTGCGGAATCCGATCAGGCGCCCGCCTTGGGTGCGGCAATTTATGCTGCCGTTGCTGCTGGAATCTACGAAAATGTAATCGACGCCAGTAAGGTAATGGGAAGTGACTTTGAAGCAGAATATTTTCCGCAAGCGTCCCAAGTGGAGGTATATGCCCAGTTGTTGGAAGCGTATAAACAGCTTGGAAACTTTGTGGAAGAACAAACGAACAAAAACACATAAGATGAGCTCTAAATACAAATCGCTTAAAGAAGAATGCTACGAAGCGAACATGGAACTCAATGCCTTGGGTTTGGTCATATATACCTTTGGTAATGTGAGTGCTGTGGACAGGGAAAACGCTGTTTTTGCGATAAAACCCAGTGGTGTGCCCTATGAGACCTTGAAGCCTGAGGATATCGTCATCATGGATTACGACAACAATGTTGTCGAGGGCAGTTTAAGACCGTCATCGGATACCAAAACACATAGCTATCTCTATAAAAATTGGGAGAATATCGGAGGAGTGGCGCATACGCATGCCATGTATTCCGTTTCGTGGGCACAGGCACAAAGGGACATCCCGATTTTCGGTACCACTCATGCCGACCATCTTACGCAAGATATTCCCTGTGCACCGCCAATGGCCGACGAACTTATCGAAGGCAATTATGAGCATAATACGGGAATCCAGATTTTGGACTGCTTCAAGGAAAGAAATTTGGATTACAACGAGGTCGAGATGGTACTGATTGGAAACCATGGGCCGTTTGCCTGGGGCAAAAATGCGGCCAAAGCCGTTTACAATACAAAAGTATTGGAAACCGTGGCCCAAATGGCCTATTTGACTTTGCAGATCAATTCACAGGCACCAAGATTAAAAGACTCCCTAATAAAAAAACACTACGAACGTAAGCATGGCAAGAATGCCTATTACGGTCAATAAATAAACTACAGTAAATGAAAATATCTCAAAAGGAAATCTGGTTTGTAACAGGAAGCCAACATTTGTACGGACCGGAGACTTTAAAACAAGTGGCCAGCAATTCCAAAGCAATAGTAGATGGATTGAATGCAACTGGAAAATTACCGGTTAACTTGGTTTTTAAACCCATTGTAACCACACCGGACGAAATAACAGCGGTCTGCAGAGAAGCAAGCAATGAACCTTCCTGTATCGGAATAATTACATGGATGCACACTTTTTCACCTGCAAAAATGTGGATCGCAGGTCTCAAGATTTTGAGCAAACCGTTATGTCATTTGCATACACAGTTCAATGCTGAAATCCCTTGGGGCAGCATTGATATGGATTTTATGAACTTGAACCAATCGGCACATGGCGACCGTGAATTTGGTTTTATGATGTCACGGATGCGTAAAAACCGAAAAGTAGTTGTAGGGCATTGGAAAGATGACCGAGTGCAAAGCAAACTTTCCGTCTGGGCACGTGTTGCCCTTGGGGTGGATGAACTCAAGCATATGAAAGTGGCTCGTTTAGGTGACAATATGCGCGAGGTTGCCGTTACCGAAGGGGATAAAGTTGCGGCCCAATTGCGTTTTGGCGTAGCGGTCAACGGCTACGATTCATCGGAGATTACTGATATTATCGGCGGATTGGAACAGAACGCGGTGAATCAATTGATGGAGGAGTACGAAGCGAGTTACCGATTATCGGAATCTCTCCAAAAAAATGGGGCAAAACGTCAATCTTTGATAGAAGCGGCCAAAATTGAACTCGCACTCAGAACCTTTTTGGACAAAGGCGGGTTCAAGGCCTTTACCGATACTTTTGAGAATCTGGGGGTTCTAAAACAGTTGCCAGGTCTTGCCGTCCAGCGTTTAATGGCCGATGGTTATGGTTTTGGAGCGGAGGGCGATTGGAAAACCGCAGCCTTGACCCGAGCCATGAAAGTGATGGCCGAAGGCTTAGAAGGTGGAACATCCTTTATGGAGGATTATACCTATCACTTTACACCTCAAAAAGATTATGTTTTGGGGTCGCACATGTTGGAAATATGTCCTTCCATTGCCAGCGCAAAGCCATCCTGCGAGGTACATCCGTTGGGTATTGGCGGCAAGGAAGACCCCGTTAGGTTGGTTTTTGACTCTCCCGCGGGTGATGCATTGAATGCTTCATTGATAGATATGGGCAACAGGTTCCGTTTGATCGTGAACGAAGTGGAAGCAGTAGCTCCCATGGCCGATTTGCCAAAATTACCAGTGGCACGGGTACTTTGGGACCCAAAGCCCAACTTGGATATTGCCGCAACCGCTTGGATTCATGCGGGAGGAGCGCACCATACGGTATATACCCAAGCATTGACTACAGAATATATGGAAGATTTTGCCGATATTTTCGGAATAGAACTTTTGGTAATAGATTCGGATACGAAACTAAGAGCATTTAAAGATCAACTCCATGCAAACGAAGCATACTACCAGTTGTTTCAACATGGAATGTAGTAACTAATATAAATTTGTAATCATGAGGATAACCAAGCCTGTTATAGTTTACGGCATTTTACTTATGAGCCTTATCAATATGGGCTGTAAGCAAAACAAAAAAGAAAACCAATCAGAAATGGAGATTGAAACGACAGCAAACCAACCGAACCCAATCGAGGAAACCACCTTTGGTACAATGCCCGATGGTACGGAAATAAAGAAATTCACCTTGAAAAATGAAGCGGGAACAGAAGTGGATGTCATTACCTACGGGGGTATCATCACCCGTTGGACAGCTCCCGATAGAAATGGATTTTATGATGATGTTGTATTGGGTTTTGACAACCTAGATCAATATCTGGAAGGAAACCCATATTTTGGGGCGCTCATTGGTAGGTATGGTAACCGTATCGCTGAAGGGAAATTTTCTTTGGACGGGGAAACCTATACCTTGGCAACCAACGATGGGGACAACCATCTTCACGGTGGAGAAAAAGGTTTTGATAAAGTGGTATGGAACGCCGAGCCCAAAGCTACCGACGAAGGAGCAACCTTGGAGCTTACCTATACCAGTGAAGATGGAGAAGAAGGCTATCCTGGAAAATTGGATGTAAAAGTTACCTATACCCTTACGGATGACAACGCCCTTGACATTCAATATGAGGCCGTTACCGATAAGCCAACTGTGGTAAACTTAACGCAGCACAGTTATTTTAATCTTTCAGGACAACTTTCCAAACCAGTTTTGGACCATAAGATTTATTTGAATGCCGATACTTATCTGCCCGTCGATGGAGGTTTGATTCCGACAGGAGAATTAAGGGAAGTAGCGGGAACGCCTTTCGATTTCACAGAACCCAAACTCATTGGTAAGGAGATAGAGGCCGAAAACGAGCAATTGGAACTTGGTCTAGGTTATGATCACTGTTGGGTGCTTAATGAGGGTAAGGACAACTTTCGTTTGGCCGCCTCGGCATATCACGAAAAAACGGGACGTTTTATGGAAGTATTCACCAACGAGCCCGCGATTCAGTTTTACAGCGGAAACTTTTTGGATGGAACCTTGCCTGCAAAAGGAGGGGGTGCCTATGTCAAGCGTTCAGGCTTCTGTTTGGAAACACAACACTATCCAGATAGTCCCAACCAGTCAGATTTTCCATCGGTTAGGCTGAATCCTGGTGAAAAATATACTTCGAGGACCATGTATAAATTATCAACCAAATAAAATAACTGCCATGCAGACATTGGATACTTTTGATTGGGTAGCCATATCCATATACTTTTTGATTCTTCTGGGAATTGCACTATGGGTAATTCGGAAAAAGGAGAACAATACCGAAGACTATTTTTTGGCTGGTAGAAATGTAGGATGGTTCGTTGTGGGAGCGTCTATTTTTGCCTCGAACATAGGGTCGGAACACGTTGTGGGATTGGCAGGCGCTGGTGCTGGGGACCGTTTGCCCATGCTGATTTATGAAATACAAGCTTGGGTAGTTTTGATTTTGGGCTGGGTATTTCTGCCCTTTTATGCAAGAGCTGGAGTTTTCACCATGCCCGAGTTCCTTGAAAAACGTTTTGATGCCAGGTCAAGATGGATTCTTTCCGTATTCTCCATCGTGGCCTACGTGCTCACCAAAATTTCCGTTACCATTTATGCGGGCGGAATTGTGGTTTCCGCACTCTTGGGCATCGATTTTTGGACAGGTGCGATTGCAACAGTCGTACTGACTGGAATCTACACAGTGCTGGGAGGTATGAGAGCGGTCGTTTATACCGAGACCCTGCAAGCCGTTATTTTGGTGATCGGGGCCGCTGCACTTACCATTATTGGTCTTGATCATGTCGGAGGATGGGAAAGTATGAAGGAAACCGTAACCCCAGAATATTTGAATATGTGGAGAGCAGCCTCGGATCCAGATTTTCCATGGCCGCCACTTCTGATCGCCAGTACCATTACGGGTATCTGGTATTGGTGTACCGATCAATATATCGTACAACGGGCATTGACCGCAAAGAATATTAAAGAGGGTAGGAGAGGGACTATTTTTGGAGCCTTGCTAAAACTGTTGCCCGTATTTTTGTTTTTGATTCCAGGCGTTATCGCTTTAACGCTTAAAATGCGTGGAGAATTGCAATGGGACAGTCCCGATGAAGCTTTCCCCGTTTTAATGAGCAACTTATTGCCATCGGGGCTTCGCGGACTTGTGGCTGCTGGTCTTTTGGCTGCATTAATGAGTTCTTTGGCCTCCGTATTCAATTCATGTTCTACCTTATTTACGGTGGATATCTATAAAAAATTGAGACCCAACACACCTGAAAAGAAGTTGGTGAGGACAGGTCAGATAGCAACCGTGATCGTGGTGATCATCGGTATCATATGGATTCCCATCATGGCCAATATTTCTGGGGTGCTCTACGAATATTTGCAGAGTGTACAATCCTATATAGCTCCGCCTATTACCGCAGTATTCCTGTTAGGGATTTTCCATAAGAGGATCAATGCCCAAGGTGCATTTGTAACCATGGTAGTTGGGTTTATTGTGGGAGCTTTGAGAATTGTATTGGAGTTGGTCAAAGATTCCTTGAACCCGGATAGCTTTTGGTTCCTCTTGGGTGATATGAACTTTTTATCCTTTGCCTCTTGGTTCTTCCTTTTCTGTATCATTTTGATAGTGGTCGTGAGCTACGCTACAGCACCGCCTTCTGAGGAGAAACTTAAAAACCTCACCTATGCTACCATTTCGGAGGAAGAGAAAAAGCATAACAAGAACAGTTATAACTGGAAGGATATTCTTATTTCCTTGATCATCATTGCCATAGTGATCTATGTGATGATTTGGTTCAACGGAAAATAAAAACTTGATATGAATTCTTGAATAAAAAAGGGGGGCATTTACGGCGCCCCTTTTTAAATTTGAAGGTTTCCGGCCAATTGCTTCAAAATAATTTCTGAAACCTTGGCCTGATATTTTGCATTGCTGTTTCTTACCCTGGCATTGATATAGTTTAATTGGGCCGTGCGGAACTCAATAGTGGGGATGATTCCGATTCTATACTTTTCTACCGTAATATCAAGGTTTTCCTTGGCAATGGACTCGTTTCTTTCTTCCAGTTCCATCAAACTGATGTTGGTCAAGTAGGTTTGATACGTGGTGTTCACCATTGATGTCAATGCCTGCTCCTGCTCTGCTATGGCAATTTCAGCATTTTCCAGAGCTATCTTTCCAATTTTCTCGTTCCTGTTTTGATTAAAGCCATCAAATAAGTTGAGGGATGCCCCAAAACCATAATTGAAACCACTTGACCGCGAACTGGTGTTGAATCCCAGTTCAGATTCGGACCGTCCAATGTTATATCCTGTGGTCACATAAACTGAAGGGTATCGGGCCGCTTTGATTTGCCTAAGCTCAAGCTCGCTTATTCTTTTGTTGATTTTTTCCGCCTGTAACTGTGGATTTTCTTTGATCACCTCATTTTCAAGCTCTTCCAGATTCAAGCCTTGATCCACTAGAATTTCGGGGATGACCTTAAAATCGATTTTCAGGTCACGTGCCAGTTGTTCGTTCAAAAGAATTTTGGTGTTCTTGTGCAGTTCTTGTTGACGCTGCATTTCCGTTTTATCGGTATTCAGGTCTACTTGGGCGTTCAATACCTCCAGTTTTGAAGCCTTACCTATGGTAAAACGGTTCTGCGCCAGTTCTACCCGTTGCTCCGAAATCAGTAAAGTGCTGTCCAGAGCCGATAACTGCTGCTGTTGTTGTACCAAATCATAATAGGTGGTCATAACTTCGCCGACCTTGCCCAAAATGGCCTGTTTTAGTTCAGCTTCTCCAAGTTTTTGGGTCTCTTGAAGCTGTTCGTGATTGGCAAACATCCGCAATCCATCAAAAATGGTCCATTCCATGGCCACCCCATAGTTTAAACTATTGTTCTTGGCATTGTCCCGTTCTACCTCGGTGCCATCAACCCGTACCTGGGAGAGATTCTGTCTACTGTTGTTGTCCACGACACTGGCCGTTACCTGTGGCAGCATGCCCGCTTGCCCAGCACTAACACCCATTTCGTCCATTCGCAGATCGTTCTTGGCCGTTTTGATCTGATAATTGTTTTCCAGGGCTATTTTGACCGCTTCCTCCACAGTAAGCACCTCTTGCGCGTTACCGATTACCAAACTACCAATGAACAATAAAAATAAGCTGAGTTGTTTTTTTAGGAACATACTAGGAAAGCTCAAGGGTTTTGAATTCTGGTCGTTGTACTTTTTTTCTGGACCACATCAGGTAAAGCGCCGGGATTACGAACAGGGTAAGCACCAAGGAGAACATGGTGCCACCGATAATCACAATGCCCATACCGGTTCTGCTAGTGGATGCAGCCCCTAAGGAAAGGGCAATGGGGAGCGCCCCCAGTGCCACAGTGAGACTGGTCATAAGTATAGGACGCAACCTTGATACCGAGGCCTTCATTATGGCGTCCATTTTGCTCATATGCTCATCGTCTTCCTGCAATTGATTGGCAAACTCCACGATAAGAATACCGTTTTTTGTTACAAGCCCTATCAACATGATGGTTCCTATCTGACTGAAAATGTTCCAGGTTTCACCAAAAAGCCATAGCGAGAACATGGCGCCGGCCACGGCCAATGGAACCGTCAAAATGATGATGAAAGGATCTATGAAACTTTCAAACTGGGCCGCTAGGATCAAAAATATCAATACAAAAGCAAGACCGAACGCAAATGCGGTGTTGGAACTACTTTCCACAAAATCCCTGGACTCTCCGCCAAGGTCGGTGGTAAAAGTATCGTCCAGAACCTTTTCTTTTATGGCATTCATCGCTTCGATGCCATCTCCCATACTTTTGCCGGGGGCCAAACTAGCGGATACCGTTGCGGACATGTACCTGTTGTTGTGAAAAAGTTGGGGAGGGCTGCTGTGCTCTTCAGTGGTTACAAGGTTGTCCAGTTGTATGAGCTGGCCTTCATTATTTTTTACAAATATGGAGGTAAGGTCCATGGGTTCGTCGCGATCCTGTTTATCGAACTGGCCAATGACCTGATACTGTTTGCCGTTCATCAAAAAGTAGCCAAAACGCTGTCCGCTCAACGATAATTGCAAAGTTTGCGCTACGTCCCTTACCGATACCCCAAGACTTTCCGCCTTTTCACGATCAATGGAAACATAAAGTTCCGGTTTGTTGAATTTTAGGTTTACATCCACAAAGGAAAAAGTAGGGTCCTTTTCAGCTTCGGCCATAAATACCGGGATTCTTTCTTCGAGCTTTTCAAAATTCTTTGCCTGGATGATGAATTGCAAGGGCGCGCCACCGCGTTTGTTTACCGAGATGGTCGGTCGTTGGAAAACACTTGCCCTACCGCCCACGTAGCTTTTTGCCCACTGTCCAAAATCCTGGGCTATTTCTGCTTGGGTGCGTTCCCGTTCGCTTGGGTCGGATAAAATTATACTGGCCCTCCCGCTGTTCACCGAAGAAACCCCAAAACCGGGAGATGTTATGATAAGGCCAACCTTTGTCTCTGGAATGGAATCCAGTACCAGACCTGTGATTTCTTCCATGTACCGTTCCATGTATTCGTAGGACGAGCCTTCGGGCGCATTTACCACAAGGCGGACATAGCTTCGATCATCGTAGGGAGCGGTCTCCTTTTGGAGCAGAACATAGAACAGCACGATAACTCCGATACAACCAAACAAAATAGGAATGCTGAGCCATTTTCTAGCAACAAACCTTTGCAGTGTTTTTTCGTAGGCCCGATTCATGTTTACAAAGAACTTCTCCGTAACATGATAAAACTTGGATTGCTTTTGTTTTCCAGGTTTGATCAAATAAGCGTTCAACATGGGAGTGAGGGACAACGATACGAAGGCGGACACCAATACCGCAGCACTCAGGACCACACCAAATTCCCTAAACAACCGCCCAACAAATCCTTCTAAAAAGATAATGGGCAGAAATACCGCGGCCAAGGTCACGGAAATGGAGATTACGGCAAAAAAGATTTCTTTGGATCCCTTGATGGCCGCTTCGATTGGACTCATGCCTTCCTCTACTTTCTTATAAATATTTTCAGTGACCACAATACCATCGTCCACTACAAGACCTGTGGCAAGTACAATGGCCAAAAGGGTAAGTACGTTTATGGAAAATCCGAACAACCACATAATAAAGAATGTGGCGATCAAGGAGACCGGAATATCAATGAGAGGTCTCAGGGCCATGGACCAGTTTCTGAAAAAGAGATAAATGACCAGGATTACGAGGATAATCGATATCAAAAGTGTTTCTGCTACTTCGGTAATGGCTTTTCGAACAAATACCGTGTCGTCCACCACAATGTTGAGCCTGAACCCCCCTGGCAAGTCTTTTTTGAGCTGCTCGTACTCTTTGTAAAACGCGTCCGCGATTTCCAGATAGTTGGTGCCGGGTTGCGGAATTATTGCAGTGGCCACCATGGGCTGTCCAAGATTGGTCATCTTGGTCTCCATATTTTCCGCTTCCAAAGATGCCGTCCCGATATCGCTCAAATGCACCAACTTTTCACCATCGGCCATGATTACGATATTGTTGAATTCTTCTTCGGTGTTCAGGTTGCCAATGGTTTTGACGGTAAGTTCTGTGTTGTCCCCCGTCAATTTGCCGGAAGGCAATTCAATGTTTTGGGCCAACAAGGCACTGCGCACATCAGCAACGGTAAGTCCGTAGGATGCAAGTCGGATAGGGTCTATCCACAACCGCATGGCATACCTGCGCTGTCCCCAAATTTGGATGCTGCTTACACCAGGTATGGTTTCAAGGCGCTGCGCAATCACATTTTCGGCGTAGTCGGACAGCTCTAAGATGTTTTTGTTGTCACTTTCAATGGTCATGGACAAAATACGTTCCGCATTGGAATCCGACTTGGAAACAACGGGAGGAGCATCAAGGTCTTCGGGAAGACTTCTAACGGCTTGGGAAACCTTGTCCCTTACATCGTTTGCCGCTTCCTCAAGGTTTTTGTCCAAATTAAATTCAATGCTAATGGAACTTGACCCTTGGACACTGGAGGAACTAATATTTCGTATACCATCTATGGAGTTGATGGCTTTTTCCAATGGTTCTGTAATCTGGGACTCAATAATATCGGCATTGGCACCGGAGTAGTTGGTACGTACCGAAACTTGGGCAGGGTCTATGGAAGGATATTCACGTATTCCCAAAAAAGTGTACCCAATAGCCCCGAACAGAACTATGGCAATGTTCATTACGATTGCAAGTACGGGCCTTTTTATGCTTAAGGTAGATAGGTTCATTATTCTGCTGTAAGCGTTCTGTTGGTTTTGACTTCTTCCAGTTCTACCTTGATGGGATTGCCATTTTGAACGGCCATTACCCCATAGGTGATTATGGTATCCCCAGCTTTTAGGCCGGAGACCACCCTTACGGAGCTTCCGGTGCGCGCACCCGTTTCAACATCTACTTCCTTCGCCTTTCCATTTTCGGAAATAAACACTCTTTTTCCATTTTGAACGGGTATCAAGGATTCCGTGGGGACCAATAACGCATCGTTGACCGTTTCCAAGGGCAATATCACATTGGCAAATCCACCGGGATATAAATTTTCATCGCGATTGTCCATTACGGCACGTACCCTAAGTGTTCTGGTGGTGACCTCTATTTCTGGGTCTATGGCATAAATGGTGGCCTCGTACTCCTTTTTGGAATTTGACGCAGTAAAGTTCAATACCGTGCCCACATGTACCTGTGATGCATATTTTTCCGGGACCGAGAACGTAATCTTCAAATCATCCGTGTTCACGAGCTTCGCAATTACGGTGGATGGCGTCACGTAGGTTCCTTTGGAAATGGAACGCAGTCCAATAGTACCGGAAAACGGAGCTTTCAGAGTTGTCTTTGACAACTGGGAACTGATAAGCTCCGCTTCGGCACTTGCTGACTGGTAATCAGCACTTGCAATATCATATTCTTCTTGACTTATGGCTTGTTTTTCCAAAAGGAGCTTGGCCCTTCTTTCGTTTTCGGCGGCCAATTTTCGAGCGGTCAATGCTTTGGAAAGCTGGGCCTGGAGTTCTACATCGTTGACTTTGACCAGCACTTGTCCCTCGGAAACTTTTCGTCCTTCCTTAAAATTGATGCTTTCCACTATTCCGGATACTTCGCTCCTGATCTCTATCTGTTCATCGGGCTCCAATGTCCCTGAAATTGAAATATTGTCCTCAAAAACCTGGGGCCGTAGAACCATGCCCGATACCGTGGCAATTCTTGGTCCTGTTGGTCCTGAATTGCCGACCTGGGAGTTGGATTTGATTCTGTAGGCAATTAGGGCACCTGCTCCAACAACTAATAGGGTGTAGACTATATATTTTACTTTCATCTTGGCTTGGTGGTTGGTGGTGCTGTTTTTAATTAAAAACAGACTGCATTCAAAGATAGCGCTAGTGCAATATTCATTGAAAGTGAGTATCAAGAATTTAACATAGCAATCCCCTAAACACCCATATGCTTCGGGTTAACGACAAGAAATCGGGTGCAAAACTCTTGCTATAAAGGCTTAAGTTGTTAAATTTTTGAGGTATAGGGGATTGACGAATATCATTTTCTGCAAAAATCCAGACCTATATCTTTGGAAAAAGCCCGAGTGTCATGAAAACCATATTGATTCCGACCGATTTTTCACAAAACGCGCTGCATGCCCTGCAATATGCACAGCAGCTGTTCAAATGTGAGCGTGCTTGCTTTTTTGTACTACATGCTTATGGTGAAGAAGTTTATGGGGAATTTAGGACAGTGGCCAAAGAGGATATTGCGCATCTCAAAAAAGAAAAGGAACAGGAAACAAAGAAAAAATTGGATGAGTTGGTCAATGCAGTTATCGGTGAACCGCCCAACCCGTTGCATAATTTTGAGACCATTGCAAGTTTTGACAACCTGATTGATGGAATAAACGATTTTGTGGATGAGATGAACATAGATGTAGTGGTGATGGGAACCAAAGGGGAGACCAGCGACCACAAGACCACATTTGGCAGTTTTACGGTGGAAATATTTAAATATGTCAAGTGCCCTGTTTTGGCCATCCCGGAAGATTTTGAATACAGACAGCCCAAGGCAATTCTTTTTCCTACCGACTATTTGCTGCCCTACAAGCGCAGAGAGCTTAAACTTTTGGGAGATCTTGCGAGAAAGTTCAAGTCCAGGATCCATTGTTTGTACATAACCGATTTTGACGAACTGAGCCCAAGACAGGAAGATAACCGTTTGTTTTTGGAAGGGGCCCTGACCAAGTCTTATTTGCACTTTGAAACGACCCCCATAAAGAACAAAGCCGAGGTAATTCTGGAACACATCGATAAGATTGAGGCTGTAATGTTGGTAATGATGAATTCCCGTCATTCCTTTTTTGAGGATATGCTGTACAGGTCCACGGTAGATCTGCTCGGACTAAAAATCAAAATACCCTTTTTGGTAATGCAGAACATAAACCGGTGAAGCGTTGAGAAAAAAAAGAATCATATTGCCAACAGATTTCTCCAAAAATGCATGGAATGCGATTGCCTATACCTTGATTATGTTCAAGAATGTCCCCTGTGATTTTTTCGTCATCAATGCTTATCAAGTTGGGGCTTCAGGTCTTTCTACCAAAATGGCAGGGGCAAACGATACCCGTTTGTACAATTTGATGAAGGAGCAATCGGAACGTGATTTACATCGAGAGCTGGAAAAGATCAAGAGTTTTGACCTAAACCCGGATCATGGTTTCAAAGCCCTATCCATAGCGGATACTTTAGTGAACGCCATAGGAAAAACGGTTTATAAAGAGGGAATCGATTACATTATTTTGGGAACCAAAGGTGCATCCGGACTTAAGGAGGTGTTTATGGGCAGCAATGCTTACAAGGTGGTCAAGGAGATAGACTTTTGTCCCGTTTTGGTTGTCCCGGACGATTATAGAACGGTCGGAACGATACAGAATATTCTATTGGCGACGGGCTATGAGCATCTGTTTGAAAATTATGA
Source organism: Flagellimonas crocea (assembly GCF_033441595.1). Classification (NCBI taxonomy): domain Bacteria; kingdom Pseudomonadati; phylum Bacteroidota; class Flavobacteriia; order Flavobacteriales; family Flavobacteriaceae; genus Flagellimonas; species Flagellimonas crocea. The sequence goes on along the minus strand of NZ_JAUZVX010000004.1, from coordinate 475,003 downwards.
GCTCAAACCATTGCTGAACATCATAGAGCAGTTCAATGCCAAATTATGGATTGCCCATGTGGGAAATTTAGATGGGCTCACTACAGAGCAGATACAATCTAAAAATACACTTAAGAAAAGGCTAAAAACAATCGATTTTGAGTTTGTTGAGGTCGAAAAGGACGTTTCTATCAACCATACCGTTCAAAAATTGGTCGATAGTGACAAGGCCATAGATATGGTCGCAATGATCAACCAAGATCATTCCTTTTTTGAAAAATTGACCAGAGAACCCGTCATCAAAAAGGTCACTTTTAATTCCAAAGTACCATTTTTGGTAATCCATCTCTTTGAATAGACCTACAAAAATGACTTCGCCAACTGCACTATTTCATTTTTTTGGAGCACGCCGGATTTTCTCCAAAGCTGTTTTCCGTTTTTAAAGAAAATCATCGTGGGCACGCCCTTTACTTGATAGGTGTTGGCAAGGCCCTGGTTTTTGTCCACGTCTATTTTTACTATTTTCAAAGAATCGCCCATCTCGTCCTTGACCTGTTTTAAAATGGGTGCCAACATCTTACAAGGGCCGCACCATTCTGCGGAAAAATCGATAAGGGTAAGTTGGTCGCTATTGATAAGAGCTGCAAAATTTCCTTTCATCGTTAGTGGTATTATGTGCGGCAAGTTATAAAATCCAATGCTTAGCCAAAGTGACCTTGGTCACATTATCCGGACTTTTTGATGTGTGCCAATAGTATTTAAACCATCTAAGGTCGGATACTTTTTCTATCTTTAAACACTGCACAAAAAAACAAATACAACTAAGCATGCACACAAGAATCACGACCCTACTTTTTGCACTAATGATTTTGGTTTCCTGCCAAGGCGAGAAAAAGAAAGAAGAAACGTCCAATGCTTGGCGCACCAAAAAGGCGGCCGAGGAAAATGCCAGTCACAATGAATTGTTGGAAGTGGAAAAAGAACAAGGTTGGGAACTGCTTTTTGATGGTAAGAGCCTGGAAGGATGGCACTTGTACAACGACTCAGGGGCCAAGTCCGTATGGGAGGTTGTTGATGGGGAGCTGCACAGCAATGCAAACGACGAGTCCTTGGCCGCGGGCGATTTGGTGACGGACAAATCCTATTCCAATTACGAACTGTCCTTGGAGTGGAAAATTGCAGGCAACGGAAATAGTGGGGTTTTCATCAATGTACAGGAACTGCCCAATGTTCCCACTGCATGGCAAAGCGGCCCTGAATATCAGATTTTGGGAGCGGACCACATGGATTATGATGTTACGGAGAAGAGCCCAGGTTGCCTGTATGCTTTTCTGCCCCAGCAGAACAAGGTAGAGATCAGGCAGGGTGATTGGAACAAGACCACGATCAGGCAGGAGGACGGTAAAATTGCATTCTATCTAAACGGTGTGTTGACCGCCGAGCAGGATTTGAATTCACCAGAGTGGGAGGAAATGATTGCCGAGTCCCATTTTTCCAAATATCCAGAGTTCGGAAAATATACAAATGGCAAGATTTCACTTCAATATTGGTATTTTGAAACATGGTTTCGGGATATAAAGATCAGGGAGCTCTAGGTCGAATCCACGGTATTCAAGTATGCAGCTTAATTTATGGTTTGAAGCAGACCGTTCAGGATTTCATCTTTTTCGTCCAATAAATGATCTTGGATTCTGATGTCGGGAACCACTCCTTCCTTTTTGGTGCTGCCGTTCACGCGTATGGTATACCCTTTGGAAACATTAACGGTGATTTTCGTGTTTGGAAGTGCATATTGAAATTGTGAAGCGTACAGCGTAGGATATTCACCCGTTTCTTCCCCAACAATGGTCCCAAAGTGGTAATCCTGAATTTGGGCCGCCGTTACCGCAGCTTGCGAATGGGATTGCCGGTTGACCAGAACATAAAGATTTCCCACAAATCTTTTGGATGGTGGTTGAGGTTCGCGGGGTTCAAAATCATAATCAAACGCCTCACCGTTTTTATGGTTGAGAATACTTTGCCAAAATGTACTCGTCGTATCATACTTTTTTCGCACATGCTCCTTTAAAAACTTACTGGTCTTTAGTTTAAAGCTGGAATGCCATTTGAACGGTCTGTTCGCAACATAGGAGACCAGATAATCGCTATAAGAATCGTCGCCACCGCCATTGTTCCTAAGGTCCACAATAAGATTTTTGCTCTTTCTCTCTATTATTTGACCAAATGCCGAATCGATAAATTGGCGATATTCTTCTTCATTTCCGCTAAAATTTCCAGGTTTGAGGTAGGCGGATTTTCCAATGAACTCCAATTTTCTGTCGGAATCGATCAATTCGTTCCTTTTCATTTCATAACCTTCAATCAAGGCTATGGCATCCACTAAATAGGTCTTTGTAACTCCGTTAGATCTGATGGTAACCTCAAAACGGTCCTGTTTTCCATAAGCCTGCCAGTACAACCTTGGAAACGAATACAATTCTATTTTGGCATTTTTAAAATAGGGGCGTTCAGCAGACAGCAATGGATTTATTTTGGATAAAATCTCGGACATGGCTGTTCCATTGATGCTTAGGATTTCAGCACCAATTTTGATATCGGTATTGCTGGACCAGTTTTTTCGGATGAGGGATTTGCCGTTCTCGAAGGCAATTTCCAGAGGAAACAGCGTACCGCCGGAATTGGCATATTGTCCGTAGGAAGTACCTGGGAAATTAATTTCAGTATGGCCATTGTTCGCTTTTGAAATTACCTTTTGAAAGATTGACGTAGCTTCCAACAGGCTAAAACTATCTTTTTGTATTCCTTGTTTGATGAGGTTGTAATTCTTGTCAAACTGCGATTTTGGCGTATAGGCATATAAATTATAGTGTGCTTCTGCCAAAGACTCCTTCAGAAATACCAAGTCTTCCAAAATTTCTTCTTTTGAAAAATGGTTTTGTGCAAAGATGTTTGTCCAACATAACACGTTCAATGTAAGGAAGATTTTATACAAAGAAGCGGTGGGTAAAAAAATGGCTTTCATCAATTTTAAATTTTCTGCAAAACTAGACGGGTAGGTAAAACGAAGCGACCGACTGCTTCCTTTCGGACTACTTTTTTTGTTGATTGATGTATTGGCTGGGCGTTTTACCCGTAATTTTTTTAAAGGCATCGTTAAAAGTGGATTTTGATTTAAATCCGCACTCGAAAGCAATACCAAGAAGGGTCATTTTTTGATATTCTGGATCGGTTGATAATTTTTTGAACGTCTCCACACGATAGCTGTTCACATATTCATAAAAGTTTTTGGAAAAGCTACGGTTTATGGTATGGGAAACCTGTTTGGGATTCAAGTTTACAAGTTCGGCCAACTTGGTCAGATCAAGTTCAGGGTCAAGGTAAGGTTTTTTGCTTTCCATGATATCCGTGATCTTATCTGCCCATGCCGGGTTATGTACACTTTCATCGGCTATTTTTTTTCGTGATAAATACCCCGAAGTATCCGTTTTGGCTTTTACATATCCCTTGAACCCAATCCAATAGGTTACAATGGCAAGACCAACAAACGTGGGCAGGAAATAGAATTTCCGCAAACCTCCATCAAACAGATAGCGGTCAATTTCGGTAAGAACCATCCAGCCTATCCAAAATACGGAGTAAACAATCACAGGTAATTTTAACCAATCCAGTGACCGGTTTTCCAGATTGGAATAGTTCTGTTTGAGCCAATTTTGATATTGGTACAAAACCCGAATAGAAACGATGGTATAAACCGTAATGGACAAAATGCCCAACCACTGTTCTGCCAGATAAATTTTGGTGTAGGGATGGGCAGGGGTCTCGTATATGCCGTCGGCTCCCAATCTGTAAAATGGGGTGCGGTAAAAAATAAATTCCAAGAGCACTGGAACAAAGTGCACAAGGTCTTTTTTGGTGAACCTAAACTGCTGGTCGGTAACACTTTTGGTGTAAAAATATAACGACGGGCCAATACCAAAGAGAAGCTCAAGCTGAACATACCTGAACACAGGAAACATGTTGTAGCTATGGAGTACGTTTACCAACGCAATGTTGAATGCCATGAGGGCAAAAAACACAATGAGCAGCGAAAGGAAGATGTTCGGTTCTCGTCTCGGCCTTTTAACGAAGAGCATAATGCCCAAGACCATCGCTTGTAGGGCAAACACAAAAATTATGGTTGTTAAGATGGGATTCGGCGAACTCATATTGGGGCTAATTTAGCCAATGTTGACTTCGGAAAAAATTGCCTAGGACTATTACTTTGCAATTATGTTCTGGCCGAAGATTTGTTCCGGGCATTAATGAAGGTGTTTTATGGATAGTTTCTTCATTAAAACGAGCCTGGAAAATCTTGTTTAAACTCCTCATCTGAACGGTTGGATAATTTTGAAGGGTTTCCTTCAAAATGTATTGAAATTGTTCCAAAAATCTTGAAGAAATCCAATCATATTTCCCAAGAATATAGTAGTTTGCTTGGTCTAGTAATCAATGTTTAACAAAACAGCTAAAATGAAAAAAATAGTAACATTTGGAGAGATTATGCTTCGATTGGCGCCCAAAGAAAACCTTCGGTTTTCGCAGGCATCGGAGTTTAATGTGATCTACGGCGGTGGCGAGTCCAATGTAGCGGTGTCCTTGGCCAATTACGGCCTGCCAGTGGAGTTCGTGACCCGTTTACCAAAGAATGACATTGGGGAATGTGCGCTCATGGAAATGCGAAAACGTAATGTTGGAACCAATCACATTGTTTTTGGTGGTGACAGGTTGGGGATTTACTTTTTGGAAACCGGTGCCGTAAGCAGGGGAAGCAAGGTGGTTTATGACAGGGCACATTCTGCAATGGCGGAGATTGAACCAGGCACCATTGATTGGAAATCGGTGTTCAAGGATGCCCATTGGTTCCATTGGACCGGAATAACTCCGGCCATTTCCCAAGGAGCTGCGGATACGTGTTTGGAAGCGGTGAAAGTGGCAAGTGAGATGGGACTTACCATTTCCACAGATTTGAATTATAGGGCAAAGTTGTGGAAATATGGTGTGGAGCCCGAGACCATCATGACGCCCTTGGTTTCCTACTGCGATGTGATTCTTGGAAATGAGGAAGATGCCCATAAACACTTTGGAATCCATCCTCAAGGACTCGATGTGCATAAAGATGGAAAGGATGTTACCGCGGAAGCGTTCCTATCCGTTTGCGAGCAAATGATGGAAAAATTTCCAAGGGCCAAAAAAGTAATCACCACTTTACGAGGTTCCATCAGCGCCTCGCACAATACGTGGGCAGGTGTAATGTACGATGGAGAAAAAATGTACAAATCCCCAACATATCAAATCACCCATATTGTGGATAGAGTGGGAGGGGGAGATAGTTTTATGGGAGGCCTTATTTATGGTCTGAACACTTACGAAGATGACCAAAAAGCATTGGATTTTGCCGTAGCAGCTTCCTGTTTGAAGCATACTATATATGGCGATGCGAATTTGGCAACCATTGCAGAAGTGGAGAAGTTAATGGAAGGCGATGCATCCGGACGGGTGGCCCGATAACTTTTTTATTTCTTTGGTTTTGCAATCGATTGTGATTCAAAAACCAACCTTATGGAAATCAAATGTCAATAAATATAAAAAGCCCCATTTTTATGGGGCTTTTTTCTGATTGATTTTTATTTGTTTCAACCCGTAAAATAGGATAGAATTCCAATGACGATGACGACCAAAAGTACGGACAGTACCACATCTATCTTACTGTAACTTCCCTTGGAAGCAATACGGTCCTCGGGGGACAAGGTACCAAAGGATAAACCTTTGATCCTCGCGTAGTCCGGAGGTGAAGTTGCTAAGGTTACCGCAATACAGAGGGCCACCGAAAACAAAAACATGAAAATCGCCATATGGGAAAAATTCACCGTGGCGAATTGGAAAAGGATACCGGAAACCTCGGTTCCTGCCGATATCTCCGGTTGATAGTAAATCTCGGAACCCAACCTTAAAACCAAAAGCACCAAGCCGGCCAATAATGTAGTAATGGCTGCTTTGGAGTTTACACGCTTCCAAATAATTCCCAGTAAAAAAACTGTGGTCACGGGTGGAGCTACGTAGGATTGCACATTTTGAAGGTATTGGTACATGACCCCACCTCCAATTTTGTCCATAATGGGAATCCATATAATACCAAGGACTACGATGATTCCTGTTGCGACCTTACCAATGGTCAACAGTTCACGCTCACTTTTTTGAGGGTGCAACTTTTTGTAGATATCAATGGTAAAAATGGTGGAACAGGAGTTGAACACGGATGCCAACGAGCTCATCAAGGCTGCCATCAGACCACCGGCGACCAAACCTTTCAATCCAACCGGGAGCAGGGTTTTCACCAGCATGGGGAAAGCCCTATCGGCACGATCTACTGCAAACACCTCCGGGTTTTGTATGGTCAAAGCAAATGCAATGATACCAGGAATCAAAAATATCAAAATAGGCATCAGTTTAAGGTATGCCCCAAAAATGGCACCCCGTCTTCCTATTTTAATATTATTGGCCGCAAGTGTCCGCTGAACAATATATTGATCGGTACACCAGTACCAAACCCCTACGATGGTTCCCCCGAACAAAAGTCCTGTCCAAGGAAAATCGGGGTCGCTCATCGGTCTCCACATATTAAAATGTTCTGGACTGACGGTTGTAACGGTTTCGTGCAACTGTCCCCAACCACCTACTTCTTTAAGTCCCAAGTACGTGATGATCAAGGAACCCAATATCAGGATTACCGTTTGTAAGGTTTCGGTATAGATTACGGCCTTCATTCCACCGATAACCGTGTATATTCCCGTGAATACCACTACTCCGATGGCCCCGTACCAAAAAGGAATCCCCAAAAGTTCGGAAACTACGATTCCACCGGCATAAATGGTTACCGAAACCTTGGTCAATACATAGGCAACCAAAGAAAAAATGGACAAAAACCAGCGTGACTTGCTATCGAAACGTTTTTCCAAAAACTCGGGCATGGTAAACGCCCCGCTTCGGATATAGAAGGGCAGGAACAACCATCCCAATAGCAGTACGATCCACGCATGCAGCTCGTAATGGGCCATCGGGGTACCCGATTCAAACCCGGTACCGGCAAGTCCCACCACGTGCTCGGAGCCAATGTTGGAGGCAAAAATGGAGGCGCCTATAACGAACCACCCCACATTTCTACCGGCCAAAAAGTAGTCTTCCGTGTTCTTGTTTTTTTGGGATACCACCCAAACGGCCACTCCTATCAAGGCCAAAAAATAGATGCCTAGTACGATCCAATCCGGCCTTTCTAAAACTGATTCCATTTTAACTATTGGTTTGCTTGATCAAAATCGGCAATTAAATATGTTGGTTGATGATGTTCTCAAACAATTCCTGTTTACCACTACGCTTTTTGATGTCCTGGTTAGCAGATGCATGTTTGTGAAGATCTTCCAAACTAAGTTTGCCATCTTCAAATGACTTTCCGGAACCGGAGTCAAAAGATGCGTAGCGCTCTTTGCGCATTTGGCTATATTTTGAATTTTCAAGAATATCGCTCGCTGCCATCAAAGCTCTGGCAAAAGCATCCATACCACCAATGTGCGCGTGGAAGATATCTTCCAGATCGGTAGAATTCCTTCTGATTTTCGCATCAAAGTTTACACCGCCCCCTTGGAATCCGCCAGCTTCCAAAATAATCAACATGGACTGGGTAAGTTCATAAACATCCACAGGAAACTGATCGGTATCCCATCCGTTTTGGTAATCGCCCCTATTGGCATCGATACTGCCCAGCATGTTGTTGTCGGCTGCAACTTGCAGTTCATGCTCAAAGGTATGTTGGGCCAATGTTGCATGGTTTACCTCAATGTTGAGTTTGAAATCATCTTGGAGACCGTATTTGTTCAAAAAGCCCAGTACGGTAGCTGAATCGAAATCATACTGATGTTTTGTAGGCTCCATAGGTTTTGGCTCAATAAAGAAGGTTCCTTTGAAACCTTGTGCACGAGCATAGTCCTTGGCCATGTGAAGGAACCTGGCCATATGATCTTGTTCACGGCCCATATCGGTGTTGAGCAGCGACATGTATCCTTCGCGTCCTCCCCAGAAAACGTAGTTTTCACCTCCTAATTTTATAGTGGCGTCAATGGCATTCTTCACTTGGGCACCGGCGTAGGCCACCACATCAAAATCTGGATTGGTCGCAGCACCGTTCATGTATCTTGGATTACTGAAGCAATTTGCCGTTCCCCATAACAGTTTTACTCCGGAGGCGGACATTTTCTCTTTGGCATAATCGGTAATGATTTCCAATCTTTTTTCGGATTCCGCCAATGTTTTTCCTTCATCTATCAAATCGAAATCATGGAAGCAGTAGTAGGGAGCCCCAATCTTTGTGATGAACTCGAATGCCGCATCCATTTTGTCCTTGGCCTGTTGTATAGGATCTGTGTTGGTCAACCAAGGGAAATTTTGGGTAGGTGCCCCGAAAGGGTCGCCACCGGTTCCGGTAAAGGTATGCCAGTAGGCAATGGCAAATTTAAAATGCTCTTTCATTGTTTTACCGGCGACTACTTTGTTTTCGTCGTAATATTTAAAGGATAGCGGATTGTCCGATTTCTTTCCTTCAAATGAAATTTTACCTATTCCCTTAAAAAATTCCTTATCTCCTGTCGTAATCATAATATTTAAAATTCAATTGTGTATGTATTCGTTTAGATTATTTTTCCATGCTTGATAGGCTTCTTTGTATCTGTCCGCGGAAGCATCAGGTTCGTATGTCTGCTGAACTTTATCGGTGGCCGTTGCTTCACCAATGCTGTTGAAGTCACCTGAAGCATAGGCAGCAGCCCTAGCGGCCCCAACTGCGCCAGTGGTTTCAACAATATCGATTTTGCTGTTGGAAAGGGTGGCTATTGTTTTTGAAAAAACACCTGCCCTAAAAAGATTGTCGTTCCCCGCTTTTATGGATGTGATGTCAACACCATCATTTTTTAAAATTTCCATTCCGTATACAAACGAAAAAGCAATCCCTTCCAATGCAGCCCTATATATGTGGGATGCCTTGTGAACGTTGAAATTGATGTTCAACATACGAGATCCTTTATTGATATTGTTCAGCATGCGTTCCGCCCCGTTTCCAAAAGGCAGGATATGAAGTCCGTCCGAACCTATCGGAACCGACTCGGCTTGCTGGTTCATGATATCATAACCGATGCCTTGGCTCAGTTCGGAGCGAACCCAACTGTATTGGATTCCGGTACCGTTGATGCATAAAAGTTTACCGATCCTTGTATCTTCTTTTGAATGGTTTACGTGGGCAAAACTGTTGATGCGGGTATGCTCCTGTGTTTTTTTCTGTCCCGATATGGCATACACCACGCCCGATGTTCCGCCGGTTGCAGCAATTTCGCCCGGTTCCATCACGTTGAGCGCCAACGCGTTGTTTGGTTGGTCACCGGCCCGGTACATTACAGGAATACCCTCGGGCAGCCCAGATTCTAATGCACCTTGTTTGTTTACAATGCCCTGCTCGGAAAAGGAGGGACGAATTTCGGGAACTGAAACTGGGTCTATTCCAGCATCCTCCAACAACCAGGAAGCCACTTTGTTTTCTTTGAAATCCCACATGATTCCCTCCGAAAGTCCAGAGGGGGTGGTGACACAGGTACCGGTAAGTTTCATCGCCAAGAAATCGCCGGGCAGCATAAACTTATCTATTTTGGCAAAGGTGTCAGGTTCGTTGTCTTTTACCCATTTGAGTTTGGAAAGGGTAAAATTGCCAGGGGAATTCAATAAATGCTCTACGCATTTGGATTTTCCTGAATTTTGGAACAATTGTTCACCTATGTCCACGGCCCTACTATCACACCAAATTATGGAGGGCCTAAGTACATTTTGGGACTTGTCCACCACGACCAATCCGTGCATTTGGTAAGATATTCCAATGCCTTTGATCGTATTTTTATCAATAGAGTTCTTTGAAATGATTTGCTGGGTCGCCAAGCAAGCATATTTCCACCACATCTCAGGGTTTTGTTCGCCCCAACCTATGTTTACGGAATCGATCGGCATTTCTTTTTTGGGTTCCTGCACAATGTCCTTTACCTTGCCATTCCCGGCTTCCACCAGTGCAACTTTTATCGAGGAACTACCAATATCATAACCTATCCAATACATTGATCAAAAATTACGTATTTTTTTATATATTTTTTCAAATATAGTTAACGGAACCGATTGCGTAAATTAAAATTCCATTTTCTTTTTGGGAAGTGCACTTTATAAAGGGTGCAGCGCCTTTTTACCATATTGTAAATGTCTCGGAAAGAGGCGATTTTAAAAAATCGATTTTAAAAAATTATTGTATAAGGAAACTAAAAGTTAAATTAGTCACCAATAGTTCAAGTCAAATAGCATTCCTCGACTTGAATAATCTAATTGCAATTTGAACAATGAAGATTAAAAAAGAGGTTACCATATACGATCTTGCTAAAGAGTTGAACTATTCTCCCTCAACCATTTCCAGGGCGCTGAACAACCATAAGAGCATCAGCAAAAAAACGGCAAAATTGATCAAGGAGGCCGCTGAAGAAATGGGATATCGACCCAATAACTTGGCAGCCGGATTAAGAAATAACAAGAGCAATACCATTGGAGTGCTCATTTCCAGGATAAACAGGCCATTTGTATCCTCATTGATCAGTGGAATCGAAAAAACGGCACGAAAGGCTGGATATAATGTTTTGATAAGCCAATCCAACGATAAATACCAAAGCGAGATCAACAATAGCAATGCGCTTTATGATAGTAGGATCAGCGGTCTGATTGTTTCCTTGTCCATGGAAACGAAAGATATGGAGCATTTCAAAAAATTCGTGGAAAATGGAATCCCGATCGTGTTCGTTGATCGTGTTCCAAGCAATTTCAATTCGTACAAAGTGGTTATCGATAACTATACCGCAGGGTATTCGGCCACAAAACATTTGATAGATCAGGGCTGTAAAAGAATTGCACATTTTGCTGGTGCAAAGCACCGAAACGTATACTTGGAAAGGAGAAAAGGCTATTTGGATGCACTTCGCGAACATGGATTGCCTATAGAGGACAAACTTGTTGTTAATTTTAAGACCTTGAGTTTTGATGAGGGAACCAAAGCCACCGAAAAGTTACTGAAGATGTCCAACCCTCCGGACGGTATCTTCGCCGCGAACGATACTACGGGTGTGAGCGCCATTATGTGCGCAAAAAAAATGGGGGTGAAGGTTCCGGATGAATTGGCCGTTATCGGTTTTAACGACGACCCAATTTCATCAATAGTACAACCATCTTTATCAACTGTGTCGCACCCTGCGAGCAAAATGGGAGCTATTTCGGCCAAAAGAATCCTTGAGCATTCGGCACAAAGTTATGATACCGATCTTTCTGAAATCACCGTATTGGGGACCGAAATCATTGCCCGTGGTTCTTCTTTAAAAAAGGTGCAATCCTAAAACCCGAAGAGGCTTGGAAGCCAAAGGCTCAACTCTGGAAAAACACTTACCAATATAAGCGCCAGGATCATGGCCAAAAACAATGGCAACAATGGGCGGATGACTTTTTGAATCGTTGTTTTACCAACCCCTACACCTATAAAAAGTACCGAACCTACTGGTGGTGTGCATAGGCCTATACAAAGATTCAATACCATGATGATCCCAAAATGTACCGGGTCTATACCGATTGCAGTGACCACTGGCAAAAATATGGGGGTAAAGATCAATACAGCAGGTGTCATGTCCATAAAAATGCCAACAACAAGTAAGATGATGTTGATCAAGATAATCACCATTATTTTGTTATCGCTCAACCCTAATAATACCTCGGTTACCGCTTGGGGAATGTTCTCGTAAGAAAGTACCCATGACATGGCAATGGACACGGCAATAAGCAGCATCACAATGGCAATGGTGGATGAGGATTCCACCAAAATAGGACGAATGTCCTTGAAGGATATTTCCTTATAGGCCATAGCCAAAACCAAGCAATAGATAACTGCTACCGATGATGCTTCCGTTGCTGTAAATATTCCCGCTACAATACCACCGATGACCACAATCAACAAAAACAAACTTGGAAGTGCATTCAAAAAAGTTTTGAAAATGGTCTTTAAAGAACTGCGGTCCGCCGTGGGATATCCTTTTCGTTTGGCCCAAATGTAGGCCACGATCATTAACAGGAGCCCGGTGATAAGTCCTGGTAGATAACCAGCCAAAAACAATGCTCCAATGCTAACGCCCCCACTTGCCACCGAATATATGATGAAAATATTGCTGGGAGGTATTACAAGTCCCGTAGTGGCCGAGGTTACGTTAACCGCAACCCCAAACCCTTTATCGTAACCAGATTCTTCCATTTTGTCGGACATAAAGCCGCCAATAGCTGCAGCAGCTGCACCAGCCGATCCTGCTATGGCCCCGAACAACATGGCCGCCACAATATTGACGTGTGCCAATCCACCGGGCAATGCGCCCACCAAACTTTTTGCAAAGGCTATCAAGCGTTCTGCAATACCCCCCTTGTTCATAATGTGACCTGCTAAAATAAAAAATGGAATGGCGAGGATAGAAAAGCTGTCCAAGCCTGTTACCAATCGTTGAGCAATGGTGGTAAGGGCGGGAAATGTGTCAACACTGACCAACAAGGTTAAAATGGATGAAACCCCCAGGCTCCAGGCAACAGGTACCCGAAGGGAAATCAATATAAGAAAGCTTAGGATAAGAATACTAATTTCCATTCTTCATGTTTTTTAGTAATGCAAAAAGTTCTGAAAGCTTGTAGTAAAGAATAAAAACCCCTGATATGGGCAAAACCATATTTACAAATCCGATAGGTAGCTGCAGCGCTGGCGAGGTTTGTCCCAACTCAAAGGAAATATAAACGTATCGCAACCCTCCAATCAAAAAAACCGATACGACGAAGAGCAACACCACAAGATGAACGATGAAGTTCAGGTAATTTTGTTTTTTTGGATCAAGGTTCTGTGGCCAAAGATCGATTGCGATATGAAGTTTTTTGCCCGACGCATAGGCAGCTCCCAAAATACTGAGCCAAACCAATAAAAAGCGGGCAAGTTCATCGGTCCAGGAACTTTGACTTTCCAACAAATACCTGGTGATCACTCCCCAAACAACATCGAGCACCATTGCAGCCAATAGTACGACCAACACCCACTCCAGAAATGTATCAATATGCTGTTTCACTTTCATTATTGTACTTTTTTAATTTCTTCCACCAGTTCATACAAATGGCTGTCTTTTTCTCTTAAGGACTGTAGCATTGGTTCAGCTTTTTCTTCAAAAAGCGATTTATCGGGATGTATCACTTGTACGCCTGCCTTTTTTATTTCATCCAAGGCTTCGCGTTCGGCTTTTTCCCAAAGTTCCCTTTGCAAAACCGTAGCTTCTTCAACCGCTTCCATAACCCATTCCTTTTCTTGTTGATTCAATTTGTTCCAAGTGATTGTTCCGATCACCAAAATATCCGGTATGGAGCTGTGTTCATTAAGGGAAAAATATTTGCAGACCTCGTAATGTTTGGATGAGTAAAAGCTTGGAAGATTGTTCTCTGCTCCGTCCACGACACCCTGCTGAAGGGAGGTATAAAGCTCGGCCCAGGAAATCGGGGTGGGGGAGCCGCCAAATTGTTTGACCATTTCAATGGCTGTAGGACTTTGCATGACACGAATTTTTAGCCCCTGAAGATCTTTTGGTTTTTCGATGGGAGTGTCCTTGGTATAAAAGGATCGGTTCCCGGCATCAAAATATGTCAGTCCTTTGAGCCAATATTGCTCGGAACCCGAAAGCAGTTTTTTTCCGATTTCACCATCATATATTTTAAATCGATGTGCATTGTCACGGAAAATATAAGGGTAGCCCAACACTTTAAGGTCGGGTGAAAAGTTTTCCATAACTGCGGCAGATACCTTCGTCATGCCCAAACTGCCAATTTGCAGTAGCTCCAAGCATTGTTTTTCGGAACCCAATTGACTACTCGGGTAAATTTCAATTTTAAGCTTGCCCTCCGATTTTTTTTCAACCAAGTCGGCCATGTACACCATTGCCTCGTGTACTGGATGGTTTACACTGAGACTGTGGGCCAATTTTATGGAATTGACATCCTTGTTCTCCGGTCGGCACGAAAGAAGAAAGACAAAAATTACGGGGAACCACCAGGATTTCATACTTTTTTGATCTCTTGTATGATGGCTAGTACTTCTTTTACCTGTTGAGTGATGAGGTTAAAATTCCCTGCTACCAATGCTTGTTTATCAATGAGTTTGGAGCCCATGCCAACACAGGTCGCGCCAGCTTCGAACCAACTGGTCAAATTTTCCTTGGTGGTATCTACGCCTCCAGTGGGCATAATGTTGGTCCAAGGTTGGGGTCCTTTGACCGCTTTGATGAACTGAGGGCCATAAACCTCGGCAGGGAAAAGCTTTACCACTTCGCATCCCAATTCCTCTGCTCTTGTAATTTCGGTAAGGGTGCCACAACCCGGGGACCAGAAAATCTTTTTTCTGTTACAGATAATGGCAATATCTTCCCGCAAAACAGGGGTTACTATAAATGAGGCTCCCATATTGATAAAATTGGACGCTGTGGCTGCGTCGGTAACGGAGCCTACCCCTAAGATCATATCCGGGCATTCCTTATTGCAGAAATCCACTAGTTGGGAAAATACCCGCTCTGCATTTTCACCGCGATGGGTAAATTCAAATAATCTCGCGCCACCATCATAACAGGCTTTCACCACCTGTTGCACCATTTCGGGGTCGGAATTGTAGTAAAGCGGAACGAATCCTGTTTCGCCCATCGTTGTAAATACCTCGTTTCGGGTGTATTTTTTCATGTATTATAGGTTTGTTTAGTCAAAAAAAATTATGTTGGATTTAGGGTTTTAAACTAAGTTTTTTACCATACTGGGGAACTGAAAAAAGGTTTTGGCATTGTTGTAGGTAATGTCCTCGACGATTTTTCCGATCCATTCGATATCATTGGGAAGAAGTCCCTCGTTAATATCGTTGCCCAGCATGTTACAGAGTACTCTTCTGTAATATTCATGTCTTGGAAAAGATAGAAAGCTTCGGCTATCGGTGAGCATTCCTACAGAGCAGCTGAGCAGTCCTATATTGGACAAGGTGTTCAACTGGTCTTCAATGCCTTGTTTTTGATCCAAAAACCACCAAGCGGCACCAAATTGAACCTTTGATTTGATTCCCTCTCCTGTAAAGTTTCCGGCCATGGTTGCAAAAACCGCATTATCCGATGGATTGGAATTGTACAAAATAGTCTTGGGAAGACAATCCTTCATGTTTAACTGGTCAAGCAAACTGGCCAATTGTTCGGCATGTTGATAATCGCCAATGCTGTCGACCCCTGCGTTGATACCTACTTTCTTCAGAATTGCTTTGTTGGTATCCCTGATAGGTCCAAGATGCAACTGCATCACCCAATTTTTCTCATGGTACAACTCACCAAGAATATTTAAAATGGCTGTTTTGTATATGGCCGCCTCCTTCTCGGTAATTGATTTTTCCCCTAACCGAAGGGACAAGATGTTATTTACTTGATGTTCGGTATATTCCACTCCATAGGCATGGGACAAACCGTGATCGGAGAGTCTGCACCCATTTTCATGAAAATAATCAACTCTTTTTCGAGCTGCCTCTTTCAAGGAGTCAAAATCGGTGATTTCGATCCCTGTAATTTTGGACATGGTGCTTAGATAGTCCTTGAAGTCAGCTTTTTCAATGTTGATCAATCCATCTGGCCTAAAGGTCGGTAGTACTTTTACAGGATAGTCCGATTCCGCCAGCTGGGAATGAAAACGTAAATCGTCCAGAGGGTCGTCCGTTGTACAGACCGCCTCAACGTTCATGTTTCTAATTAGATTTTGCGGTGAAAAATCAGCTTTTTCAAGTTGTTTGTTGCAGTCACGGTAAATATCGGAAGCACTTTTCGTATCCAACAGTTGGTCAATGCCAAAATACCTGCTCAATTCGAGATGTGTCCAGTGATACAACGGGTTTCTAAGCGAATAGGGTACCGTTTGGGCCCATTTGTGGAATTTTTCCTCGTCGGTTGCATTGCCCGTAATGTATTTTTCTTCGATACCCAAGGCGCGCATGGCTCTCCATTTATAATGATCACCCTCGATCCAAATCTTGGTCAAGTTTGCAAAGTTTTTGTTTTCTGCAATTTCATTGACCGGAAGATGGCAGTGGAAGTCTATTATGGGTTGATTTTTTGCGAAGTTGTGATATAACTCCTTTGCGTAATCCGTCCGGAGCAAAAAATCGTCCTGTATAAATTTTTTCATGCTTTGATCTCTAAATAGGTTTAGTTAAGGGTGATGGTTCCTGTGCTCATTTTTGGTGCTCCCAGTTCAAAGCTTCGTTGCATGGGACTGCTACCGCCAACATACACCTTAAAATCTCCAGGTTCAAAAACCCTCTCGCCTTCATTGTTCACCATCTGGAATACTGTGGGCTCCAAAGTGAAGGTAATATTTTTAGAGGTTTTAGGTTCTAGGGTGACCCTTTTCACCCCGAACAATTGAAAATTTGGAACGGCAACGGAAGCCTCAATATCGGAAATGTAAAGTTGTACTACTTCATCTGCTGCCACATCGCCCTCATTGGAAATATCAATGGATATGGATACTTTCTCATCGTTTTTTATGGATGTTTTTGAAATGCCAAGGTCGCCATAAGAGAATTCTCCGTAGCTGAGGCCATAACCGAAAGGATAGAGCGGTTCTTGATCCATATACTTATAGGTTCGTCCTTGCATGGAATAATCTTCGTAATCGGGAAGCTGGTCCAAGGATTTTGGAAAGGTTATGGGCAATCTTCCGGAAGGGGAAACTTCGCCAAAAATAATATCGGCTATGGCGTTACCGCCCTCTTCACCCGGATACCAAACTAATAGTACGGCATCGGCAAGTTCGTGTACCTCCGCCAGGTTCATGGGACTGCCCCCGGTAACAACGGCAATTATTGGTCGGTCTCCCGCAGCTTCCCGCAGCTTTTTTAAATAGGTAATCTGGTTCTGTGGAAGGTTGTAATCCAATCGATCCCCCGCAGTGGACGATGCCAGAGCAGCTCCTTCTTCACCTTCCAACAGATTGGAAATACCCAACACAGCAATGGTGGCATCGCTGGTCCCAGCATTTGGGGAAGCCCAATCCTGCGGATTTAGGGATTCTCTATCCAACAAGGCACCTTTTCTATACTGTAATTGGCTCCCTGGATCAATGGCCCCGGCCACTCCTTCCAAAACGGTTACCATTTTTGGGTTTACTCCATAATAGTTGCCCAAAAGTACCTCGGTATCGGTGGCATTCGGACCGGTCACAAAATATCTTGAAAGATCTTTTTTTAATGGAAGTACACCATTGTTTTTTAGCATGACTATACTTTTCTGTGCCACCTCCCGTGCCAGACCTCGGTGCTCGTCGCTGTCGATTACATCGGTCGGAATATCATCGTAGGGATTGCTTCCTTTTGGGTCAAACAGTCCCAACTTAAAACGGGTACGTAGCAAAATGGCAAGTTGTGCATCGATCTCTTGCTCGGTAATGAGTCCTTGTTTAACGGCTTCCGGTAGCCCTTCCAAATAAGTGCTACCACAATTAAGGCTCACACCGCTTTTTACGGCAAGGGCCGCCGCCTCGGCAGGGGTATTCACGACTCCGTGTCCACCATCCTCCGGAGAATTATAGAAATCTTCCAATGCCCAGCAATCGCTCAGCACATGACCTTCAAAATTCCAAGTGTCGCGGAGCACGTCCGTTATCAAATAAGTATTGGAACAGCAAGGCTCTCCGTTGGTGCTGTTATACGCGCACATTACTGCCTCTACATCGGCATCCACCAAGGATTTAAAGGCTGGCAGATAAGTTTCCCAAAGATCTTTTGGACTTGCCGTGGCGTTGAACTCGTGACGTAGTTTTTCAGGTCCACTGTGCACAGCATAATGTTTGGCACATGCAGCGGTCTTTAAATAATTGGGATTGTCTCCTTGAAGCCCTTTAACGAATGAGGTGCCCAAAATGGACGTAAGGAAAGGATCCTCGCCATAGGTTTCCTGCCCTCGGCCCCAACGTGGGTCTCTAAAGATATTGATGTTCGGAGTCCAAAACGTGAGTCCACCATACCTTAAATGATAGCCCTTGTCCTTTGCCGCATTGTGCATGGCTCGGGCCTCATCAGAAATGGCGGAGCTCACCCTAAATGCAAGGTCACTGTCAAAAGTAGCTCCTAATCCTATGGCCTGCGGAAAAACAGTGGCCGTACCTGAGCGCCCTACCCCGTGCAATGCCTCGTTCCACCAACCATATGGGGGAATTCCCAAGCGTTCAATTGCAGAGGTATTGTGCATCATCTGGTCTGCTTTTTCTTCCAACGATAGTCGCGAAATCAAATCGGACACACGATCATCAATAGATAATGCAGTGTCATAAAATGGGAATTCATAGGGTACATTTCCCTTATTGTCTTCCTCAGTATTGGTTGTCGAGGTATCGGTTTTTTGATTACATGATAAACATAATAGAGGGACAACGGCACAGAAGAGAAGTATCTTAAAATGTTTCATGGGGTTGGCCTTTTTAATATTTTTCTTCAAATAGATTTCAAATTTCGTAAAAAAATCGATTTTTGCAACCGATTGCACTTTACATTTTGTTAATCTATGAATTTTTTAGTTATTTTACTCAACGCAATTGATTGATTTAATAATAAATCAATTTTTTTTTGTGCATTTCTTAAATCATGAGACATACCCCTAAAATATCAAAGTTATTCCTTTTTTGTTCTTTTATTCTACTGAGTACCAAGGTATTTTCCATTTCCAATGGATATGATCTATGGCTCAAATACGATAAAATTTCTGATGTTGAACTACTCGAAAACTACCGAAAAAGCCTGGAAAGTGTTTATTTGGAAGATGGAAGCGAGACTTTGGGCATCATTCGTAAAGAGCTGGCAATGGGCCTTGGAGGTTTATTGGACGGGGAGGTCATGTTCAACACTTTTAGCCCCGTAAAAAATCAACTGATTGTTTCCAAGTCTGGAAACCTACCGGAAGCTTTCAGGAATGCCATTAAAACCGACCTTTTGAAAAAGGATGGATACATTGTCAAAACAGTGAAACAGGGTGGTCAATCTTATGTGTTGGTCACAGCGAATACCGATATTGGGCTGCTTTATGGAACTTTTCATTTTCTCCGTACCCTGCAAATGCATAAATCCTTGGATGGGATAAATATTGAAGAGTCTCCCAAGGTGGATGTACGAATGTTGAACCATTGGGACAATTTAGACAGGACCATCGAAAGGGGCTATGCTGGATTTTCCATTTGGAATTGGCAAACCCTGCCCGATTATATTGATCAACGATATATTGATTACGCCCGAGCAAACGCATCCATTGGAATCAATGGCACCGCCTTGACCAATGTGAATGCGAACGCCCTTATTTTAACACCTCAATATATTGAAAAGGTTAAGGCCTTGGCAGATGTGTTTAGGCCATATGGTATAAAAGTATACCTCACGGCCAGGTTTTCCGCTCCCATGGAAATAGGTGGGCTGGATACGGCAGATCCTCTTGATCCTGAGGTGATTCAATGGTGGAAGGACAAGGCAAAGGAGATATATAAGAGTATTCCCGATTTTGGAGGTTTCTTGGTAAAGGCCAACTCTGAAGGCCAGCCAGGACCACAAAACTATGGTCGGACCCATTTGGATGGAGCCAATCTTTTGGCCGACGCCGTAGCACCTTTCAATGGTTTGGTCATGTGGCGGGCTTTCGTTTATTCGGAGCACGATGCAACGGATAGGGCCAAGCAGGCTTACACTGAATTTGTTCCAGATGATGGAAAATATAGGGATAATGTATTGATTCAGGTCAAAAATGGCCCCATAGATTTTCAACCGAGGGAACCCTTTCATCCCTTATTCGGAGCCATGCCCAATACGCCGCTCATGATGGAGTTTCAAATAACAAAGGAATATTTGGGTTTTGCCACGCATTTGGTATATCTACCCAAAATGTTTGAGGAAGTCCTGCAAAGCGATACCTACCAAAAAGGCAAAGGTTCACTGGTGGCGAAGGTGGTAGATGGTTCCCTGAACAACAAGAAACTTACGGGAATGGCAGGCGTAGCCAATATTGGAACCGATATCAATTGGACGGGACATCCGTTCGCACAGGCAGATTGGTACGGATTCGGAAGGTTGGCATGGAACCCCTATATGGATTCCAAAGAGATAGCCGATGAATGGTTGCGCTGCACTTTTGGAAATGAAGACGAGTTTTTGGAACCCATCAAAAAAATGATGATGGAATCAAGGGAAGCGGTGGTCAATTATATGAACCCGCTCGGTTTGCACCATATTTTCGATACTGGTCACCATTATGGCCCCGGCCCATGGGTAGGCAATCTATCACGTCCGGAATGGAATCCCGTATATTACCATAAAGCAGATGAGGAGGGCATTGGTTTTGACAGAACCAAAACGGGTAGTGATGCCTTGTCGCAATACGCTCCAGAGCTGGAAAAAAAGTATTCCGATCTAGATACCTGCCCTGAAGAATATCTGCTGTGGTTTCACCATTTGCCATGGGACTACGAACTCAAAAGCGGAAGAACCTTGTGGGATGGTCTTGGAATAAAGTATCAACAGGGAGTGGACCAAGTTCGCGATATGATCAAAACATGGGATACTATGAAACCCTATGTGGACAGTGATACCCACCTTCAGGTAAGCATGCTGTTGGAGATACAACACAAGGAAGCGAAATGGTGGCGGGATGCCTGCATGTTATATTTTCAGACATTTTCGAAAATGGATTTTCCAGAGGAAATGGAAGCCCCGGAAAATACCTTGGAATATTATAAATCTTTAAAATTCCCCTACGCGCCGGGCATACGTCTGCGCTGGGATTAAATTTTAGCACTACATAATGGATAAAAAAACAGCGATAGTAACTGGGGGCAACTCTGGACTAGGATATGCAACGGCAAAGAAATTTTGTGACCAAGGTATTACAACCTATGTGATCGGCCGTACCAAGGAACGTACGGAAGAGGCCTGCTCAGAAATGGGCCCCAATGCAGTCCCATTGATCTTTGATTTGACAAAACTCGATGAGATTCCCGAAGTTATTCAAAAAATTTATGACAATGAGGGACATATTGATATACTCGTAAACAATGCGGGCATCAATATGAAAAAACCATTTACCGAGGTAACCGATGAAGAATTTGCGCAAATAGTGCACACCAATCTTTTTAGCGTTTTCGCCATCAGCAGGGAAGTGGTCAAAAAAATGAAGGAGACGGGTGGCGGATGCATCGTCAATATTAGTTCTATGGCCGCACAGTATGGTCTGCCCAAGGTTATCGCATACTCATCCAGCAAAACGGCCATTGAGGGCATGACGCGCGCCATGGCAGTGGAACTTGCCGAGTTCGGCATTAGGGTGAACTGCATAGCACCAGGTTTCATCAAAACAAAAATGACGGCCAAGGCCTTGGATGCCGATGCAGAACGTAAAAACAAGGTGTTCTCAAGGACGCCGATGGGTAAGATGGGACTTCCCGAAGATATTGCTGACGCCGTTTACTTTATGTGCTCGGATGAGTCCAAGTTCGTAACAGGAACCGTTTTGCCGATCGATGGTGGAAACAGTATTGGTTTTTAAGGTATGGGAGGGAAACAGATGATCACCATGCAACAGAATATGCGTTGGTATGGTCCCCATGATGGTGTCCGTCTTCGCGATATCAGACAAAGCGGAGTAACAGGAATAGTCACCGCATTGCACCAAATCCCTGTTGGGGAAGTTTGGAGTGTGGAAGATATTCAGGAAAGGCAACGTATCATCGCTGAAGAGGGCATGGAGTGGACCGTAGTGGAAAGCTTGCCTGTCCATGAGGACATCAAAAGAAAAGGAGGCGATTACCAGCAATATATTTCCAACTACAAAAAAAGCCTTGAAAATTTGGCCCAATGCGGCCTAAAGGTAGTAGCATACAATTTTATGCCCATTTTGGATTGGGTACGTACCGATCACGCCTATGTTAATCCCGATGGCACCAAAGCGCTACTTTTTGATGAGATAGCTTTTATCTTTTTTGATGTTTTTTTACTGAAAAGACCATATGCGGAAAACGATTATTCCCAAGAGAAAGTGGAAGAAGCGCTGGAGTACGGTAAGACTTTGAGCCAGCCTGAAAAGGATCGACTGTTTAAGAATGTGCTGTTGGGTTTGCCTGGAAGCGATGAAAGTTTTACCCCCGAAAAGATTTTGGAACTGCTTGATGCTTACAAGGGAATCGATGACCAAACGTTACGGAGCAATTTGATCCATTTTCTTTCGGAAGTTGCACCCGTTGCAGATAGCGTGGGCATAAAGTTGGCGATACACCCCGACGACCCTCCTTTTTCTGTTTTGGGCCTGCCACGGGTAGTATCCACAGAAAAGGATATAGCGGATATTTTATCGGGAGTTCCCGTAAACGCCAACGGACTTTGTTACTGCACAGGTTCTTTGGGTGCACATCCCAAGAACAACCTTTTACGGATTATAGATGCGCACGGTGACCGTATTCATTTTTTGCATTTAAGGAATGTCAAAAGGGAAGATGGGAGACGATTTAGGGAGTCCGAGCACCTTTATGGTGACAATCCCATGGAAGGAATTATTGAGAAGATACTCTTGTTAATGGACAGGAACGGAGCTGCTCTTCCCATGAGGCCCGACCATGGTTTCCTGCATTCCTTTGAAGGTAGTGAAAAGTACCCTGGATATTCTTTGATAGGAAGACTTAAAGGACTTGCGGAAATAAGAGGAGTTGAGCTGGGATTGGCCCATAAACTAAAAGGATAGGGCAGGTCTGTATCTCGGTTTATATGTAAAGCATTGGTTGCTTTAGGAATACATCAAGCTACGCGAAAACCTATTGTGTTCCGATAAGTAGGCATTTACGATGATTTCTTATTATTTTGAAAGCTCTTTTTGCCCAAAAAATAATTACAGGGTATGAAAATTCTTGGTATTTCGGCTTACTATCACGATTCCGCAGCGGCCATAATAGTCGACGGTAAGGTGTTGTTCGCCGCCCAAGAAGAGAGATTCACGAGAATAAAGAACGATGCCTCCTTCCCCGAAAATGCCATACAGTTCTGCCTTTCCGAATCTGGATTTACCTATGAGGATATTGATGCCATCGCGTTTTATGATAAACCGTTCCTGAAATTTGAACGACTACTGGAAACCTACTACGCCTTTGCGCCAAAAGGTTTCAAATCTTTTGCCAAGGCAATGCCCTTATGGTTAAAGGAAAAACTCTTTATCAAACAGTTCATCAGAAAAAAGCTAAGACAACTAGGAGCTCAAAATTCGGGAAATATCACTATCAATTTTCCAGAACACCACTTGTCACATATTGCCAGTGCATTTTACACCTCACCATACAGCCAATGTGCATTTTTAACGGTGGACGGGGTAGGGGAATGGACGACCACTTCGTATGGTGTTGCCAGTGGAAAGAATGGGATTCAGGTCTTGGGAGAACTTCATTTTCCCGATTCGTTGGGTTTGTTTTACTCCTCATTCACTTATTTTCTGGGGTTCGAGGTCAACTCGGGAGAATATAAAATGATGGGATTGGCTTCCTATGGCAATGCGGCTTCCCAACAGGTTGCGAATTTCAAGGGCCTTATCAAAAAACATCTTGTTGATATTAAACCTGATGGCTCCATAAAACTCGATATGGATTTTTTCGAATATCCGTACGGGCTAAGAATGGTCCATCCAAAAAAATGGGAACAGCTCTTCGGAATTAAAAAGCGTCAACCAGGAGAAAAACTGGAACAAAAACATGCCGATTTGGCCTTCGCTGCCCAAAAGGTTCTAGAGGAAGTTTTGTTGAGTTTAATAGGATTCATCAAAAAGGAGACAGGAGAAAAATTCCTGTGTTTTGCAGGCGGGGTGGCCTTGAACTGTGTTGCAAATTCGGTACTTTTTAACCAAAAGATTTTTGACGATATTTTTGTGCAGCCTGCAGCAGGAGATGCTGGAGGCAGTTTGGGAGCTGCTTTGGCCGTTGCGCATATTCAACAGAAACATAATTTTGAAGGATCCGAAAAACCTTTTGATGTGTACCTGGGCCCCCGATTTTCAAATCTGGAAGTTGAACGGGTATTGCGCAAGCACAAGTCCAGTTATCGGTATTTTGAAAACAAAAAGGGGCTGATTACCGCCGTAGCTGGATATTTGGCAGAAAATAAAGTAGTGGGGTGGTTTCAGGGAAGAACTGAATTTGGCCCTAGGGCTTTGGGGAACCGCAGTATATTGGCCAGTGCCTCGGACCCAGAAATGCAGCATACCCTCAATATGAAAATAAAGTTCAGGGAAGGTTTTAGACCTTTTGCACCTGCCGTATGCGTTGAGGATTATGACGATTATTTTGAAGAAGGAAAGCAATCCCCCTACATGTTGTTTACGAGCAAAGTGAAGAAAAAACTTAGAAAGGAGCTTCCCCCTGACTTTGAAAATTTGGATCTGGATGAAAAACGCAAGGTTCCGAAGTCGGACTTGCCCGCCATTACCCATATCGACCATTCTGCTAGAGTTCAGGTAGTGGACAAACAAATGAACCCGCTTTTTTGGGATTTGATACAGGAACATAAAAAAATATCGGGCGTCGGGGTAATTATCAATACGAGTTTTAATCTTAAGGATGAGCCCATCGTCAATAGCCCAGAGGATGCATATATTTGTTTTATGAAATCCGAAATGGATATTTTGGCCTTGGAGAATTATTTAATCGTGAAGTAAATGGAATTTATCAGTGAATTCTTTCTGTTTTTAAAAGAACGAAAAAAGTGGTGGTTGATACCCTTGATCATCATCTTCATTATTTTCGGGGTACTGATATTTTTGACCAGTAGTTCGGCTTTGGCCCCTTTCATTTATACAATATTTTAAAGATGACTAGGGAAAAAGGACTGGAAACCATATTGGTATTGGTATTGGTATCGCTAATTTTGTTCTTAAAATTTGATACAAAATGGCTGCTTTACCTGAGTATGGTCCTTTTGGTGGTATCGGTGATTTCTACGAAGGCAACAATCTTCGTCGGCAAAATATGGTTTTCGTTCTCCCATTATTTGGGAATGGTGATGAATGCGCTGATCATGTTCCTGATTTTTTATATCATCCTGACTCCATTGTCGTTTTTTCAGAAATTGGCCCGAAAGAATAAAATACTTCAAAAGCCCGATGGAGAAACGTATTTCCACCAGCGTAATCATATATATACCACGAAGGACATCGAAAAACCTTGGTAATTACTCCGATATCGTATCTTTTTCTTTTTGCAGCTCCTGCTGGATTTCATCAAAACTCCTTACATCGAGTCCATTTTTCTTGACACTGGAGAGCAAGTCTTGGGCAAGCTTGGTTTTGCCCAGCATCATGTAGGCCTTGGCCAGACCTTCGGTAGTTGTGCTGTTTTTGTCCAAATAATTTGATTTGGAAAAGTAGTATTCCGCTTTTTCAAACTCTTCCAATTCTAGGCACATATTTCCTGCCATTTGGTACACCCTACCTTGTTCTGGGTATTCAAAAATCAGGGTTTCGGCAACTGTCAGGGCGCTTTGGTAATTTTTGTCAGCCTTATAAGTATTGAAAGCTATGGCCATGGCATTGTCCCATGTTATCTTTTTATCATGAATATCTTGGGCCAAATTCTCTTCAAATGATGATCCTTGGCTATTGGTTGGAGCTGGCCGCTTGCCTGACATGTCCATATCGTATGGCCATGATTTCTTTAGTTCGTCTACAACCAGTTTACCTTGAATGGAGTCAATTTGGGTGGTTGGGATATTAACAAAAGCTTCTACATAATCAATGTAATTTTCCCAATTGTCCATAATACCCAGCTCTCTCATCTTGTTATAAAAGGCGTCTGCCATTAAAAACTGTCCTTTGATGTTCGGGTGCACATGTTCGGTCATTAACTCATCCCCAACTATGTTGTGGACAGATTGGGACATATAAACCTGGCTCATATCCACTAGTGCAGTATTGTATTTTTTGGAAAGATTCGTAATAATATCGTTGATTTCCTCAGGAGCCCTAAACCTCAGAAAGTCCAGTTCTTTGGCCAGTTTAAGGTATCTTTTGGCTGAATCTTGGTTTTTTCCTAGATAATGGCGTCCCAACATAAATGCGGCCATAGCATTTTTACTTGCTATGATACCCGCTTCTGGACTGTTTTTCTCCATGGCCGCTTGAAAGCTATCCTTATTTTCAATGGGGTCACTGATAAAAGGCTCAATATCTTTTTCATTGCTCACCACCGTGGATAATATTACTGGAATATCATGTTTCTGATAACTGGCCAAGATTTTGTCCAGATTGCCTTTAAATTGCTCCAGACCATCACGGTACACCTCCGAATCAAAAGGTATCCGTTGCTCTTTCACCATTACCTCCATTAGTGTAGTGCTTCGCTCCGAAGGCTTTTGGGAAGAAGGTTCTTTTGCGTCGGACGCAAAAAGCTTGTAATAGGTGTTCTCAAACAATTGGAATGAGCGCAGCTTTTTTAAGCTCAGGTAAGTCCTGATCAAAAAGGGATGGGATCCATAGGAAATGGATGATCCTGCCCCAAGGGCACCATAGTATTCGTTATGGCCCGCATAAATGATGACCAAATCAGGTTTTTGCTCAATAATATCGTCCGTCATGTCCCAAAGGGTATAGGAATTCACGGCCGTAATCCCTGTATTTATAACCTCTATATTTTTGTCGGGGAACGTTAGTGAAAGCCTGTGCTTGAGCATTCTGGGAAACGATCCGCCCCTGTAAAAAGGAAAACCCACAACGGTAGAGGCTCCCTGAACAACGACCCTGAAGGTGCTATCCGTCTTGGTTTTCAAAAATAAATCAGCTTGATTGTCGGACCGCAGGCCATTGTCCTTAAAATACTTGCCTGCGATACGTTTGTTCATCACAAGATAATCAGGCTTGTTTTCAATGGGCACTTTGTGGAAAAGTTGGTAATCCTCGCCATATCCCGCTACCCGTAAAACAATCTCCAAAAGCAATAAAAACAGCAATGGAAGGCAAACGGCAACTATCTTGAATACAATTTTCTTCATACTAAGCAAATAGGTTAATAGCCACTTTGGTCAGATATACTATGTGGCATTTAGGTGTTAAAACTTTATATGGATTACATAGAAAATAGTTTACGCAACCGATTTAGCATTTAAAATTAATAAATTCGAATATTAAATAAGCAATTGGCAACAAAGATGTGATTTTCGATGCGGGCAAATCTCATTTAATAGCCCTCTAAACGCACCGTCAAGTCATAACAAACCTGTGCAGAAACAAACTAAAAACAGAATTAAATTTTTAAAATGTCCCACTCTTTCAGAAAATCCGTTCAGGTAGTTATTGGCGCCCTCCTTGTTTTGCAGTTTTCGGCCTGTACAGATTTGAGGAAAAGTGAACCTAAACCTACCGTGGCCTTCAACATTCCGAGCAGGACAGCTGGTGAGGCCGATGCTCAAACCGTTGAGATGATAGGTCGTGTGCAAGAGGCGGTTGGCAAAATTGATATTACCAATGTTCCCTACGTGCTGAACAGCAAAAAAGTGGCTTTCTATGAGGAACAGTTAGAAAGTTTAACGGGCAAAAGTCGAATAAACGTGTTGTTCAATTATGCGTTGGAGCTGCTCAACACGGGCAGGACGGACGAATCCATTGATGCGATTCAAGAAGTCCTGACAGCAGCAACTTCCAATTCGGCCAACGTACGGCCCCAAATCATCTTTATGATCAAAAAACAACTGGCCATCGCTTACATGAGAAAAGCAGAGCAGGATAATTGCATCATAAACCATAATGCTGAATCGTGCATTATTCCATTGAGCCCCAAAGCACAACACATTTTGACGGAAGGCTCCGAGAAAGCCATTGCGATTCTCAACGAATTGCTTCAACAAAACCCCAACGATTTGGAATGCCAATATTTGCTGAATATCGCACATATGACCTTGGGCACCTACCCACAAGAAGTCCCTGAGCAGTTTCAACTGCCAGAGTCACATTTCACCAATTCTTCAGCGTTTCCGCATTTTACCGATATTGCTATGAATTTGGGGGTCGATGAAAAGGAAATGGCGGGCGGTACCTGTATCGATGATTTTAATGGGGATGGATATCTTGATATTTTGGCATCCTCATGGGGGTTCGATGATCAAATCAAATATTTTGAAAATGATAAGGACGGAGGGTTTATGGACAAGACTTTTGAAGCTGGATTAAAAGGAGTCACTGGGGGGCTAAACCTACGACATGCCGATTATAATAATGACGGGCATTTGGATTTTGTGATTTTGAGAGGCGCCTGGTTGTCCATAAACGGTGGCATTCCCAATTCCCTGATGCGTAATAATGGCGACGGTACCTTTACCGATGTTACTTTGGAAGCTGGCGTATATTCTCTGAACCCGACCCAAACTGCAGTTTGGATAGATGTTGATCTTGACGGATGGCTGGATCTATTTATCGCCAACGAATGGAATGAAAGAAACCAGAGCTATTGTGAGTTGTACCTGAACCAGCAAGATGGCACCTTTAAAAATATAGCCAAGGAAGCTGGTATTACCGCAAAAGGATTTTTTAAGGGGGTAGCCAGTGGAGACCTGAACAATGATCTATATCCAGATTTATATCTTTCCAATTATTTGGGGTTGAACACGTTGTACATGAACACCACCAAAGAGAAAGGCCTCCCTTCGTTTGAAAAAAAGGAGGAATATGCTGGAGTTTCCAATCCCGTGGAGAGTTTTCCAACCTGGATCTTTGATTATGACAATGATGGGTTCGAGGATATTTTTGTCTCTGGATACTCGTCCGCGGAAATTCTTCCTACGGAAATGATGCTTCGCAACTTAAGGAGCAACTCAACCGATTACAGACCCTTGCTCTATAAAAATAATGGTGATAATACCTTTACCGAGGTGTCCCTTGATGTCAATTTAAACGAACCAATCGCGACCATGGGATGCAATTTTGGAGACCTGGACAACGATGGCTTCCTTGATTTTTATCTGGCCACGGGAGATCCCAGTTACTTTTCCATCGTACCCAACAGGATGTTCCGTAATGTACGAGGGGAAAAATTTGAGGATGTGACCTACAGTGCGGGGTTTGGCCATATTCAAAAAGGACATGCCATTGGTTTTGGGGATTTGGACATGGATGGAGACCAGGATATTTACGCGGTAATGGGCGGAGCATTGGAGGGAGATACTTTTGGAAATCTACTGTTTGAAAATCCGATGGGTAACGAAAACAATTGGATCAACATTATGTTGGAAGGCACCCAAAGCAATCGCTCCGCTATCGGGGCCAAGATCATCATTACCATTGTTGAAAATGGCAAGGAACGGAAGATTTACCATTCGGTGGGTACCGACTCCAGTTTTGGGGGCAACAGTCTAATGGAAGAAATCGGACTTGGCGAGGCCAAGAAAATTCAGAAACTTGAGGTCAAGTGGCCTCATCGTTCGCAAAACACTGCTATTTTTACCGATATTTCCGTAAATCAGGTCATAAAGATTGTTGAAGGCGGAACCGTTGAACCTATCGACCTGCCCGAAATTACTTTTGATAAAAAGGAGGGAATGCACCACCATCACGATATGGAATAAGTGTGCTATTCCATTTTAAAAATGGTCAAAGGTCTATTGTTGTTCGCTATAAAAAGATGTGGCTTTTGGTTTAAGTTTACCAGTTTCATTTGTTTGGCATTCAGTCCATTGTAAAAACTGACATCCTTGTAGCTTTTCAATCCACCTTCCGAATCACCCAATAGAACGTACCCTATATTGGAGTCATATTTTACCGTCTCCACTTCGGATTCATGAATGGCCCCAGAGCCGATAACGTCCAAATGCCCATCTTTGTTGACATCAGCAAAAACAAATGACATGGTAGGCCCAAGTTGGGCGCTGGTTGGCAAATGTTTGATGGTAAACGATCCGTTGCCCATGTTCTCCAAATAGATGGATTCAAATTCAGTGACTTTTTTGTGAAAGGAGTTTTCGATTTCTTCCTCACCGTAGATATCGATAAGGCTGGAGTTCGCAAATTCTTCGTAGCTTTTTATTTTTTGACTTACAAAAGCGTTTTGGCTTGTGGAGCACTCTTTTCCACGAACAGGAACCAACTTTCCTTTGTAGATTTTGCTCAATATCATATCATAATGTCCATCACTATCAAAATTGTTCCCGTATACGTGCAAAGGCTTTTCTGGTGAAGGATGAAATTTGTTGTTGGCACCCAAATTGCCCACGAAATAGTCCATATCGCCATCATTGTCAAAGTCTATTTCGGAGATGGTGTTCCACCAACCTTCGGTTTCCGTCAATACTTCAATGTCCTGCTTTTGGAAAAGCCCATCCTGAATACCAAAAATGGTAATCGGCATCCATTCGCCCACGATGATCATATCTTTTTGATTGTCGCCGTCATAATCCGATAGCAAAATATCGTTCACAAGCCCTATTTCTCGAAAATCGGGCGCTACATCTTGCGTGACGTCAACAAAATTTCCCTTGGTGTTCCTAAGAACATAGGACCTGGGCGATAATGGATATTTGCCTGGTATAACGCGACCACCAACAATCAAATCCAAATCACCATCATTATCATAGTCGTGTGAGGCAACGGCCTTGGTGCTGGTCAGCATTTTTGGCAAATTATTGGATCGATAAAAATTAGCTTTTCCATCGTTCAGGTACAATCTATCCTGCAACAGCGGACTGTTCTCGTCCAGTTCGTAACCGCCACTGGCAACGTAGAGGTCCATATCCCCATCTTCGTCGGCATCAAAGAAATGTGCCCCGTTATCCTCAAAATCCTTATCCAAATTGAAGGTTTCCTGCACTGCCTCGGTATATTTTCCATCTTTTGTTTGAAGGTAGATGTGTCCTGCTTGACCAGGGCCGCCTCCCAAAAACATATCGGCAAGACCGTCATTGTTGATATCTGCAACGGCAAAAGCAGGGCCTTGCTGAGATTGTTTCTGGGGCAACAGTACTTGTTTTGAGAAATCATTAAAGGAATTTTCATCATGTGAGTACGTAATGCCCAGGACCTCTGGATTTATGGGGGTAAAGTTTTTGGGTCTTTTGTACAGGGTTTCGGAAGCAGCTTCCGCTTCGCCCTTGTCAAAAGTCAGGGTCTGGTTTGGTTTGATGTTTTCTTTCACTGAAATATTGCCATCGGCCCAGACCACCTCAACTTTTTTGATGGTTTCTTCGTTGCCCACACCAAAATTCAATAGCGGTGAAACGGATGATTGATAGCCTCTGGACAAAAAGAGTTCTTGAAATTGTTGGATGCTATCGGTATACACCTTCACTTTGGAACCGATTGCATTAATGTTTTTGCTATCCCCAACGAGTTTTACGTTCAAAAAATTGGCCGTGGAGTTGTTTTCATAAACAAAGGCTTCGTCCTCAAGATTGTTCACCACCAGGTCCAAATCGCCATCATTGTCCAGATCGCCATATGCTGCTCCATTGGAATTGACGGCTTTTTCGAGTCCCCAATCTTCGATAACTTTCTGAAAGGATAGGTCTTTTTTGTTCTTAAAAGCGTAGTTCTGGAGTTTATCGGAGGGCATTTGGCTCAATATGTCCTCAATGGGCATAGCCTGTAACGAATCCTGATGGGCATCCAGATAATTACCAAAATCCTGATTGGCTATTTCACGTTTAATACCATTGGTAATGAAGATATCCTTGAAACCGTCACCGTCAAAGTCGGCGATCAGGGGCGCCCAGCTCCAATCGGTCTTGGAAACGCCAGAGACCTGGGCAATATCGGTAAAATACCCATTGCCGTTGTTCAGGTTCAACACGTTGGACATGTAGGGGTAATGAAACCCAGACTCCACGATATACCAAAACCCTTCGGTGTTCATGCTGGCCATGTTTTGCTTGCCTCGGCTGTGATCTTCGGCGGACATGTCCAGCACCAGCAGGTCGGGCAGAAAATCGTTGTTGATATCCGCAAAATCGGAGCCCATACTGCTGTAGGATATATGCTTCATTTGGGTGTTCACATGATTGGTAAACGTTCCATTTTTATTGTTGAGGTATAACTTATCGGGAGTGATGAAGTCGTTGGCAACAAAGACATCGAGCCATCCGTCGTTATTAAAATCACCTATGGATGCACTCAAACTAAACTCTTTATTGACCAATCCACTTTGGCGGGTAACATCGGTAAATTTTGACCCATCATTTCGGTAGAGGTGATCGGAGGTCTGGGGATAGTACATTTGGTCCTCTAAAATTGCTTTTAGGTTTACCGAATTCAAAAAATCGTTCCTGTGGTTGATCAAATACATATCCAGATCGCCATCCTTATCGTAGTCGAAGAAGTAGGATTGTATGGAAAAGCCATCATCATCAATACCCCATTTACGGGCCTCCTCTTTAAAAGTACCGTCCTTTTGGTTGACGAACAATTTGTTTCTTCTTTGGGCATTATTCTCCAAAGAAGCTGATTTGCAGACGTAGATATCCATCCATCCGTCATTGTTGATGTCTATCATGGTGACTCCAGTGGTCCAACCTTCAGAGTCCTGAACCTTGGCTGTCTCCGTAATGTCTTCGAACACAAAATCACCTTTATTGAGGTAGAGCTTGTTCGATTGTTGATTGGAGGTGAAATAAATATCATCCAGCCCGTCGTTGTTGATATCAGCAAGGGCTACCCCGCCTCCATTGTACATGTCGTAGTAGTTGAGAATATTGAATTCCGCGGTTTCTGTAACGGAGTTTTTAAAATGAATATTGGTCTGATCATTGGGGACCAGCGAAAAAAGTGTATCGGCGGTAGTTTGTTTTTTTTCAATCTTTTTAGGTCCACAGGATATGGTCAGTATCAAAAGAAAAGCAATACCGGCAAATTTTGACAAATGCATGGATGTATGTTTCAAAATAAGGAATTTCATAATTTACGCAACCGTTTGTTTCAAATTTAGAAAAAGATAAAGTGTTTATTGCAATAAATTGAATTTTTAAAATAATTCTATGCTTTACAGCCGGTTATATTTCAATTCTTAAAGCAAAGTCTGGTGGTCTAAATGGCAAAAAACCTATATTTGATTTCCCAAAAAATCCAAAATGAAGGGCAAAAAGGAAGTTACCATCTACGATATTGCGAAAAAACTAAATTTAGCAACATCGACCATTTCAAGAGGCCTCAAGGAACATCCTACCATCAGTAAAAAAACAGTTGAAAAAATAAAGAAGACAGCGGCGGAAATGGGCTACCGACCCAATAATTTAGCCGCCAGTCTCCGGGGCAATAAGATGAAAACCATTGGAGTGCTGCTGCCCACAATAACGCAGCCTTTCCTTTCTTCATTGATCAGCGGTATAGAAGAAGTGGCCCAAAAGGCCGGCTACACGGTACTCATCATGCAGTCCCATGATTCCTATGAAGAAGAAGTTGAACTGACCCGGTCACTGTACGACAATAGGGTCAGCGGGGTTATCTGTTCCTTGGCGATGGAAACGAAGAATACCGATCACTTTAAAAGGTTCATCGAAAACGATACGGCTCTGGTTTTTGTGGATAGGGTCCCCAAGAGTTTTGATACGTATCATGTGGTGATAGATAATTTTAATGCGGGATACAAGGCCACCAAACACTTAATTTCACAAGGGTGCAAACGTATCGCCCATATCACCGCCGGGCTGGAGTTCAGTATTTATTATGAAAGAAAGCAGGGATACTTGGCAGCCTTGGAAGAGCATGGCCTGCCCATAGATGATGAGCTGATTGTGCGGGTGGACAAGATTACCTACGAAGAAGCGAAAAAGGCGACTTTAAAATTACTTCGACTGCAAAAACCGCCCGATGGTATTTTTGCACCGGGGGATATTTTAGGCGTAAGTGCCATACAGGTAGCAGAGAAACAAGGGGTCAAGGTACCCGAAGAATTGGCAATTATTGGATTTAACAACGACCCCATTTCCAGCATTGTGGACCCCAATCTATCTACCGTTTCACATCCAGCCTTTAAAATGGGGCAAACTTCTGCAGAAATCGTATTCAAGCGGTTACGGAATTCCAAGCACAAGAGCGATATCGTAAAGCAAATCGCGTTCTTGAATACGGAGGTCCTGGTTAGGGAATCTTCCAAAAAAGTATGACTTCTTTTCGGTCTTTATTTAATCTTCAATGGCAATCCTGAAAGGCGAAGCCGGCAAACCTTCTTTGTTGTATAAATTTGGATTGTCCGGATTGTCGGCCCATGCATAACGTAGGTATTTTGGGTCGGATATTTCATCGCTCCATACGATAACTTGATCACCTTCAATTTTGGCTTTTGCCCAAACAAACTTTTTATCTTCCCCGGCCACGGCAAATTCACTTAATGGCTCCCCATCATTGGTGGTAAGGCCACTGCCCACATGGTCAAAAGAGAGCATTATTTTATTGTCCTCGACCTTATGGTTTTTATAGAGTGGGCCGGAATATACAATATCTTGATCATAGGCCAATTTTAAGCCTGCCAATGCCATGCGCTCCCCAACATCTTTTTTATTATCGGGGTGAATATCGTTCCATTCCCCCAATTCTATATTCACCGTCATTGCTGTGTTTGGAATTGATAGTGATTCTAATTGCGCCTCTCTCAATTCGGCCCAATTGCTTTCGGTGGGCAGATAGGTTACATCCATAAAATTGGGAAGCTGGGCGTATATGAACGGAAGTTCCGGATCGTCAAAAACGTTTCGTAAACCGGCAACCAAAGCGTGCATGTACCCTTCATATTTTTGGGGCTCTCCGGCATTGCTTTCCCCTTGGTACCAGAGCACTCCCTTTACTGGATAATCTTTGTATGGAGCAACCATGGCGTTGTACAGGGAAGTGGGCTCGTTTTGTGGATTTATTCTCCGAGGTCTTGGGGAATCCGAATCGTTGTTTGCAAATGCAGAAAAATCAAAGGGTTTGTAGACTTCCCCAACTTTATATTCCCAATAACCTTTGAGGTCAACGGTATCTTTTTCGGTAAAAATGTAGTATGGTTTGTCCGGCACAAAACCGCCTTTGCCACGTGTATTGGTGACACGGACGACAAAAGTGTTTTTCCCTGCCTTTAAAAGGGTATCGGGCACGCTGTACCTTCGTTGAGGGTATTGGTAAGTTTTATTTCCGACCAATACACCGTTGATGTAGAGTTCGTCCGCATCCACGATTCTTCCTAAAAATACCCGGGCCTTTTTGCCCACCATGGATTTTGGAATATCAATTTCCCTGCGGTACCACACAACCCCGTTCAGGTCTCGTGCACCTTGGTCTTCCCAGTATCCAGGGATATTTATTCTTCTCCAGTTTTTTGGTTCAAAATCTACCTCGTACCATTTGACAGCCCCAATAAGCCCCTTGTCCTTGACTTTTTCGGGTTCCCGATTAAAATTGGGCTGGTTTCTTCGGAGGCTGTTCACATACGCGGTGTCCTTGTTTTCTTCGATGATCTTTAGGATTTCGGGAAAATCCGAATACCCTTCTTCGGGAATCCAAGCCTCAATTGGGGTTCCACCAACACTGGCATTGATCAGACCAATGGGAATACCGTATTTCTCATAGATTTTTTTGGCGAAAAAGTAGGCTACCGCTGAGAACGGACGCACTTCTTCCCCCACGGCTTTTTGCCAGGAACCACCTTCCAAATCTTCTTTTGGGCCTGAGATGCTTGTCGTTGTTGGTATTTTGAAGTGTCGGATTTTAGGGTTATTGGCCGTAGCAATTTCATCGGCATAAAGCACATCATGAATGTCCAGTTGGTGTACCATATTGGATTGGCCGGTACACAGCCACACATCCCCGATCAAAATATCGTTGATTGTAATCATGTTTTTTCCGGAAACCTTCATGGTAAAGGGGCCGCCAGCTTTCATTTTTGGTAGGGTAATTTGCCATTTACCAGCGGATGAAGTAATTGCAGTATATGTTTTCCCGTTGAAGGAAACCGTAACTTTTTCGTTGGCATCTGCCCACCCCCAAACAGGTATTTCTGCATTCCGTTGCATAACCAGACCGTCACTGATCAATTGGGGCAATTTGATATTGGCGTTTACCGCTACGCTGCAAGAAAAAAGGAATACGGAAAAAATAAGGACTTGAAGTTTGTTCATCTTTTATTGATACATTTTTACGCTATAAAGTTAAGCAATATCATTTTTACACAATCGGTTGTAATTAATCGTTTTTTATTATCTTCACAATTTTTAGAGGTATAAATTCATAGATTTTCATTTAAAGAGTCAAAGCATGCGTATTTCGGATTGTTACTGTGGGTGCTTAAGGCATCACAAGTGCGTGGGCTTCAGAACTTGTTGATTATTGGTTAATCGTATGGATTTTGAACATAAAACAAAGCATGTAATCACAATTTCTTCAAACTAAACACAATGCGTAAACGGTAGATTATAAGAAAACCATCAGTCAAAAAATCAATTACAAAGCCTATCTCAGTTATACACCTATGATCTTTTCAAAGAAAATTATAAACACGACCTTAATAATTATATCGCTTTTATGTATGGCCAATGGCCTCTACGCCCAAATTACTGATGGGTATGTTGTAACCGCCGCTACTCAGAAAACATTCCCGTTGGCCTCCCAAGGCAAAGTGGCCCCTATTTTGGTGAGCGGTAACGATTTTGCGGGTGTAAAGCGTGTGGTGGGTCACCTTCAAAAGGATATTCTGAATGTAACCGATATAAACCCGGAAGTTTTGATGGATTCCGCTTCTATGGAGGGCAATGTCATCATCATCGGCACCTTGGGCCAAAGTCCTATTGTGGATGAATTGGCTAAAAGCGGCAAGATAAACGCAAAGCAGCTTGAGGGCAAATGGGAAAAATTCACGACCCAAATTGTAGAAAACCCGATGCCCGGTGTTAAAAAGGCATTGGTGATTGCCGGTTCGGACAAAAGGGGGACTATTTATGGTATCTACGACCTTTCCAATGAAATAGGGGTGCATCCATGGCATTTTTGGGCCGATGTGCCTGCCGAGAAACAATCCGAATTGCATGTTTTGCCCGGAGTGCACACCAAAGGTGAGCCCAAAGTTAAATACCGGGGAATTTTTATTAATGACGAAGCTCCGGCCTTAACGGGATGGGTAGGCGAGAATTATGGAAAGTTCAATTCGGAATTTTATGATAAGGTCTTTGAACTCATATTAAGGATGAAGGGCAATTACATTTGGCCATCCATGTGGCAACCACGAATGTTCTATGAGGACGATCCCAAGAACGGTGAGCTTGCGGATGAATATGGAATTGTGATGGGGACATCCCACCATGAACCATTGACACGCTCCCATGCGGAATGGTCCCATTTTGGAGGTGAGGAATGGAATTTCGAAACCAATGCGGATCAATTAAAAGAATTCTGGAGGGGAGGCATTGAGCGAATGGGGGACAAGGAAACCCTTGTTACCATTGGAATGCGAGGAGACGGTGATGAATCCATGAGCGAGGGGACCGCTATTGAGCTCTTGGAAGATGTGGTGGAGACCCAACGGGAAATCATAGAAGACGTAACGGGTAAGCCTGCAGAAGAAACACCTCAAATTTGGGCACTTTACAAGGAAGTACAGGATTATTATGACAAGGGAATGGAAGTTCCCGAAGACGTGACCCTTTTACTGTGTGACGATAACTGGGGAAATATTCGAAAACTTCCAAGTTTGGACGCGGAACCGCGTAAGGGAGGATATGGCATTTACTATCATTTTGATTATGTGGGAGGTCCCAGGAATTATAAATGGTTGAATACCAATCAAATTGAACGCACTTGGGAACAAATGCATCTCGCTTACGAACATGGGGTTAACAAGGTTTGGATCGTAAATGTAGGGGATATCAAGCCTATGGAGTTTCCTGTGGAATTCTTTTTGGACTATGCGTGGGATCCAGATGCATGGAATGCCGATAATCTAGATGGCTATTATACCCATTGGGCAAATGAGGTATTTAATGGTATCGAGACCAAAGCCATTGCCGATATCATGAAAAAATATACAAAGTACAATGCCCGAAGAAAGCATGAACTGATAGATCCTTCCACTTTTAGCCTTATGAATTATCATGAAGCCGATGAGGTAGTGAACACGTATAATGCGCTTGCCGAAAAAGCACAAAGTATATATGATGGACTCCCAGAAATGTACAAGGATGCCTATTACCAGTTGGTGCTCTTCCCAGTTTTGGCCAGTGCCAATTTAAACGAGCTTTACGTTAGCGCTGCAAAAAACAATTTTTATGCAAAACAGGGCAGGGCCTCGGCAAATGCTTATGCAGACAAGGTAAGAGAGCTGTTTATGAAAGACAGGGAACTTACGGAGTATTACCATACCGAAATGGCCGATGGCAAATGGAACCATATGATGTCACAAAACCACATTGGTTATATGAGTTGGCAAGAGCCTAGGTTCAACCGAATGCCCGAAACATTTAAAATTGATATTGCGGATGACGCCGAAATTGGGGTTACGATCCAAAATTCGGAGGAATGGTGGTCCGGTGATAACAACGATGCGCTGCTTCCTACCTTTGATCCTGTAAATGACCAAAAATATACAATTGAAATCTTCAATCGGGGCAAGCAAAGTTTTGATTATTCCATTCAGAGCAAGGCGGACTGGATTCAACTTTCAGAAGCAGAAGGTACGGTCGACGAAGAAAAAACTGTGTCAGTTTCCATTGACTGGAGCAAAGCACCTTCGGGTAAAAATCAATCTGCCATCGTAATCTCGGGAGTAGGTAAAAACATTCCTGTTCAAATCAAGATAGAAAATTACAATACAGGTAAGGTGGAAGGTTTTGTTGAAAACAATGGCTTTATCGCTATTGATGCCGCCAATTTCTCTAAGTCATACGAACCTAAATCTTTTGAATGGAAGGTGGTGGACAATCTCGGCAAAACAGGGTCCTCTGTAATCTCGTTGCCCATACAACAAGGTCGGGTGGAGCTATCAAAAAAATCTCCAAGGCTTTCCTACAACGTGAATTTTCAAAATACGGGAGAGGTGAAAGTGCACATGTATTTTTCCCCGACCATCAATTATGCCACTAGAGAGGGAATGTACTATGGATTGTCTTTCGACAATCAAGCGCCTATTAAGGTAAATTACGACTCAGACCCAAACATTTTTAACTACAATGGCAAGGTTCCGGAAAATTGGCACAACAATGTGGGCGACAATATAAAAGTGATAACAACCTCATTTGAAATTAATCAACCCGGAAACCACACCTTGAATTATTATCGCGTGGATGAAGGTCTTGTTCTTCAAAGAATTATTATCGAAACGGAAAACAGTAAGTTGAAGGACACCTATTTAGGGCCACCAGAGAGTACAAAGGTAGCCCAATGATGGAGGTAAATAAACAAAGATTGATATTCAAAATATTAAACTGAAAATTCATTTTTTGAACGAGCAAACAGAATAAACCAATTATAAGACACATGAAAACACTAAAACTATTTTTATCCACCGTCGTTCTTGGAAGCTTGGCCGTAGGCTGTACACAAGTGGCGGAGAAGCCTTCGGATCCTAAAACACTGAGGCAGGCATATCAAGATGCTTTTTACATTGGAACGGCGCTGAACAGATTTCAAATTGAGGAATCGGATTCCGTAATGGCAGGTATCGTGGGCAAAGAATTTAGCAGCATTACTGCTGAAAACATGATGAAATCCATGCACATTCACCCGAAGCGGGACACTTTTAATTTTGACATGGCGGACAAATTTGTGGCCTTGGGTGAAAAATACGATATGTTCGTTCATGGGCATACACTGGTATGGCATAGTCAGTTGTCCCCATGGTTCAGCGAGATTGAAGACAGCCTGGAGTTTGCGGCCGCGACCGAAAAACACATAAAGGATATTGCGACTAGGTACAAGGGCAAGATTGATTCTTGGGATGTGGTCAACGAAGCGCTGAATGAAGATGGTACGTTGAGAAACTCCATCTTTCTTCAAAAAATGGGCGAGGACTATTTGGCCTCTGCATTCAAATGGACCGCCGAGGTGGACAACGGAGCCGATCTTTATTACAACGATTACAATATGACAAATCCTGAAAAACGGCAGGGAGCCATCACTATGGTAAAGAATATATTGGATCAAGGTATAAAAGTGGATGGAATAGGTATGCAGGGACATTGGCACTTGAATTCGCCATCGTTGGAGGAGATTGAACAAAGCATACTTGATTATTCCGCGCTTGGGGTCAAGGTGGCTATCACTGAATTGGATATCAGTGTTCTTCCAAACCCTTGGGACCTGGAAGGAGCAGAAATCAGTCAAAACTTTGAGAACAGTGAGGGCATGAACCCTTACAAAGATGGTCTCCCAGATTCAATTCAGGTGAAATTGGCAAACCGATACAAGGATATTTTCAATCTATTTTTAAAACACAAGGATAAGATCAGCAGAGTTACATTTTGGGGAGTAAGCGATGGACAATCGTGGCTGAACGGTTTCCCTATTCGGGGCAGGACCAACTACCCGCTATTGTTTGATAGGGATTTAAAGCCAAAAGCGGCTTATGATAGTATAATGGCCCTAAAAGAACGTTTTGATGAACAGCAACTTGCTAATTGATCTTAGATGAATCCGGATTCACAAAAATTATCCGTAAAGGAAAAAATTGGTTACAGTCTAGGAGATCTGGCTGCCAATTTGGTGTTTCAAACACTGGTTACCTACTTAGCATACTTTTACACCGATATTTATGGGCTCAAGGCCAATGATGCCTCTGCAGTAACGTTGGTAGTGGGGCTGATCGCAGCCTTTGCCTTTAACCCCTTGATGGGAGTGATCGCCGATAGGACGGTGAGTAGATGGGGAAAGTTTAGGCCCTGGATTTTATGGACCGCCGTTCCTTTAGGGGTAGCGGCCATGTTGGCCTTTAGTACACCGGACTTTTCATATAAAGGGAAGGTAATCTATGCAGCGGTCACCTATACGCTTCTTCTTTTGTTGTATGCGGCGAATAATTTGCCGTATTCAGCTCTGAGTGGCGTGATCACGGGTAATATGAAAGAGCGTAATAGTCTTTCGGCCTATCGTTTTATCGCCGTGATGGGAGCTCAGTTTTTTGTACAGGTGTTTATGTACGACCTGATCTTAAAGGCCGGTGATGGAAACAAAGCCGCTGGAATGGAAACGGTAATGACCTGGCTGGCCGTCATAGGTACCATTATGCTGCTTATCACATTTTTTACAACCAAAGAGCGCGTGGTTCCAAAACCGGAACAGAAGTCAAGCATCAAAGAGGATTTGGCGGATTTGTTTCAGAACAAGCCTTGGATAATCATGTTGTCCCTCACCACCTTGGTGTTCATTACTTTGGCCATGAAGGGCGGGTCTTATGTGTATTATTTTGAAAACTACGTGGACCAAAGCAGCTTGAATGCGTTTTTGAATCCATTGAAACCCTTTTTGCCAACCTTTGAGAACGATACTTCGTTGGGATTGGGCGTTTTTAATGGCGGGGGCATTCTTATTGGCCTGATCGGGATAGGTCTGTCCAAAACTCTGGCGGACAAATACGGTAAGCGAAATGTTTTTGGAGCCTCCCTGTTTATTTCTACCCTTTTCATTCTTTCGTTTTACTTTTTTCCACCAAAAGCAGTAGGAATCATTTTTGGGGCTCAGATATTACATATGTTCTTCTATGGTATCAGCACGCCCATTTTGTGGACCATGATCGCCGATGTTGCCGATTATTCGGAATGGAAAACGCACCGCAGGGCCACCGCTATTATTTTTTCTGCTATGATGGTGGGTCTAAAAGGGGGCTTGAGTATAGGCAGTGCATTGGTGGCCTGGATACTGGGCCTCTACGATTACATTACAAAAGAAGCTGCTGTGGCCGGTGTGGAAACGGTTCAGCCTGAGAGTGCCGTAGAAGGAACCAGGTTATTGGTAAGCGTTTATCCCGCAATACCATTTTTAATTGGCGTAGGACTATTGTTTTTCTATGAAATCAATAAAAAAATGGAGTTGCAGATTGAAAACGACTTAAAAGAAAGAAGATAATTTAAAGTACAGAAGATGCCAGAAGATAATATTGATCATATTGACTTTGACCTTTTAAACGAGAAAGCTATTTCCAAACCGATTGTATCCCATATTTACACGGCAGACCCGTCTGCCCATTATTTTAACGGGAAAATTTACATCTACCCTTCCCATGATATTGATGGGGGCGAAGCCTTTGATGATCTTGGAAGCCATTTTGCCATGGAAGATTATCACGTAATATCCATGGAAAGTGTTGATAGTGAAGGTGTAGATCATGGTGTTGCGTTGCATGTGGACGATGTGCCATGGGCGGCAAAACAAATGTGGGCACCGGACGCTGCGCACAAGAACGGAAAGTACTATTTATATTTTCCGGCAAAAGGCCATGATGATATTTTTAGGATAGGCGTGGCCGTGAGCGATTCCCCAGTGGGTCCTTTTACCCCCCGACCAGAAGCCATTAAAGGAAGTTTTTCCATTGACCCAGCTGTTTTTGAAGACGAGGATGGAAGCTATTACATGTATTTTGGAGGTCTATGGGGTGGTCAGTTACAACGTTGGAGAACCGGAACATATGACGCTTCACAACCCGAAAGCCCCACGGCTCATTTGCCAAAAGACGATGAAACGGCCCTGATGCCCAAAATCGCAAAAATGACGGATGATCTTTTGGAATTCGCCGAAGAACCCAAAGATGTTTTGCTCATCGATGAGAACGGTGACCCATTGTTGGCAGGGGACAATGATAGAAGGTTTTTTGAAGCGGCCTGGCTCCACAAACATAACGGCAAGTACTATTTTTCATATTCCACAGGGGACACGCATTTTATTTGTTATGGAATTGGGGATAGCCCATATGGACCATTTACGTACAAGGGAAAAATTTTGGAGCCCGTGGTAGGATGGACATCCCACCATTCTGTTTGCAAAGTGGAAGATAAATGGTATTTGTTCTATCATGATTCCAGTTTATCAAAAGGAGTAACCCATCTAAGGTCCGTTAAGGTAAGCGAGATTGTACATGATGAAAATGGACTAATAAAAACAATAAAGCCATATAAGCTATAAACAAGTAATTTTTTTTGGAAACTGCTGTTGTTCGAACACCGTTGGTGAACTTGTGCTAACCCCCTGACTTTAACACAATTTAGACATTATTAAGTTTTTTTTAAAAATATGCACAATCGGTTGTTTTTTATAAATGTATTTTCTACATTTGTTAATATAGAACATAATTATGGTAATATAACATATGTTGATTCCATATTTAATTGACCTTTTGAGTCCGGTATTGATAGCCGCCAGATAAGCTAAAAGTCTGATTTTAAAAAGGTTTGTTCAGCAGGAGATTAGATATATTTTTTCAAGCTTGGGATGTTCCAAGAACTTTATTAAACATTTGATATGATAACTCAATCTTTAAACTAAATTTTATGACAAACTTTTTATTAACTCAAGGAAGAAACTTAAGGTGGCTTGGATTCATTCTCCTTACAGTGCTGTTCTGCTCTGGAATGAATGCCCAGACTACCGTTTCGGGTACTGTTTCTGATGGAGGAGGTCCAATCCCAGGGGTAAATGTTATCCTAAAAGGAACTACAAACGGTACTGCAACCGATTTCGATGGAAATTACACCATCAATGTACCGTCCAATGGCACGTTAGTGTTCAGCTACATCGGTTTTAAAACCCAGGAAGTGCCGGTCAATGGAAGGTCACAAATCAATGTTACCATGGAAGACGACTTGCAGTCGTTAAGTGAAGTTGTAATTATTGGTTACGGTACACAGAACAAAGAGGCGGTAACCGGGTCCGTAGTTTCCATTAAAGGGGACGAACTGGCGGAGGTTCAGGCAGCGAACTTTCAGGAAGCGCTACAGGGACGAGCTCCTGGTGTAAACATTTCAACGACCAGTACAAGACCTGGGGCCAACAATACCGAAATTAGAATTCGGGGTGTGCGTTCGTTGACAGGGAGTAACAGCCCGTTGATTGTTTTGAACGGCATTCCCTTTTCAGGTGGGTTGAACGACATCAATTTGAATGATATAGAAAGCTTGGAGATATTGAAGGATGCCTCTGCAACCGCAATTTACGGTTCTAGAGGTGCCAACGGTGTTATTTTGATTACGACCAAAACTGGTAAAAAAGGTCAAAAGGCACAATTCACCTATAACACCTATTATGCTACCAAAGAGGTTTTTGCCAAGTTTCCCATGATGAATTCGGAACAGTTCAACGCTTTGAGAGAGGCGACCGGACTATTCAATGATGGTAATCCACTATACGCTACAGGGGTTGATGAAGACCCTTCGGTAAACACGGATTGGCAAGATTTGATTTATGGCTCAGGCCTTCAAACTTCTCATGATATCGGGGTTAGCGGTGGAAGTGAGACAGGAACCTATAGTATTGGTATCGGATATTTTAAAGAAACTTCGGTGCTACCAGTTGAATCTTTCCAAAGATACTCTTTGCGAGCTCAGGT
This sequence comes from Flagellimonas crocea, assembly GCF_033441595.1. Classification (NCBI taxonomy): domain Bacteria; kingdom Pseudomonadati; phylum Bacteroidota; class Flavobacteriia; order Flavobacteriales; family Flavobacteriaceae; genus Flagellimonas; species Flagellimonas crocea. The sequence continues at coordinate 430,324 of NZ_JAUZVX010000004.1, read as the reverse complement.
GGATCAGCAGATAGGAGCCTTCCGATTCGGTTTGAATTCTGTAATGAACTACAGTTTGACCAATGCGGCTGGCCAAGGTCTATATGGAAGCCTTAGCGCCACGCCAATTCTGGATCCATACAACGAGGACGGTAGTTTAAAAAGAGTGGTGAGCATGCCCTTGGATGACTTTTGGGTGACCACAAGAAGTACCCTTGCCGATATCGGTTATGGGCGAGTAAATCTTCAAAAGGATTTTGGTACCTATAACAACCTTTACGGAGAAGTTGCGATTCCAGGAGTGGAGGGTCTAAAATATCGTTTGAACATTGGTCTTAACCTGAGAATGAGCAGAGATGGTAACTTCACCGGTGAAGGTGTTGCCAACGTAAACCCATTAGCTCCAAATGGTGCTGGTGTAAGCAGTAGCCTTACCACGGATTATGTTATTGAGAACTTGTTGACCTATGATAGAACTTTTGCGGACAAGCATCAGGTGAACGTGGTCGGGCTGTTCTCTTCCCAGAACACAAAGTATGATGATACCAATTTAAGTGTACAGAATCTTCCCAATGAGCAATTCTTGTTTTATAATTTAGGACCTGCTCTCGTCGAAGATATTACAGGCTACGGAGGTCAGTATCAAGAAAACAGTTTGTTGTCCTATATGGGTAGGGCCATGTACCAATATGACAATCGATATTTGATTACTGCCACGGTAAGGGCGGATGGCTCTTCAAGATTGGCACCCGGTAACAAATGGGTGACCTACCCTGCGGTTTCTGTAGGTTGGAATCTTGGTAACGAGCCATTTATGGACAGTGTCGAGTGGGTGAACCTTCTTAAATTCCGTGCGGGTTATGGTGAAACATCCAATCAGGCCGTAAACAATTATGCTACTTTAGGTAACTTGGGAGTAAGAAACTATAACTTCGGAGAAACCTTTGCAACGGGTTACTTTGTACAGGAACTTCCTAACAATACATTGGGTTGGGAGTTCTCCGAAACCTATAACTATGGTATCGATTTTGGACTTTTCAATAATAGATTGTCCGGTTCCGTGGAATATTACACCACCGATACCAACGATATCTTGTATCGTGTAGGGCTGCCATCATCCTCTGGTGTTGGTTCCTTTGTAGGAAACATTGGATCCACTACGAACAAAGGTGTGGAGGTTGCGTTGAATGCCACTATTTTGGACAATCCTGATGGACTAACTTGGGATTTTGGTGTCAACTTGTACACAAACCGAAACGAAATTACTTCCTTGGCCAGTGGCGAGGAACAGAATGTTGGTCAATTATGGTTTGTCGGGTCTCCGATCAACGTAATATTTGACTACAATAAAATTGGATTGTGGAATGAGACCGATCCGGACTACCAATACCTTCAGACCTTGGAGCCAGGAGGTAACGTAGGTATGATCAAGGTAGAGTACACAGGTGAATACAATCCAGATGGCTCTCCTGTGAGGCAGATCAATGCAGATGATAGACAAGTGATTGATCCAACCCCTGATTTTCAAGGTGGTTTCAATACACGATTGGCATATAAAAATTTCGATTTTAATGTTGTGGGTGTATTTAAGAGTGGAGGTATAGCGGTAAGTACATTGTACTCTTCCAATGGTTACCTTAACTTGTTGACCGGTAGGAGAAACAATATCAATGTAGATTACTGGACACCGGAAAATACGGATGCCAAATACCCTGCTCCAGGAGGAATTCAGGCAGGTGATGGGCCAAAGTATGGAACCACTATGGGATACTTCGATGGATCCTATCTAAAAATAAGGGCGATGACCTTGGGATATAATTTTGACCAAGACCTAGTAAGCGGATTTGGAATGTCAAATCTAAGGTTATACGCAACCGTTCAAAATCCATTTGTACTGTTTTCACCCTTCCACAGGGAATCCGGTATGGATCCTGAAACAAACTCGGGAGTGGATAACAATGGTAATGCACAGAACTCTGCCACCGGTACCAGCGGATTTATTTCAAGAGGTATCGCCACAATCGGAGCAAACGTTCCTACCACACGTAATTTCATGCTTGGATTAAACTTAACATTTTAAAAAAAAGGGATTATGAAAAAACTTAAATTAATAATGATGTTTGCGGCTACTCTGGCTGTAACGTTATTTATAGGTTCTTGTACTGATGACATCCTTGAAGAAGAGCCTAGGAGTGTCTTTACTCCTGATTTCTTCCAGACAGAAACAGGGGTGGAAGGTGGAATTACCTCCTTGTATGTGCATCTTAGATTTCTCTATGGGGCATGGAACTATTACAACTCAACCGAAACTGGTACGGACGAATATACTTGGGCCCAAAGTGCCGATGGGAACTTTAGGGACATGGATTTGTCCGGAGTGGGGTCCATCATATCCACAAGTGCACCTCCAGCAGGACCTTGGTTCAGCTGTTTTGAGGCGATAAACACAGCAAGTGGTATCATTGAAAATGCCGAAGCTGTTGGAATAGATGAATCACTAGTATCTGAAGCAAGGTTCTTCCGTGCATTCGATTACTTTCTATTGGTTCAGACCTACGGTGGGGTACCCCTGGATTTGGGAGCAGGAGAACTAAAGTTTAACACTTCCACAAACAGAGGTTCTGTACGTAATACAGTTCCCGAAGTGTATACCAAGGCAATTTTTCCAGATTTGTTGACAGCGATTGATAACCTTCCCGAATTTCCACGTTTAACAGGTACGGTTACTAAAAATGTGGCTCGTTTGTATTTGTCGAAGGCCTATTTGACCTATGCATGGTGGTTGGAAAATCCAAACAACATACCTACATATCCAGAGGCTCCTAGAACCGACCCAGATGGACGTGATGCTGCTTGGTATTATCAGCAAGCATATAACATTGCCGCTACGGCAATCGATAATCCTGGTCCATACAGATTATTGGATTATTTCTACGATGTACATTGGGCACCTAACGATCGCCACGATGAAATGATGCTCTACGCCGATCACACTCAAGAAAGTGCAATATATAATGGAGCTGACTTAAACTGGGGTATTTCCGGTGGACAGGACAACGCATCCGTTTGGATGGCCACTTGGAACTATACGGTAATCAGAAGTTCAGGTGCAAGTACCGTTCAGCGTGAAGCAGCCCAGAGCTATGGACGTCCATGGACTAGGATGGCACCACCAGTAGATGTTTTCGAGGAAACTTTCGAAGAAAAAGACTTGGATTCCAGGTATGATGGTACTTTCGTTACCAGCTACCGAGGTAACTGGGACAAAGGTGGGGATGCAACAGAGAGTTACCCTAATGCCAACGGTTTGCCAGTGGAACCAGGGGATGCTATTTTGACTTTCTTGGATGAAAACAATCCAAATGTAGTGTATCCAGACGGACAAGGAGAAAGTAACGTAGGTGCTGGAGTACTTCCGGGCCGTGCAGATTTTGTTATCGAACCTGGAGCCATTAGCAGGGTAGTATATCCTGGTCTATGGAAACTCGGAACATATAGAACAGATAACAACGGAGGTCTTGGTGCTCCAAACGCTGGATTAACACGTCCTTTCCCGATAGCTAAATTCTCAGAGTTTTACTTTATTGCTGCAGAAGCCGCCGTTCAAGGAGCAGTTCCACAAGGCGGTAAAACTGCAAGGGATCTGATAAACGTTATTCGTGCCAGAGCTGGTATGTGGCGTTTTGACAATGGCGAACAAATGGAAAGAATCGAGGACAACAGTGCGGCGCTGGTCGCTGAAACCCCTGCTGTAATCGATATTGATTACATATTGGCAGAACGTTCAAGAGAATATTTTGGAGAAGGTTATAGATGGTATGATTTGGTCCGTACCCAAAAATGGGAAGAAATTGCGGGCACCTATCGTATTGCCGGGGTCAATTATGGCGATCATACACCGGATACGTTTGAACGTACTATAGAAGATTATCATTACCTACGTCCAATACCACAGGGTCAGTTGGACGCAATGGAAGCCACTGAGGCTGAGAAAGATGCATATCAAAACCCTGGTTATTAAAAATAATAGATAGTTATTGAGTTAGTTAGTTTTACCAAACACTGCTTAAGTCTTCTAAAAAAGGCTTAAGCAGTGTTTTTTTTAAAATCAACAAGGTTTGTTTGTCGAGTCATAAACCTTAGTTGTAGTTTTTACAGCATAACACCAATAAGTTTAGCCCATATAAAATTCGAAGAACATGAAAAGACTACTATATTTCATTGGCTTCCTTTTACCTTACCTCACTTATGGGCAACAAACTGGTGATTTAAAACTTTGGTACGATGAACCTTCCGGGGATACATGGGAAAATGCATTGCCCTTGGGAAACGGTCGTATCGGTGCGATGGTTTACGGGAATGTAGAAAAGGACATTTTTCAACTCAACGAGCACACGGTTTGGAGCGGATGCCCTAACCGCAACGATAATCCCAGTGCGTTGGAAGCCCTTCCAAAAATTCGTGAACTTATATTCAATGGAAAATATAAAGAAGCAGAACAGCTAGCGAACGAAAAAATTATTACGAAAAAGTCCCATGGACAAATGTTTCAGCCCGTCGGGAACTTGGAATTATCCTTTCCTGATCACGGGGAATACAAAGACTATTATCGTGAGCTGGATATCAGCAATGCCATCAGTACAACTTCCTATAAATTAGGAGGAGTAACATTTACAAGGGAAGCTTTTGTTTCCTTGGCCGATAGGTTATTGGTTATTAAAATAACTTCGGACCGTCCTGGACAAGTTTCCTTTACTACGAATCTAACTTCCCCTCATACCAATGCCAAAATTGAAGCACAGGGTAACGACCGGATTTCACTCTGGGGGAAAACCAGTGACCACGAAGGCGTTGAGGGCAAAGTAGAATTCAACGCCTTGGCCCGCTTAAAGACGGTTAATGGAAAAATCACGCGAACGGGTACATCCATTAAAGTGGAAAATGCGGATCAAGCCATTATTATGGTGTCCATAGCTTCCAACTTCAACTCTTACAAAGATTTGTCCGGTGATGAAACGCAGCGTGCCACATCTTTTTTAAATAGTGGATTTGATAAGGAGTATGAGAACTTGAAGTACGCCCATATAAAAAAGTATCAAGAATTTTTTAATAGAGTTGTCCTGGACTTTGGTAGCACAGAAGCATCCAATTTACCTACCGACGAACGATTGGCAAATTTCCGAAATACCCAGGACCCTTCTTTTGTCGCATTATATTTTCAATTTGGAAGGTATTTGTTGATTTCTTCTTCCCAACCGGGAGGGCAGCCTGCAAATTTGCAGGGTATTTGGAACGGTAGCATGCAACCGGCATGGGACAGTAAGTATACCATCAATATCAATGCAGAGATGAATTATTGGCCTGCGGAACGAACCAATCTTTCCGAGCTCCATGAGCCTTTTCTTCAGATGGTCAAGGAACTGTCGGAGACGGGCAAAGAAACCGCTGAGGTCATGTACGGAGCCAAAGGATGGATGGCGCATCACAATACCGATATTTGGCGGATAACCGGTCCTATAGATGGGGCATTTTGGGGTATCTGGAACGGTGGTGGTGCCTGGACGAGCCAACATCTTTGGGAGCATTATCTCTATACTGGGGATATCAATTTTTTAAAATCGATTATGCCTGTTCTAAAAGGTGCCGCCCAGTTTTATGCGGACTTTCTGGTGAAGCATCCCAAATATCCGTATCTGGTAATTGCGCCGGGCAATTCCCCGGAAAACGCCCCACAAGAGCATCAAGGTTCTTCCATTACCGCAGGGTCCACTATGGACAACCAATTGGTCTTTGATGTCTTCACTACGTATATCCAAGCATCCAAAGTTTTGGGGAACAACAACGATTTTATCGATTCGCTCAAAACGCTCAGAAGTAAACTGCCTCCCATGCAAATTGGGAAACATAATCAATTGCAGGAATGGTTGGATGATGTTGATTCACCGGAAGATCGTCATCGTCACATATCCCATTTGTACGGACTGTTTCCGTCCAATCAGATTTCACCCTACCGTACACCTAAGCTTTTTGCAGCTTCCAAAAATACGCTGTTACAACGTGGCGATGTTTCCACGGGCTGGAGCATGGGCTGGAAAGTCAATTGGTGGGCCAAAATGCAAGATGGAGACCATGCTTATAAATTGATAAAAGATCAACTGACCCCCGTAGGTGTAAATCAAGGAGGTGGTGGCACCTACAACAATCTATTTGATGCGCACCCGCCATTCCAAATCGATGGAAATTTTGGATGTACCTCAGGAATCGCTGAAATGTTGTTACAAAGTTCGGATGGAGCGGTTCATTTGCTCCCTGCCGTTCCCGATGCCCTTGATTCTGGCTATGTTGGTGGTTTAAAAGCACGGGGCGGTTTTGAAATAATAGCCATGGATTGGAAAAATAAAAACCTTACGGTAGCCACCATAAAATCCAATTTGGGAGGTAACCTACGCCTCAGGGTTCCGAACGAAATCGAACTCTTGGGAGCGGGTGATTTGGTAAAAGCAGAAGGGAAAAACCCTAACAGCTTCTTTTTTACCGGGGAAACCATGACACCTATCATTTCAGAAAAGGCTACGATTGAAGAACTTACATTGCCCAAAACCTTTCTTTATGATATTGTGACGGAGAAAGGAAAGGCCTACACCTTTAAAATAAAGAATTGAAGATGAAAAAAGTCCACCTTTTTGTTCAAATAACGGTATTGCTATTTTTTGGTTTTGCAGGCCAGTCCCAACAGGAAGGGGCAACAAACCCCATTATTTTTGCCGATGTACCGGATGCTTCAATGGTACGCGTGGGCGACAATTACTACATGAGCAGTACAACGATGCACATGAGTCCGGGAGTACCTATTATGAAATCAACAGATCTTGTCAATTGGAACATTGTCAATTATGCCTATGATCGTTTGGGTGAAGTGGATGACCTTAACTTGGAAAATGGAAAAAATGCCTACGGCAGGGGTTCTTGGGCCAGTTGTATACGTTATCACGAGGGTACATTCTACGTATTTACATTTGCCGCGACCACGGGAAAAACATATGTATATTCCACAAAGGATATTGAAAATGGACCCTGGAAGGTACAGACCTTCGAGCCATCGTATCATGATTTGACCGTATTTTTTGATGACGACGGAAAGATTTACATAATCTGGGGCAATGGCAAACTGATGATGGCCGAACTAAAAGCAGATTTTTCAGGTATCAAGGAAGAAACAAAACGGGTGTTATTGGAAAATGCCAGTGCCCCGGCAGGAGACAACATCATGTTGGGGGCAGAAGGATCACAACTTTTTAAGGTCAACGGCAAATACTACCTTTTTAATATCACTTGGCCCCGAGGAGGAATGCGAACGGTACTTGTTTACCGCTCCGATAAGATCACTGGACCTTACGAGGGTAAAGTTGCCCTCCAGGATAGGGGCATTGCCCAAGGTGGACTCATTGACACGCCGGATGGAAGATGGTTCTCCTATTTGTTCAGGGATTATGGGTCTGTCGGAAGAATTCCCTATCTACTCCCCGTTACATGGGAAGATGGCTGGCCCGTTTTAGGAGTTGATGGTAAAGTGCCCGATACGTTGGATCTACCATCTGGTAAAGGTTGGATTCCTGGAATCGTAAACTCCGACGAATTCAAAAGAAAAAAGAAAGAAAGAGAGCTGCCATTGGTCTGGCAGTGGAACCACAATCCCGTGGACAGTCTCTGGTCACTCTCCGACCGTAAAGGATTTTTGAGGTTGACAACAGGACGAACGGACAAATCATTGGTAGAAACCAGAAATACCCTTACACAACGAACCATTGGCCCAGTATGCGAAGGAACTATCTCCATGGATATTTCCAATATGAAGGAGGGTGATAACGCTGGTTTGGCACTTTTGCAAAAGAATTATGGATGGGCAGGGGTAACCAATCAAAATGGGAACAAAAAAATTGTGATGGTTCTAGGAAATGATGAAGGTGAAACAATCATGGAGGAATTGCCCATAAATCAAAAAACAGTCTACGTTAAGGCCACTTGTGATTTTAAGGACCGAAAGGATGTGGCTTCATTCTATTATAGTCTGGACAATAAGACGTGGAAAAAAATAGGATCGGAATTGAAAATGTCCTACACCCTACCGCATTTTATGGGCTATCGTTTTGGTCTGTTCAATTATGCGACCAAAAACCCAGGGGGCTATGTAGATTTTGATTTTTTCAGAATAAAAGATGAACTAACAGTAGGTTTGGACTAGGTCAAGAATCTAATGAAACCAAGTGAAAACCACTACATAAAATAACATGAAAATGAAACAAATTATAATCACAATGATATTGGCATCGATAGTTTTTGCCTGTAGTGAGAAAAAGAAAGAGGACACCCCAGGGGTTGTTACTACCAAGTACGGGAAGGTACAGGGAACCGTTGAAGATGGATTGACAATTTTCAAGGGCATACCCTTTACCACACCTCCTGTTGGCGATTTAAGATGGAAGGCACCACAGCCACCAACCTCTTGGGAGGGTATAAAGGAAACCACAAAGTTTGCTCCCGCTCCCATTCAGGGGAATGATCAAGAGGGCAAGAGCGAAGACTGCCTTTACCTCAATATTTGGACGCCAGCTACCTCCTCAGAGGATAAGATCCCTGTTTTGGTCTGGATATATGGCGGAGGTTTCAGTTTTGGGGCTACGTCAGAACCTGTTTATGACGGCGCCGCCTTGGCCAAAAAAGGAGTTGTTTTGGTCAGTATTGCCTATCGTGTGGGGCAGCTTGGCTTTTTGGCACATCCCGAACTCAGTGAGGAGAGCCCAAACAATGTATCGGGAAACTATGGTATCCAGGACCAGATTGCGGGTTTGGAATGGGTCAAAGAAAATATTGCGGCCTTTGGTGGGGACCCCGATAAGGTCACCATTTTCGGAGAATCGGCAGGAGGTATCTCTGTAAGTATGCTCTGTGCTTCGCCCTTGGCCAAAGACCTCTTTCAGGGAGCGATTTCACAAAGTGGCGGTTCTTTTGGACCTTCACGACCCGTAACATTTCCCGGGGAGAACATGAAAACGCTTTCCGTGGCCGAAAAAGAAGGGGTTGCCTATACTCAAAATGCAGGAGCATCATCTTTGGAGGAACTTAGGAAGTTGCCTGTGGACAAGTTGCCCATAGGGATGGGCATGGGTGGGGCTTGGCCCATTATCGATGGCTATGTCATCCCCGATGACCAGTTCAAACTGTATGAAAAAGGGGACTATAACGACGTTCCCGTGCTAATAGGGTACAATTCTGATGAAGGAGCCAGTTTTACTTGGGAAAAAGACGTTCCAAGTTTCGTTTCAAATGTTGAGAAGCGTTATGGAAAATATGCAAAGGACTTATTGGAAGCCTATCCCGTTGGGGAAAACACCATTCCAAAAACCGCAAGGGATTTGGCTCGCGATGCCGCCTTTGGATGGCATACGTGGAGTTGGGCAAGGCTACAGTCAAGAACGGGGGAGTCAAAGGTATACTTATATTATTTTGACCAACATCCCGAGTACCCAGAGGATTCTCCCAAATATGGATACGGTTCCCCGCATGCACAAGAAGTACCTTATGTTTTTCAAAATCTGGACACCGATAACCCAGAGGTTTCCAAATCTGATGTTTCCATTTCTGAAGCTATGGGAACTTATTGGACAAATTTTGCAAAATATGGAAATCCGAATGGGGAAAATGTTCCCGAGTGGCCTGCATTTTCAGAAGAAACCCCACAAGTGATGTATTTTGAACAAATCCCGCATCTGGGGCCAGTCCCCAGTGAGGCATCATTAAACGTCCTTGATAATTATTTTGAATGGCGAAGAAGTCCCGAAGGTGAAGAGTGGGTAAATGAGATGGAGTGAGAAGTTTGATGGACAATGCAAAACAAAAGCAATGAGTAAAATGATGAAAATCCTTGTATTTCTGACTTGCCTGATTTTTGGATTACAATTTGGACAAGCCCAAGAAAAATTGTACCCCAATGAGTTTTCACTTGGCGACGTTGAACTGCTTGATGGTCCGTTCAAAGATGCCCGAGATTTGAACATTGAAGTACTCCTTAAATATGATCCAGACCGCTTGTTGGCGCCATACCGAAAAGAGGCGGGTCTAAAGCCAAAGGCACCTGCCTATCCGAACTGGGAAGGACTTGATGGTCACGTTGGGGGGCATTATTTGTCCGCAATGGCCATGAACTACGCGGCAACAGGGAACTTGGAGTGTAAACAGCGCATGGATTATATGGTGTCCCAATTGAAAGAATGTCAAGATGCCAATGCCAAGAACAATCCAGAATGGGGAAAAGGCTATGCAGGAGGATTCCCGAACAGTGCAAAGCTTTGGTCATCCTTTAAAAATGGGGATTTCAAAGTGTATTTTTCTTCTTGGGCACCTTGGTATAACCTACATAAAATGTATGCGGGCCTACGGGACGCCTATATATATGGGGACAATGAAATGGCCAGGGATATTTTCCTAAAATTTTGTGATTGGGGAATAGAACTGACCGCTGGACTCACGGACGAACAGATGCAACGCATGTTGGATATGGAGCATGGCGGCATTAATGAGAGTTATGCGGATGCCTATCAAATCTCTGGAGATGAGAAATATTTGTTGGCGGCCAAACGGTTTTCCCACAGGCAGGTGTTGGACCCTCTTTCGAAAGGAATAGACAACCTCAACAACAAGCATGCAAATACCCAAATTCCCAAATTCATTGGTTTTGACCGAATCGCAGAATTGGACGATGCCGATAAGTACAGTTCCGCCAGCTCCTATTTTTGGGAAACCGTGGTGAACAATAGGAGTTTGGCCTTTGGGGGCAACAGCAGAAAGGAACACTTCCCGAGCGTGGCATCCAGCATAGACTATGTGACCGAGGATGATGGACCTGAATCCTGCAACTCTTACAACATGCTCAAGTTGACCGAAGGATTGTTCCGTAAGTTTCCCAACGCAAAATATGCGGATTATTACGAAAAAACGCTGTACAACCATATTTTATCAACGCAACATCCAGAGCATGGGGGTTACGTGTATTTCACCTCCGCCCGACCAAGACATTACCGAGTTTATTCAGCTCCTAACGAAGCCATGTGGTGCTGTGTGGGCACAGGTATGGAAAACCACGGCAAATACAACCAGTTTATTTATTCCCGCAATCAAGATGCGCTATACATCAATTTGTTTATTGCATCTGAATTGGATTGGAAGGAAAAAGGAATCAAGCTAAAGCAGGAAACGGATTTTCCAAACGGTGAGACCACGAGATTGACTTTTACCGAAGGTGATGGAAACTTCCAACTGTTGATTCGCTATCCAGGCTGGGTAGAGAAACAAGCTTTCAAAATAAAAATCAATGGAGAGGTTTATGAGCATGCCGCCATACCATCTTCCTATATTCCGATAGAAAGAGAATGGAAAAAGGGCGATGTGGTCGAAATTTCGCTTCCGATGAAAAACCATATCGAACGCTTGCCCAATATTCCGCAATATGTGGCATTTTTTCATGGACCCATTTTATTGGGTGCCAAAACAGGAACCGAAGATTTAAAGGGTCTTATTGCAGATGATAGCCGTTTTGGACAGTATGCGGGAGGAAAACGCCTGCCTTTGGACCAAGCTCCCATATTGATTGCCGAAGATGTTGAATCCGTAGGAAAAAAACTTGAGCCCATTTCGGGCAAGCCCCTGCAATTTAAATTGAATGTGAAAATGATCAACCCTGCAAAATTGGAACTGGAGCCCTTCTATAAAATCCACGACTCCCGCTATATGATGTACTGGTTGACACTTTCCGAAGATGGGTACAAATCTTATTTGGATTCATTGTCCAATATCGAGAAGAAAAAACTTGAATTGGAACGAAGGACGGTAGATCATGTGGCCACAGGGGAACAGCAGCCCGAATCTGACCATTACATGGAAGAAGCCAAATCGAATTCAGGGAATTCCCATGATGATTTTTGGCGCGAGGCAAGGGACGAAGGATACTTTAGTTATAAAATGGCCACGGGTTCACAGTCCAACCTGAATCTGTTGGTACGATACTGGGGGTTTGAATGGGGCCAACGCAAGTTTGATATCTATGTAGAGGATGAAAAGTTGGTCACGGTGGACAATACCAAAAAATACAATATCAGTCAATTCAAGCAAGAGACGTATCCCATCCCGGAACCACTCTTAAAAGGAAAGGAATTCGTCCGAGTAAAGTTTGTGGCTCACCCCAACAGTGCGGTCAGCGCAGTGTACGACGTACGATTGGTAAGTCCAGATTAAATAGAAACAACATGAAATTAAATCAACATCTTCTAAACCAAAGAACCAGTTTTGTACTGTTATTCATTCTTATTTGTATTTGGGGTACCGGGTTGGAAGCTCAAATTCCGAGCGGTGGTAAAAAAATAAGTGATGAATTGTTGGGTCTCTTTTTTGAGGATATCAACTATGCCGCAGATGGCGGAATATATGCCGAAATGGTTCAAAATAGGTCCTTTGAATATGATCCCACCGAACAACAAGGATGGAATCCGTTTTCATTTTGGGAATATATGGAACCGGGGTATTCCTACGGGAGAATCAGTGTGGAGACCTCAAACCCCGTCCATAAAAACAACCCACATTATATAGTGGTTGATGCCGAATTTATCGGTAATTACGAAGAACACGAAGGAAAATCAGGAGTGGGACTCAAAAATTTGGGCTTCGATGGAATGGTGGTCGAGGCTGGTGATACCTATAATTTTTCTGTGTTTTTGAAACAATTGAGCAATGCCCCCGTAACCTTGGATATTAGTTTGCAAGGCACAGACGGCACCGTTTTGGCCGAAAATAAAATAAAGAGTACCGCCCAGAATTGGAAAAAATACACCACAACTTTGGTTCCTTCCCAAAGCAGGGACACCACCCACTTGGTCATCTTGGCCACGACCAAAGGCAAGTTTGCCATGGATGTAGTATCGCTTTTCCCTGAAAAAACCTTCAAAAATCGTCCCAACGGATTACGGGCAGATATGGCCCAGCTTTTAGCGGATATGGAACCCAAGTTTGTCAGGTTTCCGGGCGGGTGTCTGGTACATGGCGATGGGCTGCATAACATGTATCGATGGAAAAACACCATTGGACCCATTGAACAGCGTGTGGAACAGCGCAATATCTGGGGGTACCATCAAACCGCCGGTTTAGGATATTTTGAATATTTCCAGTTCTGTGAGGACATCGGTGCCAAACCTGTACCTGTGGTTCCTGCAGCTGTGAGTTGCCAAAATTCCGGAGGTACATGGAGAATTGGAGGAAAAGGGCAACGGGCTCTTCCTATGGATGAGATGGACGAATACATTCAGGAAGTATTGGATTTGATTGAATGGGCCAACGGGCCCGCCACATCCGAATGGGGCAGCAAACGGGCAGCTGCAGGCCACCCGGAACCTTTCAATCTGGAATATGTGGGCATTGGAAATGAAGACAAGATGACTCCTGAATTTGAGGAGCGTTTTACCATGCTCTATGAAGCTGTAAATGAGAAATATCCGGAAATTACTGTTATTGGGACCGTAGGGCCATTTTTGGAAGGTGAGGATTTTGAAAAGGGATGGGAAATAAGCAACAAATTGCAGCTTCCCATGGTGGATGAACACTATTATATTGAGCCGGATTGGTATTTGGGCAATCAAGAACGCTATGACACCTATGATAGGAAGAAAGCCCAAGTGTATTTAGGGGAATATGCCTCATGGGGCAACAAACTCTATAATGCCATAGCGGAAGCGGTCCATCTAACCGCCATTGAAAGAAATGGGGATGTGGTCAAAATGGCCTCTTATGCACCCTTGTTGGCCAAAAAAGGACATACCCAATGGTCAACCGATATGGTGTTTTTTGATAATACCGAGTTGTGCCCGACCCCCAATTTTTATGTGCAAAAGCTTTTCATGAAAAATAGTGGTGATTACTACTATGATAATGTCATCAACTTTTCAAATAAGGACACCACATTGGCCGCTTCTACCGTAATGGATAGCAAGACAGGAGATGTGATTCTAAAAATGGTCAATGCGGGAAAGGTGCCGAAAAACATGGAGGTGAACCTTTCCAAATTTAAAAATAGGGCTTCCAATGCAAAATTGACTGTAATTACAGGAAATCCTGAAGCTGAAAACACTTTCGACAATCCAGACAATGTTGTGCCGGTCACAGAGGAGTATCGTGTGGACAAAAAATTCATGTATTCTGCACCTGCAATGTCATTGAGCGTCATCAGAATAAAGACAAAAACATAAATTTAAGAAGCAAAAACTCAACAAAAGCAATACTAAATCAGCATGAAAAAAATCAAACAAATTCTTAAAAGATTCTCGGCCATTTTGGTATTGGTCGCAATAGCGGGATTGTACTCCTTTTCGGTAAGGGAAGAAATTAAAGGTTCAAAACCCATCAAAGCAAGCAATAAACCTTTGTTCACCAAGGTGGTATACGAAGGCAATGACCAAATTTACTTGGATAACCCTTTGCAGGACAACGAATTCTACACCCCAATTTTACAGGGGTGTTATCCAGACCCTGCCATTACCAGAAAAGGGGATGACTACTACCTGGTGTGTTCTTCCTTTGCTATGTTCCCAGGGGTACCGATTTTCCATTCCAATGATTTGGTTAATTGGACACAGTTGGGGCATGTTCTCGATAGAACCTCCCAATTGGACGTTCATGATACGGGTATAAGCCAGGGCGTTTATGCCCCAGGAATCACTTATAATCCCCATAACGATACGTTTTATATGATCGTTACCGCCTTTGCAGGTGGACTGGGCAATATCGTGGTGAAGTCGAAAGATCCAAAACAAGGGTGGAGCGACCCGATTAAACTGGATTTTGGTGGAATTGATCCATCCATATTTTTTGATGAAGACGGCAAAGGGTACATTGTGCACAATGATGCTCCCGATAAGGGCAAGGAACTCTACAACGGGCATAGGGTCATCAAAATTTGGGAGTATGATGTTGAAAATGACAAGGTGATCCCTGGAACCGACAAAATAATCGTGGATGGAGGCGTTGATATTACCGAAAAACCCATTTGGATAGAAGCCCCGCACATTTATAAAAAGAACGGTAGCTACTATCTTATGTGTGCCGAAGGCGGTACAGGGGGATGGCACAGCGAGGTGATATTTAAGAGCGATAGCCCAAAAGGCCCTTATATTCCTGCACCGAGCAATCCTATATTGACACAGCGTTATTTTCCCAGGGATAGAGAGAACAAAGTGGATTGGGCAGGCCATGCCGACCTTGTACAAGGACCCGATAATGAATATTACGGGGTGTTCTTGGCGGTACGACCCAACGAGGAAAATAGGGTGAATACGGGTCGTGAAACCTTTATTTTACCAGTGGATTGGTCTGGCGAGTATCCTGTTTTTGAAAACGGTCTGGTTCCGTTGGAACCAAAACTTGAAATGCCCGAGGGTGTGACCAACAAAACGGGAAAGGACGGATATCTGCCCAATGGAAATTTCACCTACACCGAAGATTTTAGCAGTGAAAATTTGGACTACCGATGGATTGGACTTCGTGGTCCTCGGGAAGCTTTTATGGAACGGACCAAAAAAGGTGTTCAAATTATCCCCTTCCCAACCAATATCAAGGAAGTAAAGCCCACATCGACTCTGTTCTACAGACAACAGCACAATAGTTTTTCTTTCACTACCGCGATGGAATACAAGCCCAAATCGGAAAAGGATTTGGCGGGTGTGGTTGCCCTCCAGAACGAAGGTTCCAATTATGTTTTTGGAATCACCAAAAAAGGCAAGGACCATTACGTGGTTTTGCAAAAGAACAAATGGCCCAACAGAAGAGGAGAAATCGTTTCCGAAGTATTGGCCAGTGAAAAACTAGATTATGATGGCGCCTTGGAACTTCAAATAAAGGCCAATGGTGATAAGTACGAATTTGCCTATTCCAAGGATGGTTCCAATTTTAAAACAGTGGGAGGAGTGGTCTCTGGCGATATCCTATCCACCGATGTGGCTGGTGGTTTTACAGGATGTCTTTTGGGACTATATGCTACCGCTGCCAACGATATCGTTCCAGAATAAAAAAACATCTTTATATACCATCTGCAAGAGATAAAAAGAAAGAAAAATGAGAAAAACAATTGGTCTTTTGGTATGGTCCATCATACTATTGATAAGTGGTAATACATTTGCTCAGGATGACAATTTCCATATCTATCTATGTTTTGGACAATCCAATATGCAAGGTGCGACCAGGGCGGAACCCATGGATACAGTTCCCGTAGCTGGATTTCAAATGATGAGCCCCATGGACTGTCCCGACTTAAATCGTAAAATGGGCGAGTGGTATCCTGCCACACCACCTTTGGCCAGTTGTAATGCAGGGCTGTCACCCGCCGATTATTTTGGACGCACCATGGCCAAAAATGCGGAAGAGGGTGTGAAGATCGGGGTGATCAATGTCGCCGTCGGGGGCTGTAAAATAGAACTGTATGACAAGGATAATTATCAAAGTTATGTGGAGACCGCCCCGGACTGGATGTTGAATTGGATCAACGAATACGGGGGCAATCCATATGGCAGACTTGTGGAATTGGGAAAAAAAGCCCAGAAAGATGGTGTTATTAAAGGAATTTTACTGCATCAAGGCGAGTCGAACACGGGAGATACCTTATGGCCCAAAAAAGTTAAGGAAGTCTACCATAATCTTTTGAAAGATTTGGATTTGGACCCGGCCCGTACACCTCTGCTTGCTGGAGAACTTTTGAGCGAGGATGAAAATGGGGCCTGTGCTAGTATGAATAGCATCATAAATACATTGCCGCAGGTTATTCCAAACGCATACGTGGTACCTTCCGATGGTTGTCAAGGAACTCCAGACAGACTTCATTTTTCTGCTGCTGGATATCGCAAATTGGGAAAACGCTACGCCGATTGCATGTTACAGGTTTTGGGGCAGGAAGGAAAGGATGTGGAATTGGTTGCCAAAGGGCCCGATAATATGCTCCAGGTTACGGTTGGTACCGAAAACGGCACGCCTTTTTATAGTGTGAGTTACGATGACAAGCCTGTGGTGGTCAACGCCCCTTTAGGGTTGGACACCAACTTGGGGGATTTCACCAAAAACCTTGTTCTTAAAGATAGTTTGATGGTCAACCCAGTGAGCGAAACCTATTCCATGGACAAAACAAAAAAGGGAAAGGTTGAGTATGAGGCCAATCAAGCGGTTTTTTCATTTTTAAAAGATGGGTTAAATGCCTTTGACCTTATTTTCAGTATAGGAAACAATGATATTGCTTTCAGATATAAGATGTATCCCCAGAACGAACGTCTAAGCGCTGTGGTCAAATCCGAGGCAACGGGTTTCAGATTTCCTGAAGAAACCAAGAGTTTTTTATCCCCAATGATGACCCCGATGACTGGATTTGCACGAACTGCACCCAGTTATGAAAGCGGTTATGAAGTGGAAAAGCCCATGGAGGAGAACAAGGCACGTGAAGGATATGTTTTCCCAGGACTCTTTCGCACAGAAAATGGATTTTGGATTTTGGTTTCAGAGACTGGCGTTCATGGTCAGTACCCCGCTTCCCATTTAAGAAATTTGAACAAGGGCGTTTATAAATTGGATTTCCCGAATCCTCGTCAAAATAACGGGTTCGGGAGCAGTGCTGCCCAAATAGGGTTGCCAGGTCTATCCCCTTGGAGAACCATTACGGTAGGGCAGACCCTTGAACCAATTGTGGAGACCACAGTTGCTTTTGATGTGGTGCACCCATTATATGAGCCGTCCAAGCAATATGAATATGGACGAGGTACATGGAGCTGGATCATTTGGCAGGATGGTAGCATGAACTACGATGATCAAGTGAAATATATTGACCTTGCTGCAGAACTGGGATATGAATTTATTTTGATTGATGCCTGGTGGGACGGCCGAATCGGATATGAACGCATGGAGGAGCTCATCAATTATGCAAAAGGTAAGGGAGTGGACGTGTTTTTGTGGTACAATTCCAATGGAAGTTGGAACGATGCCTTTCAGACCCCTATCAACAAAATGAGTACACCCATTTCCCGGAAAAAAGAAATGGAATGGTTGAAAGAAGTGGGCGTAAAAGGAATAAAGGTCGATTTTTTTGGTGGTGACAAGCAAACCACAATGCAATTATATGAGGATATACTATCAGATGCCAATGATTTTGGTTTAATGGTAGTTTTCCATGGAGCGACCCTGCCCCGGGGATGGGAACGCATGTTTCCCAACTTTGTGGGAAGCGAAGCGGTTTTGGCTTCGGAAATGTTGGTTTTCTCCCAAGATGTGCGTGAAAAAGAAGCCCTTTACGCTACCCTTCATCCATTTATCAGAAACACAGTGGCCAGCATGGAGTTCGGCGGTACGGTACTGAACAAGTTTTTTAACAAAGGCAATAAGGATGGACAAAAACGATTGACAAGTGATGTTTTTCAACTGGCAACATCGATACTTTATCAAAATCCCGTTCAGTTTTTTGCCCTTACCCCAAATAACTTAACGGATGCCCCAGAGTGGGCCTTGGATTTCATGAAAAGTGTGCCCACTACTTGGGATGAAACTGTTTTTCTGGACGGATATCCGGGTAAATATGTGGTTCTGGCAAGGAGACACAGTGATGATTGGTACATTGCAGGGGTAAATGCGCAGCAGGAAACCCTTAAAATTGAGTTGAAACTGTCCATGTTGGATGACGGAGAAAAATTGAAGGTTTACAAGGATGATAAGAAGCTTATGGGCAGTGTAGATAACATGAAATTGAAAAAAGGCAAACAAGTTTCCATTGAGATTCCAAGTAGAGGAGGAATTCTCATAAAAAATGAATGATTACTTTTCTACAAAATGAAAGCATCAGATAAAAATAGGATCTGGTCATGCAGCGACAAAACCAAGGTTTGCGTTGCTTTAATATACGACAGCAGGTGTCTATATCAAGAATTGTTAGGATAAATACTAATTGGCATAAAGAGAATTAAAAAATTTATTTAAAAATGAAAGTGACGAGTAAACTGAGTCTTTTAGGCCTTGTAATTTGCTCTTTTATCCTTTTTGGTTGTAAGGGAGATAAGGCGCAAAAAGAGGCAATGGAGATGAAACAATCAGAAGCCGAGCAACCTTTGGGTGCAGACAATATTGCCCATCAATGGAGCGAAATGGCCATTTTGGCAACCGCTCACGATACTGAAAAGTTCAAACCAAGGCCAACGATAACCTCGCGGTTTTTGGGATTGACTTTCGTGGCCATTTTTGATGCTTGGAGTCGCTATGACGATAAAGCGATACCGGTTTATTTGGATGGTGTTGACAGAAGACCACAAAATGAGCGTACACTGGAAAATAAGCAAATAGCCGTTAGTTATGCAGCTTATAGGGCCTTGAACGAATATTATTATACAGACAAGAAACTCTTCAGCGCATTTATGGAAGAACTCGGTCTGGATCCAAACAACGAATCCATGGATCCAAATACTCCTGAAGGAATCGGAAATTTGGCGGCAAAAGCGGTCATAGAGGCTAGAAAAGGGGATGGAGCCAATCAATATGGAGAAGAAGAAGGCTCTAACGGTGAACCATATTTCAATTACACAGGATACGAGCCGGTAAACTCTGCCGATACCAATGTTGACCCGAATCGCTGGCAGCCAAAATACTTTTCAGATGGCAAAGGAGGAAAATTCGCCCCTGCCTGCCTTACCCCTTTTTGGGATAGGGTAGAACCGGTTGCCCTTACGTCTGGAGACCAATTTCGTCCAGGGCCACCTCCAAAAATTGGTTCGGAGCAATTGGAAAAAGAGGTTCAGGAAGTTGTGGAGCTTCAGGCAAATCTTACGGATTACCAAAAAGCTCTGGTAGAGTTCATGAGGGATGGCCCTCAATCTGTCCAGCAGGCTGGTCACTGGTTGAATTTTGCCCAGGAAGTATCCAAACGGGACAATCACACTTTGGATCAAGATGTAAAAATGTTCTTCTACAATCAAGTTGTTGCCATGGATGCATTCATAGCGTCATGGGACAGTAAAATGTACTACGACTTTGCCAGGCCGTTCGCTTTGGTCCA
Source organism: Flagellimonas crocea (assembly GCF_033441595.1). Classification (NCBI taxonomy): domain Bacteria; kingdom Pseudomonadati; phylum Bacteroidota; class Flavobacteriia; order Flavobacteriales; family Flavobacteriaceae; genus Flagellimonas; species Flagellimonas crocea. The sequence continues at coordinate 410,235 of NZ_JAUZVX010000004.1, read as the reverse complement.
TGAATATTACTCTGGCAAAACCATAAAAGGTTGGGGCGGAGTAGGAAAAGGTATCATTGAAATGGATGGTGGACAATGGAGGCCCTATTCCCCGGATACTTTTTTGTGTCCTCCTTTTCCTAGCTATACTTCCGGCCACAGTACCATAAGTGGGGGATGCGCCGAAGCCCTAAAGCTTTGGACCGGTAGCGATGAGTTCGGTTACGAGACCCAACTGGTTGCCGGGGCAATGACGGAGCCCGATAATTTAGGAGACACCATAACCCTAAAGTTTCCCACATTTACGGAAACGGCCAATATGGCGGGTATTTCCCGTGTTTTGGGCGGCTACCATATCCAATCCGAGAACATTGCCGGATTGGAACTGGGCAGGGATGTAGCAAGGGAAGCATGGACCTTTTATAAAAAACATATCGGTGAGGAGTAACTCCGATATTTCAGAGGAGTTTAATGGTGATGGTTAAATGAAGGAATTTTCAGAACACGCGTTTTTATTAAGAGTAATGAAATTTGTCAATGAAATGTCCGTAATCACCAAAAATAGGGTTAACCCTAGTAATTAAATAAGTTCGATGCTTTAATAAATTAGTGGAAGGTGGGGTTGTGTAATCAATCAAGATTTGTGCTTTATCATCCTAATAATCATATAGTTAATTTTATTTTCGATGTATGCCAACCCAGCCAAATCCTAGAGTTCGCACTTTTCTATTTTTAGTTTTCTTAAGCTTATTGGAATGTACAAATCCACTTACACCAGAATATGAGTTCGTGGAGGGTATGATATACATTGATGGATTTGTGGGCACCACCGAGGGTTCTTCTTATGTCAATATCACAGAATCGGATGTGGCTCTTTACTACAGGAATATTTTTGTGAGCGGAGCCAATGTCTCTTTTGTGAATGAAGTCACAGGTGAGAGAGTAGCATTGTTTGAAGAGGATTATAAATATATCCCGGAGGATTTTAACTTCAAGGGAGCGGTTGGGGAAAGATGGTATTTGGAAGCGAGTCTACCCAATGGGAGAATCTACCTTTCCGAGGTTGAGACCATCAACCCTTCAGTGCCGATCAAAGATTTAGGTTTTTCATTTGATGATAAAATGGAGTTCAGTGAAGATTATGAGGACTATATTCCAGGCCATGAGATTTTGATAAGCTTTGATGATCCAGAAAATCAGGATAACTACTATTACTGGCGCCATAAAACCTACGACCAGCCAAGCATTTGTGAAGTCTGTGTGCAAGGTAGGTTAAGAGACGGAAGCTGCATCCCCTATGATGGAGTGGATTATTATACTTATTGGTGCGAATCTGACTGCTGGCAAATAGAATATGGGAACGACATTAATATCTTTTCAGATGATTTTTCCAATGGAACCACTACCTCTTCACTGCCAATAGCCCAGGTCCCATTGACCAGAAAAACCAAGGTTCTCGTTGAAATCCAACAATTTTCTTTAACACCGAAGGCTTATGAGTATTACAGGGCCATCAAGGATCTGGTGGATAACAACGGGGGGTTCAATGCACCATTGCCTGCGGCACTTATAGGGAACATTTATAATCCAGAAGACCCGGATGAGTACGTTTTAGGAAGGTTCACGGCATCTTCGGCCTTTACAAGATCCATTATGATCGATCGCACCACGGTTGAAGCGTCTCCCATAGAGAATCAGATAAAACCTAACCCAGAGCCACCACCTGTCGGACCAGGCCCCCATTATTTGTATGCTCCTTGTAATGAAAGCAGGTACAGAACATCAATACAACCTGAGGGATGGATAGACTAATAAAGGGACAGATGAAAAAAGGACGTGCTTTGTTGGTAACCCTTATCCTATGGGCCTGTGCCATAAACCTTACCTCGGCACAAGAACATACGCTATCCTTTCAAATACTGGACGATTTTACAAATAAACCCATAGAAAATGTTCAGATTAGTTTAAGACCGTGTTCCTGTGGAGGTGTTACCGATGTTAATGGAGAATTTGAGATAACATTGCCCCAAGATACCTATAGGGCCCTAGTGTCCTACATCGGTTTTAAAACTTTGGAAAGGGAAATTTTTCTGAATCAAAACCAAACCTTTGTATTGAGACTCAGCGAAGAGCAGCAACAACTTTCGGAAGTTGTACTCAGTGCCAAACGCGTTAGTGACCGATTGGAAACATCGCAGATGGGAGCGGTGAAATTGGCTCCTGCCGAACTAAAAAAAATGCCCGCCGTTCTGGGAGAGGTCGACGTTTTAAGGAGCATGACCCTATTGCCCGGTATCAACAATGCCGGAGAGGTAAGCAATGGACTTTCGGTTCGAGGTGGTTCCTTGGATCAAAACTTGTTGTTGTACGATTACGCCCCTGTTTTCAACCCTACGCATTTATTTGGTTTGTTCTCTGTGTTTACGCCCGAGGCCATTGCTTCCATAGATCTGTATCGTGCCAATATTCCTGCACGTTACGGAGGTAGAACAACTTCGGTACTGGACGTAAAAGTTAGAAATCCTTATGTGAACAAGTTGAAGCTGAGTGGGGGTATAGGATTGGTTTCCAGTCGACTTTCCTTGGAAACACCCATTATTAAGGACAAACTGTTTTTATATGCGGGCACCAGGGCAGGATTTACCGATTTTTTGCTGCCTATCTTTTCCAAACGTTTGGAAAAAACAAAAGCCAGGTTTTATGACCATACCATCAAATTACTCTATCTCCCTACCGATAGGGACCAAATTTCGTTCACGAATTTCTACAGTAAGGATTTTTACCAACTTGATCTAATTGCCCAAATTGAAAACGTGAACGCCGAAAGCAATCAGTATGATTTCAAAACCTTCAACAATACACTCAACTGGACGCATTCGTTTACTGACGAATCCAGTTTGAGAACTGTTTTTCTGCTCAGCAACTATACTCCAAAAACATTGTTTCCAGAAAGGGATAGCAACAATGTTATAGCATATGAATCTCAAATCAATTTTGCCAGTATCTTCTCGGAATATGAGAAAAAAGTAAACGAACGGCTCAGTTATTATGCTGGGATACAGGGAAATCTTTATAAAATAAAGCCTGGAAAGCTCGACCCGGGCACTTCCGAAGGCATTCTCTCCGTGTCTTTGGACGAGGAAACCAGTTATGAACTATCTGCCTACACGAATGTTAATTGGAAACCTATCGAGCCACTAACATTGTCCGGAGGCTTACGGTTTACCAACTTTATATTTGTAGGTCCCTATACCGCTGCCACGTTTGATGACAACACGGGTGGGATCACTAGCACTGTAGAATTTGACAAGGGAGAAACGGTGAAAAGTTACAACGCTTTGGAACCTCGCTTGGGCCTCAATTTGAAATTGGGAGAGAACACGTCGGTAAAAGCCAGTTATGCACGATTAAATCAGTATTTACAGAATATCTACAATTCCACCACCCCGCTACCCACCTCTAGATGGAAAACCTCGGATGCGAATATAGCACCTCAGACCAGTAACAGCTATAGCATTGGACTATATCAGGATTTTCTGAACAGCAGTTTAGAACTTGGTTTGGAGACCTATTATAGAAACAGTGAAAACAATTTGACCTATAAGCCGGGGGCCGATTTCTTTTTAGAGGAATTTATAGAACGCGATGTGGTACAGGCCAAAGGAGAAGCCTACGGAGTAGAATTCAGTTTAAGAAAGCCAGGGGGAAAAATCAATGGATGGGTCAATTATACATGGTCCAGAAGCTTTCTAAAAACAGAAAGCGAGAAGTTGGCGGATCGGGTCAATAATAACGAATGGTACCCCTCGGATTTTGACAGGCCACATGTTTTTAATGGCACCGTTAATTTAGAGGGGGACAAATACAATACCTTGAGCTTTAACTTCACGGCGCAAACCGGACGTCCCTATTCCACGGCCAACGGCTATTTTGATATTGAGGATATAGAGGTGCCCATATTTTTGGAACGCAATAATGTCCGTTTAAAAACCTACCATCGCCTTGATCTTTCATGGAAGGTTAAGTATAGCAAGAAATTGAACCGACGCTGGGTAGGGGATTGGACCTTTACCATTTACAATCTCTACGCCAGAAAAAACCAGTACAACGTATATTATACACAACGTAGCGGCGATGCCAATGACAATATATTTCGTGGAAGCCCATTGGGATCATACGAGCTTACAATTATGAACAGCCCTATATTCTCACTGACCTACAATTTTGTATTTGATTGATTTTTGATGCTGTAAAATCGAGGCTGCCCTGTGATGAAAACTATGTGTCGAGATTGGCCCGAAAAAGCTTGATTTTTTCTCAGTTCTTTATTAGCTGTTGGTTTTATTATTTTCTTTGATTGTTCTAGTTGTTTGAATTCCTTTTTCAATTTCCTTTTCAACTTGCTCTTTTGTGCGGTAATCTAAGGGTAAAGGCATGTATGTCGGCAATTGAAACATTCTTATTTCCAAGTTTCTTGTTTTATCAAGATTTTTAAATTCAGATATATTATTTAAATATGGATTTTGAATATTTGAATCCATTGTTAAAACGTAGCCATAGGGAGGAAAGGCAATTTCAGAACATTTGATAGTACTTCCGGTCAGAAAGTTTCCCTGAATAACATGATGCATATATCTCACATTTTCCGCACGTGTTAAGTAGCAAAAAATTTTGTAACGTTCAGGCAGTTCATTCGAGTCTTTAGAAGCAACGAAATTTGACAATTCAGGATAAGATTCCAAAAACCATTCTCCATTTATTGCCAAAAACATTGATACAATTTGTTTTAGTATTTTTTGAGGTTGAACATTTTTTATGGTATAAGTATGTAGTTCAAATTCTTTATTCTGCAGAATATGAAAACCACAGTCTACCCATAGTTTATATGCAGGAACGTATTCCGTACCTAAAAAGCTATTGCATTTTTCACAAAAGGAATTATATCCAATTCCTCCTTGTTTTATTTTCCCTTTTGGTGGAGTTTTTAAGGGATTTTCTGTTTTTATATAATCCTCAAATTCTATGGACGAATACTTAGTGTTTTTATTAAATGTAGTTCTAGGTGGGACATGTTCAAAAGACAGCAATGTATTTTGGCCACAAAGGCGACAAATTCCAGAAGTCATTTTGTGTCGTCCCATTTTTTAAATTTTTCAACTAACGTTGATATATAAGATTAGTCGCGTGATTAAGCACCTAAGTTAGAAAATACAAACCGAATTGAAAATCCGTGATGATTTTCGCGAGCAAGCTCGAACTAGCAATTAATTTTATACGGTGTAAGGCAACGTATTTATTCGTTATTGCCTAAGCGCTCTATCTTCATTTTGGCATGTTCATTATTAGGATTTAGCTCAAGTGACTTTTTATAATTTTCTATTGCTTTTTTATTATCTCCCAGAGATTCATAAGTTTCTCCTAAGCTATCAAAAGCATTGGATGAATTGGGAAAGTTTTCTGTATTTAAGGTGAAGAAGTCCAGGGCTTTAGATTTTTCACTTTCGTTTCTACTCCGTAACATGGTGTAACCTATTTGGTTAACAAGAGATTCCGGTGGACTAAAATTCCAAGATAGTCGCTGAGAAAGAGACTTGAAATGTTGAGTTAGCTGCTCTTTGCTTTCCACATCTCGATAGGAAATTCCATAACCTTCAAAAATGCTTGAAATTCCGTTATAAAAAGCTATTGGAGGAACAGAACCGTGGTTTTCATTTTCAAAGTATTCCAATTTTGCAGGAAACTTACCGTCACATTTACTGTTCAATGCCTCGTATAACCTAACATGACGGTCACGATTTCTGATATTTCTTTTGCCCCAATTTGCAGTGGCTATGTAGATGAATCTTTCGAATGATCGCTCGGTCACGGCATCTAATTTTTTATCCATGGTTTCTTCGTCCCATGTGCCAAAGCTTGGGTCGACCGCAATGAATGCGTTGAAAAGAGTCTCTTCTTTCATGTAGGCATGGGCAGCTAGTAATCCACCTAAAGAATGCCCAAAAAGAATTCGATAAGGCTCTGTTCTATACTTTTTATCCAATTCGGGAATAAGTTCATCTTCCAAAAAGCTTAGAAAAGCTTCTCCTCCGCCTGTATTATTCTCTCTTACCGTAACAATTTTGTCAGGTGTGTAGTCTCGTCTTCGATCAATATTTTGAATACCGACTATAATCATCTCTGGAATTTTCCAGCTTCTGTATGAATCGGAACTCATATAGCTCACCATGCCTGATATAGGCTTAAAATGCACATTTCCATCAAGTATGATAAGAATGGGATACTTTTTGTAGGATGCTTCTGCCTTGCTGTAAGATTCAGGGAGGTTCACCCAGTATTCTCTGTCTTCATCCAAAATATTGGAATGGAGTATATGTTTTGTGCCGATTGATATCTGTTCGACATCTTGTGATTTTACTTGATTAATTCCAATTAGTAAAAATAGTACTGCAATAATATTTTTAGTCATTCTAATGATATGTATGGTTGGTAACGGTCTCGGTTATGAGTGGTTGCGTGGTTTAGCACTTAACCTTCCTGCCGGCAGGCAGGCTTTGCAAGTACACACCAAACTGAAAATCTGCGAGTATTTTCAGAGGCCTGTCCTGAGTTTGTCGAAGGGTAGGCGAGAACAAGCAATTACTTATAGCCATTGTTGTGCTTAGTTTTTTATTTTAATGTTTTTTTAATATGTTCGACATCATTGTCGTTTAATTCAAACCATTCTCCTCTTAATCTTTTCTCAGAATAAGTACTGTGCAAAGCCTTTTCAATACTTTCAGCAATTTTTCTGATTGGGAATTTCTTTGAGGTAATCATTTCAATTGTCGGCTTTTCACTTTGTAAAGTTCTTTCTCTGTATTTTGGATTGTTTGAAATTCCAATTTTATAATAGCCGTTACTCGTATCGTGCATTAGATAAACAAAGCAAAAGTCCGTTATTGTTTCTTTTTCGGATTCAGTTTGTTTTAATTCAGTTGGTTCATAATTTGGGATTGTGTTTTTAACCAAATCAATATATTCTGATGCAAATTTTTTGATTACAATTTGAATATTGTTTTTTGTGGGATAAAAGTCATCTCCTCCAATTTCTCCTCCCAAAATTTCTCTTTTATCACTTACCAACGATATTTTCCACTTCTTGAAGTTAGAATTGGCGAATAATTCGAGTTCCGTTTTGGTAATTAAACCTTTGTATTCTAAAATTTTCTCGTTTAGACGGTTTTTTGATGAAACTGGATTTTCAGTTAGTTCAAATTGAATTTGTTCTCCGTTTTCAAATAAGAAAAATACTTTGTCGAATTGTTTTGGTTTTATTTGTTTTGGGTCAAAGTGAAAAACAATTTGGTCATTATTATCTATGTAGTTAAAACTGAAAAGGAAATCTGTGATGAAATTGTCTGATTTTGTTTTAATTCCTTCACTTATTTGAAATCTTGAACTTACTTTTTCCCACTGGATAATAGTTGAATTGGTAAACTCGTCTTTAATTACATTGGGCTTGTTTATGAAGCGTTCGTTTACCCTTTTTTCGTCATTATCTCTAATAATGTACATAAGTTCGTTGTCGTCTAAATGAACAACTTTTCGAGGGTCGATTTGATGAATAAAACCTGCCTTTTTCGAATGATTTATATGTTTTTGATATTTAGAATCGTTGAATTGAAAGATTGTGTCTCCAACTTTTACAAACGAACCATCTTCAATTAACCATTTGTCGAAAGAGTGTTTAAAGTCCGAACCTTTGAAGTATTCTTTAAATTCAAAGTTTTCTATTGAATTTTCGTTTTTATATTCTCCTTTTTGATGAAGTTTGTAAAAAATAGCACCATTTGAAATCAAATCTCCTTTTGTCAAAGTGTGTTCTAAAATTCCTGATTCGGAAGCCATAATACTTGCCGATTTAAAGGTAAACCCACTCATTTCTCCGATACGAATTTTACAAATTGGCTCATCAATTTCAATCCACTCGCCATCAGGTTTATGGTATTCTTGGAAGTAAAATGATTTATTCCTGTCTTGTTCAGGAAAATCATTTAAATCAAATTCGCCAAGTCCATATTCACTTGATTTCTCAGTTTCATTAGGCGGAATTTTTCCCTCATCCCTTTTGTTTGATTTGAATATGTTTTTTAAAAAAGTCATTCAGTTTTATGATAGTTCTGGCGTTTTTTCAAAATTAAGCACAACGGTTTGCATATGGCTTGTGGCGGTTTCGAAGCGAAAGCCTTGCTGTAAGCCGTTCACCCGCCATAAGCTATATGCTGTGTTGTGTGTAGTTTTTTATTTAATTCCGTTTTCATCGAGTAATTTTTTCAATTCCGTATTATTTTTCCAACCGCCACATTCATTCATTGAAATCAATAGGTGTTTTTTAGCGTCTTCTAAATTCTGAACTACTCCTTTTACAGTTGCATTTTCCCAAGGTTTTTTATCATCAGTCAATAGATATTCAAAGTAATATTCGTGTCCAAGTGCATTTATGATTACATACCATTCAGAATCCCATCTATCTTCAGTCTGCAATACAAGTCGAGAATGAGAAGTCAACCCCCAAATTTTCGTTTCTTTAAAAATTTCATTTATCATTTCGATAAACGTGAGCATATTTTTTCCAATTTCAGCCCAGACAGGATTGCTTTTATCTTCGGACAATTCCAAATAATAATCTTCTATTCTTTTCCCTTTATTTTGTTTTGAGTTCGCAAAAAGTGGCATTGTTCTTTTCGTTTTTCAAATTACACACAACTAGTTTATATGCGGAACTTTCTTGGGCATATTCCACCAATTCAGTTTGTTATGCACAAGTTTTTGAAAATTTTCATTCAAGTTATTTCTCGTTGCATAGTAATTGTACACGTACAAGATAAAGATTTATAGGGTATTGGCGTTTTTTTGTTTTAACGCTATTATTTGAGATCCAACGCAACTAAATAAAATAAAAAAAAACCTGTAAATCAGTAATTTACAGGTTTAATGCATTGTTTGGATGGTGTTTTGGTGGAGCCGGAAGCTCTAAACCCCCAAATAAGCAAAGGGTTTTGGTCTTTCGGGAATACTTGCCCATCGAATCGGTGCCTTTTTGTAAAGGAGGAGCTGTTTGCTTATGAACATGCTTAAATCTGGCTTGTTTGATTCCATTTGCCCTTTTCTCCCCTTATAGAATTTCTTTTTTCTTCCTTTTATAAATTTGCACCACCCGAAATTTGGATCTCTATCAATGTACCGGTCCGGACAAGCCCTATTTCCCAAGGTACAGATTGCTTCCCAAGGTTGATATAGGGAACCAGCAAGCTGTTTATCCTTTCATTCCATCTCGATGAGCTGAGGTATGCTAAGCCTTCTTTTTTTTCCGGTCAGATAGGATTTGAGGTGAACGTACCGTTCACTTTTCTCATGATACCCAACGGATTGTCGTTTTGTAATTCGGCTGGTAGCATGGATTGTGGCCAATTTTGGAAACAGACAGGGCGAACCCATCGAATTATGGCCGATGTCCCCACCGAAGTGAACCTACTATCCGTGGTCGCCGGAAAGGGGCCACCATGAAACATGGACGGACATACCTCGACACCAGTGGGAACACTGTTGAAAATTATTCGCCCCACCTTACTTTTTAAGGCATCTACTACCTTTTCATATTTTTTTATCTCCGGTTCATCACCCAATATGGTTCCGGTAAGTTGACCTTCCAAACTATGAAGGATATTGGTGAGCTCCTCCTCATCGGCACATTGTACAACCAGGGACAACGGTCCAAAGACCTCTTGGTGCATTACGGGGTTCTCCAAAAAATCCTTTCCGCTCACCGTAAGTAATTGCTGCCTGCCATAATTTGGTGGCAATTCTTTATCAAATTCCGCCACAACGGATACTTTTTCATGACTGGAGATTTCCTTTCGTCCCTTTTCATAGTTTTCATGGATGTTCGGATGCAACATGCTCGATGGATCCAAAAGCGACAGTTGTTCGCCCAATATGGAAACAAAATTGTCCAAAGCCTTTCCTTTAAGCCCGATCAACAGGCCGGGATTGGTGCAGAATTGGCCAGACCCCAATGTAATGGAGCCGGCATATTGGGAGGCCCAATGATCCTTTTTGTCTTCCAAGGCAGAGGGAAGCACAATAACAGGGTTCACACTCCCCATTTCTGTGAAAACGGGTATGGGTTCCTCCCGTTGTGTACCCAAATTATAAAGTGCCGTTCCTCCACGGATACTTCCCGTAAAACCTACGCCCTTTACTTTTGGGTGGGTGACCAATCTTTCTCCGACTTCGATCCCACTGCTGTTCAAGTTTGAAAAAACCCCATCGGGCATTCCTGTTCTTTTTGCGGCCTTTATAATGGCCGACGCAACAAGTTCGCCGGTTCCCGCATGCATGGGATGGCTCTTTACAATGACAGGGCACCCCGCTGCCAGGGCACTTGCCGTATCACCGCCGGCAGTGGAAAAGGCGAAAGGAAAATTACTGGACCCAAAAACCACTATAGGGCCGATCGGGACCAACATCTTTCGTATGTCTTCTTTGGGTATAGGTGTGCGTTCGGGAATTGCGGTATCTATGGTCGCATCGGTCCACGAACCTTCTTCCAGCAATGTGGCAAATGCATTGAGCTGTCCCATGGTACGGCCTCGTTCTCCCAAGGCACGACCTTCGGGAAGCCCGGATTCCTGCGTATAGGTCTTGATCAACTCATCGCCCAAATTCTCAATTTCTTTGGCTATGGCCCTTAGAAAACCTGCTTTTTTAACACCGGAAAATTGTTTGTACACCTGAAATGCCTGCTCGGCCAGATCAACTGCTTCGTCAATTTCTGTAGAGGAGGCTTCATAAAAGGTCCAAGCCGTATTTTGGTTGCTTTTTGGATCAAAGGTATGGAAGGTTCTTTCGCCATTCGCCGATACTTTTGAACCGATATAGTTTTTACCTGATATCATTTTTTTAATTTTTTTCTCTTATTGATTAGTAAAGGGTATTTCAACATACGTTGCATTAGTTCTTTTTTTGTAACCGTTTTAAGGAGTAGTCCACAAAAGCATTGATTCCGAAATTCCAATTGGGAATTTTATCTGCCGAGTTGACCCAATTCACCAGCATTCCCAGTTTAGGCGATTCAATAATCACCCTGTCCTGTGGTTTATGGGTGAATCCCATATCTTTTTCATTTCTATCCAACGTTGGAGCGAACATGGTTCCACAAAACAGAATGAACCCATCGGGATATTGATGGTTTTCATTGATCACTTGTTTTACCAATTCTTCAGGTGACCTGCTTATTTCTCCCATGTCACTTGCATCCTTTAACTCAAAACCATCGGTACCGGTAATCGTTAAGGATACCTTGGCACTTTTTACATCGTCCAACGAAAAAGAGTCATCGAACATTCTGAACAAGGGACCAACGGCACAAGATCCATTTTGATCCTTTGCTTCTCCCAATAATAAGGCACTTCTGCCCTCATAATCCCGTAAATTAACATCATTGCCTAAAGTGGCCCCTACGATTTTGCCAGAATTGGTGACCACTAACACTATTTCAGGTTCTGGGTTGTTCCATTTGGAATCGCTGAGTACCCCTACCTCCGCACCAAACCCCACCGATGAAAAAGGTTGGCTTTTAGTGAACACTTCTGCATTGGGCCCAATACCAACTTCCAAGTACTGGGACCAAATCCCCCTTTTCTTTAATTCCTCTTTTAAACTAACGGCCTGCGGCGATCCCGGTACTATATTGTTCAAGCTTTCGCCGATGATGGAGGTAATCTCGTCCCTTAGTTGTATGGCCAATTGAGGTTCTCCTTTTGCCCGCTCCTCAATTACTCTTTCCAATAAGCTTTTTATAAAAGTTACCCCGCATGCCTTTACGGCTTGGGTGTCGTTAGGGGAGAGGAAAAATGGCTTGGCATGATTTTTCTGATAATAAAATGAATTTTCCAAAATTTCTTCAAGAGTTCCCACTTTTGTAATATTTGGATCTTTTACATTCAATATTTCTTTGTAGTTGCCTGAATTGATGAGCTCTCCCGTAGATTTGAAATAATACGATAGATCATATACCAATTCTTTATGTACCCAAATTACATGGGGCCCTTCAATATTGTTATAGGCTCTTTCAGGTGGTATCTGGCATCTCCCTATCCAAATGCCTTCGTTTGTAATGGTACGGTTCATCAATAGGTCTTTCATGGTAAAATTTTGATTTTAATTACATCCACTTATAAGTTTTGTCTCTTCGGTTTGAGCAACTACAATAGTACTCGAGTGCGAAAATGGCAATATGGCCTTTTTTATTTGTAATTTTCATATTTTTTTGCACAAATAACAACAAATTGATAAATTGCTATTGTTTAAAGTGTAAAAAATACAATTAATTGTAAGGTATTCAAATTTCTTTTTTCTACCATGACCATTAGGCTTTTTTAAACAAGTTCAATATTAATTACAGAAATGATAAACACTAAAATTTTGGAAGAAATGTTTCTTGAGCATTACCAAGAATGGTGTTTGTTGGCTTATAGCTATGTGCAAGATTTGGATGATGCCAAAGATGTGGTACAAACAGTTTTTACTAAACTATTACAGAAAAAGGAATATAGAACCATTGAAAATTTTAAGCCCTACATCAATACGGCTGTACGGAATGAAAGTCTAAAAAAAATCAAAAGTAAGCAAAGGGCTTTTACCATATCCCATTCCACTACCCATGTTCCTTCTTATGAAAATGAGTTGATCCAAACAGAAATTTCCGAAACAATTTTTAGGCAGCTGGAATCTTTACCAGCACAAAACAGGAAGGTATTCGAGCTTTGTGTTATGGAAGGAATCAAGTATGAAGGTGCTGCAGAAATCATGGGAATTACAGTCAATACCGTAAAGTACCACTTGAAAAAATCCTTCAAAATCCTTCGCCTGAATTTAAGAAATATACATTTGTGGATATTCTAAAATGATATATTCATAAAAAAACACATAAAAATTTAGGATTTCCACTACCCGTTTTTATTTTTTTCTGGTCTTATAAATAGATGATACGTTATCATCGATATAAAAAGAGACTGAATTGATCCTAGAAATTATCCTTAAAAAGTTAAAAGGCCCCATAAGCAAGGAAGAAGAAATTCTATTTGAAAAATGGTTGTCTGAAGATGATGAAAATTTTTCCACCTTTCAAAGGCTCAAAAATTTAAAGGGCAAATCAAGGGAATTGAAGGATATACATCAGCTTGACCCCCAAAAAGCTTGGGAAAGAATCTACAACGAACACCACACCCATAAATCCAATAAGCGTTTAACCACTAAGTTTATGCGCTACGCGGCTGTTTTTATCGGTATTGTTGGACTGGGTGTATACTATACAGTATTCAATTCCAAAGAGACAGATGCAATGGTGGAGACAGATCCAACCGCTATCATCCTGGAACTGGGGAACGGTGAGACCCGGATTCTGTCCCAATCGGGTTCTACCGCGATTGTAACAAAGGATGGAAATGTGCTCGGCACTAAAGCCGAAAATGTGGTGGACTATTCACAAAGTGATATCGACGCAGTTGACAACGAGTTGGTATACAATACGCTACATATCCCAAATGGAAAGACATTCAAAATTGTTTTGTCTGATGGAACCACTGTTAATCTTAATGCAGGCTCCACCTTAACATATCCTATAAAATTTATTCCGGGACAGCAGAGAAAAGTAACATTGATCGGAGAAGCATTCTTCCATGTGAAGAAAAATGAAGAAAACCCTTTTATCGTTACCTCCCAATCACTGGACATACGAGTTTTAGGAACCCAATTCAATGTCACTTCCTACCCCGAAGATACCAACCAAAAGACGGTACTGGTTGAAGGATCCGTAAGACTTTATGAATCGGGTACGAGCTATAGTGAGGACGATTCAACATTGCTTACGCCAGGAGATATGGCTTCCTGGGAATCTGCTTATAAAAAAATGAGCGTGAAAAAGGTCGATACCGAATTGTACACCAGTTGGATGAACGGGAAATTGGTTCTTAAGGGGTTAAAATTCAAGGATATAATAAAAAAATTGGAAAGGCACTACGGGGTGTCCATACAGAACAAGAACATGGACTTGGAAGATCGGGTTTTCACTGCAACTTTTGACGTGGAAACCATTGAAGAAGTGCTGAACACTTTCGTGTCCGAAACATACTTTGATTACCTAATTGAAGATGATCAGATAACCATTTTAAAATAAACAACCAAAATCAACCACTCGCCTATGAAATAACATGAAAAAAAAAATCGGGAAATGCTGCAACATCTTCCCGATTGTGATTATTAACTCAAAAAATAAGTTAACTAATAAACTTTTACAAAGGTATGAAAAATTACATCAAGAGCACTCTGCCTTGTTTAACAAACAACTTGTGGCTAACAGTGAAACTAACGGCACTTTTTTTTATAGTTTCCTTTTTTTCGACACATGCCAATTCCTATTCACAAAACACCAAACTTAGTTTGGACATGGATAATGTAGAAATCGTGCAAGTGTTCGAACGGATTGAATCTGTCTCAGAGTTCAAGTTCTTTTACGACAACAAAAAAGTAAATGCTCACAGAAAGGTCTCTATCAATGTAGACCAAAAATTGATCACTGAAATACTGGATCAACTTTTCCAGGGGACCAATATTTCCTATGTTTTTAACAAAAAACAAATTGTTTTAAAGACCAAGAACGAAATCGATGTCGTTCCTGTCAACAGCGGTCTTTCCTCGAGTCCCAAAAAGGACTTTCAAACCTCAATTTCTGGTACGATCACGGATTCCAAAGGTATGCCCATACCCGGAGCTTCAGTAATAGAAAAAGGCACCACTAACGGCGTTGCTGCCAACTTCGATGGAATTTACCAAATAACGGTACAAGACCCCAATGCAATTTTGATAGTCAGTTCTATAGGATTTGCAAGAAAGGAAGTTCCGGTTGGAGGATCGACGACACTCGATATAGTATTGCAGGAAGATACCCAGAACCTGAACGAAGTAGTGGTCACGGCACTGGGTATTAAGCAAGAAACCAAGAAGTTGGGATATTCCATTGCGCAGGTAGATGCTGACGAGGTCAATGTGAACAGGTCTTCCAACTTTATGAACACCCTCCAGGGCAAGGTAGCTGGGGTAAATATTTCCTCATTGAGTTCAGGGCCTGGTGGATCATCAAAAGTTAGGATTAGAGGTCAATCCTCAATTTCGGGTACCAATAATCCCCTAATAGTGGTAAACGGTGTGCCGATAGACAATACTTCCTTTGGTACAAGTCCGGGGAGTACCAGTACAGAAGTGGGCACCAATAGTGATGGGGTCTATTCTGATGGTGGTGATGGTTTTTCCAGTATCAATCCAGACGATATAGAAAGTATGACCATATTAAAGGGAGCCACTGGTGCAGCGCTGTATGGATCTAGGGCAAAGGATGGTGTTATCATGATTACAACGAAGTCCCGTGGCCGTCAACAAGGAATAGGGGTTACCTACAATATTAATATTACTGACCATACTCCTTTGGATTTTACAGACTATCAGTATGAGTACGGACAAGGGGAGAACGGCGTGAGGCCTACATCGGCCAATCCAACCTCTGGACAATGGTCTTTTGGGGAACGTTTTGAACCGGGAATGACACAGATTCTTTTTGATGGTGTTGAAGTTCCTTATGTTCCAGTTTACGACAGAATTAAGAAGTTTTACAGAAATGGTCTCGACATCACCAATTCCGTATCCATTTCAAGCGGATCCGAAAAAGGAGGGTTCAACCTTTCACTTTCCAATCTGGGCAGTAAAGGTATCACTCCCAATAACGAGTTCAACAGGAAAACGGTAAACTTTGGGGCAAATTATGATCTATCCGACAGGCTTAGCGTTGAGGCACACGTCAACTATTCCTATGAGAAGAACATAAACCCGCCCAACGTTGGCCAGCAGGACAATACGATTCCCGTGGCCCTTTATAATATGGCCAATTCCATGCCTTTGGATCTATTGGAAGAGAAAAAAATCAATGAGAACGGGAACGAATTTGTATACAGCAGGTTCAGAAACCGTACCAATCCATATTTTACGCTTTCCGAACAGTTCAACGAAATACGGAGAGATAGAATATTCGGTAACGTTTCAGCACGCTATAAGATTCTTTCGTGGCTTACAGGACAGATAAGGGTAGGTCAGGACTATTGGTCGCGTTCCCAACAGTTCAATGGGTATCCGACCGGACAAGCCTCTAGGCCTGCAGCACCGGAACCCTTCTTCAATGGAACCTTTACCCAAACAGCAAGAAGCTACCGGGAAACCAACGTCGACTTCCTGTTTTCAGGAAATGTTGATGTAAGTGAAGATTTTGGGGTCTCGTACAATTTGGGAGGCAACCAGATGAGAAGAAGACAAGATTTAAATAGGGTTGATGTGACCGATTTTGTGATCCGTGATCTGTACACTGTACAAAACGGTAGGGTGAAGGATCCAACCTATTCCATGTCCGAGAGAGGCATCAACTCCTTGTATGGAGCAGTTGATCTCTCTTATCAAGACACCTATTTTTTAAGTGGTACTGCCCGTAACGATTGGTTTTCAACACTTTCTGAGGCAAATAGAAGTATCCTTTATCCATCTGTTTCCGGTAGTGTCCTCTTTTCAAACTGGGTCGGTGATGACGCAGAATGGTTGACGCTTGGTAAGTTCAGGGCCGCCTATGCCGAAGTGGGCAGCGATACGGACGTAAATCCTTATTCTGACGCACTATTTTATGATATCAACGCCAACTTCTTCCCAGGACCGGATGGATCACCCAAGCCAGTTGCTGGAGCCAATACATCCATATTGCCCAATCCCAATCTTCGCCCAATGAGGGTGAAGGAAACAGAACTAGGTGTCGATCTAAGAATGTTCGATAACCGGGTCGGATTGGATTTGGCCGTATACCGTAAGACCACAATAGATCAGATCATACCCGCTCAGATTTCCAATTCTTCAGGATTTATAAGTCAGTTGATCAACAGTGGTGAAAGTAGAAGTGACGGTATTGAAATGTTATTGAATTTGACACCCATTCGTAATGATGACCTAAGATGGGATTTTAATTTCAATGCGTCCTACAATAAAACCAAAGTAATCAGCCTGCTTAGCGATGAGGAGGGAGAGAGTATTTTGGTAGGTAACCACGTATTTAACGGTTATCTCTACCAAGTGGTAGGTAAGGAAATCGGTCAATTGGCCGGTTTTGGGTACAAGTTCGACGAGCAAGGAAGACAAGTATTTGCAAACGATGGAAGACCTTTAAGGTCGGATGACATCAAATTTTTTGGTAGTGCACTGCCCAGATGGGTCGGGGGTATTACAAATACCGTACGTTACAAGGATTTCAACCTCTCCTTTTTGATCGATTTCAAATTGGGCGGTAAGATGATTTCCGGTACCAACTTCAATGCCGTTAGACATGGTCTCCATAAAATGACTCTTCCTGGCAGGGATACCGGGGTTATCGGAGAAGGTGTAAACCAAGCGGGAGAACCCAATACTGTTGCAACAGAATCCCAAACTTATTGGGAAGTTGTGCGCTCACAGCAATTGATAGAGCCCATTGTGTACAATTCCGGATTCTGGAAATTGAGGCAGATTACCGTAGGGTATGATTTCCAAAAGCTCATTCCAGAGGACTCCTTTGTACAAGGGGTTACCCTGAGCTTGGTCGCAAACAATGTGGCGATACTTAAAAAATGGGTCCCCAATATTGATCCCGACTCCTTTGCGTATAGTTCGGACAACGTTTCTGGACTGGAATCCACAGGTGTACCGACCACGAGAAGTATCGGATTTAACCTAAACGTCAAATTCTAAATAAGACATCATGAAAAATATAGGGAATAGAATCATAATCTTTGTAATCCTCATAGGTCTATTGGGATGCGAAGAAAATTTTGATGAACTCAATACCAACACTGTAGACCCAACAAGTGAAAGCATAGACCCAGTATTCTTATTGAACAATGCAATAGTCGGGCTTTCCTTTCCCAGTGGTACCAATATCTACTACGATGAAGCGATCGTACAGCAAATTGTTACACCGAACTCGGGATTTGTGGCCGGGGCCAATTACAATCAGGATAACCGGAACAATACCGGTAACCAATGGGATGCATATTATCAAAATGTCATAAAACATACCAGTGACGTTATTTTTCAGCTCAACACCGAAGAATCGGATCGTTCCAATTTATTACAGATGGCCCGTATCTTGGAAGCCTATGCTTTCATGGTATTGACTGATGAATACGGGGAAATCCCCTATTTTGAAGCAGGTAAGGGCCTGTCCGAGCAGGTGGTACTGCCAAGTTATGATCCCCAGGAACAGATATATCCGGATTTGATCAATGAATTGACAGAGGCAAGGGACGCGTTGAGCGATTCAGCTCCTGCCGAAAGTGGAGAAGCCATGTATGCAGGAGATTTGGACCAGTGGAGAAAATTGGCCAATTCTCTCTTGGTCAGGATGGGTATGCGACTTTCAAATGTAGATCCCACCTTGGCAGAACAGACTGTTCAAAGTGGTTTTAACGGTGGGGTTATGGAGTCCAATGAAGACAACTTTGTGGTCAGGCACGATAACAATTTCACCAACCCATACAGTTTTACCTTTAATGGAACAGAAGCCAATAACTTCTATTTGACAGATGTATTCGTGGATTACTTGTATAATAACGATGATCCAAGGTTGGCCTCGTTGGCAATCAGATATGTGGGTGCTGCATCGGGACCGGACCAAGTAGTGGCAATTGCCTCAAAGGATCCTGATGATCAAATAGGTATGCCCATGGGGTATGACAACAGTACCATTGGCACTGTTGCGACCAATGAAGGACTTGCCAGTTTCTATGACTTTTCACAAGTAGATAGGTTTACTTACGGTGCCCAGTCGTCGCCAATGTTTCTCTGTACTTATGGACAGACTCAATTGTTGTTGGCAGAAGCGGCCATAAATGGTTGGGTAACGGGCGACCCGTCCGAGTATTACGAAAATGGAATACGCGGGCATATGGAGCAGGTAGCGGCCTATGGTGAAAGTGTGGCCATTGCTGGAACTGATATTGATTCTTATATAGCTGCCAACCCCTTGAATCTGGCCAATGCCGTTGAGGAGATCAATACACAATATTGGGTGGCTTCCTTTTTGAACGGACCTGAGTTGTTCGCCAATTTTAGAAGGTCAGGGTATCCAGATTTGACGCCCAACCCATATCCTGCCCAGGACATCACTGGTGATTTCATTAATAGGTTGACTTATCCTCCTGCCGAGATAGCGGTAAATCAGGCTAACCTTCAAGAAGCGGTTTCCAGAATGGGACCCGATAACTTGGATACGAAGGTTTGGTGGGATGTGGATTAATTAGAAACCGATATTATCAAAAAGACATAAAAGAATGAGATCAGTATTAAAACAAATCATTGCTAAGAACAAGCAAGAAGAAAGAGACCTTAGGTTGGCGAGGCAGGCAGAAATTGAGAACCCAAAAACCGCGGATGACAGAAGGAGCTTTCTGAAAAAAACCGCATTGGGGGGCATTGCAATGACCGGTATGATGGGACTGGGCATCGAAGATACCATAGCACAGACCACATCCAAGGTCAGCCGTATGTCCGCCCCTTCGGAACTCAAAATTACCGATATGCGGTATGCCCTCACAAATGTGATGGGCGGTACGGCCATAATCAAGATAGAGACCAATCAAGGAATCTATGGTCTTGGTGAGGTAAGGGACGCCGCAGACGTACGTTATGCACTATTCCTTAAAAGTAGGATTTTGGGTAAAAATCCCTGTAATGTCGAAAAGATATTCAAGAGTATAAAACAATTTGGGGGACCTGCCCGGCAAGCTGGTGGGGTCTGTGCGGTTGAAATGGCGCTCTGGGATATTTGCGGCAAAGCCTACAATGTACCCGCTTGGCAGTTGTTGGGGGGAAGATACAGGGACAAGGTAAGGCTCTATGCCGATACCCCTGAAGCTTCATCTCCCGAAGAGCAAAAGCGATTGATAGATTTCAGGGTAAATGAACAGGGATACACTTGGCTCAAAATGGATGTTTCCATTGGAGAACTCAGGGGCAAGCCTGGAACAGTGGTAAACGGAAAGTTCTGGGAAAACGATAAGGGCGTCTTGGCCCAATGGGGCGATCGCCGTAATATGATGTCCTACGGAAATACCATGCATCCTTTTACCCAAATACAGATTACGGAAAAAGGACTTGAAGTATTGCAGCAAGTAGTGGAAGATGTTCGGAACATGGTAGGTTATGAAATTCCCATTTCCACGGATCACTATGGACACTTTGACCTCAACAACGGAATACGTCTGGCAAAGGCCCTTGATAAATACAGGTTGGCCTGGTTCGAGGATATGGTGCCATGGCAGTACAATGAGCAATGGAAAATCATTACCGAGGCCATTGAGACACCCACGACCACGGGCGAGGATATTTATCTGCTAAAGGACTTTATGCCCCTTATTCAGAATAGGGCGGTAGATATTGTACATCCGGATTTGGCCTCTTCGGGAGGTCTGTTGGAGACAAAAAGGATCGGAGATTATGCCGAGGAATTTGGTATAGCCATGGCCATGCACCAAGCAGGCACCCCTGTTTCCTTTATGGCCAATGTGCATTGTGCGGCTGCGACCCAAAACTTTTTGGCTCTGGAGCATCACTCGGTGGATGTGCCATGGTGGGAAAGTCTGGTAAAAACGGTTGGAGGTTTTAAGATGATTGATAAAGGTTTTGCCACCGTTCCACTTACCGCACCAGGTTTGGGGATAGAGTTGGATGAAGAAGTGGTGAAGGCGCATTTGCATCCATCGGATAAAACATTCTTTAAATCTACCGAGGAATGGAACGAGCTTCGTTCCCACGATAGAACTTATAGTTAAAAGGTGGTAACATTCTGCTGAATAAGGATGTACCAATAGATTATCATTGACCCTGTACGTAGGGACAAGTTTTGAGTTAGTTTAAGTTAGTTTGAGTTTAATTTAGTTTGAGTTTGATGGGAGAACTCCCGTATTAACGGGGGTTTCCTGTCCAACTTAACACAGTGGGGACTTAGTGAAGAACAATCCCTTTTTAAAGGAAAATTAAAAAATATAGAAAATGAGAAATTTAAGGATGGTATTGGGGCTAAGTTGCTTTCTTACTTTTTTTTATGCCAAACCGCAAGGAGTTACAGCTTCACCAGAATACATTATAGAACTGACCTCCAACTGGACCGGAGAGCGTTTTGAGGACGGGAGGCCAAAAGTTTCCGATGCCTTACTGCAAAGAATGAAAAATATTCAAATAGAAGAGGCCTGGGGCTTTTTAAGAAGAAAGGGATATAACAACCAATATGAAGGTGAATGGGAAATAATCCATCCAGAGAGAGCCATGACCGGTAGGGTGGTAACGGCACAATATATGCCACTTAGACCGGACTATCAGCAATTGGTGAAACTTAAAGGTGCACAGGAGAAACGGGATACCATTGGAGGAAGCAATTCATGGCCCATTCAACAATTAGTACCTGGAGATGTCTACGTGGCAGATGGCTATGGAAGAATTATCGATGGCACCCTGATCGGGTCCAATTTAGGAAATGCCATTTATACCAATTCCAAAAACGGGGTAATTTTTGACGGTGGCGTAAGGGATGTCGCAGGCCTTTTGGATATTGAGGGATTCAATGGCTGGCACAAAGGCGCGGATCCTTCTTATCTGCAGGAGGAAATGTTGACCAGTATTAATATGCCCATCCGAATTGGTAGGGCAACCGTATTACCGGGCGATGTGGTTTTGGCGAACCAACATGGCACCGTTTTTATTCCTTCTCATTTGGCTTCGGAATTGGTACTGTCTTCTGAAATAGTAGGCCTGCGCGATCTTTTTGGATTCCAAAGATTACGGGAAAAAAAATACACCGCAGGACAAATAGACACAAGATGGACGGAAGAGATCAATGCAGATTTCGAAAACTGGCTAAAGGAATATCCAGATAGCAAATTGCCCATGACCAGAAAAGAACTTAATGATTATATGGCATCTAAAAAACAATAGATACCTCCCCGCATAAAACCAATAGAATGAAAAAACACCTTATTGAATTTTCAACCATAACAAAACACTGTTTTTTAGGAATACTTCTTTGTTTCTCCACCACTTTAGTGGCCCAAAAGAATACTGCTCAAATCAAAAAAATCGATGATGCCGTAAGTCAACTTTACGAAGCCATGGTGGATAGAAACAAAGATAAACTGGAAGAATTGGCCATGGAAAGTCTAACCTACGGCCACTCAAGCGGTAAGATAGAGAACAAAAAGGAATACGTGGACGGCGTTTTAAATGGTGGATTCCAATTTTCTTCGATAACGCCAGAAAATCAATCCATAACAACTTCCGGTAAAACAGGTATAGTGCGTCATATTTTTAAAGGAGAAGGAACCAATAATGGTGTGCCGGCAACAGTCAACATAGGTTGCCTGCTGGTTTTTCAAAAAGAAGGCAAGCAATGGAGATTGCTGGCAAGACAGGCATATAAACTTTAAAACCTTCTATTTTGAAAAATATAACCATATATTCTATAGCACTAGGATTGGCAGCTTTGCTGTTCCTGATCATAATTGGGATGGCCATAACAGGCCATATTGATCAAGCCGGACTCTTTATTCTTGGATTTTTTGCATTGTTGGCCTTCGGGTTTAACGGATACGAAAGAATGAAGGGGTTGATATTCACCACAATGATTTTTTCAGGTGTTGCGGCGGCACTATATTACCCGGGTTACTTTACCAATATTGGTGATTTTAAGTTCACTGTGCTAATTATTCCCTTGATACAGATTATCATGTTCGGTATGGGAACAACGATGAGCCTCAAAGATTTTGCTGCTGTATTTCAATCACCAAAAGGGGTAATGATCGGAGTTTCGGCACAATTGATGGTAATGCCCCTAATAGGCTATTTTTTGGCACAGATCAGTAATTTTCCACCAGAAATTGCAGCAGGAATAGTGCTCATAGGTTGTTCTCCCAGCGGCGTGGCCTCTAACGTAATGGCTTTTTTGGCCAATGCAAATGTCGCACTTTCGATAACCATTACTTCCATTGCTACACTTTTGGCACCATTCCTTACGCCTTTAATGATGAAATTGTTCGCCGGGGAGTTCATTGAAATTGATGTGTTCGCCATGATGTGGAGCATCGTAAAGATGATTATCATTCCTATCGGGGCGGGATTGCTCTTTAATAAAATATTTGGGAATCGTGTTCAATGGTTAAGCAGGGCATTGCCTTTAATATCCATGTTGGCCATAGGCCTGATAATTACCATCATTACCGCAGCAGGTAGGGACAGCCTTTTGGAAATTGGCGGAATGTTGATGTTGCTCGTGTTGGGACACAATGTTTTCGGGTATTTTCTAGGGTATTGGTACGCTAGGCTTCTTAAAATGTCCGAAAAGGATGCTAGAACCATTGCCATTGAAGTGGGAATGCAAAATGGTGGATTGGCCTCAGGGATCGCCAACAGTCTGGGGAAAATTGCAACCATGGGACTGGCACCGGCCGTATTTGGTCCATTGATGAATGTAACGGGATCAATTTTAGCTTCTTACTGGCATGGAAACCCTACCGATGAAAAGCCAGAAACTGTAATGACCGATTAAAAATTATAATAATTATCTCTTAAGTCAAAAGTAACCAAGTATGAAAAATTCAAGAAGATCTTTTATATCCAAATCAATCATGGCCAGTGCAGGATTGGGAATGGTGTCATCAGCAACATATGGTTCAGAATATCAAAAAGCAATAGATAAAAATCCAAAATTATCCGCACCATCGGATTTAAAAATCACGGATGTTAAATGCGGATACATTAGACGAGGAAGCGGGTTGTTTGTTAAAATACACACCAATCAGGGAATTTATGGTTGCGGAGAGGGCGTGGATGCCGTACCCGGCACCTACCATCTGGTCAAAAGGATGGGATTTTTTCTAAGAGACCAAAGTCCGTTCAATGTCCATAAAATATTTGAAGACATTCGTCGTGCAGGTCATTTCGGTGGCGGTCAGTCCGGTGCATATGTAGCCGTTCTTTCTGCCATAGAGACCGCTTTATGGGATTTGGCCGGTAAGGCACTTGATCTGCCCGTTTATCAATTGTTGGGAGGTAAGTTCCGTGATAAAGTAAGGGTATATTGTGATACCGCTTTGTATCGTGTTCGGTTCCCTTCTCCTGATGATTTTGCTACTGCTGCCAAGGACGCTATAAAAAATTGGGGGTTCAATGCATTAAAATTCGACTTGGATTATGCCAGTGACCCTGATAAATACGATCGCTATAACTGGACCGCCAGTCCAGGTGAAATCATAAGAATGTATGATCAACTTGCTGCAGTCAGGGAAGCGGTAGGACCAAAAATTGATCTATGTGTGGATATGCATGGACGATATGATCATGTGACCGCCCAGACCATTGCCAAAAAAGTAGAAGATTTGAATCTGACTTGGTTGGAAGAACCTATTCCAGCAGAAAATTTTGATGCTTTCAAAACGCTGGCAGAGGAAACCAGTACGCCCATTTCAGCAGGTGAAAATGTGTATCTGGGTCACGGATTTAAACAATTGTTGGATAACGGCGTGGACATTATTATGCCAGACCTGCAAAAGTGTGGAGGACTGGGAGAAGGACAAAGAATCGCCAATCTTGCGAATCTCTATTATGTGCCTTTTTCACCGCATATGGTAGCCTCTTTCCTAGGGGCCATGGCGTGTGCACATGTTTGCGCCTCTGTACCTAATTTCCATTTAATGGAGTGGCAATCCTATTTCCACACCGATCCTATGTTTAAGGAAATTGTGACTTATGACGAAGGGGATTGGGTTAAGGACAGTTTTGTAAAGGTTTCGGATAAACCAGGTATTGGAGTAGACATCAATGAAGAGGCCATGAGGAAATATGCGCCCGAGGGAATACCATTTTTTGAATAATCAATAACTCATTAAAAAGATACTATTATGTTGCGAAAAAAGTATATGATCCTAATGGTTCTTGTTGGTCTGGCAACCCAATTGATGGGTCAACAGATCAGTAAGGAAGAACTTATTTTTTTAACTCCGGAATGGAAAGGAGAACGCTTTGATGATGGAAGGCCAAAAGTTTCGGATGCTTTATTGGAAAGGATAAAATCCGTTAGTGTGGAAGAGGCTTGGGCCGTAATGAAGAATGAGGGCTATCGCTATCAAATCGCAGAGGACTGGAAAATGATCAATCCGGATAGTGTTTTGGTCGGGCGTGCGGTTACGGCAACCTTTATGCCTGGTCGCCCCGATGTTTGGAAAGCTATCGATGACCGCGGGAAAGCACAAGGCAAAAGGGGACAAAATACTTGGCCCGTGGATATTTTGGTAAAGGGTGATGTGTATGTGGCCGACCAATTTGGTGCAGATAAGGATGGCCCAACAATTGGCGACAATGTGGGCAATGCCATTTACGCCAAAACAGGCAATGGTATAGTTTATGATGGCGCTCTAAGAGATGTTGAGGGACTTATGGAAATTGGCGGTTTTACTTCCTATTATACAAGTTACGACGCTTCTCACCATAACCCTCCGGGAGATTTGAACACGATGCTCATCGGAATCAATCAACCTACTCGAATCAGGACCGTAACCGTAATGCCCGGTGATGTTGTTTTGGGCAAAATGGGCGTGGTCACTTTTATACCCGCACATTTGGCAGAAAAAGTGGCTACCGTTTCCGAAGTTGTCCGTTTACGTGATATGTTCGGGCATCAACGTATCAAAGAAGGAACCTATACTGCCGGACAGATTGATACGCGTTGGTCCGATGAAATCGAAAAGGATTTTAGCAAGTGGCTCAACGAACATATTGATGAGCTTCCTGTTTCCAGAGAGCAGATTCAAGAAATTTTGAAGAAAAGAACTTGGTAAATCCATCAAATTTTGACAAATGCCATTTGCCCTGCCGAGTGTATGAAAACTTGGTATAATGGGCTTTTTAACGATAACAATGTCAACAACTAAACTATCTTCTACGTCGTGGCCCATCTTGACCATGCTGATAATTTTGGCTACTATATTGGGATGTCAGACCCATACAAATGAAGTTGCCGAGCACACAACGTGGTCGCACTATGGAGGTAGTCCAGACCAATCCAAGTTTTTTGAGTCGCCCAGTATCACCAAGTCCAACGTTGCACAAATGCAACTGTTGTGGAGCTATCCATCAGGAGATGATCGTTTTTATTTTTTCAGCCCGATCATTGCCGACAGCACCATGTACGTTCTCGGGAAAAATAGTTCCCTAATAGCCATAAATGCCAAAACGGGTAAAGAACTCTGGATTCATACAGATTTGCCGGGAATTACCAGAAGAGGTATCAATTATTGGGAAAGTGAAGACAAAAAAAACAAGAGATTACTGTTCACGCTGAACAATTCCATTCAGGCGATTGATGCCGTTACTGGGAAATCTGTTATGGACTTTGGCAATAATGGCTATGTGGACCTTCGAGAAGGTTTAGATCGGGACCCAACTTCCATAACGAGGATACAGCCGATGATGCCGGGTGTTATCTATGATGATCTTTTGATACTCGGCTCTGCACCAGGGGAGGCCTATTTTTCCCCACCTGGTCACGTAAGAGCTTATAATGTGGTTACTGGTAAACTGGAATGGACCTTTCATACGATACCCCATCCCGGGGAATATGGTTATGAAACTTGGCCCAAGGATGCTTATAAATATGTAGGAGGTGTTAACGTATGGAGCGAAATATCGGTGGATACGGAACGTGGAATTGCCTATTTGCCCATCGGTTCGCCAACCTATGATTATTATGGCGCTGATCGGTTGGGCAGTAACCTTTTCGCCAACTCCCTGGTGGCCCTTGATGCCAAAACGGGCGAAAGACTCTGGCATTATCAGACAGTGCACCATGATCTCTGGGACTATGACCTGTCACCGGCCCCTCAACTGCTCACGGTTGAAAAGGACGGTAAAAAGATAGATGCAGTGGCCATTGCCACTAAGCACGGTTTTGTTTTTGTATTTGATAGGGTAACTGGGAAATCACTATTTCCCATTGAGGAAAAACCATTTCCCAAAAGCGAAATGCCAGGGGAGGAATCTTGGCCGACACAACCCATCACTTCGCTTCCGAGTTTTACGAGACATGAGGTGACAAAAGAAAATTTGAACCCCTACTTTTCGGATAGTCTTCGACAAGATTGGCTCAAAAGATTGGATTCTGCAAAAACTGGATTATACGTACCACCTTCCGATAAATATGAAACCATTATGATGCCCGGAGCTTTGGGCGGTTCCAATTATGGAAACACAGCCGCCGATCCCCGCAATGGAATGATGTACATAATGACCCAGGAATATGCATCCACTTACAGATTGAACAAGGTGGAACCACCAAAAAAAGAACTCACAAAAAACGATATTGATAGGGTACAATCACTTTATGGCTCTTCATGTATTGCCTGTCATGGCCCAAATATGGAGGGTGGGGCAGGACCTTCCTTGAAGAATCTTGGGCATCATATGTTCTATGAAGAGTTTAGAAATACAGTGATCAATGGAAAAGGTGTAATGCCCGGTCTGGTGCATGTGGATGAAGCTTCCTTGAAAGCCTTGTTCC
Organism: Flagellimonas crocea; assembly: GCF_033441595.1. Taxonomy (NCBI): domain Bacteria; kingdom Pseudomonadati; phylum Bacteroidota; class Flavobacteriia; order Flavobacteriales; family Flavobacteriaceae; genus Flagellimonas; species Flagellimonas crocea. Next base: position 382,556 of record NZ_JAUZVX010000004.1, on the reverse strand, counting down.
AATATATTGGGGGTGATCCTGATCGCAGAAGTTTTAGACGGGGCAATCAACAGGCAGAACCAGTAGATGGCCCTGTGGTGGCTTCTGGTGGGGTAACTATACATCCAGATGCACAGCGAGGAGCCCCAATGCAGGATTACCCTGAAGGCGTGGAACATCCAGAAGACAGATATACTACCGATTACGGTCTGGATTGGCCTGGTTTGATAGACCCACCTTGGTCCTCTATTGTGGCCTATGACCTAAATGAAGGAACCATTAAGTGGCGCCGACCCATAGGTGTGGACTCGCTTTATGCGCAAGGAGACGAAACCAAAGGAGCTCCCAATGGCACCCAGCGAAAGGGCATGGTCATTACATCTACAGGTATTGTGTTTGCCACGGCAAAAGGGGGCAAGGTTTATGCGCTTGATGCCGAAAATGGCGATGTACTCTGGGAAACTACGCTAAGCCATGAGACCAATGCGCAACCCAGTATGTTTACCTTGGATGGTAAGCAATATTTGGTAATCAATGCCACTTCTGATTTTAGAAATGACAGTTACGACCACTCGAAAAAACCGGGAGCAATTGCAAAAGGCTATGTGGTGTATGGGATACCGGACAAAAAGTAGCCTATTGCATAGAGGCAGCTAACTCTATAAACCTAAAATTGAAACAATACAAATACAATGTTATGAAACCAATACTCAGTTTTTTGTTCTGTTTGATGGGCAGTATCTGCATCGCCCAAAACCTTAATGAAAGAGTGGTTCACAATGATCCTTCGACGTATAGGGAATTATCCAGTGTACATGCCGGTGCCGGTAAAATGGGTTTTACCCAATTGATTGGCCGAAATGATCTGGCCACCAATTTCCTGTACCTACATTCTGGGGTCATCCAACCTAAATCGGGTATTGGTCACCACTTTCACCATTCCATTGAAGAAATGTATGTCATTTTGGATGGAGAAGCTGAATTCACCATCAATGGTAGAACGTCCAAAATAAAAGGGCCAGCTTTGGTTCCTTGTAAGCTTGGGGATTCCCATGGAATTTATAATGCTTCAAGCAAACCTTTAAAATGGCTCAATTTTGCGGTCAGCGAGGTAAAGGCACAGGGAGGTGCGTTTGATTTGGGGGATAATCTTGCCGAAACAAAAAAAGATGATGTCCCTGTATTTGTGTCCTCCCAATTGGACACAGGTAAACTGAAACAGGACAATGAGGTTTATAAGGGAAAAGGAGTTTTATATAGACGGATTTTTAATCCAGAAATATTCCGAACAGATTGGAATCATGTTGACCATGTAGTGGTTCCCTCAGGGAGTACAACGGAAAAACGCCAATTGGAAGGGGTTGAGGAAGTATACTATATAATGAATGGGAGTGGATCGGTATCGGTCGGTTCCGCAACGGCCAAAATTCAAAAGGATGATTCGTTCCATGCTGGTTTGGGAGAAGAAATAGTTTGGTCAAGCAGTGGGGATGATGATCTTGAAATACTTGTAATTGGCATTGCACCTTCAAAAGATAGTGGACTGACGATTGCCAAACCTTTGGAAACACCCAAGGCCATGGTCCTACAAATGGATTTTGTGGTGGATAGGGAAAATGCCGAAGCCTTTGAAAAAATGTACTATTCCATCTACGTGCCTGCCATGGTTGTTCAAGACGGGTATCTCAGCTCGAAATTACTTCGACTTTTTCCAGATGATTTGGCCAAGGAAATACAGGCAGAGCCTACTACGTATAACTATCAGATTCAAATCTCCTTTGATACGGAGGAAAACAGGAGAAATTGGGTTGCCAGTGATCAACACCAAATCGCTTGGCCGGCAGCATCAGGACTTGCCAAGGAATTCAAATGGCGCGGATATGATGTTATGGGCGACGATGTACAGAATTAGATATTATCATTGACACTTTTAAAGATAATTGACATACCCTTTTCTATTGGTGTGAATCTTATACACCTTATCATAACTGACAATGTAGAGTGTTTTCATATCCTCATCCCCAAACCCTAAACTTACTGGAAATGAAGGTAGATTGATCATACCGACAAAGGAGCCTTTGGAATCAAAAATCTGGACCCCAAAATAAGTGGCCACATAAATATTTCCCATGGTGTCAATGGCCATCCCGTCCGCGCTGGAGGATTTTCCTTTACGGTCTAGCACATTTCCGGTCAAACGCAGTTCTGCAAATTTCCGACCGTTTGAAATGGTACCGTCCTTGTTCACATCATAGGCCCAGACAAAATTATCCTTTGAACTGTCTACGGGATACCAAGATTCGTCATCATAACAATTATTAATGTAGAGCGTTTTTCCGTCAGGAGTCAATAAAATTCCATTGGGCATGGCAAATTCATTGGGCTCCACCAAGCGGGTCATTTCTTTTTCAGGGGAAATATAGTAAACCGCTCTTCCGGGCTGAAATTTTTCTGCTTCCATCGTAAATTGGGGGTCCGTAAAATAGATGCCACCCTTGGTATCAGTGATAATATCGTTGGGTCCGTCTATGGGCTTGCCATTATAGGTATCCGCAATAACTTGGACCACTTGTCCGGATGTGGTCATTTCCACCACCCGGTGCCCAATCATGTCACAGACCAATAAATTGCCATTTTTATAGGGATACAATCCGTTCGCCTGCATTTTGCCTTCATTGATGTTTTGGTATGTCCCATCAGGGTCCAGTGCCACAATGGAACTCTTTTTTGGGTCGGCGTTCCAGTTTTGGTCGAAGTACATGTTGGAAAAATAGAGTTTCCCATCCATCCATTTGGGACCTTCGCTAAAAATCAGTTTAGGTTCAGTCTTAGAACCATCTATGATCAATTCTGGCTCTGCATTCTTTGGTATGATTTCATGATATCTTTCAAGTGATGCTTGTTGCTTGGCCAGATAATCTTCCCGAACGGGCCAAAAAATATCAAGTGCATCAAAACCTAATTCGCCAGCAGCGCCGGAATGGACCACATTTCCTGGAACAAGGACTATATCCTGAGGTTCCAACTCCATCTCATGATCCAAGACGGTTTCCTTGAGGGTTCCCCTTAATAGAACCGTAATCTGCTCTTCTGGATGAATGTGTGCCGGAGATTTGGAATTTGGGTCTGCCGAGACAAAACTTAGCTGCATGTCGCCTCCAGAAACCAATCTTGCATACACCCCTTCGGTAAGTTTGGTAAACTGAATATCGAAAAGGTCATAAACCTTATTGGGTACAATGGTCGGTTCATTGTTGGAAACCCTTCCCTGATTTTCCGAAGGAAGTTCATCAACCCCCATTTTTTCTAGATAATCAAACCTTATAGGGCTATAAACCTCCATCACTTTGGCCCCAGTATCTCCAGCGACAATTTCGCTTTCGCTTCCTTTTTCTTGATAAATAAAATCAATTCTCGGTGTACCGCTATGAGTACCATCCGGTTCTTCCCGTTCCCTTGTCATCATTTTATACGTAGTATTCCCATCTCCAATGAAATCGATGGAACCCTCTGTTACAATCAAAAATCTATCCGCAGGCAAGTTCTCTTTTGGTACGGTCGAGTTGGGTTCCAGTTCCAATGAACTGACCAAATTTCCATTTCCCCAGAAAATTTTGGCCGTTACCCCGGGATACAACTGCAAACTGTCCAAATCTTGGAAATTTATGGATGTTCCCACTTCCAAATTGGTAGCCACGGTAGTGGAAGGAAGGTCGGGCAGTTCCCTTACGGTGAGCCCATATTCCTCAATCAATTCCCTATTTCGCTTTTCCCATTTTGGTTTGACCGAAGAGTCACAGCTACAGTTTAAAATTAAAATAATGCTCAGTAAACTAGGAAGGGCTTTCATTAAATGGGAAGTACGTAACATATACAATAATTATCCTTGAAACTTTGGTTTCAATGTGATTTAATACATATTAAATATACGGTAAAAAGGCTTGTGTCTTCCCCTTATTTTCCTTTAAAAGAGGATGTTTATTTTGTCCATAGATTACTTTTTTACGGTTATACCTTGAACATGGAAAAAGTATGGACTACACATGGATTTACAATTAACCAATAAAAAAGTATTCATCCTGGAGGCACTAGAACCCACCTTTGGAAACCTCAATAAACAAATGCTTTTCAGCCTTTAGAAAATTTATGCTCACCGAATAGATGACTTTTATAAATGAAGGGAATGTTTACTTAGAAGAGTACTTAACTCTAAACCTATTTGATTCGATTTAGCCTTTCTTCAATTAGAGTATTGAATTTCTTTTTTTGTTCTTCCTTTAAAAAGCTTCCATCAATTAAAGAAGGCCATTTTTTTACTCCCGCTACCATTCTGCCCCAAAGGTTTTCCATTGCCTTTTGAGGAACGCGAGCTTTGGCCATTGCCATATCGAAATCTTCTTTTGAGATTTTCCTTTTTTTACCGTTCAAGGTCAAGGCCAACTCCTCAGGATCATCAGGTATCAATAATTGGGCTGAAATCATATCATAAGCAGGAGCCAAGGAGTAAGATTTTCCATTCTTTGCAATAAGAGAGAAGTTTTTAAGATGCATGTCATTATTTCCAATCAAGAATGATACAATGACCTGTTCATAAAATCGGACTACATCGAATAATGGGTTTTGTGAGTAGGCCATTATGGCTTTGGCAATCTGTTCGTAAGAACCTCTGTATTTATGTTCAGTGAGGCGTTCTGTTAACTGGCAAGCATCTTCCATGGCAAATTTGTTGCCTTTTGCATCCCGATCTATTCTTCTGGTCAGATAGGCCAAATGCCCATCTTTTAGTGGAATCAACAAAAAAGGTACCGTGTCAATGCCACATGCCTGTGCCAACAACATCGATAATGCTTCCGTCTCAGGCATTTGAGGATATTCGGAAAAGGGTGGTTTTAAAATGTATCTTCCGCTCAAAGCACCGACAATGGTCAGCCTGGAATTGTTTTCTTGGGTAAAGCCCAATGAAAGTTTGGGTTGAACCCCAGATACAATGACGCGTTGGGCCACATTTACTTTGGCCAGTTCCTCAATTTGTGAAAGTTCATAATCCAATGCAAGTACGGGCGTGTCTTTTTGCCAAAAGGACTTTAGGCAATCTGGGTGATATAGTTTCTCTTCAGAGGAAAGGTGTTTTTGACAGGCTAGACAGTTGCTCATTTTTCCAATACACTTATGTTGCCGATACAATCTTTACAGGTGGCCAATAATAGCCCCATACGGTCCCGTGGATTTAGTTTCCAATTCTTTTGTGCTATGTTCAATAGCCACCCTTCGGGAATCAATCCATCAAAAAAAGAAAACAAAAAATCTGAATGAAATGGTTTCTCTTGCAAGGGCAATGTCAGGGAAACAGCAAAGGGATTTTCTGATTTCAGATATTCATGGGAATAGGCAAAGTGATACCCTTCCTCATCTTCCATTAGGATTCCTGCCAAATTATTGTTCACCCAAATTTCTCCTTGTCGCATCACTTATAGGTGTAGGGGTTAATTCATGTCCAAAGAATAAAAGTACCTGATTGATCTTATCCGTCATCAAGTTGGGTTTTCCTTGCTCCAATTCACGGACAAATCGTAGCCCAACTCCAGTGGTATCTGAAAGCTCAACTTGGGTCAAGTTAAGTGCTTTACGTCTTTTCCTGATAAATTGAGCTATGGGATTATTTCTATTCCAATCATCCATAATTATACCTTAACGGGTGCAATATATATAAAATAATTCAAATTATACCTTTTAGGGTATAAAATATGTTTTTTTTATAATAGTTATACCTTAAAGGGTATAAAAATAAGAATGTGTCAAATGAAACCAAACGAAATAAAAAAAACTGCAAATCACTAATTTACAGGTTTAATGTGTTGTTTTGATGGTGTTCTAGTGGAGCCGGAGACGACCGAGCGTTAAGAAAAGGTCTTGCAGACCTTTTTAGTAAAGGGGCGTGCTGGTAGCGTTGGCCTTCGAATCCCGTAGGGAGAACGAAAAAAACCACCCTAAGGTGGCTTTTTGAAGTGGAGCCGGAGGGATTCGAACCCTCGTCCAAACAAGCAATAACCATGCTTTCTACATGCTTAGTATCTGTTTAGTTTTCGATGCACACCTGACCAAATACCGCCTAATGTACACTTATCTTCTTTAGGTTTTAGAGGTGTCGCCAAAGCGAGCGGACACCCTTGTGTTGACTTTTTTGGTGCTCCTAAACGAATCGCCGTCAACAAGGGCTATTCAGGAACATCTCGCTTCCCTACCTTGTAGGGACGAGGCAAATCCTACTATAATTCAGATTATGCGGCAAGAGCGTAATTATTATCGCCAATTAAAAGTGTGAAACATGAGATTAACGAGCTGTATCCCAGCGCTCGGCATGCTTACATCGCCATTGGTCTTGCTGTCAAAACCGGTCGGCCCCATAATGAGATGTCATTCCTGCGAAGGCAGGAATCTCTCACTTTTTTTTCAAAGAACTTGCCTGCACTGAGCGCAGTCGAAGTGTGGGCGTTACCAAAACGTCGCTTCGCAACATTTCGGTCGGGCTATCGGCTGTACATGCCTGCCTGCCGCAGGCAGGGTACCTGCCTCTATCCCTAACGCGGTCGGCAAAGGTAACGCATATCCATCAAACAATAAAAAGTTTGCTTACCCTGTCTTTTCCCCTTATTTTGGTCAACAATTATACCAAAATATCATATGAAGTTCGGAATCATCAGAGAACGTAAAAATCCGCCAGACCGCAGAGTAGTGCTATCACCAGCGGCGTGTCAAAATGTCCTTTCCAAATATCCAAAAGCCGAAATTTTGGTGGAATCGTCGCCCATTCGCGTATTTGCCGATAAGGAATATGCAGATAAGGGTTTGCCTGTGGTTGATAGCTTGGAAACCTGTGAGGTACTTCTCGGCGTCAAAGAGGTTCCCATCGATGCATTGATTCCCAACAAGAAGTACTTTTTCTTTTCCCATACCATAAAAAAACAGCCCTACAATCGGGAACTGCTCCGAGCAATTTTGGACAAAAACATCGAACTATACGATCACGAAGTTATTACCAACGCAAAAGGGGCCCGTTTGGTTGCCTTTGGCCGCTACGCAGGTATCGTTGGTGCCTACAATGGGTTCAGGGCGTATGGATTAAAGTTCAATTTGTACCAATTGCCAAAAGCCGAGTCCTTATTGGATCAACAGGCTCTCATTGCCGAACTCAAAAAAATACAACTGCCCAATATCAAAATATTGCTCACGGGAAAGGGAAGGGTGGGCAATGGAGCCAAGGAAATGTTGGACGCCATGGGGTTGACGCACGTTTCGCCCAGTGAATATATGTCCAAAACCTTCAACGAGCCGGTATATTGCCAAATAGACGTGTCACAGTACGTAAAAAGAAAGGACGGCAACAAAGGTAGTAAAGCTGACTTTTTCCAGAACCCAGAGGCCTACAAGTCCGATTTTTTCCGCTTTGCCAAAGTAACCGACTTTTATATCGCTGGACATTTTTATGGAGACGGGGCGCCTTACTTGTTCACCCGTGAGGATGCCAAACAACCGGAATTCAAGATTAAGGTCGTGGCCGATATCAGTTGCGATATCGATGGTCCTGTAGCTTCCACCATTCGGGCCTCGACCATTGCAGACCCCATTTATGGTTATAATCCCAAATCCGAAACAGAAACCGATTTTATGGCTGAAAATGCCATTGCCGTAATGGCCGTGGACAACCTACCGTGCGAGTTGCCCAGGGATGCAAGCGTTGGTTTTGGAGAAGCATTCTCCAAACATGTGATTCCGGCATTCTTCAACGACGATAAAGACGGTTTGCTCGAAAGGGCACGCATGACCCAAAATGGAAAGTTGACAACACGTTACGCCTATCTTCAGGACTACGTGGACGGCAAAGAATAACTGTTGAACCAAAAACCATGGTCAAACGTCGGTAATGGGTTGTTTTTTAGTATCTTGTTTGTCCTAATTCTCAAAAAAGTGAAGTTCAATTGGGTATTTTCTGGAGATGACAATCCAGCAATGCAACGCCTCTGTATAGATATGGAATACAGCCTCCGACCAAGGATTATGAGGTTCTTGCTATCAAAATTGGACATGGATGCAGATTTCTCCCTATTTCATTTTGATGTCAATGTCGATAAAAAATGGGTGTCCATCTCGGAAAAGACCCCAAAGGAATATATCCGCAAAATATTGCCGGACTTTGACCGGACCATCAACGGCACTCCATTTACTTCCGTGGCCTAAGCCTAATTTTCCAACCTTATGTTCCAAGTAACGACAGGGTGTTCCTTGGGTGCCACGTAGGCACCCAACGCCTTTAGCTTGATGGTTAGGTCCGATATTTTTTCAAGGGTTTTGATCTGTAGTGTTTTGGTGCCCCCTGCAGGTATGGTAAAAACCGGAGAGCTGGAATAAAAGGTATATGGCATTTGATTTTCAAAGATTAGATCGCTGCTGGTCACGTTTTTCAAGGTAACCTCCAATATTGTGGTATTGTCAATATACTTGGCTTTTTCAAATTTGATGGAGGCATTCAACAGTGGAACCAAATTTTCTTCTTTCCCCACCAATAATGAATTAAAAACAGCAACGGTCCTTCCTTCAAATAACGCTTCCTTCATCGATTCAATACTCCTTTCTTTGGCAAAAACAAGCGTTATGGGCCGGGTATGTCCCTTTTCCACATAATCCCAATCAATCAGTCCATGGATATCGCTGGTGCCCATAATGGTCAGATTGTTTTCAAGGGCAAGTGTTAAGGATTCTTCGGAGTAATCTCCTGTATTGATGACCTCGATACCGTGCAGCTCTCCTTTTTTGATCCGCTCTATTTGAAAATCGCTCAAAATAGGGTTTCCTTTTGGTGACTGCGCATACCATGCCGGATGGTTCCAAAACACAAATGCACCTTGTTTTTTGGCTTCACCGAACGATTGCTCGGCATCTTCCAAGAGCAGTTTATTGGCGTCTGTAATAAATATGGCATTGTTGTGCCCGATCGGGGCTTGTCTTGTAATTTCTGAACCATGGACCAGAATAAGTTCGTGGTCCTCGGCCTCTTTTAGGGCAATTTCGTAAGATCGGTTCCTGTTAGGGTGGGGAATATCCTCCTTGTGGGGCTGGTATTCGATATGTTCGGTCAATGAAATCACATCCAAGTTGTCCCGTAATGCCTCCATTACCCGGATATTGGGCCACACATTGCCATCGGAAAAAACAGTGTGTTGGTGAAGGTCGGTTTTCAAGGTGATGTATCCAGGGATATTTGGAAATTCCAGTGCTCTGGAACTTTGATGAGAATGTTCTTGGGCAAGAAGGGATGAAACAGCTAGGAAAGCAATAAAAATAGGTTGGATTTTCATATCATCGGTTTTATCAAAACTATGAAACCTTTGATGATGTATCAATCGCCGACAAAACATTTTACAAACTGTTAACCTGAGGGTAAAGTAGTTAAGTCCTATAGCTGTGAAATTGGATTTGGGAGAAATCACAATTAATAAATATTTAAGGAGGAACACAGTAGGTATGCGCAAATTCCTTGGTAGCTTTGCAAGCTTAAGCCTTGACACCTTGCACATCGATTTGATCATAGCGGCATTATGGAGCCTTTCACCTTTTGGAGAGGCCAAAGTGGGCATACCTTACGGCATGTACCAAGGTGTGAACGAGTACCTTGTTTTCGTTGTTTGCTTCGGTGCCAACGTGTTGGTGTTTCCCATGATGATGTTCTTTTTGGAGTATGTTAACCGTCATTTGATCAAATGGCGTTTCTATAAAAAGTCCGCAGTCTTTGTTGGACAAAGGGCCAAAAGAGGATCGGGAAAAAAAATTCAGCGCTTCGGTTTTTTGGGCATCGTACTTTTTGTGATGATTCCATTACCGGGAACAGGAGTGTATGCCGGTAGTATTGCCGCTTACCTCTTTAAAATGAAAAAACGTGAAGCTTTCGCGGCCAACACCATAGGTATTTTCTTTTCTTCAGTAATAATTTGGGTGGCCACTTTAATGTCCATGGAAGGTATTTGAGACAATAGTTTATTGGATTTTTACCTATCATACGTCCAGATTTATTTATTTTGGCAACTTCATTATAACCATTAAACTGATAGTATGGCATCTGGCTTTTTTGCTGTTTTGGATGATATTTCTGCGCTTATGGATGATGTAGCTACCATGAGCAAGGTGGCTACCAAAAAGACAGCAGGTATTTTGGGGGACGATCTGGCAGTAAATGCCGAAAAGGCTACGGGCTTTTTGTCCAGCCGGGAAATCCCTGTGCTTTGGGCGATAACTAAAGGTTCTTTTTTGAACAAGTTGATCATTCTGCCCATTGCATTTTTGTTGAGTGCCTATCTACCTGTTGCGATTACCGTTATTTTGATTTTGGGAGGCGTCTATTTGGCCTACGAGGGAGCCGAGAAAGTGTATGAGTATATTTTTCACCGTGGAGAGGAAGGCCATAAACCCGACCCTACCGAAATACCAAAGGAAGACTTACCGGAACTGGAAAAACAAAAGATAAAACAGGCCATCATCACGGATTTCATCCTTTCCATTGAGATTGTCATTATTGCATTGAGTACCGTGGTCAATGAACCATTGACCATTCGTATTGCCACTGTGTCGGTCGTAGCGCTACTGGCCACTGTTGGGGTGTATGGCATCGTCGCATTAATTGTGAGAATGGACGATTATGGTTATCGACTCATAAACCTGAATGAGGAAACAGATAGCTTTTCCGATAAGGTGGGCAAAGTTTTGGTAAAGGCGCTTCCAAAAATCATCAAAGGCTTGTCAATTGTCGGAACCTTGGCCTTGTTGCTGGTATCTGGGGGCATTTTCACCCATAATATTGAATTTTTCCATCATTTGTTACCCAACTTGCCATCCATGCTCAAGGATTTTATTTTTGGCTTGGTCATAGGTTTTGTTGCACTACTATTATTGAAGTTGGTGAAAAAGATATTCAAGCGTACATAACAAGTAAGCTGTTTATATGAACCCGGCAGAAGAGTATATCATCAACCAGGCAGAACCTTACAGAAGCATTTTATTGCATCTAAAAGCTGTGATCGAGTCTGTTGTTCCTGATGTGGACATGAAATATAAATGGAGCATCCCTTGTTTTTATGCGGGCAAACAGCCCATCTGCTATTTAAACGTGTCCCAAAAAAAGAAGTATGTGGACATTGCCTTTTGGAATTCGGCCCATTTGACATTGCATCTGGATAAAATGGTCAATGAAAACCGAAAGGTGGTCAAATCCCTTCGCTATTTTTCGTTGGAAGAGATTGATCAAGAGGTGTTGGTGGAAGTTTTACAGGAGTGCCACTCCCTTAAGCACAAGGGTTTTTATAAGAGATAGATTTTTTAAACTGCCTTACTTGCGACTTTCCCTGTTTCTTTCTTGCCTAATTTGAAGAAAGCGACCCAAAGGGACACAATCCCCAGAATCAGCCAAAGCAAATCCACCAATAGAATGTGCTGGTATCCGTTTTTATAGGCGACCCACATCCAATTGCCCGATGCAATTCCATTGGCAATCGGAACCAGCAAGCCCAAAATACCACCAGAAATCAACGTCCATTTGTTGGTAAAGGCAATATCCTTTTTAAGGATAAAGAACACGGTGGCCACCAACCAAATCGGAAAATACGTTTGGTACAAGAACCCCATGTTCACTGTTGGTGCAAACTTCACGATAATAAATTCCAAAGCGGTAACGGGAAGCAGGGTAAGGCAAATGGCCATATACCAGTTGGCCACGTTTTGGTTAAACTTTCGGCGTTTTTCTGGAATGTTCTTTTTATCACGTGCCACAAGCCAGATCATTATTCCCGATAGAATCACAAAACAGGAAACCAATCCAAGGATAAAAGAAACCACCCGTAGCCCATAGCCTGCGTAATCGCCAAAATGGAGTCGGAACATCATATTTTTTACACCATCCAAATAGGAAGTCGGGGCAATCGGTACTTTTTCTTGTGCTATAGAACCATCGGCTATTTTGTAAATGCGGTAGCCCAGTCCGTTCAATTTGGTGTCGTACCCAAGATATCCACTAATGGCGGCGTGCATGTTCTGGTCTCCGAAATTGAAAATGTGCGTCTCCGTGACCCGAAAATCGCCCCATTCTTCTTTCATCTCCACAATGTATTGATCCAGATTGATGGTCTTTTCCAATTTTTCATTCTGGAATTCATAAACAGGATGGTTGTATTCCAAATCTTCGTACAGTTTGTTTTGATCGCCATCATACAGTCCCATCACCATCGGAAGCACCAAAATTCCTTTGAGTAAAAAGAAGGCTCCCGTTACGGCATACACAAACTGAAATGGAAACCCTATCACACCCAGTGCCGTATGGGCATCCGTCCACATGGTTTTGAGTTTGGCCCATGGCCTGAAGGTGTAAAAGTTGGAAACGATCTTGTTCCAATGCACCAAGATTCCAGTTAGGATGGCAAACAGAAAAAAGAAAGCCACTAACCCCGCCAAGGTCCTGCCGTAAGGGTAGGGGATTTGATCCAAGAAGTGGAGGCGGTACAAGAACTCCCCCAAATGGTAATTACTTGCATAGCTATCGGTCTTGGTCTTGGACTCAGGGTCCAAATAGAAAAACACGGGTGTTTTGTCATTCTCCGAAGCCAAGGAATCTTTAGTAGCGCCCAAGTTGACGGAAATACTCCGTTCATTATAATAATGCCTCAATTCCACATCCCTTCCAAATAAGTTATAATCTTTGGAAAGGTGATCAAGATGTCCATCCACACTACCTGGCAAGGCATCTTCTTGACTAACGGAATGCCCACGCTGCCAATTGGCGATTTCATCCCTAAAAAAAGAAAAAGATCCCGTGAAAAAAATGACGTAGAGCGCGACGCTGATTACGATGCCGCTTACGGTATGGGTATGGAACAATATATTGTAGATGCGGTTTCCCATGGTTTTAAACAAGTGGGTTGGTTTGGTTTCCAAAATAGAATATGACAAAGAGTGCCAAGCTCGCCAAAAGGTAAATGCCCCACACTTTCCAGCCGTTCTTGCCCAAAAAGGCAACAACCATCAAAATGGCCCAAAGGATAAAGGCCGAAAAGGTACTGGTAATGATCACCGCTACGTGATTGAACCAACTTGCCAAGGCCATATGAAACATCACGGCCACGATAAGACCGCCCAAAATGGCTGCAGTTATTTTGGCAAATCGTTGTGAGGGCGATGGGGTCAAATATTTTTTGTTGGCTGGCATGCTTAAAACAATAAGGTTTCAAAAAGGATGGAGCACAAAAAAAGAGTGCCCAAAAAACGGTAATTCAACAATCGTAAGGGGGCCAATAGGATCACTAAACTGGCAACGGTCATCAAGAGAATCAAAAAAGTAAACGTGCCCGAACCAAGTCCCCAATAAAAGCAGCTAAGCCCCAATGATAAAATCATTAGGGCCAAACCAACATATGTTGATGCCTTTCTATGCTCAGCGATAGATGGCTCAAAACCAAGATTTCCCACTGCCGACATTTTTTTGGATGTACCGTACAGCAAATAAAAAGCTATAAACGTGAGAAGGGAAATTCCTGTGGCCATGCTTATGGTGTTATGCAATAGGTGGCGCAATGCCAAATAAATTCATAATCCTCACCATGGTAGGTACCAGGGATTTCTTCCTTATTGGTCGTCTCCACAATGTACTTGGTCTTCCAAGGAAGGGCAAAGGAAACCACTCCATTATCATCGGTGTAGAGGGTTTTGGACCATAGGTCGGAAACATAGACCTTAAGCTCGTTTTGGGCGATGGGTTCACCCTTGTACAATACTTGAAGTCTGATTTCGTCTCCATCCGTTTCCAATTGCTTTACCACAATTCCATCAGGATTTGCGGTTATCGTGTCGCCATCGGTTCCCACTTGAACTTTAGCAGTAGAATGATAGTGCGTCTTGAAAATCCCGAAATCGTATTGCGTATAATCGATCACATCGATTTCATTGTTGTTCAGAGCAATGGTGTACACGCCCTTCTGAGATGGGGTAAAGCTTGCCAAGTAATGGTCTTCCATAGCTTCAGTGCTCAACTCGGTCTTGGTGCCATCGGGAGCAATTACCCAAAGGGTGAACTTGGAAACCGATGGGAAGGCTTCTCCCTCCACTTTTTCGATTACTCCATAAGTGTACTCTCCATAGTGCACACGTACTTTCTGTGCTTGACCCAAGGCCCCTTTTCCGTTGGTCTCTATCCACAAATAGTGAGCGGAGGCCGATAGTACGGGCAAGGTAATGAGCAATAAGGTTGTAATGAGTTTTTTCATTTTTGTTTTCTTAGAATTTATAGGTGAAATTGGCAGAAAGACTTCTCAAGTTTTGAGGGCTGATGGTAGACCAACCTTTGTAGTAGTCTTTGTTCGCAATGTTGTCCAGCTTCAAAGTGATTCTGAAGTCTCTTGCATCATAAAAAGTAGATGCATTCAGAATGGTGTACTCATCAATAGTGAACGTACCGTTAGATCTATTGAAGATTTTGTTCTCGCTGGCGTAGTTACCTCCAAATCCAAGTCCAAAATTTTCCAAGGCACCTTGAGTGAATCGATAGCTTGCCCAAACATTGGCCAAGTTCATTGGACCTGCACTTTCAGGTCTGAACCCTGTAAAGCTGGCGTCACCTTCGACCAATTGGCTATCGTTGTAGCTGTATCCTGCAATAATGTTCAACCCGTCGATTGGAGAGGCGATCATGCTCGCTTCAAAACCTTTACTGGTCTGTTCGCCATCTTGGGTGTAGAAGTAATTGTCAGCATCCGTATCGATTCGTTGTGCCATATCGCTCACAGTAATGTCGTAGTAGCTCAAAGTGGCGGAAAGTTTATCGTTGAACAAGTTCAATTTGGTACCGACCTCAAACTGGTTGGCATGTTCTGGGTTCAATGCCCTTACCGATGTGTTTCCGTTCGTTACTTCCGTTACGGGTGCCACGTTGCTGAAACCGTTCATGTAGTTGGCGAATACGGACACTGTGTTCAAAATAGGTTGGTACACCACCCCAAATTTTGGCGAGAACGCAGTTTGATTGTACCCGTCGTTGGAGAAGCGATCCACGCGCACACTGGCCATTGCAGACAATTCTGGCAACAGGTTGATGACGTTCGAGGCGTAGGCACTGAAAATCTCTTGCTCGGCCTCACTGAATTGTGCTCCTGGATTGGCCAAGGTGGCGATTCCCGCATCGGCGCCTGCCTGTGTCAAAACACCCGAGTCGTATAAACCAGTTCCCATTGGGGTTCCAAAATAATCGTGTAGGGCAGGGGCAACCGCTTGGAATTCGTCAGGGTTTTCCCCAACATAAATAAATCCTTGGTTTCCGTAGCCTGTACTATTGTTTATGGTCCTGGTTTTAAGGTAATCCAAACCAACTACCATACGATTGCGCATGTTTCCAATATTGAAATCCCCGATAAAATTCTGTTGGATATCGGTCCCCAAGGTTTCGGAGTTTTGGTTGCTGGTGTAGCGGGCCAAGATGATACCGTCTTCGAGCGGAGTTCCCGAAAGCCCTTCTACCGTTGAGGTTATCTCATACAGATAAGAGTAGTATCCATCAGACTTGGCGTTGGATCTTGAAACAACGGTCTGTGATGTCCAAGAATCGTTCAAAATGTAGTTCATCTGACCTTGAAGACTGTATGTTGGTGTATCTATATACAAATCGTTGCTAGTGTAGGAACGTTTGTAATCGTAGCCCAATTCATCCAAATTGGTCACGCGAAGCGGAGAGCCACGGTCTACGAACAACATGGTCTGGTTTGTACTTCTACCATTGTAAAATTCTGTATTAATGTTGAACGAAAGCCTATCGCTTGCCTGGAATGCCAATGATGGAGCAAAGAAGAACGATTTTCTAAATCCTGCATCTTGGTAGCTATTCTGAGTTTGGTAAGCCGTATTTACACGAAGTGCAATATTGTTCTGGTCTCCCAAAGTGGTATTCACATCCGCGCTTACCCGGTTCAATCCGTAGCTGCCGGAAGTGTAGGAAATGTTCCCGCCAAAGCCATAATATGGTTTTTTGGTGTTGATATTGATCAAACCACCGTAAGAAATTAAACTGCTACCATACAAAGTTCCCGATGGGCCTTTGATGACTTCGATGGACTCAATATTGGCAGGGTCGGGACTTCCGTTGGTCAGACCGGGCAATCCGTTGATCATTGTAGGCTGTACTGGAAAACCGCGAAGGGAGAAATACCCTGCGCCGTCGTTTCCTCTTCCTGTGGATTCCCAGAGTTTATCGATTCCAGGGGCGTTTTTAAGGGCGTCATCAAAATTGGTGACCACTTGGTCCTGCAACAGCTCCGTGGAGATGGAGTTGTACACCTGAGGATTTTCAATATCCTTCAAGGGCATTTTTGAAACATAAACACTAGCCTTTCGGGTGAACTTGTTCACTTGGTTTCCTTCGACCACAACTTCGTTAAGCTGCTCTTGGCGCTCCACAAGTGTAATAGTTTGTACGTTCGTTGTTTGGTTGGCGTACACGGTCACGGTTTTGTTCTGGGTGCCAAAACCAACCATCGAAAAAGTCAAGGTGTAGGATCCAGGAGCAAGATTGGATATTTCATATTCCCCTGAATTGTTTGTGTTGGTTCCTAAACTGGTGTTGGAAACAGCTATGTTTACATTGCCGAGCGGGTTGTTGTTTTGATCAGTTACTTTCCCTTTTAGGTTTCCTGTTTGTGCTTGAGAAGTGAAAAAAGCGGCCAAACTAAGAATAAGTAATATATGCTTCATTTTATTTGTAATTGGTCTAAATAAGTTTCGTTTGCAAATGTATATTGCAATCAAATTTCTTGCAAAGAATATTTAGACTAATTATAAATAAATTTAAAAATAATATGTAATCATTTAAAAATCAATACATTGATTTTGTTAAAACCCAGATTGTGCTGGTTTTTCTATAGGGAATTGATAGTTCTTCGGATGGCGGTCAAATCCGTCAATAATTTTTCCAATAAACTTAAATCCAGCATGTTGGCGCCATCACTTTTGGCATTAGCAGGGTCAAAATGCGTTTCCATAAAAAGTCCGTCAACACCTGCGGCGATCCCTGCACGGGACATGGTTCCGATCAAGGCAGGTCTTCCCCCAGTGACACCGGAAGATTGGTTGGGCTGTTGCAGTGAGTGGGTAACATCCAGCACCACGGGTGCATATTGCTTCATGGTGGGAATACCACGAAAGTCCACGATCATATCTTGATAACCGAACATGGTGCCACGATCGGTTATAATTGCTTGTTCGTTACCTGTTTCCGTTACTTTGGTCACTGCATGTTTCATACTTTCCGGACTCATGAATTGACCCTTTTTTAGGTTGACCACCTTTCCCGTTTCGGCAGCGGCCACGACCAAGTCGGTCTGTCTAACCAAAAAGGCGGGAATCTGAAGTATGTCCACATATTCGGCGGCCATGGCAGCATCAGAAATTTCATGTATATCGGTAATCGTCGGAACTTTGAAAGTATCCGAGACCTTCTTCAAGATTTTAAGGGCCTTTTCATCACCAATACCGGTAAAGGAATCGATACGGCTACGGTTTGCTTTTTTAAAACTTCCCTTAAAAACATAAGGTATTTCAAGCTTCTCGGTAATGGCAACTACCTTCTCCGCAATGCGCATGGCCATATCTTCGCCCTCAATGGCGCAGGGGCCTGCCAACAAGAAAAAATTATTGCTGTCCGTGTGTTTTATCTGTGGGATTTTGGTGATGTCCATTTCTTAAAGTTTGCACAAATATAGTATTTAACGATGGTATCCTTTTTAGATTTATCAAACTAAACCATCAACCATGAAGTATAGGATTCTTTTGATCGCTCTTGGTCTGTTGCCCATAATTTCCAATGCCCAATGGCAGGAACGGGGCGGAACGTTTGATTTGGCTCATCTGGAGCGCCATCAGTTTAAGTTGAATTTGTTGAGCCCTGGGATTAGCTACGAATTGGGGCTATTTAAAAACGTGAGTGTCTCGGGTGGCTTAGGACTGGGGTATGCCACCTACGAAGAAGGTTATGCCATTGGCCTTACCTTACACACTCGGATGCGCTATTATCATAATTTCAATAGAAGAATCCGTATGGATAAAAATGTGTCCGGTAATTCCGGAAACTACATTGCGGCCGCACGTAGTATATTTTTTTCCCAATTGCGGTTGGATACGAACATCGAAGGACCAGATGATTTTAATTTAGGAGTATATGGGGTTACTTATGGGATACAGAGAACTTATAAAAACGGGTTCAATTTTAATGCGGAACTAGGTGCCGGGTATTATCGGGGAGATGGGGTTCCCAATGGATATGGGCCCATAGTTAACTTTACTTTTGGCTGGGTGGCCACCAAAAGAAAGAAGAAAGACCCTTATCTTGATTAAATAAGGTCATCCAAACATACTATTTTGATGAAGTTTGGGTTATACTAATACCAAATTAACCTACAATGCGCCGCTTACTACTTTTGGCATTCCTATCCGCAGGATTTTTTGTGCATGCCCAATACGGGACAAATTGCGAGATCCGTCAGTTTAAGCTTAATGCCATCAATCCAGGTGTTGAGTACGAAATGGCGTTGGGTGTAAACAGTACATTGGATATTCGGGTGGCGTATCAAGCGGCTTTGGAACCTGCTAGTTCCCAACCATTGGAGGATTTCGATTTTTTTCCGGCCATTACTGTTCAAAACAGATATTATCACAACCTGAATAGTCGGGAAAGACGCAGAAGGTCCATTTATGGAAATTCTGGCAACTACATTGCGCCTTCCGTAGCTATTTTTTCTCCAGGCAGTCGAGTGGTCGAAGGTCGTTTGGTCGATGGCGTTCACGGCTACGGCGGATTGGTCTACGGTATTCAGCGCAGCTTCGATTCAGGTTTTAGTTTCTCCATTGATGCGGGCGCTGGCTATTATGTGGGGCCGTTCAAGGGTACAATTCAGCCCGTGGTCAACCTAAGTATTGGTTGGATTATCAGCGAAAAGCGCTGGTGCGTTGGTCTGTGACCATTTTTCTGGTACAATATTTGAGCCTTCTTGAGGAAATTCAAACTAACCATTTATGAAAACTATTTCCTCATTACTTTTATTTTTATCCATTGGAGTTGTTGGAATTGCACAATCTGTGAAGAAGGTTGAAGACTATCAACTCACCTTAAATGTACTACTTCCCGGCATCATCTATGAAAAGGGACTTTCCCAAAATTCAACTATAACGGCAGAGGCTACCATGGGTTTCGGGTACAGGGAATCCGACTTTGTGGAAAGTGGATTTGGGATATACCCTATTGGAAGGCTACAGTATCGATACTACTACAACTTTGACCGACGGCTGGCAAAAGGAAAAAACATTACAGGCAATACGGGTAACTATATTGCTCCCACAATCGCCATTCAAGGAGGTAAGGCAATAATTGGGGATTTGGATTATGTTTCTGATTATTTTGGGGGTATCGGCGCCGTTTATGGTCTCCAACGGACGAGCCAAAAAGGATTGCAATTTCGATTCGAGGTTGGGCCCGGTTATTTCTTTGATGAATTTGAAAGTAACTTCGGTATTTTTATTGCCTTGAAGCTTGGGTGGGTGGTCGGTAGAAAGTGAAATAATGGAACTCCCACAAAATCAATAAGATAAAAATAACATTAAGGTGTGTTGCACAAGAAAAAATAGCAGTATCTTTGCGGGCTTAAAATTTAGGTTATGTCCAAAATTAAAAACATTGCAATTATTGCACACGTAGACCACGGTAAGACTACCTTGGTCGATAAAATTATGTATCACTGCCAGTTGTTCCGCGAAAACGAGAACAAGGGCGACCTTATTTTGGACAACAATGACCTGGAAAGGGAGCGTGGAATCACCATTGTTTCCAAAAACGTTTCCGTTGTTTACAAAGACACAAAAATCAATATTATAGATACCCCTGGTCACGCCGATTTCGGTGGTGAGGTAGAGCGTGTTCTAAACATGGCCGATGGGGTTTTGTTGTTGGTGGATGCTTTTGAAGGCCCAATGCCACAGACGCGTTTTGTGCTTCAAAAGGCGATAGACCTTGGTTTGAAGCCCTGCGTGGTCATCAACAAAGTGGATAAAGAAAACTGTACTCCGGAAGAAGTACACGAAAAAGTGTTCGACCTAATGTTTGAATTGGGTGCGGAAGAATGGCAGCTTGATTTTCCAACCGTTTACGGTTCTGCTAAGAACAACTGGATGGGAGAGGACTGGAAGACTCCGACCGATAACATTGAACCATTATTGGATATGGTCATTGAACACGTTCCAGAATTTAAACCTCAAGAAGGTACCATCCAAATGTTGATCACTTCCTTGGATTTCTCTTCGTTTACGGGAAGAATTGCCATTGGTAGATTGCAACGTGGTACGCTTCGCGAAGGACAACAAGTTTCTTTGGTAAAAAGAGATGGTTCCGTTGTCAAAACCAGAATCAAGGAGCTTTATACGTTTGAAGGTTTGGGGCGTTTACGGGTTGAGTCAGTAGCTGCAGGAGATATTTGTGCCATTGTTGGTATGGAAGGTTTTGAGATTGGGGATACTGTCGCCGACCTCGAAAATCCAGAAAAATTGAAGACCATCGCTATTGATGAGCCTACCATGAGTATGCTCTTCACCATTAACGATAGCCCGTTTTTTGGCAAGGATGGAAAGTTTGTTACTTCCCGTCACATCAAGGAACGTTTGGAAAAAGAATTGGAGAAAAACTTGGCGCTTCGTGTACAACAAACCGATAGTGCGGATAAATTCTTGGTGTACGGCCGTGGTGTATTGCACCTTTCCGTACTGATTGAAACCATGCGTAGAGAAGGGTACGAGCTCCAAATTGGACAGCCACAGGTAATCATCAAGGAGATTGATGGCGTAAAATGTGAGCCTGTTGAAAACTTGACCATTGACTTGCCAGAAGAAGTTTCTGGAAAAGCGGTTGAGATGGTATCCATCCGAAAAGGGGAGATGACCAGTATGGAGGCAAGAGGATCCCGAATGGTATGTGAATTCATCATTCCATCAAGGGGAATCATTGGTCTTAGAAACCAATTATTGACCGCTACCGCGGGTGAAGCCATTATGGCGCACAGATTTTTTGAATATCAGCCATTGAAAGGGGACATCGCGCAGCGATTGAACGGGTCTTTGGTGTCCATGGAAAATGGAACAGCTATTCCTTATTCCATTGATAAGCTTCAGGAAAGAGGCAAGTTTTTTATCGACCCGGGAGAGAGTATCTACGAAGGTCAGGTAATTGGGGAAAACTCACGTCAAGACGATATGACGGTGAATGTAACCAAGACCAAAAAGCTATCAAACGTTCGTTCCTCTGGAGCAGATGAAAAGGCCAAGATCGTGCCTGCAATCAAGTTTTCGTTGGAAGAAGCCTTGGAATACATCCAAAAGGATGAATATGTAGAGGTGACACCAAACCACTTGAGGATACGAAAAATCTATCTAAAAGAAGTGGACAGAAAAAGGAACAAAGTCGTTTAATCATACCGACATTTATCAAATAAAAAAAGCGAGTGGAGTGTAAAACTTCATTCGCTTTCCTTTTTTTTTTTAAGGGAATAATCTTGGCTCTTCATTCTGCCAAGTCCTGAACCCCAAAAATTAGTGCAGATGTCCGTGGTGCTGTTCCCGTAAACATGCTACGGCAGCTCCAATAATACCGGCGTGGTTCATAAGCTCCGCCTTGATCACATCGGTTTCAATATTAATACGGTGGCTAAATTCTTCCCAATCTTTTGAGGTGCCCCCTCCTACAATAATGAGGTCCGGGCATACAATCAATTCCACCAATTTGAGGAATTTATTAAAACGCTTGCCCCATTTTTTATAGCTTAGGTTCTCTCTTTCCTTGGCAGAGGCAGCCGCCCACTTTTCAATTTTCTTGTACTTTTTATAGGGAATCTGTCCCAATTCAAAATTTGGGATAAGCACACCGTTGTAGAAAGCTCCGCTCCCAAGTCCGGTTCCAATGGTGATCATGATGACCAGACCATTCTTACCTTTTCCTATACCGTAGTTCATTGCTGCATATCCGGCGGCATCCGCATCGTTGAGCACTGTGAATTCCTGTCCGGTATGTTCAGTGAATAATTCGTCGATATTTACGCCGACCCAGCTTGGGTCTAGGTTTCCAGGGGATTTGCAAACTCCGTTTTTGACGATGGAAGGGAATCCGCAGCCAACAGGGCCGGTATAGTTAAAATGTTCCACGATCTCGGCCACTACCTTGGCCATATCGTCGGGTTTTTTCGATTTCGGGGTTGGGATTCGGAAACGTTCTGTCAACATTTCTCCAGTTTCGGCGTTCACAAGAGCACCTTTGATGCCCGAACCACCTATATCAATACCAAGAATTTCCATATACAGGAATCAATATTAGTTTAAGCAAAGTAACAAAAACTTTTGCTGACCAAGGAATTGTTACGAAAATGAATGGGAGTATGGGGCAAAAGGGGGTAATCAGATCGCCTTCTGAATCACTTCGAAAACCTTACTGCCATCACATTTTAAGGTCTTATGGGGGTATTTTAAGATAAGGGCATAATCGTGGGTGGCCATAATAATGGTCCTGCCATTTTGATTAATGTCCTGTAGCACCTTCATTACTTCGACGCTGGTTTGGGGATCTAAATTTCCGGTAGGTTCATCGGCCAAGATAAGTTCAGGGTCGTTCAGCAGGGCACGCGCTATGGCAATTCGCTGTTGTTCGCCCCCGGAAAGTTCGTGCGGGAATTTAAAACCCTTCGTCTTCATACCGACTTTGTTCAATACCTCCTCGATTTTATCGTCCATTTTCTTGGGGTCGGTCCATCCGGTGGCTTTAAGGACGAACTTAAGGTTGTTGTTTACATTGCGATCGGGCAACAATTTAAAATCTTGAAAAACGATGCCCAATTTTCTGCGTAAGTAAGGAATGTCTTTTTCTCGGAGCGTTTTTAGGTTGAAATCCACAACTTCTCCCGAACCTTGTTTCAAGGGAAGGTCAGCGTACAAAGTCTTCATGAAGCTACTTTTTCCACTTCCTGTTTTGCCTATCACATAAACGAATTCCCCTTTTTTTACTTCGAGGTCCACGTGGTTGAGCACCAAGTTCTCGTCTTGGAATACGGCTACATCTTTTAAATTGACAATGGTTTCGGGCATAATTTTATTTCAACAGCTTACACAAAAGTATTTGAAAATATACTAAGCGGCATCAAAATAAAAGGTTAATCCCAAATTTATTTTGAAACTTTCATCGGTTCGTTCTTCCAGATTCTTGTATTCAGGTTTAAATCTTCCACAATGCCAATGGCGGCATGAATATCCTCATAAACTTTCTCAAAAACATCTGATTTTAATAAACTCTCTTTTTTGTTTAAGCAAAGGAAACCATATGGATGCTGTATCCCCAAATACAATTTGTTTTTGTTGAATGAGAGCATGATGGGTTTATCGATCTTTCTTTTTAAACGGGTTATTCTTTCCATTAGAGAAGTGGATAGGATATACCGTGCCTCGACCTGATCGGTACTGTATACCATAAAATCATTTTCAAACTCCGTATCTTCTAGCACTACAAGTTCACCTCTTGCAGCATTCAAATTTTGTAGGTTTTTAGCAAGATATCCCACTCTTTTTTCCATGGCATCGGGTAAAACAATGGTATGTCCATTGAACT
Organism: Flagellimonas crocea; assembly: GCF_033441595.1. Classification (NCBI taxonomy): domain Bacteria; kingdom Pseudomonadati; phylum Bacteroidota; class Flavobacteriia; order Flavobacteriales; family Flavobacteriaceae; genus Flagellimonas; species Flagellimonas crocea. The sequence continues at coordinate 358,873 of NZ_JAUZVX010000004.1, read as the reverse complement.
TTTTATTAAAATCGACCACGGCAAACATTCCAACGAAACTACTTCCCATATTCTCGTTAGAATGGTGTTTGGAAAACCAAGGTCTGATATAGTTATAGGCGAAGTTGAGGTAGGGGAACAAAGGAATGTACATTAAAAAGGAACTGTAGAGCCCTTGGTTGATGATATTGACATCGCCCATGGCAATCTGGGTGTCGCCCACTTTTCCGGATAAAGTTCCAAAGTGAAGATTATAACTACTCTGTTTATTCTTTTTCACTTGTGCGTAGGAAGGGAGTAGTTTACTTTCTTCAATTAGTTTGGGAGAAATCTGTTTTTTGAAGTCAAATTTGAATTCGGGTACCATTTTATCCAAGGCCATCTTCAATATTTCTCTTTCGATTGTCCTGTACTTATTTTTGGTGGTATAGGAGGCAACCATAGTAATGAAAAAGAGCACCCAATATACTATCGCTATTAGTTGAAAAGGGTTCCATGAGCTTCCTTGGGTAACATTGGCAATCCATTTACTAAAACCGACATTGTTAAAGTAGGTGACCATAGGCAAAAGCAAAAAACCAAAAATCATTAGTGACATTAAAACTGAAAACATCTTTTGATAAAAAAGATGTTTCCTTCGGATGTGTTCTGCTTTAATTAGGAGCGGATATACCTCATCCCTGATTTTGTTTAAATCGACCATTTGTGGTTAGTTGAATGAAATTTTTGGGACACTTCTTTCCTCTTCCTTAATGGTGAACAAGGGTCTTTTGGAGTAGTGCATCATTTTTCCCATTAGGTTCGATGGGAACATTTCAATGGCATCGTTGAACGAATTTACGGCGGCGTTGTAGGCTCTTCGGGCTGCGGATAGTTGTTCTTCGACTTCATTGAGGCTGGATTGCAGCAAAAGAAAGTTTTGGTTCGCCTTTAGATCTGGGTAGGCTTCGGCACGAACTTGCAATTTCCCCAACATAATCCCCAATTGACTTTCCAATTGGAACCGTTCCTCGGGTCGGGTGTCCTTTGCCAATATTTTTTCCCTTAGCTGGGTAAGTTCCATCAAGGTTTCCCGTTCGTGCTGTATGGAGCCTTTAACGGTATTGATGAGTTGTGGAATTAGGTCGGTTCTCTTTTTTAGCATTACATCGATACTGCTATAAGATTCTTCTACCTTGTTTTTTTTGCTGATTAAGTTATTGTACAGGAAAACACAGAACAATAAGATCAGAATGGAAATAATAATTAAGTAAGACATCTCAACATTCAATTAATTAAACAATGGGACTAAGCCGCAGGGCAGTCCTTTCTTGAGTTCTAAAGCCAAAAAAGGCCTTTATGTTGAGGTTTTGGAATCAAAGCTGCCGATGAGGTTTTTCGGCACAGGGGTAAAATTAACATTTAGTACCTATAAATCAAGCATAGCTTCGTAAATTTCGGCAAATGACATTTTAAAATATACTTTGGCCCTAATTTTGACGTTATGGATAATGTCAATCGAGAACAGCGTAGAACACTATGAATCGAAAACTCTTCTTTTATATTCCCATGGTTTTGGGAACTTTTTTTGTGGCTTCAGCCCAAGAAACCAAAATTTATACCCACGAAAACAAGGCTTATCAAGATGCCCTGGCGCTCTATAACAATGAGCAATACCAGGCGGCCCAGAACATTTTTGAATCTGTAAAAGCAAGCACCAAGGACTACGAGACCGAGGCCAATAGTGCCTATTATGCTGCCAATGCTGCCATTCGTTTAAATCAGCGCGGAGCAGATAAAATGATGGAGGATTTTGTGGAACGTTACCCCACTTCCACCAAAAGGAACTCTGCTTTTTTGGACGTTGCCGACTACTATTTTGAAACAGGAAAATATCCATATGCCTTAAAATGGTACAAAAAAGTGGATGAAAATTCGATGCCCTACTCGGAGCGCGACCGTTTTAACTTTAATAACGGTTATGCTTTGTACGCGTCCAAGCGTCCGCAAGAGGCCGAACGCTATCTGAACAAGGTCACCACCTCCCAGAAATACGGCTCGCAGGCCAAATATTATTTGGGATATATTGCCTATGAGCAGGACGATTACAATTCTGCAAGTGCTCGGTTCGACCAAATCCGCGATCCAGAGCTGCTCGATGAAAAGTTGACGTATTATCAAGCTGACCTCAATTTTAAGCTGGGTAAGTTCCAAGAGGCCATTGAACTGGCCAAAAAACAATTGCCCAAGTCCAATCGAGAGGAAGTTTCCGAATTGAACAAGATCATTGGTGAGAGCTATTTCAATTTGGAACAATATGCAGAGGCCATTCCTTATTTGGAAGAATACAGGGGCAAACGTGGAAAATGGAACAACACCGATTATTATTTGTTGGGATATAGCTATTACAAATTGGGCGATTACCAAAAAGCCATTCAACAGTTCAATAAAATTATTGGGGGAAGTAATGCCGTTTCCCAAAATGCTTACTACCATTTGGCCGAATGCTATTTAAAGTTGGACAAAAAATCAGAAGCCCTGAATGCGTTCCGAAATGCTTCACAGATGGAGTTCAGTCCAGAGATTCAAAAAGATGCCTGGTTGAACTATGCCCGTTTGAGCTATGAAATCGGCAATGCCTACGAGCCCGTTCCTCAGGTGTTGACCACCTATTTGGAAAAGTATCCAAAGGATGAGCATCAAATGGAAATCCAAGAACTTTTGGTGGACTCTTACATTACCTCTCGAAATTTTGAAGGGGCGATGGAACTTTTGGAGGCAAATCAAAACTACGCCAGCAAGGAAACCTACCAAAAAGTAGCGTATTACCGTGGGGTGGAACTTTTTATTGATGGCGATTACGAAGGCGCGTGGGAACGATTCGATAAATCCTTAAAAAGTGCTGCGAATCCTACTTTTGAGGCCCGTGCACTGTATTGGAAAGCGGAATCGGCCTATAGGTTGAACCGTTTTGAAGAAGCCCTGGTCGATTTTGTGAGGTTCCAGAACGCTCCGGCGGCCAAGTCGCTTCCGGAATATGAACAACTGGATTATAATTTAGGGTACTCCTACTTTAAACTGAAAGACTACAACAATGCCATATCCTATTTTCAGAATGTGGTAAGCTCCAATGCCATTGATGACCAAAGAAATAATGATGGTTACTTGCGCTTGGGCGATAGCTATTTTGTAAACAGCAACTATCAATTGGCGAAGAAGGCCTATGAGACTTCATCAAAGATGAACGGTCCCGAGCGCGACTATGCGGCTTTCCAAAAAACGCTTTGTGATGGTTTTCTGGGAAACAATTCGGCAAAAATCGATGGATTAAACGAATTTTTGACCATGTTCCCAACATCATCATTACGGGACGATGCCCTTTTTGAACTTGGAAATTCCTATATCAACAATAACCAGGAAAGTTTGGGCCTTCAGACCTACGATCGTATAGTGGATGAGTACTCTGGTAGTAAATACGCCCCGCGTGGATTGCTGCGTTCAGGCTTGGTGTACTATAATTCCAGTCGAAACCAACAAGCTTTGGAGAAGTTAAAAGAGGTGGTTCAAAAATATCCGAACACCCAAGAGGCCAAACAAGCGGTTGCCACGGCCAAATTGGTCTACGTGGACGAAGGTCGGGTGAGCGAATACGCCGCTTGGGCCAGAAATTTGGATTTTGTAGAGGTGACCGACTCCGAATTGGACAATGCCAGTTTTGAATCCGCTGAGAGAAAACAAATCGAGGGCAAAACGCCAGCGGCCATACGCGGATATGAAGATTACTTGAAGCAATTCCCTAATGGATTGCACGCCCAGAATGCGAATTTCGCCCTGGCACAATTGTATTTTGCCAATGGGGAAAAAGATAAGGCCTTGCCAAAATACAAGGCGGTGGCCGATGGAGGAAACGGTGAATACACTGAACAGGCCCTGACCCGTGTTTGCGAGATTTATCTAGAAAAGCAAGACTATAAAAATGCCATTCCCTATTTGAAGCGATTGGAAAGTACGGCCGATATTTCTGAAAACAAAACCTTTGCCCAGTCCAACCTGATGAAAGGCTATTACGGACAAAAGGATTACTCGCAGACCATTGCCTATGCCGAAAAAGTGTTGAACGCTCCCAAAATCGATGACCGTATCAAAAGTGATGCGCAGATTATGATTGCACGTTCGGCCATCGCTACGAACAATGAGAACTTAGCTAAAACTGCTTACCAAGATGTAAAACAAATTGCCTCTGGAGAATTGGCGGCAGAAGCTTGGTACTACGATGCCTATTTTAAGAACAAGGAACAGGATTTTGAAGCCTCCAACGAGTCCGTTCAAAAATTGGCCAAGGACTATGCGGCCTACAAGGAATGGGCAGGAAAAGGCTTGGTGATCATGGCCAAAAACTTCTACAATCTGGGAGACGCCTTTCAGGCTACCTATATTTTGGAAAGTGTCATTTCCAATTTCGCCGAATTTGAGGAAATCGTTTCGGATGCCAAAAGTGAGCTGGCCACCATCAAGGCCAAGGAAGCTGAGAGCAATTCATCCGTAGACCCCAACGAAAACTAAACGAGACACAAAATGCAAAAGAGAACCTATATATTTTCATTACTTTTTTTGAGCCTTTGCGGAATGGTTATCGCCCAGGAAGAGGATAACATTGGTACGGAAACGGTAACGGTGGTAAAACCGTATTCCCCGACCGTTTCGGATGCCTTTAAGATAAAATCGTCTCCCAGTTTGAACGATTCCATTGTCCTTCAAAAAAAGAAAATCAATTACAGCATATTCTCGGTGCCCGTGGCATCCACCTTTACCCCGGCAAAGGGAAAAGCTTCGGGAGTGGAAAAAACTCCACCACCCACCTTGTACAATTCCTATGCATCAATCGGGTTGGGCAATTACAACAATGCTTTGGTTGATTTTTACACAAGCCGAGAATTCAATAGGGGAGAGGACCTGTTGGATTTTGGTCTGACCCATAACTCGTCCCGTGGGGATTTGGACTCTACACCTTTGGAAACCGATTTCTATGATACCAAGTTGAATGCTTCCTATGCCAAAAAGGACCGTTATATGGATTGGGGCGCGGCAATAGGCTTGCAGCACCAGCTTTATAATTGGTACGGCATCCAAAATGAGTTGTTCAGTGAGGATGAGATCAATGCCATGGATGAAACGCAAAACTATTTCAACGCGGAGGCCAAGGCCCATTTTAATACGGAAGATTCCCCTTTTAAAAGTGGAACCCTTTTGTTGAGGCGTTTTTGGGATGCGGTCGAATCTGCCGAGAACCGTGCGGTGATTAATCCAACTTTTGAACTGCCCATTACCGAGGAATTGATTACGATTTCCGCTAAGGTCGATTATGTGGGCGGTAGTTTTCAAAATGGATCTCTCACGGAAGGGGCCAATGAAGGAGAGAAAAATTACAGTAATCTACAGGCAGGGGTAACGCCAAGCCTGTTGATCTTACGCGATGATCTTACATTGAACTTGGGCGCCAATATCGTTTACGGATTGGATATGGAAAACAGCGAGAACAACTTTTATATCTATCCCGCTGTAACGGCGTCGTACCGTGTGATGGACGAAAATGTAATCGCCTACGGTGGAATAGAAGGGGAGTTGAAGCAAAATTCGTATCACGATTTTGTGGGTGACAACCCATACGTTTCGCCTACTTTGGACATTGTTCCGACCGACCAACAATACGAAGGATATCTGGGACTAAAAGGTCAGTTGACTTCCAATGTGGGATATAACATCAAAGGTTCGTATATGGCGGAAAACAGGAAGCCCTTGTTTTTCCATAATCCCATCAATACATCCAGAGATGACGAAAAGAGCTATTACTACGGCAATTCCTTTCAAGTATTTTATGATGACGTAAAGACATTGGGCGTTTTTGGAGAGATAAACGTAGATGTGAACCGTAATTTCTCGCTTGGTGTCAATGCGGAATTCTATGATTATGATACCGAAACCGACAATCCTGCATGGAACTTGCCATCTATCAAAGGTTCCTTGTTTATGGATTATCAGATTTCCGATCAATGGTACATGGGAGCTAATTTGTTCTACGTAGGAGAAAGGGATGATTTGTTGTCCCAAGTCGACCCGCTTGATTCCGAACTGCAATTCCAGCAGGTAACGTTGGATGGGTTTTTGGATGCGAATGCACATTTGGGATATCGATTTAACGAGCAACTCTCCATTTTCGTGAAAGCCTCCAATATTGCCAGCAACAATTACCAACGTTGGGCCAATTTTCGGGTACAAGGATTTCAGGCCTTGGCAGGGGTATCCTATAAGTTTGATTTTTAGGGGATAAGTGCTCTGGCAATAAATTGTTAAAAATACCGTTCATTATTTTCAGTCAACTCATTGATGTTCCAATAGTTGGCTGTTCCCGTTTTGATGGAAATAATGCGGTACAGAACAAAACATACCATATTTGTTCATCTTTTTTTGATGATTTTCTCCTTTGGGTTTGGGCAAAACTTGGTCCAGAACGGAGGCTTTGAAGAATTTGTTTCCTGTCCCGTCAAAATGAGTAACCTTAACAAGGATGCCAAATACTGGAGCGCTCCGACCTTGGGCACTACTGATTATTTTAACGAATGCAGCCGAACCAAGCTCGGTGTCCCCATGAACTTTAAGGGGAAGCAAGAACCTTATGAAGGTGCAGGCTATGCCGGTTTATATTTGTTTGCGCCCCGTGATTATCGAGAATATATCCAAGTTCCTTTAAAGGAGACCTTGCAAAAAGGCAGTCGATACCGGTTGACCTTGTTTTTGAGCCTTTCCGAAAAATCCGATGGAGCGGTAATGGACATGGCCGCACTTTTCTCCGAAAAGCCGCTTTCTGTTTACACCAAAAGGGAACTTTCGCACGGCGATCTCTCGACCATGGCGTCCCGGACTACCCATATCAAACAATTTCCCGTTTCCGGATATTATCAGGATAAGCAAAATTGGATGGAGCTCACTTTTGATATGGTTGCCAAGGGCTTTGAGAACCATTTGATTCTTGGCAACTTCAAAAGCAATTCAGGTTCAGCTTACCTGAGCTTCGACAAGACAACAAAAGGCGAGGAAGGCTATTCCTATTATTATGTTGATGATATTTCGCTGACTTACCTGGGACCCGAGTACAAAACCAACGAGGTTTATGTTCTGGACCATGTCAATTTTAACTTTGACCGATTCGATCTTCAGCCAAAAGCAGAGCAGAGCCTTCGTGATGTTTACGAGCATTTAAAACGAAATCCCAATTTAAAGGTTTCCATAAACGGACATACCGATGACCTTGGTTCTGAAGCCTACAACGATGTGCTTTCGCGAGAACGTGCCCGTACCGTGGCCCAATATCTTATAGGCTTGGGATTGGATAAAAGTAGGATCAGTTCAAAAGGTTTTGGCGACAGCAGGCCCTTAGATACCACACTTACCGAAGAAGCCCGAAGAAAAAACAGAAGGGTGGAATTTGTGATGACAGAGTTTGAGGACGAAAACCCCTAAACATTTCACTGCTTTTTCTATTTTTGATGGAAACCATCAGAAATGAAAAAGTTCCTATTGCTTACCATTGGCCTTCTAGCCCTTTCGTGCACCACTAAAGAAGAAGTTGACCTTATCGTAACCAATGCAAACATCTATACGGTAGACGATGATTTTTCCAAGGCTTCAAGTATAGCCATCAAAGATGGGAAATTTGTTGCCATTGGCGATTCCGATGAAATTTCAAAAAAATATAATGCACCGGAGCAGTTCGATGCCGAAGGCAAGACCATCGTTCCAGGTCTTATCGATGCCCATTGCCATTTTTATGGATTGGGACAGAACCAGCAAGTGGTGGATTTGGTAGGTACCCAAAGTTTTGATGAAGTTGTGGAAAGGGTAGTGGCTTTTCAAAAAGAACGACCATCAACCTTTATTTTGGGAAGGGGATGGGACCAGAACGATTGGGAAGTGAAAGAGTTCCCTACCAAGGACAAACTGGATGAATTGTTCCCCGATACCCCTGTGGCATTGGAGCGTATTGATGGTCATGCCTATCTGGTTAACCAAGCGGCACTTAATTTAGCTGGAATTACGGAGTATACATTTGTTGAAGGAGGTGAAATTGTATTAGATGAAGACACCAATATTACCGGAGTATTGGTAGATGGCCCAATGAGATTGATTGATGATGTGATTCCGAAACCAAGTCTTGCACAAAAAATACAATCATTAAAGGACGCGGAGCGCATTTCCCTCGATTATGGTTTGACCACAGTGAACGATGCTGGTTTGTCAAGGGATATCATAGAGTTGATAGATAGTCTGCAACAGGCTGGTGAAATGTCCATTCGGGTGTATGCTATGGTATCCAACTATCCAGAAAATCTGGACTACTTTTTGGAGAAGGGCATCATCAAAACAGATGGACTTAACGTGCGCTCGGTAAAGGTCTATGGTGATGGTGCCTTGGGTTCAAGGGGGGCTGCTTTACGAGAGCCATATTCTGATAAGCCTGGCCATTTTGGGGCCATGGTAACGCCAGTGGACCAGATTGAGGCCTTGGCACAACGTATTGCGGCCACCGATTACCAAATGAACACCCACGCTATTGGGGATTCCGCGAACATTGTAGTGCTTCGGGCCTATGAAAAAGCGTTGGAGGGCAAAACGGACCGTAGATGGAAAGTGGAGCACGCACAGGTAATTTCGCAATCCGATTTCGATTATTTTGAGAATGGCATTATCCCATCCGTTCAGCCCACCCATGCTACTAGCGATATGTACTGGGCAGGGGATAGATTGGGCACGGAACGAGTAAAAGGTGCGTATGCCTATAAAGATTTATTGGAGAAAGCAGGGTTGGTGGCGTTGGGCACCGACTTCCCCGTGGAGCAGGTAAATCCGTTTTTGACCTTCTACGCGGCCGTGGCACGCCAAGACCTTGAACAATATCCTGAAGGTGGTTTTCAAATGGAGAATGCCTTGAGCAGGGAAGAAACCTTGAAGGGAATGACTATCTGGGCCGCATATTCCAATTTTGAGGAAGATGAAAAAGGCAGTATTGAGCCCGGTAAATTCGCGGACTTTGTGATACTAAGCAATGACATTATGACGATACCTTCCGAAGAGCTTCCCAACGTAACCGCAGAGCACGTTTTCTTGGGCGGCGTCCAAAAGAAATAGTAATGTTCTTTCGTCATTCTGAAAAAGTGAGGAATCTCTCAAAAAACTTATGTGTTACCTTTTCTTTTATTGTAAACTTTCTTGTTATTGCTAGTTGTAATCAAGAACAGCAGCCAAAATATGAAGATTTTAATAAGAAGGATTTTGTTTTAGTGCCTGGAATAGTAACTAAAATTACTAGAACACCGATTTATGCACGTGGAAGATCGAACAAATACAACATTTATTATGCATACAATCTCGAATCAGATACCATTTTGTTGGGAAAGGAAATGGATGTCGATTTAGCACTAAAGGAAGGTGATGGATTTTACGTTTTAGTTCATAAGAAAGATAAGGACATTAATTTCATTTCTGGCCCCCGACTTCTACCAAAGGACCAAAGAATTCTTGAAAGCTATTTGAGAAAATCAAAAGAAAGTGGAGTAAAATATTTTGGAGTTGATGAAAAATAAAAAAAGCCCCAAAAAGGGGCTTTCCTATTTTAAAACTAAAATTTTCTAGTAACTGATAGGCAAAGTGGCCCTAGTGGTTCCCCACCCCATGACCAAGTTTCCATCATCGTCAAAAGCCATTCCAAAAGCTTCCAATTCATCGCTATCGGTAGAAGCTTTGGCGATAGCACGAACCACGTCAGCGTCGCTGTCGTAGGAATAGGCTCCCCATTGGTGAAGATTGTTGTTCAAGATTACAGTCCATTCATCTTCACCTGGAATAGTAAATAAAGAGTAAGAACCAGCTTTAATGGTTTTTCCACCAACTGTAGCATCCTTATAAAATGTAATTTCTGTAGCTTCGTTGGCACCTGTTCTCCAAACCTTACCTACAGGAGCCAATTCGGCCAAGCTACGTCCTTTTAATTGTGGACGGCTATAAATAACGCGGGCTGCTTTGGCGGTTTCCTTAGAACTGGCTGGATAATAAGCAATGTCCGCAGGGCTCTTGTCAAGCCCACTGAATTTTTGGGCCGTAGCTTCCGTGGTGAATGCCAAACTGGTACAAAGCACTAATAGTAATACTGTTAATTTCTTCATGATTGTGATTTAAGTTCTTTTCAAAACTAGTTAATTAATAATTGTCTAATATACAGACGGAAAAATTAAATAACCTTACAAAGCGTGCAAGGTATCGGTATAATTTTAAAATTGAATTACAGTTCAGTGTTTATTTTAAATTTAAAGTTACGTATTGTTATCTTTTAAACAAAAAGACTTTTATTTATAAATACTAAAATCCATTTTTGTTTCAAAATTGTTATTAAATATATTTTTATGTGTGGTATTGTATGCGCATTTGATGTGAAAGAAAGTACCGAGGTACTTAGGCCCCAATTGTTGGAGATGTCGAAAAAGGTAAGGCACCGCGGGCCGGATTGGAGTGGTATTTATTCCGATGAAAAGGCGATCATGGCTCATGAAAGATTGGCGATCGTGGATCCCGCTTCGGGAAAACAACCCTTGTTCAGTGCAGATGGTAAATTGGTATTGGCCGCCAACGGTGAAATTTATAATCATCAAAAACTAAGAAAACAGTTTGAAGGAAAATATACGTTCAAGACGCAGTCCGATTGTGAGGTTATATTGGCACTTTATCAGGAGAAGGGCGTCGACTTTATTGATGAAATGAACGGAATATTTGGTTTTGCCCTGTATGATTCCGAAAAGGACGAGTATTTCATCGCCCGTGACCATATGGGGATTATTCCCTTATATATTGGCTGGGACAAGAACGGAACCTTTTATGTTGCTTCGGAATTGAAAGCCTTGGAGGGAACCTGTTCCAAAATCCAACTGTTTCCTCCGGGACATTACATGCATAGTTCCGATGGTGAATTTGTAAGATGGTACAAGCGTGATTGGATGGAATATGATGCGGTAAAGGAAAATGAGACCAGTATTAAAAAAATAAAGGATGCCTTAGAGGCGGCGGTTCACCGTCAGTTGATGTCCGATGTGCCCTATGGCGTATTGCTGTCTGGTGGATTGGATTCTTCGGTAACTTCTGCCATAGCCAAAAAATATTCCCAAAAACGGATTGAATCCGGTGATACCGCCGATGCTTGGTGGCCACAGTTGCATTCGTTCTCCGTAGGATTGGAGGGTTCCCCCGATTTGGCAGCCGCCCAAAAAGTGGCAGATCATATCGGAACAGTACACCACGAAATAAAATTTACCATCCAAGAAGGTCTGGATGCCATAAAAGATGTTGTATATAATCTAGAAACTTACGATATTACAACCATAAGAGCCTCAACTCCTATGTATTTAATGGCAAGGGTAATCAAATCGATGGGAATCAAGATGGTCCTTTCGGGAGAGGGTGCCGATGAATTGTTCGGAGGATACCTGTATTTCCACAAAGCGCCGAGTCCAAAGGATTTTCATGAGGAGACCGTCAGAAAACTGGACAAACTACACATGTACGATTGTCTTAGGGCCAACAAATCATTGGCAGCTTGGGGTATCGAAGGAAGAGTACCTTTCCTGGACAAAGAGTTTATGGATGTGGCAATGAGCATCAACCCAAAAGATAAAATGATCAATGGAGAGCGTATGGAGAAGTGGGTGGTGCGCAAAGCGTTCGAAGATTATTTGCCGGAAAGCGTAGCCTGGAGACAGAAAGAACAATTTTCGGATGGCGTTGGATATAGTTGGATAGATACCTTGAAGGCCTTGGTTGCCGAGGAAATTACTGATGAGCAATTGAAAAATGCGCACTTCAAGTTTCCAATCCAGACACCGACCTCTAAAGAAGAATATTATTATCGTTCAATTTTTGAAAGTCATTTTCCATCAGATGCCGCAGCGCTAAGTGTTCCCCAAGAACCTTCCGTGGCATGCAGCACCAAGATTGCGCTGGAATGGGACGAGGCCTTCAAGAATATGAACGACCCATCGGGAAGGGCAGTGGCCAAGGTCCATACCGATGCATATGTGAAATAACCCCCAGTTTAAACCAACCAAACGTAATGAAGCAGTAAATTAAATGTTTCATTTTTTAATTAGTCCGAAAAGCCCCTTATCCAAGGGGCTTTTTAGTGCTACGTTCTGGAGGTGGAGCAATCTAGAAATGTAGGGCAAAACCAATGCGAAATTCCAATATCCCCTCGTCCGTATAATCTTCGTTAAGACTTAGATTATAGCGTAGGCCGGGTTCAATACTTATTTGCTCTCCCACGAATATTGCATATCCGCCCTGTAGCCCTAACCAAAGCGGGTTTACGGAAGAATCTTGGACGCTAGAACCTGTAATGTCGACCTGAAAAGGAATGGTGCTGTCCACATAGTACTTTCCGCCAATTTTATAGGTAAAAACAGAGGTTCCGTCAAAATCGGAATAGCCCAGTCCCAATTTGGCGGCAAAGTTGTCCGCAAAAAAATAGCCTCCTTCGCCGCCGATGCCCCAAATAGTGGTATCTCCAATAGAAGTAAGCCTTACACTGGTATTGGCCGTATGGGCCAAACCGGTTTCGCCACCACCAAAACCTGTGTTGGCTTCAACGAGCCAACTTCCTTTGTCCGTTTGTGTTCCGTCTTGAGCAATACCGGCAAAAACAAAGCCGATGATAGCTACGAGCATTAATGAGATTTTTTTCATGATATATAGTTTGTGTTTAAATTCTGACAAACATAAGATTAATTGAAAAAATCTGAAATATTTTATCCAAAAATCAGTAAATCAATATTTAATGAAACTTTAATTTGATAATCATATAAATATATTTTGATTGTAAAAATAGGATTTGATAAAAATCTTACTCAAAAACATCACGAATGGGATGCACACGGATTGCGTGCAAAGGGAGGTCATTTTTCCACAGTTTTTGTTGATAACTTAAGACCTTCAAGAGGTGCTTTACAGCTATTTGACAGGGGTATTCATTATATTTGTAGGATTTGAAAATTTGAGGCAAATACTGAAAATATATGAGCGAAGAAGCTAATAAGAAACAATACTCGGCGGATAGTATCCAGGCCCTTGAGGGAATGGAGCACGTACGTATGAGACCTTCCATGTATATTGGGGATGTAGGGGTCAGAGGATTGCACCATTTGGTGTACGAAGTTGTGGATAACTCGATTGACGAGGCGATGGCCGGTTATTGTGATACGATCGATGTCATCATCAACGAGGATAATTCCATAACCACCCAGGACAACGGTAGGGGGATTCCAGTAGATCTTCATAAAAAAGAAGGAGTTTCGGCCCTTCAGGTGGTAATGACCAAGATTGGTGCAGGTGGTAAGTTCGACAAGGATTCCTATAAGGTTTCCGGGGGTCTTCACGGTGTGGGGGTGTCCTGTGTCAACGCGCTGTCATCAAAATTAAAAGCGACCGTTTACCGAGATGGGAAAATTTGGGAGCAAGAATATGAAAGGGGAAAAGCACTTTATCCTGTAAAAAGTGTGGGCGAAAGTTCGGAAACAGGTACCATCGTAACCTTTATTCCGGATGATACCATTTTCACCCAAACCACCGAATTCAGTTATGAGACCCTTTCCAATAGAATGCGTGAGCTTTCTTATTTGAACAAGGGAATCACAATAACCCTTACTGATAAAAGGCACAAGGATAAAGATGGTGAGTTCATTTCCGAAGTTTTTCATTCGGAAGAAGGTCTGAAAGAATTTATCAAATTCTTGGATGGAAACAGAGAGCCTTTGATTCAGAATGTAGTTTCGATGGAAGGTGAGAAAAACGGCATTCCTGTGGAAGTGGCCATGGTCTACAACACAGGATATTCCGAAAACCTTCATTCCTACGTGAACAATATCAATACGCACGAAGGGGGTACGCATCTTTCTGGTTTTAGAAGAGGTTTGACCACTACTTTGAAAAAGTATGCCGACAATTCCGGAATGTTGGACAAATTGAAGTTCGAAATTTCCGGGGATGACTTCCGTGAAGGATTGACGGCTATTGTTTCCGTGAAAGTAGCTGAACCACAGTTCGAAGGGCAGACCAAGACCAAACTGGGTAACCGTGAGGTCACCAGTGCAGTAAGTCAGGCTGTTTCCGAAATGTTGACGGATTATTTGGAGGAAAATCCAGATGATGCCAAGCAAATTGTGGAAAAAGTGAAGCTGGCCGCTCAAGCTAGACACGCCGCTGCAAAGGCGCGTGAAATGGTTCAGCGTAAAAACCCGATGAGCGTTGGCGGATTGCCCGGAAAACTTTCCGATTGCTCCGAACAAGACCCTACCAAATGCGAAGTGTTCTTGGTCGAGGGAGATTCCGCAGGTGGAACGGCAAAACAGGGAAGAGATAGGAATTTCCAGGCAATTCTTCCACTACGGGGTAAAATTCTGAACGTGGAAAAAGCCATGCAGCATAAGGTTTTTGAAAATGAGGAAATCAAGAACATTTATACGGCACTTGGGGTTACCATTGGTACGGAAGAGGACAGTAAGGCACTGAACCTTGAAAAACTGCGATACCATAAAGTAGTGATCATGTGTGATGCGGATGTTGATGGTAGCCACATTGAAACGTTGATTTTGACCTTCTTTTTCCGATACATGAGGGAACTTATAGAAGGTGGGCACGTATATATAGCAACCCCGCCATTATATTTGGTGAAAAAAGGCGCCAAAAAACGCTATGCATGGAACGATAAGGAACGAGATGCCATCAATGCGGAAATGGGCGGTGGAGCAGGTATCCAACGTTATAAGGGTCTTGGTGAGATGAATGCCGAGCAGCTTTGGGACACCACTATGAATCCAGATTTTAGAAAATTGCGTCAGGTGCAGATTGACAATGCAACGGAATCCGACCGAATATTCTCTATGTTGATGGGGGATGAAGTGCCTCCAAGACGTGAATTTATAGAGAAAAATGCGGTCTATGCGAATATAGATGCATAGATAATGGACATTTCACAACAAAAACTCGCCCCTCAAAGGCGAGTTTTTTAGTTTTGGTAAAAACTTCAACATTATGAAAAAAGTAATTTTTGCCCTAGCCTTGGTTTTTGTTTCCGCGGCGAAGGCACAAGATTTGAACGACATATTTGTTTCGGGCGTGGCGGATGCCGAAAGATTTGCCAACGCCTATCTCGCTCCGGTATCGGAAGCATCTATTTATAGTATATCCAATGGTTGGTACAACAGTGCAGATGCAAAACCTTTGGGAGGCTTTGAGATCTCCATTATAGGGAACATGACGGGTTTTAAGAACAAGGACGATAAAAAGGCATTTTTGCTAGACCCGGCAGACTATGAAAATCTTGATTTCGTGAACAATCCTGGTCAAGCTAGGCCCGTGGCCACTGGTTTGGGTGATATTGAGGGCATCGAAGTATTTGTGGAGGATGAAAGTGGGGTGTTCCGAGAGGAATTTGAACTTCCTTCCGGTCTGGCTTCCGCGAACCTTAATTTTATTCCGTCCGGATACGTACAGGCAGCTGTGGGTCTGGTCAAGGGATTGGAGGTGAAGGCACGCTTTCTGCCAAAAATCAAGTTTGATGACGACGCTAAGATCGGACTTTTTGGGGCAGGTCTGCAGTATGACTTCACAAAAATGTTGCCAGCGGACAAAGTATTGCCCGTGGCTATTTCTGCGGTGATCGGGTACACTAATTTGAACGGTGAGTACGATTTTACAGATTCTGATTTTATTAGTGGTAGTGATCAACGAATCGATGCAAACTTCAAAACCTGGAATTTTAGCGCAGTCGTTTCAACTAAGAACATTCCAGTGATCAATTTCTATGGTGGTCTCGGCTATATTACCGGTAAATCGGATATAGACGTTTTGGGTACTTATCAGGCCAATGGTCCTTTCTTTTCTGAGACGGTTGTAGATCCATTCTCTGTTTCAAAAAAGGCCAACGGGGTTTCCGCAAATCTGGGTACCAAATTAAAACTTGGTTTCTTCAGGCTCAATGCCGAATACAATTTTTCCGAATTCAGCACCTTCACCTTTGGTGTGAACTTTGGCTTCAGGTAAAAAAGCAAATTTTTATAGCAATAAAGAAGGCCCCGTTTCCGGGGCCTACTATTTTCATATATGTAGTCTTCACGCTATTCCCTGGTGGCGAAGACCGAGCCATTCTCCAGGGCTAAAACTTCAGGTTCGTTGGCTTTTATCAAACTCACGGTAATATCCGTAACATTGGGGTCACCATAAGTAATGGAGTAGGCCCCACTATCTTTGGACCATCTAAAATCAGTGTAAAAAATCAATTCGGAGTCGGAATACCTTTGGTATCTGCCCAGGTAAACATCGTTGAAAATCCATTCTTCGCGAACGGTGCCATTGCTTTTTCCTTCAGTGGTGGAAGATTCCGTTTTTGCCCAGATTCCCAAAATAGGATCATGGTTCTCTGGTACTCGGGTACAGTTGCTTATGGCAATAATGCCTATAATGGACAACAATGAAAAGAGCTTTTTCATGGGTCAGTAGGTTAAATTGATTTTGGGACTATTATAACGTCGGTTTGTAGGAATCTATTGCACAAAAAATATAAAAAGTAGGTTTTCCATTGGCTTTTTTGATGGAGGCAAAGGTTCGCAACGGTTTCATAAAATCGGTCAGTTGGTAAAATCTGAACGCATTGGGCCTCTAAAACTGGTGAAAGTCAGCTTTATTCTGAGGCAAATGCCTTATTTTTGAAGACTAAAATTTAAATCTATACAAATGAAAGTTACCGTAGTTGGAGCAGGCGCAGTTGGAGCAAGCTGTGCTGAGTACATAGCAATGAAAAATTTTGCAGCCGAAGTAGTTTTATTGGACATCAAAGAAGGATATGCCGAAGGAAAGGCCATGGATCTGATGCAAACGGCCTCTTTGAACGGATTTGATACCAAAATCACCGGAAGCACCAACGATTATAGTAAAACCGCCGGTAGTGATATCGCCGTGATCACTTCGGGAATCCCGCGTAAACCTGGTATGACACGCGAAGAACTTATAGGAATCAATGCCGGAATCGTAAAAACAGTGGCATCCAGTTTATTGGAGCACTCTCCAAATGTGACCATAATCGTGGTGAGCAACCCAATGGATACCATGACCTATTTGGTGCACAAAACAACAGGTTTGCCAAAGAACAAGATCATAGGTATGGGCGGTGCATTGGACAGCGCACGATTCAAGTATAGATTGGCCGAAGCTTTGGGCGCACCGATTTCCGATGTCGACGGTATGGTGATCGGCGGACACAGTGATACAGGAATGGTTCCGTTGATCGGTCACGCCACAAGGAATAGTGTCAAGGTTTCCGAATTTTTGCCACAGGATAAAATGGACTGGGTCGTGGAAGAGACTAAAGTAGGAGGGGCCACATTGACCAAGTTGTTGGGGACAAGCGCATGGTACGCTCCAGGAGCTGCCGTATCCGGATTGGTACAGGCCATTGCATGCGACCAAAAGAAAATGTTCCCATGCTCCACGCTATTGGAAGGAGAATATGGATTGGACGATATCTGTATTGGAGTACCCGTGATTTTGGGTAAAAACGGAATCGAGGAAATCGTGGAAATAGAATTGTCCGATGCCGAAAAAGCAAAAATGCAGGAAAGTGCGGCCGGTGTTAAAAAGACCAACGGACTTTTGGAGTTTTAAAATAAAAGATACCAATCGACTGAATTGTCATTTTGGATGCGGCACAAGGAAACGACCCTGTATTTTCGGGAGGATTTTCGGGCTTATCTGGAATGACAATTTTGTTTTAATACCGCAACCGTCAACTGGAATTGCAATTACATCAATTTCTATTGTCAAATCTTAACGGAAATGATATATTTGCACGCTGTTTAAGAAAACTTCTAAAAAATTAACAATCAATGCAGAATAAAGGACTTATAAGGCTTTTCGCAATCCTTTTTGGCTTGGTGAGCATCTATCAGTTGTCTTTTACCTTCATCACAAATAAGTTGGAGAAAGATGCTGAAGCATACGCAGTTAGCCAAATTTCGGAAGCTGAGGAAGATTATGTTGCAAAGCGTGAAGCTTTAGAGGCATCGTATTTGGATTCCATCAGTGACAACACTGTTCTGGGTTTTACGAGCTATGAAGATGCCAAGACAAAGGAACTGAACAAAGGATTGGACCTTAAGGGAGGTATCAACGTTACCTTGCAGATTTCCGTAAAGGATATTTTAAAGGGATTGGCCAACAATACAAAGAACCCTGTGTTCAACAAGGCCTTGGCCGATGCCGATGAAGCATCAAAAAATAGTGACAATACCTATTTGGAACTATTTTTCGAAGCATTTGATAATATCAAAGGAGATACCAAATTGGCATCGCCCGATATTTTTGCCAATAAGGGCCTTAGCGATGAGATCAACTTTCAAATGACCGATGATCAGGTAAAACCTGTTATCCGAAGAAAGATTGATGAATCCATCGTCTCTGCATTTGAAGTACTTCGTGAGCGTATCGATGGTTTCGGGGTTACCCAACCAAACATCCAAAGGGAAGGAAACTCCGGTAGGATCTTGGTTGAGCTTCCAGGAGCAAGGGATATTGCCCGCGCCCAGGAATTGTTGTCCAGTACGGCACAATTGGAGTTCTGGGAAACCTATCCACAGAGCAACCAAAGTATTGGGAACTTCTTAGTGAACGCGAACGAACGTCTAAAAGAAATATTGAAGCCCGAGGCGAAGCAGGAGGACGAAGTGGCAAAACCGGAATCGGAGATAGACTCTTTGCTATCTGATGTCGCTCAGGATTCTTTGGATATGACCAATGATGTCAATCCGATTTTGGGAAAACTCATTCCCGCCAACCCAGGTTCCCATGCCATAGCCCGTGCCATGGTTTCCGATACTGCCGAAATAGGGGAGTATTTAAGGATGCCTGAAATTAGAAGATTATTGCCCAATGATATTCAGTTCACCAAATTTTTGTGGGAACGCCCATCCATGGATGCCGAGGTCGTTGACCTGTACGCATTAAAATCCAACAGAGAAGGTACCCCAAGAATCAGTGGTGATGTGGTTTCAGATGCACAGGATACTTTTGATCAGTTCAATAAGCCTGCGGTGAGCATGACGATGAACACCCGTGGTGCGAAGGAATGGGAAGAGTTGACAGGCGACGCCTATAACAATCAAACAGGAATTGCCATTGTGCTTGACAATAAAGTGTACACGGCACCTGGTGTTTCTTCTGGACCAATATCCGGTGGACGTTCAGAAATTACAGGTACCTTCACGGTAAACGAAACAAAGGATATCGCCAACGTATTGCGTGCAGGTAAACTTCCTGCTTCTGCAGATATCATCCAATCGGAAGTCGTTGGACCATCCTTGGGACAAGAAGCTATCGACAGTGGATTTATGTCCTTTGTCATCGCTATGATCTTTGTGCTGGTATGGATGATTTTCTACTATGGTAGAGCAGGAGTATTTGCAGATATCGCATTGGTATTCAACATTCTATTGATTTTTGGAGTATTGACCAGTCTTGGAGCTGTTTTGACATTGCCAGGTATCGCAGGTATTGTATTGACCATTGGTATGTCGGTGGATGCCAACGTACTTATCTTTGAAAGGGTAAAAGAGGAACTGGCCCGTGGTAAAGGAAAGGCACAAGCCATTGCCGATGGTTTTGGAAATGCCTTGTCTTCTATTTTGGATGCCAACATTACTACTGGATTAACGGCAATTATCCTTTTCATCTTTGGGTCAGGACCTATCAAAGGTTTTGCCACTACATTGATGATAGGTATTGTTACCTCCCTGTTCACGGCCATATTTGTGACTAGATTGATGATTGAGGCCTACACCAGTAAAAAAGGTAGACGATTAGATTTCAGTACAGGGATTACCAAGAACCTTTTTACCAAGATGAGCATCGATTTCTTGTCCAAGCGTAAGATTGCTTACATTGTTTCTGGAATCTTGGTGGCAGTAAGTGTATTCTCGTTATTTACTAAAGGGCTAAACCAAGGGGTTGATTTTATCGGTGGACGTTCTTATCAAATCCGTTTTGAAAAAGCGGTAAGTCCTTCGGAAATTGCTTCTGAACTAAATACGGTATTTGGTAGTGGAACCATGGTGAAGACTTTTGGTGATGCGAACCAAATAAAGGTGACAACTCCATATAAAGTGGACCAAGAAGGGGTTGAAGTGGATAACGAGATCCAGAATAAGCTATATACCACTTTACAAAAATACTTGCCGGATGGAACTTCTTTTGAAGATTTCACCATTGGTGCCTCCGAAAAATCGATAGGTATCCTACAATCTGTAAAAGTAGGACCCACGATTGCCGATGACATCAAGAAAAATGCCTTTTTGGCCATTATTGGTTCCTTGGCGGTAGTTTTCCTATACATTCTATTGCGATTTAGAAAATGGCAATTCTCATTGGGTGCCGTAGTTGCGGTATTCCACGATGTAATGATCGTGTTGGGTATTTTCTCGCTAACGGGAAGTATTATGCCCTTTAACATGGAAATAGACCAAGCTTTTATTGCTGCCATTCTTACCGTAATCGGTTATTCCCTGAACGATACGGTGGTAGTATTCGACCGTATCCGTGAGATTACGGTCCTAAAAGGATTCAATGATGGGGTAAACATCAATGATGCATTGAACAGCACTTTGAGTAGAACGTTGAACACCTCGCTTACCACGTTGATCGTGTTGTTGGCCATCTTTATTTTTGGAGGGGAAAGCCTAAGAGGATTTATGTTCGCGATGATCGTTGGTGTGATCGTTGGTACTTACTCTTCCGTATTTATCGCAACACCTGTGATGTTCGACTCATTAAAGAAGAAAATTGCTGCTGCTACAGGAGCATAGTTTTTCGTTTTTTTACATTACACTTTATAATAAAGGCCCTCAATTTGAGGGCCTTTGTTTATTTATTTATGCTTGTACCCTATTGTTCGATAAGACTTCCAGCCAAGACAATAATTGACTGAACAGTGTGAAGTTCTGGATGACCCGTAATTGACCATTAAAACCCCATTTGTCACGTTCTTTGGGATGGTTGAGCATATAGGCCAATGTTTTTGCCAGACTATCGATGTCCGTGGGGTCTGGATTTATTTGCCCAGTTTTGTTATGAATCACCTGATATTTTAAACCTGCGGCATTGGAGACCAAAACCGGTTTTCTTTTCCACATGGCCTCGGTGGCGGTTAGGCCAAAACCTTCCTGTATGGAATTCTGTACAATAATACTGGATGAACGTTGGAGGGCATTTACAATCAAGGCGTTTTCCTTGGGGTTGTCCAAGGGCAGCAATAGTATCGCAATATCGTTTTGCATGCTTTTGTCAATTTTCTTGTAGGTTTCCGTGAGTTCTTTCAGCACCTCTTTGCCTTCGGGATCATCCGATACAAATGCGGGGTCTGGACCGCCCATCACTAAAAGTGTCATTTCAATGCGTTTGTATTCCAAGCTTTTTGGGTCTCCATGTTTTCGGTTGTCCAGCTTCATTTTGATGAAGGCCTCCATCAATTCTTTAAAACCCTTCAACCTGTCCCAACGGGAGATTTCAGTAACTATGGGCCTATAAATTAAATCCAGATTTTGACCTGCCTCCAATTCATCAAAAGAACCATCGGGCATTACCTTTCGTACGAGATGCTTGTACCGATGGTACAAAATGGCCTTGTGGTCGTCCAAAATCCCGGACTGATATAGAATACCGATGCATTTGTGCAATTGTAGTTCCCTGTTTTTATGGCTCAGTGGATCAATGGCCGGGGGAATAATGGAAGCTTTCTTTTGTAAAGGCTTGGGCACATAGGCGGGAAGACTAAAAACAAAATGGTCGTAATCGTTTGTGTACGGTTCCAAAAATTTCCAAACGGCGTCCGTGACCTCCGTATCTTCCGCCAGACCGATATGACATCGCCAAAGTATGGAAACGTTCTTTTCTTTTTTGATCATTGCCGCCAAGGGCATAGGCTGCGGGTCATGTACCACAACAATGTCACCATCGTTTATAAGCTCTAGGGCCTTTGGGAGATTGTTCCGGTTCACGGTTTCATAAATGGTCCTGTCCTTTACTGTGAAAATACCGATTCCGCTCCCATGAATGGCATTATGGATGCGTTTGGTCAAATCGAAGAAAGCGTCTTCTTTGGCCTCGATTACCAGCCATTGGATGGAAACGCCCAGTTCGCGCAATATCCTCATCTGGCTCGGCAGCATTTCTGCGACGCCTCCGCCTATTGCTGTGGAATTGATCATCCAAATAGTTCGCCCTTTTAAGGATTCGATAGGGTCTTTGGATTGTTCCAGAAAATCTAGAACGGACGTATAAAGAGAACCGTACGCCTTGTAGTCCACAATCTTGGCGCCTGGCTTCACATTGATTTTTTGCATGTAATGGAAGAGTTTTAGAAACTGAATTCCCTATAAGATAGCAAAAAAAACCATGGATTGTATAACTGTTTGAATATGAAGGAACTATGCTTTTAGAGCTTTACCTATGGAACCTTTTTCTGATGGATGCAGCTCAAAAATCTGTTCAGGGTCCAAGTGGGGCTCTTTTCGATGGGACACAAAAATGATGGCAGAATCACTTTCCTTCGCGATTTTGTTCACCAAAGCGACAAATAGAGTGGCGCTGGAATCGTCCAAACCCGCTGTGGGCTCGTCCAGAATAAGTAAAGGAGGATGTTTTACCATGGCCCGGGCCATCATTACGAGCCGCTTATCTCCTGGGGAGAGTTCCCTAAAGTGATCACTTTTTCGATCGTTCAAATCTAGGAGGCGCAACCACTGTTTGGCCACTTGCCGTTCACTGTCCGTTGGTTGCACATACAGGCCAATGGAATCGTGGAGTCCGGATATGATCATATTTTCCAGGCTGTGATATCCCCGAAATTTATGTGTAATGGCTGGGGTGTAGTAACCAATTTTTTGTTTAAGGTCCCAAACACT
The DNA here is from genome assembly GCF_033441595.1 of Flagellimonas crocea. NCBI lineage: Bacteria > Pseudomonadati > Bacteroidota > Flavobacteriia > Flavobacteriales > Flavobacteriaceae > Flagellimonas > Flagellimonas crocea. The sequence goes on along the minus strand of NZ_JAUZVX010000004.1, from coordinate 335,876 downwards.
TTCACCGCTTCCTTTTTTATGGCCAAAAATGGTCAAATCTTGACCGTATCCTTTATGGTTGTCGCCCGTAATCATGGAAAGTAGGGTGGATTTTCCACTTCCATTGGGTCCTATCAGTTGCCAAAACTCCCCTTTTTTGATGGTCCAATCAATTTGGTGCAATACTTTTCGACCATCAAAACTTACGGATACCTTCTTAAAGCGGACCAATTCATTTAGGTCAACATCAACAGGGGATAGGGGTGGGGGTATGGTCCCGTTAAAACCGATGGATTCGGTTTTGTTTTCTTTCCAAAAGGTATCTGGAGATCCGTAAGGATGCAAGTTATCTCCGTCCAGTTTAAAAAAGAGGGTCGTGTTGGGTAAAATATCATCTAACCTGCTTACCACCTGTACCAAAATTTTGTGGGAAGCAATATCAGAAAGCTGCTCTTTGAGTTTGGTCTGGGTGGCAACATCCAAATTGTCAAAAGGATTTACTAAGACCATAAAATCGGGATTCTGTTGCAGTATATGGCTGAGCAATGCTTTTTTTTGCTCTCCGCTGCTCATGGTTTTTAAAGCTTGATCGTTGCCCTTTGTCAAAACTTTGATATCATGGCGTTCTTCTTCGTCCATGTACCGATTGATCTCCGAACGTGAAAAAAGAAGGCCGTTCAAGGGCTGTAGCTCTTGCAGTCCCTCAACAATTTTGTTCCGAAGCAATTGTTGCACCAATCGGTCCGTATTGGAATTGTTCTGCGTGAGGATAGCGTAGCTTTTGGATAGCTTCATCAGGTGTTAAAGTATGGCTTTAAAATTACGATTATCCTCGGTTTACCCGAAAAATATGGACAGGATTGTTCTTGTAGGCAGTGGTTTTGTCCAAATGCATGCCATTTTTTTGAGCCACTTTTTGGGAAGGTACATTATCCACATGTATGATGGAGATCAAGGTATCTGCAAAGTTATTTTCAAATGCAAATTCCTTGCATTCTTGTGCTGCTTCAAACGCATAGCCCTGCAACCAAAATTTTGGAAGTATGGAATAGCCGATTTCCAGTTCCTGTATGTCATCAACTGTTTGAACCAAGAGTCCACAAATTCCGACCAATGCCCCGGTTTCTTTTGAAATAAGGGCGTTCATTCCGCCCAAGTCGTTTTCATATCGCTCAAAAACTCTATCAAATTGGGTTCGGCAAGCTTCAATGGGGTCTGTGGGAAGACCTTCCCAATATTGGGTGGATTTTGGATTGTGATAAAAGGGCAACCAATCCTCAAAGTCCGATGCTTCGAGTTTGCGAAAGATCAGTCGCTCTGTGGCCTGATTTTCTAGAAGATATTTGGACATTTAATTGCGGTAGAATGAGATGCTATCCCCTACTTGTAGCCCCAACTGGTCCGAAAGCCCTGCATTGATTTCCAGAACATATTTGGCCGGAGCGTTGGAAGGTAGGCTCGTTTCGTTGAACGGCTCTGCATTTTTTTGAAAGCTCACAATCTTCATTCCGGAATTTATGTAGATAATATCCAAAGGCATTTCCGTGTTCTTCATATAGAAGTATTGTAAGGACTCCGAGGGCTGAATGAACAGCATTCCTCGATTTTGCTTCATGGATTTTCGGTACATAAGCCCAGTTTGGGTCTCGTACTCCGTTTCTGCGATCTCTATATCGAAATTGGCCTTGATGGAATCTGTTTCCGTTGATAGTACGTCAAGTTCTCCTTCTTTGGTAAAGGAAACGGAATCGGTCTTGATAGCCTGCTTTGAGTCGGTCTTACAAGAAGCCAATACCAGTAAAAGTACAAATAGGACTATTTTTTTAAGGTAGGTCATGCTTTTATATTTCTACCGGTGCCGGTCTGATCATAAAATAAAACCCGATCAATATCATCGGAAGACTGAGCCATTGTCCTGTGGAAAGCATTCCCAAGGTATCTTCAAATCCGCCCTGACTCTTTTTATAGAACTCCGCAAAAAAGCGCACAACGAACAAAAGAATCATAAACAAACCGAAAAGAAAACCAGGTTTCTCCTTCCAATCTGTTTTCCAATACATAAGATAGAGCACTATGAAAACAAAAATATAGGAAACGGCTTCATACAGTTGCGCTGGATGACGGTGAGGGATGGCCCTTAAAACCTCGGAAAATTCCGGATTGTGCTGTATGGCTTTATAGGCTGCGTTCGGGGTTGACTCCTTGGTGATAGCCATGGCCTTGTAAGCGGGCATATCGTCCGAATCACGAATAAAACGTGTGGCCAAGAAATAGGATTCTTCCACTTTTTTACCATTGATCTCGGAGTTGAAAAAGTTGCCGAATCGTACAAATGCCGCTCCGATAGCCGATGGGATCACCAATCTATCCAGCAACCAAAGCATTTTAATGTCTTTCCATTTTAGCGTGTACAGCCAGATTCCGATAATGGCCGCGATAGTTGCACCGTGACTGGCCAGTCCTGTGAATCCTGTGAATTCATACCCGTTGATGATACCGAAAAGCGAACTGTTGGCATTTTCATGTATGGGCAACAGGATTTCTGCCAAATGGTCTTTGTAGTAGTCCCAATCATAAAAGAACACATGACCCAAACGCGCTCCCAACATGATGGAAACCACCGTGTAGATGAACAGGGAATCCAGCTTTTCCATGGATTTCTTTTCGCTCAGGAATATTTTTTTCATGATGAACCAACCTAGAACAAAGGCAGCGATCCACAACAAATTGTAGTATTTTATTTGTATGAAACCCAATTTAAAAAGGGTTCCTTCGGGGTTCCAGTCAAATCCGAGAAAATACATTTATCAAAATTTTGGACTAATATAACTACTTTGAACGGTTGTGCGGTGTTAATTAAAGTTCAATTTTCAAGGAACGGGATCATAACCGCTTCCGCCCCAGGGATTACAACTGGCGATACGCTTCATGGAAAGCCAGCCCCCTTTAAAAAGTCCGTGTTTTTTTAAAGCTTCCAAGGTATATTGTGAGCAAGTAGGGGAATAGCGACATGTGGAGGGGAGCATGGGCGAGATAAAAAGTTGGTAAAACCGTACCAACATTACAAATGGCGCTATTAAAATTTTTTTCATAGTAGAAAAACTTAGCTCGGACAACAAAAATGGTGGTAAACCTATTTAGTTTACGCTGAAAGTGGTCCCGTCCTTACCATCTTTTATTTGAATGCCCAATTCAACTAATTGGTCCCTGATTTTATCTGAAGTGGTAAAATCTTTTTTGGCACGCGCCTCGTTTCTAATGTCGATCAACAGTTCCATCACGCCATTGAGGGTATTGGAATCATCTTTGCCTATGGATTGATTTTCAATACCAAGTACATCGTAAACAAAGGCTTTGAACGAACTTGCCAGAAAATCTTTGTCCTCTTCGGAAATACTTTCCTTGTCTTCCTTGATTAAGTTGATGTGCTTTACGGCCTCGAACAACTGCGCGATTAAAATCGGGGTGTTGAAGTCGTCGTTCATGGCATCGTAGCATTTCTGCTTCCAAGCGGCCACATCAAAATCCGACTTTTCACCGGTTTTTAATTTATCGATGCTATCCAGGGCATCCATCAAACGGCCATATCCTTTTTCAGATGCTTGCAAAGCTTCGTCACTAAGGTCCAAAATACTGGTGTAGTGTGCCTGCATCATAAAAAAGCGAACTACAGCTGGCGAGTAGGGCTTGCTCAAAATATTGTTGTTCCCACTAAAAATCTCTGAGGGATAAATATTGTTGTCCGTGGATTTGGACATTTTTTTACCGTTCAGGGTCAACATATTGGCATGCATCCAGTAGTTTACGGGAGATTTTCCTGTACTGGCCTCTGCTTGTGCAATCTCGCACTCATGATGGGGGAATTTAAGGTCCATTCCTCCGCCGTGAATATCAAAGGTTTCGCCTAAATATTTGGTGCTCATCGCGGTACACTCCAAGTGCCATCCTGGGAAACCATCGCCCCAAGGAGATGGCCAGCGCATAATGTGCTGGGGTTCCGCTTTTTTCCAAAGGGCAAAATCCTGCGGATTTCTTTTTTCGTCCTGTGCGGTAAGCTCGCGGGTATTGGTGATCATATCCTCCAACTTTCTTCCGCTCAATTTACCGTAGTCATGGTCTTCATTGAATTTGACCACATCAAAATAAACGGAACCGTTAGCTTCGTAGGCCAATCCTTTTTCAAGGATTTCTTTGATGATCTCTATCTGCTCAATGATGTGACCTGTGGCCGTAGGTTCAATACTCGGGGGCAGTAAATTTAATTGTTGTATAGTGTTGTGGAAGTCCACCGTGTAGCGTTGCACTACCTCCATGGGTTCGATCTGCTCTAATTTGGCCTTCTTTGCAATTTTGTCCTCACCTTCATCCGCATCGTTTTCCAAGTGGCCAGCGTCCGTAATATTGCGGACATAGCGCACCTTGTACCCCAAGTGTTTGAAGTACCGAAAAATCATATCAAAAGACATGAATGTGCGGCAGTTGCCCAAATGCACATTACTGTAAACTGTTGGACCACAAACATACATGCCCACATGGCCTTCGTTTATAGGTTCGAATACGTCTTTCTTTCCAGTAAGTGAATTATGGATTCTTAAGGTTTGGTCTTTGTACAATTGCATTTAAATGGTCGGTGTTTAAAATTCGGTTTCCAGGTTGATGTAATCCAAAAACTCCCTTCTAGTGGCCTCTTCTTTAAACTTTCCACCGTATTCGGCGGTCACCGTACTACTATCAATATCCCGTATGCCCCTAGAGTTTACACAAAGGTGCTTGGCATCGATAACACAAGCTACATCTTCAGTACCCAAAACTTTTTGAAGTTCTTTTACAATTTGGATATTCATGCGTTCCTGGACTTGTGGGCGCTTCGCAAAATAATCCACAATGCGGTTCATTTTGGAAAGACCTACCACGGTTCCGCTCGAAATGTATGCGATGTGTGCCCGCCCAACAATGGGCAATAGGTGGTGCTCACATGTGGAGTAGACCACAATGTTTTTTTCCACCAACATTTCACCGTACTTGTACTTATTGTCAAAAGTTGAGGATTTGGGCTTTCTATCAGGATGCAGTCCACCAAAGATTTCCTGTACGTACATCTTTGCCACGCGTTTGGGTGTTCCCTTCAAACTGTCATCATCCAAATCAAGGCCGAGGGTAAGCATAATTTCCCTTACGCTTTTTTGTATTCTTTCGATTTTTTCTTCGTCACTCAATACAAAAGCATCATCCCTTAACGGGGTGTCCGATGAGGAGCCTACGTGGTCGTTTCCTCTTTCTTCATATTGTTCTTCCAATGCCTGCTCTAGTTTCATAGCTGCTGCTTAAAGACAGCAAAGATATACATTAATGACCGATTTAACATCCGGTAACCGACGTTTGACAACATAAATTATTGTTAAGCCATTTGCCGAGGTACTTTTATAATGCGCAAACCTACAGTCTTTTATGATCAAACCTCTTTCGTGCACCTTTCTTTTGTTGTTTTTTTGGCAGGCTGCAAATGCACAGGTTGCCCAAGATTGCGTGGACGCCATCCCCATTTGTAGCAATACGCCCATAAATGGCGGAACCAATGGTTTTGGTGCCGATGACTTCAATGGCGCTACCTCCAGCGGGTGCTTGGAACGGACGGCAACGGGTGCCATAGAATCCAATTCGGCCTGGTATCGTTTTAGGACGGCCGAGGCAGGTCAATTGGGATTTAATATTGGACACAACAGCAACGAAGATTGGGATTTTGCACTTTATCGGGCGACCGATTGCAGCAATTTGGGCGAACCTATCCGATGCAATTTTTTTGACAATAGTGAGAACACCAGTTTTATTGGAGTAGGGGAAGATCCTACCGGCAATACGGACTCCGTCCATTATGAGGATTGGATTCAAGTGGAAGCTGGGGAGGACTATTATCTTTTCATCAATAATTTTAGTAATATCAATTCTGGTTTTTCCATCCAGTTCACGGGAAATATTTGGGTGGATTATCCCAACAGCGCATTGGATTGTTCCATAGTGAGCAATTTGTTGGGGCCGCCAATCGCCGCTTGTGAAGGTGATGATGTGGTTTTGGATGCCACGACTTCGGGTGCTCTTAATTATGAATGGTATGTTGATACCGGGAACGGATATCAATTGATGGCCGGGGTCAATGGAGCCGCCTACAATGTTCAAAATTCCGGACAATATCGTGTGGTGGTCAATACATCCGCTGAAAGTATCATAAGCGACGTGCAAGTTGCTTTTAATCAAGTGCCCGTGACGGGTTCACTGACCGATGAAGTGTTTTGTTATCAAACGGATACCACTATTGATTTGAGCAGTAAGGATGCAGAGGCAATGGGTGCCATGGATCCCTCATTGTTTATGGTAAGTTACCACAGCTCTCAAAATGATGCAGAAATGGGTGCAAACCCTCTGGAAAAACAATATGTTGTCCTTGGAGGGACGGAAACTATTTATGTGCGGACCACTTCTTTGGCAAATTCCGAATGTTATGATGCTACCCAAAGTTTTACTTTGGAATCGATAGAGAATCCTATTCTGGATTTTGAAGAACAAGTTGTCATCTGCGAAACAATTGGAAATGTGGAAATCGGCGAAACACAACCGGACCCAAACTATTCTTATCAATGGAGCACGGGGGAGCAAACCTCTTCCATTTTAGTTTCGGAAGCCGGAGAGTATACTTTAACGGTCACCAACCAATCCAACGGAGCTATTTGTGAAGCAATCAGAAAGGTAACGGTTGCCATTTCCAGTATGCCACAGATTTCGAGCATTGATATTGAGGACATGAGCACGAACAATATCGTTACCATCAACACGGAAAGTACCGGTGCATATGAATTCAGTCTGGATGGTAGTGATTACCAAAGCAGTCATGTTTTTGAAGGGGTGGCACCCGGGGTGCACACAGTGAGTATGCGAGACCCGTATGGCTGTGGAGTAGTGGAAGAGGATATTGTTGTAGTTGGGTTCTTGCCCATATTTTCTCCAAACGGGGACGTTCTCAACGAAACTTGGCAAGTCGAGGGACTTTCGACATTAAATTCACCGATTGTTACCATTTACGACCGTTATGGCAAGCTCATCAAGCAAATGAGCGAGTTTGATGCGGGCTGGGACGGGAGTTTTAATGGAAAACCTTTGCCGTCCACGGATTATTGGTTCAAACTATCCTATGTGGACGATTCTGGTAACCGTACCTATGCCAAATATCTGCAAAGTCATTTTTCCCTGAGGAGATAGCAAACAGGCCATTCATCGATTAACGGCAAATTTCTTCGACAACAACATACTAAAAGCTTGGCTTATGGAGTTATACAGGTTATAAGTAGCATAACCATTAGCCCCAAAATTCTATGAGAGCCCTATTCAGCGCTATCTGTTGCTTGCTTTTAACTTTCGCGGCCCGCGCACAAAACTCCCCGGATTGTAGAACGGCAATACCTGTATGTGCGGATGCACCTATTATGGGCAGTACGGATGGCAGTGGCGATATAGACGATTTTGATCCTGAAGTTATCACCCAAACGGGATGCTTGGAAAAAGGAAGCGTAAGTTCTGCAAATATCGAAAACAACACCGCCTGGTTTGTGTTCAGGGCAGGAACTGATGGACAGATAGGTTTTGATATTGAAGCTTTGCCGGTAAACCTTGGCGGTCCGATTACAGCGGAGTGGGATTTTGCACTTTATGGCCCATTTGATGAGACTTCCAATGAGAATTTCTGCACGATTATTGGCGATGGCAGTGCGCAGCCTATCCGTTGCAACTATGAATACAACGATACCGGCTTTACCGGAATTGGGGTAAACCCTGGGGATCTAAGAGAAGGTGCCCCATTTGTAAAAGGAAGTCAAAACACCTATGATGAATGGTTGAATGTAAGGCAAGGGGAGGTATATTACCTCTACATCAATAACTACAACACCAATTTTGATGAAGAGCCAGAGTCTTTTATGTTGACTTTTACCGGTTCTTCCGTGGATGAAGATCAGGACAATGCCCTGGATTGTACTTTGCGGGATGAATTTTTAGGGTTTGATATTGTGGCCTGTGAGGGCGATCCGGATATTGTTCTCTCCGCTTTAAATTCCCCTGTTGGCCCGAGCATAGCAGATATTACTTGGGAATTGGATGCTGATGATGATGGTGTGTACGAAACAATTTTGGCAACCGGAGCGGGCGCTACCGAGTTAACGGTTTCAAGCCCCAATTCAGGCCGCTATCGCGTTACTATCGAATCTACTTTTGGAACAACGGTCACCGACGATATTTTGATCACATTTTATGGAACTCCAGCTTTGGAGGAAGTCCGTGTGATCGATGATTTTGTCAATAGTGACCAGACCGACCCTTACAATGTGGAGATAGTTCCGGTGGGGTACGGTAATTATGAATATGCCATCAACGGAGGTGAATTTCAGGACGATCCAGTTTTTCTGGATGTGCCCCCAGGGACCAATACCGTTGTGATCAATGATAAAAATGGATGTGGAACCACAGAGCCGATAGAGTTTTTGGTGGTGGGATATCCAAAATTCTTTACGCCTAACAGTGATGGCGTCCATGACAATTGGAATGTTTACGGCGTTGAAGAGCTAATAAATCCTGTGGTGTTCATTTTTGATAGGTACGGTAAGCTATTAAAACAGATAGATGTGAACATTGGCTGGGACGGTACCTTCAATGGCAGGGATATGCCTTCTTCCGATTACTGGTTCCGATTGGATTATGATCGTGATGACGAGGGAACAATAGTTGCAACATCGGTTCGTAGGCACTTCTCCCTGGTGAGATAACAACAGAAAAAAGGCCGGAATCTCTTCCAGCCTTCATAATATTTTTTTAATCTTTCTTGGTTAGAATTTCAAGGTGTACCCTAAGGATACATTCGTGTTGATTCTGTTTACCAATGCAGCGCTATCTATTCCACCGTCAAAGAAATAAGAATTGATATCCTGTTCGGTCCTGCTATAGGCCAAGTCCAGTCGGCTCGCGCCAAAGTTGTATCCGATTCCCGCAGAAAAACCATTTAAATCGCTCATTAGGTTGCTGTCTTCATAAGGGCTTCCCTCAAAACGATATCCGGCCCTAAGGCTCACTTGTTCTATACGGTATTCCCCACCCAATCGGTATGAGTTAACGGCGACCAGGGTGTTGCTGATAAAATCGTTCTCTGCTGCAAAACTGGGGTCCGAGGTAGGCCTTAATTCAGCTTTGGACATATCTTGGTAGGAATAATCCAAACTTATAAGCCCATCTTTCCCAAAGACCAATGCCGCACTTCCGGTAAATTTTTCCGGGGTTTTGATTCGGTACTCGTCATACAGGTTTACAATGCCAAAGTTGATAAAGTTGATGTCCGATACGGCCAGATCCGAATTGATACGTTGCGACGTATCGTCCGTTAGGGTGTACCACGTTGGTGATTGGTAGCTACCGCCCAATCGAATGGTTTCGTTCACTTTGGCAATGGCTCCCAAACTGAAGGAGAAACCATAGCCTTCGGTATGTAAAAGATTATCGAAGGTCGTAAACTGAATCGGTGATTCGGCATCATACCCATCTTCATCAAAATATGTGATCCTATCATAAACAACATTATGGAAATTTACGGATGCACCTAGGTAAAGGTCTTCTTTGTATTGACTTCCAAAGTTCAGGGTGAACTTACTGTTGTACCCGGATGTGTTCTGTATGTATTGCTGGTTAACGCTGCTATACTGCGCGTTGGGAAAATAGTTGGTGTTCTGGTCGTCGTCGTCCACAGGTTCTATAATCCCGGCCTGAAAACCAAGAAATGCCTGCTGTGCGGAATAACCTAGGTTTGCCCCGATATCCAAATAGGCATCCTCGATAAACTCGCCCTGTTGTGTTCTCCAGGGGCCCAATGGTTCTCCCTGTGCAAAATTCAGAAAATAATTATCGATACCCACGGGTGTGCTTCCGGAAGCGACAAACTCGTTATCGTAATTTTTGATCAAATCATAATTGAACGCCAATGCGATTTTTCTCCATGGACTGTCCGTGGAAGAATTAAAGACAAAAACACCGCCGACCTGATTAAAATCCAAGGAATTGGATGTGGTGTTCCTGAGTGTTCCTCCGTATAGCGCATCGTTGTTGGTGTGGTAGTTGGAGCCGGTGATGCCGATTTCACTGAAGTTAAATACGGCCGAACCTGCTGGGTTCACATTAAGAGCGGACAAATCGCCGCCCAAAGCTCCAAACGCTCCGCCCATAGCCTGAAACCTTGGGGTCCCCAGGATGTTTTCGGTGCTATATCGTACTACATCATCAATGGTCTGTGCGCTTGCAAAAGTGCATGCCAATACCATTATGAAAGTTGAGATTCTTTTCATTTATTCTGATTTAGATTATTCAATATAACTGTGTGAAATTATGGTCTACCACCACCTCGACCGCCTCTGCTGCCTCCTGAAGATCTAGATCCTCCACCCGAAGATCTACTAACCCCGGATGATCTGGAAGATCCTGAAGATCTACTTACGCCAGAACTTCTGGAGCTACTTCCTGAACTTCGGTAGCCGGAACTGGACCTGCTACTTGAAGAGCCGCTGCTGCGATAGCTTGAACCGGACCTGCTGGAACTTGAGGAGCGGCTAAAGTTGCTTCTGCTGGGCGTATAGCTTCTAGAGCTCCTGTTGCCGGAACTTCTATAACTGCTCGATGGCGAACTGCTCCTATTGTAACTTCCACTGCTTCTGGTCGAAGGTGATGTTCCGTAGGAACGGTAGGTTCTTGAGCTACCATTATAATTGGGCGAAGTTCTAGTGCTTCTGCTGGATCTATAGTTTTGGTTACGGGCGACCGCGTCGGCGCTGATTGTCCTTCTAACGTTGGACCTATTACTATATCCGTTGGAACTTCTGTTTGCCAAATTATTGCTTCTGGATACCGTGGCATTGGAACGCCCGCTGTTGTTTCTCAACCTGCTGGTATATCCATTTGACCTGGATGACAATGTTGTACCGGGAATTCGCGAGGAGTATCCTCTACGGCCTGACATGTATGCGTAGTTTCTACCGTAATATCCTCTGTTGTTGTATGGACGGTTCCAGTAACGGCCACCATAGTAGCCTCCCCAGCCATAATATCCGTTCCAGCCGTAGTAACCGGCCCAACCCCATCCGTTGTATGGGTAGCCCCATCCCCAGCCGAAGTTGCCTCCCCAGCCCCAACGGTTAAATCTCCATGGGTTGTTCCATCCCCAACCGTAGTAAGGATAGTTCCAGCCCCATCCGCCGTTCCATAACCATGGGTCGTTCCAGCCATAATAGCCGCCCCAGCCCCAACTGTTGTCGTAAACGTTTATGGATATGCTTGTAGGGTTGTCGCCCCAACCTGGGCTACCGTTATAATTGTTATTGTATGCGAAATAATCCGTTTGTTCGCCATATGGAATGGTATCGTTCCGCATTTGGCTGGAATAGCTGTCAATGTCGGTAAAAACTTCACTGTCCAAAATTTCACCGTATTCATTCGCCTTGTCGCCGAAATAGTCTCCGTAGATATTGTTCTCCTGATCTTCGATTCGCACCGCCTCCGCATTCCTTTTTTCAACACCTACAACGCGGTTGTTGCTGGAATAGATTCCATCATTATAATAAGAAGCTTGTTGATATGACCCACATGAAGCCATAAAGAGGGCACTGACCATCAATATGGAAGGGGTTTGTAATTTTTTATGGAGTAAAGACTTTAACATGGCGCAATTTTTATTGTTGAACATACTAAAAATAATTAGTTTTACCAATCATTTCATGATTAAAGACACAAGTTTTGTGCCAAACTACGATACATGGGTAAAAATTTAACGAGCAGAGCGGAAGATTATTCCAAATGGTATAACGAACTAGTAGTGAAGTCGGATTTGGCTGAAAACTCGGGCGTTAGGGGTTGCATGGTAATAAAACCCTATGGGTATGCCATCTGGGAAAAAATGCAAGCACAGTTGGATAAAATGTTCAAGGAGACAGGGCATGAGAATGCTTATTTTCCCTTGTTCATTCCAAAATCCTATTTGAGCAAGGAGGCCAGCCATGTGGAAGGTTTTGCGAAGGAATGTGCGGTGGTCACCCATTATCGTTTAAAGAATGCGGAGGATGGCAGCGGTATTGTTGTGGACGAGGATGCCAAATTGGAGGAGGAGCTTATCGTTCGGCCTACATCCGAGACGATTATTTGGGATACCTACCGACGATGGATTCAATCATACCGGGATTTACCCTTAAAAATCAACCAATGGGCCAATGTGGTGCGTTGGGAAATGAGAACCCGGCTCTTTCTAAGAACGGCCGAATTTTTATGGCAAGAGGGGCATACCGCCCATGCCACCCGTGAGGAGGCTTTGGAAGAAGCAGAGCTTATGATGAACGTGTACGCCGAATTTGTTGAAAGTTATATGGCCGTTCCCGTGATCAAAGGGACCAAAACAGAGAGTGAGCGTTTTGCCGGTGCGGAAGAAACGTATTGTATAGAGGCGTTGATGCAAGATGGCAAGGCCCTTCAAGCTGGGACATCCCACTTTTTGGGACAGAATTTTGCCAAGGCCTTTGATGTGAAGTTCGCGAACAAAGAAGGTACTCAGGACTATGTTTGGGCCACCTCCTGGGGTGTTTCCACTAGGCTGATGGGAGCCCTTGTGATGACGCACAGCGATGACAATGGTTTGGTATTGCCGCCAAAATTGGCACCGATACAAGTCGTTATTGTTCCTATTTATAAAGGATTGGATCAATTGGATGCGATTTCCGAAAAGGTTGATGCGCTGGTACAGGAATTACGGGACAGGGGCGTTACGGTAAAATATGATACCCGAGACACCCATAAACCGGGTTTTAAGTTCAATGAATATGAACTCAAGGGAGTTCCGGTGCGCATAGCTGTGGGTCAGCGCGATCTGGCCAATGGTACTTTTGAAGTGGCACGGAGGGACACCCTGACGAAGGAAATCGTGAAAGCCGAAGAGGTGGTGGAAAAGGTAGTTTCCTTGATGGACGATATCCAGGAAAACATCTTCAAAAAAGCATTGGATTATAGAAAGAACCATATTACCGAGGTGGATTCCTATGACGAGTTCAAAAAAATAATCGAGGAAAAAGGAGGTTTTGTCTCCGCTCATTGGGATGGAACCCCTGAAACAGAGGACAGGATAAAAGAGGAGACGAAGGCAACAATACGTTGTATCCCATTGCATTCCGAAAAAGAAGAAGGCAAATGTATGGTAACGGGAAAAACATCCGCTCAAAGGGTGTTGTTCGCAAAGGCCTACTAGACAGGGTGCAAAAAATAAAAAATACTGTTGCAAGACTTAAAAATAGTTGTATTTTTGCATCCGCAATTATGCAACCATACGGCCCGTTCGTCTAGGGGTTAGGACGCCAGGTTTTCATCCTGGTAACAGGGGTTCGATTCCCCTACGGGCTACGAAGAAGAGTTTTAAGCTAAAGAGCTGCTTATTTTTTAACTTTGTAGCTTAAAATTTTGAAATTGAAATAATGGCCCGTTCGTCTAGGGGTTAGGACGCCAGGTTTTCATCCTGGTAACAGGGGTTCGATTCCCCTACGGGCTACAACAATAGGATTTAGAAAGAATTAAATTTAAGCAATGGCAAACCATAAGTCAGCATTAAAAAGAATCAGAAGAAACGAAGCAGTACGTTTGCGTAACAGGTACCAGCACAAGACCGTGCGTAATGCCATCAAAAGATTGCGTAACGAAGAGGACAAGAAAACTGCTGAAGCCTTGTTGCCCACTGTAGTCGGTATGATCGATAAATTGGCCAAGAAAAACATCATTCACAACAATAAGGCAGCAAACCTTAAGAGCAAGTTGATGACCAAAGTTGCTGGATTGTAGTCTTTGACCATTTAAAATATTTTAGACGCCTCCAATTTGGGGGCGTTTTTTTGTTTGGAGAGATTTTATCTAAAGGCTTTTCTTTTGTGAACCATGACCCCGACCATAAAGGAGCCGTACATAAACAGGATAAAAATCCAAAGAATGCCCCTGAGGTTATAGTCCACCCAAATTTTGGGTGCCTCGTACCCAATTATGATCAGAAAAGGAAAAAATAAGTGGAAAACCGCCAAGCCCATACTGGTCCAAAACATCAAATTATGTTTCTGAGGATACGGACTGAACTCGATTTTCTTCTCTTTATAGTACAACCAAATAATGGATAACAGTACCATGGATGCAACAAGGTCCGCATAATAAAGATTGGAATAGAATGGGTCTTGGAAGAATAGGCTGATGATATAGCTCATAAGGCTTAAACCAGCACCGATAACAACCCATTTTTTATGTTTGGCTTGCTGTAATACCTGCGAGTAAATGTAGTAGAAAAACATGAAGGCAATCACGGAGTAAATGTTATATATGATAACATTGTACCAGTTGTACCGATTGTCATTGACTACTTGGAATTCTTCATGGAACTTTATAAAATACCCTAATAACTCTGTTAAAAAGGTGTACATAAGGTACATGGGGTAGTATTTTAATGGAGTATCAAAATAGGTGCGGTAGCAAGCCATGGACACCAACCAAACAATAAGATAGAAAGGGATAATGTAATGTTCGGTAATAAAGGTTAAAATGGCATCCATTATTCTATGTAACCGTCTTACAGACAGTATCGTGTTTTTGTGTGGTCGGTTCGCAAAAATAACAAAAAAGCCTCCTTCAAAGGAGGCTTTGTTTCCTTGATCTTAAATGATTATCTGAATGCTCTTCTTTTACCTATAAGGAGCCCTAGAATCATCAATCCGTACATTAAGGCTATCGATGTAAGCAATAATGGTCTAAAATAAATCTGTATGCCTATATTAAGATCGAGCAAGTAGATTATTGATATTATCGGGAACAACGTATAAAAAATCATCAGCCCTGAACTTATCCAAAACAATAGATTGTACACAAGCGACTGCCCGGATTCCTCCAAGTATTTCTCCCTGAAATACATGGCCACTATATAAATCATGATGATGGAACCTATAATGTGGGCATGCGTCATTTGGTTGTGTAAAGGGTTGTAAACTAAGGCATTGATAAGGTAGGCAATCATGCAAAAAATAATTAAATATTTAATTTGCTTTTTTAAGCCTTGCTTATTGGTAACCTTCTTATAGATTTCAAAAAAGAAAATAAAAAACACAATCTGGTACACATTATAAATAATCACATTATGCCAGGCATACCTTGAATCCGAAAAGAACTGGTAATCGTTGTTGTACTTAATGAAGTAACCCAAAACCTCTGTAAAAAAGGTGTAGATAATAAGCATGGGAAGGTACTTCAAAGGAGTGTCAAAAAAACTTTTGTACTTGACAACGGATACAATCCACGTAATTAAATACAAAGGAATGTAGAAATGGTCTTTAAGAATTTTGATAAGATCTTCTGGCATGGTACCCACAAATTAAAAATCGGTATATGGCGGTGGTCCGGAAGATCCATGGTTGAGGTTCAAACTTTTGTCCCCACTCTGAAAAAGATTGGGAAAAAAGCTCGCTTCAGAAGTGTTGGGTTCTGTTTTTTCTCCTGTTTCCGAACTGCCCACAACACCTTTTATCGGCATTGCTTTTCCATCACTGCCTATGTAAAAACCGAGTTCCTTTCCATCGATCATAGTAGTTGGCACTATAAAAATCGAATTCTGTCTGGGGTGAACCACTTTTTTCCCATCGGGAAAATCAGGTTTGTCCGGATAATTGGCAAAATAAAGGCGTAGTGAAGAGACCTTGACACCCGCCTCTTGGGCTTCCTGTTCTACGTAGGCCATATATTGTTTCATATCGGCGTAAGAAAAAGAGGTAAAGCGTGCTGGTACAAATCTTCTGGCAGAATCACGCTCCAATTCAAAAGCCTGTATCATATCCACTCTGTTTTTTGTGTAGTTATCGTACAGGGATTTGGATTCTTCAAGGGATATAATGCCTTCCGGGGGTGATACTTTTTCGGTAGGTTCTTCCTTTTTTGGTCCTTGCTGACATGCAACCATCAATAGTAGGGAGGCGCCAAAAAGCACGATCAAGTTTTTTCTGTTGTTTTTCATAGTTGAGTATTTAAAGTTCAGTTTTGGGGAAACCGAAATAAAGATATGCCTTTTCTGTAAAATGACTTAACAAAAAAGCCCTTCAAAAGAATTGAAGGGCTCCTAACCTTTATGGTGTTAAACCTTATAAGCTCTTACTCGTTCATAGTGAGCAAAAACTCCTCGTTGTTCTTGGTCTGTTTTATACGCTGTTCCATAAACTCCATGGCTTCAACGGGATTCATGTCCGCCAAATATTTGCGCATGATCCACATACGTTGAATGGTGTTTTCGTCCAACAATAGATCATCTCTTCGTGTAGATGAAGAAATAAGGTCGATGGCAGGGAAAATTCTTCTGTTGGAAATTCTTCTATCCAACTGAAGCTCCATGTTACCTGTACCCTTGAATTCCTCAAAGATAACCTCGTCCATTTTGGAACCTGTTTCTGTCAATGCCGTAGCAATGATGGAAAGCGACCCACCGTTTTCAATATTACGTGCAGCCCCAAAGAAACGTTTGGGCTTGTGCAATGCGTTGGCATCCACACCACCACTCAATACCTTACCGGAAGCTGGCTGTACCGTGTTGTAGGCTCTTGCCAAACGGGTGATGGAATCCAATAGGATTACCACGTCGTGTCCGCATTCCACCAATCTTTTAGCTTTGTCCAAAACAATGTTGGCCACTCTTACGTGTTCGGTAGCTTCTTTGTCAAAAGTAGAAGCGACCACTTCGCCACGTACATTACGTTGCATATCGGTAACCTCTTCCGGACGCTCATCGATCAACAGGATGATTTGATAAACCTCTGGATGGTTGGCAGCAATAGCGTTTGCAATATCCTTCAACAGCATGGTTTTACCCGTTTTGGGCTGGGATACGATCATACCCCTTTGCCCTTTTCCGATCGGGGAGAACAAATCCATGATTCTTGTGGAGATGGTACTTTGTTTTTCCGCTAGTTTGAACTTTTCCTTTGGAAATAATGGTGTAAGGTGCTCAAAAGCCACCCTGTCACGAACCACTTGTGGGTCCAATCCGTTGATTTTGTTTACTTTGATCAACGGGAAATATTTTTCACCTTCTTTTGGAGGCCTAATGTTGCCCAAAACAGTGTCACCGGATTTAAGCCCGAACAATCTAATTTGGGATTGGGACACGTAAATATCGTCGGGGGAAGAAAGATAGTTGTAATCCGAAGATCTTAGGAATCCGTAACCATCCTGCATAATGTCCAAAACCCCTTCACTTTCAATAATGCTGTCGAACTCAAACTCAGGTTCCTTGTACCTGTTTTTCAAGTCTTTGTCAAAATTGCTGTTCTTTTTATCGTGATGGGTTTTATTGCTTGGATTGTTTCTCCTGTTGTTATTTTGGTTCTTTTGGGAGTTGTTGTTATTGTTGTTTTGGGGCTTGTTGTCCTTTTTTGGGGGCTGTCCCTGTCCTTTGGAGTCTTTGGAGTCGTCTTTTTGGTTCCTTGGCTCTCTTTTTTGAGGTGCTTTTTCCGCAGTGTTGGCTTTCGCGTCTTTGGTTTCGGTAGCTTTAGGACGTGGAGTCCTGGCTTTTCTGGGTTTCGGAGCGGGCTTTTCCTCTGTGGTCGCGGAAACAGTTTCTGCAACAGCTTTTGGGTTTGAAGCCTGAACGTCCAATATTTGATAAACCAGGTCCAGTTTTTTCATTGATTTGAATTTGGGAACATTAAGATCCTTTGCAATCTCTTGCAACTCAGGAAGCTTTTTAGCTTTTAGATCTGAAATCTCGAACATTAAGTAAAGAAATAAGTTAAACTTGTGTGATTCTTATTATGAAGTAAGGTTATTTTGGATGCTACTGGAGAAAAGAATTCCGAGGTAGGTGCTTGATAATAACAAGACAATATTACAAATAATTTTTCAAGAATAAAGCCTAATTTCTCAAAAAGACGTCTATTTTTGCCTTTTGAAATCGATTTGCACAATGATTCAACGGATACAAACGTTTTTTTTACTGGTAGTGGCCCTAATTTCCGGGGTACTTCCTTTTTTTCTGAATCTGTGGGTAGAAGTGGGCGGCAAGGAAGTTTTTGCGCAAGATGAAGTATTGGTAAGCTTTGCTTTTTATGCAGTGTCCGTTTTGGCCGTAGTATCGATCGTGTTGTACAAGAAAAGACAAAATCAATTTGTGGTAAACAGATTGAATATGATATTGAACCTTTTTTTACTAGGATTTTTCGTTTATCGATCGCTAAGCTTATCCGGAGAAACTGTGGTTTCTGAGAAGGGTATTGGGATGCTGATTCCTGTATTTTCTATCGTTTTTCTGGTCCTGGCCAACAGGGCTATCAAAAAGGATGAAGATCTTGTAAAATCTGTTGATCGCTTACGTTGAACCTAACATCTTAGTAGTATTAGTGCGAAAAAACCCTGGCTTCGGCCGGGGTTTTTATGTTTGTACTATCTTTTTCCAAGTTCAATGACTTCCAAATCGGAGATTTTGTCTCCATCGATCATAAACCTAAGCATGGTGCGCACTTGATGAAAACCATGTTTTCCGCAAGCGCCTGGGTTCATGTGCAAGACCCCAAGTTTTTTGTCGTGCATAACTTTTAGAATATGGGAGTGCCCACAAATAAAAAGTTTTGGAGGGTTGTTTCGGATTTCGTCACGCACCCGGACATCGTATCTGTTTGGGTAGCCGCCAATGTGCGTAATCCAGACATCGACCCCTTCGCACATAAACCTGTTGTTTTCCGGGAATTCCTTTTGGATGATGTGGTCATCAATATTCCCGTGCACGCCGCGAACCGGTTTCAGGGCTTCAAGTTGGTCTGTAACCGTTAGGCTTCCAATATCGCCCGCGTGCCATATTTCATCAGCCTGGGCCGCGTACTTTAATATGGTATTGTCCATGTGGCCGTGGGTATCGGAAAGCAATAAAATTTTCGTCATTTCGCTAAAAATATACTAAAAATCGAGGGTCGAACTTATGTTGGAAAGGATTCAATTATCTTTATGGGCTTAAAAGTAAAGGATCCCATTGAGATATTTTATCCAATTTTCTTATTTCGGAAAGGCATACCACGGTTGGCAAAACCAGCCCAATGCCATCACGGTGCAGGAAGTTTTGGAAAACGCCCTGTCCACTCTTTTGCGGGAGAAGGTCGAAGTGGTGGGAGCGGGAAGAACGGATGCAGGCGTACACGCAAGGCAAATGTTCTGTCATTTGGATTTGGAGCCCATTGCCGATTTGGATGAGCTGGTCTATCGATTGAACGCTTTTTTGCCCGATGATATCGCGGTACAGGGAATTTTTCCGGTTACAGAAAATGCCCATGCCCGGTTTGACGCCGTGGAGCGTACCTACGAATATTGGTTGGTCAGGGAAAAAAGCCCTTTTCTTTTTGACCATGCGCATTTGGTAAGGCATCCTTTGGACTTGGAGGCTATGAACACGGCTGGCAAAGTTTTACTGGACTATACCGACTTTGAATGCTTTTCCAAATCAAATACTGATGTAAAAACGTTCAATTGTGATGTACGTGAGGCTTTTTGGGCAATGGATAAAGAAAAATGGGTATTTACCATTACGGCCGACCGATTTTTGCGGAATATGGTACGGGCCGTTGTAGGCACACTATTGGATGTAGGAATGGGTAAAATGTCCGCGGAAGAAATCCATGACATTATAGCAAGTAAAGATAGGGGAGCGGCAGGTGTCTCCGTCCCTGCAAAAGGATTATATTTGACCAAGGTTTTATACCCAAAAGAAATTTTTGATGAACAAAAAGGAGGAATTAGGAAAAGCGTTTGATTTTAGATTGTTCAAGCGTGTTTTTTCACGGACCAGGCCCTACCGGGGCATCTTTTGGTTGGTGGCCATTGTGGCGGTCTTGTCCGCAGCCTTTGCCATTGGTGTGCCACTGTTGGTAAAAACAATTATCAACCAATCCCTGGAAAGTAAAGATTCCGAACAATTGCTCTACAATGTCCTGCTCATGTTGGCCTTTTTGTTGGGGCAGGTAATTACGCAATTGCTGTTCAATTATTACGCAAACCTTTTGGGCGAGTCGGTGATCCGGGATATCCGGATCAATCTTTTTGAAAAGATGACCAGTTTTAAAATGACCTATTTTGATAATTCGTCCATTGGGGTGCTCGTTACAAGGGCGGTTGCGGATATGCAGCGTATCGGAGAAATTTTCAGCCAAGGATTTTTTATGATCGTGGCCGATGCCCTAAAAATGTTGTCCGCCGCAATCATTATGGTGGTGATCAATTGGAAACTGGCCTTGATCGTTTTTGCGATTCTACCTGTTATCCTGATCGCCACGCGACTTTTTCAACAGGCTATGAAGGTGGCTTTTATTGAGGTAAGGGCGCAGGTGTCCAATCTCAATTCCTTTGTGCAGGAGCGTATTGCCGGTATGAAAATCGTTCAGCTCTTTAACCGTGAGGAAATTGAAAAGGAGAAATTCCGTGTCATCAACGAAAAGCATCAAAATGCATGGTTAAAGACGGTTTGGTACAACTCCATATTTTTCCCGATTGCTGAAATTTCCAATTCCATAGGTGTTGGTCTCGTCGTTTATTTCGGCGTCATTCAAAATATAGAAAATGTGGGGATGGACAACAAAGGGGCCATTTTGGCTTTCTTTTTCTTGATGGATCTATTGTTCCGTCCACTACGTCAGATCGCAGATAAGTTCAATACCCTGCAAATGGGAATGGTGGCCGCCAACCGCGTATTCAAGATTTTGGATACCGATAGCCATATAGATGATAACGGGAGTGTTGAGAAAGATGTGGTGAAAGGCGATATCCGGTTTAAGGATGTGCACTTTGGGTATGTTCCCGACGAGGAAGTGCTGCATGGTATCTCTTTTGATGTAAAAGCAGGGGAGACGGTGGCCATTGTTGGTGCCACAGGCGCAGGAAAATCCACTATCATTAATTTGCTCAATCGATTCTACGAGATCAATTCAGGTAAAATTTTGGTGGACGATGTGAGTCTGGAGGACTATACATTAAAATCGCTCCGTTCCCATATCGCCATAGTATTGCAGGATGTTTTCTTGTTTGCCGATACCATTGCCAACAATATATCGCTACGTGATAAATCCATAACCACCAAACAGATTGAGGCAGCGGCCAAACAAATCGGTGTGCACGAGTTTATTTCAAGTCTGCCGGGAGGATACCAATATAATGTAAAGGAGCGTGGAACTATGCTGTCCAGTGGCCAGCGTCAATTGATAGCTTTCTTGCGTGCCTACGTGAGCAACCCAAGTATCCTGATTTTGGATGAGGCGACCTCTTCTGTGGACACGTATTCCGAACAATTGATCCAACAAGCAACGGACAAGATTACCGAGGGCAGGACTTCCATTATTATTGCGCACCGCTTGGCTACCATTAAAAAGGCCGACAAGATCATAGTGATGGATGCCGGTAAAATCATTGAGGTCGGAACCCACAAGGAACTTTTGGAAAAAGGTGGCTACTACAACGACCTTTATCAGGCACAGTTCTTGGCAGAGGAGGTGGCTTGATTATTTTGGAGGAGCTGGTATTAAATCTTGTGGGCTGATTTTTTATAAGCCTAAAATTTGTAAATAACCTTTATGATAGTGGCTAGTGAAAAAAAGGAATTCAATCATTGTTTACAAAAATTAATGCTCAAAAATTTGCTTTAATTGATAAAAAAGGCGCTCAATTAACCTTAAATCTTCGGTGATAATCTCGGCCGTTCCAGTCATCTCTTGCTTGAATTCAATTTTTTTATCAAAAGAAGTAACGAGAATGGGGGAAAGAGTTACATCTACTGTATAAAATCCGTTTTGATCAGGTGTTAAAGAAATATTATTGATCTTTCCATTTAACATCCCATATTCCGTATAGGGATAATTATCTAATTTAATATTCACTATTTGACCAATTTTTATTTTACCTGAGTTTTGAATAGGCGATTTTAATTTTGCCATATAAGAAGAACTCTTATCGGGTATAATTGTAAATATCAAATCCCCTTGATTAACAGATTGATTAGTATTCCATATATCTAAAAAAGAAACTTTTCCATTAATTTTAGACTGTAAAACATAGTTGTATTCCCACTCATTAATCGCCCTTTTTAACTGATTAAAAGACTGTATCACATTTTTGAGCAACATCATTTCTTCTTTGACTTGATTGATTTTAGTCCCTTTTGAAGTTTTTCGCGTGTTGCTTATGGCCTCACGTATTTGTGAGATTGATGCCTCGAAGTTCTTATAATTGCGTTCAGCTTGAGCATATTCGACTTGCTTATTCTCATAATCTTGTGCAGATATAACACCTTTGTCAAATAACGATTTATTTCTGTTTAAATCTCTTTGCCTAAATTCTAATTCTGTTTTGTTAATCTCCTTTTGAGATTGCAGACTTTGCAAACGTCGATGTAATTCAGTTATAGAATACTTGTTTGCAATGACTTCATTGGTGAAAGGTTTTAGCTCTTTGTTTAATTGATATTGGATATAATTGTTTTCAAATATTGCGTATTGTGGCTCAATATCCCCCAAAAAGAAAATTGGCAAATTATCAATGGGATAAAAAAAAGCATCATTGTTAACCGAAATAGTATCAACAATGGATTTTAATTTGAATACATCCTGATAACTAGCTGTGTTTTCAATTATGGCCAGAGGCTGATTTTCACTTACAAAATCATTATTTTTCACAAAAAGGGCACTTAATTCACCACTTGTTTTTGCATATTCCTTTTGAGGTGGAATTTGTGTAGTTATGATTACTTGGGATTGAACAATATCAGGATACTTAATAAACCATGTAGTTAAAAACATCAAAACAATAACACAACAAATTGCTGTTATCCCCCATCTTAAAAAAACATTTGGCTGTTTTTCAAGGATTTCCCTTATTTGTTCGCTGTTCACATCTATTTCATCAATCTTCATAGTTAACTGCCCAATTCCAATTGGTCTTTTACCAATTTATAATAGACCCCCCTATTTTTCACTAATTCTTGATGCTTGCCTTCTTCTATGATTTTGCCTTTTTCCAATACAATTATATTATTGGCCTTTTTCACAGTGCTCAATCTATGGGCTACTATTACAACTGTTTTATTTTCAAAAAACTCATGTAGCTTATTCATTATTTGACTTTCATTGGTTGAGTCCAAAGCACTTGTAGCCTCATCAAAAAATAAATAATCAGGATTCTTATATACAGCCCTGGCAATCAATATTCTTTGCTTTTGACCACCACTAATTCCCATTCCACTTGCTCCAATCCTCGTATTATACCCCATGGGCAATGACTCTATGAAAGATTCCATATTGGCTATCCTAACAGCTCTTAAAAGTTTTTCTTTATCAATTAAGCCTTCTGAGTCAGATTCAGTTATGTTGCGAGCAATTGTATCTGAAAAAATATACCCTTCTTGCATAACGGAGCCACATTTTGATCTCCAAAATGAAACGCTTAAGTTATTGAGCATGGTATTGCCAATTTTAATTAAACCTTTATTGGGATTTACAATTTTAAGTAGATGTTTTACAAGAGTTGTTTTACCACTTCCACTCGCACCTACTATTGCGGTTATCTTACCTTGTGGGATTTTAAAATTTAAATTTTCCAAAACCAAGGGTGAATGCTTGCTACCATATCTGAAACTCAGATTATGAACATAGATAGATTTATCTTTTGGTAATTGTCTTATACTTTCCTCTATCTTATTCTCCTCATCATCTTGTAGGTGTACATCAGATATTCTTGCTAAGCTCAATTGAGTATCTTGGGCAGATTGAATAAAAGTAATAAGGTTGTTGACAGGAATATTCAGTTGCCCAAGTATATATTGAATAGACAACATAGCTCCTAATGTAATTTGACCATCAATTACACTTTTAGCTGCTAAAAAAGTTATTATGATATTTTTTACTTGATCTATAAATGAACCTCCGATATTTTGTGTCTGTTGCAGTGCCAAACCCTTAATGGAAACTCTATAAAGTCTGGACTGAATGGTTTCCCACTCCCATCTTCTTTTTCTTTCTGACCCATTCAATTTGATTTCTTGCATTCCATTTAAAAGCTGGACAATACTGCTCTGATTTCCTGATGCTAAATCAAACCTTCTATAATCAAGCTCTTTTCTTTTCTTTAGGAAAAGAACTGTCCATCCTAAATATAATAATGTTCCCAATGTGAAAATTGAAAAAATGAACAGATTGTAATAAGCCAGCACCAAAGAAAAAATAACAATATGTACAAAAGAAAACAATGCGCCTAAAGTTGATGATGACAGAAAATTTTGAATTCTAGTATGGTCCTGAATACGCTGTAATAAATCCCCAATATTTTTTCTGTCAAAAAACAGAATAGGCAACTTCATCAACTTCATTAGAAAGTCAGACAATAGTCTTATGTTAATACGACTTGTCATGTGTAACATCAACCAATCCCTAATTATTTGAATCGATGTGCTACTTACAAAGAAAACTAATTGAGCTATTAGTATTAAGTAGACAAAGCTTAGATTTTGATAATTTATGCCATAATCTACAACAGCCTGGGTTAAAAATGGCATGGCCAACTGCAACAAGGTTATTATAAAAAGACCCAGAAATATTTGTATTAAAACTCTATTGTATTCTTTGAAGTAGGGAAGTAAAAACTTGAACCCAAATTTTTTCTTTAAAGAATCATCTTCAATTCTATAGAACTCTGGAGTTGGCTCCAATAATAGAACCGAACCCTCATGATAATACTTCTTTTGTTTATTGGGAATCCAACCATCTATAAATTCATCTTTAGAATATTTGATAAGGCCATGTGCAGGGTCGGAAACATAAACTTTTTCTTTTTTAATTTTATAAACAACAATGAAATGTCTTTGTCTCCAATGCACGATACAAGGTAATGGAGCTTGTTCCGAAAGTGTTTCGTAAGTTAAATTGGCCCCGAGGGAACGCATTCCAATAATTTCTGCAGCCTCTGCAACACCTCCATAAGAAGAACCTTGCTGTGTAATGTGTGATTTTTCCCTTAAATAATCAATACTGTATATTTTCCCATAAAACTTTGCGATTATCTTTAAACAAGTTGGCCCACAATCTTTCATGTCCAACTGTTTATAAAAAGGAAACTGCTTTGGCATTAATTCATACAGTTTTGGAGTATGTGTTGGTCCACCTGTTGTATATATATCTCATGGAACAATTCTACATATGGATCAGAAGATTTATACCCTTTACTGACCAAGGAATGTGCTTTGTCCAGATTTATGCAGCCTGATTCATTATTTCCCAACTTTAATTGAGACAGACCAATAAAATAATAAGCTTCGGAACATTTATCATTGTTGCTAATTGCTTGATTAAATGCAGTAATTGCATCAGCATATCTTTCTAAATAAAATAAACTTATTCCTTTGTTTAGAAAAACTTGGTAATTAACCCAATTATCATCATTTTCAGTCGATGTGTTTTCTATTGAAGTGATAAACTCATTTAAAGCCAATTCGTATTGCCCCATTTCCTTATGCGCAAGACCTTTGAGGTAGTGGATGCATTCACCCATAGGCCAATCGGAAAAGTCTGGAGTTGAATCATCAAATTCATTTAGCACTTGCAGTGCTTGCTCATAATCGTGGTAATGATAGAGCAGCACCCATCCGTAATAGGCACCAGCATCTCTAGGGTTTATCTCATATGACTTTTTTAATGCTTCTATCGCGATGTCATAATTCCCATTTTTTGTGTTTTGGACAGAAAGTGCATGATATATTTCAGCATCGGGTTTTTTCATTTTGGATATAGCATAGTTCATAATTTTATTGCCTGTTTTATTGTTGCCTGCATATACTTCTGAATATCCATATTGGAATAAAAGCATGAATAAAAATTGATTGAAAAATATTCCTAAAACAATGGTCAAAGCTATAATGGATGAAAAAAACAGCCATACACCTTTTAAACCTCTCTTCTTATGTATCATTTGGGCAAAATATCTTTAAGCTTCCCATCAACTAATTTGAATGCAAAAAACTTATGGCTATCTATATTTTCGCCCATATCATTCGTTGCAGGAATCCATTCTTTTAAACCTTTTGTTAGCAAAAGCAATTGCTTTGTAATTTTATCTGAAAGTCTTGTATTCGTATAATTTAGGTTGTAGGATTGAATTTTATAGTTGCCTGTTTCTCCATGGCAATTGACTTGAAATTGAATACGGATTATACCTGTATCCTTTTCTCCATATGTCGGTTTATAATTTTCATAGAAGTGTTTTTTTATTTCGTAAAAACCGCCTTTATATTCCAAGCTAGGGTAATAATATGGGTGTACACTTCCTGAACATAAATTAAATTCCTTATCATCTTGTTTACAACAAATTAAAAGAATTATAAAAAAAAGGTTAATTAGTAATTTCATTTAAAGGGTTTAGCTCTAAAAATTTGGAAAAAGTGAAATTATATGGTTGATTTGAGAAATCATAATCTTTAAAAGTATCTCGTTCCATGTCCAATAATCCAAGCAGGGATTTTTTCATTTCGAGATATATCTCAAGACCTTGTTTTGTAAATATATTCATGGCTCGCTCGTTGGACTCAACAGTTTTGTCAATAAGCAAAATATCATTAAAAAACTTTCTCAAATAGAAATGGATTCTTCCTATAAGCTCATGTTTATCTAATCTTTTAAAAAGATTTTCATTCAAACACTTGAACAAAGAAAGTAAAGTCACATGATAAGTATACAAAGCATGAAAAAGAATATTTAGGTCTCTGGTCTCTATAACATCGTCGATTAAAAAGGTTGATAAAGGGGTGGCTGGATCAACCTTAAAAAATAGTTTGGTATCCCATAAAACATTGTAGAAAATACAATGGCCTGACTGGTGCACTATATCATCAATAAAAAAAATTTCCTTATAATCGTCTTGATATGAGTTGAGAAAAATAGTTCCTAATGCTTTCATAGTTGCAAATGAGTTTCTTAATGTTGTGTCAACATTAAAAATTACTGCCTTTTTAACCGTTTGATCGATTATTTCGAACTGAAGGGGCATTAGTTCTTTAATGGTTTTGAATGCGTTTGTTAAATGAACCTTTTTTAATCGGGTTATTTCTTCAATCTCGACGGTAATTAATCTCCCATGTATATCGTAATAGCATTGGTTCAAAAGTGAAATCGGATACTTTAGTAGTTCAATATTGGTTCCATCGATAAACTCAATAGTTTCAAAAATGAAATCAATTTTTTTATTTCCTAAGAATAAATTGAAATCATTTCGACTATCTCTCTCCAATGTTATTATTACACTCGGGTGTTCTGTTATAAACCAACCAATATTGGAGATATAGAACCTACCACTCGAATCGGATGATATTTTTAACCGTTTTGGACGTAGGTCTTCTTTAATATATCCATAAATTAATGTTTGCAAATCTATAAAGGCTCTGTTTGGACTATTGAAATAGGCATAAAATAAAGGGTCTTGATAAATATTGTCATTCTCAAAATCAATTAAGTCAAAAATATTCTCGTCTTCTTTAAATAAGAGGACTTTAATATTATTGACTAATTCTTTCTTTCCAACAAGTGTCAAAGATTGTATTAATTCCTCCATGTTGTCTTTAACTGAACTAAAAAAAGGGAGGTTTTCTCCCTTAATACTTTTTAATAATTATAATAAAAGGCTATTCCCATATACTATCCCATGCCTCTTTGAGGGTTAAGTATACTTTGTGATTAGCAGATACTGCGCCATGACATTCAGAGGCATCACCTCCTTTGATTTTTTCAAGTACCTCATTAGTGTTTACATTTTTCGCTTTTTGTTTAAAAGCATCAAGACTTAATCTTGCATTAGTCATAATAATGTATTTAAAGTTTACCTACTCTATTAGCTTTTCGGCTTCCGCTATAAAAATTTCTAAAAAAGGACGATAATACAACTTAACCGAGGAATGGCTGGTTCCTAATTGATGAACGCCTCATCTGAGTTCACCAATGCCCATTTTCAATTGATAGATGACAATCTTGAGGGAATTGAAAGAAAAAGATTGCAATGAGCTATGAGATTTTGCTGCAATACAAGTATAATGGCTTGCTCAGTAGAGTGTAAAGGCGCGGTAACGTACCAAGAGACCCTAAAAGAATGAAGTAATTATACGGCCCAGTTCTTGGCAGAGGAGGTGGCTTGATCAGTTTTGCGGGGGCACAAAATCTTGTAGGGTGATCTCACCTGTCAATAACATAATTACGGGTATTAGTATTGAAGTGAACAAATAAAGAATTCCAAAAATCGTATAAAATAGGAACAACCGAGCTACAAGGGCTATACCTTTTGACCCTGAGATTCTGATAATAATATAGGAGGAATACACTATCATGCTCAAAGAAGCAATCAAAGAAAATGTTAAATAGTGCTCTGGAATAAGAAGAAGCAATAATAATGAAGGAATAAAGCTAAAAAGGCTAAAATGGGCAAGAGCGTACATAAATATTATCATCCGCTCTGCAAAATTGTATTTCTTTTCATCAAAACATAACCAGCCCGATATGGCCATCAAAGGGATGTAAATCAGGAAAATAAGGGCATTATAATCTAAGATAAAGCCCATAAGTTTTTCTTGATAGACAGTTGAAGCCCCTGTTTCAAAAGCATCGAATTGCATAAAATCAATGGATCTGGCCATCAGAAATACAATAATTCCAGAAAGTGTCAATGCTATTCCAATATAGCTGATGGGGTTCAGGTATTTTCTGCGAAGTCCCTGCAAGTATCCCTCAATGACGACTTCGGGCTTGGTGAACAAATGGACAAAGGTTCTAATGAAAGTGTTGTCAAGATTAAAATATCTTTCCAAGAAATCAACCCACAGATTCTTCACGGTAATCCTATTGCGAATTACCTTGCCACCGCAAGCTGGACAATAAAGGAAATCTGTTCGCAGTCTTGCGTCACAATTTTTACAGGTCATTGCTCCAAGTCCTTTTTAATACGCTTTACCAATTCTTCCTTATTTTTAAAAGGGATAAAATCTCCATTCTTGATGTAGGATATGGATCCGGTTTCTTCACTGACCACCAAGCAGAGCGAATCGGTTTTTTCCGTGATTCCCACTGCTGCCCTGTGTCGCAATCCAAAACGGAGCGGAATATTGCGATCGTTGGAAACGGGTAAAATCACCCTGGTGGCCGTAATATAGTTGTCTTGTATCACAATGGCGCCGTCGTGCAACGGGCTGTTTTTAAAGAAGATACTTTCCAAAATAGGTTGTGTCACCTTAATGTTCATGGAATCTCCGGTAGATTTTACAAAATCCAGGGAATTATTGCGCTCTATTACGATCAGGGCCCCTGTTTTTGAGGTTCCCATACGCTCGCACGCCCCAATGATGGACTCCACATCGGTACTGGTGGAAATGGCTTCCTGCCGTAAAAATTTGAAATGCCTGAGGACATTGCGTTTGGAGGCAAAGTTGGTAGACCCTATCATCAGTAAAAACTTTCGGATTTCCTGTTGGAACACGATGATCAGGGCAATCAGTCCAATATTCATGAAACCACCGACCATGCTGCTGATCATTTTCATTTGGAGCAGTTCGGTAAGTTTCCACAGGGCCCAAACGATTACTATCCCGATAAAAATGTTGATGGCCACCGTGCCTTTGACCAATTTATAAATGTAATAGAGGAGCGCGGCCACGAGGACTATGTCGATGATATCCGTAATCTTGAACTCGATAAAATTTAAAAAATCCAACCGCTGCGTTTTTGTAAAATTAGCAAAAATAGGAGAACCTCAAATTAGAGGGCGTTCTCTTTTAAGGCCGTTACAAGTTTAACACATTCCACGGCTTCTTTTACATCGTGGGCCCTAATAATATTGGCACCTTTTAAAAGTGCCACGGTATGCAGCGCCGTGGTTCCGTTTAGCGCTTCTTGCGGTGATGATTCCAACACTTTATAGATCATGGATTTTCTGCTCAGGCCTATCAAAATGGGCAAACCAAAGTTTTGGAACATGTCCAAATGGTTCAGTAGCGTGTAGTTCTGCCCTGTTGTCTTGGCAAAACCAAAGCCTGGGTCAATGATGATGTCGTTTATTTTTTTTGATGTAGTTTTTTTGATTTTCTCTGAAAAATAATACCTGAGATCGTTGATCAAGTTGTCGTAGGTTGCTTCCTTTTGCATGGATTGCGGAGTGCCTTTCATGTGCATCATAATGTACGGAACTTGATGGTTGGCGACCGTATCGAACATTGCTTCATCCAGATTTCCAGCCGAAATATCGTTGATCATGGCCGCACCGTGTTCTATACTTTCAGCTGCTACCTTGCTCCGAAAGGTATCCACCGAAATCAAAGTATCGGGAAATTTATTTAGGATAAGATAGATAACAGGAATCATCCGTTTTAGCTCCTCGTCTTCCGGAACGTGCTCTGCACCCGGTCTGGAACTGTAGGCGCCCATATCTATAAAAGTTGCACCATGGTTGAGCATGTATTCCACTTGGTTAAGGATGGATGCTTCGTCCTTGTACTTTCCGCCATCAAAAAAGGAATCTGGAGTAAGGTTGAGAATACCCATGACTTTGGGCGTTTTTAGGTCTACAAGCTCACCTTTACAGTTTATGGTCATAAAAAATATCTGCTTTGTCGGGTTTCATTATCTTTGGCAAAGTGCTCACGGGCACGGATAAGTTGGACGAAATTTACGCAAATTAGCAACAATACATGCAGCAGACTTCCCAACAATACGATGCGGTGATACAAACCTGTCGCGAATTGTTTTCAAAAAAGGCCAAGGACTATGGTACCGCTTGGCGAATCCTTAGGTTACCCTCATTGACAGACCAGATTTTTATTAAGGCACAACGTATTCGTGGTCTTCAACAGAACGATGTGCGCAAGGTGGACGAAGACGAGCGTTCCGAGTTTATCGGGATCATTAACTATTCCATTATGGCACTCATTCAGATTAAAAAGGGAGTGGTAGAGCAGCCAGATTTGACCGCCGAGGAGGCCATTGCACTTTATGATGAGCAAGTTGCTATTACCAAGAAGCTGATGGAAGACAAAAACCACGATTACGGGGAGGCTTGGCGCGATATGCGGGTAAGTTCCCTTACCGATTTGATCTTGCAAAAGTTGCTGCGTGTAAAACAGATTGAGAACAATCAAGGAGCCACCTTGGTCAGCGAAGGCGTGGATGCCAACTATCAGGATATGGTTAATTATGCAGTTTTTGCACTCATTCATTTGGGTGTAAATACCAAATGATAAAATCCAAATAACAAAAATTTGCTTTGAATAACAAGTATGATTTAGAAGATAGAACATTCAATTTTGCAAAGAATTGTAGAAAGTATGTCAAATCATTGAAAACCTCCGTCATAAACATTGAAGATGGAAAACAATTGATTCGTTCTTCTGGTTCTGTTGGAGCCAATTATATTGAGGCGAATGAAAAACTGGGGGATAAGGATTTTAAGTTTAGATTGAAAATAGCAAGAAAAGAAGCAAAGGAATCGGGGTATTGGTTACGTTTGCTGAAGGATTCGAATCCTGATAGTGATTTAGCGCAGAATTTGATTGAGGAATCTATCGAGTTAAGAAAGATATTATCATCAATTTTAAAAAAGGCTTAATCGAGAGGAAATTGGGTTTTGTTTTTTTAGGATTGGAAATTTATTTTAGAAAAATATGAAGTATTTGGTCTGGATATCAAGAATTATAGTAGGAGTGCTGTTCATTATCAGCGGGCTGATAAAGTTGAACGACCCCATGGGTTTTTCATTCAAACTGGAAGAGTATTTCAGTCCAGGGGTATTGGACCTGCCATTTTTGACGCCTTTGGCATTGGCCATCTCCATTTTTGTGGTTATTGTTGAGGTGATTTTGGGCATTTTACTATTGATTGGATTTAAACCCAAATTCACGGTTTGGAGCCTACTGCTCATGATCGTGTTCTTCACTTTCTTGACGTTTTATTCAGCATATTTCAATAAAGTGACGGATTGCGGATGCTTTGGCGATGCAATAAAACTCACCCCATGGGAATCCTTTACCAAAGATGTGATTCTTCTGGTCTTCATTTTAATATTGTTCTTCGGAAGAAAATATATTACACCATTGTTCAGTCCCAAAGTCAATTGGATAGTTGGGGGAGTGTCGTTGCTGGCTTGTGCCCTGTTTGCAAATCATGTATTGGCCCATTTGCCATCGGTAGATTTCAGACCTTATAAAATCGGGGTCAATATTCAAGAGGGAATGTCCGTTCCCGAAGATGCTCCCCAACCGATCTACGAATATGCATGGCGTTTTAAGGTAGATGGAGAAGAAAAAATTTATGTGACCGAAGGTGACTATCCCACGGTAGATGGAGAGTTCATTGACGTGGAAACTACTCAGATACAAGCAGGGTACGAACCGCCAATACACGATTTCACCATTGAGCAGGAAGGGCAGAACTACGCATCTGAACTGCTAGAAGAGGATAAACTGGTAATGGTGATTGCCTATGATATGACAAAAAGCAACCTTGAGGCCTTTGAGGATGTTGCCGACGTAACGGCAAAGGCAAAACAAAAGGGCTACAAAGTCATAGGAATGTCCGCTTCTAGTAGAGACATGGCCGAGAAGATTATAGAGACCTACGGACTGGGCTTTGAATTTTATTTTACGGATGAGACCACGTTGAAGACCATTGTGCGCTCCAATCCGGCAATTTTGGTGCTCAGCAAGGGAACCATTCAGCAAAAGGTACATTACAACGATTTTGATGAACTGGAGTTTTAATGTTTGTTGTTTTTCAGTTTAAATGTTTTGATGTAAGATGGGTAGGATAGATAGGTTCGAAGATTTGGAAGTCTGGAAAATTTCCAGGGAACTGTGTCAACTAGTAGAGCACCTTTTTCAAACAACTGAGTTGGGGAACAATTATGCGTTGCGCAACCAAATGGAGCGAAGTTCAGGTTCAATTATGGATAATATAGCAGAAGGCTTTGGAAGAGGTGGAAATAAAGAGTTCCATAATTTTTTGAGTTTTTCAAAAGGTTCGTGTACAGAGTTGAAATCTCAATTTTATCGTTCTTTCGACAAGAAGCTAATCACTGATGAGGATTGCATGAAAGCTCTGGAGATGACAGAACACTGTAACAACAAAATTGGGGCGTTCATGTATTACCTTCGAAACACTAAAATAAGAGGACAAAAATTCAACAATAGAGAAAAAGAATAATTTTTTACACCAAACACCAAACACCAAACACCAAAACAGTATAACATAACAACAAATAACATGAGAACAAAGATTGTGGCAGGAAATTGGAAAATGAACAAGAACCTTCAGGAAACGGAGGAACTTTTGGCCGAGCTTTCCGCCAAACTACCAGATACCGATGCCGATGTGATAGTGGCACCTACATTTGTAAACCTTCAAGCTGCCAAAGAAGCACTTCAGGATTCCAAGGTGCAGGTCGCTGCACAGAACATGCACTTTGCCGAAAGCGGGGCATATACAGGAGAAATCTCAGCGGATATGTTGCTTAGTCTGGAAGTGGACGTGGTAATTCTCGGACACTCCGAAAGACGTGCTTATTTTGGTGAGGATGATGAATTATTGGCGAAAAAAGTAAAAACCGCCATTGAAAAAGGCTTGAAAGTCATTTTCTGCTTTGGTGAAGAATTGGAGGACAGAAAATCCGATAATCACTTTGCCGTAGTGGAAAGCCAGTTGAAAAACGCCCTGTTTGACCTTGATGCCAGCGCTTGGAGCAAGATAGTACTTGCATACGAGCCTGTGTGGGCCATTGGTACAGGAGAAACCGCCAGTCCGGAACAAGCACAGGAAATGCACGCGTTCATCAGAAAAACCATAGCAGATGGATTCAATGCATCCATTGCCGAGGATGTCTCCATTTTGTATGGCGGGAGCGTTAAGCCTGCCAACGCGGCCGAGATTTTTTCCAAACCTGATGTGGACGGTGGTTTGATCGGGGGAGCTTCTTTGGTAGCCTCTGATTTTACAGACATCATCAAGGCGATTTAAAACATGTCCTTGGTATATATAGAATACGATTTTAAAATTAGCCCGCTCCAACCCGCAACCGATATTTTGATTGCGGAGTTGGGGGAATTGGGTTTTGAGAGTTTTGTGGAAAACGAAGAGGGGGTTCTCGCCTATATCCTAAAATCGGAATGGAAAGAAACCAATTTCACTGATTTGTTTGCATTCCAAAACCCGGACTTTGAAATAAGCTGGACAAGCAAGGAAATGGAACAGCAGAACTGGAACGCGGAGTGGGAGAAAAACTTTCATCCTATAAAAGTAGGCGATCGTTGTATGGTACGTGCCCCATTTCACGAAGCTGTGGAGGTGGAATACGATATTGTGATAGAACCTAAAATGAGTTTTGGCACAGGCCACCACGAAACCACCCATATGATGTTGCAACATATTCTGGATCATGATTTTGAGGGAAAGTCCGTTTTGGATATGGGCTGCGGAACAGGCGTCTTGGCAATTTTGGCCAAAAAACGGGGAGCTGCCGATACGGAAGCCATCGATATTGATGAATGGTGCTTTTTGAACAGCCAGGAAAGTGTGGAGAGAAATAACTGTGCGGACATCAAGGTGTTCCAAGGAGATAGTAGTTTGTTGAACGGTAGAACATACGATGTTATTTTGGCCAACATCAACAGAAATATACTACTGGATGATATTCCCATTTATGCGGATTGTCTCAAAAAAGGAGGGTGGTTATTTTTAAGTGGCTTTTATTTGGAGGATTTGGATGCAATTTCTTCAAAATGTAGTGCCCATGGTTTGGAATTTGAAAAAAATCTGGAGAAGAACAACTGGATTTCAGCAAAATATGTAAATTAGGAAGTAGTAAACTTCATAGGTTATGGGTACTAAAGAAAAAGAGTTGGAAGATGTCCTTCTGGAGGAAGAGACGATAAATGAACATGAAATAATTCTTTTTAATGATGACGTAAACACTTTTGATTATGTTATCGAAACCCTTATCAATGTATGTGAGCACACACCCGAACAGGCCGAACAGTGCTCTTTAATTGTCCATTACAAAGGCAAGTGCACCGTAAAAACCGGTGAGTATTCTTTTCTTAAGCCTAAATGCAGCAAGCTGTTACAGGCTGGCTTGAGCGCGGAAATAGTGTAAGGTTTTATCCATACTGTTTCACTGTATGAATACGAGTTCTCTAATGAATACTGCCGATTAAAATTCATGTTTTCTTTACTGTATCCAGATTGACCATTGCTCCCAATTCTTTACATTTAGCCTCGAGAACCAACGACCAACCCACTAACCACGCATTCTGAAAAATGAGTGAATTTTTTAAGGCCGAACTAAAGGACCGTTTTTTGGAATATGCATTGGAGCGCAGCGACTATTTTGAGATTCAGACGCTCTATGATGAATTTCTTAGACCCAACTACAGTCTGGAATATGTACAAAAACTGGTAAAAGAGATTCAGTCCTATGACTCCACTTTATTGGATGTAATGAGCGGGAATGGGATGGATATGTTTCTTTTGGCCTCAACTTCGACCACGCAGGACTTTTTGGATGAGGGAGGGTTTATGAATCTTTATGTGAAGGAAGAGGAGAAATGGGATACATTTCTGGGACAGCTCTCCGGTACTCCAAAATTGACCAAAGAGGAAAAAAGGCAATTAAAAAGGAACACACCAGATTTAAAGAGGGAGAAAATAATGCTCATAGGTTTGATAGTGGCCGTTGCGGTAAGCTTTTTGTTCACCCTGGTCAGTATTTTAAAAGAAACCCTGCTGGAGCCGGAATATGTGCCGGCGGATGAATTTGAGCGTAAAATGAACCAGTTGCAGGAAAAGTATATTTTGGAGAACGAAAAACTCGAAATGGAACTGAAAGAAGCCCAACGCGTATTGGATTCCCTTCAAAAATAGAAAAGGCGATAACACTTCGATCACCGCCTTTTATCCTTCTTTTCAATAATCTTTATTGTTTCATACCAGGTTGTACTATCTGGTAATTGGCTTCGGTCTTGGCTTGCTTCACGATGTTTTTCACATCCTCTAACAGTTTCTTGGCATCATAGATTATCCCGTCCTTAATGGTATATTTTACGCCTCCGACCCTCTTAATGGTGTTGTCCTCCTGCAATTGAATGGCGCCCGTACCATAAAGAGCCTTCAAATTTTCTAATGGGTTCTCTTCAACGATTACAAAATCGGCCAATTTGCCAACCTTGATGGTGCCTATTTCGTCTTCCAGTCCAAGTGCCTCGGCCCCGTTCAATGTGGCCGCTTTTATAACTTCCAGAGGATGAAAACCGGCTTCCCGCAGGAGCTCCATTTCCCTGGGATAAGCAAAACCGTACAACTGGTAGATAAATCCTGCATCCGTTCCCACGGTCACCCTACCGCCCCTGTTTTTATATTCATTCAAAAAGGTCATCCAGAGCTTGTAATTTTCTTTCCAATCAATTTCTTGTTCCGTGCCCCAATAGTGCCAGTAAGATCCATGCGATTGTCTGCTCGGTGCATAAAACTCCCATAGAGAGGGGAGGGTATATTGCTCATGCCATTCCGCACGTCTGGCTCTCTGCAGATCTCGGTTGGCCTCGTAAATGACCATCGTAGGCGAAAGTGAAAAATCCAATGAAATGAGCTCGTCCATCACCGCGTTCCATTTTTCGGAATAAGGCTTGGCTGCTTGTTTCCAAAGTTGTCCGGCTTCACCAAAACGATCTTGTTCGTTTTGGTAGTTATAATCGAGCGAGTAATCCTGTACGGTCCTATCCTCGAACATGGCTTCTGGCAATCCATACCA
Source organism: Flagellimonas crocea (assembly GCF_033441595.1). Classification (NCBI taxonomy): domain Bacteria; kingdom Pseudomonadati; phylum Bacteroidota; class Flavobacteriia; order Flavobacteriales; family Flavobacteriaceae; genus Flagellimonas; species Flagellimonas crocea. The sequence goes on along the minus strand of NZ_JAUZVX010000004.1, from coordinate 298,991 downwards.
ATGCTCCATGGAGGTTAGCCCGGCCCTTGCGCTGTTGAGTACGTTCCATCGGCCCACATACAATTGGGCATGGTGGGTTTTTGATCGTAGTCCCATCTTTTTGTTCTCGTCCAATGCGGCCGTCATTACTTCGGGAAGACCACCACCGAACTTTATGCCATCGGCACCTTTTTTGGCATTCGCCCTGACCCATTCCCTAGCAGCTTCAGGGGTAGTGATGTCCGCTCGTCCCCTTTCCCCGTTCAAATTGTTTCCAAACCAATTGTACGCTTGTATCCGTGGTGCCGTAATCTCGTTTTTAGCACTTTTTGCCTTCTGGTCCAAGACCCAATCAATCCCGTTCCCGGACCCAGGATCACAAATGGTGGTAATACCGTGTCCCAACCATAACTTAAACACATATTCGGCAGGAGTACCCTGTGATGAGCCCCCGATATGCGCATGGGTATCCACAAAGCCCGGTAGTAAATACATGCCCTCGGCATTGAGTTCTTTGCCACCTTCTTTAAGTTTGGGCCTTCTGTCGGGATTGATTTCCATTCCGGGAAACCCGACAATCTGGACCGACGCGATCCTATTGTTTTCCACAACAATGTCCACTGGACCAATAGGGGGTGAGAGGGTCCCGTCGATTACAGTTGCCCCCCGAATGATCAATTGCGACCAAGGTCCGTCACCTTCAGCCCTCGGCGGAGCTTTTTCTATTTGTGCGTTGCAGAAGATCCCTATAAAAAGGCAAACAAATAACAATGCTTTGTAATTCAGTGTTTTCATATAATTGGTTTAGTTGGTTTTTGAAATCAAACAAGTATTATTGGTAATCCATTATTTTATTTAATGAAAATCTAATGATTTTGGAATTTTAGTAAAAAAAATGAACATTAAGTCGTCTAATTTAAACAATCAATCGATTTTTTATTAAATTGTTGGAAGCTAATTCAACAAACCATTGACACTTTTTACTAAACCTCATCCTTTTTGCAAAAAGGTAAGTGTTGTCGCTATATTTTTATCAAAAAAACGATAGGTTATCGAACACGGTGATTTAGGAGGATTGTGGAAATATTCCTCTTCCTACATTTTATCTGGATGAGGTTTCGGCAACCGCAAAAAGCTTTTATTGGTTCGGGCGGAAAGCCAATTAGTATGTATAGGACGATTGTTGTGAGAGATGACGAACAATAATTGTACTTTTAGAGCACAATTTTTAGCTCACTAATACCAATCTCTATGAAACTTTTCCGAAATATTTTTCTTTTGGGACTTCTATCTATTTTGACCGTACCGACCGTATTTGGGCAGGATACGTTGAATGCGGAAATAGTATCAAATTTACAAGAGACCAAAAAATATGCCTTTGGAGTGAGTGAGGAACGTCATTTTAGGGGAGTTTTGAGCATGTATGACAAACTCGTGGCCAGCGGGGTAGAGGTTACGGAATATGAAATCGTTACCAAAGGAAAGTTGGTAACACAACTGGTAAAAGGGTCGGATCTGGAAACACTCTATCAAAAATATAAGAATAAAGTGCGAGTGAGTGTTTGTAGCGTGGCCATGGAAAAGTTGGGTGTTACAGCGGACCAATTGATTCCTGGTATGGAGCCTGTTGCCACGTGGTCCCTAAGGATACTGCATTTGCAGGCCAAAGGATATAACACCCTGATGTATTAGGTACATCATTTTGATCACACCATGTGAAAATAAAAAAACCTTGCAACCATGGTTGCAAGGTTTTTCTTTTCTTTGGCATTGCTGCCCAGTGAACTCGACAGGACAGAGTTCAAACTTTTTGAAGGAAGATATTGAAATCATTATCAATAAATCATTTCATATTAAAAATATTTGATTTTAATTCATTAAGAAGTTATATGATAAAATAAGTAGAAACGATTGTTTTGAAAGTATTTTTCCTATAAAGGTTTTCTGATTACAAGTTCTATCACACCCTTTATTTTATGATGGGTAGAGCCTATTTTACTAAAAAAATGTGAATGGTACCATGTACGGTTATTCTGTGATAAAAACACAGAATAAATGAGAGGGTAAGAATTTTTTAAAAATGGAACAATCACCAAAATCGATTTAATTGTATTTTTTGAGGCTCGATTTCCATGATAAAACCAAAGAAAAAACGGGTCTGCAAATTAAACTCTGTCTGAAAGTAATTAAGTATTAATTTTTAGAGGTCAGTAGTTAGTTACTTATCCAAGATTTCACTTGGTGTATCATTGTACATTATAATGATGAACATCGATTCAAATCTAACAAAAAGGTCGCCAAGGACCGCCATGGGATAGCATTTTAGATGTCGATAAAGCTCAACAACCGGAACACGGCCAGCATATCACAGCGTGTGGTCTGGGTTAAAGCCATCTACCAATTTTTTATGCTCGTAATCGGCCACCATAAGCTCCTCATAATCAGTTTTTGTTCCCTTGGTAAACTTATGTACCAATTTTTCCATTAAATTGTATATTACCGGTACTATTATCAAGGTCAAGAAAAGCGAACTTATCAATCCCCCGATGATAACCCAGGCAAGACCATTTTTCCATCCCGATCCCGGGCCTGAGGCCAACGCAATGGGAAGCATCCCGAAAACCATGGCAATGGTGGTCATTAGAATTGGGCGGAGACGTGCGTGGTTGGCCTGTATCAAGGCGTTCCTGACCGTTTCCCCTGACCGGACCCTTTCGTTGGCAAAGTCAACCAGGATAATGGCGTTTTTACACACTAGCCCGATCAACATAATTATACCAAGAATGGTAAAGATGTTCAGGGAATTGTTCGTTAACGCCAATGCCAGCAAAGCTCCGATGAACGATAAGGGAATGGAAAAAAGAACTACGAACGGGTGCACAAAACTGTCGTACAGGGAAACCATTACCAAATAGACCAATATAATAGCTGCCAACATAGCAATTCCCAGTGTTCCGAACCCTTCCGACTGCCTTTCTTTATCCCCACCCCATACGTAATCGACCCCCGTGGGCCGTTCGACATCCTGGAAGGCAGCTTCCCATTCATCCGCGACCGTACCAGCTGGTCTGCCAACGGACTGCCCTTTTACGGTAACCGACGCGGTCTTATCCCGGCGTTCCAATTGGCTCGGGCCCAACGTTTCGGTGATGTCGGCGAACTGTGAGAGTTTTACCTCTTGCCCTTGGTCATTAGTAAGGATCAAATCCCCTACATCGACAATGCTTTTTCTATCAAAACTATTGTAGCGAATGTTAATATCATATTCATATTCCCCTGCCCTGAATTTGCCATCGGTATTCCCGTTAAATGCTGTTTGCATTGTCAACCCCACCGTTTGTAACGATAATCCCAGGGAGGCCATTTTATCCCGATCTACTTGAACATTGATTTCAGGATTTCCCGTTTCTACGGACAATTCAATTTCCGTGGCCCCAGGAATCTTATGCAGTTCCGCCTCCGCCTTTCTGGCAAAGACCATGGCACTATCCAAACTAGGTCCGGTCACTACCAAGGCCAACGGGGCTTCCTCCGCCACTCCCAAAAGACTTATAGGGACGGTTTTCACCTTGGCTCCGACCAAAATTTTCTCTAAACGACGTTTTGTTTTGGCGGCAAATACATAAGAATCGTCCTGCCTTTCATTTTCATCAACCATTTGGACGTTTATTTCCGCCTTGTAAGCTGTAGCCTGTGAAGCTCCTAAGCCTTCGCTGGTCTGGCCTACAGTGGTGATAAGGCTCTTGACTTCTTCCTGTGTATTCAAAAAGGCCTCTGCTTTTTGGGCCATAAAATTACTTTCTTCCAATGAGGCATCTTTTGGTAGTTCTATCTGCACCAAAAACTCGCCCCTATCCGATGTGGCAAAGAATTCGCCTCCAATAAATCCTGCCGCTACCAAGGCGATCGAAGCAAAGAAGATAACCAAAACGATGGACAGCGTGGTTTTATAATGATCCAGGCACCAGGTCAATAAGCCGGAGATCCAATTCGTGAAACGTTTTAACTGTGTTTCGAATTTGATGATAAGCCTACCGAACAGGTTTTTACCTGTGATATGCTCCAATTTTCCGAAACGGGACGATAACCAAGGAATAATGGTAAACGATGCCAATAGGGACAACAAGGTCGAAATAATTATGGTCACACAAAATTGGGTAATGATTTTGGACACCAGACCGCTGCTCATGGCAATGGGAAAAAAGACGACCACGATTACCAGCGTTATGGATGTTACCGTGCCCCCGATTTCAGCGGTACCGTCATAGGCCGCACGGACACGGTTTTTGCCCATTTCCATATGCCGGTAAATGTTTTCGAGTACAACGATGGCATCGTCCACCAAGATGCCTACGACCAAAGACAATCCTAATAAACTCATTAAGTTCAAGGTATAATCCAACAACAAAAAGCCTATAAATGTCGCAACCAACGATGCGGGTATGGACACCATTACAATTAGCGAGTTTCTTACACTGTGCAAGAAGAACAGCATTACGATCGCCACCAATAACACGGCGATCAATAGGTCATGGATTACGGAATCGGCCGCCTCTAGGGTAAAAACACTACTGTCATTGGCGACATTGAGACTGAGGTCTATGGTTTTATAATCGGTCTCGAGCTGTGCTATCCGTTTTAATATATCTTCACTTACAGCTACGGCATTGGCATCGGACTGCTTGATCACCTGCAGTAGGATGGCACTTTTTTGCTTTACCCGTGCAATTTTTTCAGGTATTTTTTGACTGTCCTGAACATCCGCAATATCACTGAGCCTCACTTGGATGCCATCTTTATCAGCGACTACCAGATTGCGCAGCTCTTCAACATTTTTATATTTTCCGGCCAACCGGATCAATATTTTTTGCTGCCTGGTCTGAATATTTCCTGTGGGGAAATCCAAATTCGAGGCCAGGATGGTCTGTTGGACCTGGGGTATGGAAAGGTTATATCCATGAAGTCGGTCGGCGTCTAAATTTACCTGGATTTCCCTTTCTTGCCCCCCGATCAAATTTATCTGTGCCACACCATTGACCCGGGAAAGCAAAGGGGCAATTTTTTTATCAATCAGGTCATAAAACTTAATTTCATCCATAGTGCCATTAGCACCAATTGTCATAATCGGAAGGTCGCTCAATGAAAATTTGCTTAAGGAGGGTGTTTTGGCATCATCGGGCAGATCACTGATAATGGCATTGATTTTCCGTTGTGCATCGTTTAGGGAAATATCAACATTGGCATCATCCGTCAAGGTAATCGCAACCGTGGAAAGGCTTTCATAAGAACGGGATTCTATTTTTTTGATGTTCTCCAGAGAGGCAACCGCATCCTCTATTTTTTTTGTCACGGTATTTTCGATCTCGCTGGGCGAGGCACCGGGGTAGATAGTGGCGACGGTTATGACATTTCGGTCGAATTTGGGTATCAATTCATACCCCAGTTGGTTATAACTGAACAGGCCCCCAAGGGTAAGTATGGTGAATAGCACAATGACCAATGAAGGCCTTTTTATGGAAATTTCCGCTAATTTCATAGTATGGAATAAAATGTTTCAGGTTATTGTCCGGTTCTAGTCGATGATGTCTATCTTGGAACCGTTCTGTAGATTGATCTGCCCGGTAACTATTACGAGTTCATTGCTGTCCAGACCATCTAATATTTCGACCTTATCACCGAATATTCTTCCAGCCGTTACACCGGTCAGTTTTGCAACTCCATCCTCAGCGACAAAAACCTGGTTACTGCTTACACTTCCCAGGAACGCATTTCTAGGGGCCACCAGTATCTTTTCGCTTTCCCGGTCTGACGAGGTGAAGGATGCCGTCCCGTACATGCCCGCCTTCAAGGCGTTGTCCGGATTGTTCGATATCTCGATTTCCACAGGAAAATTCAAACTGCTATCCGATTTCGGTGCTATAAACGTGATTTTCCCTGCAAATGTCCTGTCTGGTAAGACACTGGCTTTTACATTTACCGGGGCACCCGTTTTTAAACTGGCCACTTGGGACTCGTTGACCGTAACCCTAAGTTTAAGTTTGGAGACATCGACAATTTCGAACATTGGTGTTGCTGTTGCCAGAACAGAACCTGGTTCGATAAAACGCTTATTTACAACTCCTTTTATCGTAGCTTTTATGCTGACATCACTCGCATTTACCCTCGCTTGTTCCAGTCTCGATTGTGCAGTAACCAAGGTCAACTTGGCCTGATCCATTTGTTGTTCGGTCACTCCACCGGTTTTTAAGGCATTTTCAAAACGGTTGAAATTTTTGGACGCATTCTGATAGGCCGCTTCGGCCGCGTGCAGTTCTGCCGATACCTGCTCACTTCTCACAACTGCCAAAGTCTTGCCCACTCTGACATGATCACCTTCTTCTACCAATACCCTAACGACTCTACCTGGCTTTTCCGCAGAAAAATCCAGTTCTTTAAAGGGCTCGAAGTTTCCATTGGCGGTAAAATTGAGGGGAATAGTTTCCATCTTTACCGTATCAACCTTTACAGTGACACTAGCATTTTTCTGTGCAACTATATCCGTTTTTGCTTGATTTTCTTGTTTGTTGTTCATTAAGATGAAGGCAATCAGGGCCAATACCACTAAAATTGTAAGTATGTATATTATGTTCTTTTTCATCGTGCTTATTAGTTTGTTAGTGACTTTAATTCCCCTTTAGACTTCAACAACAGGATTTCTGCCAGTTTGTATTGTAAAATTGCGGAGTTAAAGTTGTTCCTAGCCTCGGTCAAGGCGTTTTCCGCATCCAATAGATCCGTTAGCGGAGCCAAACCTTGGACGTAATTGTTTCTGGTATTGTCCAAAACTGCCTGTGCCAACCTGACATTTTCGTTTTGATTGTTGACGGTCGCAATACTATTGTTTATTTGGGTTCGGGCATTTTCGTAATCAAGATCTAAGGCCAATTCGGTATCCTTGATATCCTCTTGTAAGATCCGCAGATCTATATCGGCCTGCATTACTTTGGAACGTGTACCAAAACCTGCGAAAATGGGAATTTTCAAATTCAATCCTATCGATGAAAAATCGGACCAATATACCTTGTCCTCAGGCTTTTTGAACCAGGGAAGGTCCGGGCCTTGGCCAAGATAGTTGTACCCAACTGTTAGGGAAAGCGTTGGATAATATTCCGCCTTGACCGCCATTTTCTGGTAAGTCAACAATTGTTCCTGCTTTTTGAGAAGCAGATACTCCGATCGATTCTCGGTATCCGGGGATGAAACTACCTCGCTTGGTCTGAATTCGAACTCGATTTCCGGAATTTCGATTTGGGCGGTTATGGGCATTCCCATAAAAAATTTCAGGGTATTTTCTTGAAGTTGTAGCGCATTGTTTATCTGGAGCCGTTGGGTCTCTAGATTTGAAATTTTAACAATAATCCTGTCCAAATCGATTTTCTTCGCTAGCCCATTTTGAAACTGGCCCTCAATGATATTTTTCGCCTTGATCGTATTTGCCAACGTACTATCAAGTACCTGAAGGTTTAAACGCTGTAGATATACTTGATAGTAACTATTGGCTACCTTTTCTATTACCTGCTCTTGAGTTAATCGATTATTGATCTGATAAAACTCACGGGTAGTTTTTGCTGCTTTTAAACCTGTGTAAACCGATTGGTCAAATAAGTTCTGGTTCAACGAAACACCAAAGACCGAATTCCATTTTTGCCCCAAAGTTGCCTGTATAACGGTGCCCGGTTGCCCAAAGGAACTTCCATCGATCACATTGGTCTGTAGGATGGGATTATAGACCAAACTACCATTTCCTGTGATCTGTGGCAATGCTCGCGAACGAACTTCCTGGATTTGGTACTCACTATTTTCAATGGCCAGCTTCGATTTTTGTGCATCGGCCTTGTATTCAAGAGCATAGGAAACGGCATCCTTTAGGCTAAGCTGCTTTATTTCCTGGGCATTGGCTACGCAAACAAGGCATAAAAGGGAAATGCTTAAAATTTTTTTGATCATAAACGGATACGTATTTAATGGGGGAGAAATTTTAGGATGTCCTATAGGGTTTTTTAAGATCCTCTTGTTTTATGCATAATTCTTTATTACCTAAAGTTTAGGAGCCGTTTCTATGGATGCTATATATACATCTTGCCAAAGCCACTAAATCATTTTGTCCACTTTGGAAAAGTTCCACGTCCACCACGTTGATGGATTTACCACTTTTAACAATCTTTGCCTTGGCCAAAATATCCCCTTCAACGGTAGGATGGAGATAATCGATCCGCATATCCAAGGTATTTATCCTGTCCTGTAAGGAATCGAGGGTCGTCGCTCCGGCAGCTCCTCCAGCCGTATCGGCCATAGCGGCCAAAATTCCTCCATGCCATCGTTTTTGCAGATAGTCGCCTATGAATTCTTTCTTAAAAGGGACTTTGATGCACACGTACCCAAGTCTGATTTCCATAATTTCTAACCCGAATATTTTATTGGCCGGCATCATGTTTTCAATAGCATGCTTTAAAAACAAATAGTCGTCTTGCCCTATTTCCTGCATTGGTCAGATTTTAAAAATTAAAAGATTTTTTTTTTGCTAAAATAAATATTATTTTAGACTTTCTAACTAAAAAAGTCAAATGTTCAATATTGAAAGTACCGATAATTTTTCGTTAATACTTGATTCCGCCAAAAAAAGATTTTGCCGTTATGGCCTTAAAAAAACAACAATGACGGAGATTGCCGGGGATATAGGTCTATCAAAAGCATCCCTATACTACTACTTCTCCACTAAAGAAGAACTTTTCAAGGAAGTAGTAAAGCAAGAACATAAAACATTTTTAAACGAGATTGAAGGTCTTCTTTCTTCGGTTGTCCCTGCAGAAGAGTTATTCCATATTTACCTAGAAAGGCGACTGATCTACTTTCGCGATTTTGCACACCTCAGTTCTTTGAGCCTGGAATCTATAAACAGTTTAAAACCCGTTTACGCCCGCCTATTCGAAAACCTTCGCAAAGAAGAAATACGACTTGTGAGTAAAATATTGGAAAAAGGTATTGCCGCCCAAGATTTTGAAAATCTTGATATTGCTTATTATTCGCAATTGTTCATTGCCATTTTCCAAGGGTTGCGGCACAATGTACTTATTAAAAAAGACACAATAAATATCACGGAAATTGAGTATTCTCTATTGCAGAGACAATATGAAAGCGCATTAAAAATGTTCGTGAAAGGAATCAAAAAATAAATCGTAGGCCTTTAGAAAAAAGGAAACTAATTATTTGTTGCCTGCGCCATTATAATTTTTTTGTAATGAAAAACAAGATGCTGCCCAAGATTAGATATTTGCCTTTTTATGCCATCTCGACCCTGCCGATGCCTGTTCTGTACCTGTTATCGGACATATTGTTTGTAGTGGTCTATTACCTCATGAAGTATAGAAGGAACTTAGTCTCGGACAATATCAAAAAATCCTTTCCTCAAAAACCACAAATTACACTGAGAAAAATTGAAAAGAACTTCTATCGGCATTTCAGTGATATACTTGTCGAATCGATTAAGACATTGACCATCAGTAAAAGGTCGGCAATGAAACGTTTGCGTATAGAGAATCCGGATTTGGTAGAACATTATTTAAGCGAGAATAAAAATATTTTGCTTTACACTGCCCATCAGGGAAATTGGGAATGGTTGATATTCCTACCACTTTTTTTCCTTACCGATCAGACACTTTATACAAACCAATTAAAAACCACTATTTCAATAGCCTATTTAAAATTATAGAGAACGATTTGGTGTCCATTGCATTGAATCCACCAAGGGATATAGGACCATTATCGACCTTGAACGAAAGAATGTCATTATGTTGAACTGCATCATCGGCGATCAAAGCCCTGTCAGAATCAGTACCAAACATTGCTGCCATTTTTTGAACAGGGAAACAGCTTTTTTCTAGGGGCCGAAAAGCTTGCCAAAAAAACCAGTGAAGTTGTTTTGTTCCCTTCTTACAAAAAAATAAAAAGAGGGTACTATGGACTACATTTTTAGTTTGATAACGGAAAGTCCCGTTTCCGTGAGAATCAATGGGATTATAGAAGACTATGCAGAGGCATTGGAAAACGTGATCTTTAAATCGCCGGAACTTTGGCTATGGAGCCAAAGAAGATGGAAGTTAAGTGCCTCAATTTGGGATTTTAAAGTACCCGGCATTATTTGGTCTATCCAAAATGCTATTGAAATTTAAGACCAGTTATATTTGACTAGAAAGAACCGAAACAAAAGGTTTAACGACCTAATATTATTTATCATTTTGGTGATCTTTATCATATTTCGCTATCGTTATAAATACGTAACTTTATGTTGCCTTAATAATTTAACCCAATGATCTGTAAATCCGAACTTGTTGCATGCTCCGCCTTAAACTTCGCTCAATTTGGGAGTAAACGGTTCACACTCGATGAGTTGGCAAATCAGCTTGGCATATCAAAGAAGACCATCTACCATTATTTTAGGAAAAAAGAAGAATTGGTTCAAGAGAGTACGGTCTATCTACTGCAAAGATATTCAAGGGAGATCCAAGAATCGGAGATTGCTTTCTGTAAAGATCCTCTGGAAAAGATAATACTGATATACAAAAAGGGTTTCGAACATTTAAAATTTTTCAGTCCCACGTTCCTTTTCGGACTAAAGAAATATTACCCTAAGGCCTATGATCTCTATTATAGCTTTCGAAATGATTTGGTAAATAAAACTATTTACGAACTCTTTGTCGATGCACAAAAATTGGGCTTTATTCAAAATGAGGTGAACTTGAGATTGGTTTGTGAACTGTACTTTTTGAATTTGAACACTATCGCTTTTGGTAAAACCAGTCTGTTTGATAAATATACCCAGCACGAGATTCTACAACATCTCATAATCAACACCATAAAAGGTATTGTAACCGAAGATTACACCAACAGGTTTATCCAAAAATAGACTGACAACCGTCATGTATTATAATTGCCCCCATCCTTAGGACAGGGACAGGGACAATTACAAACAAAAACTTGACGAGCTAGCCCATAAACTCGCCTAGCGATCAGATAAAGTGCATTGGTCATTTTTGCGCCTCTTCCTTTCCTTACGCACCGCTCTTCAACTAGACTAGGATGGCATTGATAATTTCAGAAATCGGGGCTGTCGGTGGAAAACCACTTTGGGAAAGAAAAATCTGCGGAACTATCTCCATTTCAATAGTATCTTTATCGTGTACTTTGTGCATGGACTATGGAATTTAAGTATGGTAACACTGATCTCAGAAGTCTGTAAGGTTCCCTGAAAAACGAAGCGTTGGAAATTAGAGTTCAACGTTTAAATTTGAGGCAATGAAAAAAAGCAGATTCACCGAGACACAGATCATCAAGGTCCTAACGGCACAAGAAAAGGGAAAGACCGTTGCCGAGATATGCCGCGAGCACGGTATCAGCCAACCGACCTTTTACAACTGGAAGGCAAAATAAGGGGGGCATGGGAGTAGACCAACTCAAGAAGATGAAGGAGATGGAGTCGGAACTTGCCGAGTTCAAGCGCATGTAAGCCGATCTTGCCTTTGAGAACAACGCCCTGAAGAACCTTATCGAAAAAAGCTAAGCCCGCCGAGAAGCGAGAAGCTGTCGGATACCTGGCCAAAGAGGTAGGGTTGAGTATCAGGCGGCCTGTGTGGCGGTGAGCCTTAGGCTGTCGGTCTATTATTACCGTTTCAAGAGGAAGCCCGAAGACGAAGTGATTATGGATTCTTTGGAAAAGCTGGCCGAAGGTCACCCGACCTACGGGTTCAGAAAGATGTTCCATATGCTCAGGGCAATGGGCCACGGCTGGAACCATAAAAAAGTCTACAGGATCTATGTGTTGATGGGGCTGAACATTCGAAGAAAGCGAAAGAGAAGGTTGCCCGAAAGGGTAAAGAGCCCACATATACACCCCGTGGACTGTAACATCACATGGAGTGCCGATTTCATGCAGGATACCTTGACCAACGGAAAATCGTTCAGGGTCTTCAACGTAATCGACGACCTAAACAGGGAACCCCTGGTGTCCACCGTCGACACTTCGCTCAGTGCGAGGAGGATAACAAGAGAACTGGACAGGCTCATCGAATGGAGGGGTTCACCGGAGACCATCCGCGTGGACAATGGCCCTGAGTTCACTTCGGCCATTTTCAATACATGGGCCACAAAGAACGGTGTCGAGATCCGGTATTTCCAACCGGGAAAACCGACCCAGAACACTTTGGTCGAGAGGTTCAACGGCATCTACCGTAAAGAGGTTTTGGATGCTTATCTGTTCACGGAGCTTGATCTGGTCAGGGACCAGACCCAGAGATGGTTCCGGGAATACAACAATGTCCGACCACATGAATCATTGGGCAACAGGCCACCGAAAAAATTTTGGAAAGCCGAGGGAAATCCAGCTTTCCCTAATTGCTAATGGACAGCCATTTCACAAAAGAAAGTATATTTATGGACGCTTTGCTTTAGGGGAACCTTACACTATCTCTCGTCCAAAAAAAGTTTAAATCACTTCATATGCAAAATAACCTACTGAAGCAAGGTCGTGTTTATGACTTATATTGAAAAATGGTTATTCCAAAACTTATCAAATTTTCTCAATAAACCTCAAATGTAATATTTCATGTTTTAAAGTAACGCCAAAGACAACAGGCACTGCCAGTAATTACCTTCTTTAGAAAAGCAGAAACGAAACACAAAACACCATAAATTCGTTACATAATTAGGCATTAGAAGCAAATGCAAAACCATGTTTTGATAATATGTAGATTGTTGTTTAAAGGCTTTGGTCTATTTGTATTAAAAAATAATACTTAACGGTTTCGCCCGGTTTCAATGTGACGAGGTGTGACTTTTTTTCAATATCTTTTGGAGAATCCTCAAAATCATGATGTGAGGCCATAGGCTCAATGCACACAAACGGATATCCTGGAGGGCTCCAAATATTGACATTCGGAAAATTACCCAGAATCAAACTTATGTATGATTTTTGGCCAGATTTGGCCAGACCAATTTTAGTGATAACTGAATCTTTGATGAAAATCCCAGTATTAGGTATCCTGTCATCATCAAATCCAAGAGTTGTCTCATTTTGTAAAAAGGGGGCTACCGAATCTTTCAGAAGACTATTTTTAATTAGTTCTCTTTGGGCAGAAAGGGATTTATAAAAAAACAACTCATGCTTTTTTCTATCATTTGGTTGACCAAGTGACAGATTAAACCCAGGATGCCCCCCAAGTGCAAAATACATGCTATGGGTATCGTCATTTCTGATGACGTATTCGTTCAAGATGGTATTATCGGTCAATTTATATCGAACTGAAATTTTGAACAAAAAGGGATAGTTTTCATGCAATATTTCTTTGTTGGGAACAAAACTTAATGTAACCTCATCATTTGATTTATGTTTTACTGTCATAAAGCGCTCTTTTAAAATTCCCATTTTCGGCATATCGTATTTGACGTTCCGAAAATAAAATTCGTTGTCCCTGAATCTGACATTTACTGGAAACATTATGGGAGCCCTGTCCGCCCAATATTCACCATTGCCCTGCCATAGGTACTCAAACTCACTGATTTTGCCTTTTATGCTTTGAAGTTCAGCCCCTTTTTTGCTTATTGATACCCTAATGGAATCATTTTCGAGCCAAAGTAACTCAGAACCTTGGCCATGGACTGTAAAGAAAAATGTCAAAAAAATAAATAAAAAAGCCAATACTTTCAGGTGTGGCATTTTACAATCCCACTTAAAAGTCTTTTTCGAATCTGTTGGTTTCACGGTGTGAATGTATTAGTTCATAATAAGAAAATCAGCATAAGGACAGGAACTGGAAGCAAAAGTAAAAAAGCGCAGACAAGCTGCGCTCCCTTAAAAAAACTAACTCAAAATCAACCTATCATATTACTTTTCACCATGTAGGTAGGCGGACATAGTCGGAAATACCTCACCGATGAGTTGCTCACTGACCTTGTCACTATGTTTGCCGGTGTACCAGCAGGTGCTATGTGGTATTTTTTCCTCTTTCAACAATGTAGAGAAATAAACTGAACCTTCGAGCAATCCGGGAGTTTCGTCCTGATAGCCACAACTCAATGCAATTTTTTTGTACTGGGTTAAATTGTTCTTGTAATTTTTCACTTTTTCTTCCAAATTCCCAAAACCAGCTACCCATTTCTCTAGGACTTCTTCTTTCTTGGAAAAGGTGCCATCGGCATTCATCGTAAACGGGAATGCAATCTTTAAGGGTTGTGAAAGATCGGGAGAGAATGCAGATCCAAAGGCAAGAATACCAAATATGCTCGTTATCTTTAGGTCATACGATTTTAATTCTTGTTGCAAGGTTTCAGAAAAATCCTCATCCCTCACATTTACCATTTTTTCGGATAAATTCTGAACCTGCACCAAGGTCGAATCGTTCTTAAACATACCATTCAATAAATTATCATTTGCCAAAACGGCAGGACTCATGGCATAGGCCACAGAAAATACCTCGGGATGCCTTAAGCTGATATTGATTGTTCCACCTCCGCCCATTGAATGTCCACTTATTCCACGAGATTCCCGTTTCGCCAAAGTTTTGTAATGGCTGTCAACATAAGTAATGACATCTCTTACGATAAAATCTTCCCAATTTCCCGAAACAGGTGAATTGGCATACATCGACCCTTCAAACAGATTATGGCCGTTGAGTTCTATTAAGATGAACTCGTGTTCTTTATTATTCTTCATATAACTATCAAAAGCCTCCGTTTTGGGATATTCGCCAGCCTCAACAGTATACCCGTTCAGAAAATAGACCACCGGAAACAGTTCGTCCGAACCTGAATAAGAAGGCGGTAAATAGACACCAATCTTTTGAACATCGTTCGTCCCTATTAAATTATCCTTAAGTGACGGAGCGGGGATTTCCACAAGTGAATAACCACTTTCTTGGTTCTGGGCAACAATGCTAAAGCTTAATAGCAGTAACATAATAACCAAACTTTGAATTTGATATTGTTTTTTCATATATCTTGATAATGAACTCAGTTTAAATTTCAATGGCAATTCAAAGGTCAACCCCTGTCTTTCAACTGATCTTCCCCTTTGACCAAATTTGAATTATGTTCTTTTACCAAAGCTTTGATTTGCTCAATGATCTCTGGGTTATTTTCAGCAACATTATACTTTTCAGATGGGTCCACTTCGAGGTTGTAGAGAATTGGGGGGTCATGTTCTTCACGCATCGGTGGGCCATAGGCGCCTTCAGTAATGAAATGTGCTTTGAAGGCACCTAATCTAACCGCATAAAGCTCATCTCCCCTGTAATAAAACACTTCTTTTCTTTCGCTGGGCTTTTTCTCGAAGAGTGTTGGGCCTAGGTCTTTTCCATCCATTTGTCGATCATCGGGCAAAGGCACGTTTGCCAATTTGCTAAAGGTGGTAAACAAATCCATGGTAGTACCTATTTGCTTCACCAAACCAGGTTGTATTCGGCCAGGTCCCCAAAAAATACAGGGTTCACGCATACCCCCCTCCCATGTTGACCCTTTTCCTTCGCGCAAAAGTCCTGCACTTCCACCTTCTTGTTTCATGATGAGCCAAGGGCCATTGTCAGAGGTGAATACCACAATTGTATTTTCATCGAGACCGTTATTTTTCAGTTCGGCCAATATCTGCCCTACCCCGTGGTCAATCTCTTCAACGACATCCCCATAGACACCCCTGTCACTGGTGCCCAAAAAATCTTTAGAGGCAAAAAGGGGCACATGTGGAAGGTTATGGGCCAAATAGAGAAAAAATGGTTTTTCCTTGTTTTGTTGAATGAACTTAACAGCCTCTTCATTATAACGTTTTGTCAATGTATTCTGATCAGCTGGCCGTTCCACTATCTCCGTATTGCGCATTAGTGGAACATTGAAAGTATTTATATCTTTCCTCTCTTCCGATTTCCAAAAATCAATATACCCTTGAGTTGACCTGAATGGAATAATGTTGTCCATGTCATTGCTGTAAGGAATACCAAAATAATAGTCGAACCCTTGGCTCGTTGGCAAATACTCCTCTTTATGTCCCAAATGCCATTTGCCAATACAAGCCGTCACATAATCGACTTTTTTTAATTGTTCGGCCAAGGTTATCTCACTTTGCGGCAATCCTTTATGGGAATCGGGAAAAAGAACACGGTTCACCTTACTGGTCATTCCATTTCTGATGGGCAACCTCCCGGTCAGCAATGCTGCCCTACTGGGCGTGCATACACTTGACCCAACATAGAAGTTCGTCCATTTTTGGCCTTCGACCGCCATTTGGTCCAGGTTTTTGGTATGTATCGTGGGGTGCCCATATGAGCTTAAATCACCATACCCAAGGTCATCGGCAAAAATGACAACAAAGTTCGGAGGTACGTCTTCTCTCTGTGTAACTTGGTCGACATTGGCTTGTTGTCCCGTGCAGGTGCCAACCCATGACAAGAAGGCAAGTGTCAAAAACAGCTTTATGTTCATGAATCTAATTGTATTTACTTTCATCTAAATTTAATTTTTAATATCCAGGATTTTGTTCCAAATTTGAATTGGCATCCAGTTCTCTTTGGGGAATCGGATAGAGCACATGAAAATCCTGGGCATTTTTCCCCCTTGCTTGGGCCCTAGAAATCATGACCCCGTGTCTTATTTGGTCTTCCCTCGCATTTCCTTCAAAGTAAAATTCCCACTCCCTTTCACTCAATATGGCATCTCTTAAGGAATCTTTGCCAAAACTTCCCAGATTCAAGGGGGTGGCACCGGCCCGGTTCCTGACCTCGTTGATCAGGTCGATGGCCTCTTGGGTGGGACCATTGAGTTCATTGAGTGCTTCTGCCCTTGTCAACAATATGTCCGCATACCTGATGACAATAATATCATTGCCAGCTGACGCTCCCACGGCATTTGGGTCAAAAGGTAATTTATAGGGGTGTGATTGATCGTTGCCCAACCCCATTACCAGTTCACCGGTTGCCGTACTCTGCCATTCGGTTATTATACGGCTGGTTCTAGTATCTGTCGCCTCGAAGGAGTTTACAAAATCATCAAATAAGTAAGTGCGTGCAGCAAATACAGAATTGTTCGGGAAAGGTCTTGGATAATCCGGTGGGAAAATCAGCGCATTCATGAACTGGCCCGCCCCAGCAGCATCTTTGGGAAGTGCCCAAATGACCTCGGCATTGCCCTCGTTCGATATTTCAAACACGTCTGAGTAATTGGGCAAAAGACTGTACAGTCCCAAATCCATGACGCCCGAGGACATGTCGGCCGCTTTTTGCCATTGCTTGGTGTTCAGGTAAAACTTTGCCAAGACCGACATGGCCACGCCTTTGGATGCTTTTCCAAAGGCCGGAGGTTGGTTGGGTAAAGTGGCTATTGCCCCCAACAGTTCCTGCTCTATAAAGGCCTGAGTCTCTTCGTCAGTTGATCGGGGCAGCAAAGGATCATCAGTAGAAGACCGATAAATCGGCACCCTACCAAAAAGCTTGTAAAGCTCCGAATAGGCCCATCCCCTTATAAAATGGGCCTCGGCTTCCGTTCTCTGCTTAAAATCATTCGAAAAAGAATCATTGTCCAGGTTGTCCAGGACCAGATTCGCATCACGAATGGAACTAAAGTACACTATCCATACAGGAATCAATTGGCCATGGTTGCTGTCCCAATTGTAATCGATCAATGATTGCCATACACTTTCAATCGACCCACCAGCGCCCCATACCTCACCGGCTGGCATGGTTCCCAAATAATAAGGGGACCAGGATTCATCATCCCCAGCCCTATGCGAATAGGCATAAGCTGCATTCAATAAGGAGCTGAGACCTTGCTCAGAGGTAAAAAGTGTTGAGGGCGAGAGCTCAGAGAACACCTCTTCCTCCAAACGTTCTTCACAGCCCAGCAGGCCAGACAGCATTATAGTGAGAGCTATTCTATAATAATAAGTTTTCATAATTATGATTTTTTAATTGTTTGACCTAAAAATTGGCAGTAAGACCCAACATATAGGTTGTTGCCAGGGGATAACTACTATAATCGATCCTAACGTTACTTCTACCGAATGAATTAGCCTCAGGATCAAATCCCACATAATCAGTAATTGTAAACAGGTTCTGGCCGGTCACATAGACTTGAAGTGAGTTCAAAAAATCAATATTTTGAACTGGAACGTTGTACGATAGCCTGACATTTTTCAAACGCAGGTAAGATGCATCTTGAATGGTCAGGGTATTCACTTTTCCTGCACCATAGGCATTGGGGTTTACCCCTGATGGCCATTTAGCACCTGTATTTTGGGGCGTCCATCGATCTAATATTTGGTGCGCAAGTCGGTTTCTTCTGAAGTTTGCAGGATAGAGAGACTCTATCAGGTTGATATTCAATAGGTCGACACCTGCCTGACCTTGAAAAAAGAAGTCCAACGTCAAATTCTTGTAGGAAATTGAATTTTGTATACCATAGGTAAAATCAGGATATGGGGTGCCTATAATGGTCTGGTCGGTAGGCGTAATGGCCCCATCTCCATTTCTATCTTCAAAAATTGGAAAGCCTGGCTGGGCTGTGGGCTGTGGTGAATTGGCTATATCGTCACCTTCCTGAAAAATGCCGGTGACAACATATCCATAATAGGAGGCCAGGGGATCACCTTCTTGAATGATCGCCGTGTTGCCCACTGCTTGTACACTTCCCGTCACAATACTTTCAATTCGTCCCAAATCCACCACTTCATTCTTAATGGCGGAAAAATTCAATGAAGTATCCCATTTAAAATCATCGGTCACTATGTTGGTCGAGTTAAAAAGAAACTCAACCCCACTGTTCTTAACTTCGCCTACATTTGTCAATATTGATGAATAACCGGAAGCAAATGGCAATGGAAGGTCAAACAACAAATCCTTCGATTCTTTTGAAAAATAATCTAAACTACCACTGAATCTGCCCCCTGAAATACCGAAATCAAGACCGATGTTGAGTTGTTCGGTGGTTTCCCACTTAAGGTCTGAATTTGCAATACGCTGGGGGGTGACACTGCCTGAAATGGTGCCACCAAACACTACGTTGGGTCCTGTTCCAAAGGTCAGTTGCGATGCATAGTTGCCAATTTCCTGGTTACCTGTCTGACCCCAACTCGCCCGTAGCTTGAACTGGCTGAAACTATCGGGAATAAATTCTTCTTGGTCAAGTTTATAGCCCAAGGCAAAGGATGGAAAATAACCCCATTTGTTGTTCTCTCCAAACCTTGATGACCCATCCGCCCTTATTGAGGCGGTAAATAAAAATTTGTCAAAAAGGTTATAGTTCACCCTGCCTAGATATGACAACAAGGTATTTTCTTCCTTGCCACTAGAGAGTACATCCGTATTGGTGTCGCCCAGTGCCAAATTGTTAGTTTTGATATCATCTGTCGGAAAACCGCTGATATTACCGGAAAAGAACCGCGAACTGAACTTTTGAAAGGTGATACCGCCCAATACCGTAAGTGCATGGTCTTCGTTAAAAGCTTTGTTATAGGTCATCGTGTACTCGAACAGATAGTTGGAGCGTTCCAATACGTTGATGTTCGCGATACCGCCAGCGGCACCGCCACGAATGGTCTGGGTGGTATTGTAAATGTCACGTCTCGATGTTTGTCTGTCGGTCCCGAAATTGAACTTGCCTGAAAGATCTTCAGTGAAATCGTAGTTCAAAAAAGCACTTCCGAATGTTCTATTGGTCTCGCTCTCGCTAATGATGGCATTTATCAAGGTAACTGGATTGTTGACAGTCAGATTCGCCGACTGGCTAAAAGTACCATCGTCATTAAATATGGTCTCCGTAGGATCATATAACAATGAAGAATAAATAGGCCCTGCTTGCTCATTGGTATTGACGCCATCGACATTGTTGTTGTCCTTGACCAAACTTGTGTTGAAGTTTAGGCCTATCTGGGTCTTGTTCCCAATTTTTGTCTCAAGGTTTATTCTTCCGGTATATCTTTTTATCCCCGTATTTTTTACAACACCTTCTTGATCAAAATAGTTGAATGAGGCATAATAGTTTGTGTTTTCGCTGCCCCCGCTCACAGCCAGGTTGTGATTGGTCAAAGGAGCCGAGCGAAAGACTTCATCTTGCCAATCGGTCCCCCTGCCGATTCTTGAAATATCCTCATTGTTGAAAACCACTGCGTTTCCTTGTGCAATTGACAAGTCGTTTATGGCATCTATGTATTGTGAGGTGGAAAGCACATCGATTTTTTCAGCGACCGATTGGATACCTGCATATACATCATACGTGACATTTACCTTGCCTTTGCTTCCCTTCTTGGTAGTGATCAAAATTACCCCATTTGCCCCTCTTGAACCGTAAATTGCCGTTGCTGAGGCATCCTTTAAAATCTCTATCGATTCCACATCAGCTGGATTCAGGGAATTCAAGGGATTCCTAGGGCTCAGGTTTTGACCTACTTCGGCCACCCCGCCAGAACCAAGGTTGGGGCTGTTGTCAATCGGGAACCCATCTATTACATACAAAGGCTCGTTACTGGCATTCAAAGAGTTGGAGCCCCTGATCCTAATTGCCAACCCACCTCCAGGGGCTGAACTGGCTTGGTTTATCTGTACCCCAGCAGCCCTACCTAGCATCATTTGGTCCACGGATACGTTCGCCCCCGGGTTCATGTCGTCTTGACCCAATGACGCCACGGACCCAGTTAAGTCACTTTTCTTCTGCGTTCCATAGCCGACAACCACGATTTCATCAAGGACGGCAGTACTTTCCTGCAAGACAATGTTCAAAACCGATTGTCCGTTGACAGGGATTTCTTTCGTAGTGAACCCGATATAGGATACGGTCAATATGACATCACCGTCAGTTACCTTGATCGAAAAATTTCCATCAAAATCGGTTTGGGTGCCGTTCGTGGTTCCCTTTTCGATGATATTTGCTCCTGCCAAAGGAACTCCTGAATCATCCAAAACCGTTCCGCTGACCGTAAAATCTTGAAAAAAAACGGCGTCGGTGTTTGGTATATGATAGGTTTGATCTTTAAAGACTGTTACTTGTCTGCCAATAATATTGTAACCTAGACCGTACGATTCTAATAAAGAGTCAAGAACGTTAGGTAAGGTTATATTGTTTTTCTTGAGAGTAATTGAATTATCATTGGGCAAAATACCATCTTTGTAAAAAAAGATGTACTCGCTTTCATCCTGTAACTGGTTGAATAGTGTCTCTAAACTTACATTTTTAAGGTCAAGATTAAACTTGGTCTGTGAGTAAGAGTGGTTTGCATAGAGAGCGGTTAACCCCAATAATATGTAACAAAGAAAGGACCTCATTATTTTTATTGAAATGGATTGACCATTTAATTTGCCTAGAACATGGGCAATACTTAAGTAATTATTCATAATTTTAGAGTTCAGTTTAGTTATTACTTCGGTAATACATTTTACCGGCAGATGCGCCAACATCTGTCGGTTTTCATTTCATTCTGTATATTTTATTTCATAGGCACTGTATCTTTTAAATTTAACTTGGTGGAGGCCAGTATGATTTTGTCGGTTTGATATTCCGCAAAAAAGTTAGATGCTTCTCCTATAGTTTGTATGACTTGCCCCAGATTTTCCTTTAAGTCAAGTTTTCCAGAAAATGTTTCTGTTTTTAAATGATTTTCCTTTATGAAAATTTCCACACCATAATATCTCGACAATTTTGTGGTGATATATTCCAAATCACGGTTTTTCAGATTTAGGAAGCCTTCTCTCCACCCAAAATATTCATCAATGTTCACATCGTGCATTTCTATTTCTTTGGTTTTGGTATTATAGCCAGCCATTGTGCCCGGGGCCATCTTAAAAGACTTTTCGTCATCATGGTCATAGGTCACCAAAACACTGCCGCTCTTAAGAACTGTACTAGCCATTTCATCATCGGGATAAGTGCTGACATTGAAAACGGTTCCCAATACATTGATCTCCTGATTGGTCGAGATCACCCGAAAGGGTTTTGATGGGTTATGTGCAACTTCGAATATGGCCTCACCTTCGAGAAAGACCTCCCGCTCCTTATCCCTGAAAAACGCAGGGTAGATAAGCCTAGACCCTGAATTTATCCATATTTTCGTTCCATCAGAAAGGGTCACGTCGGTACGTTTTCCAAAGGGCACCAGTATCGTGTTGAATACAGGTTTTTTTTCATCTTCTATAGTTTGTCTATACTTTTCACCTGTTCCCACGTGCAGATCTTTTCCCGTTGACGAGTACCTTAATGTGTTGTTCTTTTCATTTAGTTGAATTTTTTCTCTCTCTCCGAGCACCACGATTACTTGGCTGCTACTGCCAAAGTCAACAATTGATTTATTTTCATCAATATAATCCTGCAATGACTGTTCGCTAGATTTGTCAAAAACGGTAAAAACAGCAAACAACAGCGCTATCGATGCCGCCGCACCGTACAACAACGTTGCCCTTCGTTGCCTTTTTGCATTTTTTCTTAGAAGTTTGGCCGATCTTATAATACGGCTCTTAAGCTTTGTCCGCTCTAAGTCGGAAAGTGGTTCGTTCTCGCTAAAGTTCATACTTTATTTGTAATTATGGGGTAAATGGAACTTACCGTCCATATATAAGAGGGCAGTTTTTGATATTTATAGACAAAAAAAAACGCTTTTTTAAAAGAACAATGTTAAGGCGGTGTCGCGGATCGTTTTTAACGTTCTGTAAACCAGTGTTCTGGCAGAAGCAACAGAAAGTCCCAAATCTCCGGCGATCTGTTGATATGTCTTTTCTTGGGCGAAACGAAGTCGAAGTATCTTTCGTTGATGATCCGTTAAATTGACCATTATTTTTTTTAGCCTCTTTGACAGTTCATTTTCTTTTTCATCTTCGATCATTTCTTCCTCATGTGAAATAACCGTCAGGCCTGCAGTAGAGTAACTATTGTTAAAGGTTTCCAATTCGCTCTCCAAACTCTTGATCTTATGGTCGCTTTGCTTAATGAGTTTTCTTTTAAGGGACATTATCAAATAGGCCTCTATGTTTTTGACATCCGATAATTTCTTGTGGTATCTATAAAGGTCTAGAAAAAGATTGTGGATTTCATCTTGAACTTTAGCTCTATCTCCACTGATTTTGTACCCATAGGCAAAAAGTTTGTCAACGTAAAGGTCATATAGAGACCCCAAAGATGCCAAACAGCCTTTCTTCAGATCTTTCCAGAGCAGTTTCTCTATAGAGTCTAGTACTTGGTCTATTTTTTTTTCTCTTCCCATTGATACCGTAATCCAAATGGTATGGCAAATTTGCCAATTGACAAAATCATAATTAGTAAATGGAATATTATCATGTCCCATTATTGAAATTATCGCAACTAATGTATAAAAAAAATAAAGAATTGATAACAATGATAAATTTTTTTACAAATTAACTTTTTAATGATATGAGAAGTTGGGTGCCCAGCTCAAAAGGGCTAAGAGTGTCAAGAAAACAAAAAATGATGTCTATAAAAAAGGGGTTTTCATCTCTTACTAAAAATGGGCGACCAACAAGTTAAAACTCTGCAGACATGAAAAGTCATCTTAAAAAAATAGGTCAAGGAACGACTAGGTTGTTGCTTATGGTTGCCATCTTATTGGTTTTTCTTATGTGTAAGGTGATGTTTTCTCAGCAAAGCCCGAATATAGTTTGGATAGTATGCGAGGATATTTCCCCTTTTTTGGAAGTATATGGCGATTCAATTGCGAAAACCCCTAACATAAATGCTCTGGCTCAAGATGCGGTTGTTTTTACAAAAGCATATACCACGTCCGGGGTATGCGCACCTAGTAGATCATCCATTATTACCGGCATGCATGCAATTTCTATAGGCACACAACACATGCGCACCCTTTCTAACTCAACAATTTTTATGCCGGAAGGCCTGCCAAGCTATTCAGCCGTTTTGCCGGACAATGTAAAGGCTTTTCCTGAATATCTAAGGGCACGGGGCTATTATACGACAAACAACTATAAAGAAGATTATCAGTTTGAAGTGCCGGTTACAGTTTGGGATGACAGTAGCCCAGCGGCTTCTTATGAATATAGGCCTAAAAACGTTCCGTTCTTCAGTGTGTTCAACTTGGCTGTCACACACGAATCAAAGTTGATGGCGTCGCCAGACAGCATTTTTTTCGACCCCAATGACATGAAGTTGCCTCCATATTACGTCGATACCGAAACTGTGCGCAAAGATATGGCAGTTCTCTATACCCGTATCGAACAAATGGATCAGGCTGTGGGCGAGATTGTTGACAAGTTAAAAAAAGATCAAGTCTATGATGACTCTTATGTGATATTTTTTAGCGATCATGGTGGATGCATGCCTTGGACCAAGCGGGAAATTCTTGAAAGGGGGACGCATATACCTTTAATCACTAAATTTCCCAAAAACCGTTTTTCCGGCACCAAAGACGATAGGTTGATCAGTGCAGTGGACTTGGCACCAACAATGCTTTCCATAGCGGGTATCAAGCCTCCCGACCATCTTCAGGGAACCGCTTTTCTGGGGGCATACAAATCTTCGGAAGGAAGAAAGTATGTCTTTGCGGCGAGAGACCGTATGGCAAATAAATATGATAGGGTACGGTCTGTGAGCGACGGTGACTTCAGGTATGTGTACAACTTTATGCCAGAACTCCCCAAATACCAAGACCTGCAATACAGAAAGGGCATACCCACGATGAAAGAAATATTGGAACTCTATAAAGAGGGAAATTTAGATAACCCCTATCTGTTGGACTGGTTTGCCGGAAATAAACCTTCCGAAGAACTCTATCACACGAAAATGGATCCCAATGAGTTGTTAAATATTGCGGAAGAGCCCCAATATGCGGCAAAAAAGAAAGAACTTAAAGAAACTCTTTTTGATTGGATAACAAAAGTGGGCGACCTATCCTCGGTCGGCGAAAAAGAGATGGTATTCAACAATTGGTGGAAAAACACAAAGGAACCTCCTAAAACATCTCCCCCGAAAATAATAGGTAACAAAAATGGGGTTACTATAGAATGTGCTACTAAAGGAGCTTCGATCGGTTATCGCATAGTTGACCAAGGTGACCTCCTTGACGCGAAATCAAGGCGTAGGGCCAAAAGTTGGGATTTTGGTTTTACAATCGACCAAGAAAAGACCATTGAACTTGTTGATGTGCACAAGCCATGGAAGATCTACCTAGGAGAAACCATTAGTTTGGAAAAGGGACAGACACTTATCATCAATGCTCATAGAATCGGGTATTTGCCCAATGAAGTGACCTTTACATATTAGAATTTTAACAAAAATTATATAAATCATTTTAACTATGAAGAAAACCAATCGCTTATTTTTTGGAACGGCATTTTTGTCATTGCTATTGTTCGCCTCCTGCTCGGACACATCTTTTGAGGAAGAAAATCTGAATGCTTCCATTAATCTAACCGAGTCGGATAAAGTATCGCTGTTCGGCAACATGTCCGAAGACATTCAATTTGATGGTTACTACGTAGGGGCGGACACCTTACTTTTTGATTATCGGACCACCAGTATTCTGGATGTGCCCCCAGTATACCCAGAAACAATCACAAACGACGAACCCATATGGTTTGTCAACGGTGCCGGCACTGATGTGGCCAAGCAATATAAAAATATGCTTGAAATTGCAGAATTTACAGGTCGACCCGTTGTAGGCATACATAATGGTACCAAAGAAGGAATTGCTGATGTGATTGAAATCATTTTGCCCACCAACGAGGTCGTGGAGGCCGCTATTGAAAAGAGTGTGCTCGAAATCATTGATACAGAGACCAGGGTACTTTTGTTGGGACACAGTCAGGGGGCCTTTCACTTGGCCAGATCACTACGTTCGCTGGAAAACCAGCTTTCGAACAGCCAATTGGCCCAACTCATGGTAGAAACCATTGGCGGTGCTGGCATGTGGTTCCCCCGAGGCCCTCAATATGTCCATTATGCCAATGAGGGTGACAATGTTCCGAAAGTTCACGGGGTGCTCACGCCAGGAGCATTGACGGGTAACCGGAGTGTTATTTTCACTTTTGATGACGAATGGTATGATATCCCACCTGAGATTGACACCCCTTTTATAAGGGTGCACGCCCAAATAGTTTATTTGCGGAATCGACTGACTTTTGCCGAGGCTCGGACCTATGCCCCTTTGTTCGGCAGCAAAAAGATCAACTTGGATAATCTATAAAAAACAAAAAATGAAAAAATCAAGAAGTTCTATGCTTCATACCGCTGTTGTTATAACCTTTTTAAGCTCTATGTTTTGTATAGGGCAAGGAAAAGTTTTGGAAGGACAGTCGGTAAAGAGCACCATTTTGGGCAAAGAGGTTGATTATACCGTTTATTTGCCAACCGGTTATGATGACTCTACAAGAAGCTACCCTGTAATCTATCTTTTGCACGGTTATGGGGGGGATGAAAATGTTTGGGTACAATATGGGCTTATAGACCATTTCATGGATTCTGCCATTGAGAAGGCACAAATCCCTCCTTCAATTGTAATAATGCCTGATGGAGGGCAGTATTTTTACATCAATGATTTCCAAGGCAATTTAAGGTTTGAAGATATGTTCTTTCAAGAATTTATACCAATGGTCGAAAAAACCTATAGAATTAAAAAGACAAAGGAACACCGGGCCGTTGTAGGCAATTCAATGGGTGGCTATGGCGCCTTTTTGTATGGGGTCAAACACCATGATATGTTCGGAACCTGTGTACCACTCAGTGCGGCCATTATTTCAATGGATGATCCAATGACTAAAAACCCCATGTGGAAAGGACTGGCTAAAAACCTTTATGGGATGGATGTAGATTCTCAAAATCCCGATAAAACTCATTGGGATGCCAACAACCCCATGAAATTGATTCAAGGGGTACCTAAAGATAAACTAAAAACCAGGTTTTACTTTGACATTGGCGATGATGATTTTCTCTATTCTGGCAATGCCAAAGCCCATGTCGAACTACGGAACATGAAAGTAGACCATGAGTTTCGCATCAAAGACGGTGGGCATGATTGGACATTTTGGCGATCCTCTATCCCGGGGTTTTTAAAATACATAGGACAGGGCTTTATGAGAAAATAAAGCTATAATAGATAGAGAATCAAGTCCCAATTGAGCAGGCAAGATTGCGTAATCTTCTTTTTTCCATCGTATTGGAAAAATAATGCGCTCCTTTGGGACTTGATTCTTTGTCTCTTTCATGGTGGTCGACCTGATTAAAAATAATTTAGGTTAAGGGTAATACCCTCAATCTTAGAAATACACCCGCTAAATTATTATATACATTCCTCCGAAGACCCTAAAAGGATTGGCTCATATACTATTTAATTAAGTCGCAGTAAAGTTCTCCAAGGTACTTTGCAATCAATTGCCAAAAACACACTGCTATTATTAGTTCATATGTGTATTTAAGTTAGTTGTTGTGCTTTCAAGTATGGGGTTGATTTGATGAAAATATGTCAATATGAAACGAGAAAAATATACCGAATCATTATATGACAAAGACCTTCTGTCTTTAATGAAGAAGGGGAATCGATTGGCATTCAAACAAGTATATGATAAGTATTGGGAAGGGTTATATTCAGCGACCATAAATATACTTAAGGATAAAGGGCTAACGGAAGATGTCATTCATGACGTTTTTGTGTACCTATGGGTAAAGAGAGAAACAACAAAAATCCAAAATTTAAAAAGTTATCTTTTTCAGGCGGTAAGAAATAATGCCCTATTAAAAATTCGAAATCAAAAATTTACCAAATTACATGAAGAAAAGATTCATGGTTTGGCGGATGTTCCCGTTGCTGAACAAAATTTGAATTTAAAAGATCTGGAGCTGAAAATAGAAAAAGCAGCTAACTCGCTTCCTGCTCGTTGCAAGACCATATTTTATATGAGCCGTTTTGAAAACTACACCATTACTGAAATAGCTAATCATTTTGGTATTTCGCACCGAACAGTTGAAAATCAATTGTATCTTGCTCTGAAGCACCTGCGCATCTTTTTAACAAAAAAGGCCAAATCATTCAATTGGCTGATTTTTTTGTCATTTTTCAATTAAACTTAAAGAGGGGTTCGCGTGTCCAGTCGGTTAAATTCTCTCTTTTACTTATCATTTCATTAACCCGCACTATTTCTGGTTTCCTTTTGCCACAATAATTTATACTGAAAATATTGCACTAGGACAATTTGAACATGAGGGAATATTTAGCGTTTGGTATAAAACAATTTTCTTGCTTTTTGGATATTTTCTGTGTGAGTTGGTCGCTCTTTTTGCATCATACTATTATAAAGTCAACTATGGACAAAAAAACTTTTTTTGATTTACTAATAAAATTTGAAAGAGGAGAATGTTCAAAAAAGGAAAAAAATCTGCTCTTTGCTTTTTACCAAGCTTTTCAAGCTGAAAATATTATGGAATCTTGGAACATAACTGAAAAAGAAAAGGTAAAGATTCAGCTGTTCGAGCAAATTAATCAAAGTATCGAATTTGAAGAAACTAATCAAAAACGAAAACTTAAAACAACCCAACTTTTACGTATCGCTGCGATTTTTATTGGAATTTTCAGTACGGGATACTTTTTCCTGCTGATTTCCAATCAATCTAATTATATCGGTACCTCAGCCAATGCGATTACTCTAGAACTTGAAGATGGGAGTATTGAAATCATACAAGAGGACCGAACTATGAGCATTTTTGACAAAAAGGGAAATAAGGTGGGGGAACAAAACAAAAATCAATTGCTTTATACGAAAAAGGATTCTCATAAAGAATTGGTATTCAATACGCTGACAGTTCCATACGGAAAAACCTTCGAACTACAATTATCAGATGGTACCATAGCT
The DNA here is from genome assembly GCF_033441595.1 of Flagellimonas crocea. Classification (NCBI taxonomy): domain Bacteria; kingdom Pseudomonadati; phylum Bacteroidota; class Flavobacteriia; order Flavobacteriales; family Flavobacteriaceae; genus Flagellimonas; species Flagellimonas crocea. Next base: position 270,144 of record NZ_JAUZVX010000004.1, on the reverse strand, counting down.
TATCTCAATGCCGGCTCATCTCTTAAATATCCTGTACAATTCGTAGAAGACATGGAGCGAAAGGTCTTCCTTTCCGGTGAAGTTTTTATGGATGTCAAAAAGGATTCCGCCCATCCTTTTATCGTCAATTTAAACAATTTAAGCGTCAGGGTATTGGGCACACGATTTAATATTAATGCCTACAAAGAAGACGAAGTTGCAGAGATTGTGCTAGTTGAAGGTTCGGTTGGGCTATATGCTGATACTGAAGAATTCGATGAAGAGACAAGTAAACGCCTGGCACCGGGGTATAAAGCCAGCTTCGATAAAAAAAATGGGACAATAGCCACGGAATCGGTAACAACGGATATCTACACCTCCTGGATCAAGGGAGAGTTGGTTTTCAGGAATATGTCTTTTGACAACATTTTAAAAAAGCTCGAAAGACATTATAATGTAAAAATTATCAATAAAAACAAAGATCTGTCGACAGAAAAATTCAATGCCAGTTTTGGCACTGCTCCCCTAATCAGAGAAATCCTGATGGAGCTGAGAACAATATACGATATATCCTACACTGTAAAGGATAACGTGATAACCATCTATTAGTGATTTGACTGACAAAGGCAGTTGACCAATAACTATGAAAAAAAACATATAGCTAACTGAAAAAAACAATCCAAAAAAAAAATAACCACAACATTCACTCTATAAACATGAAAAATTTGATTGAATCGACAAACAGGCACCACATTGTTAACCTTGACTTTAAACATACGCTGAGCTTTTTATTTGCATTTATAGCTTTGTCAGTTCTACACGCTAACGAAACCTATTCCCAACAAAAAATGGTCACACTTGATTTAACCAATGTTTCTGTTGGTCAATTCTTGGACGAAATTGAAAGTGCCACTGAATTTCGTTTCATTTATAAGGTAAGAGATGTAGATATAGATCGAAAGGTAACCGTAAACGTTAAAAAAGAACAGATAGACAAAGTCTTAAATCGGGTTTTTAGAAATACAAAAACCGGGTACAATATTATTAAGAATAGAATTTACCTTAAGGAACAGGCTATTGAACCTATTAACACAATCTTGGGGTATAAAAGTTTGCCGGCAACACCCCAGTTTATGATTACTGGGACGGTAGTCGATGGCACTGGGAAACCTTTACCGGGAGCGAGTATTGTTGAAAAAGGCACAAACAATGGAACTCAAACCGATTTTGATGGGAACTTCACTCTTGAAGTTTCCAGTGATAATGTGGTCCTGACAGTTTCCTACATTGGCTTTATAGCCCAAGAATTGCCTATTGATGGCCAAACAGCCTTTACAATTAAGCTAAAAGAAGATACCGCAAAACTGGACGAAGTTGTTGTGATAGGATACGGAACAGTAAGGAAGAGTGATTTGACCGGGGCGGTAAGCTCTATAAGAGGCGATGAATTAAACACGGACTCCCAGGCTTCTGTAGATCAAATCATTCAAGGAAGAATTCCCGGTGTACAGGTTACACAATCGAGTGCTCGGCCAGGCGGTGGTTTTTCAATTAGAATTCGTGGAACAAATTCCATAACGGCCGGAAACGAACCTCTGTATGTGATTGATGGGCTTCCGGGTGAAAATCCGGGAAACTCCTTAAACCCTTCCGACATTCAATCGATTGAGGTATTGAAAGATGCCTCTGCAACGGCAATTTATGGTGCCAGAGGCTCAAATGGTGTGGTTTTGATCACCACCAAGCAAGGACGTAAAGGTGCCCGGTTGGAAATTAATTACAATACATCAATAGGTTTCCAAGTGGCAGCAAAGAAACTCGATTTGATGAACGCACAAGAGTATACGTCCTTTTACAATGACCTACAAATAGACAGGGGAAATGCCCCCCTATTTGATCAAGAAACCATTAATGCCATAGGCCAAGGCACTAATTGGCAAGATGAAATATTGCGCTCAGCACTTATTCAGGAGCATCGCCTTTCATTTTCAGGAGGGTCTGAGGATACTCAATACTATTTATCACTTAATTATTTTGACCAAGATGGAATAGTCATTAATTCAGGCTTTGAGAGATTGTCCGGAAGGATAAACCTTACCCATTCGATTGGTGAAAAAACTACGGTAGGAATCAACTTCAACAATAGTGTTCAAAAAGAAAACAAAGTCCCTTTGGGGCTCGGGGTCAACAGAGAGGCTGGGGTAATCGCTGCAGCCCTACAGTTGCCCCCTACATTGCCAGTCTTTAACAGTGATGGAAGTTATTCAATAAGCCTTCAGGATTTAAGCAATCCTGTTGCCCAGGCAGAAACCATTGATGAATTTGCCAAGATTACCCGCATTTTCGGAAATGCTTTCTTGGAGTCCGAAATATCTGAAGGGCTGAAAGCCAAGATCAATCTAGGGTATAATCAAACAATTTTACGGGAGGATCTGTTCCTAGACACCCAAACCCAAAAAGGAATCTTGGATGAAGGCCGAGCTCAAAAAGTTCTCAGCGAATTCAATAATAATTTGTTAGAAATTACACTAGATTATAAAACAGAGTTTAGCTCCAAAAACAAATTTAATTTTCTTGCAGGATATTCCTATCAAAAATTCGAGAATTCATCATTTGGTGCATCGGCACAAAACTTTCCAACTACTTCGTTCGGAGCTGATAATTTGGGTGCAGGAGACCCTACAAAATTTGATGTCGAATCTTTTCGTGGAGAAAATACCATTATTTCCGGGTTTGGTAGAATAAACTATAATCTGAACGACAGATACTTATTGTCTGGCACATTCAGGGCAGATGGATCATCAAGGTTTGGTGAAAACAATAAATTCTCATACTTCCCATCTGGGGCTTTGGCTTGGAATATTTCAAATGAATCCTTTTACCCTGAAGAGGGAATTGTTTCCAATTTAAAATTGAGGACAAGTTATGGTTTAAGTGGAAATCAGGAAATAAGTAATGGAAGATCCTTAGTTCTCCTGGGGTCGGGACCAATTGCAGTCTTGGACGGTGTCGAGTTACAGTCCATAGCACCAATTCAATTGGCAAACCCCGACTTGAAGTGGGAAACAACAGAGTCATTCAACGCAGGCATAGATTTTGGTTTCCTCAATGGGCGTATTACAGGGTCAGTTGAGTATTTCTTAAACAACACAAGAGATCTGTTGTTACTATTGCCAATTCCATCAACAACAGGTTTTGATAGTTCATTGCAAAATGTTGGAGATACAAGAAACAGCGGCTTTGAATTTAATGTTTCATCTCGGAACTATCAAGGTGATGATTTTTTGTGGACAACGGATTTGAACCTTGCGACGGTCAAGAATGAAGTCACAAACCTTGGCGAATTGCCAAGGATACTTCAGGGTGATCAAAGGTTTGTGCAAGAATATACCTTGATTGAAGTTGGCAAACCCATCAATTCTTATTTTGGGTATCTATTTGATGGTGTGTTTCAGTCGCAACAAGAAGTTGACAATTCCCCAACTCAAGTGAATGCTGAGCCTGGTGGCAGAAAGTTTAAGGATGTAAACAATGATGGTGTAATTGATGATGAGGACCGGGTAGTTTTGGGCAACCCTTTTCCTGATTTTACATTAGGATTAAATAATTCTTTCAACTATAAAGGGTTTTCATTGGATGTTTTTTTTGAAGGCAAATTTGGCTTTGAGCTTGCTAATTTCACCAATTTGGATTCAGAAAACCCCATCGATGATTTAAGGAATAGGCAAACCTATGTTTTAGATCGTTGGACACCCACAAACCCTACGAACGAACATCCATCATTTGTAAACCCTTCCCGTACTTTTGATTTTAACAGTAGAGTTGTTGAAGATGCTACATTTTTAAGATTGAGGAGCGCAAGGTTGGCATATTCCTTCCCCAATTTAGAATTAAAGGGTATTTCATCACTATTGTTTTATATATCAGGTCAGAACCTATTCACTCTTACCGATTATAGAGGTTTTAACCCTGATGTCAACTCCTTGGGCAATTCGAATGTAAGGATTGATTATAGTGCATACCCACTTTCAAGGATTTATTCATTTGGAATTAATGTAAAATTTTGAGCATGAAAAATATAAAAACATCTTTTAAACTTTTGGTCATAATAAGCATTGCCTTTACATTTTTTGTGGCCTGTGAAAGCTCGCTTGATGAGAAAACCTTTACTACATTGAGCCCAAACGATTTTTTTCAAACCGCCGAAGATGTCGAGGTGGTGCTTAATTCGGTATACGGTGAATTGAGATATAGCGATATTAAACGTGATGCAGTAACCCTACAAGAGGTAAATACCGATATACATTTTGAGCGCAGCGGTGGTATTTTTGCCCTTAACCAGCCCATTGAAGAGTTTGCTTGGACATCTTCGCACGGTTGGCTAAAGAATTGGTGGGAACGTCGGTATCGTGGTATTTTCAAAGCCAATACGGTAATTGACAATATCTCCTTGGTGGATATCGAAGAAGGAAGGAGGCAAGAAATATTGGCAGAAGCGAGGTTCTTAAGAGCCTTCAATTATTATCTGCTATTTGATTTTTTTGGGCCTGTACCTCTGGTGACCACCAGCCAAACAGATGTGAAGGACCGACCATCCCGTGCAACCGAGGTAGAAATGGTTTCATTTATTGAGACCGAGTTCATTGAAGCAAGTGAAATTCTTCCCGTAAAACCTCCAAAAGACCAGTACGGCCGTCCTACAAAGGGAGCAGCACTAAGCGCATTGGCAAAATTTTATATGTTGAACAAGAAATGGCAAGAAGCTTCCACAACCACCCAAGAAGTCATGGATCTTGGAGTGTACGACTTGTTCACAGAAGGTAATAGGGCCGAATTGTTCAGTCCTGAAAATCAACGTGATAACGAGTTTATATTTGTTTCAGTGATGTCAGATACACCAGATGATGATACCGGCGATGGTTGGTTAAGCCACGTGGTGCCAAGAGGGTATCAATGGCAATACCCACCACGGCAAATATTTGCTGCTGAATATAAGATAAGGTCGGAATTTTTAGAGCTTTTTGACCCAGAAGATGAACGATTAGACGCGTTCTTGTTCGAATTTGTCAATGTAGATGGAGATACTATTGTATTGGGCGAGGACAATGTAAGAAGCTTAAAGTTTCCTGAGTATCCAAATCAAGAAATCAGTAGATCATCTGATGATTTTCCTTATATAAGGTATGCCGACATACTTTTATCACGTGCTGAAGCATTGAATGAAACGAATGGCCTTAACCAAGAATCCATTGACTTGCTCAATATGGTCAGGGAGGCTGCTGGCGTTAATACATTTGCGGTTGGCGAATTTAGCAATGCCGAAGAATTCAAGAATCTATTACTTGACGAAAGAGGAAGGGAATTCCATATTGAAGCATTAAGAAGGCAAGATTTGATAAGGCATGGTAAATTTGTGGAGATGGCGATAGAGCGCGGTAAGCCGGCAATGGACTACCATGTTAGGTACCCGATACCACAAACAGAGATTGAACGTAATAGGAACCTAACACAGAATGAGGGGTATTAACAAACAACATATCGTCAAAACAGAAATTTTCTTTGTCTAATAAAACCTGTGAGAATCCAACACTCAAATCATAATTTCTAAAGGTTCACTCTACTTTAGAAATTAAAATACTATCCATTCTACATCAGACATCAGTAATAAATATACTACTAACATAAACGGAAATATGATACCAAAAAAAAACAAAAGTATAAGGATTTATGTTTTCCTTTATTATTTCTTTTTTGTCTTCTCATTCTATGCAAAAGCACAGTTGCCAGAACCTCCAAAGGAAAAGGAAAATAGAAATGTGATTTTTATTTTAACAGATGACCATCGTTATGATTACATGGGTTTTACCGGTAAGGTACCGTGGCTAGAAACCCCTAGTATGGACAGATTGGCCGCTGAAGGTGCTTATCTGCCCAATACTTTTGTAACTACCTCGCTATGTTCTCCAAGTAGAGCCTCAATCTTAACTGGGCAATATTCACACTCCCATACCATTGTTGACAACCAAGCTCCTGATCCTGGCAATCTAACCTTTTTCACAACCTATCTTCAAAAAGCTGGGTATCAAACAGGCTTTTTTGGAAAATGGCATATGGGCAGCCATACTGATGAGCCCAGGCCCGGTTTTGACCATTGGGAAAGTTTTCACGGGCAAGGCGTGTATTTTAATCCCCAACTTAATATAAATGGGGAACGGAAACAGTATAATGATTCGACCTACATTACAGACTTATTGACTGAACATGCCATTGATTGGTTAAAGGCCCGAGATAAAGAGAAACCTTTCTTTATGTTTTTGTCACATAAAGCTGTACATTCAGAGTTTATGCCCGCAAAACGGCACAAAGGAAAATATAAGGGCAAAAAGATCGATTTGCCTTCAACCTATGACCAAACCAAAACAGGTGAATGGAGCGATTTGAAATGGCCAAAATGGGTTGCCGAGCAAAGAGTAAGTTGGCATGGCGTAGATTATATGTACCATAGTAATATAGATATCCATAAATTGGTACAGGCTTATTGTGAAACTCTATTGGGTGTGGATGAAAGTATTGATTCGGTCATGGAGTATTTGAAATTAGAGGAAATTGACGATTCAACGTTGATTATCTACATGGGTGATAATGGGTTCAGCTGGGGTGAACACGGGTTGATTGATAAGCGTCATTTTTATGAAGAATCGGTCAAGGTCCCCCTTTTGGTAAGATGCCCCGAACTTTTTCAGGGAGGAATTCAACCAAAGGCCATGGTCCAGAATATAGATATTGCTCCCACCATTTTAGACGTGGCCGGGATAAACAAACCCGAGTATATGCCGGGGGTCTCTTTTTTGCCCGTCCTTAAGGGTGAAAATGCGCATGGATATCGAAAAGAAATTTTTTACGAATACTATTGGGAAAAAGACTTTCCCATGACCCCGACCATGTTCGGTATGCGCACCGACAAGTATAAATACATACGCTATCAAGGAATTTGGGACAGAAATGAGTTTTATAATCTACAAAGCGATCCGCATGAAATGTATAACTTGATTGGCGATCCCTCCAAACAAGACATCATTAAAAAAATGCTTCAATCCCTTTATGGCTGGTTGGAAGAAACAGATGGAATGAAAATTCCACTGAAATCGATGAACAGACCTGCTTGGGGAGATTACAAGCATTCAGGAGAGTATTGAAAATCACGTTCTTAATTAACAATATATGATTCTGGAATTCAGACCTGATTTATATTTCTTACTTCTCTTCTTTATGCTTGGTTGTGAGTCCAAGCAAAAAAACATATGGGATGAATTAACCTTAGTTGAACCTGAAGAAGTTTCAGTTGTTAGTTTTAATAAAGTTCCGCCAATAACTGCTCCCGAAGGAATGGTATGGGTACCCAGCGGAAAATTCAATCAGGGTGCAATCGACAGTGACCAAATGGCGAGGAGTAATGAGCGCCCAGCACATGAAGTTTTTGTGGATGGATTTTTTATGGATGTTCATGAAGTGACCAATGCGCAATTTGCAAAATTTGTTGAAGATACAGGCTACGTAACTATGGCCGAAAGGGAAATAGACTGGGAGGAAATGAAAAAGCAGCTTCCGAAAGGAACTCTAAAACCCCACGATTCTATTTTAAAACCCGGATCGCTTGTCTTCAAAAAAACAAAAACCAGTATTCCGAATCTTTATGATTATTCCCAATGGTGGGAATGGAGAATTGGAGCCAACTGGAAACACCCCGATGGCCCTGATAGCGATATTGTCGGAAAAGAGGACCACCCAGTGGTGCATATTGCATTTGAAGATGCCATGTCGTATTGCTCTTGGGCTGGAAAAAGACTTCCAACAGAAGCGGAATGGGAATACGCGGCGCGTGGTGGGTGTGAACAAACCATCTTTTTTTGGGGCAACGATTTGGGCCAACTGAGCTCTTTTGTTAATTCATGGGAAGGTGAATTCCCACTTAATAACTCTAGAACAGATGGATATGAAAAAAGGGCGCCTGTGATGAGCTATCCCAAAAACGGGTTTGGATTGTACGATATGGCGGGAAATGTTTGGGAATGGACTCAGGATTGGTACGACACTGATTACTATAGCAAATTACAAGAAAAGCAAGAAATAATTAAAAATCCAAATGGGGCATCTCAACCTTTCAATGCCTCCAATCCCTTGGCAAAAGAAAAAGTAATCAAAGGAGGATCTTTTTTATGTAGTGATTCATACTGTGCGAGCTATCGAATATCAGCTCGGATGGCGAGCAGCCCTGATTCAAGTATGGAGCATTTAGGGTTTAGGACCGTTTTGTCCTCTGATAAAAAAAATAAAAGATAATACCGCATGAATTTATTGCAATCGTAAGTTTCTGGTTGCATATGAAGCACCCATTTAACAAAAATAATAATAATGTATCTTTTTAAGACAGAATTTGACATTCCGTAGAATTTACCATGGAGGTGGTACTTTGGTGGATAGGGTGATTAATATATACCATTTGCGATGGGTCAGAGAGAAAGGTAAACAAAGTGCCAAAAATCGATTCATTTTGTTATTCAAGCTAACGTTTAGTTTCAGTTTTTTCTCCGATGGTCTAGTACCAAGCCCCTATGGGCAATTGGGAAGCTATTATTGTTGACCACTTTCCTTCCAAGTCCTCTATAATCCCCATCAGTGAATACCTAAATTTATATTCCAGAATAGAGAGAGAGAATGCATAAATCTTGTTTTTCAAGCTTGGCTATACACTCTAGGGGTGGACCTTCGGCCTTCAATGTCTTGAACAGGGTAAAGAGATTGGAAGTATTGAAGTACATTATCTTATGGCCCAAGCAACAGATTTCGCTGAACTGCCATTTGCTATTGTGCTCCAAGCGGTTTCCACCCATTTTCTTTGCAAGGAGGGCCCCCTCAATGTTAAGTTTGCTCATTTATTTTGGTATACCTTTGTTAGGTAAACTCCTTGAAATTCTTAAAAATTGATATAGCATTGCAGGAAGCTCTAATCGAAGAATTCGGCTTACTTCTAGAGACGAATTTAGAATTGTCTCCCTTAACCGCCAGCATTTATGCACTTTTGGTGGTTTCTGGTAGTGATGGTGTCACTTTTGACAATATCAAACATTCGGTAAAGGCCAGTAAAAGTTCTGTCTCTACAAGCATTAAAATGTTGTTGCAATTAAACCATATTGAATTTCACACAAAAATTGGAGATAGAAAAAGGTATTTTAAGCCTTCTAGAAGTTATCTCCAAGAGAAGAAAAAAAGCAGATGAGACTGCTTGAGGCTGAGGTGTTAATTTTGAACAAGTTCAATTCTTTTAATAAAATCAATCACCCTTAAAAATTTAAAAAACAGAGAAGTATAGGTGAAGTCCATGTTTAACATCTTAAGGAACTTGAGGTGGCCAAAGCACAACAAGAACAATCTCTGCTTTTCTTTAAGGAAACCCTGTTGGTCGCAGGCAGGGAAGTATCCGATGCGCTAAGTGATTATAGGGCCGAGACACTAAAATTGGAAGCTTATTCGATTGCTGAAGCTTATTCTGAAGAATTATTGAACAATGGTCTTCCAACTATTTGGAAGTGCTGACAGCAAGGCAGAATGCCCTTAATTCAGAACTAAGCTATATAGATTCTCAATATGGTCAATTAAGCGCAATCGTGGAACTTTACAGGGCACTGGGAGGGGGTTGGAGATAATATTTGTAATATGGACAACCTAAAAACGAGACATATTAATTCAAGCCATTGAGAGCTTTACCAAGTTTGGGAGCAAAAGGTTCTCAATGGATGAATTGGCTCAAAGTATCGGAATCTCAAAAAAACCTCTATAAGCATTTTAGCAGTAAAGAAGATTTGGTAATCGAAAGTTGGAGGCACTACTTGGATAAAATACGAGTAAATGTTGACTATTATATTCAGGAAGAACACAATGAACAATAACCTTTGTTAACTGTAATTTACATTTATAAGCAAGGGTTAATAGCTTTTCAGGTAATTAACCCTACATTTCTTAACGGTTTGGCAAAATATTTTCCAAAAGCATATCAAGTATATACCGATTTCAAGAAGGACATTGTTTGGAACATTGTATGTCCCCTATTGATAAAATCGCAGAAGCTCGGACATGTACAGGCAAGTGTGAAAGTAGAACTTGTTTGCATGCTTTTTCTATCGAGAATAGAAGACTTGATCTATTCGAAGGCCAATTTATTTGACGACTATAGCATGCAAGAGTTATTGGAGTACATCATAATTAACAATTTAAGGGGAATTCTGACATTGGAGTAACTCCAAACCAGTTCTCTTTAATAAAATACCACATTGTAGGTTTTTTAAAGAAACCTCCAATTCCAAGGATTGTGTTTTAAATGGGTTCAATAAATTAGAGCTTGTTTTCCGGTGTTGAAAGAAGTTTGTGGATTTACCGTACTGACTACATTAACGAGAAATCAAAACAGGAAAGCACCAAGGAGCCCCCTAACGGGCGCACATATTCTTTAGGAAAGCTAAAATAAGCCTGTTGGGCCACAATTACCTGGTATAGGGAAAATAATACATTTCAGAAATGACCAGTTTGTATGCAAGATAAAACAGGAGGAACATCAGTGAGCGGCTTTTAGATAGGATAGTAGGTACGGTCACTACTTAATTTTGACGCTTAACGGAATTTTAAAAAGTTTATCATCGATTTGAGACAAGTGAGCCCATAAATATACATGATAATCTTTAGAGTGATACCCAAATCTATCAAATGCGAGATCGCTTTCCAACGGCAATAGATCATTTGGACGCTGGTCCGATAGCGTCTGGTTATATTCAATTTGATAGCCTATTTGAGTATTGCTTTCTCTTTGCTGGTGAATATTGTACAATCCATCAAACGCAATGAAATTGGCCGTGCCTCCTAATTGACAACCGGCATCAGGAGCAATGTAGTAGCGAATCGGTTGCGGTTGCCCATTATAGAATTGGGCATCTTGTATGAACGAATGATTTGATAAATCGATTGTTTTAAAAATTAGCCCATTTTCAGCCAAATGTTCGTTAAATGCCGGTAAAGCGGGATTAATTTCTAGAAACGGTTGCCCTTCTTTAAAGGTAGTCCAGTTTTGTATACAACCCGTTTCGCTGGAAAAAGTGCAAAGTAGTATATTTTCCACCATACACCTTTATATTAACCGATATTGGCATATACGAAATTCATTCCGCCCAGTGAAGCTGTTATCAAGCGCCCTCTCAATGTAGAATCGTTGTCAAAAACATCCCTGAGCAAAAGCCCCAACAAATATGAGCCATGGGAATGGCCTGCAAGAATAATTTTGTTCCCGTTGCTGTAATTTTCAGATAATATAAAAAAGCGGTTTTTACATCGGCATAAGAAACGCCTATTACATCTGTTTGCAATTCTTTTGTGGTTAAAGGATTGTAAGCAAGAGCTGTTGATTGTTGATAACGTGGTGCAAAAAACCCATCGTACTTCGCCAACAAACCTCCTTGGGCAATAATGGTTGCTGCAATTAGGGCTTTGTTTTGATTTTCTATTGGAACTGTAGTGGCCGAAAATAAGCACGGGAAAGAGGGAATTTTGTTAGCCTGTACCGAAATGATTTTTATCAACTTTCATGTTTCACTGAACCTACCACATTCGGACTATTAAGATGATAAAGTGTTTATATCGTTTGGGGTTGGGTTTGTTCAATCAAAATGGGGTTTGACAACAAGCAGTTCATTAAATACCGTCATACAGATACCGAACACCAGCATATTCATATCATAGCGAGCAAAGTCAGATATTCGGGAAAATTGACAAGTGATTGTAACATTAAAAGAAGAAATCAGAAAGCACTCAATGATTTTATAAAAAAATATGGACTGACCCAAATTTTGAGAAGAACCAAAACCAAGAGTCATTTACCTAAAAGAAAATTAACAAAACACTAAGGACAGGTACTGCCCTGATCAAGCTTATCCTACAGGATAATATCGGGTCTATTATCCATATAGCAAAGGAGGCGGCGAAATTTATCAAGCTTCTCAAAGCGTAAAATATACTTCCAAAATTCCATGTCAGCAAGTGTATTTCAATTGATTCTACTCAATAGTAAAGAGGAAAGAGGACCATAACAACTAGTAAGTCGTTAATCTATGGACCGCTTTAGTTTTCCTCTTTGCTTTATTCAAGGTTTAATTGAAAGTAAAGGAGACCATTGGGAACAATGTGAAAATATATAGTTTTTTTGTAACAAATAAACAGCATGGATCGTCTAAACAAATAAATCGAAGAAAATAATAAAGATGAAAACAAAAATATTATTGGCATTACTACTTGTTGCTTGTGGTAAAAATTCAGTTGCTCCACCTGAACGGTTACAGCCCAAACTACTTATGGGTATTTCTCTTCAACAACATAAAAATTCAAGTTCGGGGCTTGAAGGATATACTGAAGGATTGGATTTGGCATTAGAAAACGGAATTAACATTTTTGGCATGAGTCCTGAGTGGAGTATCTTGGAACCCAATCCAAATATTTACTCATTGCAAGACAATCTAACGAATCCATTGACTTTACTCGACCCTGATGAAACTAAGCTCAATAGTTACATTCTTGTCTTAAAAATGATTGACACTAACCTGAAGTTAGTTCCTGATGATCTAGCAAATCTTGATTTTGATAGTTCGGAAATTATAATGCGTTTTTCATCATTATTAGATAAGATATTTACTGAAGTTCCTTCTATTGGAAGAGTTTCCCATATTTTAATAGGAAATGAAATAGATGGTTATTTAAGTACTAATCCTGACCAACTACAACGATTCAAAGTATTTTATCTGGCGGCTCTTCAAAAAATACATTCATTAAATCCAAAAGTAAAAGTAGGCACAATTATTACCTTTAATGCAGCCAAAAATAATGCTGTTTTATTTGACATATTTAAGAGTGCAGGTGATTTTATATGCTATACCTATTATCCAACGAACGAACAAGATAGCATTCCCTGGCAAATGCGGCCACCGAATCAAATACAAAACGACGTTGAGTGGATGGTACAAAATGCAAACGATAAACCAATTGCATTTACAGAAATTGGATATGCGTCTTCAAGTGCTAATTCTTCATCAGAAATTCAACAGGCAGAATTTGTGCAGGCAATGTTTAATTCATTAAAACAATATATAGCCAACAGAAAAATAGAGTTTGTTTACTACCATGGAATGTATGATTATCCTAAAGGATTCTGTAAGCAATATGCTTCACAACAAGGTGTAGATTCAACTTATCTATGTGGCTTTATGAATAATTTAGGCCTAAGCAGCTGGGAAACGGGACAACCAAAGCCAGCTTGGAGTACTTTTGTGGGTAATTTAAAAGAAATAAATGAATAATACATTGCCCAACAACGAACTCCCATGAACTAAAAAGCAACTTTCAAGCCAGAGTATACCTTTATAATTTTAATCATACATAATGGGCCCTGACCTCGCCATAACTTAAGGGAACAATTTCCCAAAGAAATCCCAAAGTCCTGCTTTGGGCTTTTGTAGTAAGGGGAAAGAGAGAAACGATTGATAACTACCTCTGTTTGTTGCTTTCAATAAAATGAAATCGCCTTGACTTTAAATCAAAAAGTGAACGAATCCCTTTTGTTGACCTGTAGAGAACCAATTATTATTGTCGTATTCAAGATCCCGTTAGTCTTTATCAAAATTAATGTAGCCATATAATAGAACATGGGCCACAATTAGTTTGGACAAAACTGATACGCTACCCAATAATTATTTTTCTGGGTTAAGGATATAAAAAGAACAAAGAATACCAAATCAAAACCTACCTGCTCAAAATCTTTTTGGTGACAAACTCACTGAAAAAGAAATCCCTGAAAATATTTCCAATTGGGATTTCATTTTCGCCAAGATATACCGTAATGTTGTCCACAGATTCAATATGTTTAGCATTGACAACGTAGGATTTGCTCACGCTGACGAAACTATTCTTTGGCAGTTGGTCATGGATGGTCTTGATATTCATGGCGGTGATCAGCTTTTGGTTTTCGGTGTGTACCACCACGTAATCCTTTAGGCCTTCGATAAAAAGGATATCGTCAAAATATATCTTGAATATTCTACAATCGGCCTTGACAAAAAAATAATTTTCGGCAACACTTCCGATATTGTTCCCGGTGAAGTCTGCCTGTAGCAGTTTGGCATAGGTCCGTGCCTTGTCCACTCCCTTTTGGAACCGCTCCAGTTTTACCGGTTCTATCAGATAATCGATGGCGTCTACTTCATAGCTATCGGTGGCAAATTCAGAAAATGCCGTAGTAAATATAACAAACGTTTCCTTCGGAATGGTCCTGGCAAAATCTATTCCATTGGTCCCTGACATCTGTATGTCAAGAAATATGAGGTCAACCACTTACGCAGCTGAGGAATAATGACAAAAATAGGCTGACACTCCTCGGAATACCCCAGGTTTTACTTCTCCCCAATTTGGTTTATCCCTTACAGTTTCAAAACTCCTTAAACTCCAATAAAATTGTTGGTGCCCTGCAGGCAGAACTACATTCTTCTTATGAAAAGCGCACCCAGCAGGGTGCGCTTTTTGTGGAAAGGGAGAAAGAAGAAAAAGTATGATATTTGTAAGGATTCCGCTATGCTTTTTGAAATGCCATATAATTTCAATCACCCAATATTGAAGATTTATGTAGTCATCGTTCGGCACCATCTGTTCTGGAAAGAACCTCTTGGACCCATTCCTGCACGGAAGAAAGTGTTTTGATACCATACAGTTTTGCCGTTGCTGCCATGCTGAAATCATATCCCAGAAAGTGGGAGTCAACCTTTTATTTAAAATCTTCCGAATGGGAGTTTACACTTTTCATGATTAAATTATACTTCTATCATATTAACCTATTTTAAGAAAAGACGGACACATATAATTATACGATCATACATATGTACAGTCAAATGAATGATCACGTACAATGGTATGCTAAGGGAACGGCACTTTCCTCCATTAAGGCTTTGGTTCGTAACGTCATTAAAATCGATATTGCAAAACAAATTTTGGAGAGGCATAAAATTTTGGACCTAAGAGACTGGTTCAATTGATTGGAGAGCAAAACTTTTTAAGCCCTTCCGAATTGGTTCGGTCAACGTGCATAATCCAAATCAGGGTCTGCGCTTTCGATTATGGCCAATGTCCAAGGTATCTCTCCTTTGGTAGGCTTAAAGTGAATGTACGGTACAATGGACCAAATGTTTCAAGGACAAGGCGGGTGGGTGACCATCGGCCATTTTTTCTCCCTTTCCATAGAAACCCACCTCTGTGATTTCGTCCAATTCCTTATTTCCAACACTGGATAAATTTACCGTACATATAACCCATGTACGGCAAAACCCTGACAAACACTCCATACATTATAGGTTTGCCATATTGTTGATCAGAGGTCACGGAGCAAGTTGTGTTTTTGTAAACAAAAACTGCGCACTTCGTTTACAAGTGACCTTTTGAACAATACCAAAACCATAAAAAATGGCAAGACCTAAAAAGGACATATCAAAACAAAGGACGATTGTCATCGCCTTTAGGGTTTCACAAAATGAATACGTGATCATTACCAATAATGCAGAGACCATTGGGCTGTCCGTTGCCGAGTATATCCGAAGAAAATGTACGGGAAAATCCCTGCCAAAGAAAAGGGTGGATCCGTTGGACCGGAAACTGTTTATCGAACTGAGCAGGGTGGGAAACAACCTAAACCAACTTGTCAGGGTCTCGAACTCAGGTATCCGTGACCCGTTCAGTATTCATAAACAATTGGAGGAGGTAAAAATGTTGTTGCAACAGCTCAAATCAAATATCTCGAACGATGATAGGTAAGATAACCATAGGAAAGGATTTTTACGGAATTCTGGCCTATAATGAAAAAAAGGTGAGCGAAGGTGTAGGATATGTGATCGATTCCAATATCGGGCATTCCACAGCGGTAAACATGACACAGGAATTCAATTTGATCAGGCAATTGCGTCCGGGACTTGGCAAGGCCGTCTTCCATGTTTCCTTGAACCTGCCATACTCAGATCGATTGAACGATAAGGAGTTTGCGGCATTGGGATGTGACTATTTGATGAAAATGGGTTTCGATAACAACCAGTTCATTATGTACCGTCATACGGACACAAAGCACGAACATATCCATATAGTGGCCAACAGGGTCAGGTATTCGAGCAGATTGGTAAGTGACAGCAACATCAAAAGAAGGAGTCGAGAGGTGATCAATGATCTGGAAAAGAAATATGGGCTGACCCAAATTTCGGGAAAGAACAGTCTCAAAAAACCACTTACCCGGAAAGAGATCGAGAAAACCCTGAGAACGGGTAATCTGCCCATCAAACTGATACTTCAGGACAGGGTCGGTTCGGCAATTTCAAGGGCAACGGACACGACGGAATTTATCAAGTTGCTACAAGAGCAAAATATCTCGCCCAAATTCAATGTAAGCAAGACCACGGGCAGGGTCTCGGGCATATCGTTCAACCATCAGGGCATAGTGTACAAAGGCAGTACGCTCGGCAAAAAATATTCATGGAACAGTATCGTAAAACAAATCGATCATGGGCAAGACAGAGACCGTACAGTTATACTATCGACTAATGGAAAAGAACGGGGAACTGATAGAGCTGGCAAGGGAAACCTTGGAACGACAATCAAACCTGAGCCAAGAAGTGAGGGAGTTGCAAAAGGCACTGAAGATCCTACTCAACAATCAAAAGGTCATGTGGGAGAAATTGAGGGAAATGGAATGACCGGGCCTTTGGCAAATGAAACGGATTGGACTCCCTTTAAACTGGAACTCAATGACCATGGTGCGAGGAAAAAGTCCAAAAGAAAGAAGAAAAGGAAAGGGCTGGGCCTGTAGAACATGTACTTATGAAAGATAACAACAAGCAGGAACATTCAGGATTGTCCCCTTCCGAGATCCAGGTATTGGAGATGGTACGCAGCAAAAGGTTCCTGTCCATCAAAGTGATCATCAAGAACGGGGAGGTCGATGCCATTGAAGGTCTGGAACGATTGGACACAGGGGAGCGTATCATCGATATGTTGAAACAACATGATTTTCAAAATCTGGAGATCAAACAAAGCAATGGTAAGATCGTCTGTGTGAACAGGATCTTTAGAAAAAAGATCGACCCTGTCGCAAAAACCAAAAGTTGTTGACCGACAACTCAAAAGTATGGAATAAAACAATGATCATACAAGGGATCAGATCGATTAAAAAAGGTAAATTAAAGCCTGCTTTACAAATACGGTAGTGACCTTCAAGATTCAGGAGCTATTGCTATTTATAGGAAATGTCAAACCCAATAATCGAGCTAAAGCGGAAAAACAGAACATTCAACAGTACATGGCTCAAGACTTATAAAGGTTTTGAAGATTATACGGAGGAAGATGCGGAAAAGATTGTGGAACAACTCCGGGAACTCGCCGACATAGTTTGCCGCCATGTCCAAAAAGGGAACACATGAACTTAGAGGTATTCAGTCAATTTGCGAAAAAGGAAAAGGGAAGGATCATAGGAAAGAACAACACGGCGGTCATCTACACCCGTGTTTCCAGTAAGGAGCAATTTGACAACAATGCCAGCCTGACGACCCAACTCAAATATTGCCAAGAATATGCAATTCGAAAGGAATTGGAAGTATTGGAATATTTCGGGGGAACCTATGAATCCGCAAAGAGTGATGAGCGTAGGGAGTTCCAAAGAATGCTCAGCTATGTCAAAAGGAGAAAGAACATCGGCTATATCATCGTCTATTCCTATGATAGGTTTTCCAGAACGGGTGCGAACGGTGCCTACATCAGCGAACAGTTAAAAAAGCAGGGGGTGGCCGTTATATCGGCCACCCAAGAAATCGATGTGACCACAAGTGCGGGTACGTTCCAGGAAAACTTGTACCATATGTTTTCCCACTTTGACAATCAAGTTCGTAGGGACAAATCCATTACGGGAATGCGGGAAAAGTTACGAAGGGGCCATTGGACGGGTGCCTATCCATTTGGATATACCAATACGAATCCCGGGAAAGGGAAGATCCCGAATTTTGTGATCTCGGAGGAAGGAAGATTGCTCAAACAGGCTTTTTTGTGGAAGGCCAATTCCAATATGTCACATGTCGAGATTGCAGAACGACTTAAAGACAAGGGCCTGGACATACATGCAAAAAGATTGACGGACCTTTTCAGGAACCCGTTCTATTGTGGACTTATCGTGAACAGCCTTATTCCCGGTGAAGTAATTCAGGGGAAACACGAAGCCCTGATATCAAAAGAAATGTTTCTCAAGATCCACAATCTGCTCCATGCAGGTGAACCACCGAAGAAATATTCGTTCGATGACGAAAACCTGCCGTTGAAGATGTTTGTCAGATCTTCGGTCTGTGGAACACCCTACACTGGATATATAGTCAAGAAAAAGGGCCTTTACTATTACAAGAACAGACGTAAGGGCAGCAAGGAGAACAGAAGTGCCAATAAGCTCCATAAAGAGTTCCTGAACGTATTGGGCAGGTTTGCACTGGCCGACAAAAAGTATATCGAGCCTTTGACCGATATCATACACGATACCTTGATCGATAAAAACCAAGAGGCACTTGAAGACCAAAAGCGGTTGGGCAAAGAACTCGGCCAACTCAAAGAACGGATGGACACATTGGAGAGAAGATTCGTTGTACTGAACGAGATCACAAAGTCCCAGTACGACCTTTTCATGCCGGAACTGAAAGCCGAACAAAGGGAACTGGAGATGAAAATGGAGAATAGCGGGATAAATAGTTCGAACCTCAAAAAGTCCGTAAAAATGGCACTTGATTACGCCTGTAACCTTCCTGCATTGTGGAAGTTAGGGGATTTGGAAACCAAAAGGGCCATACAATATATGGTATTCCCCGACGGGATTGGGTACGACTTCAAAAACAAGCAAGTTCGAACTTTTCGGGTCAATGAGATTTTTGGCGCAATCTCTTTGTTTACAGGGGATTTGAAGGGCAAAGGAAAAGGGGACTTCCACTCGATTTGCAGAAAATCCCCTTTAGTGACCGCGGCAGGATTCAAACCTGCAACCTTCTGAGCCGTAATCAGATGCGCTATTCAGTTGCGCCACGCGGCCTTGTTTTAAGGGCTGCAAATATATTTCTTTTTAACTTTATCACAAAACCCTAGCATACAAAAATAATGGATTTTGCAACTTACATTCGTGATATTGAGAACTTCCCTAAGCCAGGTGTTGTTTTTAAGGATATTACACCCTTGCTAAAAGACCCGCAAGCCTTTCAAAAAGCCGGAGCGGCCCTATTGGGGCTCACCGCAAATCTTAAGATCGATAAAGTGGTTGGGGTGGACAGCAGGGGATTCATTTTTGCCCCATTGATGGCGGAAAAAATGGGCGCCGGCTTTGTTCCGGTAAGAAAATCGGGAAAACTTCCCTACAAAACGGTCTCCGAATCGTATGATCTCGAATACGGAACGGACACTTTGCAGATCCATGCGGATGCCATAGATGTTGGTGACAAGGTTTTGGTCCACGATGATGTTTTGGCAACAGGAGGAACAGCAGAAGCAGTCTGTAAACTAGTCGAAAGACTTGGTGGGGAAGTGGTGCAGTGTAACTTTTTGATTGAACTTACTTTTTTGAAAGGCGCCGACAAAATTAAAAACTATCCCAAGGCCGCCTTGTTGCAATATTAGTCCAGTGCATTCTTGGTAACGTAATAGCGCCATCCAATTATGGCCAACTGTAACTTGGAAGCCTTGGCCAGGTCCAAACCTTTTTTGGTGTAGGAGGGAAGTATTGCCTTGTTGATTTTTGCCAATATCTTGTAAAACATATTGCTAGATTGCTTCTTACAAATATAGGGAAAGCTGTTCACAAGCAATCAGGTTCAATAGCAATGTGGCAACCCTTAACGGTTTTAGATAAATATAAGCGTTAAGAGTTGCACAAGAAGTGTGATGAAAAACTTTACAATTGCTATCATTTTTTGATTGATTTTAGGTTTGAAAAAACAGTTATTTTATTGTTGTTTCTTCGAATATATAATGATAGATATCATGATTCCAAGTGATTAGGCAATAAATAATGTAATTGCATACGAGATTGTATTCTTAAAAACGAGATGGCCCTACAACTGAAAGAAGTTTTCTTACTAAAAGTTATAAAATGTAAGGTTAAAATATATTTAGTATTAAAAAATGTTAGAATTGTAGGGGTGTTTTGAGGGCTTTTTTAAAAACCTAGGGAGGATTCGTTTAAAAAACGCATGATTTCGGCCTTTTCGTTTTGGGGAACAAAAAAGAACCGCCTAAAAAGACGGTTCCTCGGAATTTTCAAAAAATGATTATTTGAAGATCATTTACTTTTCTTGGTAGTTATCTCAATAACCCCATTCTTGGCTTTTTTTCCGTACTTCTCAATGGCCATATCCCCTTTTAACACTTTCATACTTTCAATGTTGCTTGGGGACATCTCACGTATGTCCGTCGATTTCGCTTTTTTACCATCGATATAATATAAAGGTTCATCTTTACCATCATTGTCGATAAAAAAATAGCTCGAGTCATTCTCCTTGCTGATTACTTCGATATCCTCATCGTCATCAGAATCCCTGATGACCATAACATGGTTCCCTTTTCCCTTTTTTTCTATTTTTCGGATGCTCACATGTTTCTTGTCCTCTTTGTCATCGTCTGTGGTCACATATATGGAGGAACCTTCCTCAATGTCTAATTTTTCGACCTCTTGGTCGCTCAATTGCTTTCCATCCACGATTACTATATTTTTATCGCTTGCTTTCCTAATTACGATTTGGGTGCTGTCATCGGTACTGATAGTGCCTGTTCCTTTAATTTTATGGATTTTTACGTTTTTCTTTCTTGCATTCCAAAAAGAAACTGCGTTGCTCTCATCATCAAACAATACCGTTATGGGATCGATAGCGTCATCGGAATTACTACTATAATTGCCGCTAAACGTTTTCCCCTTGGAGTTTTTACCGCTCATTTGTAGGGAAATATCAATAATTTCCTTGTTATCGTTTCTAACGGTCGTGTAGCTAAAATCGATACCGTCTTTGGCCAGATCTTTTTTGATTTTGTCCAACTCTGCATCAGTGGTGTTTTTGTCAATGGTCAACTCCACCGTTTTATCTTTTGGGGCCGTTTCGTTGCCGATAACACTATCTATGCTGTCCAGGTCCTTATAGAGGAACTTTTCCTCAATATTGAAGCTGACCAACAGCAACCCTAATAATGGTGCGACCATTAAAGTTTTGAGCACATTGATTTTTTTTGATTGATTTTGATTTAACATGACTATTCGTTTTTTGATTAATGAATTATAAAATGAATTTGCTAAAATGTATTCTTGGGTATCCACCGCCTGTTTTAGCATCAGGTATTGGTAGGATTTTTTGTCCTCTGCGTTTGCAATGGCAAAATGGTCCGCCAAATATTCCAGGTTTTGTTTTACGGCACTTTTGTACATCCATAAAATCGGATTGAACCAGAAAAGGATTTTCAATAGTTCCAAAAGCAATATGTCCAGAGTGTGGAACTGCCGTGCATGTACTTTTTCGTGCTCCAGGACCGAGTGAAGTTCTTTGGGTTCAAAAAGGTTTGGATTGTAAAAAAGGTAATTGAAAAACGAGAAAGGTGAAATTTTCTTTTCTGTTTCCACATGCATAAAAGGTGTTTCCCTTCTTTTATGGGCGTTTTCGGCCAGTTTTTTTAACGATATCAATTTGATGATGAACCTCGTCAGTAGAAAAGCGGAGACCAAAATGTACAAGGCAATAAGAATATTTTCCAAGGTATACCAACCGTTATCGGTGGCCAGCGTGGACATTTGCGTCAATTGTTCCCCCGTTTGCACCAGTGAAGGTCGGGATACGACCACGGTTTTCTGTATCTTGATCAAAGGGAATGTAAAGGCGAGTACCAATCCCGATAGTAGGAACAAACGGTTCTCCTTAAAAAGCGTATCCCGTTTTAAGAAGATATGGTATACCCCCAAAAATCCTCCGGATATAAGGGCAGATTGCAAAAAGTAGCTGAGTATAGGTTCCATTATTTCTTCTTTTCTATGAGGTCAATGATTTCTTTGAGTTCCGAAATGGAGATTTTCTCCTCCTGTGCAAAGTGGGAGACCAAACTTTTAAAGGAATCGTTATAATAGTCCGCAATGGCGGCATTCACATATTTCTTTCGGTATTCTTCCTTGCTCACGATGGGGAAGTACCTATGTGTGTTGCCAAAGGCCTCATGATCTACAAACCCTTTTTCTTGAAGGTTCCTTACAATGGTGGACAAGGTGTTGTAGTGCGGTTTTTCACCCTCGATTTCCTCTAGGATTTCCTTTACAAAAGCTTTTTTGAGGTCCCAAAGGATTTTCATGATTTCCTCTTCTTTGTTGGTCAATTTTTGCATGATGTCGTAATTATCTAGTTCAAACGTAATACTAATATTTTAGTTAAGCAACTATTTTTATAGTTTATTAACTATTTTTATAGTTTTTATTTTTGAAACAAGTCGCACTCAAGTATAGATCATCCGTTATCTTTGTATAAAAATTTACTTTTTGGGGAATCTATTATTTATTGTATTGGGTTTGGTATTGTTGATCGCCGGAGGAAATTGGCTTTTAAAATCTGCAGTGGCCCTGTCCCTTCGGTTGAACATCCCCAAAATTGTAATAGGCATGACGGTGGTTTCCTTTGCAACTTCGGCACCGGAACTTATTGTAAGCGTAAAAGCAGCGTTGGATGGCTTTCCCGATTTAGCATTGGGCAATGTGGTAGGTTCCAATATTGCCAATTTGGGACTCGTTTTGGCCATTACCGTAATCATGGGCAGTATAGATGTTAGGAAAAGTTTTTATTCTACCGACTGGCCCGTTATGATGGTAGCATCCCTGATGTTTTGTGGATTTATCTTTTTTGATGGAAAGCTTGAACAATACGAAGGCATAATTTTAGTTTCCTTTCTGTTTGTTTTTTTGGTGTTCCTGTTGCGATTCCAAAAAACGGCGGTAGTGGACGAAATGCCAGAAGACGATATGCCTCTGCCCCTTTATAAAATTGTACTTTTCCTAGGTATAGGGGGTACGGCGCTTTGGGGTGGTTCGGAATTGCTTATCGATGGAGCAGTGGGCCTCGCGTCCAATTTTGGGGTAAGTGATAGGATCATTGGGGTTACGGTAGTTTCTGTAGGTACAAGCATTCCGGAATTGGCCGCTTCCGTGATTGCTGTGCTTAAAAAGGAAAAGGCCATTTCCCTTGGAAACTTGATAGGTTCAAACATTTTTAACCTGTTGGCGGTTTTGGGCATTACATCCATAATAACCCCGATTACGGTCATGGACAATGGTCTGTTGTCCAACGATATTTTCTGGATGCTCGGGATTTCCTTCCTTATCTTGCCCCTGGTGTTCATTCCTAAAGGATTGCGACTGGGCTGGAGAGATGGACTGGTACTTTTGGTGTGTTATGCCGCGTTCGTATATATTACGGTAAAATAAAAACCGCCCCAATTTCTCGGGACGGTTTTCATCTATAATCAACAACTAATTTATATACGCATTTATACTTTCGCGGATTTCACCGTTTTAATGATTCTAGCAGCAACCTTGTATGGATCCGCATTGGAAGCAGGTCTTCTATCTTCCAACCAACCTTTCCAGCCTCTTTCAACTGTCAAAATTGGAATCCTGATGGAAGCCCCTCTATCGGAAACACCATAGCTAAAATCTTTGATGGAAGCAGTTTCGTGCTTACCGGTCAAACGTTGGTCATTGTACTCACCGTAAACGGCGATGTGTTCTGCTGTAACCGGACGGAAAGCTTCGCAGATTTTCTCATAAACCTCCTTGGAACCAGCGGTACGCAAAGTACTGTTGGAGAAGTTGGCGTGCATTCCAGAACCATTCCAGTCACCTTTGATAGGTTTTGGGTGGTACTCGATGTAGTAACCATAGCTCTCGGTCAATCTTTGTAGCAAATAACGGGCTACCCAGATTTCATCACCGGCCTTTTGTGCGCCCTTTGCGAACAATTGGAATTCCCACTGACCGGCAGCAACTTCTTGGTTGATACCCTCAAACTGGAGTCCTGCGTCCAAACAAAGGTCGGCATGCTCCTCAACAAGATCTCTTCCCCAAGTGTTTCTTCCGCCAACGGAGCAGTAGTAAAGCCCTTGTGGCCCTGGGTAACCACCAACAGGGAAACCTAAAGGTAGCTGGGTAGCGGTATCCATAATGAAATATTCCTGCTCAAATCCAAACCAGAAGTCATCATCCGCATCGTCAATGGTGGCTCTGGAGTTACTTTCGTGTGGAGTTCCATCAGGGTTCAAAACTTCCGTCATTACCAAATACCCATTTCTTCTTGCGGGATCGGGATAAATGGCAACAGGCTTCAATAGGCAGTCAGAGGAACCGCCCTCGGCTTGTTTTGTAGATGAACCGTCAAAAGACCACATGGGGCAGTCTTCCAATTTGCCACTAAAATCTTCTTCTATTCTAGTTTTGCTTCTAATGTTGGCTGTAGGCTCGTAGCCATCCAACCATAGATACTCTAATTTAGATTTGCTCATAATTCTGGTAGTTAATCGTTCTCAATTTTATGATTAACAAAAATAGTTTTTTCATTTAATTATCAATGTTTTATGGGGGTAAAATCACAAACTTGTCTTTATTATTTATATTACCCCTGTTTTAGGAAGGGTTGAATGAAAAAAAAGTAATTTTTGCACTATTTATTATTAAATTGTTAATCGTAGATTTGAAAATTAAATATTTCTGAAAATGCCAAAAACAAGATTCCAAGCCTTGGTCGAAAGCCGCAATAGGGAACATGCCACTATTCTGGAAACCGGTAAAAGGTCTGAACTGTTCGGAAAGAATGTTTTCAATGAGGAAAAGATGCTTCAGTTTCTCACTTCCGAAGCGTATGACAAGGTAAAATCAGCCATTTTTCAAGGGGCCAAGATCGATCGTAAAATTGCGGACCAAGTCGCAGAAGGCATGAAGGCATGGGCACTTTCCATGGGAGCAACGCATTACACGCACTGGTTTCAGCCACTCACGGGTGCAACGGCGGAAAAGCACGACGCTTTTTTTGACCTTCTTCCCAATGGCAGGGCCATGGAGAAGTTTGGTGGCGGGCAATTGGTGCAACAGGAACCCGATGCATCAAGTTTTCCCAGTGGCGGTATCCGAAACACCTTTGAGGCACGCGGATATACCGCATGGGACCCTACATCCCCGGCCTTTATTTATAAAACCACACTCTGTATACCTACCATATTTGTGGCCTACACAGGGGAAGCCCTGGACAATAAGGCACCTTTGCTACGCGCCTTGCAGGCCGTGGACCAAGCAGCAACCGGAGTAGCACAGTATTTTGATAAAAATGTGAGAAAAGTGCATGCCACCCTTGGTTGGGAGCAGGAGTACTTTTTAATAGATAAATCCCTTGTTAATTCCCGTTTGGACCTTTCGGTGACGGGCAGGACCTTGGTGGGAAGTTTTTCGGCCAAGGGACAACAGTTGGACGACCACTATTTTGGGGTCATACCACCACGGGTTTTAGGGTTTATGAGCGAACTTGAAAAAGAGTGTACCAAATTGGGGATTCCCGTTAAGACCCGTCATAATGAAGTAGCGCCCAACCAGTTTGAGTTGGCACCCGTTTTTGAGGAAGCCAATCTGTCCGTAGATCATAACTTATTGCTTATGGACGTAATGGAAGAGATTGCAGATAAATATAATTTCTCCGTTCTGTTCCACGAAAAGCCTTTTGCCGGCATCAATGGTTCCGGAAAGCATAATAATTGGTCCTTGGCAACGGATACCGGTGTAAACCTATTGAGTCCCGGTACCACCCCGATGAAAAACCTTCAGTTCCTGACATTTTTTGTGAACACCATTAAGGCCGTGGACACATACGAAGAGCTGTTGAGAGCTTCCATTGCCTCTGCGAGCAACGATCACCGGTTGGGAGCCAATGAGGCACCGCCACCGATCATCTCCATATTTATAGGTCAACAATTGAGCGATGTGCTGGACGAACTGGAAGGCGTTTCCAAGGGAAAATTATCCCCTCAGGAGAAAACAGAGCTCAAGCTCAATGTAGTTGGTAAAATTCCAGAAATATTATTGGACAATACCGATAGGAACCGAACATCGCCATTTGCCTTCACCGGGAACAAGTTTGAGATGCGAGGGGTAGGGGCCAAGATGAACTGTGCCAAACCCATGACCATGCTCAATACGATTGTGGCCAAGCAGTTGACCGACTTCAAAAAAGAGGTGGATACCTTGATCGATAAGAAGAATCTGAAGAAGGACGAAGCTGTCTTCAATGTGCTTCGGGAATACATCAAAACCTCCAAGCGCATTCGGTTTGAAGGGGATGGATATGGTATAGAATGGCAAGAAGAAGCAAGAAGACGAAAACTGAGCTTCAATAAAAACACCCCGGAAGCACTCCAGGTCATTACATCAAAGGAAAGCTACGAACTTTTCAAACAAATGGATGTGATGAACGAAACGGAGCTCAAGGCCCACAAGGAAGTGGAACTGGGAGCGTATATCTTCCATATCCAGATAGAAGGCCGTGTTTTGGGGGAAATGGTGTACAACCATATTATTCCCGCCGCGGTCAAGTATCAGAACCTGTTGCTGGAGAATATCAGTGGGTTAAAGGAAGTGTATGGGGCCGCCCATAAAAAAGTGGCGGAGGGCCAATTGAACATTTTGGAGCAAATTGGGGAGCATATCGTAGCCATTA
Source organism: Flagellimonas crocea (assembly GCF_033441595.1). Classification (NCBI taxonomy): domain Bacteria; kingdom Pseudomonadati; phylum Bacteroidota; class Flavobacteriia; order Flavobacteriales; family Flavobacteriaceae; genus Flagellimonas; species Flagellimonas crocea. The sequence continues at coordinate 243,313 of NZ_JAUZVX010000004.1, read as the reverse complement.
AAATGCTTACCGATGAAATGGCAGATGCACGCAAACGCGCCAATGGAATGTCCGTTGTGGATAAAAAAGCTCAGGCCTATTGCAATAATGTCCGACCCTATTTTGATAAGATCCGGGAACACTCCGATAAATTGGAGAAACTCATTGCGGACGAATTTTGGCCGTTTACCAAATATCGCGAAATGTTGTTCTCCAAATAGAACATGTCCTAAAGGAAAAGACGGAAAGCATATCAATAAATTGATGGCTTTCCGTTATTTTTGCCCAAACCATTCTTATGTCATCCGATACCAGTAAAAGATACGCTCAACGAGGTGTTTCGGCTTCCAAAGAAGATGTGCACAATGCCATCAAGAACATTGATAAAGGGCTCTTCCCAAAAGCGTTCTGCAAAATTGTACCCGACTATTTGACCGGTAGCAAAGAGCATTGTTTGGTAATGCACGCCGATGGTGCCGGGACCAAATCTTCTTTGGCCTATATGTACTGGAAGGAAACCGGGGATATCTCGGTATGGAAAGGTATTGCCCAAGATGCACTTATTATGAACGTGGATGACTTGATTTGCGTGGGCGCCACCGATAATATTATGCTGTCCTCCACTATTGGGCGGAACAAAAACTTGATTCCAGGTGAAGTAATTTCGGCCATCATCAATGGGACCGAGGAATTGATTTCCGATTTGGACAAACATGGCATCACCATCCGTTCCACGGGAGGTGAAACTGCAGATGTTGGCGATTTGGTGCGTACTATAATAGTTGATTCCACCGTAACGGCCAGAATGGAACGAAAAAAAGTCATTGATAACGCCAATATCAAGGCTGGAGATGTAATTGTTGGGTTGGCCTCCTTCGGAAAGGCGAGCTACGAAACCGAATATAACGGCGGAATGGGCAGTAATGGTCTTACCTCGGCCCGCCATGATGTGTTTTCCAAATATCTGGCCAACAAATACCCGGAAAGCTTTGATGCATCCGTACCAGACGAATTGGTGTATTCAGGTAATACAAAATTAACGGATAAAGTGCCCGGCTCACCACTGGATGCCGGGAAACTGGTGCTGTCACCAACAAGGACCTACGCACCCATCATCAAAAAAATATTGGAAAAATATACCTCGAAGGACATACACGGTATGGTACATTGCAGTGGAGGGGCACAGACCAAGATTCTTCACTTTGTCGAAAATCTTCACATTCTCAAGGACAATCTGTTTCCAGTCCCACCTTTGTTCCAACTGATCCAAGAGCAATCTGGAACGGATTGGAAGGAAATGTACCAGGTCTTTAACTGTGGCCACCGAATGGAACTGTATGTGAATGAGAAGATTGCGGAAGAAATCATTGCCGTTTCCAATGGTTTTGATGTAGAAGCACAGATCATTGGTCGAGTAGAGTCATCAGGAACCAAAAAAATGACCATCCAGAGCCAGTACGGCAAGTTTGAATACTAGCATACTATTTGTAGGTAAATAGCGTTATAAATTATAAACCTTACGCTATGGAAAGAAAAGAGTTTTTAAGGACTTTGGGAGCTGGTGCAGCATTTGCTCTTACATTTCCTTGCCTGCAAGGCTGTTCCAAAGATGAGGTGGACGGAGATATTGTTGAAGAACCTACGGGGGTCGATTTTACGGTTGACCTAACTTCCCAAGAAGCCCAGGCACTAGTGCCCAATGGAGGTTACATTTTAAAAAATTTGGTGGTCGTAGCCAAAAACCTGCAAGGAGAATACGTTGCCGCCAGTCAGGTTTGCAGCCATCAGTCGTATGACCAAGTTCGATTTGTAGATCAGAACGGAGGCATTTTTTATTGTGATGTGCACGGGTCCCGGTTTGATCAAGATGGAACCCCGTTGAACAAGGTGGACAATGCTCCTGCAAAAGCGCTAAAGGTGTACAATACCGAGCTCAACGGCTCGATTTTGCGGGTTTTTGAATAATTTTTTTGTCCCAAATCTTATGAAAAAGTTGATCTACATAATAATTCTAGCCTGCACTGGAATGCTTCAGGCCCAAGAGTGGCAGGATAATTTTGACGATGCCCTATCAAAGGCGTCCAAGGAGGACAAACCCATTATTTTGGTCTTTTCCGGTTCCGATTGGTGCGCTCCCTGCATCCGGTTGAAAAGAAACATATTTGATAGTAATGAATTTGCTTCCTATGCATCGGAACACTATGTAATGTACGATGCCGATTTTCCCAGAAAGAAACAGAACCAATTACCGCCCGAAAAATTAAACCAAAACAAGGCATTGGCCGAAAAATATAACCCAAAGGGTTATTTTCCGTTGGTCGTGGTAATGGATAAGAACCAAAACGTTTTGGGTACAACAGGTTTTGTGGCCCGGACCAGTCCAGCAAAATATATCAAGACGTTAAACAATTTCCTAAAATGAGAACCTTCGTTGCCTTGGTATGTTGCTTTTGTTTTCTGCTGTCCTCTGGACAGTCCAGAACAACGGATGTTATGGTAAAAAGGACACTGAAGCTAATGGGTACACGGTTCGAGATTACCGTGGTGGCACCAAACGAGGAAATTGGATATATTAATATTGATGAGGCCGTTTCGGAAATTGAGCGCATTGAAAGAATCATTTCTTCTTGGAAAGAGGATTCCGAAACCTCTTTGATCAATAAAAATGCAGGAATCAAACCTGTAAAAGTAAGCAGGGAACTTATGGACCTGATAGAACGGTCCATCAAGATTTCAGAAATAACTGACGGGGCTTTTGATATTACCTATGCTTCCATGGACGAAATTTGGAAGTTTGATGGCAGTATGGACAAAATCCCTACCAAGGAAGAAATCAAGGCTTCCGTCTCCAAGGTAGGTTATCAAAAAATTCGCTTGGATTCGGAAAACCAAACCGTGTTCCTTCCCGAAAAAGGAATGTGCATAGGTTTTGGGGCCATAGGCAAGGGGTATGCCGCCGACAGGGCCAAGGACCTGTTGGTATCCAAGGACGTTAAAGGAGGAATAATCAATGCCTCGGGCGATCTTACGACCTGGGGAACAAAGGTGACCGGTGAAAAGTGGTTGGTGGGCATTGCCAATCCGCTGAGCAAGGACAAGGTGTTCAGTTGGTTGCCCATTGTGGAGTCCTCCGTAGCCACTTCCGGCAATTACGAGAAATATATCATGCTCAATGGGGAAAAATATTCACACATTATTGACCCGAGAACGGGATACCCTACGAAAGGCATCAACAGTGTTTCCATTTTTGCCAAACAAGCGGAGTTGTGCGATGCTTTGGCCACCGCAGTTTTTACCATGGGCCGCGATGTAGGTTTGCATATGATCAATCAAATCGATGGCGTTGAGGCCGTGGTGGTGGATTCGGAAAACAAAATCCATAGAAGTACCGGGATAATGTTCGATTCTAATTAGTACTTTTAGTTCATGGGAAAACCTCTTTTATTTTTGTTCATTCTTGTTTTTTCAAGTTCCTGTGTTGCCGTTCGCGAATATGATAAGGTTTATTTGAATGATGAGGAGATGCAACTGAGCGCAAGACCTTGTGAACGTTTCGAGACCAATTTTCATATTTACAGGGAAGCCTCTTCTGGAGCCAATGGTGGCAAAACGGGGGGTGGCTGCGGATGTAATTAGATGCTAGCTTAATCAACCTAAAACCTCATGACGCAGTTGTCCAGATCAGTAAAATCCGTTTTCGTAATCCTTTTCTTTTTGATAACATTCATCGGCTGGTCGCAACAAGCGGACACTTCGTACAAGAGAAGGGTTTTGGAGACAAGTGAAATCGACTTATTGTTCAGTTATTATAATCAGGATGGGCAAAATGCAGCAGTAACTGGTGGGGAAGGTACCGAAGAGTTAACGGATGCCACTTCGAGCATAGTTCTTAGAATGCCCATGAACGAAGACGATATTTTAACGGTGGATGTTGGTCTGTCCGCCTATACCTCTGCCTCTTCCAGTAACGTGAATCCTTTGGACGGTGGACTCAATGTTACTCCGTTTGACGCTTCTTCGGGAGAATCACGAAAGGATATGTTGGTCTATATCAACCCATCATACCAACATAGTTCAGATGACCGAAACACCATTTGGAGTGCCAACGCCTATTTTTCATCGGAATACGATTATTCTTCGATAGGGTTTGGTGGCAGCTTCACTAAATTGTTCAACGAAAAAAATACAGAACTTACCCTGAGCGGTCGCGTGTTTTTGGATAAATGGAATTCACAGTATCCCATAGAACTACGCGAAGGTTTTTTTGATGATCGTATCTCGGGGAACGGGACTTACAGCCCTATTTTTACGGAATTTGATGATGAGAACAGGAACTCCTATTCACTTTCCCTGAGCTTTTCCCAGATTTTGAGCCAAAAATTGCAGGGAGCGATTTTTATGGATGTGGTTTCCCAGAACGGATTGTTGAGCACGCCCTTCCAGCGGGTCTACTTTTCGGATTTCGAGGATTTTTATATCGATGAGTTCCAATTGGCGGACAATGTGGAGCAATTGCCAGATAGTCGTTTTAAACTACCTGTTGGTGGTCGTTTGAATTATTATTTGAACGATTTGGTCATCCTGCGTTCCTATTACCGATTTTATTGGGATGATTGGGGCATCAGTTCGCACACGGCCAGTCTGGAAGCTCCATTTAAACTTACGGATAAGTTTACTTTGTTTCCCACATATCGCTACTATACCCAAACAGCGGCGGATTACTTTTACCCGAAAGAACAGGCGCTGTCCACCAATGATTTCTACACCTCCGACTACGACCTTTCCCAATACAATGCCCACCAGTATGGGATAGGGGTACAGTACAAGGATATTTTTGCCAGTGCACGAGTACTAGACTTTGGATTAAAGACCATTAACCTAAGATTTAGCCAGTACGACAGGAGCGATGGCCTCAATGCGTTCATTGTTACCTTGGGGACTACTTTTGTTGGAAACTGACCTCATTTAGTTGCAAAATTATCCAACTAAAAAATCGTAAATTCGCATTCCACTAGGAGGATTGATTTATGCTAGACAAACTCAATATTGTAAAACAACGTTTTGATGAGGTATCGGACCTGATCATACAGCCTGATATTATTGCGGACCAAAAAAGGTACGTTAAGCTGAACAAAGAGTATAAAGATTTAAAGTTGCTCAGCGACAAGCGCGATGAATACATAACCCTTACCAACAATATTCAGGAAGCCGAAGAGATCATTGCCGATGGCAGCGATCCAGAAATGGTGGAAATGGCCAAAATGCAGTTGGATGAGGCGAAAAGTGCCATGCCAAAATTGGAAGAGGAAATCAAATTCCTTTTGATTCCAAAAGACCCGGAAGATGCTAAGAACGTAGTAATGGAAATCCGTGCGGGTACCGGTGGTGACGAAGCCAGTATTTTTGCCGGAGACCTGTTCCGTATGTATACCAAATACTGCGAATCCAAAGGTTGGAAGACGAATGTGATCGATTTGAGCGAAGGAACCAGTGGAGGATACAAGGAAATCCATTTTGAAGTAAATGGCGAGGACGTATACGGAACGCTTAAGTTCGAGGCAGGGGTGCACCGTGTACAACGTGTGCCACAGACCGAGACCCAAGGTAGGGTGCACACCAGTGCCGCTACCGTAATGGTAATCCCTGAAGCTGAGGAGTTCGATGTTCAAATTGACCCCAAAGATGTTCGTATCGATTACTTCTGTTCCTCTGGACCTGGAGGTCAGTCAGTGAACACCACATATTCTGCGGTACGCTTAACGCACGAACCCACGGGTATCGTAGCGCAGTGTCAGGATGAGAAGTCACAACACAAGAACAAGGACAAGGCGTTCAAGGTACTTCGTGCCCGATTGTACGATATGGAATTGGCCAAAAAACAGGCTGAAGATGCTGCTAAACGTAACTCTCAGGTAAGCAGTGGTGACCGTTCGGCAAAAATACGTACCTACAATTATCCGCAGGGAAGGGTGACCGATCACCGAATTGGGTTGACGCTTTACGATTTGCAGAACATCATCAATGGGGATGTGCAAAAAATCATCGATGAGTTGATGTTGGTGGAAAATACCGAGAAACTCAAAGAAGCTTCAGAAATATTTTAATCTTTTGAAACCAAGTTCCAGCCCGGTCGAGAAACCATCAAAATGAAGATAGAAGATTTAATTGCCCAGATACGTCAAAAAAAATCGTTCCTATGCGTTGGTCTCGACACTGATTTGGATAAAATCCCTGATCACCTTCTAAAAGAAGAAGACCCCATTTTTGCATTCAATAAGGCTATTATAGACGCTACACATCCTTTTTGTGTGGCCTATAAGCCAAATATCGCCTTTTATGAAGCCTATGGCCTGCAAGGATGGAAGTCTTTGGAGCGGACCATGGAGTATCTAAATGCGAATCACCCAGAAATATTCACCATAGCAGATGCCAAACGCGGGGATATTGGAAATACATCTACCCGATATGCAAAGGCTTTTTTTGAGACCATGGATTTTGATTCCATTACCATCGCACCCTACATGGGCAAAGATTCGGTGGAGCCTTTTCTGGAATTTAAAGACAGGCATACTATTTTATTGGCATTGACTTCTAATCAAGGTGCTTTTGATTTTCAGACCAAAAATGTGGATGGGCAGGAATTGTACAAAGAAGTATTGTCGGTTTCCAAAACGTACAAAGGTTCACAAAGATTAATGTATGTGGTCGGTGCTACAAAGGCCTCTTATTTGGAGGATATTCGAAAGATTGTACCGGAGAGCTTTTTATTGGTGCCCGGTGTGGGGGCACAAGGAGGTAGTTTGCAAGAAGTATGCAAGTATGGAATCACCAAAAATGTAGGCTTATTGGTGAATTCGTCGAGAGGTATTATTTATGCATCCACAGGCAATGACTTTGCCGAAGTAGCTGCGAAAAAGGCATACGACATCCAGCAAGAAATGCAAATTGAACTGAGTAAAATCAAATAGGCCATATCAATGCCGATTATAGGCTTTCTAAAATCTTTTTGATACTCTGGGCCTTTCTTTTGAAAAACTCGTCCAATTGATTCTCTTTTGCGGCAACACTTGCTGCTTTTTCCATAAAGTCGTTGTGCATAATTTCCAAAACCGATGCAGCTTGACTAACGCTGGTTATTGGCGTAACGGCCCCAACTTTACAATATTGATTATTCATAGCTCTCAAGATTTGTTATAACAAAGATACGTTCAAAACGGTCTGGCAGACTACGCCGAATTAGGGTATACGTCTATAAATCAGGTTTTTTATCTAAAATTTAACGTAGGCCACTAAATTTGGCGATTTCGCTAACAATAGTTTTGGGTATTGTTAACGTATCCTTATTGTAGTCGCAATTTGGTTCAAACTTTGCGACTATTATGATTTTATCCGTTTTAAGCTTAACTCAAAAGCAAGACTGAAATAGTTACCGATGGATTTTGTTTTAGTTGTTCGAAATTGAAATTAAAGTTTGGGATTTTCTGTGTCAAAGGAATATTTTGGAAAGAAAAAAACCGGTGAGGAACACCGGTTTTTAAACTAACTAACTCAAAAAAATGCTAACTCAGATAACTTGTACAAAATTGAAGTTAAACCTTGAGGCCAAGGTTAATTTAACTTTAGGATTTTGTTATAATTATACTTAATTGTTGAGTTTATAACGTGTTTGTTTTTAGGTTATTGCGTTTTTATCAAAAAATTATGATTAATCCTGAAGAGCGAATACCTTTTTTAACAATTCTGTTGTTCTTGACGAAACTTTTGTCCTAATTTCCTTTTCTTCTACGGCTATCATGGTATAAACACCTTCCAGGGCTTCGTTGGTGGTATAGTCGGTCAAGTCCGGGTTTACATCATTGGTCAAGGGCAAGCTGTTGTATTTGGTGATGATGTTGCTCCAAATTTTGTCCGCACCTACTTTTTGAAAAGAATTTTTGATGATCGGATTGAATTTGTTGTACAACTGCGTCTTCGTGGCACGCTGCAAATATTGAGTGGCTGCGTTGTCGTTCCCCAAAAGTATTTGTCTGGCATCGTTAAAAGTAATTCCCTTTACCGCATCCACAAAAATGGGGGTAGCCTCCCCAACGGCGTCTTCCGCAGCCCGATTGATAATCCTGAGTCCCTCGTCCGCCAGACTGGATAAACCGATATCCCGCAAAGTTTTGTCCACCTTCTGAAGCTCTTCGGGCAGTAGGATTTTGACAAGTTCGTTCCTGTAGAATCCATTTTCGCTGGTCAGCTTGTTTACTTGTTTTTCTATGCCCATGTTCAGGGCCTCGCGCAGTCCTTGGGCTATTTGATCATTTCCGATTCCTGTACCCTGGGGCAATTGGTTGACCACTTGTTGCAGTTCAGCACAGCCCACCAGTTGGAAAACCAAAACGCATAGCAATAATCTTTTCATGGTTAAATTTTTAAGTTCATATGAAAATAGCTCGAATCAACTTAAAACTGATTGATTTTATCAATTTTTAGCTGAAATCACCTCGATCCAAAAATTATTTCGTTCTTTTCTTTGATGGATTAAGCGGATAATGTGAGTGGTTTTTCGTTGACGACGATTTCTAGGGGTTCGCCACCGTCAATCTCAAAATCAGCACCATTTTGGCTCACCGTGACTTTTATAACTCTTTCCCTAAAATTGATTTTGAAGGAATACATTTCCCATTGCTCGGGGATTTTAGGTGCAAAGCAAAGCTTGCCGTCTCTAATCCTCATACCGCCAAAACCTTCTACAATGCTCATCCAAGTTCCCGCCATGGAGGTAATGTGCAATCCTTCTTCCACTTCCTTGTTGTAGTCGTCCAAGTCCAATCTCGATGTGCGCAAATAGAAGGTGTAAGCCTGTTCCATTCGATTCAGTTTTGCAGCTTGAACGGAGTGTACGCAAGGTGACAGGGAAGATTCATGAACGGTAAACGGCTCATAAAAGTCAAAATGCTTTTCTAGTTCCTCTGTGGTAAAATGGTCCTCGAAGAAATAAAAACCTTGAAGTGTGTCCGCTTGTTTGATGTATGGTGAACGCAGGATTCTATCCCAGCTCCAATGCTGATTGATGGGGCGTTCTTTTTTGTCCAAGTCGGCCACCCTGACCAAATCTTTGTCCAAGAACCCATCCTGTTGTAGGTAAACGCCATGTTCTTCGGACAGGGGGAGGTACATATGAGCCGCCACTTTTTTCCAAAGTCCGGTTTCATCGTTGGTCAATTGCGTTTTTTCCAGTATCCGCTTATAATCGGTAGTATATTGTTGCCGCACAAGCTCCAATTGCTCCAGTGCATATTCCAAGCACCACTTGGCCAAATAGTTGGTGTACCAGTTGTTGTTTACGTTGTTTTCATACTCGTTGGGTCCTGTTACGCCAAGCATTACATATTTATTTCGGTTTTCGGACCAGTTGACGCGCTGTTGCCAAAAACGTGCTATACCGATCAGAACCTCCAATCCCATTTCTGGAATATAGCTGTAATCTTCAGTATATCGGGTGTAGTTAAAAATGGCGTAGGCAATTGCACCGTTTCTATGGATTTCCTCAAAAGTGATTTCCCACTCGTTATGGCACTCTTCACCATTCATGGTGACCATCGGATAAAGTGCGGCACCGTTTTTAAAACCAAGCTTTTCGGCATTTTCAATAGCTTTTTCCAAATGATTGTACCGGTATTTGAGTAATTTCCGAGCTACTTCTTGATTTTTTGTGGCCATATAAAATGGAAGACAGTAAGCTTCGGTATCCCAATACGTGCTGCCGCCATATTTTTCGCCCGTAAAGCCTTTGGGGCCAATATTCAATCGGGAATCCGTTCCCGTGTAGGTCTGATTCAATTGAAAAATATTGAAGCGGATGCCTTGTTGCGCTTTTATGTCACCTTCAATCGTAATGTCGCTCATGTCCCAAATCTGGGCCCAAGCCTTTTTCTGTTCTTCCAAAAGTCCATCAAACCCGAGTGAGGAAACTTCGTTGAGTACAGTATCGGCTGCCTCCATCAATTTATCGGCTTTGTGGTTGCGGTCCACCGTATACCCGCCGAATTTGATCAAACTTACTTTTTCTCCTTTTTTTACACTTTGAGCAAATTCAAAACCAATAGAAAGCTCTTCTTTGTTCTCGGAATCAGGAGTGGTTTTTAAGGTGTCGCCATAAACCAAATGCGCCTGCATAAAAGTACACACGTTAAAATGCGTCTTCATGGTGTGCGATTTGATGAAAGCTCTGTTTTTATTGGATTCAATATGGGTGGTGTTCCAAAACTTATCGTCCCAGTTGCTGTCTTCATTGGTAATGCTCGCATCGATATAGGGCTTAAAAACAATCGAAGCATCAGAATTGAGCGGAGTAATCTCAAACTTGATGGCTCCTACTTCGTCATGCGATAAACTCAAAAAACGAGTCGCAACCAACTCAATTTCTATATTATTTGGTGTGGTGGCCACGAAACTTCTCTGGTACCAACCCTCTTTCATGTTCAGCTCTCGCTTAAAATTTTTTACGTTGGAGCAGGTGGCCAAATCCAATGGAATTCCTTCTATTTCAACATCGATCCCGATCCAATTGGGAGCGTTCAAAACCTTGGCAAAGTATTCAGGATATCCATTTTTCCACCATCCCACCCGGGTTTTGTCGGGATAGTACACTCCTCCGATATAGCTGCCTTGAAAAGTGGCCCCAGAGTAATGTTCTTCAAAATTGGCGCGTTGCCCCATGGCACCATTGCCTATACTGAAAAGGCTTTCGGAAGATTTTATCCGATCTTTATCGAAACCTTCCTCAATAATACTCCATGGATTCGGTTGTATATAATCTTGATGCATTTTAGGCTATTGATTGAATTGTTTGTTTATTACTCGTTGATTATAAGATACTTAATCTTTGATTATGAAAAAATCACGGTCTTGTTATTATAGACCATCGTTTTACGCGCTACGTGAAGTTGAACCGCCCGCGAAAATACAATACGCTCCAAATCCCTCCCCTTGGCTATAAAATCCTTAACCGAATGGGTATGCGAAACGGTAGTAACATCTTGTTCAATGATAGGCCCTGCATCCAAGTCTTCTGTTACGTAGTGGCTGGTGGCACCAATGATTTTCACGCCTCTTTCAAAAGCAGCATGGTAGGGTTTAGCACCTGCAAAGGCAGGTAAGAACGAATGGTGGATATTGATAATTTTCTGTGGGAATACATCTATCACCTTTGGTGATACGATCTGCATATACCTCGCCAAAACAATAAAATCCACCCCATATTGCTCCAAAAGTTCCAACTGTTTGTCCTCGGCCTCGTCCTTGGTCGCTTTGGTCACGGGAATATGAAAATAAGGGATGTTGAACTGCTCCGCAACATATTTCAAATCCGTGTGATTGCTCAATATAAATGGTATGTCTACCAATAGTTCCCCAGAATTGTAACGGCTCAGCAAATCGTAGAGGCAGTGATTGTATTTGGAAACGAAAATGGCCATTTTGGGTTTGTAATCGTCGGTGTATGCATCCCATTCCATGTTGAACTCATTGGCCAACTCTTTTTCAAAATCCGTTTTGAAGGAGGATAGGTCAATCTCCTGTTCAAACTCGCTTTTAAGGCGCATAAAAAACACACCGGCCTGTTTGTCCACGTGTTGGTCCAGATATACCACGTTTCCCTTTTGCTGGTGGACAAAAGTGGTAACGGAACGAATGATTCCTGATTGGTCAGGGCAGTTGATAAGAATGGTCAGTTTCATGGGACACATTTGAGCGGATAAAATTATGGTATTCAAAAAAGGAAGCCCAAACTTATATTATTTTTTATACAATCTTAATCAAAACCAATTTTCAATTGCATTTTCTGTAAATTGCAGTGCAAAATCAGACCTTTTATTGCAGATGGAACAAATAAAACCCTACAACCCTAAAAATAAAATCAGAATTGTTACCGCGGCCTCGCTTTTTGATGGTCATGATGCGGCCATCAATATTATGAGAAGAATAATCCAAGCCACTGGGGTAGAGGTGATTCATTTGGGGCACGATAGGAGTGTTGCCGAAGTGGTGGATTGTGCCATTCAGGAGGATGCCAATGCCATTGCCATGACATCTTACCAAGGCGGGCACAACGAATACTTTAGGTATATGTTCGATTTGTTGAAGGAAAGGGGGGCAGGTCACATCAAAATATTTGGCGGCGGCGGCGGTGTTATCCTTCCAGAAGAGATAAAAGAGCTGATGGATTACGGTATAGAACGTATTTATTCCCCTGATGATGGCAGGGAAATGGGTCTCCAGGGGATGATCAATGATTTGGTGGAACGATGTGATACAGTCGTTCCCGATTTACATCTTCCCAAAGGGAAAACTTTGGAGAACCAGTTGGAAGAGAAGCATCCGAACACTTTGGCACGTTTGATTTCTTTGGCAGAGAACCGTCATGAGGAATTTGAGAAGTATCAAACCACTATTGAAAAATCAGAAAACAGCGTTCCCGTTTTGGGAATCACAGGAACGGGGGGTGCAGGTAAATCCAGTTTGGTGGATGAATTGGTACGTCGATTTTTGATGGATTTTCCCGATAAACACATCGGAATTGTTTCCGTAGACCCATCCAAGCGTAAAACAGGCGGTGCTCTTTTGGGCGATAGAATCCGTATGAATGCCATCAACAGCGATAGGGTGTATATGCGCTCCTTGGCTACGCGACAGTCCAATTTGGCACTGTCCAAGCATGTTTCGGAAGCCGTTCAAGTGCTGAAAGCGGCCAATTACGACCTGATTGTTCTGGAAACCTCTGGAATCGGACAATCCGATACCGAAATTTTGGAGCACAGCGATGTATCGCTTTACGTAATGACGCCCGAATTTGGTGCGGCTACGCAGTTGGAAAAAATCGATATGTTAGATTTTGCGGATATCGTAGCCATCAATAAGTTTGATAAGCGAGGCGCTTTAGACGCCCTTCGCGATGTAAAGAAACAATATGCCCGTAACCACGGATTATGGCATACCAAAGAAGACGAGCTTCCCATTTTCGGTACCATTGCTTCGCAGTTCAATGACCCTGGGATGAACAGTCTCTATAAAAAGGTGATGGATACCTTGATGGAGAAAGCAGGTTCCACTCTGAATTCCACTATTGAGATTACCCAGGAAATGGCGGAGAAAATTTATGTGATTCCGCCAGCAAGAACCCGATATCTTTCGGAAATAGCCGAAAACAATAGGAGTTATGATGCCAAGGCGAAGGAAGAATCCAAAGTGGCCCAAAAGCTGTACGGTATCTTTTTGACTTTAGCATCGACCTTGGAAATAGAGCAAGAACAGGCCGAGGAATTGTTTTTGGGTAAATCGGGCTTGGACGAGGAGGAAATCGGGAAGCATATCAAAAATGAAGAATCGAGAGCATTGTCGCAACTGCTCATCAAGGAATTTGATCGGGTCAAAATGCATTTGAATCCCCTCAACTGGGAGGCTATTTTAAAATGGAACGAAAAAGTTGCCCGTTACAAATCGGAAATCTATTCCTTTAAAGTAAGGGACAAGGAAGTCAATATAAAAACACATACCGAGTCCTTGTCGCACAGTCAGATTCCAAAAGTGTCCTTGCCCAAATACAAGGCATGGGGCGATATTTTGCAATGGATCTTGCAAGAGAACATACCTGGGGAATTTCCCTATACCGCAGGACTTTACCCTTTTAAAAGGGAAGGGGAGGACCCCACGCGAATGTTCGCGGGCGAGGGTGGCCCTGAGCGTACCAACCGCCGATTTCATTATGTGAGCATGGATATGCCCGCCAAGCGATTGTCCACTGCTTTTGATTCGGTCACCTTGTACGGGAACAATCCCGACCACCGACCAGATATCTATGGAAAAATCGGAAATGCAGGGGTGTCCATCTGCTGTTTGGACGATGCTAAAAAATTGTATTCTGGTTTTGACCTGAGCAGCCCAATGACTTCGGTAAGTATGACCATTAATGGTCCAGCACCAATGCTCTTGGCCTTTTTTATGAACGCAGCAATTGACCAAAATTGTGAGAAATACATCAAAGAGCATGGCCTGGAGAAAGAGGTCAAAGACAAAATCGAAAGCATTTTTAAAAGGAAAGGAATAGCGCAACCCACCTATTACGGCGAACTTCCCGAAGGGAACAATGGCCTCGGTTTAATGCTCTTGGGCGTAACTGGGGACCAAGTACTTCCCGAAAATATATACCAAGAAATAAAGGCTAAGACCTTGAACCAGGTTCGCGGTACGGTACAGGCTGATATTTTAAAAGAGGACCAAGCGCAGAATACCTGTATTTTCTCCACCGAGTTTGCATTACGATTGATGGGCGATGTACAGGAATATTTTATTGAGCAACAAGTACGTAATTTTTACTCGGTTTCCATATCGGGCTACCACATTGCAGAGGCGGGAGCAAATCCCATCACGCAGTTGGCCTTTACACTTTCCAATGGTTTTACCTACGTGGAATATTACTTGAGCCGAGGAATGGACATCAATAAGTTCGGCCCTAACCTATCGTTCTTCTTTTCCAATGGAGTCGACCCAGAATATGCGGTCATTGGTCGCGTAGCAAGGCGCATTTGGTCCAAGGCGCTTAAGGAAAAGTATGGCGCCAATCCAAGGGCACAAATGCTCAAATATCATATTCAAACCTCGGGAAGAAGTTTGCACGCGCAGGAAATTGATTTTAATGATATCCGCACCACGCTTCAGGCCTTGTATGCAATTTATGATAACTGTAATTCGCTGCATACCAATGCGTATGATGAAGCAATTACTACCCCAACCGAAGAATCCGTCCGTAGGGCCATGGCCATACAATTGATCATCAACAAAGAATTGGGCTTGGCCAAAAATGAAAATCCGATACAAGGGTCGTTCATTATTGAAGAGTTAACGGATTTGGTAGAGGAGGCTGTGTTAATGGAATTTGACAGAATTACGGAACGGGGTGGCGTGCTGGGAGCTATGGAAACCATGTACCAACGTTCCAAAATCCAAGAGGAAAGCCTCCATTATGAAACTTTGAAGCACTCTGGCGAATATCCGATCATTGGGGTGAATACATTTTTGAGCTCCAAAGGTTCACCGACCATTCTCCCTGCTGAGGTCATCCGCGCTACGGAAAAGGAAAAGGAAAATCAGATAAATACCTTGCAAAACCTTCACAAAAGGGAAGAGGACGAAGCTACCAAACAGTTAAATGAATTGCAGGAAGTGGCCATCAACAATGAAAACATTTTTGAAAAATTGATGGAAGCCGCCAAATATTGTTCATTGGGGCAGATTACCGAAGCGTTGTTCCAAGTAGGGGGGCAGTACCGAAGAAATATGTAGGAATCAGTCGTTCTTGTTGATTAAGGACTTTCTCCACTTTTTAAAGGAAATACGGAATATGCGAATCTCTTTTCTAAGAAGGTTCAAGTATTCCTTTTCTTTGACTCCGTCACGTTCCAGACCATTGCAATATGCAAGAATATTGCGTGTCATAATATTTACGTAAGAAAGGCTTCTCATGCGCACGGATGGACAATTGCTCAGTGCGGCTTGTTCCAATTCCTTGGTAATCAGGTCGGCATCTACCAAAAGCGATTTAGAAATATCGTCTCGAAAAGAATCGATTTTGCGAAGTGACAAAATCTCCCTGTTTTGGGTAAAATAAGCAGCTACCGCCTCGCTCATGTCGCGAAGGGCCAAAGATCTACGGTATACACCAAGGGAGTTAAGAGAATGTCTCTCCATGTTTTTCTAGCAATTTTGTAGTATAAAATTAAGCACGATTCAAATTTTATTACTTTTGTTATTAAAGTAATTATCCGATTTTACTTTCGAAAGCAAAATAATAGTATTGAATTTCTTTAGATATGAAGATAGATGACTTGAATTGGCAAATTTTGAATCATTTACAGCAGAATGCAAGGGAATCGTTTGCCAACATTGGAAGAAAAATCGGGTTGACACCACCTGCTGTGGCGGAGCGAGTCAAAAAGATGGAGGATCTTGGAATAATTGAGCGGTATGGCGCCAATATTTCCTACGTTGAAGCAGGTTATCAATTAAAGGCCATAATAATGTTGCGTGCCTTTATGGGTAAGTTAAAACCCTTTTTGGATAAGGTAAAGACCTTTCAAGAGGTGGTAAACTGTTACAGGATAACGGGGAACGAGAACATTATTATGGAAGTAGTGCTTCGAGATCAATCCCATTTGGAAAAATTTATTGATGAGCTGATTGTTTATGGAGAATGTAGGACCCACATTGTATTGTCCAATGTTGTTGCCAATTCCCCGATTAAAAAAAGTAAGCCAAGTAAATAATTTTCTTGTTAAATTGATGATTTGGAAACAAACTTTGGCCAGATTTTTGTGAAATTAGAATTATGAAAAAATTATACTCACTAACCCTTCTGATATTTTTTTGTGCATTCTCCGTATTCTCGCAGCAAATGGTATTGAAAAAAGGGGAAATCATTGAAAATCTTCCCATTAACGATTCCACATCAACCACCTATTCCTTGTATATACCCAAAATGTTTTCCATGGAAAAGCAGTGGCCCTTGCTTGTGGTTTTTGATGTAAAGGGGAATGAGGCCAGTGCACTTTCCATGTATGTAATGGCTGCTGAAAAGGAAGGCTATGTATTGGCCGCGCCCAAATTGTTGGATTCCGTTTCATTGTCCAAAAATATGCTTGCAACCAGTAAAACGATTCAAAAGGTAACTGGTCTGTTGCCCGTGCGGCCCAATCGTATCTATGCTTCGGGTGGGGGAGCCGGCGGACAATTTGCGAGCTTGGTTCCCATTTTGATCAAAAATGTTTCCGGGGTCATGTCCATTGGTGCTTCGTTGGCAAATAGGGAGCTCATTAATGTAAAGGAGCCGTTTCATTTTGTAGGTATCGTAAATAAAGAAAACTTCACGTATCCATTCATGTTGACGGATACCAAATTATTTGACAGGTATAAATTTCCCAATCAGGTATTACTTTACGATGGCAATGGCGAGTGGCCCGGTGTTCCTTATATTGAAAAAGGAATGCAGTTGTTTACATTGGATGCCATGGGCCGTAAATGGATGCCTACGGATTCCACATATGTGGAAAATGCCTATCAGGAAGATTTGGAGAAGCTGAACCAATTGCAGCGTATCGGGGATTTGCTTTGGGCGGAGCAGTACATGACTGAAATGATGTCGATGTATGGAGTGTTCAAGAATATGGATTCTTTGAGGACGGTACAACGGGATTTACGTCGGAACCCCGATTTTAAGGCAATGAAGAGGGCCGAGAACGCTGCATTTTTAAAGGAATCCATGCTCAAGGAGGATTATCAATATTATATGGAGGAGGATATCTACACCCACAACTTCAATAATCTGGGCTGGTGGAACCATCAAATGGGCGAGATAGATAAATTTATTTCGGGCGCAAAGCCTTATGAAAGACAGATGGGCCATCGGTTACAAGGATTTGTGAATGCCTTGGCAGAGGACAATATCAATCTTATGCTATCGGAAGAAGTGCTGGATGAGGACGCTTTGGCATTTTTGTATATGCTCAAGACCATTCTGGAGCCTGATAACTACGAGTATTACCTAAAAACCATTTCGCTCAGTGCTAAAAACGATGATTTTGGAACTTCTTTGTTCTATTTGGAGGAACTTTTGAAAAAAGGTTTCAAGGACAGGGAAAAACTGTACAGTCTCGATAACACGGCGCTGTTCCGAATTACACCGGAGTTCAATGAGTTGGTCTCAAAATATTTGGATGATGCCCGTTACGATATCAAAGTGAATGAAAATAGGCCGTAGACCTAGTTTTCATTCTTATGGGTTATGCCGTATTTTTGCACAAATATCTTCCGAATGAAATATGCAATCTTACTTTTCGCGGTTTTTTTGATGGCCTGTGGACAAGGTAAAAAATACCATGATGAGGACAAGGTGGAAACGGCGAGTTCCGAATTGATGGCAGATATATTGGAATTTCAAAGGGAGTTGAACGAAAGTTTCAAGGATCCTGATGAATCTCCTTTACCGGATAAATATCGTATGGATTTTGAAGGACTCGACTTTTATGAACCTGACACCAACTACATTGTAAAAGCACGTTTTGAACGTACTCCGGATGCGGAACCCTTTTTTATGCCAACCACTACCGATAGGCGGACCCAAGAGGTTGTTTACGGAATCGCCCATTTTACCTTAAATGGGGCCGAACACCAATTGGAGGTATACCAAAGTTTGGACCTGTTGGATGATGAAGATTATGAGGATTATCTGTTCTTGCCTTTTTTGGACAATACCAATGGAGAGGAAACCTATGGTGGCGGAAGGTATATTGATTTGACCATTCCCGAAGGGGATACGTTGGTAATCGACTTTAATAAAGCCTATAATCCCTATTGTGTGTATAACAAAAAGTACTCCTGCCCTCTAGTGCCAAGGCAAAATTATTTGAGAACTAAAGTGAGAGCAGGAGTGAAAAATTTTAACAAGGACTAAAAAAAGCCTTAATCCTATTGGAATAAGGCTTTTTTCGTGTCATATCAATTATATTGTTAGAAGGAGTAAATCGCAGCGAACAATACAGAAGCTAAGCTTCCTGTTGGTGCCAAATCGTTGTCGATAAAAGTATCTTCTGAAGAACTATCCAAACGAATCTCTGGTTTTAGAATAAGATTGCCGATGGTTGCACTACCTGTCAAGGTAACTGCGAAAACACTTCCATCTCCCTCTGCATCAGCTCCAACTCCTGTTATTTCTTCACCAAAGAAATCCCCTGCCATAAAATATTCGCCACGTAGTCCAAGGCTGAAGGTTTCCGAAACTGCATACTGAGGGTAAAGTGCGGCACCGGTAAAGGAACCACCATTATCCTCGGCACTGTAATGAGCAGCGTTGATTCCCAAGAAGAATTCCTCGGAAAGGTCAAAACCACCAGTATAATCAATCTCAAAACCACCTTGGCTGTACAAGAAATTCAAGAACTGGCCAGAGTATCCCAATTGAGCACCTACGGCATAATCACCTGTTGGATTAAATTCGGTCAAATCAGTAGGGTTCATTACAGCTACCATGGCAGACCATTCATTGCCCAAATCAAAATCAGCCTTTAAACCTGTATGGCTAAACGGACCGTAGGAGAATAAGTAAGATGTACTATAGTTAAAGTTAGCTACTGGCGAAATTACTTCATAACCTAAAAAGGTGTTGAAATTACCAAAGGTAAGAGTCACGGCATCACTTACATTCCAATAAACATATAACTGGTTAATAATGTCGCCTGTCGCAGAGTACATTGGAGATTCAAAAATAGCATCTGTACCCCGTGGACCAAAAACCAAATCGGCAACAAATCCTACTTTTTCACCTTCGTAAGCGGCAATAAGGTTGGCCATCCCCAAAGAGAATCCCGGAAGCTGAGCAAAAGAAGACCCAGGAGCAATTGCTTCCTCATCATTTGGAGCGGTGATGTTTGCCCTATAATAAGCATCCACAGAACCACTAAAACTAAACTTTGGAGTTTCCTCCTCCTGTGCTGAGGCTGAAAATGTTACCATTGAAATAATGGCGATAGCCAAAATTTTTCCGAAATTTGTATTTATAATCGTTTTCATATCATAATCATTTTAATTGTCCTTTTAACCAAGGACTGTTAGTTGTTTAATTGTGAGTTTGATTGAAAAGGTTATTCAACGGAGCGTTTGGCAGAACGCTCCGTTTCCTTTTATGTCAATCTTTTGTGAGTTTGATTTATTATTTATCCTGAGAAATATGTTCCGGGTAAGCTTCTACGCCATGTTCATGTAGATCCAAACCTTCGACTTCCTCTTTCTCGGAAACTCGTAGCCCTATGGTTTTCTTCAAAATGAACAACACTACGAAAGATGCCAAGGCTGCCCAAAGAATGTAGGACAACGATCCGTAGGTCTGTACCCAAAGTAGTTTGGCTCCACCACCGTACAACAATCCACCATCCAGTGCGAATAGGCCGATAAGTACAGTTCCGATGAATCCACATACCCCGTGTACGGAAATGGCACCTACTGGGTCATCTATCTTAAGTTTTTTGTCGATAAACTCGATGGAAACCACTACGATGATACCGCATACCAGTCCAATGGCAAGCGCTCCCCAGGCATTTACAGCACCGCAACCGGCAGTAATACCCACCAATCCGGCCAAAGCACCGTTAAGGGTCATGGAAATGTCCGCTTTGCCGTATCTTGCCCAAGTAAAGAACAATGCTCCAATGGCTCCAATAGCGGCAGCGAGGTTTGTGTTAATGATCACACTGGTGGCAGCAATGGTGTCATCGCCTCCCCAGGCTAATTGGGAACCACCGTTGAATCCGAACCATCCCAACCAAAGGATAAATACCCCAAGGGCTCCAAAGGCCATGTTGTGACCGGGTATCGCCTGTGCTTTACCATCAACATATTTGCCAATTCTTGGACCTACCAATATCGCGGCGACCAAAGCGGCAGCACCACCAACGGCGTGTACCACGGAGGAACCGGCAAAATCTATAAACCCAGCAGTGTTCAACCAGGCATCATCATCAAATGGCCAGTACCAGCTACCAGAAATTGGGTATATCAAAGTTGTAAGTACAGCAGAGAAAATCAAATACGTTGAGAATTTGGTTCTTCCGGCTATGGCACCTGATACAATGGTGGCCGCTGTGGCACAGAATACTGTTTGGAAAAACAGGTTGTACCAATCATCGGCGCTAAAGAATAAGTATCCTTGCTCGGCTGGACTAGATCTAAAAAAACCTCCGGCCACTAGATCGCTACCATACATGATGGCGTAACCCACGGCCCAGAACATTACCGAACCAACGGCCAAGTCCATTACGTTTTTCATTATTATGTTACCGGTGTTCTTGCTACGGGTAAAACCTACTTCCAATAAGGTGAAACCTGCTTGCATAAAAAACACCAATATAGCCGCAAGGGTGATCCAAAGGGCCCCCATATCGCCAGTAATGGCTTCAACGGCTTTGTCTATCGCTTCTTGTTCTTGTACAATCATAATCTAAATTTTTAAGTTTTTTGGCTATTAATGTTAGTTGATTCCTGCGCTTCCGCTTTCCTTGGTTCTAATTCTGTAAGCCTCGATCACATCGGAGACGAAGATCTTTCCGTCACCAACGTTGCCTGTGCTTGCAGTGTCCAATAAAACATTCACGGTTTTCTCCAGAAAGTCATCGCTAACCACGATAACCAAATACCTTCGTTGGATATCGCTGGTACTGTACGATATGCCACGATAGACATGTCCTTGTTTTTCGTTCCCAACTCCCGTTACATCCCAGTAACTAAAGAAGTTGACCTCAATTTGATGGAGGGCTTTTTTCACCTCATCAAATTTGGATTTTCTAATAATTGCCTCGACTTTTTTCATAATTAAGTAGTTAATTGATCACTCAAATATATATGATAAAAAGCGAGACCATGAAAAATGTAAGGGTGTGATGGGTATTTTTATGGGTATTAGAAAAATACCCCCAAAATTTTAGGGGTCTTTAATTTTATGTTAACTTTTGTTAGTTATTTGTTGATTTTATCTTAACGTAAGGGAGTTTCAGGTCATTTTTTCGCAAGATTAGTCAGTCTAAACATGAAAAATGTTTAGTTTTTAACAAATTTTAACTATAAAAATGCAATATGTAACTAATAAATGTGTTTGGCGAGCCATAAACCCAGAACAACGGCCAAAACTCCGATCACGATGCTGGAAATCATGTAAATGGCAAAGTTGAGAAGGTCGCCGTTTTTTAGAAAAGTGTGCTTCTCAAATGCAAAAGCCGAAAATGTAGTGAACCCGCCACAGAATCCCGTAGCTAGAAAAAGAGTGTTGTTCTGGGATAATAGATTGCCTTTCGTGGAAAGCCCTAAAAAAAGGCCAATAAGCAGACAGCCGATAATGTTGACCAAAAAAGTGCCCAGATAAAAATTGTGGAAAAGGGGGTTCAGAGGTTTGGAAATAAGATAGCGCAAAACGCTACCGAATCCCCCGCCCAAAAAAACAAGTAAGGCCTGTTTCATGCCCTAAAGATACAAACTAAACTGCTTCCTTATATTCGGTTTCAACAGCCTCTCGGGGGAAAAGTTTGGTGGTTGAGGTTTCGGAAATCCGTTGGATAGGTTTAATAAATCTTTCTTTCGCTCCATTGACGCTAAAAATCAACAGAATGGCATTAACAGCAAGCAAGCTAAAAAGAATACTTAAGAATACAATCATCTTAGGGTTATGCTAAATTAATGTTAAAACAAAAGTACGGCTTTTCCTATAAGAACGAAACTTGGCGCCATCTATTGTTGCGTAAACCTTGATTTTTGTGGTAAAGGCAATTTAACCGTTAATTTTTCAGTAAAAATTTAATTATGAACAGGATTATTATAAAGGATATGAATGCAAGAAGAATCCAAATGACACCCTTATAATTTTTTTTGTGTAGTTTCTTATCTTTTCGGTATGAAAAATAGATGATCAGCACAAAAGCAAGAAAGAATAGAGCTGCAAAAATCATCTGTCCGGTACTGAACATATTTTATATTTTTATGCAAAGCTAAATCAAAATAAAGGAATGGAAAGTAAAATTAAAGCAGTGGAACTCTTCCACAATTCTTTTGGACTTGGGGTTTCACAAAATCCCAAAGCGGACCTGGGCCTGGAAAAGAACAAACTTAGGTTCAACTTAATGGACGAGGAAAACCGGGAATACTTGGAGGCCGCCAACAATAACGACCTGGTGGAGGTGGCCGACGCTCTGGGCGATATGCTTTACATACTTTGCGGAACCATTCTGGAGCACGGGATGCAATATAAAATTGAAGAAGTTTTTGAAGAGATCCAGAAAAGTAACATGAGCAAGTTAGGAGAGGATGGTAAACCCATTTACCGTGAAGATGGAAAAGTTTTGAAGGGCCCAAACTATTTTAAGCCGGATATCCAATCCATAATCGATAAATAAAAAGAGGCGCCGATCGGCGCCTCTTTTTATTTATTAGATGACCTCGTGTCGCCATCCAAATTTATCTTCGGCACGGTTGTACTGAATGTCCGTGATTCTTTTCTTTAAAAAAGAGGCATAGCTTTCCTCTACTTCTGGTAGCTCATAATCTTTACCATGGTATCCAAAGCCTGAAATCGGTGAGATTACCGCAGCTGTTCCTGCACCGAACATCTCTTTAAGCGACCCATCTTCCGCAGCTTTCACAAGTTCGTGCACAGAAATTTTACGCACCTCGGTTTTGATACCTTCGTCCTCGGCAATGTCCAAAATACTTTTTCGGGTAATGCCATCAAGGATTCGGTCGCTCGTCGGAGCGGTCATCAAGGTATCGTTAATCCGCACAAAAACGTTCATGGCACCAGCTTCCTCAATGAACTCATGGGTGTTATCGTCCGTCCAGATCACTTGTTGGTAGCCTTTATCGGCGGCCAATTTTGTAGGGTAGAACTGACCGGCGTAGTTTCCGCCCGCCTTGGCATAACCAACCCCTCCATTGGCTGCACGCGAATAGGTCTCTTCGATCAATACCTTCACCTTTCCTGAAAAATACGAACCGGACGGGGCGCAGGCAATGATAAATTTATATTCATCCGCTGGAGATGCATGGAAACCGTTTCCAGAAGCAAAAACAAAAGGACGGATGTATAGGGAACTTCCCGGATTTTGTGGAATCCAATCGCTTTCCAATTGAATGAGCGCATTCAGTCCTTCCATAAAATAGGCTTCGGGTATTTCTGGGATGGCCAATCTTTGGGCCGATTTGTTCAAGCGTTTCCAGTTTTCTTCCGGTCTAAAAAGCCAAGCTTTTCCGTTTTCGTCCTTGTAGGCTTTCATACCTTCAAAAATGGATTGACCATAATGGAAAATCTTTGCGGAAGGATCCAAGGTAATGGGCTGGTAAGGCACTATTTTTGGTGCCGACCACTCCCCGTTTTTATAATTACAGACCAACATATGGTCAGAATAGACGCTTCCAAAGGAAAGATTGTCAAAATCCACGTCTTGGATCTTGGACGATTTTGTTTTCTCTATAGCAATTTTGTTAGCCATTGTTTCCATATCACTTACATTTACCGCGTTAAAATTAGCTATTTATTGTTAGTTTTGGACAATTCGCAAATCTAAATATTATACTTGACCCACAATTATTTAAATGTTATCAAAAATGAGGATTTTTAACACTTTTGCTACTGTATTTTTACTTGGTATTCTGATGGTTTCCTGTAAACAAGAAACTGTTGAGGGAGATTATTTTGGACAGGAGTTTGAAGTTTCTGGAAAAGCTTCCAAGACTTCGGCCCCTTTTGATGAAATTTCGGGAAAAGATTCCCTGCAGACCCAAATTGTTGGCGAGATTAAAGAGGTGTGTCAGGCGAAGGGATGCTGGATGAAGGTGCAGCTCGAATCCGACGACGAAGTTTTTGTCCGTTTTAAGGATTACGGCTTTTTTGTTCCCAAAGATGCAGCAGGTAAAAAAGTGGTGATGAACGGAGCTGCCTTTTTTGAGGAAATGTCCGTTGAGGACCAAAAACACTACGCCGAAGATGAAGGTGCTTCCGAGGACGAACTGGCCCTGATCACTGCTCCCAAGAAAACGCTCAGGTTTGAAGCGGACGGCGTGTTGATCGCGACCGAGCCTTGAAACGAAAAATAATTACTACCGGAGACGGTTCCAAGACCATTCAAATAGAGGATTGGGACGAACAGTACCACTCCAAACACGGAGCGGTACAAGAAGCCTACCATGTTTTTATTGAACATGGCCTGCGGTGCTTCCACAATGAAAAGATCAGCTTGCTTGAAATAGGTTTTGGAACGGGCCTGAACGCCCTGATCACATTGGAAGAAGCTCCCAAGCTTCAATTGGCTGTCGATTATGTGGGAGTAGAGGCATTTCCCGTTGCCATGGAAGAAGTACGGGAATTGGACTACTGTAATCAACTGGGGTTTGATGCCCATGAAGAGGCCTTCCAAAAAATGCACAGCTCCCCGTGGGAGGAAACCATCGCCATTACCCCGGATTTCTCTCTTCTAAAACAAAAAAAGGATTTTAAGGACATCGAAAAGCAAAATATGTTCAACCTTATTTATTTTGATGCTTTTGGTGCCAGGGTACAGCCCGAACTATGGACCGAGGACATTTTTTTGCAAATGTACCAAGCATTGAAAACAAACGGAGTTTTGGTCACATATGCTGCTAAAGGCAGTGTGAGAAGGGCCATGCAAACGGTGGGATTTACCGTGGAGCGTTTGCCCGGTCCGCCCGGAAAAAGAGAAATGCTAAGAGCCGTAAAACAAGGTGATTCCCAATAATCTGTTAAGGTTTGATTGCCTTGAGGCCATAAATTGGTCTAAAGTTTAAACAAATATGTTAAACCTAAATTAAGGTCTAATATACAGTCGATTAAACTTCTAACTTTGTACAAAAGGAGAGATAGTATGAAGGTGTTGATAACAGGAGCTACTGGATTGGTAGGGCAGGCGATAGTCGAGGTCTTGCATCAAAAAGGTATACCCGTTAATTATTTGACCACAAGCAAGGATAAAATTTCTTCCTCGGAAGATTTTCAGGGTTTTTACTGGAACCCGGCTAGAGGGGAAATAGATTTGAACTGTTTTAAGGATGTTCAGGCCATCATCAATTTGGCCGGAACCACTATTGCCAAGCGTTGGACCTTGAGCCATAGAAGAAAAGTGCTTTCCAGCAGAATCGATAGTTTATTGACATTGAGAAAAGGTTTGGAGGCGTCCTCCAACAAGGAGGTCGAGTGCCTTGTTTCTGCTTCTGCCATTGGAATCTATCCGGATTCAACTTCCAATTATTACGACGAGACCAGTCCCAAGGTCGATGATGGATTTTTGGGCGAAGTCGTTACGAAGTGGGAAGCTGAAGCCGACACCTTCAAGAAGCTCGGTCTGGATGTGGCAAAAATCAGGATAGGTCTGGTTCTTTCAGAAAATGGCGGTGCACTGCCAAAAATGGCATTGCCCATTAAAAATTTTGTAGGTGCCCCCATAGGAAGCGGTGAACAATGGCAATCTTGGATACACATAGAGGATTTGGCCCAAATGTTCGCCTTTGTTGTGGAAAATAACCTCAGTGGAGTTTATAATGGTGTAGCCCCGAACCCCGTTACCAATGCCAAAATGACCAAGGAACTGGCCAAAGTTTTGGACAGACCATTGTGGTTGCCCAACGTTCCGGCCGCTTTTCTAAAATTGGTCTTGGGGAAAATGGCAACCCTTTTATTGGGCAGTCAGCGGGTGAGCAGTAAAAAAATAGAGGAAGAGGGATTCTCCTTTCAATATGGCAATATTTGCCAGGCATTGAAAAGCATTTATTCACAGCAGGAGGAAAACATTCCTGCATCCATCGAAGCATAATAAGTTTTCATGACTTTTTGATAATCAAAAGACCGCTTAGGCGGCTTTTTTTATGTTTTGCGGTGACATTTTGACATTTTTCCACAATTGGCAGTACTTTTGCCGTTTCAAACCGGAATAAAACAATATAACATGAGCAATAAAAGTAAGGTTGAGGAAATGGAAGATGAGCCTAAAAAAGGGCAAACCGAAGAGAGTACTGAGCTGAACGATGAGCATATAGAGGACAATACCGCGGAAGAAAACGAGGAGGAGCTTTCCGAAGAAGAAAAATTGCGCGAAGATTTGGCCAAGGAGAAGGAAAAGTTCCTCAGACTTTTTGCAGAGTTTGAAAACTACAAAAGAAGGACTTCAAAGGAACGCATGGATCTGTTTAAAACAGCAGGACAGGAAGTCATTGTGGCAATGTTGCCCATCATGGATGATTTTGACCGGGCCTTGAAGGAACTTTCAAAATCCGACGACAAGGAAATGTTCAAAGGGGTGGAGCTTATCAGCAATAAGTTCAAGGAAACCCTTAAGAACAAGGGCTTGGAACAGGTGGAGGCCAATCCTGGCGATGTGTTCGATGCCGAAGTGCATGAGGCCATCACCCAAATTCCCGCACCTGACAAGAAAATGAAAGGGAAAATCATAGACGTGATAGAAAAAGGGTTTAAGTTAGGAGACCGAATAATAAGACATCCAAAAGTTGTTGTTGGAAACTAAAGTTGTATGAAGGAGGATTATTACGAAATACTGGGAGTCTCCAAAGGAGCTTCCGCCGCAGAGATAAAAAAAGCCTACAGGAAAAAGGCCATCGAATACCACCCGGATAAAAATCCGGGAGATGCCAAAGCGGAAGAAATGTTCAAGAAATCTGCCGAGGCCTACGAAGTATTGGGCAATCCTGACAAAAGGGCGAAATATGACCAATTTGGCCATGCCGCTTTCGATGGTAGCGGAGGATTTGGCGGCGGAGGTATGAACATGGACGATATCTTCAGTCAGTTCGGGGATATTTTTGGTGGAGCCTTCGGTGGCGGATTCAGTGGATTCAGTGGATTTGGCGGCGGACAGCGCAGGGTCAAAGGGAGCAATCTTAGGATTCGTGTAAAATTGACGCTGGAAGAAGTGGCCAATGGCGTTGAGAAAAAAGTCAAGGTAAGGCGCAAGCTACAGGCGGACGGTGTTACCTACAAAACATGCCCTACTTGTAACGGTACGGGCCAAATCACCAAAATCACCAATACCATTCTCGGGAGAATGCAAACGGCAACAACCTGCACTACCTGTGGAGGTGCCGGACAGGCAATCGATAAGAAACCATCGAATGCAGATGCCCAGGGACTCGTGGTAGAGGAAGAAACGGTTTCCATAAAAATTCCACCGGGCGTGGAAGACGGGATGCAGTTAAAAGTTGCCGGTAAAGGAAACGAAGCTCCGGGAAATGGAGTTCCAGGGGACTTGTTGGTCGCCATTGAGACCATTGAGCACGATACCTTAAAAAGAGAGGGAGATAACCTTCATTACGATCTTTACATCAGTATGCCGGAAGCAGTTCTGGGAAGTTCCAAGGAAATTGATGCCATTGGCGGAAAAGTCCGTATAAAATTGGAACCGGGATTGCAATCCGGAAAAATTTTGAGACTACGGGGCAAGGGAATAAACAGCCTGAACGGATACGGTAGCGGGGACTTGCTCGTACACGTAAATGTATGGACCCCAAAGAATATAAACAAAGAACAGAGGGAATTTTTTGAGCGTATGCAGGACGATGATAATTTTGTGCCGAGGCCAGAAAAATCGGACAAATCCTTTTTTGAAAAGGTAAAAGATATGTTCTCTTAAGAATTAAAAGCTTCTGTTTAAATAAAAAACGTATATTTGGAACTGATGTTGGGTGACCGATATCTAATTTTCTTTTTCATAGCAATTTTTTTCCCATCCTTGATTCTTTTGAGGGTGGGTTTTTGTTTTTATAGGAAATCAGGTATCTATCCAGCAATTACATATCTTTGAAAAAATTGTTTACATGGATCATATCCTTGTTGCCAAAAATGTGACCAAAACTTATGGTGGCCATACTGCACTGAGCAACATATCACTTCAAATCCCGAAAAATTCCATTTATGGACTTTTGGGTCCCAATGGGGCAGGAAAGACCTCATTTATTAGAATTATCAACCAAATAACCCATCAGGACTCTGGGGAAATTTTGCTCAATGGCGAACCTTTGGCGCCAAAACATATCGCGTCCATAGGATATTTGCCCGAAGAAAGGGGATTGTACAAAAGCATGAAGGTCGGCGAGCAGGCGCTCTATTTGGCACAGTTAAAAGGGTTGTCAAAAAATGAGGCCAAAACGAGGCTTAAATATTGGTTCGACCGTTTGGACATTGGTGATTGGTGGGACAAGAAAATACAGGAGCTTTCCAAAGGAATGGCGCAAAAAATCCAGTTCATTGTTACCGTGCTCCACGAACCAAAATTGTTGATCTTTGATGAACCCTTCAGCGGTTTTGACCCTATCAACGCCAATATCATAAAAGATGAGATACTAAAGTTGAAGGAAAATGGGACCTCTATTATCTTTTCAACGCACCGAATGGAATCCGTGGAAGAACTTTGCGAGTATATCGCCCTTATCCATAAATCCGAAAAGATTTTGGACGGAAAACTCTCTGAAATCAAAAATGCGTACAAGAACAACATATTCAACGTAGGGCTGGAGGTGGAAAAGGATGCCGATGCATTGATGAAGGCCTTGGAGGAAAAGTTCAATATTCTTTCCATAAAAAATGACCCAAGGGAGCACCAATTGAATTTTAAGGTGCAATTGCCGAGCTCCCAGACAGGAAATATATTGATGGAGCTTTCCAAAATGGCGAACATCAATCATTTTGAAGAAACCATACCTTCGGCAAACGATATTTTTATTCAAACCATAAACAACAAGGACAATGGCAAGTAAACTTGGACTGATCATAAAAAGAGAATATCTGGCCAAGGTGCGCAATCGTTCTTTTATTGTAATGACGATTCTGAGCCCATTGTTGATGGTCGGCATGATCGTATTGATCGCTTATCTGGCCAAAGTGAACGACAATGAGACCAGGGTAATCACTGTTTTGAACGATAGTATTTTTTTTCAAACTGATTTTAATCCATCAAAGAATATATCCTACGTGCAGTTGGACGGTCTTACCTTGGAGCAGGCGAAGGATTCCACCACCGCGCTGGAATATTACGGGTTGTTGTACATTCCAAACGAACCTACGGTGGAGCAGGTTGCCAAGGACGCTTATCTGTACACCAAAGATAACCCGAATACAGCGGTGACACAGGAACTGGAGGGTATTTTCCAGAAAAACTTGAGACAGGACCGTCTTCAGAAACTGGGGGTAACATCGGAACAGTTCTCCAATGTGGAAAAGCCTTTCGAGATCAATCTTTCCACTTTTGATGGGGAACGGAGCATGAGGGGCGTTAACGAGATCAAAGCCATTATAGGTGGCGGGTTTGGATATGCCATCATGATGTTCATTATTATATATGGTGGATTTGTAATGCGTAGTGTCATCGAAGAAAAGACCAGTAGGATCATCGAAGTGATCATATCCTCGGTAAAGCCATTTCAATTGATGTTGGGCAAGATCATTGGTAACTCCTTGGCGGGAATCACCCAGTTTTCCATCTGGATAGTTTCGGCATCCGTCCTATTGTTCGCAGTTGTATTGATTTTTGGAATCGATTTTTCTGCGCTCTCGGCCAATGGTGAAATTCAGGCCGGACCCATGGCAACAGCTTCTCAATTGGGAGCCCTGGATGGTGAAATGATGATGTATGCCAAAGAAATTTATAACATCCCATGGGCTTTGCTCATAGGTTCCTTCTTTATTTATTTCGTGTTGGGCTACCTTATTTACAGTTCCATTTATGCAGCGATCGGTGCTGCGGTGGATAATGAGACAGATACCCAACAATTTATTTTCCCTATTATATTACCTTTAATGTTGGCGATCTATGTAGGGTTCTTTTCGGTTTTCAGTAATCCACACGGCCCTATCGCCGTTGGGTTTTCGTTGTTTCCGTTAACGTCGCCCATTGTAATGCTGATGCGACTGCCCGGCGGAATAGGGGAGGGAGGAGTACCTTTATGGCAATTTTTATTGTCCGTGTTCCTTTTGATCATTACCTTTTTGGGCATTGTTTCCTTAGCGGCGAAGATTTATAGAACAGGTATATTGATGTATGGTAAAAAACCTACCTATAAGGAATTGATAAAGTGGTTGAGATATTAAAATAGAATGCAAGAAGGCACAGAAGACATCAAAGAGATCATCAAAGAAGATATTTGGGGATCCATTAAGCATTTTTTGGATCTTGGAATCCATGTAGGGGAAGGCGATAAAGCGATTGACCTTACCATTGGGCTATTGCTACTTTTAACTTTGGCGATAGTGGTAACAAGGTTTTTGTTGAAATGGATGCGAAACCTTTTTACCCGAAAAATGGAACAAGAGGACAAGCAGAAGTTCTCCAGCATTTTTAAGTTCATTAACTATGTCGTTTACATAATTGCCGTTCTGGTAACCTTAAGTGCAGCAGGGGTCGATATTACATTGGTAATCACGGCATCCGCCGCTCTTTTTGTTGGATTGGGACTTGCGTTGCAGGAACTGTTCAAAGATATTTTAGGAGGAATTTTTATCATTGTTGATAAATCTCTTCAAGTGGGGGATGTAGTGGAGGTCGATGGTAAAGTGGGGAAAGTCTTTGAGATTAAACTACGGACCACTAGGGCCATAACCAGGGACGATAAGGTTTTGATACTGCCCAACCATAAATTTATAAGCGACATCGTTTATAACTATACCCAAAACCATAGGACCACCCGAGAAAAAGTAAGCGTTGGGGTTGCCTACGGTAGCGATGTTGATCTGGTAACTAAGATTTTGGAGGAGGTGGCCTCAGGTCAAAAGCAAGTGCTCAAAAACCCCAAGCCATTTGTGTTATTTGAGGATTTTGGAGATTCGGCACTTATTTTCTCCATTTATTTTTTTACAAACGATACTTTTAGAGATCCTAGGATCAAAAGCGAAATGCGGTATAAAATCAATGCCAAGTTCAAAGAGAACAATGTAAGTATTCCGTTCCCGCAGCGCGATATTCATATTATTCAGCCAAAACAATAGAAAGCTATAAAAAACTCATATTCCCATATTGCAACATGGAAGCTAGTAGCTTTCATTGTAATACTCTGTAGCCATAACCTATATGCCCAGAGCACAGATATTTTTAGGTTGGAATACCTTAACATACCCGAAAATGACACAGGTATTAAAACGCAGCGCTACAAAACCTTGATAAATTTGCCCATAAAGCTAAATGAGAAGGCCGATTATCTGATTACAGGAATGGAGTACAACCGTTTTGATATGGGGTATTCACAAAACCTACCTTTTGACAAGCGTGAGCTGATTCGTTTTCACATTATAGATTTGAATGTGGGCCTGATTACCAAATGGAACGAAAACTGGAACTTGGTAACGATTCTTACACCTAGAATGGCGTCCAATTTTGTTACGGGTACCGTTACAGGTGATTTTTTTATGAATGCGACCGCAACCTTATGGAAGGAGCGTGCAAACGCCGATAAACCATACCGTATAGTGCTCGGTCTTACCTATAACAGTACTACAGGTTTACCCGTTCCATTGCCATTGATCAACTATTCCCGTAGGTTTCACCCAGATTGGTCCTTTACCCTTGGAATACCCAAATCAGGGTTGACTTACTATATATCGGATAAACACTCTTTTGAAATGGCATTGTTATTGGATGGGTACTACATAAATCTGCAAAACAACATTCCTTTGGAAAACGGTCAAGTAGCTTCAAAGATCTCTTTGACCTCATTGTTGGGAACATTCATATACGAGTACCGTATCACCAAAAGAATGTCCCTTTTTGCAATGGCGGGCAGAACTGTTGTCCAAGAAGGAATTTTGAGGAACGACGACGAAGGCAAGGTTTTTTTATTGAATGACGAGTCAAATTTTTATATTAGAACAGGCTTGAAAATTGGAATTTTTTAAATAGCAGGATATGTCAAAAATTTTGGTAATAGAGGACGAATCGGCAATTAGGAGGGTATTGGTAAAAATACTGGCCGAAGAGAATGACAGCTATAATGTAGCCGAGGCAGAAGATGGTCTGGCTGGTATGGAAATCATCAAAAAAGAAGATTTTGACCTAGTGCTCTGTGATATAAAAATGCCCAAAATGGATGGGGTGGAGGTATTGGAAGCTACCAAGAAGATAAAACCCGAAATCCCTTTCATCATGATATCCGGTCATGGGGATCTGGACACCGCGGTAAACACCATGAGGCTTGGGGCGTATGACTACATCTCCAAACCGCCAGACCTCAACCGTTTGCTCACCACGGTAAGAAACGCCTTGGACCGAAAGGAACTGGCAGTGGAGAACAAGGTGCTCAAGAAAAAGATTTCCAAGAACTACGAAATGATCGGGGAAAGCAAGGAAATTGGGGCCATAAAGGAAATGATCGAAAAAGTGGCGCCGACCGATGCCCGGGTACTGATCACCGGCTCCAACGGGACCGGGAAAGAACTGGTGGCACATTGGGTGCATCAAAAAAGTCCTCGTTCCTCGGCACCCTTTGTTGAGGTAAACTGTGCTGCAATACCATCGGAATTGATAGAAAGTGAATTGTTCGGGCACGTAAAGGGCGCCTTTACCTCGGCCGTAAAGGATAGGGCGGGCAAGTTCGAGGCCGCCAACAAGGGAACCATTTTTTTGGATGAAATTGGGGACATGAGCCTTTCCGCACAGGCCAAAGTTTTGCGTGCACTGCAAGAGAACAAGATAAGCCGCGTTGGCTCCGACAAGGACATAAAAGTAGATGTTAGGGTACTTGCGGCAACCAACAAAGACCTAAAAAAGGAAATCGAGGAGGGCAAGTTCAGGGAAGATCTCTATCACCGTTTGGCCGTAATCTTGATCAAAGTTCCCGCACTGAACGAAAGACGGGACGATATTCCATTGCTGATTGAACATTTCTCCAAAAAAATAGCATCCGAACAGGGAACCGGGCAAAAGAGTTTTTCAAAAAAGGCCATCGATCTGCTTAAAGGGTACGATTGGACCGGAAATGTACGCGAATTGAGGAACGTTGTCGAGCGGCTCATCATATTGGGCGGCAAGGAAGTGTCCGAAGACGATGTGAAACTCTTTGCAAGCAAATAACGCTAGTTACAACTCCCCAGTTTTTCAAGAGCTTCCTCGGCCAAGGTTTTAACCCGTTGGTGATATTCCTTTTTATGTTGGGAAAGTTTGGTGTTCAAAAGGGTCAAACGGGATTCTTCATATATATTGGTGATAAATCGTTGGGCGTCCATGCAATCCACATCGGAAACTACTTTCTCCAAAGAAGATTCAAACCCCAATAGGCATTTGTGTACTTGTTTCTTTACAGCGGAACCCTGTGTCAGCAACGTCCCATCCTGAAAATCCAGGACATCTTTGGTATTCATCACCAAAACATTGCTGCCATAATCACTGAAAGTCTGCTTGTCGAACTCTTCAAGTACATTGATTCCTATTATTGCACTCTCCATTGCCTTGTGCAAGGAAATCTTTGATTTTTGCAAATTCACGGATTTAGTTGCAGACTTTAAATGGGAGAGCGCATTTTCCAAACTTTCAATCGCCCCTTCGCAACCACAATCCAGAAAGTTGTTCCGGGTCTTTTCAATGCCGTTCAGGGCTTTGTAGGCATGGTATTTTGCCATGTTCAGGTCTTCGGACAAAACAGCGTCTTGAATTTTACTTTTGATGTATTCCAGATTGGAGCTTGCATACTGACAAGCGTTCAAAGGATTTGAAAATGAAGCCGTTAACCATAGGCCAAATGAGCCTATAACCACGACCATAGGTAGGATGATCTTTCTATTGTTCATAACGCTTTAAGATTTGGGAGGTTGCGCCATTGATTTCCTTAAAATTACATTTTCAACGTTTTGAGGTATAAATAATTCGATTAACTAACCATCTTACGCTATGAGCGGTCAAAGTATCGATGAACAACACTTTGAAAAACAGGTTGAAGGAGTTATCAAAAAGAAGTATATTCAATCCTATGAAAGAAATCAAAAAAGAAGATTATCAGGTCTTGGACCACATACAATTATCGGAACATTCCACTAACGAAGATTTGGGCGAGTCCAAAAAAAAGCTCAAAAAGGAACTAAAGCAGATACGCAAAGCGTTGGGCGAATTCCAGGACACATTGTATGCCCACGGCAAGTACGGTGTTCTGGTATGTTTGCAGGGTATGGACACCGCGGGCAAGGATAGCCTTATCAGAGAAGTTTTCAAGGATTTTAATGTAAGGGGAGTGGTAGTGCACAGTTTTAAGGTGCCTTCCACTTTGGAAAAAAAACACGATTACCTTTGGAGGCATTACATTGCGCTGCCCGAAAGGGGAAAATTTTCAGTGTTCAATAGGACCCATTACGAGAATGTCTTGGTCACAAAGGTCCATCCCGAGTACATTATGGCCGAGAATATCCCAAAAGTGGATTCGGTGGAGGATATCGATGAAGGTTTCTGGGAAAAAAGATATCAGCAGATCAATGATTTTGAAAAGCATATAGCCGATAACGGAACGATAATATTTAAATTTTTCCTTCACCTTTCCAAAGAAGAACAACGTCAACGATTGTTGCGGAGAATTCGATTGAAGCAAAAAAACTGGAAGTTTTCCCCTGGAGATCTGGAAGAACGCAAACTATGGGACAAGTATGAAGCCTGTTATGAGGAAGCCCTGAACAAAACTTCCAAAGAACATGCTCCGTGGTTTGTAATACCTGCGGACAACAAAAAAGCGGCAAGGGTAATCGTGGCATCCATCATGATGGAAGCGTTAAAAAAGTACAAAGATATAGAGGAACCTGAGTTAGACGATGAAATAAAGGCTAATTTAGAAACCTTTAAACAAGAACTGGAAAAAGAAACCACATGAAAACAGTCCTACTTTCGGCCTTTTTGCTGGTCAGTACCCCATTTTTTTCTCAGACCGAGGACGAAAAACAAATTAAAGCGATTTACGATGAAGCCCTTACCAATGGCAAGGCATACGATTGGCTGAATTATCTGTCCAATCAGATCGGAGGACGCCTTTCCGGTTCCGTGCAGGCGCAAGAAGCAGTAGAATATACCAAGGCGCAATTGGATTCCATTGGATTGGACAAAGTTTGGCTACAGCCCGTAATGGTGCCCAAATGGGTCAGGGGAGTGCCCGAATTTGCTTATTTTGAGACAAAGCCGGGATTGACCACCAACGTGCCCATTTGTGCGCTGGGAGGTTCCGTGTCCACTCCTGTTGGCGGATTAAAGGCCAATGTGGTAGAAGTAAAAGGAATTGAGGACCTTGAAAAGCTGGGCAGGGATAAGATAGAGGGCAAGATAGTTTTCTACAACCGCCCCATGGAGCCCACATTGATCAATACCTTTTCTGCCTACTCCGGCTGTGTGGACCAGCGATATTCGGGAGCTGCCGAGGCATCAAAATATGGAGCTTTGGGAGTGGTAGTGCGTTCCATGAACCTTCGTTTGGACGATTACCCGCATACCGGTTCCATGGGATACGGGGATATCCCGGTAAATCAACGGATACCCGCAGCGGCCATAAGCACCAATGGTGCCGAATTGTTGAGCGCCACCCTTAAATTAAATCCCGATGCCAAGTTTTATTTCAAACAGAACTGTAAGCAGTTGGACGATGTGGAGTCCTATAATGTAATTGGGGAAATAACCGGAAGCACGTACCCCAATGAAATCATGGTCGTTGGGGGGCACTTGGATTCTTGGGATCTGGGTGATGGTTCCCATGATGATGGTGCAGGGTGCGTTCAGAGCATGGATGTATTGCGTCTTTTAAAGGAAACTGGTTACAGGCCCAAACGAACGTTGCGCGTAGTACTGTTTATGAACGAGGAAAACGGGTTGCGCGGTGGCAACAAATATGCGGAAGTGGCCAAGAGCAAAAACGAGCAACATGTATTCGCCTTGGAGAGTGATTCCGGCGGATTTACGCCAAGAGGTTTTTCCATTGATGCTTCTGATGAAAATATAAAACAAATCCAGGGCTGGAGCGATTTATTTGAACCCTATCTGATACATCTTTTCCACGAGGGTGGCAGTGGAGCCGATATAGATCCCTTAAAGGAGGAAGGAATGGTCTTAGCGGGATTAAGGCCCGATTCGCAACGCTATTTTGATCATCACCATGCCGAAAACGATACGTTTGAGCATGTGAACAAGCGAGAACTTGAACTGGGTGCCGCTACCATGGCCAGTTTGGTCTATTTAATAGATAAGTACGGCACTATTCCCACGAAAAAAATAAAGGGATGATCTAATAAAAATACTATGAAACCGTCCATGCCCAACAGGGTTTGGGCGGTTTTTTTTGGACAAACCTTAGACTTTGTTCGCTTTTCTCATGCGTTTGGGACCATACCACAACCAAAAACCTGTAATGGTAAAAATGAGGAGCGAAATACCCATCACGGAAGTATAAAACAGTTTTACGTAGCCATCGGTACCTAAATAATCATCTATTATGGAACCATCGTGCACGTTTTCCAAAAAGTCCGATCTTCGTTTACCAATGGAAAGTACTTTCCCTGTGGCCCCATCCAATTGTATTTCATAAAAGGAATCTACGAACACAAACTTAACGGACCCTTTTTCCTTTCTCATATCGATCCGGTCTATTTCCAAGGAAAGATTGGGGGATACTTCGCTGTGCAAGGTGGTGCATGCAATGGTATGTAGACTATCCACGGGCAGCCATTGTTTTAGGTCTGCAGTGGTCCCTTTTTGTGTTTTTGGGATGATGTATCCGTTGGAGTTCTTTTTCCAGCCCAAAAGCAGGCCTGAAATAGATATGAAAAAGAAGAATATAAACAATAGTGCTCCGGTAGTTCGGTGTACTTTTCTAAATATGCGTAAAACTTTGGCCTGCTGCTTTCTTTTGCCCATTCATGAGAGTTAAAAACGCTAAATATCAGCAAATTTTATGGAAAGCAAATAGGGGTAAACTCCCAATTTTTATGGGCAATACGCTATTTAACATAAAATTTAGAATGTTGTGCGGGGAAGCCTATCAACTTACATGAATTATCTAGCTGCCTGACATGCCTTGCATTTATTTTGATCGATGGTTTGAAGGAATGCTGGCTTAAAACCTTAGGATAACAAAAGCCGATCTAATCATACCTAGGTGCATTGAAAAGGTATCATAGCATCGGTGCAAGCGGAATAAAATTTATGGACATCAAAACCTGATTACAGAAGCGCTTTCCAAGAGTTTTTTTGCCTCTTCCCAGTTGGGGAGCGCGGTGGCATCTATTGTTATGGTACGGATTTCCTTGGCGATTTTTCCGCTATTTCTCATGGCCTCCAAATGTGCCCCGGTTTTGGCAAATTCTTTGAGTTCTTCCTCGGAGTTCCACAGCGTCATGGTGTAATGTTTGGTCCAGACGCCTTTCTTTTTAAATTCTTTGCAATTGGTGGTCCTTAATTGCTTTAAAATTTTTAGGGCTTGTGCAGAAAGTGCAAAAAATTTGAACGGCCCTCTCAGTTCAATGTAAGTAATGGTAGCTTTCATCCGTGATGTATTGTTGTATTAAAAAAAAGGGGCCTGCACAACAGGGATAAATATACGTCAAGCTTGTGGTTAAGCCTATGTTTTAAGACCAAAAAAATAACAACTTGTTAGTTGTCCAGATGATGGGAGAGGTCTATGGGCTCAACGACCAAACCGTTTGCCCTGAGGCGTTCGATTAAGCCACATTGATACATCAGGTGACGATACCCGACTGCGATAAAGCAATCCTTCTCCTTCACCAGATCAGGTATTGTTTTTAGCCATTCTTTATTTCTTTCCTTGATCAATATGTCATTGGGGCAATCTTCGTCCAATTGATAGTCAAGGTCAAATCTTCGATATTTCTCGGCAAGTTCGCAATCACCTTCCTCTATGGATTCTGTGATCAGCTTGTCGATCCATAACCGTATCGTCTTCCGTTCTTTTTTCCAGGTTGGGGAATCAAACTCTTTTTCGATAAAATCCAATTGAAGACTATCGCTTTCCAGCCCCATCAATGCTATATTGTTCTCTTTGGCAAGATGAACCAGATAATTGTCTAGATGGTCCCACGTATCCGTTGGTTGTACGGTACTACAAACAATTTCCTGAAATACCTGTTGTAGTTTCCACCTCAGTTCTATAGGTTTCAGTCGATACAGGTCAACTTTCCAATCGGCGCTGATTCGCTTTAATTTTTTAAGATCACGTTTCCTCAATGCTTTTTCAATTTCCAGGGAGCGTTCTCTTTTGGCAATGATCTTTCTGGTGTGGTCGGCATCTTCAATGGATTCAAAAATGGCGAGTTCTGACTGGACCAAGGCGTTCTTTATTTCCGGGATGGAATCCACAAAAGAGTTTCCAAATTGATGGAATGTGCCAAGTAGAATGGATTCTTTATGGTTTATGGTATCCGTAACGCTCCATAGAATCGTTTTTTGACCAACCCCCGACCACGTGGCAGTTAAAAAAAAGAGGAGGTTCAGCGTCAAGGTGGTCCCGAGCTTTGGAATTTTGATAGAGTATGTGTTCTTTGGTCTGTTCAATGGTCTTTATTTTCTGTCTTTGACAGGAATTACGAATTTAAGTCCTGACCATGTTTCGTCCACGGCACAAACTTTAATGTCCACAAGGCCGTTTTTCAAACCCGTTTCACGAACAATGTTTCCATTGAGGTCCGTTTCTACCTTGGCCGTTTTCTTGGGCCACGAAACCCAAATTGTTCCATTTTGCTCCATTTCTTGTTTTAAAAGAGGGATGTCACTGTTCAGTTCGGAAGTACTTTTGGTGAAATAATGGATGAAATCTTTTTTGGACGTACTAATGGATAGATGGATAAGGTCATCCGGAAAATCTGAAAACAAGGTATAATACCCTTTGGGTTCATTAATGATTTTCACTTTGAACCCGCTTTTTATACCAAGTTTTTTGGCCAAAGGGGTCCCGGAATATCCAGAAGTTTTGGGCTCGCTCATGGGAATTTTTTTTAGTTGTTTTGAGATTGCTGGTTTCTTTCCGATTGTTTCTAAGCTCTTTCAAGTTGAAAGACCGTAATTTCTGGTCTTACATTGAACCTTACCTGCCACAAATGTCCCACAGCTCTATTGATGTACAAGGTCCTTCCGTCCTTCAAGTCTATTTCTCCTTGCGCGTATCTCTTGTTTTTAACGGGTAGCATAGGTGCTTTCAGGAAAGGTGGTTTGCATTGTCCACCATGGGTATGGCCCGATAATATCCAACCGGTATATCCATTCCAGACATTTAGGTCGCAAACATCAGGGTTGTGGCAAAGAATTAAGTTGGCCTTGTTTCTATCA
This sequence comes from Flagellimonas crocea, assembly GCF_033441595.1. Lineage (NCBI taxonomy): Bacteria > Pseudomonadati > Bacteroidota > Flavobacteriia > Flavobacteriales > Flavobacteriaceae > Flagellimonas > Flagellimonas crocea. Next base: position 203,459 of record NZ_JAUZVX010000004.1, on the reverse strand, counting down.
TACGCCTGCATTACTTTTTCGGGGGCAAAGTTCAGAGCCCAGTAATCGTCCAGCCCAATAATGTTTAGCCCGTCGATTTCGGTTTGGGCGTTGTTCAGCACTTGTACCCCGGCATTTGTCAACTGGTCAGAAATCCTATCGGCTACCTCTTGTTCCGCCCAATCTTCTCCGTAGTCGTGGTTTCCAAGTATTCCTACGGTTCCAATTTTGCCCCTTACTATGTGTTTTAGTACTTCTTCCAATTGGTCAAACTGCTTTTCATTTTCATAGCTCACATAATCACCGGTATAGACCACGTAGTCGGGGTCAAATTTTTGGGCTTTTTTAAATGAATCTATGATGTAACTGTAATCAAATCGATTTCCAACATGGATGTCACTAATTTGCATCAATGTTTTGCCCACAAGCTTATCCGGTAAATTGGCGATCGGCATTTTCTTTTTTACAAACTCCAACCAAAAGGGTTCAATTTGCCAAGTGTACAAACCGGTCAAAAATCCAATTCCGACCGTTGCCAAGGATGCTCTTTTTATAAATTTCCTTCTTTTCATGGTAATTGGCAAAAAGCTTTGTTGCGGGAGGATACTTACCTGTCCTGAATAGGAGTGGCTACCTTTTTTTTAGTTCAAACAAGTCTTTTCTCCTATCCTTAAGGTTTCTGACACTACCAAACTGATGTAGCTCCCTTAGTAAATCGATGTCCAGGTCGGCAATCAATATCATCTCTGCATTTGGGGTGGCCTCTGCCTTTATCCCATTGGTAGGGAAGGCAAAATCGCAAGGCGTAAAAACCATGGATTGCGCATACTGTATGTCCATGTTGTGCACATTGGGCAAATTTCCCACACTACCGGCAATGGCAACATAGCATTCGTTTTCTATGGCCCGGGCCTGGGCGCAATTTCTCACCCTTGAATATCCATTCTGAGTATCGGTCAAAAACGGGACAAAAAGGATGTCCATTCCCTGATCGGCCAGTAACCTGCTCAATTCGGGAAATTCTGAATCGTAACAAATCAATATTCCTATTTTACCGCAGTCGGTATCGAATACTTTGAGTTGATTTCCGCCTTGTAGCCCCCATACTTTTGCTTCGTCGGGGGTTACGTGCAATTTTTCGTACCGCTCTATGGTCCCATCACGTTTACAGAGATAGCCTACGTTGTAGAGTTTTCCATCTATGACTTCCGGCATACTTCCTGCCACAATATTGATGTTGTACGAAATAGAGAAATTGGAAAATTTCTGGACCAGTTCCTCGGTATGTTTCGCTAGTTCCCTTATGGCATCGGCCTCGCCCAAATGGTTGTTCTTGGCCATTAGGGGCGCATTAAAGAATTCGGGGAAAAGTGCAAAATCGGAACGATATCCGGAAACGGCATCGATAAAGTATTCGGCCTGTTGTAACAAAGAATGGATGTCCTCGTAGGGTCTCATTTGCCATTGTATCAGGCCCAGCCTTACCACTTTCTTTTTGGTGGCCGCTTTTTTCACGGGTTTTTCGTAATAAATATTGTCCCATTCCAAGAGCACGGCAAACTCTTCCGAAAATTTATCGCCTTCCAAATAGCCTTTGAGGATACGGGTCGGGTGAAAATCGTTGGACATTTGAAAGTTAAGTACGGGGTCATTGATTTCTTTGTGCCTTACTTTTTCGATGTATTCCTTTGGGCTGAGCTTATCGGAATACTTATGGTAATTGGGAATCCGTCCTCCAAAAACAATGCTTCTTAGATTCATTTTTTCGCAAAGTTCTTTCCTGTAGTCGTAAAGCCGCCTACCAAGCCTTAGCCCCCGGAACTCCGGTTTTATGAATACATCTATCCCATACAGAACGTCACCGTGCTCATGGTGTGACTCGAAGGTGTAATCGGCCGTAATTTCCCGGTAGGTATGGTTATCATCAAAAGTGTCGAAGTCAACTATTATGGACAGTGCGCAACCAGCTATCTGGTCGTTTACTTTTATAACCACCTGACCCTCTGGGAATTTGTTCAATAGCGTTTTGATGTGACTTTCTTTCCAATAGGCTTCGGGCATTGAGGCATAGGCCGATTGCATCACATCCTTGATCTCTAAATAGTCCTCTATCTGAAGGTACAGCAGTTCAACTTTATCTATCTCGCTTATTTTCATTTTATATTTTTGATTGTAGGCAATGGATTTATATAAGAGTGGCGGCGAATTTGAAGCCGTGGCTCTTACGCATACAAGATAGCATAATTCAATGTAAAATGGGCCCGGTCGCGATCAAACTGCCGTTGCCCATTTAATTTTTTTGGATATTATTTACGGTTAAGGACTTCTTTTTTTATGACTCCAATAATTCTGATAAATAGTTCAATGTCATCGTAAATCCTTCTTTGAATCCCATTTGAATCTGCATTTCAAGGTCTTCAAGTTTTTCGTGCTTTATGGAGATTTTGACGGTCGTTACCCCATCGGTTTCCACAAAATCCAAATTCCATTTGGCAGATGGCATTTGCTCGTTAAGGTTTCCTTCCTCGTCGGTAAAGCCGCCCGTAAACTTAAAATTATCCTTCGGCGAGATCGAGGTGAAATTCTGTATGCCCCAGTGCTCTTCTCCTTCGGGACTTACCATAGCGTACAAGCGTCTGCCTCCTTCTTCAAAATTCATTTGCTTTGTTCTTGATTTCCATGGTTTTGGAGCCCACCATTGGTCCAGGATATCCTCTTTTGTAAAGGCATCCCAGACCAAGGTTTGGGGTGCATTGAATTCGCGTGTTATGTTAACGGTACACGTTTCTTTGTTCACACTAAAGTTGAACAGTGGATTACTTTTCATTTTTTGTGTTTTTAAGTGTTGATAATAGATTGTCCAATTGGTCAAAACGGTCTTCCCATAGCTTTCTGAACTGCTCTAACCATACATCGACCTCTTTCATTTTTTCAATCTTCAGCTCGTAGTAGATTTCCCTGCCTTGTTGATTGGCGCGGACGAGGTCGCACTCGTTCAGAATCTGGATATGTTTTGAAATCGTGGGTCTGGCCGCATCAAAGTTTTCGGCAATTGCGCCGGCCGTCATGGCTTGCGAAGTGAGCATCACCAATATGGCCCGCCTCGTGGGGTCGGATATGGCCTGAAATATGTCTCTTCTCAATTTCATTATGAAGCTATTTGACTACAAATATAAATGAAGTTATTTAACTACCTATTTTTTTTTCTTTTTTTTCAAAATTGGGAATCAAATGTAGATTCCCAGTCCATCTAAATCAATTTGTCCAAATATTCAATATTGTTGGAGCCGGTATCAGTTCCAAATGGATTAAGGCAATCCTTCAATTGATTGAACTGTCAACGATAAAGTGGCACCACACCGCTTTGTGCCAAATTTTAAATCAGGGCCACCTTTTCCATAGCCGTTATGGTTTCCTCTTTTACGCTTAGCCATAAACCCATATCTTTGCAGCCTCGAAAAAGCAGAGAAAGCAGTTACTAACAATCTATTATAAAATACAATGCAAGAAGGAATCTACGCAAAGTTCAATACTTCCAAGGGAGAAATATTGGTGAAACTTACCCACGACAAAACACCGGGAACGGTCGGCAACTTTGTTGCATTGGCCGAAGGTAATATGGAAAATAGTGTAAAGCCCCAAGGAAAGCCATACTATGATGGCTTGAAGTTCCATAGGGTGATTGCCGATTTTATGATCCAGGGAGGATGCCCCACCGGAACCGGAACAGGGGACCCGGGCTATAAGTTCGATGACGAGTTTCACCCCGACCTAGTGCACGATGGCCCTGGTGTACTTTCCATGGCAAATGCCGGACCTGGTACCAACGGAAGCCAGTTCTTTATTACGCATGTGGCCACACCTTGGTTGGACAATAAACATACCGTATTCGGCAAGGTAGCGGAAGGACAGGATGTAGTAGATGCCATTGCACAAGGGGACACCATAGAAACCTTGGAAATCGTAAGGGTAGGTGAAGAGGCCAAAAAATGGAACGCGATAGAAGCTTTTAGGATGTTCGAAGGAGAACGTGAAAAAAGAATCGCCCAAGAAAAGGCCAGGGCAGAAGAGGAAATGGAAAAATTGGCAGCCGGTTTTGAGAAAACGGATAGTGGACTGCGCTATAAGATTATCCAAAAAGGAAATGGGACCAAGGCCGAAAAAGGCAAAACAGTCTCCGTTCACTATGAAGGGGCACTGGCCAACGGACAGGTCTTTGATTCTTCTTATAAAAGAAACCAGCCCATTGATTTTGCGCTGGGCATCGGACAAGTGATTCCTGGTTGGGACGAAGGTATAGCCCTCTTACAGGTAGGGGACAAGGCACGTTTTGTGATTCCTTCCCACTTGGCATACGGAAGCACGGGAGCGGGAGGAGTGATTCCACCCAACGCTACGCTGATCTTTGATGTAGAATTGATGAAGGTAAAATAACAAGAAGCATTATCAATAAAAAAGCTCCCGACACGGGAGCTTTTTTATTTTGCCCTATTTACGCTCAGCAAAAGCAAGCAAACGTTTAAGGCCAATAAGGTAATCATTACACTAAAAAAAGTAGTCATGGCTTATCGTGTTTATTAGGTAACAACCCAACGGTGAAAAACCCTACCTATTGCCCAAAAACCTTTTTTAAATTTATTTATTGGAACCATTTACGCTCCAAACCAATAACAAGGCATTAACGATCAACAGAAAGGACAGTACTCCAAAAAAGGTGTTCATTTATAAGGTTTTAATGGTTATGGGGAAACTGTGTTCTATGTGTTAGATAAGAAAAATCCGAAAGGGTTGCGTACAGGGAGCAAAAAAAAAGCCCGGGCTTTTGCCCGGGCCTTACTATAAAAAAGTATGTTATAACTTAATCCGCAACTTGTACATTGACGGCGTTTAATCCTTTTTTACCTTGTTGTAGTTCGAATTCTACAACGTCACCTTCCCTAATTTCATCGATTAAACCAGAAATGTGTACGAAGTGATCTGTGTTTGAACCATCTTCAGTGATAAATCCATAACCTTTAGAATCATTGAAGAATTTTACTGTTCCTTTACTCATAATATAAATTGAAAATAATTAATTGAGCAACAAAGGTACATTTAATTTATTGATAATCAGTTTTTTTATTCAAATAAAAAAAATTATGCCGTAGGGTCGGGGGTCAAGCGCAGGTATGGTTTGATTTCCTCCACGCCCTTGGTAAAAATTCCTTTGGCTTCTTCCGTAGGTATAGCAGGGCTTACCACCACTTTTTCTCCATTTTTCCAGTTGGCCGGTGTTGCCACTTTGTGGTTCGCCGTCAATTGCAAAGAGTCCACCACACGCAATAATTCATAAAAATTACGACCGGTAGAGGCAGGATATGTCAAAGTAAGCTTGATTTTTTTGTCCGGATCGATAATAAATACGGAACGCACGGTCAAAGTACTGTCCGCATTGGGGTGGATCATATCGTAAAGATCAGATACCTTTCTTTCCACATCTGCCACTATCGGAAAATTGACTTTTGTGTTCTGCGTTTCGTTGATGTCCTTGATCCATTCCATGTGAGAAGCTGCCCCATCCACGCTCAAGGCCATCATTTTCACATTTCTCTTGTCAAACTCGTCCTTGAACTTGGCCGCAGTGCCCAATTCGGTGGTGCATACCGGGGTAAAGTCCGCAGGGTGAGAGAATAGGATGCCCCAGCTATCGCCAAGGTATTCATAAAAATTAAGGGTTCCTTCCGAAGTTACCGCGGTAAAATCCGGTGCGGTGTCTCCCAATCTTAGAGTTGCCATATGTTATGTTTTTAGGTTTAAAAAATCAGTACCCTACAAAATTACTAGATTATTTCGGTACACCGTTTAAAATCAGTTAAAAGTGTATTAAAATATTGTAGTTTTCACCAGCGGTCTTTCTTGCCTAAATTCCTATAAAGTTGCTACATTTATGACATGGAAAAAAAGGATTTGGAACAACTGCGCTATCCCATCGGACATTTTGAAGCGCCAAATACCATTGCACCGGAAGATCTGCGACAATGGATCGAGGTTTTGGAACATTTGCCCCAACGTTTAACAGACTTGGTATCCCCACTTTCTGAAAAACAGTTGGAGACACCTTACAGGCCTGGGGGATGGACCGTGCGCCAATTGGTGCACCATATCGCCGATAGCCATCATAACAGTTATATCCGGTTCAAGTGGTCCCTAACGGAGCAGAACCCTGTTATAAAGGCATACGATGAAAAGGCCTGGGCTGAACTCTTTGATACCCGTACGGCCCCAATCCAAATGTCACTGGACCATTTAAAGGCGGTACATGCCAAATTGGTTTATTTGCTCAAAGGTCTGTCCTCCGAAGATTTAAATCGGGTATTTGTGCACCCCGAGGGAAACCAAGAAACCACCTTAAAAGAAAATGTGGCCCGCTACGCATGGCACAGCAACCATCATTTTGCCCACATCAAAAATCTGGTGAAACGAGAGGGATGGTGACCTAAAGCTTTTTGGTCAGTATCCACATAGCCTTTTCCGAGGGTTTCACTTTGGGGAGGGTAACTTCACTTGCCCTTTTGATGCGGTAGCCGTTTTTTTGGTAAAAATGGATTGGATTTCCTTTCTGCATGGCGTCGAGCCAAACCACCTTTTTGTTCACGTTCCTTGCCGTATCTTCAATGAATTTAAGCAACTGCTTTCCAATGCCCTTTCCAGAGTGTGCTTTGAGCAGATATATTTTCTCCGCTTTGAGTGCATCCGCATCCGGAATTTCATCAATGCCGCAATTCTTCACCAATTTTAGAACTCCAACAGTTTCTCCTTCCCATTGCACCAAATAGTTGAGCGCATTGGGGTCCAGTAATTCTCGTTCCACGACTTTACGGGTGAGCCCATGCGAAATGTAAGGAGTTGGGTCCTCGTTTTCCCAAAGGTGCAGGTAGTGCTCGCAATAGGATTTTATCCCGACTTCCAAGTAGGTGTCAATATTGGCAGAGGATAGCGGCTGCAAGGCAAGTTGTGTAGGTGAAGGGAAGGTTTTGGTTTCCATGCGGTCAGCTGTTTTTCCATTTAATATTGCAACCAAGACTTGGTTTTTGGTTTTCGCTCACCTTTTCATTTTTCAGGACGGACTCAATGGCTCTTTCAAGGTCTTGTCCCGTTAGCGGAACCCCATTTCCCGGACGGGAATCGTCAAGCTGACCTCGATATACCAAGGCCATATCTGCATCAAAAAGGTAGAAATCCGGTGTGCATGCCGCATCGTATGCTTTGGCCACTTCTTGGGTCTCGTCGTACAAATAGGGGAAAGTATAACCTTCTTCCTTGGCTTTTTCGGTCATCACGTGAGGCGCATCCTGCGGATAATTTTCCACATCGTTACTGGAAATGGCCACAAAGGCAATTCCCTTTTTCTGATATTCCTTGGCCAATTTTACAATCATTGGGTTTACGTGGATCACAAAGGGACAATGGTTACAAATAAACATGATCACGGTACCTTTTTCCCCTTTCAACCCATCCAAGGAAAGGGTATTGTGCGAAACGGTGTCCAAAAGGTTAAAATCTGGGGCCTTGGTGCCCAAGGGGAGCATATTGCTTGGTGTCCTTGCCATGGTTTATCTAATTTTTAGCGTTCTAAGACTATGGTAAAAATAAAAAACGACCCGCAGAAATACGGGCCGTTACATTTTTTTTAAGGGAATCGACTTTTAAATGTCATCGAAGCTCACATCGGTAAAGTTGCCCGTTGCGGTCCCGTTTTCACTAAAGCTATCTTCTTCCTCCTTTTTAAAATCTTTTTGATGGCGTTCAGAGATGACCTCACTCCCTTTTTCATCGATGATGTAGTCCATCATTTCTTCCATGATTTCACGGAAGGCACTGAAATCTTCTTTATAAAGATAGATTTTGTGTTTTTTGTAATGGAAAGAACCATCGTCGTGGGTGAATTTTTTGCTCTCTGTAATGGTAAGGTAGTAATCCCCGGCCTTTGTGCTTCTTACGTCAAAAAAGTAGGTTCTTCTTCCTGCTCTTAGGACTTTCGAATAAATCTCTTCCTGATCCATTGTATCTTTCTGGCCCATATGGTTTAGTGTATTTGGTGCTTTGTTGAATTATGTCACCAAAAATGTAAAAAAAAAGCTAATTCAGCAACTTTTTTATGATTCTTTGCCAGAGAGCTGATTGATGTAGAGTTCTTTATAATACCCATCCGTGTTGTTCAATTCGTCGTGGGTGCCCTCCTGAATGATCTCGCCGTTGTCCAGTACAATGATTTTGTCCGCATTTTTTGCCGATGAAACCCTGTGGCTCACAATGAGTGTGGTCTTGCTTTCCGAGACTTTTTTCAAATTATTGAGGATTTCCTCCTCGGTTTCGGTATCCACCGCGGATAGACAGTCATCAAAAAGATAGATTTTTGGGTCCTTTAAAAGGGCACGGGCAATGGAAACCCGCTGCTTTTGTCCACCGCTCAAAGTAATACCGCGTTCTCCTAAAATGGTATTGTATTTTTTGGCAAAACCTTCAATATTTTTATGCACCACTGCCTTTTTTGCCACTTTAACGATATCCTCGTGCGTAGCATTTTCGTTGCCAAAACGAATATTGTTCTCAATGGTGTCCGAAAAAAGGAACGCGTCCTGTGGCACGGCCCCGATGGAACTTCTTAAACTATCCAGATTGAGTTTTTGCACGGGTACGCCATCCAACAGCACTTCCCCGGAAGTCGTGTCGTACAAACGAGCCACAAGGTCCAATATGGTCGATTTGCCTGCACCGGTCTTTCCCAAAATGGCAACCGTCTGCCCGGCATCTACCTTGAACGATATATTCTTTAATGCCGTAATATCGGTATCTTCATAAGTGAAGGTCACATTTTTGAACTCAATATCGCCCTTTATCGGGGTAGGTTCCTTGACCAAATTTTGAATAGAGGGCTCTTCTTTCAGAAACTCGTTGATACGTTTCTGTGAAGCCTCCGCCCGCTGTACGATGGATGTCAACCAACCCACAATGGCAACTGGCCAAGTGAGCATGTTCACGTAGAGTATGAACTCGGCAATGATCCCGATGGTTTCAATTTTCCCGCTGATGTATTGGCGTCCGCCAATGTAAATGACAAAAATATTACTGATGCCGATCAACAATATCATCAATGGAAAAAACCAGGCATTTACCTTTGCTAGGGCCATGCTGGTATCTTTCCCTTCCTTCGCAAGGTCCTTCAGTTCCGCATTTATACGTGGTTCAATACTATATGCCTTGATCACTGAAATCCCCGAAAAGGATTCTTGGGTAAAGGTGGAGAGGGTGGATAAAAATTCTTGGACCTTGGTACTTCTGTTATGGATGATTTTACTGATCTGATAGATCAAAACCGATAAGATTGGTAGGGGCAGTAACGTATAGGCGGCCAAAGTAGGCGCTTTAATGAACATGAGTGGAATCAAACAAGCAAAAAGAGTCAGCGTTTGTATGCCGTACATAATGGCCGGTCCACCATAAAGCCGAACTTGGTTGATGTCCTCACTGATTCGGTTCATCAAATCCCCGATCCTGTTCTTTTTATAAAAATTAAGACTGAGGAGCTGGTAATGGTCAAATACTTCATTTTTAAGGTCGTATTCAATATAACGGGACACGTTGATAATGGTCTGGCGCATCAAAAAAGTAAAAAGTCCAGAAAGAAGGGCGGCCCCGATAATAATCAAAATGTATTGGAGCAAAAGTCCCTTGGCATCCGAAAGAGAAATCACATCAGAAGAGAAATCCTCCACGGCCTGTATAGATTTGTTCACATACGAGGGCATGATGAGGGAAAAAATACGTGCAATAATGGTGATCAAAACCCCAAGAAACAGTTTGAGCCAGTATTTTTTAAAATATTTGTTGAGGTGCTTGAGTTCCTTCATACAAGGGGAGTAGCAGTTTTTAAAAGTCGGTTATCGCGGATAATCCCGCAAATATATACCATACAGCACAAAGTAAATGTTATAAAACTGATAAGAAAGCAAGTTTGGTAGGTAAGATTCAAATATAAGATTACTTTTGCGGTGTGAAAGCCAAACAATGACTTTAAAAAGTTCTTAAACATGCTTACCCGAAGGCACATTAGAGTAAAAGTAATGCAATGCATTTATGCATTGGTGCAATCCAAGGACGATTCCTTGCAAAAACAGGAAAAGTTCCTGCGAGTGAGTATAGAAAACATGTACGTTCTATACCTGTTGATTTTGAGCCTATTGGCCGAGCTGCACCGTTTGGCGGAAAAGCATGTGAGCCACGCTTCCAAAAAGTATGTGGCCACCGAAGAGGATAAGTACCCAAATCCCGAAAAATTCATCAAAAACCGATTGCTCTCGCAATTGGTGAACAACGAGGTACTGAAGAACGAACTTTCCAAACGTAAATTGAACAATTGGTATTTGAACGACGAATACGTAAAGATCATTTACCGAGAAATCGCAACGAGCGATATTTATAAGGAATACATGTCCAATGGCGAGGACAGCTATGAGGACGATCGAAAGGTGATCATCCAATTGTTCAAGGAGATCATTGCGCCCAATGAAAAAATCTACGATTATTTTGAAGACGATAAGTTGACCTGGGTGGATGATTTTCCCATTGTGAATACCTATCTCGTAAAACGGTTGAAAAAGGCCAAGCCCGATTCCGGAGACCGATACTTTTTACCTGCTCTGCTAAAAGACCAAGAAGATATGGATTTCGCCAATGATCTATTGACAAAGACCTTGCTGAACGATGCAAAGTGGGAAAAGGAAATTGAAGGGAAGACACCCAACTGGGACAATGATCGGATTGCGGAAATCGACTCCATCATTTTAAAAATGGCCATTTGTGAACTGCTCAATTTCCCGTCCATTCCAGAAAAAGTAACATTGAACGAGTATTTGGAAGTGGCAAAAGAGTACTCCACACCCAAGAGCAGCATCTTTATAAATGGGGTACTGGACAAGTTGGCCAAAGAGTATAAATCAAACGGTAAGCTCCAAAAAATAGGTAGGGGCCTACAATAAACAATAATTGTTTAATTTTGGGAAAACAAATTTTAATCATGAAAAGAATAACGACAATTTTTAGTTTGATCATGGTGGTTGCCCTAACCAGCGTATCATGTAAAGACAAGGCTTCTGAAAAAATAGTTGCCGACAATGTGGAAAGTGCCGTAAGCCGCGATGAAGCGGACAAAATGGTTCCCGTAATGACCTTTGATAAAATGGAGCACGATTTTGGTACCATTCAAAGAGGTACCCCACAGGAATTTGCTTTTAGTTTTACCAACACGGGAAATGCCCCATTGATCATCACAGATGCAAAGAGTAGCTGTGGCTGTACCGTTCCAAATCCACCAAAAGAGCCCATTGCACCAGGTGAAACTGGAGAATTGGTAGTAAGGTTTAACGGTTCTGGTCAAAATCAGGTAACCAAAACAATCACTGTAAACGCCAATACCGCCAAAGGTTCCGAAATTTTAAGGATCAAGGCATTTGTGCAAGCACCGGGAGCTACACCAGCAGGACCCGTAAAATAACTAAAACACCTCAATGGAAAACCTAGGACAGTTTTTACCTCTGATATTGATTTTTGTGGTGGCCTATTTTTTTATGATACGCCCACAGATCAAACGTCAGAAGGATGAGAAAAAATTCGCTTCAGAACTTAAAAAAGGAGATAAGATCATCACCAAGAGTGGACTGCACGGCAAAATAGTGGAATTGAACGACAAGGATTTTTCTTGTATTATCGAAACCATGGCCGGTCGTTTAAAGTTTGATCGCTCAGCCATCTCCATGGAAATGAGCAAAAAATTGAACACTCCTCCTGCGGAAAAGAAGTAAGCGAAAATCATATAGTATTAAAAAATTGGCGTCCCTTGAAGTTCAACTTTGAGGGACGTTTTTTTGTATCTTATACCAAATTTTGAAACCTATGGGAACAAGAAGACAATTTGTAAAACGAGGAGGGCTATACGCAGCTGGATTCGGTGCATCATTAATGTTACCAATGGACTTATTGGCATCCGTTAGGCGCAATATCAGCCCTAACGATAAAATCCAGGTGGGTCTTATCGGCTGCAAGGGCATGGGTTTTTCCGATTTGAGCTCCATGTTACAGAACAGCGAAGTGGATGTGGTCGCCCTTTGTGATGTCGATGAGAACGTGTTGAGGGAACGGACCGCCGACTTGGAAAAAGCGGGCATTAAAAAACCAAAATGGTACTCGGATTACAGAAAGTTGTTGGAAGATAAAGATATTGATGTCGTAATAATAGGAACACCGGACCATTGGCACTGTCTGCAACTTACCGATGCCATTGATGCTGGAAAGGATATATACTGTGAAAAACCTATCGCCAACTCCGTGGCCGAGAGCCAAGCTATGCTTGCCAAGGTGAACGGAAGTGATAGAATGGTCCAAATAGGGCAATGGCAGCGCAGTGAGCCCCATTTTGTGGATGCCATAAGCTATGTGCATTCCGGCAAGTTGGGACAGATACGTTTGGTAAAGGCATGGGCCTACCAAGGATGGATGCAATCGGTGCCCGTGGTTCCGAACAGCCCGGTTCCTGCTGGTGTGGATTACGGTATGTGGTTGGGGCCGGCAGAGACCCGACCGTTCAATGAAAACAGGTTCCACTTTAATTTCAGATGGTTTTGGGACTATGCCGGAGGTTTAATGACGGATTGGGGCGTACATTTGATCGATTATGCCCTTTTTGGCATGAAGGCGTCTACGCCCAAATCTGTGATGGCCATGGGCGGTAAGTTTGCCTACCCCAACGATGCGGCCGAAACTCCTGATACGTTGCAGACTGTTTACGATTTTGGAGACTTTTCCCTTCTTTGGGAACATGCCACTGGAATTGACGGCGGCAATTACGGACGAAACCACGGGGTTGCCTTTATTGGCAATAATGGGACTTTGGTTCTCGATCGTGGTGGTTGGGAGGTAATCCCGGAACACGATCGGCCACATTGGAGTCAAGATTTAGGACCTAAAATTGAAGCGGTTCCTCTGCAAAAAGGCGTTGGACAAGGCTTGGGATTGCATACACAAAACTTTATAGAGGCGATAAAAACGCGAGATAAGACCATTTTGAAGGCACCTATTAAAATCGGTTATGATGCCGCGGTGGTGAGCCATATGGGGAATATTGCCTACAAAACGGGCGAACGTCTGTTCTGGGATGCGGAAAACCATAAGTTTAACCATTCGGAAGCTGATGCTCTAATATCCAAGCAATACCATAATGGATGGAAGTTCCCGAAGATGGGATAGGTAGGTTTTTGGTGAAAATTAAAAGTGACTGACGGAGCTCGACTTACCGTTCAGCGTCTGTGGCAACTGTTATTTTTCCATGCTGCCACCCTTTGGGTAGGTGTAGGTTCATTCCAGTTTTATTTTCAACATCGATTAAATCATTCCTAAGGGAAATACTCCGTAATCCGATAACATTTCTATTGTTATTTGTTGTTTCCAAAGCTGCATCATTCGGAATGACTCCAAGAAATCCATAGGATGTTGATTCATGATTATTTAAAGCTGCAGTTCGCCAATCTTCTATTTGGGCTAATTCATACGGTGATATTTCACCCTGTTTCAGTGCATTTAATAATTTTGGCCTTAAATAAGCGTAGATGGTGTCTTTCGAATTGTAATTTACGGATATTGAATTATGATGACTTAAAATCACGGAGCCCCATAAATTATTCCCTATAAGTCGTTCACCTGGATAACCATAATTTTTTAAAATTTGCTCCAGTTGTTCTAACTGCTGCTCGCTATGAGGGGCAAATTTTTTTTCAGAATATCTCCGTTTGGCTTTTTGTCCAATTCTGAACAATGCCCCAAGTGCTTTTTTCTGGTCCTTTTTGAACATTTCATGAACTTGTTCCTTTAGTGGCAAGTTTAGCCCTGTTATATAGGTTTTATGGAGTGAATCATATTCGGATAAAAGCTTTGACCATTCCGAAGATTCTTTTAATGACTGTAAATTGTCATTTTTTTTGATGCTCTTCAGTGTCCAACCAGCTTTGATTCCCAGTCTCGTGAACTGTAATCCTGATTGATGATCATTTTGATATGCACTGAGTTCAGTTGCAACTTTGATGTCTCTAAGAAACGAGAAATCAAACTGTTTAAATAGAGAATCAAATGTATCAATTGCAGAAGTGTATTTTCCTTCAGCAATTAGCTGTTCACATTCAAGTACTTTGGAATGGTAGTTCAGGTAGTTTTCTTGGGCTTTACTTTTGACAGAAAACAAAAGACAGCCAATAAAAATAAGGGTCAGTGAAAATTTAGTCATAAAACAAAAGAATGCATTTTGACTGTAAATAGCTGTGAATGAATAGTTAAATATCGTTTCACGAATGTTTTGGATTACAATAGGGAGGTCAGGGGTTGCCAATCAATGGACTTTATTTAAAATCATACAAAACAGCAAAAGTATCCTCTGTCAAGGCAATTCGCTTTACTTCTTCAGCCTGTTGGTCAAATACCTCCATAAAAGATTCCACGGTGAGTTTGGAAGGGTATTCCAAAATGTTGGTGACCACAAACCACGCTTCATCAAGATTCATGTTGTCCAGCTTGGCAGTCAATTCTTCCGGGGTGGTTTCTGAGTGCATAATGTAGTAATCATCAAAACCATTTTTCGGAGCATAATAGTCCATTTGTAGATAAGCCCTTGGATGCACTAAAATTTGTTGTTCCGGTTGAAGTTCCTTTTTAATTTCTACCAAAAGCTTTTCGGTAGGGTCAAAATCGTTAGGAAGGCCGAGCAGACCCAACGTTGCCATCAAAAAACTTGGCAAAGCCAGAATAATGGCAATACTGTAGACCAGCCATTTTTTTATAAAAGGGACTTTTTCCCTTAGAAAGGCCAGTCCGTACATGGCGAAAATAATAAACACCCAGAAGGTGGCTGGTCCGTACCTAGAGGTCAACGGAAGAATGTAAAATAGTGCCAACGAAAAATTCATGGCAATAAAAAGTGCTAACAAAACGCCCCGTTTTAAGTCTTTTTTTAGCAAGGCATAAATTCCCAATAGACCCAATATCAAAAGCAAGGTCGAAATAATGTTGATAAACGGTATGGGAAAGGTGATTGCCAAAAAGTAGAACATAACTTCATAAAAGCTGCTCCAAACCCACAATGGGAACTCGGCAATACTGCTTGGAGGAAAACCATAGGCATGAGTGTCTCCCATAGCATCCTTTACAGTGGGGTCCAGCGCCATTAAGGTGTAGAGAACGGTGAGCACACCTCCCAAAATCCAAAGGCCGCTTGTTAAAACTAGGTTGAGCTTTTTGTTTTCCTTGGATGCGGTCCAAAACAGATAGGGTACGGCCCCCGCCAAGAATGCGGTGCAGATTAGGGAAGAAAATGTTCCAAATCCACCGATTAAACCTATCAACAAATATTGCCACTTTTTTAAAGGGCCTTCCTGTATCCTAAGCAATGAAAGCGTTATAAAGACAATATACATTAGTTCTACAGCATAGGGCTTTGCCGAGGTGCCGTAAAACCAAGAGCCCAGAGCGGTACAAATTAGGGTCATTGTTATTACCAAGTATAAGCCTTTAAGGTATCGGGCGGTTATTTTGTAAAGCAGGAACAGTGCAATGATGGAGCATATTACCGGATACAAACGCAATAACAGCTCGCTGGACTGGCCCACGAGCAGTAATAATCCCTTTTGCACTAGATAATAACCCGGTGCCACTACTTGATTGTACTCGGGCTGTGTTGTTAAGAGTTCGCTCATCGACATGTTTTCCAGATTGACAACATTGAACAATTCGTCCATCCAATACGATATACCTCCCAAGTACTGCACAACTCGAATCAATATGCCAATAATAAATACAACAATCAGTGAGATTCTGGTCCATTTTCCTAGAGCGGAAAAAGAGACATGCTCTGGTTTTAGAGTTTCCATAAATTGAGGTTAGTGTGTAACTGACTAAAAATCAGAATAAAAAATGAAAAAAGCAATAGATGTCCAGAAATTTGGAGAAGGAACTGCTCGGGTTTCAATCTTTTGTGTGCCGGGTAATTGAAGATTTTAATGAAAAGAAAAACCTGTTTCTGTAATGAAGAAATGTTTGCTCTTAACGATACCCATCATTCAGCCCCAAACCATCTTGAATCATGGGAAGTATTTTTTCCAGCCTACGCAATTTGGTTTTCTCTTGTTTGGCCTCGGCAATGTACTCGCAGAACTCTTTTTGTTTGTAGGGCGTAAATTTTTCAAAGGAGGATTTTAAAACGGAATCACTGTCAAGTTTGGATTGGAGCAATTCAGGAACCTCTACCTCTTTGGTTTTCTCGGCTTTTATTTCCAATCCTTTTTTCTGGTTGTCCAGTGCCTCCTTCATATAGCCAAGTACTATTTTCTCGTCCACTTCATCCAAGCTCTGGAACTTCCAATGTCGCATCCCCTTGGTCTTGCCATCCTGTGCATTCTCCAAAACCTTTTTTGGATCCTTTAAAAATACACCGTTAAAGAACCAGACCCCAAAGTGGTTTTTGAACTTGCAAATACCAAAGACATTCTTGTTGTTCAGCGTGTATACCGGAATACTCCATTTAAAATGCTCTTCGGCCTCGGTTTTCAGGGCAATTTCCCTCAAAAAGTTAATCCCTTCCCTAAACGGATGTTCCTTTTGATAATACGTTTCCAGTTTAGCTGATTTTTCCATAGTTATCTGATTTGACTTGCAGTAAGTTCGCAAATCTTTACGATAACCATCACTGCTTTTTGCATGCTTTCCAAAGGGACGTACTCGTATTTTCCATGAAAATTGTGCCCACCAGCAAAAATATTGGGGCAGGGTAGTCCCATAAAACTGAGCTGTGAACCATCTGTTCCACCTCTAATGGGTTTTATAATGGGTTCAATTTGGAGGGATTTCATCGCTTCCTCCGCTATTTCTACAATATGAAAGACCGGTTCCACCTTCTCTCTCATATTCTTATACTGGTCCTCAATGGTCAGGCTGATGAACTCACCATATTTTTTGTTGAGCTTTTCCTTGATGTCGTTTAAAAGGTCTTTTCTTGCCTGAAAATGCACTGCATCGTGATCACGGATGATTAGTTCTATTTCTGCCTTTTCAATTTCCCCCTTGATTTTGTGTACATGGAAGAAGCCTTCCCGACCCGTGGTGTGTTCGGGTACTTCGCTCGGGGGCAAATGGGTTAAATAGTCGTTGGCAATCCCAATGGCGTTTACCATTTTATTCTTTGCATATCCGGGATGCACACTTTTTCCGGTAACGGTAATCTTGGCCTTTGCAGCATTGAAGTTTTCATATTCCAGTTCGCCCACCTGGCTGCCATCCATGGTGTAGGCCCATTCGGCACCGAATTTTTCCACATCGAATTTGTGTGCACCGCGTCCAATTTCTTCATCGGGAGTAAAGGCAATCCTAATTTTTCCGTGTTTGATCTCAGGGTGTTGAATCAAGTATTCCATAGCTGTGATAATTTCGGCAATACCTGCTTTATCATCAGCGCCCAAGAGGGTCGTACCATCGGTGGTGATCAAGGTTTGTCCCTCGTAGGCCTTTAAATCTTCAAAATAATCGGGAGATAGGACAATGTTGTTCAACTTGTTCAGTACAATATCCTTCCCATCATAATTTTCAATGATCTGAGGCTTTACATTTCTGCCCGAGAAATCCGGGGAGGTATCAAAATGTGAGACAAAACCAATAGTCGGCACCCTTTTTTCAATATTGCTGGGCAAGGTCGCCATAATGTACGCATTCGCGTCAATGGATACCTCCTGCATTCCAATTTGATGCAGTTCCATCACCAACTTTTTGGCGAGGTCCCATTGCTTTTCCGTACTGGGGGTGGTTTTGGAATAGGGGTCACTTTGGGTGTCCGTGGTCACATAATCCAAAAATCGGGGCAGTAATTTTTCCATGTTGGTCTTTTCATCAAAAATAATGCTTATTCAAACGTAATTTTATAAATCAAAAGCATTAATAAGTATCTTTCGGTATCCGTTAACCACAATATTAAATTCAATTGAAATCAGCAATAGTTTTTCTTTTTTTGGTATCCGGGTTTTTTGGATTTGGCCAAATGGACTGTATTTTGGGTGTTGGGGGCAGGGACAACGAAACCATTACCAAGGTTTTTGAACTCACGGAGGAACAACGTGAAAGTCTAAAGAACTGGAGCGCAGAACTTAAAATCAGAAACGATATTTTAAAGGATAGGGCCAAATTTTTGATGAAAAAGAACGAAGAAAGTTCCCCGGAGGTTCTGGTGGCCGTGTCCAAGGAATACAGCTCCATTATGGACAGCATGAAACAAAATGTTCTTATGATGGACACCAGGCTGTTGCAAAGCTTTGACCAGACCCAATATGACCGTTATGTGAAACTGTGCAATCAACTGACCTTGCGTCCTATCCACATTAGTAAGTCTGTTGACGAAAATTGAACAATTTGTAAAGAACTGTATCAAGAGTTTTTATTTTTGTCCAAAATTCATTTTTGAATGTATAAAATCCTCGTTCGCCCAGTACTTTTTTTGTTCGATCCTGAAGCTGTGCACCACTTTTCTTTTTGGGCCATAAGATTTTTATCAAGGCTTGGTTTTGGCCGTATTTTCAGGAAAATCTTTATTTTGGAGGATGCCAGATTGGAGCGAGAGGTTTTTGGGATAAAATTCAAGAATCCCGTTGGGTTGGCCGCTGGTTTTGACAAGGATGCCAAGCTTTACAACGAGTTCTCCAACTTTGGTTTTGGTTTTGTGGAAATTGGTACAGTTACGCCAAAGCCGCAGCCCGGAAACCCCAAAAAGCGCTTGTTTCGGTTGAAACGGGACAAGGCTATCATCAACAGAATGGGGTTCAATAACAAGGGTGTTTTTGAAGCCGTGGAACAATTGAAGAAAAAACACAGGGTAATCATTGGGGGGAATATCGGAAAGAACAAGGTAACCCCGAACGAGGCTGCCATTAAGGATTATATGATATGTTTTGAGGCCCTTTTTGACCACGTGGACTATTTTGTGGTCAACGTAAGTTCACCGAATACGCCAGGACTTCGTGAGCTTCAGGATAAAGGTCCATTGACAAAACTCTTGAAAAAATTAAAAAGCCAAAATGCCAAACTGGCAAAAGTCCCAAAGAAGAAAGAAAAGCCCATATTGCTCAAAATAGCTCCCGACCTGACCGATGATCAACTATTGGACATTATCGAAATTGTAAAAGATACCCAAATTGACGGGGTAATTGCGACGAATACCACAATTGAACGAAAAGGACTCGAATCGGACCTGTTCCTGTCAGAAGAAAAGGGAGGCCTTAGTGGAAAACCTTTGACAGAAAGAAGCACTGAGGTAATCCGGTTTTTATCCGAAAAAAGTAACAGGGCGTTTCCGATTATTGGAGTAGGAGGCATCCATTCTGCGGAGGATGCTTTGGATAAATTTAAAGCCGGAGCGGATTTGGTGCAGCTTTACACCGGATTTATTTATGAAGGGCCCGGGCTCATCAAAAAAATCAATAAGGCCATTTTAGAAAAAGTGGACTAGGACCATATGTACAGCTTATTCTTTTTAATGGAGACCATCAATTACCCCATATTGATTGGTTTTTTGGTGTCTTCACTGGCCTTGGCCGTTTCCCCCGGTCCAGACAACATTTTTGTGTTGACCCAAAGCATTAGCAACGGTACCAAATCTGGTATGGCGACAGTATTCGGCTTGGTCTCTGGATGTTTGGTGCACACGACTTTATTGGCTTTTGGGGTTTCGGAAATCATCAAGCGCAGTGACACGCTTTTTTTTGCTATCAAACTTTTTGGCGCTCTCTACTTGTTGTATTTGGCGTACAGGGTTTACCAAAGTGACCCTGCAATCAATCTAAGCGGCGCGGACAAAGCTCCAAAATCAACAAAAAAGTTGTTTTGGACAGGTTTCACTATGAATGTTCTTAATCCGAAGGTCACTATTTTCTTTCTAGCCTTTTTTCCGGGATTTTTGTTCAGCGAAGAACTCAATTCCGTGATTCAGTTCTATATTTTGGGACTGCTTTTTATGTTATCCGCCCTCATCGTTTTTGGGGCAATTGCGGTCTTGGCAGGAAGAATCTCTACATACCTGACAAGGCATGAAAATGCAGGTGTTTATTTAAAATGGGTGCAGATTGTTGTTTTTCTGGGCATTGCCGTTTATCTGTTTCTATCGGATAAATAAGTGCTATTTTTACAGAAGCCTATGCCAAAAGTAAAACTCATAGAATGTCCACGGGACGCCATGCAGGGAATCAAAACCTTTATCCCAACAGATGAGAAGGTGAAGTATATCCAGTCTTTGTTGGGCTGTGGTTTTGACACCATCGACTTTGGAAGTTTTGTATCCCCCAAGGCCATACCGCAGATGCAGGACACCGCAGAAGTGCTTGCAAGATTGGATTTGTCCAGGACCAAAAGCAAGCTTTTGGCCATTGTGGCCAATGTTCGTGGGGCGCAGGATGCATGCGAACATAAAGCAATCGATTATCTAGGTTTTCCATTCTCCATTTCCGAAAACTTTCAGATGCGGAATACCCACAAGACCATCGATCAATCGGTGGAAACGTTAAAGGGAATCTTGGAACTGGCAGATGCAAACAATAAAGAGGTGGTCACCTATATTTCCATGGGGTTTGGGAATCCCTACGGAGATCCTTGGAACGTGGAGATTGTAGGGGAGTGGACCGAAAAACTGGCCGAAATGGGAACCAGAATACTATCGTTGTCGGATACCATTGGCAGTTCTACACCCGAGGTCATAGATTATTTGTTTTCCAACTTGATTCCCAAATATCCCGAGATTGAATTTGGGGCCCATTTGCACACAACGCCCACAAAATGGCACGAAAAGGTGGATGCGGCCTACAAAGCTGGTTGTCGGCGTTTTGATGGAGCTGTGCAAGGTTTTGGTGGTTGCCCAATGGCCAAGGATGAATTGACGGGTAATATGCCCACGGAAAAAATGCTCTCCTACTTTACAACGGAAAAAGCCGATTCGGGTGTCAATTGGATGGTTTTTGAAGCTGCCTACAATAAGGCAACGGAATTGTTCTCCGTGTATCATTAAAAAAGCACTCCGAAGAGTGCTTTTTTCAAATTCATTTCGTCGTTTTATCCTAATAGCGAAGTTCTACCCCGGCATAAATACCAAAAGGGTGCCCTGGACGTAATCCAGCAGGAACTCTGGCTACGGCATATTTCTCGTCCAATAGGTTGATCATATTGGCAGTTAACGCAAAATGTTCATTAAAGCTGTATCTGCCACCAAAGTCAAGGATAAAATTGGAGCCTACTTTTTCGTTGGAGGCGATTGGTCCGCTACCAGCTTTGGTCCTGAATGCACCATTGTATCTGCCGCTAAGGTTTATTTCAAAGTTTTGATGTTCTAGGGAAAGCGCAGCGTTGAATTGGTGTTTTGAGATATAGGGCATCTCATCACCAGAGGCAACCTCTCCCCATATATCATTGCTACTGCCAAAACTGTTCAGAAATTCTGTGTCGGTCAGGGTATAGCCAAAAGTAAAAGGAAGTTGAAGATTATCATTCTTTTCCAAGAAATTATAGTTCAGCAACAATTCGATTCCCTGTACATGTACTTCACCTGCATTGAACTGATCCAATGAGCCAGTTCCTCCTGTGGCGGCCAAATCACTTCCCAAAAGGTTGCTGTAATCGTTGAAAAAGCCAACAACTTCGCCCGAAATACCAGCGAAGGAAAAACGACTACCCAGTTCATAATTCACACTTTCTTCAGGGTTTTCTCCAGGTTGGTTGCTAGGCGGTGAGAATCCTTTGTGAACACCTCCAAAAATAGAAAGGTTGTTGAAATTGTAGTTGAATCCAATGCCAGGGATAAACACGTCAACTTTGTTTTGTCTTTCGGAAATGTCAGTGCCGATACGTTCTATATCATCGGTTCCGTAGTTCAATCTTTCCAAGGTAATGTTTTCATAGCGTAGCCCTGGAGTTAAGGTCAAATCGTTGATTTTAAGTTTGTACATGGCGTAAGATGCAAAGGCCTTTGCGCTACTTACACGGTTGGCATTGGTTCCAGGGATGCCTTCGTTGATCAATTGCATGTTTCCGTTCACCATGGCGTAATCGTCTATCCATTGAAAGCGGTCTTCCTCATCATAATGATAGCGCAGTCCTATTTCTAGGTCATGGTACGTGTTTTCCCCGCTCCAATGGTAATCCAATTTTGTTTGGACCCCTGTGGACAAATAGTCCCTATTGTTGTTTCTGGCATTAAGGGAGTCGTCCGCCCCACTATTGGCTGTTCCCTTTACCAAATCGAGGTAGGCATCATAAGTAGTGGGGTCACCGAATATGCTTCCAATACCCTCGCGTTCTCCATTAACGGTAACATAATCCACCTTGTACCAATTTCTGCTAAAATCATTGTAATACCCAGTAGTGGTGATTCTGAACTGATTATTGAATTTTAGGGCATGTGTACCCATTAATTGAAGGTGTTCTGCGTTCATTTGGTCCTTTTGTGATCCAGCGTAGCGAAGGAACGGGTCGGCATCGAAATCCTCCTGGGTCAGACCGAGATAGGTTTCATTGGATGTTTCGTCCGAATACTGAAATTTCAATTCAAACTCTTGTCCCAACCTTGCTTCTGGATTGGTATTGACCTTGAACTTTGCGACCAGATCATTTTTGTCGAAACCTGTATTATCCCCATTTTCCAGATTTTTAAACCCGTTGGAGTTGTAATTGAGGTATTCCACCGAGTAACCAAAGTTTTTTCGGCTGTCCCCAAGTTGGGCGTGCATACGGCCACTTTGAAAACTTCCATAACTGCTATTTAAAAAGATACCGAAGTTGTCGGGAACTTCTGTTGAAACCATATTAATGGCGCCACCAGTTGTATATGGCCCAAATTGTACTTGACTGCTTCCCTTTAATATTTCTACGGCCTGCATACGCGCAATGGTGGGAAAGTAATAAGCTGATGGTGCACTGTATGGTGCAGGGGCAATAAGCACACCGTCTTCCATTAAAGTGATCTTTGAACTCCTTTCAGGGGATGTTCCCCTTAAACTGATGTTGGGCCTAAGACCAAATCCATCCTCTTCATAAACGTTGACCCCAGGAACGGACCTTAAGGTACGGTTGACATCGGTATAGTTGAATTTTTTGATTTCCTCGGGTGAGATATAGTAGGAGGAACCTGTTCTGTTCTTGGCGACAAATTTACTTCCAAAAATTACCTTGGCCGATAGAACAACCTCACTCAATGCAATGGTGGAGGAATCTGTAGGGGTTTGACTTTGTTGTCCTGCAACAATCAGGGAGCTGAAAAGAGCGATAGTTAAAAATATTCTGTACATGACGTTAATTAAGACTCACTTTAAATAAGGTGCTATTTTTGGCTTGCAAAACTATATGCTTCTTAGGAGAAAAAAAATTTATTTAGAATAAATAAATATAAATTGAACCTTACGGTAATTTCTAACAAAAATATGGTTAAGAGCCAATGTTTTTTGATGGTACAGTGGTTTTACTTAAGGATTTTAGGATTATTATTTAGATTGGGTCTAAATTGATATATTTGAGGATTCAACAATTTTCCACTATGAAGTACGATGGTCTATTGCCAACATTACCCAAAGAACTACGAGTTTTTATTTCCGTTTTTGTGACGGTTCTTTCCATTGGATATTTCACTGGATTGCTTTTTATCCAAGAAACCGAGTCGACAACCCCAGTTGGGATTGAAGAGAATTACTTGGGCAATGAAGAGGATGAAGATGCCGAGGTGATGAAATTTAAAAAAGGGGAGCGTGAAATGTTGACGATCATTCACACACATGTGCTTTCCATGTCTTTTATTTTCTTTCTGTTGGGAGCATTGGTCTGGATCAGCAAGGCACCCAAAAAACTGAAGTTGTTTTTGATCATTGAACCATTTTGCTCCATAGTTCTCACCTTTGGCGGAATTTATTTGATGTGGGCCGGAATAGGTTGGTTTCGTTACGTAGTCGTGTTTTCTGGAATTTTGATGACCATGTGTTATACCGGCTCTGCCTGTCTGGTCTTTTGGCAATGTATATTTCCAAAAGGCATTAAAGTATAAAAGTGCCCTAGTTCTCTATGAATTGATAATCGATATCATCACGGGAAAGGAGTTTTACCCGTTGCTTTTCAAATTTTAGCAGGCTCAATATTTCGCTCACTTCCTCTTTATTCACCAAAATAATGAAATGCTTTTTTCCTACGAATATAGGGATTTTGCGTTGTTGGCTCCAGTTCTTCAATTGGTTTTCCCAATAGGGTATGTCTAGGTTTTCGATATAATCCTTCAATGCTTCCAACTCCCATTCATAAAGTTCAAAACAGAGGTTGTTATAGATCAATTGAAACAATTTGGTGCGATTACAAAAAGTCAGCACTCCATTTTTTGATCGGCTCATCACATTCAAAAATCTACACATAAAAAAGGAATTGAGGCCTAAAGATAATAATTATATAGAATCATTCTAAATAAACGAATCAATTTCTGCGGACAAAAAATGTAATGGTATCACAACAAGGTAATCAAATAAATTAGTGGTATATTTGCACGCAATTAATCCGTAATTGCAATGGAAGCTCACCAGAACAAAATTGTTGGAGAAGGTCTTACATACGACGACGTTCTTCTAGTGCCCGCATACTCCGAAGTACTTCCCCGAGAAGTAAATATCCAGTCAAAATTTACAAAGAACATCACCATAAATGTGCCCATTGTTTCCGCAGCGATGGATACAGTGACCGAATCCCGTATGGCCATAGCCATGGCAAGGGAGGGCGGTATTGGTGTGCTTCATAAAAATATGACCATTGAGCAACAAGCACTTAAGGTCAGAAAAGTAAAGCGGGCAGAGAGTGGAATGATTATGGATCCTGTTACTCTACCATTGGAATCCGTGGTGCGCGATGCCAAAGCAAGCATGAGAGAGCATAGTATCGGGGGAATTCCAATTGTGGACAGCAACAAAAAGCTGATCGGTATTGTGACCAATCGTGATCTTCGTTTTGAGAAAAATGACGATAGGCCCATTGCGGATGTAATGACGTCCGAAAATTTGGTGACTGTCGCTGAGGGTACTTCACTTCAACAGGCAGAAGTAATCCTGCAAGAGAACAAAATTGAAAAGCTTCCTGTAATAAACGACAATGACGAGCTTATAGGCCTCATTACCTTTAGGGATATTACGAAACTTACCCAAAAACCCATAGCCAATAAGGACCAGTACGGACGATTGCGCGTAGCTGCGGCAATTGGCGTCACAGGAGATGCGGTAGATCGTGCAGCAGCCTTGGTAAAGGCTGGCGTAGACGCCGTAATCATAGATACGGCTCACGGGCACACCAAAGGTGTGGTCAGTATTTTAAAGGCAGTAAAGAAATCCTTCCCGGAACTGGAAGTGGTCGTCGGAAACATAGCGACTGCTGAAGCCGCAAAATACTTGGTGGAGGCCGGTGCCGATGCCGTTAAGGTTGGAATCGGGCCAGGTTCCATATGCACCACGCGTGTTGTGGCGGGGGTTGGATTTCCCCAGTTTTCTGCTGTTTTGGAAGTTGCCGCCGCATTAAAGGGGACTGGTGTTCCTGTTATCGCGGATGGAGGAATCCGATATACCGGTGATATCCCAAAAGCATTGGCGGCTGGGGCGGACACCGTAATGTTGGGGTCCTTGCTTGCGGGCACCAAAGAATCTCCGGGAGAAACCATAATCTACGAAGGAAGAAAGTTTAAATCTTACCGCGGAATGGGCTCTGTAGAAGCCATGAAGCAAGGTAGTAAGGACAGATACTTTCAGGACGTTGAGGACGATATCAAAAAATTGGTTCCCGAAGGAATTGTGGGCCGTGTGCCTTACAAAGGGGAATTAATGGAAAGCATGCACCAGTTTATCGGTGGGCTGCGGGCAGGTATGGGCTATTGCGGTGCCAAGGATATCGAAACCCTTAAAAATAGTGCCCGCTTCGTAAAGATTACATCAAGCGGAATTCACGAGAGTCACCCGCACAACGTGACCATTACCAAAGAAAGTCCAAATTATAGTAGGTAATCAAATAATGGAGAGTTACGCGAAGGGTTTATTTTCCAGCGTAGCTCTGCCAATCCTTGTCCTTATAGATATTGTCGCCAAAATACTTGGCAATCTGCATGAACGGCTCTACTTTTTGATAGCCTGGTACAGGGGACAGCATATTGATTTCCTCATCCAGAAAAACTACGGTAGGGTAGCTCATTTTTCCCTGCAATAATGCAGCGGCAAGTTCGTGGTAGCCACGTCTTCCGGATGGGACGAATTTGAAGGTTTTACCTTGGTATTCAATTGGTTCCTTGCCCTCGGCATCCATTTTTACCATGTAAAAATTGTCCTGCATATATTTGGAAACTTCAGGATGTTGAAAAGTATCCTTATCCATTTTTTTGCACCATCCGCACCAATCCGTGTAAACATCAACAAAAAACTTTTTGGGTTGAGCATCCGTTTTGGATAATTGGACGGCTTCCTCCCAAGAAATCCATTTGATGTCCTGGGCTTGGGCATTAAAGCCTAGCAATAGGATAAAAAGCAAGCTGATTTGGGTAAAAATTGAGCGCATAGTCTTGGTTTTTGACATAATCGTCGTTCTATCAATACAAAACTAACGAAAATTGTGCCAAAAAAGTATGTGCTTTAACAGTCTGATAAGGCTGATAGGCTACTTTACGGTTTCTTTTTTTGGAGTTTCAAAAATGGACTTTACATCAACTTGGTTATGCAGGATGTCATCAAATGTCTCTCTTTTTCTGATCAGGTGTGCCTTGCCCTTGTACCATAATACTTCGGCTGGCCTATATCGGGAATTGTAATTGCTGGCCATGGTAAAACAATAGGCTCCCGCATTCTTGAAGCAGAGCACATCGCCTTCCGATATCTCGTTGATTCTGCGATTGCTGCCAAAAGTATCTGTTTCGCAGATATAACCTACTACCGAGTAATAACGTTCTCTTCCTTTTGGATTGGAAATATTGATGATTTGATGGGTAGACCCATACAGCATGGGCCTGATCAAGTGATTAAAGCCTGAATCCACACTTGCGAATACGGTAGAAGTTGTCTGTTTTACCACATTTACCTTGGCCAAGAAGTGACCGGCTTCGCTTACCAAAAATTTGCCGGGCTCAAAAGCGAGGGTAAGTTCCCTGCCATATTCCTTGCAAAACTCGTTAAATCTTTTGGTGAGTTTTTTCCCTAGTTCTTCCACGTTGGTCTGGATGTCACCTTCTTTATAGGGTACTTTAAACCCACTGCCAAAATCGATAAACTCTAGATCCTTAAAATTGCTTGCCGTTTCAAACAGGATTTCAGACGCGTACAGGAATACATCGATATCCAAAATATCACTTCCCGTGTGCATGTGAATACCGTTGATGTTCATGTTGGTCAACTCCACAATTCTCAATAAATGGGGAATTTGATGTATGCTGATTCCAAATTTAGAATCGATATGTCCTACAGAAATCTTGGAATTTCCTCCAGCCATCACGTGCGGATTGATACGAATACATACCGGTATATCCGGATGCTTGCTACCAAACTGCTCTAAAATGGAAAGGTTGTCAATATTTACCTGTACGCCAAGCGCAGCAGCTTCCTCAATTTCTTCCAAAGAAACTCCGTTTGGGGTAAATATGATGGACTCCGGCTTAAAACCCGCCAAAAGTCCCAATCTTACTTCTTGAATGGAAACCGTATCCAATCCGCTCCCTAAACTGTTCATCAATCTTAGGATGCTTATATTGGATAGTGCTTTGGCAGCGTAATTGAGCTTAAGACTTGATACACCCTTAAAAGCATTGGTGAGCTTATTGTACTGGGATGTTATCTTATCGGCATCATAAACATAGAGCGGTGCGCCAAATTGCTCGGTAAGCTGAAGTAAGTCCTTAGAGTTCATGTAATAGTATTTTGGGCAAAACTAGTTTTTGTAGGTCGTTCAACCAAGAAATAAATGCATAAATATATAAATATAACAAATTGTTTTATTTGCAACCAATAGTATTCCAAAAGGTTGTGACTTTTGGATTTGATACGTATTTTTAGAGACAAACTTAGAAAATGAAGCTTCCCTTATTTCCTTTAAAATCTGTTTTTTATCCCGGTGAAACCGTGCCGCTCCATATTTTTGAGGAGCGCTATAAGCAATTGATCAATGATTGCAGAAGGGAAGCCATGACTTTTGGGATTCCCGTTTATATCAATAACACCATTTCGCATGGTACCGAGGTGCAACTGGTGGAAGTGGTCAACTCCTACGATTCCGGTGAAATGGACGTAGTATGTGTGGCGCGCCAAATTTTCAAGATATTGAGTTTTGAACAGCAGATGGAGGGTAAATTATATGCCGGAGGTGATGTTGAGTTTTTGGAAACCGAGAACAATGCCGATGAAACTCTAAGGGAAGAGGTGCTTCGAAAGGTAGAGGCGCTTTACGATATTATGGACGTTCCTTTTACCAAAACATCGCCAAAACAGTTCAACAGCTATTCGCTTGCCCATAAAATGGGACTTTCCTTTGAGCAGGAATATGAATTGTTGCTCATGCCCAAGGAAACGGATCGCCTACATTATATAAAGAAACATTTAGAGACCACCACCACTATTTTGAGCGAGGTAAACCGTACCAAGGACATCATTGAGATGAACGGTCATTTCAAAAATTTCGACCCCTTGGACTTTCAGGATTTCCAGTTGTAGCCATTTCCGGTGCAAATCGACCTTTTATTCCCTTCGGGAGCGTAATTATTCTTTTAACATCTTCAATTTGTCAACCGTGTTTTCTATTTTTGTCATCAAACAAAAGTAAATTCACAGATGAATCTTCACGAATATCAAGGAAAAGAGATTTTAGCCAGTTTTGGAGTTAGGATCCAGCGCGGAATTGTGGCCCGCAATGCAAAAGAAGCAGTCGATGCCGCAAAACAACTTACACAGGAAACAGGAACCGGATGGCACGTAATCAAAGCACAAGTGCATGCTGGTGGTCGTGGTAAGGGCGGTGGAGTAAAGCTGGCCAAAAATTTGAAGGAGGTTGAAGAGTTGGCGGGGAGCATCATAGGAATGAACTTGGTCACTCCGCAAACATCTGCGGAAGGAAAAAAGGTGCACCAAGTTTTGGTCGCCGAGGATGTTTACTACCCAGGGGACAGTGAAACCAGCGAGTTTTATATGTCCGTTCTTTTGAACCGGGGAAGTGGTAGGAACATGATCATGTATTCTACCGAAGGAGGTATGGATATTGAGGAAGTGGCCGAAAAAACACCACATTTGATCTTTACCGAAGAGATTGACCCAGGAATGGGACTTTTGCCTTTCCAAGCGAGAAGAATTGCCTTTAACCTAGGTTTATCGGGAACAGCTTTCAAGGAAATGGTGAAGTTTGTGGCCGCTTTGTACAAGGCTTATGAAGAGAGCGATGCCAGTCTTTTTGAAATCAACCCAGTTTTGAAGACATCGGATGATAAAATAATGGCCGTCGATGCCAAAGTGACCATAGATGATAATGCCCTGTATAGGAGAAAATCCTACGCAGAGATGCGCGACCTTCGTGAAGAGAACCCGATTGAAGTGGAAGCCCGCGAAGTGGGACTTAACTATGTGGATTTGGATGGAAACGTAGGGTGTATGGTTAACGGCGCCGGATTGGCGATGGCCACTATGGACTTGATAAAAATGGCCGGTGGTGAACCTGCCAACTTCTTGGACGTAGGAGGTACTGCTGATGCCAAAAGGGTAGAGGAGGCTTTCCGTATTATTCTAAAAGACCCCAATGTAAAGGCGATTCTGATCAATATTTTTGGAGGTATCGTGCGTTGCGACCGTGTGGCGCAAGGTGTTGTTGATGCATACAAGAACATGGGAGATGCCATCCAAGTACCGATAATCGTAAGGTTACAGGGTACCAACGCGGAATTGGCGAAAGAAATCATTGACAATTCTGGATTGGCCGTTCATTCAGCGGTGCAGTTCAAAGAAGCCGCGGATAAAGTAGAAGAAGTTTTGAGCTAGACTCATAATACCAATAAATTAAAAAGGGCGACACCAAAAGTGTCGCCCTTTTTAATTTTAAAACTCCATGGAGTATATTTTCTTTCGTTTCCACGCTAAGAATCACAATCTATTTCATTTACAGAAACTTGGTGGACAGTATCAGGTTATAGGGTGTTTAAATCTGTCCGCACGGAAACATTAGCCCAAGGTTAAGGACATTAAACATTTGTTAAATTACCCAGAAGTGTAACATTTTTATTTTTTAATCGTCTTATTTTTGAGGTGTCATTAAAAAAGGGCCATAATCAAGCTCTAAAATTGACATATTAGTAAACATCAATATAAATCAAAAAACAAAATCATGAGAAAATTCAAAACTGTTTCAGTTGCATTGGCACTATTCGCTTCAATGAGTGTATTCGCAACCAAAGGAAAAAAAGCAACCACAGAAAACAATCTTTCGGGACAGATTTATGAATTGTTGAAAGACAATCAATTTAATGTGGAATCCAACGAGCTTACTGCTGAGGTTCGTTTTATCGTAACCGAAAAAGGCGAATTGGTAGTACTGTCCGTAGAGACCAAAGATGAAATTTTGGAAGGCTTCGTAAAGAGCCGTTTGAACTACAAAAAGGTGCAATTGAACAACGTTGCTCCTGGTAGGGTTTACGAAGTTCCAGTTCGAATTACCGCCTAATAAACGGGAATTGTTTGAGTTAGTTAGAAAAAGCCCTGAATTTTCGGGGCTTTTTTGTGTACTAAACGGAGTGTTTTGGAGTTATCTAGTTAGGATTGCTAATCAAAACCAAATGTTATGGGTACATACGAGGAAAAATTGAGCATTCTTTCTGAGATGATTTCTTTTGCTAGGGTGGACCATTCTCTAAAGCAATCCGAGTATGATTTTCTTTTGAAGGTAGCCAGTAGTCTGGGGGTGGAAAAAGAAGTTTTTGATGGCCTACTTAAGGAAAAATCCCCTAAGGTGAGGTTAAAGACCCAAGCAGAGCGAATTGTTCAGTTCCACAGGCTTACCCTCCTCATGAACGTTGACCGTGAGCAGCACAAAAAAGAAATTGATACCCTTTACAATATTGGACTAAAAATGGGACTGCCGCCTACGGCCATCAGTCAGGTACTGGAAGTGATGCACCGGTACCCGAACAAGATAGTCCCCCCAGATGTGCTTATCGATATCTTTAAAGCGCACTACAATTAATGTCAAAATGACACCTATTTTAAATCAAAACATGTCATAAAGACATGATTGTTCTGTTGGTATAGGTTTTGTCTTTTATCTGGTGATTTTAATGTTTAACTAAAAATTGAATCGCCATGAGTATAGTAAAGAGAAACAACCTGTTTTTTCCATCCTTGATGAACGATTTTATGAATCCTGATTGGTTCGGTGGAACAGAAAAGTGGAATGCTTCTGTGCCCGCTGTGAACATAAAGGACAATACAGATGGATTTGAATTGGAACTAGCCGTTCCCGGAATGAAAAAAGACGACTTCACCGTTGAAATTGATAACGATGTACTGACCATTTCTAGTGAAGTAAAAACTGAAAACGAGGAAAACAAGGACAACTACACCAGAAAAGAGTTTTCCTATACCTCTTTCAAAAGGGCTTTTACCCTTCCCGAAACCGTTGATGGGTCTAAAATTGATGCCAAGTACGAAGATGGAATATTAAAATTGGTATTGCCTAAAAAACAAGAGGCATTGCCAAAGCCAAAACGATTGATTGAAATCGCATAAGACATTCGAACACCAACTATAGGTGTTTCATGATGGTTGGATTAGTTGGTTAGTTGAAGTGCGCCCCTGCTTTGCGGGGGCGTATTTTTTATTCCTTTTCCTGAAGCATTTTAATCTCGTCCCTTAGTTTGGCAGCTTCCATAAAATTAAGCTCTTTTGCAGCTTTTTCCATGGCCTTTCTTTTGTCGCGGATCAATTTTTCTTTTTGGTCCTGCGTCAGGTACTCCAGATCCGGTTCGGCCGCACGGAGTTCTTCTTTCTGAAAATGATAGGTGGACACTGAATTCTTTGCCAGGGCACTGTCCAAACTTTTATTGAGGGCGGTCGGTGTTATGTTGTTTTCCTTGTTGTAGGACATTTGCTTTTCCCTACGATAATTGGTCTCATCAATGGTCTTCTGCATACTCTCCGTTATTTTGTCCGCATACATAATGGCCCTTCCGTTCAGGTTTCTGGCCGCTCTCCCTACCGTTTGCGTCAATGAACGGTTACTTCGCAAGAAACCTTCCTTATCGGCATCAAGAATTGCAACAAGGGAAACCTCTGGCAAATCTAGTCCCTCGCGTAAAAGGTTGACGCCTATGAGAACATCAAAAAGTCCCTTTCGCAAATCCTGCATGATCTCAACACGTTCCAAGGTATCCACATCACTGTGGATGTAACGGCAACGAATATCGATACGGGAAAGGTATTTGGTAAGCTCTTCCGCCATACGTTTGGTAAGGGTCGTCACCAGGGTTCTCTCGTCCAGTTCCACCCTTTTCTGAATCTCTTCCACCAAATCATCGATTTGGTTTTCGCTGGGCCTTACCTCAATTTCCGGATCTAATAATCCCGTAGGTCTAATGATCTGTTCCACATAGATTCCCTCGCTCAGCTCCAGTTCGTAATCGGCCGGAGTGGCACTTACATACAAAACCTGATTCTGAAGCGCTTCAAATTCTTCAAATTTCAAGGGACGGTTGTCCATGGCTGCCGGTAAACGGAACCCATATTCCACCAAATTTTCTTTTCTGGAACGGTCGCCTCCGTACATGGCATGCACCTGCGGAATGGTAACGTGGCTTTCATCGATTACCATCAGATAATCATCCGGGAAGTAGTCCAACAAGCAGAAAGGCCTGGTTCCGGGCTTTCTTCCATCCAGATACCTGGAGTAGTTCTCAATACCGGAACAATACCCCAACTCACGGATCATTTCCAAATCAAAATTGGTCCGCTCCTCAAGTCGTTTGGCTTCCAATGGACGTCCTATTTCCTTAAAATAATCTACCTGTTTTACCAAATCATCCTGTATTTCCCGAATGGCATTTTGAAGCACATCGGGGGAGGTAACGAACATATTGGCAGGATAGATGTTCAAGGTCTCATAAACTTCGATGACCTTATTGTTATATGGGTCCAAAGCTTCTATCTCCTCAATTTCATCCCCAAAAAAATGAATACGGAATGCATGGTCGGCATATCCAGGGAAGACATCCACCACATCGCCCTTTACCCTAAAATTTCCATTTCTAAAATCTGCGGTGGTTCGGGCATAAAGGCTCTGTACCAGTTGTTTTAAAAATTTGGTTCTTGAGATTACCTGATCCCGGTGGATGGTGATCACGTTCTTTTGGAACTCTATCGGGTTACCTATACCGTAAAGGCAGGAAACGGAGGCCACCACAAGCACGTCCCGCCTCCCGGAAAGTAGGGAAGAGGTAGTGCTCAACCGTAATTTTTCAATATCCTCGTTGATGGACAGATCTTTTTCAATGTAAAGACCGCTGGTGGGAATATAGGCTTCAGGCTGATAGTAATCGTAGTAGGATACAAAGTATTCCACGGCATTGTTCGGGAAAAACTGTTTGAATTCAGAGTATAATTGCGCCGCCAATGTTTTATTGTGGGCTAGGACCAATGTGGGTTTTTGAACCGATTCCACCACATTGGCAACGGTAAATGTTTTCCCGGAGCCGGTAACTCCCAGCAAGGTCTGGTGTTGGGTTTTTGTTTCAATTCCCTCTACGAGCTGTTTTATGGCCTGAGGTTGGTCACCGGTGGGCTTGAAGCCTGAAACTACCTGAAATTTCATTTGGTAAAAATAGTAAAGGTTGCTTCCAAAAGGAAGTAAATGGAGGAGATTATCTTTTTAAGGTAAAGTGCCCTTTTATTTGTTGACCGGAATCATCAACTGCCACAAACCAATAGGTGCTGGAGGGAAGGGCCGTGCCTCTTATAGTACCGTCCCAACCTTGGGAGTTTTGCGAAATCTGTTTTAAAAAATTACCGTATCGATCAAAGATCCGTATACTCACAAGAATCACTTCCTCCGCTTGTTCGGGCTGAATGAATTGCCAATAATCATTTACCGTATCCCCATTTGGAGTGAAGAATTTGGGAAAACCTTCCACGGTCAGGTCTTGGTTGAATTTTTCTTGGGCGATTCCGCAGCCATTTTTATCTCGGACATATAAAATATGGTCTCCAGGTTCCACGTTGTTAAAAACATTACTGCTTGAATAGGGGCCATCCATGTTATCTATGGCAAATTCATAATCGCCATTGCCCGTAGCGATCACGGTCAAAGACAGGTTACCATTGAAATTTCCCGCTTTGATTTCCTGAATTACCGGGCTTTCTGAAGAAACTACCTCGAACTGCTTTGTGGTCGGACATTCCAAGGATGTGCCGTCATTATTCTCGATAATATTGTAAGCCTCATAAAGGTACGTCCCATTCTCCTCAATATTGACTTCGCTCTCTTCTGAGATAAGGGTAGTGTTATCAAATTCATCGACTCTATACCAGCGATATCCATCTGCCTCATCCGTTGAATAAACCAGCAGAGGGGCTTCGTTTTCACAAAAGGATAGGGTGTCTGGAAATTCAATTTGTGGATTTAAGGTAACAAAATCCGCTATTTCGATGTCCCAGTAGGGGCCGCATCCAAACGAGGTTGTGAAACTCTCTTTGGAACAACCCAGTGCGCTACCGGATTCGTTCGTTGGGGTAATCGTAATAAAATAAGTCTTGTTCGGCTCTAAATTTACAATGGGTGTAGTATTGGTATAGAATGTAGAATTGTCCACAATATCATTGTTGTTCGGGGTTGTTCCTATGCTTACTTGGTATTCCGTTGCTCCCGGCACCGCTTGCCATTGTAGCTCTGTGGTCAAGGGTACATTTGTTTCACCATTTTGAGGATAGGTCATTTGGGTGCACTCTGGAATATTTGACTGCGTTCCCGTGGTAAATTGTTGGGATGAGCACCCGATAGCTTCTCCGATCAGGTTATAGGGGACAATGGTTACAAAGACTTCTGTTTCTTCAGGCAAATCAATATTCGGGTTGATGGACAATCTGTTTTCAACATCATCTTCCCATATATCGTTGTCCCCTGCAGTGGTTCCGATTTTAACGATATATCCAATGGCGCCGTAGGCATAATCCCATGAGATGTAGGTGTTGGGGTTTACATTGTTGGAAAAATTGGATGGATATGTCATTTGTGAACATTCTGGTGGCTCGGTCAAGGTTTCCGTGGTGAAACTACCGCCCGGACAGACTATATCGGGCCCATCAAAATAAAAAAGCGAAATGGTGACATATACCAAGGTATTCTCCGGTAAACCCATGGGTGGGGTAAACGAGGTACCGTTTACAAACTGGGGAGCCAATATATCAGTACCTCCTTGGGTAGTCCCCAAAGAAATAATATATGCATTGGGTCCCTCCACGGAATTCCATGAAATCGTAGCGTTCAAGGGGACATTTGTGGAGTTGTCCAAAGGCGCTATCAAAGTGGGGCATTCGTTGGAATACACTACGAATCCCACAAAAAAGACCCATAATATGAGCAGTTTGTTCAACATTTACGTGATAATGTGCATCTCACAAGATACTACAAATCACGTTTTTTCAATAATGCGTAGGATAAATAGATGAAAATGGCCGTCCAAAAGGTTACGATCAGAAACTCGTACCAATACACGTGGTAATCAAATTTCATGTTCTCACCGATTTGCTGTCCTATGTTTTGAACTGCCGAAAGTCGGGTAACTGGTTCTTTGATCATGTTGGCCATGGACTCCAAGGGAAAAAAGCGCTTTACGGTCTTGGCCGCTTCCCAACTCATGACTTTCCAGCCCAATAGGCCAAAAACCACTTGTTCAAATATGGTCCATAAAATAAGGAAACCAAGGGCAAAAGCGGAACGTTTGACCAAAATCCCCAAGAAAAGACAGAAGGAGAAAAAACCGACCAACTTAAAAAAGAAGGCAGGAAGGAACTCCAAGTCCGAGAATATGATGGACATTTCATTATAGTCCGAGTAGACAAGCCCAAGAATCATGGAGACCACAAACACAAAAACTGTGGAAATCAATGCAAAGGAAATGACCGTCAGCACCTTGGATAGGATAAATTCTTTTTTGGACAATCCATCTATCAGGTTTTGTTTGATGGTCTTGTTACTGTACTCATTGGACATCATGGAGACAATGACAATGGCAAGGAACAATTTGAACAATGCCGTAACATAGGTGTTGAAATGCCAGATATATGGGAAATTAAAAATCCCTTGGTCGGCCAAGTGGAACTGTACGGGCCCAATATCAAATTTGATGGCCGCAATGAGGGCTATGGAGGTAAGGAGCACAAAATAGGAGATGATCAATGCCTTGCTGGCTCTATTGTTCCAAAGCTTTATGAATTCTATTTGTAGGAGACGTAACATTCGTTTTTTTGATTATTGGTTCTTGGTCAAGGTTAAAAACTGTTCTTCTAGGCTTTCTTTTCGCTTCACAAGATGGGATAGCACGATTCCTTTGTCAAACAGCATTTTGTTCAAGCTTTCGGCATCCATTTCTTCTTTTAGATAAGCGGTAAGCGTGCCATTGAAGTTTTCGATTTTTCCGAAACTGGCGCTCTTTTCCAACAATTGCTGTAGTTGGTCCAGATTGGTCGACCTCAATTCAAAAAATCCGTGACTTGCCAACATACTGTCCACAGGGCCCGAATATAGGTTTTCCCCTTTGCGGAGTATGATGACGTGCGAGCAGACCTTTTCCACCTCGTCCAATAAATGGGAAGCCAATAAAATGGTAGTGCCCTGGCTTGCAATCTGTTTGATGATTTCCCGTATTTGATGGATACCTTGGGGGTCCAAGCCATTGGTGGGCTCGTCCAAGATCAATATTTCCGGGTCGTTTAATAGGGCAGATGCTATGGCCATACGCTGTTTCATCCCTAACGAATAGGTCTTGAACTTGCTGTTGCGACGGTCCCATAACCCCACCAGTTCCAATTTTTCCTGGATCTTGGTTTCAGGAACGTCCTTGATCTTGCAGACCAACCGTAAATTTTGGATGGCGTTCATATAGGGATAAAAGTTGGGGCGTTCTATAATGGCCCCCACTTTTTTAAGGGCGTCGTGGGTAGAAGTAGTGCCATCGAACCAGCTAAAATCACCAGAAGTGCGGTTCACTACATTGAGAATAATGCCCAAGGTGGTGGATTTGCCACTTCCGTTAGGTCCCAAAATGCCATAAACATTTCCTTTTTCAATGGTGAAGGAAAGGTCTTTTACAGCAGTGAGGTAACCAAATTTTTTAGTCAGATGGTTTACGGTCAGTATTGTTTCCAAAAGATGCTATCGTTTTTTGAATGGTTTATACTAACTTGACGATGTTTATCGCAAATTGTTACAAAATAATCGAATACAATGTCGGAAGAAAAGTTGATGTCGAAAAAGAAACCTGCCTATCCCATAAGCAAGGAACTGGATGAATATTTGAAATATTACAATAGAAAAATCGAAATTCCCATCCATTATGATGACCTCCTTCGGTTCTCTGGGAGCGTCTCCGTATATGATGCCAATGATGAGGACACCCTTTGGGTAAGAGTATTTTACCCAGAGTTTGACAGGGATGAAATCGATTTGGCCCTAAAACGCGTCTACTCCAGTTTTGTATCCGATGGTAGCGATTCCATTTTTCAGTATTTGAACGTGGATTATGTGGACTATTGCACCTTTGGAAACTCCAAGCCTTTCAGGATCAAGGTGCGGAACATTCTGAACGATAATTATACGCTTTTCTATGTAAAGAAGACGGATGCTTCGCGTGTCTATGGACTGGAACTGGAGCATATGCTCTCCCCTTACAACCTCAATTTTGTGATCTATGAGAATACCTTGATCGAGGAGCACATTGTAGGTATCCCCGGAGATCTTTTTATCAAAAAAAATCTTCCGGAGTGCACGGAGTTTGATAAGGCGCAAATTGCCAAAGAGTTCGTAAAGTTCAATGAGCGGTGTATGATCCGCCTTTTGGGAGATATGCGTTCCTATAACTATGTTATAGTTCCTACCCACGATTTTGATAGCGTGGTCTATAAGATCAGGGCGATAGATTTTGATCAACAATGCTACGAGGGCAAGATAAAGGTATACCGCCCCCAGTTTTTCAAAGAGAACAAGGTTATGGTCGATTTGGTACAGAACAAACTCACATTGGATTCCGTTAACCAATATATTGTGGAGGAACGTTCCATTATTGCCAAAAGAATTTTGAGTTGGGGCCGAAGGTTAAAACGATTGTTGGATGTATGCAAGGAAGATACCATTGCACCGCCCGAAAATATGGAAATGCTAAAAAACCAGCTACTGGATTTAACGGGCGATATTAATTTTAGGGATAGCAAAACCATGGGCGAGGTATTGACCCATGCCCTGGACTTTGTAAAGCGAAACTACGAGGATGTAAGTATGCGTCAGATTATCGAGAAGAAATTCTAACTTTTCTGTTCCTTGTTGAAGTACACTAAATAGTAGTACATCTGTCTTTCCTCGTCCCATCCTTTTTCCACAAATTTTTCCGCGGATTCCGGATTGATGAAGTCCAACTTGATCTGGATGTTGGTATCCAGATTGATGACATTCTTTATTTTCTTTCGGGCATCGCTCACCGCCTTGTTGGCAATATCAAAGTTGGAAACGTCCTCAATGCTGTATTTGGGGCCTTTCTCTACTTTGTAGTGCTTAAATTCCGGTATCAGTTCCGGGTTCTCCATAACCTCGTTCAAGAATGAGGTTTCCTCAAAATTGTCATTCTTCGCAAAATGGTTTACTGCCCGGTTCATGAACAAAACCTCTTGCTGCTTGTCCTCTGCGGGTAACACTACGTCTTTGGCAAAGTTCTGGCAGAATTTGAGGTAGTTTTTGGTATAGAAGTTCTCATCCGTCAATGGAGCAACTCCCAAAAAGTTCTCTAACCAATATTTGGCGTCGTACCGGTTGCTGTCCACAGATAGTACTTTGTACCCTTCTTCTTTGTTCGTGTTGAAAACAATACAGCCCTTGTCGAGCTTATTGATGTTGATTCCTTGTCGGATCAAAATCTCCAAATTGTGTTCCTTTTCCTCAAATTGAAGGAAATCATGCTTCAACTCACTTTTGAAAATGCCCACGGCATCGGTTTTCTGGTTGTCGATGACCATATCCGAAAAGTGGACCACATAAACCTCCCCACTTTTAATGTGCGGGTGATTGGACTGTTCGTAGAGGTGTGTGGTTATTTTTTTGGACAATTTATGGTTGTCGGCAGGATTGTCGAATATCCCGGAAACGGCTGCATGCACTTCGTTGAACTCCAAATCCACCTCGTGGCCGAACTTATAGTAGTTCTCCTCTTTCTCCCTGAAAGGTTTAAAGAAATATTCCTTTAAGATCCCGGACATTTCATCGTTGAGCGAAAAAGGTTCCTCGGATAAAAAGGCAGATTCGTTTTTACTTTTATTGCCGACCCGGTGAAGGGAAAGGCTCTCGATTTGGGCAGTATATAAGTTTAGCATTTTTGGGCAAAGTGTTTAACGGTGAAAAATAAAAGCTTAAGAGGGGTAGAGGTCAGTTCCAATTTTCGTCAAAGTCCATGTCGTCATAACTGTCCAAAAGGTCATCATAATCACCTTCTTCATCATTGGGCTCTGCTTCAAATTTTTTTTCTGGTGGAGCATCGGGCAGTTCACCAAAGGTAAACAGTACGTTAGGGTATATCCTGCCATCTTCTTTTTCAACAATATCGGCCAGTTCCACAAAAAAGGTCCACATACTGAAAAAATCGTACACGTAGATCAATTTTGGGTTGTCCTCTGTCATAACCTCGCCAAGGAACGTTTCGTTCATCAAGCGTACATCGGAACCGCTCTCGCTCATATCAAAAAGGGCAATTTCCTCGTCTTGGTTCCATTCCTCGTCGCAAGTGTAAAAAGAGGCCATTTCACTTCCCTCAAAACCAAAAGCTTGGGTAATGGCATTGTGGAAATCCTCCAAACTACTTTGGTCCTCAACTTCGATATCACGAAAGATATCCTCCTCAGCATCAAGTATTATCCTGATTTTATAAATCATCCATCAAATTTTAGAGTGGGCACAAAGGTACAATAAATAGCCCTTATTTGGAGAACCTGTGCAGGGTAAAAGTCATGGCCGCCAAAAGGAAAAAAGCACCGATCTGGTGTGCAACTCCCAGCCATAGGGGAACAGCATAAACCAAGGTGAGCACACCCAATACAAATTGTATAAAAACCAAGGCGAGCAAGCTTTGCAATCCCTTTTCCTGTAGGGTCGTTCTCTGTATTTTTCGAGTTCTTAACCAAATAAGGCCAATTAGGCCAACCACAATGTAAGCCAAGTAGCGATGCACAAATTGAACCCCGCTTTTTCCTTCAAAAAAGTTCTTGATAACAGGTTGCTGTTCAATGTACACGGTTTCATGAATCAGTTTCCCATCGCTCATCAAAGGCCAATGGTTGTGTATAAAACCAGCATCTAACCCCGCAACAAACGCACCCCAAATAATTTGGAGCAGCAAAACCACAAGGCCTGCGCGAACCAAGTTCCTGATTTTTCTATTGATTTCTTTTTTCTCCGGATAGATAAGGTCCAAGGCTACCCATAAACTATAGGCAAAGGTGAGGAATGCCGTGGTCAGGTGGGCCGCCAATCTAAAATGGGATACATCTGGGCGGTCCACAAGGCCACTTTTTACCATGTACCAGCCCAGAAATCCTTGGAATCCCCCCATAAAGAGCAAAATCACACATTTTTTTATGGTGGGTCTGTCCAATTTTTTGGTGATCAAAAAGTAGAGGAAGGGCAAAATAAAGACCACACCGATAAATCTTCCGATGACCCTGTGCAACCATTCCCAGAAATAAATATCCTTGAATTCCTCTATTCCAAAATGATAGTTGAGTTTTTTGTATTCCGGATATTGCTTGTAAAGTTCAAAGGCTTCTTGCCATTCCTGTTCGTTCATCGGGGGAATGGTTCCCTGTATCAATTTATAGTCGGAAATGGAAAGTCCGGAGTGGGTGAGGCGCGTGATGCCCCCGACCAAGACCATTACAAAAATGAGAAAACACCCGGTTAACAACCAATACACTACATATTTGTTCTTTTTCATTCGGAGTGGACTTTTAGGTTCATTTTTTTGCCTTTTTCCAACATAAATTGGTAGGCGGCCTCATATTCGTTGGGGATTTCCCCTTCCAGAATCGCTTCTTTTATGGCGTCTTTGATGATGCCTATTTCCTTGGACGGCTTTAGATTGAAGGTCTCCATGATCTCTTCACCTGAAACGGGGGGCTGAAAGTTTCGGATATGGTCCCGTTCTTCGACCTCGACTATTTTTTGACGAACTATTTTAAAGTTGTTCTTGTACTTTTTCTGCTTTCGCGGATTCTTTGTTGTGATGTCGGCCTCGCACAAGGTCATAAGGTCCTCCACAAAATCACCGGCGTCAAATACCAATCGTCGCACTGCAGAATCGGTTACATGGTCTTCGGATAGGATAATGGGCCTGGAACTCATCAACACCATTTTTTGGACGAATTTCATCTTCTCGTTCAGTGGCATACGCAACCTTTTGAAGAGTTTGTACACCATTTTGGCCCCTACAAATTCGTGGGCGTGGAAGGTCCAACCAATTTTTTTATGAAATTTCTTGGTGGGTGCCTTTCCAATATCGTGCAACAATGCGGCCCACCGCAACCAAAGGTTGTCTGTGGTCTCCGCGATATTGTCCACCACTTCCAAGGTGTGCCAAAAGTTGTCCTTGTGGCGTTGGCCCTCTATTTCCTCAATACCTTGGAGTGCTGTCAATTCAGGTAGGATAAGGTGCAGCAATCCGGTTTGGTGCATCAATTTGAAACCGAGGGATGGTTTGGAACTCATCAATATTTTGTTTAGTTCGTCCACGATACGTTCCTTGGAAACAATTTTGATGCGATTCTTATTCTCGGTTATGGCCTGAAGTGATTGCAGCTCAATTGTAAAATGCAATTGTGCGGCAAATCGAATGGCCCGCATCATCCGTAGCGGATCGTCGGAATACGTGATGCCCGGTTCCAATGGGGTACGAATGATTTGTTTGTCCAGATCGGTCAAACCATCAAACGGGTCCAAAAGCTCTCCAAAATTGGAATGGTTCAGTGCCAAGGCCATGGCATTTATGGTAAAATCACGACGGTTTTGGTCGTCTTCCAAAGTACCATCCTCCACAATGGGCTTTCGACTGTCCCGATTATAGCTTTCTTTTCGGGCACCCACAAATTCAAGCTCGAAATTCTTGTGCTTGATCATGGCCGTTCCAAAGTTTTTGAAAATGGAAATTTCTGGTTTGCCTTTTAGTTTGGAGGCCACTTTTTTAGCGAGTTCTATTCCACTTCCTATGGCAACGATATCAATATCCTTTGGGGTGTTTCTATTTAAAAAATAATCCCTCACAAAACCACCGATAACGTAGGCATCCACGCCCAATTCATCCGAAGCTTCGCCAATAAGTTTAAAAATAGGATGTTGTATTGCCTCTGTATGGAATTCCTTCGTCATTCTTATTCCCGTATCACCTTCACCTGTCCGTCATTGCTCAATTTAATGATGGAGGAGGGGGAAGGGTTTTTATTTTCATCAGGCAAATTTACCACATAGTCCACTCCTTTTAAAATTTCTTCATCAATATCCTTGAACTGTTTTGGTGTTGGGTTCCCAGAAATATTGGCGGAAGTTGACACTATCGGTTTTCTGAATTTGTTGATGAGGTATTGGCAAAATTTATCTGATGCCACTCGTATGGCCAGAGTATTGTCCTCGGCCACCAGATTGCTTGCAATTCCAATGGGTTCGTCAAATACAATGGTGGTGGGTTTGGTGGCAAGGTCCATAATGTCGTAGGCCACTTCGGGCACTTCTTTTACATGGCGTTCCAGCATGGCCTGGTTGGCGACCAAACAGATGAGTGCCTTGGTGTCTTCCCGTCTTTTAAGGGCGTACACTTTTTTCACTGCTTCGGGGTTGGTGGCGTCGCAGCCAATGCCCCAGACGGTATCGGTAGGGTAGAGAATGAGCCCACCTTCTTGCAATACTTTGATGCAGTTGTTGATTTCCTCTGTCATTTCAATTCTTTTTGATGTTTTCTAGAAATCCTATATATCTATTTTTTTGTGATTCGAAGCTCCATTTGTCCTCGTTATATGGTTTGCTTTTATTTTGGATGGAGCCATTGCTCAATTCCTCAAATACCTTGGATAAGCCTTCGGCGCCATCATAAAAAATGGAATGGGCCATGATATCGGGAATATGCTTTAATCCTACGGGTGAAATCAGGTTTATCCCGTATCCGAATGCCTGATTGTAACAGCCCATTATCTTATATTTTGAATAATTGGTTCCTACAGTGTTCAAGGGAATCAGGATATAATCTGAGTCTTTAATGTATTGATGGAATGTGCCGTGGTCCAAAAAAGAATGGAACATCATGAAGTTGTTATGAAGGCCATGATTTTGTAAGGAATCGATGAATTCTTTGTTCGTTGGATTTTCCGCATCGGCATTTCCCAAAATCAGAATTTTCAAATTGCTTTTTGATTGTAACTTCCGAAGCGCTTCGGCAATCAAAATATAGTCCCTTCTTCCAAAATCAAGTTTGCCGGGTATGCTGATCCAAATCTCTCCTTTAGGCTTTTCAGGAATTTTTGCTTCATATTTCGGAAAAAAAATAGGGTAAAAACTCTGTAATTGCAGTGATTTGTCTTCTAACTCTGCCGAGTCCTTCAGAAAATCATTGAGCACAAAATATTTTTTTATGGATTTATTGATGAGTTTTTGGGAAAAGCTGTGGTTTACTTTTTTCAGATTGTGCAGTATGCCAAATAAGGCTATTTTATTTTTTAATAGAAAGCTCAGCAAAATAACTTCCATTCTTGAACTGGCCGTGTTGAATACTACCGTGTGAATCCCTTGCTTTTGCAAACGTTTTTTTAGTTGGTACACAAAGCGAACCCGGGTTAAAAAATTTTGCAGGGAAGCAGGCTTTATGATAATGCATTCTTTGG
This sequence comes from Flagellimonas crocea, assembly GCF_033441595.1. Taxonomy (NCBI): domain Bacteria; kingdom Pseudomonadati; phylum Bacteroidota; class Flavobacteriia; order Flavobacteriales; family Flavobacteriaceae; genus Flagellimonas; species Flagellimonas crocea. The sequence continues at coordinate 159,255 of NZ_JAUZVX010000004.1, read as the reverse complement.
CAAGATGTTGGTATTCGTTGGTTCGGGCATCAAGCTTATGGTTGATGACCAAGGTTACGGTATGGCCTGCTTCGGTAAGAAACTTTAGTTGTGAGTAAAGGCATTCATCATGATAGGAGTTAAACTCAATAAGTGCTACATTCCCCATTGCAGGTTTTTTGAAAGTACAGTTCTTTTCTGCAAAGTTATCTTATAAATGGCAGACTTTACTATTTTTGCCCAGATGAACCCAAAGGAAAAAGACTTGCCCAAAATATCCGTGATTGTAAGCACTTACAATGCCGAGGAGTGGCTGAAAAAAGTGTTGTGGGGTTTCAATTGCCAAATTTACAAGGATTTTGAGGTGGTCGTGGCCGATGATGGTTCTGGACCCAAGACCAAGGAATTGTTGGAAGAGATGTCCAAACAGGTCTTTTATGATATTGTACACATTTGGCAGGAGGACGATGGCTTTCAAAAATCACGGATACTCAACAAAGCGGTAGCGGCCTGCAAGGCGGACTACATTATTATGACGGATGGCGACTGCATTCCGAGGGAAGATTTTGTTGAGGTGCACTACATTAACAAGGAAACAGGGTATTTTATTTCGGGAGGTTATTACATGCTCCCGATGAATATTTCCAAAATGATAACCTTGGAAGATATAGAGAGGCAGCGTTGTTTCAATATCAATTGGTTAAAAGAGAAAGGGATTCCCAAGACTTTTAAGAACAACAAGCTTACCGCCAATGGGGTGGTCTCTAAGTTGCTGAATACTTTTACCCCCACCAATGCCAGTTGGAACGGACATAACTCCTCTGGTTGGAAAAAGGATATTTTGAACGTGAACGGTTTTGATGAGCGGATGCAATATGGAGGACAGGATCGTGAACTTGGGGAGCGCTTGTTCAATTTTGGAATAAAATCCAAACAGTTGCGCTACAGTGCCGTTTGTGTTCACTTAGACCATAAGAGAGGGTATAAAACACCTGAGTCTATTGCGAAGAACCAATCGATACGAAAAGAGACCAGGTCGAGCAAAGCGGTATGGACGCACTACGGCATTACCAAATAGTAGGCAAGCTCGTTCTTTTTTTCCAGTCTTTTTAGTTCTCGGAACCTTTCCAATACTCCTAGTGCATTCAAATAACAAATGGTCCATCCTTTTTTGCCGTCCAAAATCCCCAAACGGAGAATGTAGTGGTTGAAGAATTTCCATATGGGTTTTACTGTCATTAAAAGATAGTTGAAATGCCTTTCCTTATAGAAATCCTCTTTGGCCTTTAGTTTACCGTATTTAAGCATTTTACCTTTGTAATCCTCATAGTTTTTATAACAGTAGTGAACCAATTTCTCTTTGAGAATTCCTGATTTTCCATCTACTTCCAAGGTTTCATGGACAATTTTTCGGTCGGTAAAGTGTGCCTTACTTTTTCTAAAGAGTCTGTGGTTCTTATCGGTTTGCCACCCACTGAAATTAAGAGGCTCATTTTGGAACATGAATTTTCTATAAAACCAGTAGGCCTCATGGGCGTTGGGGTCGTTTATAGTTTCGAGGATTTCCTTTCGAAGGCTTTCCGTGACAACTTCGTCGGCGTCCAAGAACAAAACCCAATCATTGGCGGCTTGCTTTAGCGTGAACGATTTTTGCGCGGTGAAATTTTCAAAGGGATTTTGAATCACCTTTACTTTTGGATGGTCCAAAAGATACTCGTAGGTACCGTCGTTACTATAAGAATCGACGACCAATATTTCATCAGCAAACGAAACGGAATCAATACATTTTTCAATGTAACCCATCTCGTTGTAGGTTATGATAAGCGCTGATATTTTTTGCTTTGGGGTGCTCAATCCAGCCATAATTTATTGGTGTAGTGTTTAGGTATTCACAAATCTATAACAAAAAAATAGGGTTAAAATTGTTTGGATGTTACTTTTTCTTAAAACAATCAAGGATGCATTTTCCCTACCCTTTTTTTGTTAATCTTTAAAAAAACGATTTGGTCGTTTGTATGTAGACGGCTACAAAAGCAAAGAGTTGCGTAGGTAATAAGACTTTTCTTGAAAATTTTAATTTCGAAAGTCAGGTAAAGAGTTTCTTTGTTTTGGCCAATGCGGCGCCTATTACTTGGTGCATGTCGTAGTATTTGTATTCCGCCAGTCTGCCACCAAATATGGTGGTCTCCTCTTTTGCCATGTCTTCATAAACCTTCAAGAGCGCGGTGTTTTTTGCATCGTTTATCGGATAGTACGGTTCTTTTTCAGATGAGGCTTCCTGGGGATACTCTCTCGTAATCACCGTGGCAGGCTGTTTTCCGAACTCAAAATGCTTGTGTTCTATAATTCGTGTAAACGGAATTTTGGATTCCGTGTAGTTTATCACGGCATTTCCTTGATAATTGGGTATGTCCAATACTTCATGTTTAAAATCTAGGCTTCGGTACTCCAGTTTTCCATGGGAATAATCAAAATATTCATCTATTTTTCCTGTAAACACTACTTGTTTGGCAAGACCTGTCAAGGTGTTTTTTTCTTTGAAAAAGTCAACGTTTGTTCTACACTCTACATTTTTTAACAATCCCTCGGTAAGTTTGTTGTAGCCTCCAATGGGTATGCCTTGGTAAGCATCGTTAAAGTAGTTGTTGTCAAAGGTGAACCTGAGCGGCAATCTTTTTATAATGAAGGCCGGAAGTTCATTGGCTTTTCGTCCCCATTGTTTCTCTGTATATCCCTTGATCAATTTATGGTAGATATCGTCTCCAACGAGTTTTAATGCCTGTTCTTCAAGGTTTTTGGGATTGATTTTCTGGTATTTGCCCGTTTGCTGGTCAAGAACTGCTTTTGCCTCTTCAGGTGTTTTTGTTCCCCAGAGCTGGTAAAATGTATTCATGTTGAAAGGCAGGTTGTACAGGGTGCCTTCAAAATTTGCCAAGGGCGAATTGGTGTATCTATTGAATGGAACAAAGCTGTTCACATAGTCCCAGATGGTTTTATCGTTCGTGTGAAAAATATGGGCACCGTATTTATGCACATTGATGCCGTTGATTTCCTCACAATAGGTATTTCCCCCAAGATGCTCCCGTTTGTCGATTACCAAACATTTTTTTTGGTGCTTGGTTGCTTCGTGGGCGAAAACCGCTCCGTATAGGCCTGCACCCACAATCAGGTAATCATATTTGGGGCTGTTTTTCATTAGGTCAGTGTTTATGATTTTTTAAATGGTGTTGTGCAATTTATGGATTAGCTGCCAAAAAAGGATATTTTTGATAATCAAACACATGAATAATGCAAGACACTAACCTGTTCTATATCTCCAGAAACTATAAATTTTCCAAAAATGCCGCTTCCAAACCAAAAATGGACTGTGAAAGCATATTATCCAAAATAGGATTTAAAAATTTGGGGTTTGCACAGAGCAACCACCCGAGTTCTGCCCTTGGTGCCATCATTAGTTTTTTTGGGATAACCAAAGGTTTGATTTTGTTGCCCTTTTCGTCCATCCTTTGCATGCAATATCCGCTCAGCAAGTTTTTCGGTTATAAGATAGGAGTGGCCAAACTCAAAGGGTGCAAAGTTGTTCTTATTGTACATGATGTTAAAACACTTATGGGTAAAAACAAGAATGTGAAAAAGGAGATGAAGCGCTTCAATAAGGCCGACGTTTTGGTGTTGCACAACGAAGTGATGATGCAGTGGTTCTTGGAAAACGGATTCAAGGGTAAAATGGTTCCGTTATATTTGTTTGACTACCTATTGGGTTCTGACCAGAATTTGCCCAAAGCACCACAAGATGCCGGAAAAGATGTTGTTTTTGCTGGAGGTTTGGGTATGGAAAAAAGTGCGTTTTTATATAAAGTGGATGAATTGAAGCACAAAGATTTCAGCTTAAAACTTTATGGAAACGGTTATCAAAAGGAAAAAGTAAATGGTAATACAGTGCTGGATTATCAAGGGGTCTTTGCCCCGGATGAGGTGTTGGATAAAATGAAGGGCAATTTTGGACTGGTATGGAACGGTAACGCAATCAAGGAATGCGATGGGGACTTTGGCAAATACATTCAATACAACAATCCACATAAAACCTCATTGTATTTGTTGGCAGGACTGCCTGTAATTGTTTGGGACAAGGCAGCGGTTGCCAAACTGATTGAAGAAAAGAAATTAGGTTTTTCAATTGCGTCACTGGAAGAACTGTCTGAAAAATTAAATGAAATTGATGAGAACGCCTATCTAGAAATGGTCTCAAACGTAAAAACGATACGGGATAAAATCACGAACGGCCACTTTTTACAAGCGGCCGTCGATAATGCTCTACATCAATTAAAACAGTAACTATACGGCAACATTGTGCTCGCGAAGCGCATTGTTCAGCGATGTTTTCTTGTCCGTACTTTCCTTTCTTTTGCCAATGATCAAGGCACAAGGTACCTGATAATCACCAGCAGGGAATTTTTTGGTGTAGCTTCCAGGAATTACTACGGATCTAGCAGGTACTCGACCTTTTAATTCCACAGGTTCATCTCCGGTAACATCAATTATTTTGGTTGAGGCGGTCAAAACCACATTAGCACCCAAAACGGCTTCTTTTTCCACCCGAACACCTTCTACAACAATACATCTGGAACCGATAAAGGCATTGTCCTCAATAATTACGGGAGCAGCTTGTAGTGGCTCCAACACACCGCCGATACCAACGCCGCCACTTAAATGGACGTTTTTACCGATTTGTGCACAACTTCCCACAGTGGCCCACGTATCTACCATGGTTCCTTCATCTACATAGGCGCCGATGTTGACGTAGCTGGGCATCAAAATGGTGCCTTTTGAAATATAGGCTCCGTGTCTGGCCACCGCATGGGGAACCACGCGTACACCTTTTTCTTTATAGCCTTTCTTCAATGGAATTTTATCGTGATATTCAAAAATGCCAGCTTCCAGCACTTCCATTTTTTGGATGGGGAAGTAAAGCACGACCCCTTTCTTTACCCATTCGTTTATCTGCCAGCCGTCGGCTGTGGGTTCAGCACACCGCAGCTCTCCTGAATCAATAAGCTTTATCACTTCGCGTATGGCGTCTTGAGTCTTTTCTTCCTCCAGCAACTCCCTGTTGTCCCACGCTTTTTCAATGAGCGTTCTTAATTCTGTCATTTTTCTTAAAGTTTTGACAAAGATAAGCCCCATAGTAGAATTATGGTTGCCATTTTTAAGCGCATAACATTTTTAAGGTTATTTTTGCCAAAAAATTATTTTGGCTAGAATTTTGGCTTTGGATTTTGGAAAGGTGCGGACTGGAATAGCAGTAACTGATGAACTCCAGTTGATTGCTTCTGGATTGACCACCGTAGAGACCAAAGACTTGTTGTCCTTTTTAAAGGATTACACCCAAAAGGAATCAGTGGAGCGTTTTGTAGTAGGATTGCCGAAGCAAATGGACAATACCGCTTCCGAGTCCGAGGTACTTATCCAAGATTTCTTGAATAAGCTGAAAGCCAAGTTCCCTACCATTCCCGTGGAGCGCCAAGATGAGCGGTTTACCTCCAAAATGGCAGTTCAATCCATGTTGGACAGCGGAATGAAAAAGAAAAAGAGAAGGGACAAGGCCCTAGTCGACGAAATAAGTGCCACGCTGATATTGCAGGCCTATTTAAACAGATTTTGATTTTATGATTTTACCCATAGTAGCTTACGGAGATCCCGTTTTGCGAAAAAAGGCGAAGGATATCACATCAGAATATCCAAAACTTGAAGAATTGATCACCAATATGTGGGAGACCATGTACAATGCCCATGGCGTTGGTCTGGCAGCTCCCCAAGTGGGACTTCCCATACGAGTGTTTATGGTCGATACCACCCCATTTGCCGATGATGATGAATTGACCGAAGCTGAGCAAAAACAGCTCGATGGATTCAAAAAAGTATTCATCAATGCGAAGATTGAAGAGGAAAGCGGTAAAGAATGGGACTTTAACGAAGGTTGTTTGAGCATACCCGATATCCGTGAAGATGTAAAACGAAAGCCCGAAATCACCATTACTTATTTGGACGAAGATTTTAAGGAGCACACGGAAACCTACGATGGGCTATTGGCCCGTGTAATTCAGCACGAGTACGACCATATTGAAGGTGTTTTGTTCACCGATAAGCTTTCAACCCTAAAAAAACGACTTTTAAAAAGCCGATTGGAAAAGATTTCCAAAGGAAAAATCAGTGTGGATTACCGAATGAGGTTTCCCAACGTCAAAAAAGGACGTTAAAAAAATCGCTATTTGCGATAAAAACATATTTTTGCGCCCATAAAATTATTATTTGAATGGCATTAGACAAGATTTTATCTATTGGAGGTAAACCAGGACTTTACAAATTATTGACCCAAACCCGAGGTGGCTTTGTTGGCGAATCCCTTTTGGATGGCAAACGTGTAACCGTTGGTTTAAGAAGCAATGTAAGCGTGCTGTCCGAAATAGCCATTTACACCTTGGAAGAAGAAGTTCCTTTAAAGGAAGTTTTCCAAAAAATCAAGGAAAAGGAGGGAGGCAAAAAAACTTCCATCAGTCACAAAGCTGAAAAAATTGAGTTGGAAGAGTATTTCTTCGAAGTACTACCCAATTATGATGAGGACCGCGTGTATGCCAGCGACATCAAAAAAATCATACAGTGGTACAACATCCTTCTCGACAACAATATCACTGATTTTGTTGAAGAAGAAAAGGATGCCGAGGAACCTACTGTATCTGCTTCCGAAGAAGAGGAAGAATAAACACTATTCTTTTTTCCAGTCCACCAACTTTGTTGGGTAATAGTTGATCTGCATGGATTCCAAATAAGGAACCTGTGCGGCGAGACGTTCTTTGTAGTCGTCCCAATTTAGGTGTTCACTGGGCGACCATCCCAATTCGGCATATCCAATCAATCTTGGAAACGCCAAATATTCCAATTCGGTTCCATTGCTGATGGTTTCTGACCATAACGGAGCTTCAATGCCGAGAATATTTTCTTTGGCAAGCCCTTTGGCATAGGTTTCTGGGTCCCATTGGTACCCCACATCAACAGGTATATAGCCTGCCCAGTGCAGACCGTACTCGGAAATGGAATCATATTGCATATCCAAATAGGCCTTTTTTGCAGGCGAAATAATGATTTTTGAACCATTTTCAGCAGCCTTCAATGCATTTTCTGGCTCGTTCCACAATTGCGCAATCGAGCTAGGGTCAATATTCGCTTGGGCTATTTCGTCCCAGCCAATCATTCTTTTGTTGTGCTTTTGAACAATTTCTTCCACTTTTTCCACAAATAGAATGTAATCGTCTTTTTTGGTCACATGGCTTTCATCACCTCCAATGTGAAAATAGGGGCTAGGGCTCATGGCGGCAATTTCGCCGATAACATCATCCAAAAAACTGTAAACAGTGTCTTTTTTTGCATCAAAAGAACTGTAGCCCACCTTCATATCGGTTCTAACGCGAGGTGTCTCCGCCCCGGCATAGTGCAAAAACGGATAACTTAAAGATGCCGCATTGGTATGTCCGGGCATATCAATTTCAGGAACGATGGCAATATGTCTGTCCGCAGCGTAGGCCACAAGGTCTTTGTATTCTTCTTGCGTGTAAAACCCGCCTTCACCGCCACCCACTTCGCTGGTACCGCCAACTTCGGTAAGTTTGGGCCAAGACTTGATTTCAATACGCCACCCTTGATCGTCCGATAAGTGCAAGTGCAATGTGTTGAACTTGTAGTAAGCTAAAGCATCAATATACTTCTTGACTTCCTCTACAGTAAAAAAGTGACGGGCCACATCCAACATGGAGCTACGATATGCATATTTTGGAGCATCCATGATCTTACCCGAAGGAATTACCCACAACGGATGGTCCGTCAAGGTATCATTGCTTTGTTCTGGAATGAGTTGGCGAAGCGTTTGGATACCCCTGAAAGCACCTGCGGCAGTTTTGGCGTTCAGTAAAATGGAATCTTTTTTAATGTAAAGCTGATAGGCTTCGGGATTTTCCAAATCCACACTATCGGATTGGTTGATGTAAATCAATCGCTCCAACGTATCTTCGGATGAAGTGTTTACAGCAAGATCAAGCCCTGTTTTGGATTTAATGCTTTTGGATAAAAACTGACCCACTTTCTCAAATTCTGGATTTGTGGTCGAGGTATAAATGGCAGTTCCTGCATCCAGCCCAAAAGCACTTCCAGTGGGAATGGTTTTGATGGGTTTTGGAATTAACGGAGCATTGGCTAAGTCTGTTTTTGGAAAATTGATTTCCTCTTTTTTGGTTTGGCAAGCTGCCATGCAGATAACTGCAACGAACAGCAAAATTGATCTGTAAATCACGTTTGTTTAGTTTTAGTCAATATAGTTTTTGATCACATCGTACCAGATGTCATACCCTTTCGAGTTCATATGGAGCCCATCTTCAATAAAAATGTCCTGCTTTACCTTTCTTTTGTCAAGCATGGGGTACCAAACATCCACAAAATCGATTCCATCGGTCTTCGATGCCAATCGGTACAGTTTGCGGTTCAATCTTCGGTACCTGCCTCTATATTTCCAACGGGAAATACTTGGTTTGGCAGAAATCAGAACAATTTCCATGTCGGGGTTTCTCTGTTGAAGGATGCCAAGAATATATTCGGCCCTTTGCAATATTTTTCGGGGTCTCTTCTTGGCAAAAATATCGTTGTCGCCCTCATAAATAAAGATTTTTGATGGCGTGTAATTGAGAATTAGTTCATCCAGATATAGTTCAAGGTCGGAAAATTGCGAGCCTCCGAAGCCAGTGTTCAACACTTGGTGCTCTGGAAAGCGTTCCTGGACATCTTCCCAAAAACGAATACTCGAACTTCCCGTAAAAACAATCGTCGGTCGGGACGAATCCCAAAGGGAATCGTTCTTTTGCTGGATTGCCTTAACTTCATTTTCAAAGGGATTATCGGTTTGCCCCATGGTCATTACAGGGATCATGAGCAACGCAATAATAAGATTTTTCATTCTACTGGTTTTGCCTAAAATGAGGTTCAAGATAGTGATATTTTCTCGTAAATGGGCTTTGTTGAAAAATACCAAAATACTTTTCATAAGTAAATTTTGATGATAGAATCTCAACCAATCGGACTTCGTATTTTTGGACAAAATCCAAAGCCATGAACACAAGATCGGAACAGTTGGCCGCCTTTGACCGCCTTTTGACCATTATGGATGAATTGCGCGAACAATGTCCGTGGGACAGAAAGCAGACCATGCAGACCCTACGCCATTTGACCATTGAGGAAACCTACGAACTGGGCGATGCCATTCTGGACAACGATTTGGAAGAAGTGAAAAAGGAATTGGGCGATATTTTGCTGCACATCGTTTTTTACGCCAAAATCGGTTCGGAAACCCAAGATTTTGATATTGCTGATGTGGCCCATGGTATTTGTGATAAACTCATCAACAGGCACCCGCACATTTATGGCGATGTAAAGGTGGAAAATGAGGAAGAAGTAAAGCAGAATTGGGAAAACATCAAACTAAAAGAAGGCAAAAAGAGCGTGCTCGAAGGGGTTCCCAACGGATTGCCTTCCTTGGTGAAAGCCAACCGAATCCAAGACAAAGTGGCTGGTGTCGGATTTGATTGGGAAAAACCCGAACAGGTTTTTGAGAAATTGAAAGAGGAGCTTGGAGAGCTTCAAGAAGAGGTGGAGGCCAATGATGCCGACAAAATGGAATCTGAATTCGGCGATGTGCTATTTTCCATGGTGAACTATGCCCGTTTTCTAAAAATCAACCCAGAGAATGCATTGGAGCGTACCAATAAAAAGTTCATCAAGCGGTTTCAGTATTTGGAACAGAAAGCCAAAGAGACTGGAAAATCCATGAGCGATATGACCTTGGCCGAAATGGACGTATTCTGGGAAGAGGCGAAGCAACTTTAAATTTGTCCATAAGCTAACATAAAGTTTGGAGACAAATGTCACCAATCTGGCTATATTTGCCATCCTTTTTAAGTATCCGTTGTGTTTCAAAACTACACCAAAGAATTTGCCTATAATCTTAAATTGTCCTACCCCGTAATCTTGGGGATGCTGGGTCATACCTTTGTGGCCTTTGCGGACAATATTATGGTGGGGCAGTTGGGAACCGCTGAACTGGCAGCCGTTTCTTTGGGGAACAGTTTTGTTTTTATCGCCATGTCCCTTGGTATTGGATTTTCCACTGCCATAACGCCCTTGGTGGCAGAGGCCGACGGAGCAAAAGACCAAGCGGCGGGCAAAAGTGCCCTGAAACACGGTTTGGTGCTGTGTACACTACTGGGTTTGTCCCTTTTTGGACTCATCCAAATTTCCAAACCCTTGATGCACCATATGGAGCAGCCTCCTGAGGTTGTGGAACTTGCTTTGCCCTATTTGGATTTGGTGGCTTTTTCGCTGGTGCCTTTGATCATATTCCAGGCTTTTAAACAGTTTTCTGATGGACTGTCGCAGACCAAATACCCGATGTACACCACAATCGTGGCCAATGTGGTCAACATCACCTTGAACTACCTTCTCATTTTTGGTTCCTTCGGATTTCCCAAAATGGGGATTGTAGGGGCAGCCGTCGGCACCTTGATTTCACGTGTGATCATGGTCGCGTTTATTTGGTATCTGCTCCAACGAAAAAAGAAGTTTGAATTCTACGTGACCCATTTCAACTTTAGAAGTATTGAAAAGAAAGTGATGAAAAAAATCATCAACCTTGGTTTTCCATCAGCATTACAGATGTTTTTTGAAGTCGCCATTTTTACCGCGGCCATTTGGTTGAGCGGGGTATTGGGCAAAAATGCGCAGGCCGCCAATCAGATTGCCTTGAACCTGAGCAGTATGACGTTTATGGTGGGAACTGGACTCAGTGTTGCAGCAATGGTCAGGGTCGGGAACCAAAAAGGACTTCAAAACCATAAAGAACTCAAGCGCATCGCCGAATCGGTATTTTTCTTGACCCTGCTTGTGGAAATAGCTTTCGCGGCCATTTTCTTGATCGGAAGACATTGGTTCCCCACCATTTATTTGGATGTGGACGATATCGCAAATCAGGCTGATAATGCCGAAGTGATATTTATTGCTGCCAAATTGTTGTTGGTTTCGGCATTTTTTCAGATTTCCGATGGGCTTCAAGTGGTGGTTTTGGGAGCCCTACGCGGTCTGCAAGATGTGAAGATACCCACGCTTATTACGTTCATCGCTTATTGGTTGATTGGTTTCCCGATTTGTTTTTATTTGGGATTGCGCACTAATTTGGAAAGCACTGGAATTTGGATCGGATTGTTGTCGGGCCTTACCGCATCGGCCGTAATGTTGTATCTTCGATTCAACTTTTTGACCAAGAAATTGATATTAAAATAGTTTCGTCACACTGAGCTTGTCTCAGGGTCTCATCAAAGAATAATTAATATAGATGAGGTGTTGACACAAGTTCAACATGACGTGATAAAAAAATAGATATTAGATTCCACGATTGGAATCAAAATTAGAACACATGGAACTACCTAAATTTTTATTGGCCGATAATACGGATTTTCCCGAGGCCATTTTTATTGTTCATACGGAATACCCACGATTCATCATCAATCTGGAAAATGATGAAGTAGAATGGATGGAAGAATTCTCCAAAGAAGATGAAGCTGATTTAATGGACGAAACAGAAAACCTGATCGAGGCCGCCACTGCTTTTTATGATCGAGAAGTCTCCAGATACGACGATTGATGATCGAACAACTGCTGCAATACGATAAAGAACTGTTTTTGTTCCTTAACGGATTGGGAACCGAAACTTGGGACGGCTTCTGGATGTTCATCACGACCACTAGAAACTCTGCACCGCTTTATCTGCTGTTGCTCTATTTATCTTACCGAACCTTTGGTTGGAAGGGAACAGGAATTATTTTGGTGTCCATCGCTTTGCTGATTACTTGCACCGATCAACTGTCCAACTTTTTCAAGTATGGCATCGGTCGTTTGCGTCCCTGCCACGAACCCGAAGTAAGCAGTGCAATGCGCTTGGTGAAAAGTTATTGTGGCGGACAATTCGGTTATTTTTCTGCGCACGCGGCCAACTCATTTGGCCCAGCGATTTTCTTTACGGTGTTGTTCACAAATAAGGTGAAATATATTTCTTGGATTTTGCTGTTTTGGGCCTGCATTGTGGCCTATAGTCGTATTTACATCGGCGTGCACTATCCGTTGGATGTGCTGACAGGTGCCTTGGCAGGTTCACTTTTCGGTTGGTTGTGGGCCAAGTTGGCTATATTTGCTTTCCAAAAAACAGGGGTATGATCTCGACCGCCAGATATTGGTTTTATATTGGATTGATTGTCTTGGTGTACATCATTGGGATGTTCGTGACCCTGTTCGAGAACGATTCCGCGCAATTTGCGGTCATGGCCATGCGAATGGTGCAGGAAAATGATTTTTTGAGCCTTTTTAAAGGTCCCGAAGAGTATCTGGACAAGCCACACATGCATTATTGGTTGGCCGCACTTTCCTATAAAATTTTTGGTATTCACGATTGGGCGTATCGCATTCCAGGTATTTTGTCCACTTTGTTGGGGGCTTATAGTTGCTACGGACTCGGAAAGCTACTGTATAACAAAGATGTAGGGCGTTTTGCCTCATTGATTTTTATGACGGCCCAAACCATGGTCTTGGCCAATATCGATGTCCGTACCGATGCTGTCCTTACTGGATTCACCATTTTTTCCATCTGGCAATTGGCCACTTATATTGAAAAAGGAACGCTAAAGAGTATCGCATTAGGTGCTTTTGGGGCTGGAATGGCCTTTTCGACTAAAGGACAGATTGCCCTAGTGGTGATTGGAATCTCCATACTTTGTCATTTATCCTATACCCGAAAATGGGAAAGATTGCTCAATTGGAAATTACTGGTTGCTTTGGTTGTTTTTGGTTTGACCATAACACCGATGTTATATGCGTATTACCATCAATTTGATTTGCACCCTGAGAAAGTGATTCGTGGAAAAGACAACCGTAGCGGTATCTTCTTTATTTTTTGGGAGCAGAGTTTTGAAAGGATGAGCGGTGAGGGCGTTGGGAAGAACAGTAGCGACTTTTTCTTTTTCTTCCATACCTTTTTATGGGTGTTCCTACCTTGGACGGTTCTCGCGTTGATTGGCTACTGGACAAAAATAAAAGCCTTCTGGGAAGCCAAGTTTGCTTACAGACCCAATTTGGAATTTCTCACCGTGGGCGGGATTTCCATTTTGTTCCTTCTCATCAGTTTTGCGCAGTTCAAATTGCCGCACTACATGAATATTCTTATGCCTCTGTATTCGATTTTATCCGCAGCTTTTCTATTTGTTCTGTATCAGAATCAGAAATTGAAGATGGCCAAGATAATTTTGGGTGTTCAATATTTTATTTTGGGATTGGTGGTGGTCTTCGCGCTGTTGGTGAGCTTCTACGTATTCAAATTGGAGCATTGGTACAGCTATTTGTTATTGTTGATAGCGCTCGGATTGGTTGCATATTTAATCATCCAAAAAGAAACTCCCTACACAAAAATTGTAACGGTAGGCATTTTGAGTTCAGTTCTGTTGAACGGTTTAATGAATGCCCATTTTTACCCCAAACTGCTCGATTATCAGGGTGGTTCCAATATGGCAGAAAAGATACGGGAGAAGAACATTCCCGTGGACAATATTTTCAAGGTTTCGGAGAGATATTCTTGGTCGTTGGATTTTTACAATAAAAAGCCGGTCCAAATGGCAACCATACCCGAAATAGCCAAAAAGAAGGATATTTGGGTCTACGCTACCGACGAAGAATTGAATCAATTAAAGAAAAATGGAATTGCTTGGGACAATCAAATTACCGTGGATCAGTTCCGCATTACCCGACTGCAGGCTAAGTTTTTGAATCCGAATACCCGTGAAGATAAATTGAACAAAATGCATTTGGTGCATCTGGATTAATCTACTGATTCCAACTTTGGCTTATTGAAGTGGTAGATGACACCGAAAAGTGAAGTAAGTGCCGTAATCAAAAAGAAGGTAAAGCTGATACCTATGGATGTGCTCTCATCCAATCCCAGCCATTTGGCTCCATATAAAAACGTGACCTCCCTACTGCCAATCCCTCCAATGGTCAAGGGAATCACGGAGACAATCGAAGAGATTAAAAACACAAAAAGATATTCCACAACATCCAAGCTGATGGACAAAGACTTCAAAATAAAAAGTATGCTGACCAACTGTGATAACTGTACCAGAGCCGAAAACCCGACAGCTTTCCAAAATATGGTTAGGGTATAGGAAAAAAAGGTCTTGTTCACCAACCAAAATACAACAACGCTCAAAGGAATAGCCGCTACAATCAACAAATAAAAACTTTGAAAAAACTCATTTTCGGATAGCAGGGCAAGCAAACAGGCATACACAAAAAGCAGCAACATACCATTTAAACGATCCAGCAAGATGCTGGAAACCACTTTTTTTGTCCCAGGCTGATATTCTTTTTGGATGAGATAGCCTTTGTAAGCATCACCACCCACCCCTCCAGGCAAAAAGAGATTGTAGAACATTCCCAACAAAGACAACTTTAAATTACTCCATTGGGTAAGCTTGGCGCCAATTTGATGGAAAAACAAGTTGGTTCTAAAAGCCGACAATATTTTGGATAACACAAAAAACAGAATTGCCAGAAATATATAGAGCGGGTCGCTCTTTTTCAGGGTCTGGAGTACATCCTTCAACTCTATTTTCGTGAAAATAAAGTAAATAAGGACCGCACTAACAATGATTTTTAGGGCGGTTATGCCCTTTTTACGCAGCTTTTCCGTCACCTATGCTTATTTTTTTGATGCGATATGGTCGTTTCTGTTGCGATTCGTAATAAGTACGGATCAAGAGTTCCATCACAATACCGATAGTGAACAATTGGATGCCCCCAACAATGAACATCATACCAAAAATGAGTAAGGGTCGGGTTCCGATGTCCTGTCCAAATCCTAGTTTTACAATCAACAAATACACATTGATCAAGATGCCAAGGATGACCAGCAACACTCCAAAAATCCCGAACAAATGGATGGGGCGTTGGAAGTATTTTCTAATGAAAAGCAACAGCATCATATCGGCCACTACCTTAAAAACACGCTCGAGTCCGTATTTGGAAACCCCAGCATGTCTCGCATGGTGCTTTACGGGCACTTGTTTGATCTGTGCACCTTCCAAATGGGCCAAAAGTGTAATAAAACGGTGCATTTCACCATACAGGTTCAAGCTTTTTGCAATGTCCTTGGTAAAAACCTTTAGGGCACACCCGTTGTCCTTAATATCTAGCTTAGTTACCCTGCGCACTAAAAAGTTAGCGATTTTGGATGGTATTTTTTTGACTTGTGAGTCCTTTCGTTTCTGACGGATTCCCGTTACCAGGTCATATTCTTCTGTAATGGCGTATTCCAACATATTTGGAATGTCGGAAGGGTCGTTTTGGAGATCGCCATCCATCGTGATGATGTATTCGCCTTCGGCATAGTCAATTCCTGCCGCCAGGGCCAAACTTTGGCCGTAGTTCTTTTTCAACTCGATCAAATGAACCCTTTTGTCGTCCATTTCCTTGACCCTGATTCGGGTTTTATCAGTGGAAAAATCATCCACATACACAATTTGGTAATTGTAGCCCTCAAGGCTTTCGTTGATTTTTTGGGTCAATAGAACCACATTGTCCTCCTCGTTGTACAAAGGAACCACTATGGATAAAAGGGAATCGGTGACGGTGCTCATTCGGTATAAAATCTGTGCAAATTTATTGCTTTTATTTAAAGTTCCTTGGTAATCTTGTCCAATAGGATTTTGGCGGCGTAGAACGGTGAAATTTTGTGCTCTTCGATTTCCGTCAACAACTTGGCCTGTTCTGTTTTAAAGGTTTCTTTTTGATGGAAAAATTGTTTGATGTACTCGTCCACGGTCTGCAGGAACCAATTTTTGTTCTGTTGTTGTCGGTTCTTCTCAAAAAAGCCGTTTTCCTTATTGTGCTCAACGAATTGCTGCACCATTTCCCAGATGTCTTCAATCCCTGTTTTCTCCATGGCGGAACACTTCATCACTTTGGGCGTCCAGCCGTTGGCTTTCGGCGGGTAGAGGTGCAATGCCCTGGAGAATTCGGTTACGGCCAACTGGGCATGTTCCAGATTACTTCCGTCCGCTTTGTTGATGGCGATGGCGTCGGCCATTTCCATAATGCCTCTTTTTATGCCTTGGAGTTCGTCTCCAGCTCCTGATAACTTCAACAGAAGGAAAAAATCAACCATACTGTGCACAGCTATTTCACTTTGGCCAACGCCAACCGTTTCCACCAAGATGACATTGTATCCTGCAGCTTCGCACAGCATGATGCTTTCCCGTGTTTTTTGGGCCACTCCGCCCAGAGAGGTTCCAGAAGGGGAGGGGCGGATAAAGGCATTCGGGTCCTTGGCCAGGTTCTCCATTCGGGTCTTGTCCCCTAAAATGCTTCCCTTGCTCAGAGAACTGGTGGGGTCCACGGCCAAAACGGCCACTTTGTTGCCTTGGTCGGTCAGGGTTTTGCCCAAAGTTTCGATAAACGAACTTTTACCGACGCCTGGAACCCCCGTAATTCCCAAACGAATACTGTTCGTAGGTCGGGTCAAACACTTTTCAATAACGGCGTTGGCTTTTTCAAAATGGGCTGTCTTTGTGCTTTCCAGCAGCGTTATGGCTTTGGCAAGCATAGCTTTGTTACCATCAAAAATACCTTGTGCCAAGGCATCGGCAGAAAGCTCTTGTTTTCTGAGTGCCTTGATTTTGGAAATGGTGTCCGAAGGTGTTTTATTATCGTCTGCCAAGCGTACGGTTCATCAGTTTATACGAATTTATGAAGATTTTACGGGTTTGTCAGTTCTTTGGTCGGTTTGAAGGCGGATTTCCAATTTATCCATTTCACAAAAATTTAATATCTATTTGAGCTGACATCCGCTAGCAAATTGGTACCTTATTCGTTTAATGATCGGTAACTGCAAAGCTGTCGGTTTTTATGAACCTATAAACATTTAAAAGATGAAGACTATTTTTGAGGCCCAGGCCACCAATACAGGAGGAAGATCAGGACACGTAAAGAGCGAGGACGGTGTTTTGGACTTTCCCATAAGCATGCCGAATTCTAAGGGAAAGCCTGATCCAAAATCTACCAATCCCGAGGAACTTTTTGCTGCAGCTTACTCCACTTGCTACGCAGGTGCGGTAGAGGCCGTTGCCAAAAACCATGATATTGATGACCTAGGAGATTTCAATGTTACTGCAATAGTGGCATTCAATAAGGAGGAGGAAGGATTTTTCTTGGAGGTTACTTTGGACACCTATTTGCCCACTGTTGATAAAAAAACGGGCGAGACCATTATAAAGGAAGCCCACGAAATGTGCCCTTACAGCAAGGCCACACGCGATAATATTACCGTTCACCTGAATTTGTTGTTGGACGAATAATCGGATTAACTTCTTAATAATGAGCCCTGTTGATTTTTCAACGGGGCTTTTTTTGTTAAAAATGCGCCAAAAACGCACTAATTTGCAACGTTGCTTTTTTTGCATCGTCCTTAATACAGAACAACTAAAAAACCAGACATAGAACCGAGTGTGCTTCATATAGAGCTTGTAGAAAAGTGCAAGGCGAACGACCGCCAGGCTCAAATGCAACTGTACCGTCAGTATTGCGATGGTATGTTTTGTGTGGCCATGAGGTTTTTGAAAAATTCTGATGATGCCGAGGATGTACTCCAAGATTCCTTTATAAAAGCGTTTCAGCGGATAGGGCAGTTTAAGGGAGATGTGACGTTCGGGGCCTGGTTGAAAAGGATTGTTGTGAACGGTAGTATCGATTTTTTAAAGTCGAAGC
Organism: Flagellimonas crocea; assembly: GCF_033441595.1. Lineage (NCBI taxonomy): Bacteria > Pseudomonadati > Bacteroidota > Flavobacteriia > Flavobacteriales > Flavobacteriaceae > Flagellimonas > Flagellimonas crocea. Next base: position 141,381 of record NZ_JAUZVX010000004.1, on the reverse strand, counting down.
ACCAACGAACAGTGGAACTCAATGAGAGTTATTTGCAAGTGGCAGAGGAAGATGATTGGTCGGTGGAGGAAGGAATCTCCATTGATCAGGTAAAGAAAGCGATTGAAGAGTTGCCTCAAAAATATAGGTATGTTGTGCAATTGTTCTTAGTGGAAGGGTACGACCACTCGGAAATTTCTGAAATACTTGGAATAACCGAAACCGCATCGCGCACCCGATTGCTTAGAGGAAAGACACAATTAAAGGAAAAATTAAAAGATTTAGCTTATGGCACGTGATCTTAGAGAATTGTTTGAAAAGGAAAGGGAGCAAAAAAGCTTCAACATGAGGGAAGGACATGAGGACCGCTTTTTTGCGAAGCTAGATGAGGAGTTGCCCAATAATCCTCCCAAGAAAAAGGTCATTTCCCTTTGGATGCAGATTGCCGCTTCTGTTGTGGTTGCTGTAGGGTTGTCCGTTTATTATTTCAATAACAATGGGGGGACGGTGGACCCGGATGAAAATATTACCGTAGTGGACAGGGGGACCCAGAGTATAGAGGATCAAGGTATTTCTTTGGGCGATCTTTCCCCTGATCTTAGGAAGATCGAAACGTATTATACCACCAACATCAATCTGCAACTGGCTGAATTGGCCGATGACCCTGGAAACAAGGAGCTCGTGGATAGCTATATGGATCGCTTGGCGGAACTGAACAAGGAATACCAGAGACTTAATCAGGAGTTGAACGAGTTGGGACCCAATGATCAAACCATCAATGCCTTGATCAACAACCTACAGCTACGGTTGCAGTTGTTGCAAAAATTAAAATCAAAGTTGAATCAATTAAAATCATCAAAAAATGAACAGGAATCATCAAATATTGTTTAGCGGATTGCTTCTTGCCTTGGTCGGATTTATCGGCCAAGCGCAAGAGAAGTCCAAAACCTACAAGGAAACCTTCAATGTCGATAACGACACGGAACTGAACATCAATACCAGTTATGCGGATATCCAATTTGAGACTTGGGACAAAGACCAGGTGGAAATTACGGCAGTAATAGAACTGGAAGGAGTGGAGAAGGAGGAAGCCGATTCTTATTTTAAAAAGGATTTGGTCAAAATTATGGGCAACAGCAAGGAAATAGAGGTCAGTACCGAAGGGGCCGGGCCTAGCTATGCCTTCGATTTTAACACGGTGAACATTGATATTCCCGAAATGCCCTCGGTTGCCGAGATCATGGCCAGTGTGGAGATACCGGAAATGCCAGAGATTGATTTTGCTGAAATAGCGGTAATGACATCAATGCCACCCTTGCCCCCAATACCTAATATAAATTTTGATTACGACGCCTATAAAAAAGACGGTGATAAATATATGAAGGAATGGAAGAAGGAGTTTGATAAAAACTTTGACAAGGAGTACAAGGAGCGTTTTGCGAAATGGGGCGAAGAGATGGAAAAATTGGCCGAGGAGCGCGAGGCCCGGAGAGAAGAGTTGAGGGGCGAACGTGAGAAAGTTAGGGAAGAGCGAGAAAAAGTACGTGAAGAAATGCATGAGAGGATTCAGGAACAACGTGAAGAGATTCGTGCCCACCAAGCAGAAATTAGAGCTGAGCAGGCGGAATTCAGACAGAAACTACGAGAAGAGGTACGGGTACACGGAAGCCCGAATGTGTTCTATTTTTCATCTGACGGAAAACATAAAGAGTATAAAGTCAAAAAACGAATCATCATCAAAATGCCGAAGTACATTAAGGTAAAAATGAATGTGCGCCACGGAGAGGTAAAATTGGCAGAGAATGCCAAAAACATCAACGCAAGCTTGTCCTACGCAAGCTTGCTTGCCTCTACCATTGATGGGGCCAATACCGATATTCGAGTGTCCTATTCCCCTGTTGTGGTACAAAATTGGAACTATGGCAGCCTGAAGACGGATTACTCCGATAAGGTGAATTTGAAAGAGGTAAAGGATTTGAAACTGAACTCGGTTTCATCCAACGTAGTAATCGGGAGGGTGGTGAACAATGCATTGGTGACCAATAATTTTGGTGCCTTGAGCATTGATGAGGTAGCCAGTGGTTTCAATACCATCAACATTTCCATGGAAAACGGCGAACTTGACTGTAAACTTCCAGAAGCTTCCTACGTTATCTCTGTAAATGAAACAACCTCTGGTTTTACGTACCCAAAAACATTAAAGTTGACCTCTGTGAAGAATCATGGGTCCAATCTGCATACAGGTTATAACATCAGCAAGAATGGTGGCAAGACCATCAAAATCAATTCCAAATACAGCGAGGTGGTTCTTAAGAACTAGCTTGTTTTGCCCGTCCCAAGGAACCACCTCGAATATTGGTCGATATAACTCTTTAACGACCAGCACCTACCACCTCATTTTCAGTGAACATCTTCTTTTAGGTAGGACTTAAAGTTCTCTTTGAAACGATTCAACCTAGGAATCGAAACATTTCTGATATAACTGTTGTTCGGATTACGTTTTTCGTAGTCCTGATGATATGCTTCAGCTTTATAAAATTTTTCAAAAGGAGTCACCTCGGTAACTATAGCGCGGTCACCATATACATTTTCGGCCCTAAGTTTATCCATGTAATCCAAAATGATCTTTTTTTCCTTGTCGTTTTTATAAAAGGCAATGGAACGATATTGGGCACCGCGGTCGGGACCTTGCCGGTTTAGGGTCGTGGGGTCGTGGGAACCAAAAAATACTTGGACCAATTGGGTAAAGGATATCACATCGGGGTCATAGAATACCTCTACCGCTTCTGCATGGTTCGTTCTGCCATAGGAAACCTCTTCGTAGGTGGGGTTCTTTTCCGTACCTCCCGAGTATCCGGAATATACTTCTTTAACGCCTTTTACGCTTTCAAAAATGGCTTCCACGCACCAAAAGCATCCGCTGGCAAAATAAGCCGTCTCGTATTTTTGGAGTTGTTCCTCGCTCATTTTCGCCGCCATTTGGGTGTCCGATTCTTCTTTTTGGGCAACTTCCTGCTTATCAGATTTGTTTTTGGGTTGGCAACTTATGGATGCCATTAGGAGTAGAATTAAAAATGGAGTTCTCACGATTTTCATTTTAGTTTCTTGTTTAGTTGCAATAAGATACCAACAATTACTTGGATGGCCGTTAAAAAATGTTAATCCTCCGTTTTGGCATTACAATCCTCTTGGAACCCTAAAATTGATATTTGTCATTTTCGCTTACTTTTTCCTACATAAAACCACAATATTATAATCTTTTTCCTACAAATAAATAATTGGTGTTCAATCAGTTACATCATCATTATTTGGACTGTGATCGATGAAATGCACATGGCTTCGGTATGATGTTTTCAGGGTCAAAAACGCTCATCGAGGATAAAATGCACTTCACCCGAAAAAAATTTATTCACCGAAAGAAAAGGGTCATTGAGCGAGGGAAATCGATTTGACCTTGTTCGTGAAAGTAATTTTACATCGTAAAGTAATCAGAGTAAAACAATCAGAACAATGAAGACAATTTTCACCATTATCGCAGTAACTTTTTTCGGAACCATGGCTTTTGCCCAAAATGCTCCTAAAGAAACTAAAGTAGATACTCTTACTGTTGGTGTTGAGTTGAAAATCGAAATCAACCAGACTATTGGAAAGGATAGAAAAATGGTAAGATTGTACAAGTTTAAGAACTCCCGTGTAAAAAAGGAGCTTTCTTTCAAAACTAAGAACGACCGAGCTAAATTGGCTTAATCATGATGTTGGATGTGTTGATACCTTTTGTGTTGTCGCTAAGTATTGCTTTTGTTCTGGCAAGCATAGCGTTCTCCTTTAGAGAAAAAAAGTCTTAGAAGTTTAAGTTTATCTTGGAATATAGATGTGAAGTGACCGGTCCTTGGATCGGTCGTTTCTTTTTAGACCTTAATCAACCGAGTTGAACTGCTCAATCACTTCCTCGAACTCAATACAATAGTGGGTTCCCTTTTTGTCATAATCCCTGCTGATGGTACCACGGAGTTGTCTTGCCAGGTTATAAATCAACTTTAATCCCAGGGAATTGGTTGTTTTCGGGTTGATTTCTTCGGAATATCCAATACCATTGTCCCCCAAATACATTTTGTAACGGTTTCCATCTATTTTATGTACGGATACATGGATTTCTCCTTCCTGTCCCTCAACTATTCCATATTTAAGGGCGTTGGTGATCGTTTCATTGATGATGAGTCCCAAGGGAATAACGGTGTCTATGCTGAGCTTATATTCCTCGGATATCTCCAGATTGACCTTCACGTTGCGGTTACTGCCCCGTACGGAACGTATGAGGTAATCGCACAATTCCTTTACGTAGGGCTCAAGTTCAATTTTAGAAAGATAATCATCTCGTTTGTACAGCATTTCGTGCACCATGGCCATGGATACCACCCGGTTCTGACTGCTTTTGATGATATTACTGATCTTACTATCGTCTATGGCGCGCGATTGAAGGCTCAAGAGGCTCGAAACGGTCTGCAGGTTGTTCTTCACCCGGTGGTGCACTTCTTTTAGCAAGGTTTCCTTCTCTTCGATACGTTCTTGGATCTCGTTTCTGGATTTGTACAATCTGTGGTGCGCGCTCAAAAGGTTTTTGCCAAAAACACCTCCCAAAAGATACACGGCAAACATCGCGCTCAAATAAGCGAACCAACTACGGGCTTCCAAGGGTACCGTGTTTTCGGATATCTTAAAGTCGCCAATGTCGTAGAGGAACAAAATGGTAAGAACGGCCAAGTTTAGGATAAGGTATAGTTGTCCGAATACTTTGGTGGTCACATATCCTGCAAAAACGATAATGGCCAAAACAAAAACGAACGGACTTGCTATTCCCCCGCTGTACATGGTTATAACGATGGCACCCAACATGGAGAGTATGGATGTCAGGTTATAGGTGAGTACAAGTCTTTGATGTTGTTTGTATAGAAGTGTGTTGAATAAATTGATGATGGAATAGATCCAGAATGTATATGGTATAATTCCATCTATATCCAAAAAGAAATAACATACCAATCCAAAAATGGCAGCAAAGAAGGATGAATTGTAATTAACCTTTAGTATCAAATCAATCTTATCTTGTATCCTATATGTATCCTTACCAGGAATTTTCATATGCTGCGCGTGAATGTTCCCCTAGCACCTAAAGTTGAGTATGGTGTGCTAGAGTGACTTAATGGGGTGTTTTCGGGTGTAAATCTAGTTATGTTTTTGATATAAAAAAAGTGGCAGGTTTAAGAACTGCCACTTTGTAAGTTTTGCCGAGGTTGTCCTACTCGTTTACGAGTACCCATTCCCCTTTATCTATCAAGGGTTCAGCTTGTTTGTATTTGACCGTTTTGCTTTCGCCCGACATTATATTTTTAATGGTTACCTTTTCGTTTCGGCCGATTTTTGGCTTCTCCCGAACAATGGTTTCCGTTACTTGGGGCCGTTGGCCCTGCGTTTGTCCGGCAGCTCGGTTCTGTGCCGCAAGTTCGTCGCTGTTCGGAATTTCTTCTTTTGAAGTTTGAATGTTTTCCTTGGGTCTTCGAACGTTTCTGGCCTCTTGGATCTGAGCGGTATTCTCGGAAGGCAACTCCCCTTTGAAAAGGAAGGATATGACTTCTCTGTTCACCTTGTCGATCATTTGTTTGAAAAGCTCAAAGGCTTCAAACTTATAGATCAAAAGAGGGTCTTTTTGTTCGTGGACGGCCAATTGCACGGACTGTTTCAATTCGTCCATTTTACGCAAGTGGGTCTTCCAGGAATCATCTATAATGGCCAGGGTGATATTTTTCTCAAAATCAGTGATCAATTGCTTGCCATCTGTATTGTAGGCCTTCTCCAAGTTGGTCACGACGTTCAAGGACTTGATGCCGTCCGTAAATGGAACTACAATGCGCTCAAACTTGTTGGACTGATCTTCATATACCTTTTTTATGACCTGAAAAGCAACAGAGGCACTGCGCTCCATTTTTTGTTTATAGAAATCATAGGATTCCTTATAAACGGTATTGGCAATTTCCTGAAAGCTCATTTTCTTGAAATCATCTTCGCTAATAGGAGACGTTATCGAGAAATATTTAATGAGCTCGAACTCAAAGTTTTTGTAATCATCCGCCATTTTGTTGGACTCTGCAATGGCCTCACAGGTATCATAGATCATGTTGGCAATGTCCACCTTTAGGCGTTCGCCTTCCAGGGCATGCCTCCTTCTTTTATAGATAACCTCCCGTTGGGCGTTCATTACATCATCATATTCCAACAATCGCTTACGGATACCAAAGTTGTTCTCTTCCACTTTTTTCTGGGCACGTTCTATGGATTTGGTCATCATGGAATGTTGGATCACTTCACCATCTTCCAAGCCCATGCGGTCCATCATTTTGGCCACACGGTCCGATCCGAACAAACGCATCAGGTTGTCTTCCAAAGAAACGTAGAACTGTGAGCTACCCGGATCTCCTTGACGCCCGGAACGACCTCTCAACTGTCTGTCGACACGTCTTGAATCGTGGCGTTCGGTACCAATAATCGCCAAACCACCTGCTTCTTTTACTTCTGGGGACAGTTTAATATCCGTACCCCTACCTGCCATGTTTGTCGCAATGGTCACCACGCCACCTTTACCGGCTTCGGCAACGATTTCTGCTTCCTTTTTATGCAGTTTTGCGTTCAGTACATTGTGCGGAACCTTTCGAACGCTTAGTAATTTGGATAGCAATTCCGAAATTTCTACCGATGTGGTACCGATCAGTACTGGTCTTCCTGCTTGGGACAGCTTGGTTACCTCATCAATGATGGCATTGTATTTTTCGCGTTTGGTCTTATAGATCAAATCGTGTCTATCGTCACGCGCAATGGGCCTATTGGTCGGAATTTCCATTACATCCAACTCATATATTTCCCAGAACTCGCCTGCTTCCGTAACCGCTGTACCTGTCATACCGGCCAGCTTGCTGTACATCCTAAAGTAATTTTGGAGTGTAACCGTCGCAAAGGTTTGTGTCATGGCCTCGATTTTCACGTTCTCCTTGGCCTCAATGGCTTGGTGGAGTCCGTCCGAGTACCTACGACCGTCCATAATACGACCGGTTTGCTCGTCCACGATCATTACTTTGTTGTTCATCACCACATACTCCACATCTTTTTCAAAGAGGGTATAGGCCTTCAACAACTGGGTCATGGTGTGTATACGTTCGCTTTTTATCGCAAACTCCTTAAATAGTTCTTCTTTGAGCTCGGCTTCTTTCTCGATTTCCAGATTTTGGTTTTCGATCTTGGCAATTTCACTGCCAATGTCCGGCATCACAAAAAATTCCTTGTCCTGATCGGTGGAAATGTATTCTACACCTTTGTCCGTCAGTTCAATTTGATTGTTCTTTTCATCGATAACGAACAATAGGTCCTCGTCCACTTTGGGCATTTCCCTATTGTTGTCCTGCATGTAGAAGTTTTCGGTTTTCTGGAGCAATTGCTTCACGCCTTCCTCACTCAAAAACTTGATAAGTGCTTTGTTCTTTGGAAGTCCACGATGTACGCGGAGCAAAAGGAAGCCACCTTCTTTGGTATTTCCTTCCTTTATGAGTTTTTTGGCCTCGGCCAAGACCCCTGTCAGGTGCTGACGTTGTTGTTGAACAATATTGGACACCTGTGGTTTTAGTTCGTTGAACTCGTGGCGGTCACCTTCGGGTACAGGACCGGATATGATCAATGGGGTACGAGCGTCATCAATCAAAACGGAATCCACCTCATCCACAATGGCATAGTGGTGTGGACGTTGTACCAAATCATCTGGAGTATGCGCCATGTTATCGCGGAGGTAGTCAAAACCAAATTCGTTGTTGGTTCCGTAAGTGATATCGGCATTGTAGGCAGCCCTTCTTCCATCAGAATTGGGGCGGTGCTTATCGATACAGTCCACGGAAAGACCATGAAATTCAAATAGCGGTGCCATCCAAGCGCTGTCCCTTTTGGCCAGATAATCGTTAACGGTCACCAAATGCGCACCTTTTCCCACCAAAGCATTAAGGTAGAGCGGGAGGGTGGCCACCAATGTTTTACCTTCACCGGTCTGCATTTCCGCTATCTTTCCTTGATGTAGGGCTATACCACCGATCAACTGCACATCATAATGTACCATGTCCCAGGTAACTTCCTTGCCTGCGGCATCCCAAGAGTTTTGCCAAACAGCCTTGTCACCTTCCAATGAAACATAATCCTTGTCGCCGGATAGTATTCTATCGAATTCGCTCGCGGTAACCGTAAGGGTCTCGTTGGCGGCAAATCGTTTTGCGGTTTCCTTGACCACTGCGAATGCCTCGGGGAGTATATCGTTCAGGGTTTTTTCCGAAATTTTATAGGCCTCTTCATTGAGTTTGTCGATTTCGGAATAGATTTCTTCGTTGCGGTCAATGTCGTTGGAGTTTTCGACCTCTGCCTGCAACTCGGCTATTTTATCGTTGATTTCCTTGCAGTCCCCAGCAATTTTTGCTTTGAAGGCCGCGGTTTTAGCTCTAAGTTCGTCGTGAGACAATCCTTCCAGTTCTTTCTCAAAGGATTTTATCTCATTTACCAAAGGTTGCAATGATTTTACATCCTTCTCCGATTTATCTCCTACAAATACCTTTAGTACGGAATTAATAAAACTCATGAAATATTTTTTCTTTTGATTGTCAAAAGCTGTTCCATTGATGGGATTACGATGGAATTCTTTAGCTAGGCTGTCAAAATTACATAAAAAAAAGCCTCAAATGAGACTTTTTAACGTGGTTTGTTTTTTCGATTCTAATATTCATCCTCGTTCCAGAGGTAATCCTCTTCTGTGGGATAATCCGGCCAAATTTCTTCAATTGACTCGTATATCTCGCCTCCTTCTTCTTCCATGGATTGTAAATTTTCTACAACTTCCAATGGCGCTCCTGTTCGAATGGCGTAATCTATCAGTTCGTCTTTGGTTGCTGGCCAAGGCGCATCACTTAAATATGAAGCTAGTTCTAACGTCCAGTACATAGTAACGGTTTGATTATAAATTTTTTGCAAAAATAATTTTTAAACTCAATTTGCCAAGTAAAAACTCTATTATTTAAAAATTATTTTATTGTTCACAAAACATTTGGGTTAAAAAAGCGATTTTCTCAGTCCAGTTTCTCGGGAACCCACTTTATCTCATCACCATTTAGGTCTTTTGACAACTTGCGGGCCAAAACAAAGAGATAGTCCGATAGCCGGTTAATATAGGAGAGCACATTGTCGGGCACCGGTTCATTTTCGTGCAGATATGATATCATGCGCTCGCCTCTGCGACAAACGGTTCTTGCTATATGACAGTATGACACGGTCGTGTGACCCCCCGGAAGAATAAAATGTGTCATTTCTGGAAGATTTTCGTTCATTTTATCCATTTCCTGTTCCAAGAGTTCAATATCGGCCGTACTTATTCGTGGAATCTTAAGTCTTTTGTCCTTTTGTGGCTCAGTGGCCAAAATGGAACCCACGGTAAACAATTTTTCTTGGATCAAAGTCAGTATTTTTTTTGAATGCCCATCAATCTCTTGGTCCCGCAAAAGCCCTAAATGGGAATTGAGTTCATCTATGGTGCCGTAACTCTCAATACGTGCGTGGTGCTTGGGTACGCGGGTGCCGGTAAATAACGATGTGGTGCCTTTGTCCCCAGTTTTGGTGTATATCTTCATTTTCTTTCAGTAGTCAGTAGTTGCCAACTATAATTACATGGCCTATTTGTTCATTGCTCTTTGTGCTTATCGTGCTGTCGTTTTCCTTCCATGAACCTTCGGGATTTTCTGCGTTTGATCCCTTTTTTGTTCCTGAACAGAATAATCAAATAAATAAGTCCCAAAACGGCCAATACATACCAAATGGTGTTATCTGATGCTATATTTTCCATAACCTAAAATTACCGTTTTAAATTCGAATGGTAAAATGTTCCTTGACTTGCTCTCTTCTGATGGAAATAAGTCCGCAATGATACATATCGATGCTTACCGTTATTTCTGGCAGGGTGATCAAACGGGCCCATTGCTCCCAATGTTGCTTGTTTTCGTGGATGGAATCCACCAGAACAATGCTATCGTTATGCAATTTTCCTTTGGAACATATTTTTTGAAAAGTGGGAACATCTATTTCATCCACAAAAAGAAGGTCCAAAGAGTTTTCGTCAAATTGAACATTGGGAAAGGTCTGCCTTACCAATTCTTCTATCTTAGGGTTATTTTTGATGCTGATCTTTTCAAAGCTGAAATAATCAATCGTCTTGAGCAATACATTGGTGCTTTTGTTCTGGTGAAGCTTTTTCTTGGAATAGAGGCATAGCGTCACATAGTTGAACACAAAAGGAGAGTGTACCCCATGTTGGTTGGTGGATCTACTTAAAAACTTTAGATGTGAAATGAATCGGAACCACATGCGCTATCCCTCTAAAATGGAAGAAAGCTCGAACCAGCGTTCCGTTTTCTTCTCAATGGCATCGGTTACTTCTTTGAGTTCGATGGAAAGGTTGGCGATTTCCTCTCCGTCCAGTTTAGGGTCCGTAAACTTGTTCTGGAGCTTTGTTTTCTTCTCTTCCAGCTTTTGAATATCCTTTTCCAATTGTTTGTATTCCTTTTGCTCCGAATAGGACAATTTGCCCCCGCTGGTATCCCTCCAAGTATTATCCGTTTTTTCGACGGGCGCATTGGTTTTGTTCTCCCGCTCCTCGATTACTTTACTGCTTTCGTAAACTCTGTAGTCCGAATAATTACCGGGGAAATCCTCGATTACGCCCTCTCCTCTAAAAACGAACAAATGATCCACGATTTTGTCCATAAAATAACGGTCGTGCGAGACTACGATCAAGCAGCCGGGAAAATCCAGCAAAAAGCTTTCCAGTACGTTCAGGGTAACAATGTCCAAGTCGTTTGTGGGCTCATCCAGAATCAAGAAGTTCGGGTTTTGGATCAATACGGTGCACAAATAGAGACGTTTCCGTTCCCCACCACTTAGTTTTTCTACAAAGTCATATTGTTTTTTACGGTCAAATAGGAAACGCTCCAATAATTGCTGTGCGGATATTTGGCGTCCTTTCTTCAAAGGAATAAAATCACCAAATTCCCGAATGACATCGATTACTTTTTGTCCTTCTTTGACATGGATTCCTTTTTGTGTATAGTACCCGAACTTTACGGTATCACCGACCACTACTTTACCGCCCTCGACACTCTCTTGTTGGGTTATGATGTTCAAAAAGGTGGATTTTCCCGTACCGTTTTTACCGATAATGCCAACACGTTCACCTTTAGTGAAGTTGTAGTCAAATTTGTTCAGGATGGTCTTATCGCCATAGGATTTGGAGATATTGTGAAGCTCCAAGATCTTGCTTCCCATCCGTTCCATGTTCAGCTCTAATTGTACCTCGTGCTCTTGGCGCCTTTGATGGGCCCGCTGTTTGATTTCGGCAAAATCATCAATCCGTGATTTGGATTTTGTGGTACGGGCCTTGGGCTGTCTGCGCATCCAGTCCAATTCTTTTTTGTACAGCATTTTGGTCTTTTGCTGCTCCACGGCCTCACGTTCCATCCGGGCCTCCTTTTCACTCAGGTAATAGGAGTAATTGCCCTTGTAGGTATAAAGTTGGTTGTTGTCCAGTTCCAATATCTCATTACAAACCCTATCCAAAAAATAGCGGTCGTGCGTAACCATAAACAGGGTGATGCTTTCCTTGGCGAAGTATGCTTCCAACCATTCGATCATTTCAAGGTCCAGGTGGTTGGTAGGCTCATCCAAGATCATCAGGTCTGGTTTGTTGAGGAGGGCGTTGGCCAGGGCCAATCGCTTTTTTTGTCCGCCAGAAAGGGTGCTCACTTTGGCATCGAGCTTGGAAAGCTGCAATTGAAAGAGGATTTGTTTGTACTGTGTTTCAAAATCCCAGGCATTGAGGCGCTCCATGGCCTCAAAGGCTTTTTGGTATTGTCCCTGATCATCGGGGTTTTCCACGGCCTTCTCGTAGGATGCAATGACCCGCAGAATCTCATTGTCCGTTGCAAAGATGGTTTCCTCAATGGTCAAATTAGGGTTCAGGTCGGGTTCTTGTTCCAAAAATGATATTTTGATGCCTTTCCTAGTGGTTACCTGTCCCGTTTCCGAAGTATCCTTTCCGGACATTATATTGAGGATGGATGTTTTTCCGCTACCATTTTTGGCAATGAGTGCAATCTTTTGGTCCTTGTTGATTCCGAAGGAAATATCGGAGAAGAGCACCAGCTCCCCATACGATTTTGATATGTTTTCGACCGTTAGTAGATTCATGATATTTTTTGTGGACTACCTTATAATTTTGAATACTTGATCAAGTACAGGTAACGGGTAGCCAAGGCCAAAAGTAGTGGAATCAATACAGGGGAAAAAATCTGCACCTTAAATATCCACAACAATAGCATGATGCCCATAAGCGCTAGGGCGGCCCACAGATATTTTGGTGCCCAATTCGGTAATTTGTCCGGAAACGCCAGAACAAATGCAATAAAAAGGTTGGCCGGAAAGGCCCATAATATGTTATAGTTGTATGGTGTGGAGGTGTGGTCGGTGGCCACCCAAAGAAAAAATAACAAAGTGCCCACCAATCCAGAAATGAACAAAAGGGAGAAATCCAACCAGCGACTCCGCGCTTTATGTTTATGGTCAAAATAAGTTATTGTGACCGTGAATGCCAAGATCAACAAAAACCAAAACAAGGGCGAAAGTGGAAAAAAGCTTTGTTGTATATGTTCGTTATAATCCAGGATGGTACGTTCCCGTTTTACCAAGGGTTTTCCGTTCAAGGTGGTGTGCCGTAGCTGTTCCATGGCATAATAAGGTAAAAACATATGTTCCCTTACCGTGGCCTTTCTATCCACTGGGGAGCCAAAAGCCAAGTCGATACCGAACATGGCCCAAGTGTTTACATCCATAAACTGGCGCACCAATTGGCGGAATGTATATCGCTTTTCCAAATAGGAGTCGTCAAATACAATAGCGTCCCCAAACTGTTCTTTTAGAATGTCCCCGGTAATGCTCGAGCAGTTGTTCAATAGCGGGTCGTACAGATAATCCCTGTTTTCCGGTAGATAATTTTCCTCAAAAAAGGCGAGCAGCTGATTGCGCTGGTCCAGGTTTAGGTCAAGAATTTGTTCCTTTACCCATCTTTTTTCCAATTCGTATTCGTAGAGAAAGGCTTCAAACCTTCTTCTCGAAAGGGAATAGATCATTCTGCCCTTGGTAAAGTTCAGGTAGAAATTGGGTTGGTCAAAATCAAAAGTACCATAATTGTAGACCACATCGATTCCCAGTGCGGGATCGTGGACCCGGAAAGCACTGTGCCCAAAGGCATAGTAAAGTTCATCACCGGCCGCACAGGTAAGCAAGCTTATTTTGGAACTTTCCGTGAGTTGCGGTGCTTGGGAAAAAAGAGATTTCCCTATGATCAGGAAAAAAAATAAAAAATGGAATTTCCGTATCATTCTGATTTTTATGGTAACAAATATCAGAATAAAAACGGCACGTAGGGCGAAGGGTGGCCCACAGTTTAATTTTTCCTTTATTTTTACCGAAATCTTATTTCATGAAGTCCTATATTCCCAATTTTCTAACATTGCTCAATGTATTTAGCGGATGTGTTGCCACGGTGTTCGCGGTGCTCAACCATTTGGAGTGGGCGGCACTCTTTGTGTTCATAGGGATTTTCTTTGATTTTTTTGATGGTCTGGCTGCCCGCGTTCTAAATGTGCAGAGCGAAATCGGGGTGCAGTTGGATTCACTGGCCGATGTGATCACCAGTGGTCTGGTGCCGGGCGTGGTCATGTTCCAGTTATTGAGCATGGCCGAGCGTGGGGGATGGAACCTCGGTTTTATTGGTCATGATACGGAGATTACCCTAATGCCATTTATCGGTTTTGCGATAACCTTGGCCTCGGCATATCGTTTGGCCAAATTTAACGTGGACGAGAACCAAGTCTCTTCTTTTGTGGGGCTGCCAACTCCGGCAAACGCATTGTTGATTCTTTCGTTGCCCATGATTCTATTGTACCACAACAATGAAATGTTGAACAACATTATCCTTAACCCGTGGTTTTTAATGATTTTGACCATCGTGAGCTCGTATTTGCTGAACTCGCCCATAAAACTTTTTGCTTTAAAGTTTAAGAATTGGAGTTTCAAGGATAACGGGATTCGCTATTTGTTTATCATTGGGAGTCTGGTATTGCTCCTGACCTTACGCTTTTTGGCAATCCCATTAATCATATTGTTTTATGTATTGGCTTCTATGCTGATGCCTACGGAAAAGTAGATTTAAAAATCAAGCTTCTTTTTACGAAGCTCAAAGTTTTGGCCCAAGTACACTTTTCTCACCATTTCGTCCATGGCAAGTTCTTCTTCGAGGTTACTGCTAAGTAAATCTTGACGAATCTGCATTGTTGTCGCGTATTTATAAAAGTTTTAATGGGCTCTGTTGTCCAGCTAGTAAAAAAGAACAATTTTTTAATTGTATCTTTAAAGAACCAGATAGGTTGTAAGATTTTTTCTAAATGATAAAGTGATTTTTCACCATGTTAAAACACAAACTATTATTAGTTGCTTTTTTATTATTGATGACTTTTGGTTTCCTACATGCGCAGAACAAGATAGAAGAGAAATACCGTAACTATTTTAATGAATCCAGGGAAAATGTGTATCTGCATCTAAGCAAGGATATCTTCTTGGCAGAGGAAGAGGTCTGGTTTAAGGGTTACCTGTATGACCAAAAAAATAGACGACCATCTAGTATTTCCAAAACAATTAATGTAGGCATATATGATAGTTTAGGTGTCTTAAAAAAGGAACAACTCCATTACGTGAACGAAGGTTATTTTAAAGGCAGTGTCAAAATAGATTCAACTTTTGCACATGGACGTTATTTTTTGAAAGCCAAAACGAACTGGATGAGAAATTTTAATGAAGGGTACTCATTTTTAAAGGAATTTTTGGTTCTTAAATCCGATTTTAACTCCAAGGAGCCCTCTCAGAATTTAAAAGATGTTGATTTTCAATGTCTACCAGAAGGAGGAAATCTTGTGGCAGGTATAAAAAACGTGGTCGGAGTTAAAATCCTATATAGGGATAATACACCCTTACAACTGGACAATATTAAAATTGTGGACGAACAGGGCAATCAACTAGTCTCAGCGCAAACCAACAGTTTGGGACTGGGTAAATTTGAAATCAGCCCGGAACCCGAAACCAGTTATTTCGCCAAAGTAAAAATAGCTTCAGGAGAGGAACTGAGTATTAAATTGCCTAAAGTTTATCCCAAGGGAATTAACTTGAACGTGTCCGACAATCCTTATAGAAAGGAAGTTTTGGTGCAAATACAAGCCAATGATTTGGTCTTGGAGGATGGCGGGGATATCAAGTTAAACTTGGTTTTACATAAGGATGGGGAAATAATATCTGAACCAGTCCTGTTATCAAAAAACGATAAAACCTATACTATCTCTTTTGATAAGACCAAATTGATGCCGGGCGTAAACACCTTGACTTTATTGGACGAAGAAAATAATCCCATTGAAGAGAGACAATTTTTTGTTTGGAAGGGGATTGGAGAAAATGAAATTGAAGCCTACGTAGAATTACCAGCACAAACGAATGACTCATTAGATATAGTTTTAAATTCTGAAGTTGCCCACCCAATAGGGCTTAGTGTAGCCGTTTTACCAAATAATACAATGGTATATCGTGGCAACAATAATATTTATGAAAAATTTTATCTAAGACCGTACATAAAAGGTTTTATTCACAATGTTGACCACTATTTTATGAATACAGATAATAGGAAGAGATTCGAAATGGATTTACTCCTTTTAACTCAGGGTTGGAGTAGGTACAATTGGCACGATATAGTAAATGGAAAACCTAAGATAGTATATGAACCAGTTGATGGGTTGAACCTCCATGGTTTTTTGAATGAAGAACTAAAAAGAGAGAGTATTTTGGTTCATAAATCGATTGAGCACGAACCAACTGAAATAAAACTGTCTGCCAACCAAAATAAATTTTTGATCACCAACTTTTACCCCGTAAATGGGGAAAGTATTTTCTTTTCCAAAAAAGATAGTAGGGGAAAATTATCAAAGTTGAATATGTATGCCCGTTTGTCCAACAACTATTTTTTGAATGACAATATTGATGTTTCTGATGGTGAAAAATTCTCTCTGGTTAAAAGGGGCAACAGAATTATAAGTGTTGGGAAAGATGATTTTGAATTACCCGAATTGAATTCAGAAGAGAAACTTATTGCATTGGATAATGTTACCGTCACCGAGCAAAGTAAAATGGAAAAAAGCGCCCGAGAGAACCTTCGGGTTCCCAGATATTTGGCAAATAAAATTACCGTTGTTGATAAAGAATTGGCCTTAACGTTTAATACTGTTGCAGATTTGTTGCGTTCAAAGGGTTATGAGGTATTGGAGGAACTACAGGCCTACGATGGGGGCAGTAACGAATTCATCAGTAGGGTCAAAATAAGATCACGCCGTAATCCATCCTTTGGAGTTAACATAGTTTTGGATGATGTTTTGCAGCCGAATTTGGATGTCCTTTATAATATGCCCCTGACCCAGGTAGAAAGCTTTTATATAGATCGGTTGTCTAGATATATGGGGGCAAGATCCGCTTTAAATGAAACGATTTATATTTATACAAGACGTGGAAAGGAGCTAAATCTCACCCCGGGCCAAGACTTTATTTCCAGAAAATCTTTTGCATTTAGAGTGGATAAGGGGTTCGAGAAACAGAAGGAATTTTATAATCCACAGTTCACTTCCTTTACGGACTCAGCTTTTGAGAATTTCGGTTTGATTCATTGGGAACCGATGATTTGGATAGATGCGAAAAACAACTATAGTTTTAAAATTCCCAACTACGGGTATGATAAGTTAAAGGTTGTTATAGAGGGAATGGGAGAGAACGGTAATGTGTTCTCAGAGATTAAAATATTGGATACCGTAACGCCCAACTAAAAATCAAGCTTCTTTTTACGAAGCTCAAAGTTTTGCCCCAAGTACACTTTTCTCACCATTTCGTCCATGGCAAGTTCTTCGGGAACACCTGCTTTTAAGATACCGCCTTCGAACATAAGATATGATCGCTCGGTGATGGCCAGGGTTTCTTGAACATTGTGGTCGGTAATCAAAATACCGATGTTTTTGTTCTTCAATTGGGCCACAATGCGCTGAATGTCCTCAACAGCTACCGGGTCGACTCCTGCAAAAGGCTCGTCCAACAAAATAAATTTGGGGTCTGTGGCAAGGGCGCGTGCAATCTCGGTACGTCGGCGTTCACCACCGGAGAGCAGGTCACCACGGTTTTTGCGGATATGTCCCAGACCGAACTCATCGATCAAGGACTCCATCTTCATGTGCTGTTCTTTTTTGCTCAATTTTGTAAGCTGTAGCACGCTCAGGATGTTTTTTTCAATGCTCAATTTTCGGAAAACAGATGCTTCCTGCGCTAAATAACCGATTCCGTGCTGCGCCCTCTTGTACATGGGAAAGCTGGTAATATCGGTTCCATCCAAGTAAATGTTGCCGCCATTGGGCTTTATCAGACCAACGATCATGTAAAACGAAGTTGTTTTTCCAGCTCCATTGGGGCCTAAAAGACCCACGATTTCACCTTGGTTCACCTCAAGGGAAATCCCTTTTACAACTTTTCGGCCACGGTAGGCCTTCATTATATTTTCTGCGCGTAGCTTCATAGGAATTTGCCAAAACTAAACATATTCTCGGTCTGGCGTATGGTCTTTTGGATTTTTTTAAGCTTCGCTTTGTTCCAAGTCCTCCCAATATTCGAAGGCGCGTCGCAAGTGTGGGATTACAATGGTCCCGCCCACTAAAGTGGCTATCCCCAGGGTTTCCATAACCTCCTCTTTGTTGGCGCCTGCTTCTTTGGAACTTTCCAAGTGGTACTTTACACAATCGTCGCAACGGAGAACTGCGGAGGCCACCAGCCCCAAAAGTTCCTTGGTCTTTACATCCAGTGCTCCTGGCATGTAGGCGTTGGTATCCAGATTAAATATGCGCTTGATCAGCTTATTGTTCTCGGCAAGGAGCTTCTCGTTCATCTTGGAACGATAGGCATTGAACTCTTCTACTTTATTTGGCATTGTTTTTTGCTTTCTCTTTTTTCGCTTCTTTTTTTGCTTCCTTCTTGACTACCATTCTGGAAATGAAGATACTTACTTGGTACAGTACAAGCACGGGTATGCACACTATAATTTGACTGGTTACATCCGGAGGTGTGATTATGGCGGATAGTATCAAAATGATCACCAAGGCTATCTTTCTGTATTTTTTCAAGATTTCGGGAGTTACCAACCCTACTTTGGTCAAAAAGAAAATAACGATGGGCAATTCAAACATGATTCCACAGGCGATTACCGAAGCCCTGACCGTTCCGATGTACGAGGCTAGGTCGATTTCGTTCAACACTTCCTTACTTACTTGGTAGGATCCCAAAAAGTTAATGGATAATGGGGCAACGATGTAATATCCGAACAGGACACCAAGGAAGAACAAGCCTGAAGCCGTAATGATAAATCCTCTGGAATGCTTTCTTTCGTTTTCGTAAAGTCCTGGACTTATGAATTTCCATAGTTCCCACAAAATATAGGGGAATCCAAGGATTACCCCTGCCCAGATAGATGTCCAAATGTGCGCAGAAAACTGCCCTGCCATCAATCTACTCTGAATGGTAAATGGAATAGTGTCTCCGCAGAATTCGGAATCTACTCCGAAGAATTTCCCAATATTGCAAAAGAACTGATAGGTCGGGAAGTCCATGTTCTTGGGACCGAACAATATCGTGTCAAAAATAAAGCCCCTGAATACAAAGGCAAAACAGGCAATGATCACAACTGCCAAGGTGGAGCGCACCAAATGCCAACGTAACTCTTCCAAATGGTCCAAGAAGGACATTTCATCTGGATTTTTTCTTTCTCTTTTAGCCATTACAGGATTCCCTCGTTTATAAGGTTATGGATATGGATTACCCCTGCATAGGTATCGCCATCAAAGGCCAACAACTGGGATATGCTCTTTTCCTGCAACAATTTTAACGCTTTTATGGCCAAAGTGTCCACATCTACTGTTTTGGGATTGGAGGTCATAATATCCTTTGCGGTAAGTCCACTTATGTTATCAAATTTGCTCAACATTCTTCGGATGTCTCCATCGGTTACGATGCCAACAACTTTGCCTTGATCTAGCACCGCGGTAACACCCAGCATTTTTTTGGATATTTCCACAATGACATCTTTGACCGTGGAGTTGACATCCACTTGTGGTTTTTGATTGTTCACCACAATGTCCGCTACCCGCAAATATAGTTTCTTTCCCAATGCGCCGCCCGGATGGTATTTGGCAAAATCCGAACTGCTGAAACCTTTGAGTTCCAATAGGCAGATGGCCAGTGCATCCCCCAATGCCATTTGTGCGGAGGTGCTAGTGGTCGGTGCCAAATTGTTGGGGCAGGCCTCTTTTTCCACATAGGTGTTGAGGACAAAATCTGCTTGCTTGGCCAATATGGAGTCCATGTTTCCAGTGATCCCGATAAGCTTGTGATTGCCAATTTTAATCAAAGGAAGCAAAGCTTTGATCTCTGGGGTGTTCCCGCTCTGCGATAAACAGATGACCACGTCGTTTCGTTGAATGGTGCCCAAATCACCATGAATGGCATCTGCGGCATGCATAAAAATGGCGGGGGTCCCTGTGGAGTTTAGAGTGGCCACAATTTTGGAGGCGACAATGGCACTTTTGCCCACTCCGGATACAATGACCCTCCCTTCCGATTCCAAGATATGTTGCACGGCATGGGCAAACTGATCGTCCAAGAGGTTTATCAAATTGGCCACGGCCTTACTTTCGATTTCTAGGGTTCGCTCTGCGATGGATAAAATTGACTTAATGTTGCTCAAAGTAATAAACCGATTTACTGATTGTATTCCTAAAAGAATGTCTTATATTTAAGTTTACAAAACTAATCAAACTATCCTTTACAGACTATTCTGAATGTCAGAATAGATTCTTCTGTAAATGGATGGACAAAATAAAAGCGTCAACTACCTTTTAGGTTGCTTGTTATAAATTGAAAAATGCGGAAATGAGCCTAATGAACACTGATTTGCATTCCTCGCTCAAAAAATATTTTGGCTTCTCAAAATTTAAAGGACTCCAAGAAGGAGTAATCCAAAATGTTCTTAGTGATAAGGACACTTTTGTAATCATGCCCACCGGGGGGGGGAAATCCCTATGCTATCAACTGCCGGCCATCATGAAGGAAGGGACCGCCATTGTGGTATCCCCATTGATCGCCTTGATGAAAAACCAAGTGGACGCCATTCGGGGAATATCGGAGCAAAACGGTATTGCACATGTATTGAACTCTTCCTTGACCAAAACCGAGGTGAAACAAGTTAAAGAGGATATTACCAACGGAGTGACCAAATTGCTCTACGTTGCACCGGAATCTTTAACGAAGGAGGAAAATGTGGAATTCCTTAGAAAGGTAAAACTCTCCTTTGTTGCTGTGGACGAGGCCCATTGTATATCGGAATGGGGACACGACTTTAGGCCGGAATACCGGAATTTGCGCGGAATCATCAACCGCCTTGGGGATAACATACCTATTATTGGCCTCACGGCAACCGCAACCCCAAAGGTGCAGGAAGATATCATTAAAAATTTAGGGATGACGGATGCCAAGGTATTCAAGGCATCTTTCAATAGGCCCAACTTGTTTTACGAGGTACGCCCAAAGACCAAAAATGTGGATGCCGACATTATCCGTTTTGTAAAGCAGCATCAAGGCAAATCGGGCATAATTTATTGTTTGAGCAGAAAACGAGTGGAAGAGCTGGCGCAAGTGTTGCAGGTAAATGGCGTAAGTGCCGTGCCCTACCATGCCGGGTTCGATGCCAAGACCCGTTCCAAGTACCAGGATATGTTCTTGATGGAAGAAGTGGATGTGGTGGTCGCCACCATTGCCTTTGGTATGGGTATTGACAAGCCCGATGTACGCTTTGTCATCCATCACGACATTCCCAAAAGTATAGAAAGCTATTATCAAGAAACCGGACGTGCAGGCAGAGATGGTGGCGAAGGCCATTGTTTGGCCTATTATGCCTACAAGGATGTAGAAAAGCTGGAAAAATTTATGTCCGGTAAGCCCGTGGCCGAGCAAGAGATCGGAAACGCATTGTTGCAAGAGATTGTTGCTTATGCCGAGACATCGATGTCCAGAAGAAAATTTATACTCCATTATTTTGGGGAGGAATTTGATGAAGTGAACGGTGAGGGAGCGGATATGGACGACAATGCCAGAAACCCCAAACCCAAAGAAGAGGCCAAGGACGAAGTAGTGAAGCTGTTGAGCGTGGTCAAGGACACCAATGAAAAGTTCAAGACCAAAGAAATAGTGAGGGTTTTGGTAGGCAAGACCAATGCCATGATTTCCTCACATAAAACCGATGAGAAAAGCTTTTTTGGAATCGGGAAGGAAAAGGACAAGGCATTTTGGATGGCCCTTACCAGACAAGCACTGGTAGCTGGACTGCTCAAAAAGGAAATCGAGCAATATGGTATTTTGCATGTAACGGAACAGGGAAAAAAGTTTCTACAGAACCCCGAATCGTTTATGATGACCAAGGACCATGTGTACTCTCAGGACGATACCGGTAATATTGTCACCGCCGAAAAATCGGGAGGTGGCGTGGCCGACGAAAATTTATTGCGACTGTTGCGCGACCTTAGAAAAAAGGAAGCCCAAAAACGTGGAGTACCTCCTTTTGTAGTATTTCAAGATCCATCTTTGGAGGATATGTCCTTAAAGTATCCCATAACGATGGATGAGCTCATCAATATACAAGGCGTTGGAGAAGGCAAGGCAAAAAAATATGGAAAGCCTTTTGTGGAACTCATCTCCAAATATGTAGAGGAAAACGATATAATACGTCCAGATGACCTCGTGGTGAAAAGTACCGGGGCCAACTCGGGCCTAAAACTTTATGTGATCCAAAGTGTGGACAGAAAGCTGCCTTTGGACGATATTGCCTCGGCCAAGGGGCTGGAGTTGCCGGAACTTATCAAAGAGATGGAGCAGATCGTTTTCAGTGGCACCAAGTTGAACATTGGTTACTGGATCGATGAGATCTTGGACGAGGACCAGCAAGAAGAAATACATGATTACTTCCTAGAGGCCGATACAGATTCCATTTCCGCGGCCATTGATGAATTCGATGGTGATTACGAGGATGAGGAACTGCGTTTGTACCGTCTTAAATTTATAAGTGAAGTGGCGAATTAAAATTCGCCACCTAGTTCACCTGTTGTAATTGCCGCAATGATAAATCCAAAGTAAAGGATAACGAATACCAATGATATCAAGGACAGAGCCAATCCAACATAGGATAGAATCTTGCCTGTTTTTACATTGCTGTAGTCGGTATAGCTTTCCGGACTCGACTGATATAATTGGTCGGCAGTTTTTGCCTTCACCAGACCGATTATACTAAAAATAGCGCCAAAGGGGCCGCAGCATATCAAAGTGCCGACAATGGAGAGTATCCCCATCGTCAACACTGTGCTTGCCCCCGGTAGGGGTTGTTGGCTCATATAGATTTCTTATTGATATTGTTCAAGAATTTCTTGCATCCTCTGCGGATCTTGTAGGGTTTCCCATCCAAAGTAGGAAAGTGCCCAAATGTAGTATGCCAAGGTCAAAACATTCAGGACGATACCGATAATGGCCAGTATTCTTCCGGTCTTGACGTTTTGAATGCCATCATACATTTCTGGATTTGCTGCGTAAAGTTTCATGGCCTTGTTTGCCAAGATAAGGGCAATGACACCGAAAATAAGACCGATGATCCCATAGCAGCAACAGGTAACGATCGAAATGATTCCGAAGACCAATATAAGAGTTGCATTTGGAAGTTTTTGTTGTTCCATAATTCTAAGTTTTTAATTAAAAAGGTTATTCATTTTTAGGATGTAACTTACTATGATCGTTCCAGCGGTCAGGAACATCAACACCATTCTTATTTTGCTCGAGTGCTTGAAATGGAAAAAGCTGCTCGCAATCAAAAAAAAGAGAAGCATCAATATAGGGTATATCGCCGGGTACATTTTGAATGCGGCCACAAACTCACCGTGCAACAACAGGTTTGCCGAACGCTGCATACCGCAGCCGGGACACTCTATCCCCAACAATTTTTTATTGAGGCATGGAAGCATGTAATCTTCTAGGCTGATGGCGTATATGGTCGTTGCTAGGTGGATCATAATCTGTAGCTGCCGAAAAATACTATTATTTTTGTATTCGAGTTTAATAATTGTATCATTTTTTACCACGGAAACCAATTATGGGCAAATTTTCAATCGGGGATAGGGCAGAGGTTTTGGACGAGGCCATTGCCGGAATCGTTCAAAAGGTGGACGGTGACCGGGTGACCTTGATTACGGATGATGGTTTCCCGATGAATTTTACGACTTCCGACCTGGTCAAAATTGAAGGCGACATTACCGTCACCAGCTACGAAGTGGCCAAAATCAAAAAAGAAAAGGAATCAAATAAAAGGAAAAAAGCACCCACAATTAAGCCCAAAGAGCGGAATGTTCCAAAAATGGAGGTCGACCTTCATATCCATCAACTGGTGAAATCGAGCAAGGGACTCAGTAATTACGACATGCTGAACATACAACTGGATACTGCGAAGCGACAATTGGATTTTGCCATTTCAAAGCGTATTCAAAAAGTCGTGTTTATCCACGGAGTGGGGGAAGGGGTTTTAAAAGAAGAGTTACGATACATGTTCAACCGCTATGAAAACCTGACCTTTTATGATGCGGAATATCAAAAATATGGACTGGGGGCCACAGAGGTCTATATTTATCAGAATAATTAGTTGGGTATAGTAGTGGTTACTTCCCCGAACTCATTTATCGCCAAATTGGTAATCCGTTCCCCGCTGCCTGTTACAAAAGAGATACCGCTCAAGCTGATTGTGTGCAAAAACAGGGTTTCATCGTCCGGATCCACCATGGTTTCAATGATCACCGTGCCATCTTCGGCCTCTACCTCTTGGACCACGGTCGGGGTGACCACGGGAATATCATCACAAAAATAGCTTTTGGTCACATCATCGGAAAAAATCCTGTAGGTAACCTGCGACTGATTGGGCACCGTACTTTCCGTGATGATTGTTTCTCCTACCACACCCTTGTTCAAAACACCGCTCTGAAGCTCCAAAATAAGTGCTTCCCCATCATTGATCTTGAAGAGGATGTTCTTGGCATTGGGTGCGGGACTTGTGCAAAATTGAACGGAAACACTGTCAAAATCAATGGTCTCGATTTCAAGGTCGCCATCACTACAGGAAAATAGCAGGCCCAAACCAAAAATTGAATAGATGAATTTTCTCATGCTCCAAATTTAACGTAATTCCATTTTAATACCCCAATCCCAAGCAGGAGTTTAAACGAAATTAACTTTATTTCCCGTATTTTTGCAGCTGTTAAAATTAAACCCGACTATGCAAAAAGTGTATCTTGACAATGCGGCAACAACGCAGGTAAGAGATGAAGTAATCAAGAGAATGCAGGAAGCCTTGGCCCAGCATTACGGCAACCCTTCTTCCACCCACAGTTTTGGAAGATCGGCAAAGACCGCCGTGGAGCAGGCCAGAAAAACCATTGCCAAGACTTTGAATGCACAGCCATCGGAAATTATTTTTACCTCTGGCGGTACCGAGGCCGATAACATGATCTTGCGCTGTGCCGTTAGGGATTTAGGGGTCGAGACCATTATCACTTCCAAAATAGAGCACCATGCCGTGCTGCATACTGTTGATGAACTTGAAAAAGAATATGGCATCCAGATCACCTATGTGGATTTGGATGACTTGGGAAATCCTAAGCTCGACCATTTGGAGGAATTGCTCAAAAAAGACGGTTCCAAAAAACTGGTGAGCTTAATGCACGTTAACAACGAAATAGGGAATATTACCGATATCGCCGCTGTTGGTGGGCTTTGTAAAGAAAATGGAGCTCTGTTCCATTCGGATACCGTCCAGTCCATTGGTCATTACGCTTGGGATGTACAGGCCGTGTCCATCGATTTTATGACCGCTGCGGCGCATAAGTTCCATGGTCCCAAAGGAATCGGTTTTGCCTATATCCGTAAAAACTCAGGATTAAAACCTTTGATTGTTGGTGGTTCCCAAGAACGTGGGTTTAGGGCCGGTACCGAGCCGTTTCATAATATAGTTGGGCTGGAAGAGGCTTTTGTAAGAGCATACGAACACTTGGAAGAAGAAACCAAGGCCGTTAAAGCACTGAAGGAATATTTTGTGGACAAAATTGTAAAGGAAATCCCGGGAGCAGTTTGTAATGGACTTTCAGGTGATTTGGAGAAAAGTACGTATACCCTCACCAACGTTCGTTTGCCTTTTGACAAACAAAAAGGGTTGATGCTCTTGTTCCATCTGGATATGAAAGGAATCGCCTGTTCCAAGGGAAGTGCCTGCCAATCGGGAAGCGACAAGGGTTCTCATGTTCTAAACGAGATCTTGGCCGGGGAAGAATTGGAAAAGCCCAGCTTGCGCTTTTCTTTCTCCATGTACAATACCAAAGAGGAAATTGATTATACTATTGAGGTGTTGAAGGAATTTGCCAACAGCTGATCAATTCCGGTTCCTTCTTTTTTCTCTATCGTACGGAAATTTTCTGGAAGCGGTCTTCATCATTTTATCGATGAGTTCCGTGGTATTTTTTCCAGTCTTTTTAGAGATTTCGTTCTCGTACTTCCAAAGCAACTTACCGGTTTCACCATCGCTGATTTTTACCCCGATGCGACCATAATTTGCATTTCCGCTGAAGTAGTCCAAAATACTGAAATCCGTTGGGACCCCTTCGGATAGTAGAATATTAAGGGTAAGATTACCGCTTATGATGCCGTCCACATCCAGTATCTTGCAAAGTTCCTGTGTGGTGTACGTGTCAATATTGTTGTAATCGATATTGTTCTGGGCAAGGATGGCATTGGTGTTCATGATGTTCTGGAAGTCAACATTGAACTTTTTTCTTTTTTTCCGTTTGGAAAAATAGGTTTCCAGTGCATTTTGTACCGCGGACCCTTCTTTTTCCGCCAACATTTTAAGTTCGTCCCTGTCCACGGCCTTTTTAAGCTCCAAATGAGCGATGAACGGAACGATGGCCAAAACCTCATGATCTTCCGTCAGCTCGTCAAACCTATTGTTTTCATAAATGTTCTTTTGGGCGCTCAACGTTGTGGCGACAAAAAGAATAAAAACGAAGGCAATTTTTTTCATTGATCAATTTTTAATTCAACACTCCTTGATCTATTGGCAAGGTCGTGGTTGATTATTTTCACGTGAACTAATCAATAAACAGGCCGTTTTCTGATGTTCTCGATTTTTCGTTTGCAAAAGTAACGCTATTTCCGGAAAAATGTACCGGTGTACGTAGTGGAGTTGCCCACATTGTCCGTAACCGTCACCTGTAATTCACATTCGGTCTCGTTCGAGATGTTGTCGTCAAAATTATAGGTAATGGTATTGGTCTTTGGTTCGTATTCCATCAAAATCCATTTTCCGTTCAAGGTGGCCGTATAGGAATCTACCCCGCTGAGGTCGTCCGAAATGGTAAGGCTAAGATAGCTGTAGTTGCTCAACCACTGCTTTTTCTTGAAATTTTTAGGTCTTATCTCAGGGGCAATACTGTCCTTTACCAAAGTATATGTCCCTAAGGTGCGTGTCCGAGTGGTAAAAGAGCCGTCCCTTTTGTACGTTTTGGAATAGGAAGGTCTCATGTCGCTGTCCAGATGGGCGATAAACAGTTGTTTTCTATCTTCCTCCGTATATTTTGATGGGTCAAAACTTATGGTGAAATTACGGTGTGCCGCAACGCTGTTGTCGTGTATCATGATGGTGTCGTTTCCCTTTTTCAACTCAATGAAGAAGTCTTCATAAAAGGTGTTTGCGGGAAAATAGACCTTAGCGGCACCAAGGTCAAAATTGTTGGGTTTATCTGCAATTACAAAGTTGTCGGTAGTCCTGTCCTCCTTGCTTATCTTTTCCTCTTCCAATTTCCCGTCAACTGGGATGATCAGTTTTGTAGCGTTGCCCGCCAAGTCCGAAATGAGCAATTCCACATTGTAGGACATGCCTTCCTCTACATCAATTTTACCATCGTTATAAAGGGATTTGTATATGCTCAAATGGTTGTAGGGCTCTTTAAAACATTTTTGGATTCGCTGCCGGTGATCATAAAAATACTCATAATCAATCAGGGTGTTGATGTACCGGGTCTCTCCGAAAGAAAAGGTCTCAAAATCGAACTCGGAATATACTTGGCCGTTCACAGTCTGTTTTACGGCATATACGCCATTTTTGTTGGCCGCCATATCCAAACGGTCAAAACTGTTGACTCCAAAACCGATAGTACCGATAGCGGACACCGGATCGGCCAAAAAAGAACCGTCGGCCTGTTTGGTGTAGTTGATCTGAATTTTCTCCGCACTCTGGTTCACCAAGGCGCCATCGGACAATGGATAGCCATAAAGGCCCAATACGGTCGGATCGGTTGCGTCCCGAACGTCGTAGCCATATAGGAGGGGGTTGGTTGGTTTTCCGCTCACACTGCTCCGTATCTCAAAATGGAGATGGGGACCTGCCGAACCACCGGTATTGCCGGAATAGGCAATGGTACTGCCCTTGATAATATTGAGCTCGCCATAATCTGGAAATATTTCCACTTCATAGGACTGCTTCTGGTACTGCACCTTTTTTACGTACGCTTCTATTTCAGGTCCGAACTTTTGTAGGTGGGCGTACACCGATGTATATCCATTTGGGTGTGCCACATATAGGGCCTTTCCGTATCCCCAATGCGAAACTACGATACGGGTAACCGTGCCATCTGCAATTGCGGATACTGGCAAGCCTTCACGTTGCTGTGTTTTAATATCTATTCCCGAATGGAAGTGATTGGAACGTAGCTCACCAAAAGTTCCTGCCAAGATCAAAGGTATGTCCAACGGGGAACCAAATGTATCTTGGGGGTATTTTTCTTGCGCGGATATGTAAAATGTGATAAAATAAAGGACCAAAAAAAAGTAGCAACGCATATACAAACGGATATTTCCTTACGAAAGTAACCAATGTTTTGTTTTGAGAAAAGGTTTTAAGAGAACGGTAAGACTTAAAGCAAAGCTTTAAGAATAAATCCTAAAAGTATTGCGAGGTTGTCCAAGGTTGGTTAACTTTGTGTAGTACGTATTGTTGTTTGCATATATGAGCGAACTTGTTGAGATTGTTGATTCTTTGGAGAACAAGGTGAGCAAATTGCTTCACAAAATGGAGCTATTGCATCAAGTAAATTCCAAACTTAAACAGGATTTGGAACTTCTTAAGGAGGAAAATGAACTCAAGGAGAACACCATAAAGGAATGGGAAGAAAAATATCATTCCCTGAAAATGGCAAACACAATGCTGGGTAGTAATACTAGTAAAACAGAAGCTAAGCTCAAGATAAATACGTTGATCCGCGAACTGGACGTTTGTATTGCCAAATTGGCGGATTGACAAGTACCGAGATTATGGACGAGAAGCTCAAAATAAAGCTTTCAATTGCCGATAGGGTATATCCTTTGACGATCGACCCGAAGCAGGAAGAGGGGCTGCGAAAAGCAGCCAAGAACATTGAGAATTTGGCAAAAAAGTTTGAGCAGAACTATGCCGTGCGGGACAAGCAGGATGTATTGGCCATGTGCGCCCTACAATTCGCTTCCAAAATTGAGCAAAGCGGAATAGATCGTTCGGAAAATGCCGAAGCTGCCATGCAGCGGCTCAGGGCGTTGGATGAATTGGTCCATTCCAAATTGGGGGAATAAGTTCTTTTAAATAAAATATTGTTACTGCCCACATTGGTAATTTATTTTTGACAAACTCAACACTAATATAATTAGAGAGGGTGAGTTTAGGCTGTAAAAGCAGGCCCTACCCGTATAGGGATCCTTGATCAGTCTGTTAGCCCTAAACCTGTATTTTGGAGTTTGTACAAAACTTCTTCCGATGTGGGCTTTTTTTTAACTAAACACAAGCAAACATGGATAATATCATACTAATTGTTGTCGCAGCTGTTGTGGGGCTGGCAATAGGATTTTCAATTGCCAAGATGATGGAAAAGGGCAAGGCTTCCAAAACCATTGCCAATGCGAAGAAGGATGCGGCCGATATCATAAAAGAGGCACAGAAAGAAGGAGAGGGAATCAAAAAGGACAAGATTTTCCAGGCCAAGGAAAAGTTTTTGGAACTGAAGGCCGAGCATGAGAAAGTCATCATAAACAAGGATAAAAAAATAAGCGAAGCGGAAAAGCGCACCCGTGATAAGGAATCCCAAGTAAGCAGTGAACTCGCCAAGAACAAAAAGCTGAACGACCAGTTGCAGGATAAAATCAAAGAGGTTGCCTACAAAAGCGAAATCTTGGATAAAAAACAGGCCGAAGTTGAAAAATTGCATAAAAGCCAAGTACAACAACTGGAGGTCATATCCGGTCTTTCCGCGGAGGACGCCAAGAGCCAATTGTTGGAATCGTTAAAGGAAACGGCCAAAAGCGATGCCATGGCCTATTTGCAAAATACCTTGGAGGAAGCAAAACTTACGGCCCAGCAAGAAGCCCGTAAAATTGTAGTCAACACCATACAGCGTATTGGAACGGAAGAAGCCGTAGAAAACTGTGTTTCTGTCTTCAATTTGGAATCCGATGATGTCAAGGGACGTATTATCGGACGAGAAGGAAGGAACATCCGGGCCTTGGAGTCCGCCACTGGAGTGGAAATTATTGTAGATGATACACCAGAAGCTATTATCCTATCCTGTTTTGATTCCGTGAGAAGGGAAGTTGCCCGTTTGTCGCTGCACCGACTGGTGACTGATGGAAGGATTCACCCGGCCCGTATTGAAGAGGTGGTGAAAAAGACAGAAAAACAAATCAACGAGGAGATTGCCGAAATAGGAAAGCGTACCGTGATCGATTTGGGAATCCATGGATTGCACCCAGAACTTATTAAGGCGGTCGGACGGATGAAATACCGTTCTTCCTACGGACAAAACCTATTGCAGCACTCCAGGGAAGTGGCCAAGCTTTGTGGCGTTATGGCAGCCGAATTGGGATTGAACCCAAAATTGGCCAAACGCGCAGGACTTTTGCACGATATAGGAAAGGTGCCGATGGCAGAAGTAGAGGTGGAGACGCCGCACGCCATTTTAGGAATGCAATGGGCGCAAAAGTTTGGTGAAAAAGAAGAGGTTTGCAATGCTATTGGGGCTCACCACGACGAAATTGAAATGACTACCTTGATATCACCCATCGTTCAGGTCTGTGATGCCATTAGCGGAGCCAGACCGGGCGCAAGACGACAGGTATTGGATTCCTACATCCAACGATTGAAAGATCTGGAAGATATTGCCTTTGGGTTTCATGGGGTACAGAAAGCGTATGCCATACAAGCCGGTAGGGAGCTTCGGGTAATCGTAGAGAGCGAAAAGGTCAACGATGACAAGGCCGCGGAGCTTTCTTTTGAGATTTCACAAAAAATACAGACGGACATGACCTATCCAGGTCAGGTAAAGGTCACCGTAATCCGCGAAACACGATCGGTAAACGTTGCCAAGTAAAATTTACCGGCTTAATACCTGGAATTGCTCAAAATCCAATTTAAGGGAATGTCCATATATTGTGTACTGGATCTATTGGTAGTATTATCTGGAGTTTTGGACATTACTACCAACCACATGCCGTCCCCATGGGTTATGGAGGTTATGGCATAGCCCTTAGTGGCTCTTTCCTTGATCCATTCAAAAGGGTATTCGACCTGTGTTTTCCAAGTTTGCGCGCCTAACGAGGACCCTTTGCTCATGGTTATTGCCCATAGGCCATCACCATGGGATGCTGAGGTAATCGCATAGTCTTCGTTCCAGTTGTCAATGATCCAATCTCTGGGAATCTCATAGCTGGTTTTCCATCTTTGAGTCGCAAACCCTGTATTTTTGTTCATGGTCAAGTACCAATCGCCCCCTCCGTTCATGATTGCGGTGATGCTATACCCATCATTCCACTTTTCGGTGATCCAATCTTTGGGGAAAGTGGCGGATTTCTTCCAGGATTGCGGTCCCATACCGTAACCTTTGCTCATAAGCACTACAAACGTACTTTTGCTATCATCAAAATCAAAAGCGGTTATAAAAAAACCATCGTCCCATTGTTCCTTGATCCATTCGCTGGGGAAGCTTTTGGATTCTTTTATTCTTTGCTGTGAGTAAGAGGTAGTCTTGTTACTGTCCATTACGGCGGCCCAGACCGACTGTTGGTCAACTCCGTTGGCCAAAACGGTTAGTGCATTCGTTTCAATCGGAAATGAGACTTCTCCTTTGTTTAAATAGACCATGATCTGGAAAAGATCTTCGTCCTCGTTAAAGTAATCGTCCAAATATCCTTTGGTCAAAGCCTCGGGATTCAACTTTACCCAATACAGCATAGGTTTCATAAATTGGGTAAAATCCCCGTCATTGAATGCATTATCGTCGGCCGTATAGGCATTCAAGGAATTTCCATTTTCCTTTACATAAAAATTATCTGCGCTATAGCTGGAACCCGACGGCCCTCGGACAATGTAGGCATCTTGTCCGTCCAAATACCTATCGGTCGAGCCATCCGATTTTGTGAAATCTTTATAAGAGCATATGTATGAGGCCAATTTGTCCGAACCGTTGGCATAGTATTTTACACGGACAAAGGCTTCGTTCTCTTCATAAAAAACAATCAGGGCGGTGTATTTTGTTTCACCACTTACCCAGCTTGTCTCATAATAGGTTTGGGAACGGCCCCATAGAGATGTGAGCAAAAAGAGGAAAAGGACAATACTATTTTTCATGGATGAGGTTGGTTTTATACCTTAAAAATGATCTTTTGGAACAGAAAAAAGCAAAAAAATGAGGTATACTGCTCAAAAAAGTAAATGAAAGTTCATTTTTTTATGGGGACTGAGCATCTTTTGAATGGAAAAACGTTGGATTTTGATCGAAGGACCAGTGACAATTATCATACTTTTTCAGGTTGAAGCAAGGTAACTTCATTCAGGAATTTGTTAATCTCCCGAACCATGAAAAATGATGTGCCCGTTTCAAGAATAATGACCAAGAAATTGGTCACGCTGACCACCTCGGATGATTTGGTGACCGCCGAAAGGCTTTTTAAAAAGCATCACATTCGACATATCCCCGTTGTTGAAGGCAAAGCCATCAAAGGGATGTTAAGCTACACGGATTTATTACGAATCAGTTTTGCCGATGCGGTCGATGAACATGAGGAATACGTGGATACCATTGTGTACAATATGTTCACCATTCCCCAAGTGATGGTCAGTGATGTTATAACGGTGGAATCCAAAACATCGATAAGGGATGTGGCGCGCTTTCTTTCAAAAAAGGAATTCCATGCACTGCCCGTGGTGGATGATGGTAAACTTGTGGGAATAGTTACCACTACCGATTTAATCAATTATTTACTGGAATGCATTGATAGATGATAGGTAGCAAAAAGGCCGCAATTGCGGCCCTTTGATTTTGTTTGCATAGTGGATTTTATTCCTCTTCATTGCTCTCGGTTTCCTCTTCTTCGGATTCCTTGTTGAGCTTGTGCTCCAAGATATTGAGGTTTTTCATCTTTTCCTTCCAAGTTTGGAGTGCTTCTTTCTGTTTGTTCAGGTTGTTGATTACTTCCTTTACCAAAGGATTGTCCTCGGAATCGTTGGAGAAAAACTGTAGGTTGTTCTCCAACTGACGGATTTCCGACTTTACCTCATCAATTTTACGTTTTACGAAAACACGTTCGTTGCCAATGGCATAATTGTCCTCGGTCTTGGCCAATTCCTGTACTTTGTTTCCGTATTTGAGCAGTTCAGATTCTTGCTTGCCGACCCCTAATTTTTTGAAAAGGGCGTCCACAATTTTATTGAACTTGCTATTGATGTGTTTTTTGTTGTATGGAATCCTGCCATACTTTTTCCACTCCGCCAAAAAAGCTTTGAGGTCTTCAATGTCCTTTTTCTTGTCACCGCTCAATTGGAATTCTTTTAAGCGGTCCAGGCAGTCGCTCTTCTTTTTGAAATTTTCAAACTCCTCTTTATTGGCCTCGTTTTTTTCCGAATGCAAACGGTCAAAATAGTGGTTACAGGCATCCTTGAACTCTTTCCATATCTTGTCGGAATACTTTCTGGGAACATGGCCTATTTTCTTCCAGTCCCTTTGTATTCGCTTCATTTGTGGGGTAACCTCTGCCCAGTCATCGCTGTCCTTTAAGGAAATGGCCAACTCCAGAAGCTCTCGTTTCTTGTCAAGGTTCTGTTGTTGCTCTTTCTTTTGGTTTTTGTAAAACGCGTTTTTGGTTCTATTGAATTTGCGCACGGCTTCCTTGAACTGGCTCCAAGTTTCCTCGTTTACTTTTTGTGGAACCCTTCCTGCCTTAAAAAAGGAATCCCTTAATGCTTCTACCTCTTTGATCTGTTGCTGGATACCACGATGGGTATCGGAGACATTATCTGCTATCTGGGCGATTTTGGCAATGATTTCCTGCTTTTTCTCCAAGTTTTTTTCATAGACCTTTTCCATTTCTTGAAAATGATCTTGCCTGCGCTGGTGCATGGCCTTGGTGGCATTGCTGAACTTTTCCCAAATTTCTTCCCGGTGTTCCTTGGCTACGGGTCCAATATCTTCTTTCCAGATTTTGTGGAGCGTTTGCAGTTCCCTGAACGCCTTGCCCAAATCTGGCTCGTCTGCCAAAGCCTCTGCCCGTTCAATCAACTTTTGCTTCTCTTCCAGATTATGCTTAAAATCAAGATCGCGCAGTTCACGGTTCAGGTGCAGAAAATCGTAGAAGATTTCCATGTGGTGGTGGTAGGTACGCCAAACATCATTGTAATTGGTCCGTGGAATGGGCCCGGCATTTTTCCACCTTTGTTGTAGGTCCTTAAAATTATTGTAGGTCGTGTTGATGTCCTCTTCAATATCAATCAGGCCTTTCAGCTCCTCGATAATGTCCAGTCTCTTTTGCAGATTGGACTTAAGGGATTGGTCCAGTTGTTTGTAATACTGGTCCCTCTTTTCACGGAATTCAGCATACACCTCATTGAACTGCCTCTTGGCCACGGAATTGTATCTAAAATCGATTTCATTGCCCCCTTTGGAGATGAATTCCTCTTTTTTCTCATCCAGGAAATCCTGAAATTTTTGGTCGAATTCATATTTTATGGAGCTTACATGCTTGTTAATGGCCTGTACCTTCTCATTTTTGACCAAACGCTGCAGTTCCCCGACCAGATTTTCCATGGACATGGAGTGGTAGTCCAACATGGGGATGGTATGCCGTTTTTCGTTTTCCTCGTCCTCGGCATCCTCCGCATTGGATTCATCAATCTCATCCAAATGCTCATTGGAGTCTTTTTCTTCAGAAACACTCTCTTCCTTCTTTGTCTTGGAAACCTTGTCCTGATCTTCTTTTTTTACCTCTTCGTTTTCAGGTACAACATCTTCGGTCACATTGGATTGGGTCTGGGTATCCTCTTCCAAATGTGTTTTTGTGTTTTCTGACGTCTCCTCTGTTCCACCTTCAGCATGCTGAAGTTTGCGATCGTTTTCCTGCATCCGTAGCTAGTTTACCTTATGATTGATGAAAATTATAGCCAATTTAACAACTTAATTGTCTAATAGCAAAAGTATTGATTGTTCTTTTGAGCAGTAAGATAGTTGTATGGATTGGTACAATCCTTATGCCAACTCCCTTTTTTTAGGCCTCGTTCCAGATTTGCCAGGCTTTTTCTGCCTGTTGTTCCAGCATTTTTAATCCATTGCAAATGGTGGCCCCTTTTGTCTCGCCTGATGCTAGAAAGCTGGTTTTTTCCGGATTGTAGATCAAATCGTACAACAGGTGTCTTTTGGTGATATGTTCGTAGGGAATGGCCGGTTTTTCCTCGATGTTGGGGTAGGTGCCCAAGGGGGTACAGTTGATGATCAACGTGTTTTCCTCGATAAGGTCCTTTTCCAATTCGGAATAGGTGAACTGTCCTTGTTTTTTCTGACGTGAAACATAGCTGTTCGCGATACCGAGCTGGTCCAGAACAAAGCGGACGGCTTTTGAGGCACCCCCGGTTCCCAGTATAAGTGCACGGTTATGATGCGGCTTTAAGAAAGGTTGTAGCGATTTTTGGAATCCATATGCATCCGTATTGAAGCCTATTAGGCCATTTTTGGAAAATTGAATGGTATTGACCGCCCCGATTTCCCGGGCTTCGTCGTCCAACTCATCCAAATAGGGGATAACATCTTGTTTGTAGGGTATGGTAACGTTGAGCCCTTTGAGGTGGCTCTCTGCAATTATGTTTTCAAACTCCGCTATGGTTTGAATGTCAAAATTTTCATAGCTATGGTCCGGGAGTCCCAAATCCTTGAATTTTTGGGTAAAATACCCTTGGGAAAAGGAATAGGAGATATTTCTACCGAGTAACCCGAACCTGTTTGTTTTTTTCTCTGCTTTTTCCATACCAATCCAAAATCAATAATATCAAAATGCCTATAAAAATAAAAAGTATGGCCCACCATGTTTCCGCCATTGCCATATTCGGAAAATGCCTCGTATAGTTGAGAATGATCTTGTCCCCGTTGGAATCCAGTAAGGGATTGCCTGCACCGTCCAATTTAAAAATAGTTCTTTTCCATGGCCAAAGCACACCGAGCGACCCGGTTATAAATCCGAGCAAAACCGCCGTGGTGGTGGCCTTATAATGTTTTAGCACGTAGCTGAGCAAATGTGAGAAGGTGACCAGCCCCGTTGCGGAACCCAGGGTGAACACTCCCAATATTTTTAAAATCTGAATACGTTCCTGGTTTTTTATGAAGCTGAAATCTCCCGAAAAAATTTCCGAAAACGTATCATAGAGCGCGTTGACCGAATCCACGAGCAGCAATACATAATTTCCCAACAAAATCAGGATGAAGGAGCCTGAGAGTCCTGGGAGCGTCATCCCGGAAACACTTATGATCCCACAAAAAAATATGAACATCAAATTGTCGTTTTCACGTGCCGGACTCAAAAAACTAATGGATAGTCCTATGATCAGTCCAATGATTCCTGCTGGAATAGTTCGTTTGTTCCAAGGTTTAAAATCTTTTCCGATATGATAAATGGAACCGATGACCATTCCAAAGAAGGTGGCCCAAACGAAAAGTTCGTTATGGTCCAAAAAATAATCCAAGATCCGTGAAACACTAAAATAGCTGACCAGCATTCCAAATATCAAAAGGCCAAGAAACCTTGCATTGGTATATTGGAAAAAACTCTTGAACCGACCGTTGAAAAGTAGTTTTAGAGCTTTGGAATTCAACTTTTGGAGCGAGTAGATAAACTCTTCGTAAAATCCGGCAACAAAGGCGACGATTCCACCGGAGACACCTGGAACTTTATTGGCTGCTCCCATGCAAAGGCCTTTG
Source organism: Flagellimonas crocea (assembly GCF_033441595.1). Taxonomy (NCBI): domain Bacteria; kingdom Pseudomonadati; phylum Bacteroidota; class Flavobacteriia; order Flavobacteriales; family Flavobacteriaceae; genus Flagellimonas; species Flagellimonas crocea. Next base: position 104,773 of record NZ_JAUZVX010000004.1, on the reverse strand, counting down.
ACGACCAAGAAGAAATTATCCAGAAATGTTCTAGGTTGATGCATGCGCCTCAATAGGTTTTCCTTATTTTTTGGAAGCTAATTTTTCCAGCATAAAAATAAGTGAAAAACCGAGGATGGCTAAGATAATGGCAAGCATTAATTTGTTATCGCCCTCAAAAGCGCCGGGAAAAACGTTCATATCGTCCACAACAATGGTTTTTTCCCCGAACGTCTTCGTCTCCAAAACTTTTTTCCAGGGCCAAATCTTGTTCAAAGATCCAAGGATGAAGCCCGTTAACAAGGCCAAAGTTATGTTTTTGTAATGGTTGAACATCCATTTGAGCAACTTTGCAAAGCTGAGTAAGCCAAAAAGGGTCCCGATTCCCACGGTCAAAATAATTTTGATATCTCTTTCGTGCACAGCATCCAGAATGGTCTTATAGGAACCAAGTAGCACCAGTATAAAGGCTCCCGATATACCAGGTAGGATCATGGCGCAAATGGCAAGTGCCCCTGAAAGGAATAAATAGGGCAGACTGTCCACATTATCGTTGGCCGGGAGTTCGGTGATAAAATAGGCCAAGGCCGCTCCAACAAGCAGAACCACCACGGTTCCAGCGGTCCATTTGGTAATTTCTTTTCCTACCATAAAGATGGAAGCTACCACCAGTCCAAAGAAAAAAGACCAGAGCAAAATGGGCTCGTTCTCCAATAGCCAACTCAGAAACTTGGCCAAAGAGATGACGCTAATAAAAATCCCCAAGAAAAGAGCAATTAGAAAGTTCCCGTTTACCTTATCCCAGACAGCTTTTATACCCTCTTTTTTAAAGATTTTTATCAAGGAAAGGTCGATGTTGTTGATGGATGTAATGAGTTCTTCATAAATCCCGGAGATAAAGGCAATGGTTCCACCGGAGACTCCGGGGACCACATCGGCGGCACCCATGGCCATTCCTTTTAGGGTGATGAATACGTAGTCCAGTATACGGCGTGCTTGCATGATTTTGGATAATGTATGGGGCTACTTGGCTGTTTTCCTGATTTTTGAAACCAGCGCTTTTACCCAATCTACTTCAATGAATTCTGGGAATTCCTTTTCAAACTGCTGCAATTTACCAATATCCAATTTCATGGCCTTGGATAAGATGGTTTTTGCTTCATCCAAGTCACTATTTTTTAAATGAATGCCCGCCAAGGTATAGGTCAGGTCCGAGTTGTCCGGATAAAAGTCCAATCCCTGTATCAATACCTGTATGGCAGAATTGTAGTCACCGATTTTATTGAGCACGTCCGCCCAGTTTTTCCATGTGCTCAGCTCATAATTTCCTAAATCCACGGACTGCTTGTAGGCAAAGTCGGCTTCGTCCACGTTGTCCATTGCCGCATATATTTTTGCGGCTTTTTTCCAATATTTTGGGTTTTCCCCATCAATATTTATCGCTTTGTTGATATAATACAGGGCCTTTTCAAAGTTCTTTTGGCCAAAATGGAAATCTGTAATGGCCAGCCAACCTTTGTCCAATAAAGGGTCCTCGTGGACGGTGTGATAATAGTAATATTTTGCCAGTTCGTAGTTCCCCAATTTTTCATGGCATTTCCCAAGTCTTAAGAACGCATAGGAAGTGGGGTCCTCCATGGATATGGTTGACTCGTAATTTTCGATGGCCTCGTTGTATCTTCCCAATTTTTCCAGCACTTTGCCTTTTTCAAAATAGGCTCCTATAAAAGAATCATCGGAAATCACGGCAAAGTCGAAAGCGGTCAAGGCCTCCAAATATAGTTTCTTGGCCAAGTACATTTTGCCCAATTGATGCCATGCCACCTCACAATAGGGATTACGGTCCAAGTAATCGTTCAAATACATGATGCTTCCATCAAAATCTTCCAAAAACTCGAAGCAGTACACCACATTATAGAGAGATGAGTAGTCCGTGTCATCAATCTCCACGCAGCGCATAAAACTTAATTTTGCCTCCTCGTAATTGTCCATGAACAGATATTCCATGCCCAACAAGGAATGAATATCGAAGGAATGGTCAGTAATGTCCAGTGCTGCAAGGAGTAGGTTCACTGCCTCTTGGTGTTTGTCCTGTTTGGAGCGAATATTGGCCCTTTGGATGTAAACTTCCTCATTGGCAGCGTTAATGGTCTGAATTTCATCCAAGAGCGTTTCTGCTGCCTCAAATTTGTCCTCGAAAGCCAAAACTTCTACCTGCAACAGTTTTAGCTCCATAGAATTTGGGTGCTGCTCCAAACCAATTTGAATGGCTTTTTTGCCCAAGGAGATTTTACCGTTATTCAGATAGTAGTGAATGATTTCCTCAAAGTCCTCCGCATCAAAGAAATAGACGTCATCCGTCTTGAGCATGGACTCAAATTTATTGATGGATTTGTCAGGATATTCGTTAGATTCTAACGCCATAGGAACGTTTTTGGTTGAACTATGGACTTAAAATTAACCCTTTGAGCTACTCTTGAAGTCCATTTTTGGGGTATGTTATCAACAAATTAGTTAACAGTACCCGATTTGTAGTTTTTTAAAATGTCAAGGATTAGGTCGCAACCTTCCTCTATTTCTTTCATTGAAATGGTCAGTGGCGGTGATATTCTTACTGCTCTGGGCTCAAAGAGCAACCAAAAAAGGACCAGTCCTTTTTTAGCGGCTTCGAGAACCAAATAGTCGGCCATTTCTCTATCTTTCATAATAGGGGCGAGCATCAAGCCTTTGCCTCTTATTTCAGTTATCAAAGGGTGTTTCAATAATTTTCGGAACAGTTTTTCTTTTTCCAATGTTTGTGGAATCAGGTCTGTTTCGGTGATTTCTTTTAGAGTGGCCAAACTTGCCGCCGCTATCACAGGATTGCCGCCAAATGTGGTGATATGTCCGAGCTTTGGATTGTCCTTCAAATCTGCCATCATTTCATGAGAGGCAACAAAGGCCCCAACGGGCAAGCCGGATGCCATACCTTTTCCAATGACGAGGAGATCAGGCGGACAATTATAGTGTTCAAAAGCGAACAATTTACCGGTTCGGCCAAAACCTGGCTGAATTTCGTCCAGTATCAATAGCGCACCAACATCGTTGCAGCGCTTTCTGACTTTTTCCAGATAACCATTTTCGGGCAGGATAAATCCAGCCCCGCCTTGAATGGTCTCCAAAACTACCGCAGCGGTCTTTTCCGTGATATTTTCAAGTTCTTCCTCGGCATTGAACTGGATGTAGCGAACATCCGGGATCAATGGTCGAAAAGCGCTTTTACGCTCTTCCAGTCCCATAAGGCTCAAACTGCCCATGGTATTGCCATGATAGGCCTGCTTTGCGGCAATAATTTGTGAGCGTCCAGTATGCCTGCGCGCCAACTTTAGGGCTCCTTCCATGGCTTCTGTACCCGAATTGACCAGATAAGTGGTGTTCAGGTTTTTGGGCAGGAGGGAAGCCAATAATTTAGAAAATGCAACAGCGGGCTTTTGTACATATTCCCCATATACCATCACGTGCATGTATTGGTCCACTTGTTGTTTGATGGCGTCCACTACTTTGGGGTGGCCATGTCCCAGACTGCACGCAGATACGCCTGCCACAAAATCCAAATGGGCGTTGCCATCTTGATCATAGATGTAGCTCCCTTTGGCATGTGAAACTTCCAAGGCCAATGGGTGCGGGGAAGTTTGGGCTTGGTATGTGAAAAAGTCGTTTTTGGACATTATGGTGCCTGTGCTTTCTTTTTTAGAACGGGCTTTTTGGGTTTTATGGCCTTGTTATTGGCTGCATTTATAGGATCGTTCTGGTTGTTCTGCCGTTCGTTTTCCTCTGCATCAATGTCAATGGGGTTGTCTATTCCCCTAATTTTAACCAGTTCAATGTTGTTGTCGTCTTCATCAAAAATTTCATCTTTTGATTTGATCCGTTCATCGCCGCGCCAAACAAACCCTTTTAGTTTCCTGCTCTCGACGGGAAGGTCGGACTCCGGGAAAATATCCCCGTTGGGATTTACAAAAAAGGTAATGTCCTCGATGTCGTTATCCGCCATGAGCAACCGTATTTTACTACAGATGGTTTTATCGATACCGACAAGTTCCTCATCATCGTTGTAAACATAATAGATGACCTCTGTATTTTGTACAAGATCTATGATCTTGAGCTCGTTCTCGATGAACTTACCAAAGAGATTTTTTCCTTTGGCTTGATTGTATCCTGTCCCACTGATGGTGTCCAAGGATATGATGAAGGCATTTTCTATCACCTTTAATGAATCCAATTTGTCCGTTTCCAAATCCGAGATCAAATGGATGCTGTCTCCGGTAATCTGATTGTCCACGTTCCATAAAATGGGATCGGTGATCAGTTGGGTGATTCCTGTTTTCTCCTCAAAGTGTATGGAATCGCATTTTCCGCTCAGGTCGGTCTTGTAGAACTTGGCATTTCTGAATGCTCTTAAAATACGCTCTTCTTCTTTTCCTGTCACCATAAGGGTGTCCCCGTGCATGTAGAGGGAATCTTTTTGTACCAAGCTGATGGAAACCGCTCTTTTGGTGGCAAAAACGGAATCTTTGGTCTTGTGTACTTCGGCATAGTGCGCTCTGATCACCCCATTGTTGATGGTGTCCGTAATCTGGATATTGTTCGTGGCCGAGGCAAACTCAGTGGCCTTGTCAAAATAAAGGCTGTCGCCCTCAATGATTTTATTGTCGTAATCGATGCGGGTATTTTTGATGCCGTAGCCCTGTTCTATTTTCGTATCATAAAAACCCCGCTCACAATAAATTTTGTATTCCTCCCCGGTAATGGTCGATGGCCCGTACATATAGGCATTTTTGGAGGTGGTATAATAGTCCAGTTGTTCCGAATCGATAATGTAATCAGGATTGTCGATGCGCACATTGCGCTGGAACTGATACTTTTTTGGAGTGATAAAGTAAGTGCCAACTTTGCTTGTAAGCACATTGGCGGAATCCACGACCTTTCCTCCCGAATTGTAATAGGCCAGCTGTTTTTCCCTATCAAAATAAAGGGTGTCGGTGGTCAACGTCATTTGTCCGTTGGTAAGATCCACTTTTTCCCAGGCCTTGGCCAGTCTGGTATTACCGTCATAATCCATCTTACCGCTGTTCATTTCAATGGAATCCCCTTGTTGCAAACGAATATTGCCAATGGCTTTTAAACGGTTTTCCTCGGCATAAAAAATAGCGATATCGCACCAAAGGTCGGCTCCTTGGTGTTCAAATTGTACCTGTCGTTCGTCGTCTTTGCTAAAAATGGAAGCACCGGGAAACTGGGCCTCGTCCTTGGTAAAGTTGGCGCCGTAGACAATATTGATTTTTCTTCCACCTTCGGGTTGCTGATCTTGAGCAGACAAACTGAAAGCGAAAAGAAATAGAATGAAAAATGAAATGCTTTTCAAGTTCATAAAATTTTGCCCAAAAGTAGGGTTTTTAGCGGAAGTGGCATATAGCGTTTAGAAAGCTTTGGGATTTAGGTTCCAAACGGTTGCGCCCCGTTTTTTTACTTTCCGCGTTTAAGGGTAAGTGTAATTTGCCCGCAATGATAGGTATTGTGATATAAGATATGCCCCAATAACCTGATTTTGGATATGGGACCAAAAAAAGGGGTGTCCAAGGTTTCCATCCATTCTTTCTCGGAAAGATTCTCGACAAGGTCGTACAATATCTTGTAACCGTCGTCCACCAACTTTTGACTTTCTTCTTTCTTGTAAACCTTTCCCGTATCCTTTTGGCCCATAGTAGTGTTTTTAATATGGGTGGGAATGCCGAAGAATTGAGAAAGTAAGTGGATGATTTCACCAATGTGACGATAGATAAACCCGACAGATGCGGTATCCCCATTCAATTTTAGGGTGCTATTTTCTTGGGTAATTTCGTTAAAAGTAAAATCACAGGTTTTCCTATTCTGTGCGATCAACTCTTTTAGCATATCTTTTGTCATGCCTGTTGCCTTTTATCAGTATAGCTTGATACCATACTTAAAAACACATTCTTTTTTAAAGCTAAAGCCTACCTGTGAATGGTTTGGAGCCTGTCCGGACCAACGGATACAATCTTGATGGGCACGTTCAACTGCTCTTCCAAAAATGCAATATAGTCGTTCAACGTGGCCGGCAAATCTTCTTCTTTGGAAAGTTTTGTCAAATCCTTGGACCAACCTTTCATTTCTTTGTACACAGGAGTTACGTATTCTTCCTCGATGTTGTAGGGCAGATGTTGGATTTGCTCACCTTTGTATTTATAGGAGGTGCAGACCTTTACGGTGTCAAAACCGCTTAGAACATCGGCCTTCATCATCATAAGTTCGGTGACTCCATTGATTTGAACGGCATATTTCAAGGCGACCAGATCTAGCCATCCACAACGTCTAGGTCTTCCCGTGGTGGCCCCAAATTCGTTGCCAACTCTTGCCATTGTGGCGCCATCATCATCAAAAAGTTCGGTAGGGAACGGGCCGCTTCCCACACGCGTGGTATAGGCCTTGAAAATACCAAGAACCCTTTCAATTTTGTTCGGGGCCACACCCAATCCGGTGCAGGCTCCTGCAGCTGTTGTATTGGATGATGTAACATAGGGATACGTTCCAAAATCAATATCCAAAAGAGAGCCTTGTGCGCCCTCTGCCAGTATTTTTTTGCCTTCCGCCTGTGCCTTGAAGATGTATTCCTCGCTATCGATGAAGGTCAATTTTTTTAGGGTTTCCACGCCTTCGCAAAATTCTGCTTCCAACTCGGCCAGATTGTATTCGATATCCACATTGTAAAAATCGATCATGGCCTCATGCTTATCGGCAAGGGCACGGTATTTTGTTTTCCAGTCATCGAATTCCAAATCCCCGACACGCATACCATTACGGCCTGTTTTATCCATATAGGTGGGCCCTATACCCTTTAGGGTAGAGCCAATTTTCGCCTTTCCCTTGGAAGCTTCGGAAGCTGCATCCAACAAACGGTGCGTGGGCAGAATAAGGTGTGCTTTGCGGGAAATGAGAAGCTTGGATTCAATATCGATATTGAATTTTTCCAAGTTGTCCAGCTCCTTTTTAAAGATAACAGGGTCGATCACCACTCCGTTGCCAACAATATTTATGGCATTTTCGTGAAAAATACCGGATGGGATGGTATGTAAAACGTGTTTTATGCCATCAAATTCCAGTGTGTGACCTGCATTGGGACCTCCTTGAAATCGGGCGATAATATCGTATTCCTTGGTCAGTACATCAACAATTTTTCCTTTTCCTTCGTCTCCCCATTGGAGTCCAAGCAATAAATCTACCATGAAATGTTCGGGTTATTCTGTTAGGTTTTGTTCTTTGTTTCGAGTTCCGTAGAAATATAAGGAGTGATTGTTGATCTTGATGTCAAAAACCTCCTCAATGGTTTTTTTAATGGATTGAATGCGCGGGTCACAAAATTCTACCACCTCTCCTGTATCGGTAAGGATAACGTGGTCGTGCTGCCTGTCGAAATACGATTTTTCGTACTGTGCCTGGTTTTTGCCAAACTGGTGCTTGCGGACCAACTTGCTCTCCAATAAAAGTTCAATGGTGTTGTAGAGTGTGGCACGGCTTACCCTATAGTTTTTGGTCTTCATTTTGATATAGAGGGATTCTACATCAAAATGGTCCTCACTTTCGTAAATTTCCTGTAAAATGGCGTAGCGTTCAGGGGTTTTGCGATGTCCTTTTTCCTCGAGGAACGAGGTAAATACATTTTTTACAATTTCCTGATTTTTATTGTTTCCCATGGCTTTCTACCTATGCTAATGCACAAAGGTACAGTTAAAAATTAAATTCTGGTCACTTTATCTATTCCTTCGACCTGCTTTAAACTGTCCATCAATCTTTTAAGGATATTGTTGTTTTTTACCACGAGGGTTATTTTGCCCTTAAAAGTGCCCCCATCTGCGCTAAAGTTAAGGTTGCGCATGTTCACGTGCATATTTTCGGAGATGATTTTTGTGATGTCCTTGACCAGTCCCATATTGTCAATTCCCGTAATTTGGATATCCACGGAAAACTCCTCTTGGGAAGAATCGATCCACTTGGCACTGATAATGCGATATGCGTAGTTGGATTGTAACGAAATGGCGTTGGGACAGTTCTTTTTGTGCACTTTAATTCCATCGTTCACGCTCACAAAACCAAAAACATCGTCGCCGGGAATAGGATTGCAGCATTGGGACAGTTTGTAGTTGAGCCTTTCTTCTTCCTTTCCAAATACAAGCAAGTCATATTTTGTGGTGATCTCATTTTTGTCAATATCCTTTGGGGCGGGCGTCTTCCGCATCCTGTTCTTAAAGAAATTGATAAATGCATTGTGATAGGAAGAGGAAAAATCCTTTAGCTTATCGTTGTCGATCACACCAATGCCCACCCTGTAAAATAGGTCCAAACTCGTTTTCAACTTGAAGAAGGTCACCAGTTTGTTTACCGTGTCCTCGTTCAAATTGATTTTTTGGGCTTTCAGCTTTCGGCGCAAAATTTCCTTTCCTTCCGCGGCGACTTCTTTTTTCTCCTCGCTCAGCGATGATTTTATTTTGGACCTGGCCCTTGCCGTTTCGGCATAATCCAGCCAGCTCTGGGTAGGTTTGGCACTATCGGAAGTTATCACCTCTACTTGGTCCCCGCTCCTGAGTTTTGTTCCCAATGGCACTAGTTTGCCGTTCACTTTTGCCCCACGGGTCTTCAAACCGATCTCGGTATGGATGTTAAAGGCAAAATCCAGAGCAGTTGCTCCTTTGGGCATCGATTTTAGGTCGCCCTTGGGTGTGAACACAAATATTTCCTTGGAATAAAGGTTTAGCTTGAATTCCTCCACAAAATCCACTGCGTTGCCATTGGCACCTTCCAGGGCCTCTTGTAATTTGTTCAACCATTCTTCAATGCCTTGCTCTTTTTGTGCACCGTGCTTGTATTTAAAGTGTGCGGCATAACCTTTTTCGGCGATTTCGTGCATACGTTCGCTACGAATCTGAACCTCTACCCATTTGCCCTTCGGGCCCATTACCGTAATGTGCAGCGCTTCGTACCCTGTGGATTTGGGTGATGTGATCCAATCCCTTAACCGAATAGGGTTTGGGGTAAAGTGGTCCGTAACAATGGAATATATCTTCCAAGCGAGGAATTTTTCGTTTTTCTTGTCGGATTTATAAATGATCCTGATGGCAAACTTATCATAGACCTCATCAAAGGAAACGTTCTGCGCCTTCATTTTCCTACGGATGGAGAATATGGACTTCATCCTTCCCTTGATGAAATAGTTGAGCCCCTCTTTATCCAAAGAAGTTCGGATCACGTTGGAAAAATCTTCGATATACGCCAAATTTTCCTCTTCGGTGTCCTCTATTTTGGCCAAGATATCGTTGTAAACTTCTGGCTCGGTATATTTTAAAGCAAGATCTTCTAGGTCGTTCTTGATGTTGTAAAGACCTATTCGGTGCGCCAACGGCGCATAGATGTAAAGCGTTTCCGATGCTATCTTCACCTGTTTGTGCTCCGGCATGGAATCCATGGTGAGCATATTGTGATAGCGGTCCGCAATCTTGATGATGATCACCCGGACATCATCATGGAGGGTCAGCAGCATTTTTCTAAAATTCTCCGCTTGCTGACTAATGTCCTTGTCCTTTTTTAAATGGGCGATTTTGGTGAGTCCGTCCACGATACGTGCCACGGTCTCGCCGAACATGCGCTCAATATCGTCCAACGTATACGGGGTATCCTCCACTACATCGTGGAGCAGGGCAGCGGAAATGGAAACGGCATCAAGGCCAATTTCCGATGCTACGATCTTGGCAACGGCAATCGGATGAAAAATATAAGCCTCCCCTGATTTTCTTCGCTGGTCCTTGTGGGCATCCACGGCAACGTCGAAGGCGGAACGAATCAATTTCTTGTCCTCATCCGTCAGGGTTTGGTAGCTTATGCGAAGTAATTCCTTGTACTGCTTCGCAATCTCCTTGTTCTCTTTTTCAATAGCAGCCTCTGTCATAGTATATTAAATTTACTACAATCTTATTTTCTAAACAACAAAATCTATGCCTTAAGGTTTCGGATACGTTCCACCAACGGGGGGTGGGAATAGTGCACAAAAACGTATGCGGGGTGAGGTGTTAGATTGCTCAGGCTTTTTTTGGACAACTTTTTTAAGGAAGAAACCAAAGGTGTCGCTGCAAAGGTATTCTTGGCAAAATCATCGGCCTGAAACTCGAATTTTCGTGATAAATAGTTCATAATCAAACCCGTGATTTCCGAGATGGGGCTGTACAAAAGGGCAAACCCCACCAAAGCAGCATGAAAACTCGGGGTGGATACTCCAATGGCCAGGGATATCTCGGGATGGTTGATGAACAACGAAAGGATGAACAATGTTAGACCTGTGGTAAATAGTGAAACAACTAGGTTCACAATAATGTGTTTACGTTTATAATGCCCCACTTCGTGCGCTAGAACGGCAACAATTTCATCTTCGCTCAGGTCGTTGATCAACGTATCGAACAGTGTAATCCGCTTTTCTTTGCCGAATCCCGAAAAATAGGCATTTGCCTTGGTTGATCGTTTGGAACCGTCGATCACGAAAATATTTTGAAGCTCAAAACCTACTTTTTGGGCATAGTTTTCAATGGAACTTTTAAGGCTACCGTCTTCAAGTGGCGTTTGCTTGTTGAACAACGGCACTATCAATCGGCTGTAAAATAGATTGATGAACAAGATGAAAATACCGACTGCGATCCAAGCATAAATCCAAAAATTAGGTCCCGTAGATTGGTAGAACAGCATGAATAGGCTCAAAATCCCACCTCCAAGAATGATGGTCAAGATGGCACCTTTTATCTTGTCTGACCAAAAGGTGGACCTTGTTGTTTTGTTGAACCCATATTCTTCTTCGATTACAAAAGTTCTGTAGTAAGAGAAGGGTAATCCCAACAAGGCACTTCCCAACATGATTATTCCGAAAAAAATCAATGCCATTGGGATAGCTTCCTCCGTAATGGAACGTGTGAGCTGGTCCACCCATTCAAAACCTCCAAAAGCAAGGAAACATATCGTTAAGACCAGTGAAAAGCCGTCGGAAACAACGCCGAACTTGTAGTTGGTCCTTTTATATTTTTGAGACTTTTGATATTCGTCTTCATCAAAAACATCGGTGAGTTCCGGGGGCAGGGTAGATTTAAAACGCTTGGCGTTCAGGTACTCCAAATACTGGTGAACCAGATATTGGACCACGAGAATGGCCAGGATGACATAAAATAGTACATTTTTTTCCATAGCTTAAAATCCGCGCTGGCGCTTCGCCTCAAATATAAGTATTGCAGCGGATACCGAAACATTCATGGAATCTATTTCTCCTTGCATCGGTATAATTATGTTTTGGTCGGAATTTTGAAGCCATTTTTCTGTTAATCCGGTGGCCTCCGTACCCATTACAAGGGCGGAAGCGGCTTTAAAATCGCAATCCACATAATTTTTGGAAGCGGTAAGTGCAGCACAGTAAATTTTGATTTGGTTGGTTTGTAAAAAATCAATGATTTCGTCCGTGGTTCCCACGCCAATCTGGTTGGTAAAAAGACAACCTACGCTGGAACGGATAATGTTTGGACTATATAGGTCTGATTTGGGATTTGCTATTAAAACGGCATCTACGGCTGCGGCGTCGGCAGTACGCAACAATGCACCGATGTTACCTGGTTTTTCTGGGGCTTCGGCCACCAGCACCAAAGGTGTTTTGTCTTTGAAAACGATGTTTGCCAACGCATGGTCTTTGGAACGCATCAAACCCATGATGCCTTCGGTGGTCCCCCGATGAGCAATTTTACCGTAAACACTTTCAGAAACTTGGATAATTTCTTGATTGGAAGGCTTGGTAAAAGCATCAACGGAGCTGGAACCCATCAGTTCTGGACAATAGAGAAGCGTTTGCAAAACATAGCCACCCTTTTGCGCCAATTCCAGCTCCCGTTGTCCTTCTACAACAAAAAGGCCCGTTTTTTTTCGTTCACGGGACTTTTCTTTGAGTTGCAGAATCTTTTTTATCAAGGGATTCTGGGCACTGCTGATGAATTTAGCTTCCATACTGGGTAAAAATAGCCATTCCTGTAATTATAAAAAGGGCTTTTCGACCAACTGGTAAAATTTAATCCATGAACAAATTAACCATCCTATTATTTTTGTTGGGCTTGGCCGCCTGTAAACAAAATCCCAAAACAGAAAAAAATGAAACACCAGTTCAGCAGGAAATGGTGGTTGACGAAGCTATTTATCCTGATGCCTTAACGAAAGTTTTTGATGCACATGGAGGTTTGAAAAAATGGAAGTCACAACGAACAGTATCCTTTGTGCTGCCAAAACCAAACCAATCCGAAACCCATACCATTGATTTATGGACCCGAAAAGATAGAATCGATACCGAGGCATTTTCAATGGGTTTTAACGGAGAACAAGCTTGGCTCTTGAATAAAACTGGGAACTATGAAGGCGATGCAGGCTTTTATCATAATTTAATGTTTTACTTCTTCGCTATGCCCTTTGTGTTGTCCGATGATGGCATCCTATATTCTGCTACCGAAGATTTGGAGTATGAAGGCAAAAAATACCCCGGTCTGCAAATAGCCTATGAATCAGGTGTTGGAGCTTCATCCAAAGATGAGTACTTCATCCATTTTAATCCTGATACCCACCAAATGGCTTGGTTGGGCTATACGGTGACTTATCGCTCGGGTGAAAGTTCGGACAATGTAAAATGGATTCATTACGATAATTGGCAAGAAGTGAATGGACTGGTGTTGCCAAAATCGATTACATGGCATAATTATGAGGGAAGAAAGATATTGGAACCGGCAAGCACGGTCAATTTTGAAGAAGTTATGTTGAGTGAGGATTCCAAATCGAGTGCGTTTTACGAAAAACCGGAAAATGGGGAGTACGTTCCCATTAAAATGAATTGATCATAGTAGAAATAAAAAAGGCGCTCATTAGAGCGCCGTTTTTTATTTAGAAGAAATCTATTGTCCTTCTTTTTCTCTTTCGTATTTGCCCATGTACCGTTTCCAAAGTTCGGTCTGGTGCGTTTCCAACGAAACGTCCCTACCATCAATATATGCTTTTGATAGTTGGTTGGTCCTCATATCCAAGGCATCACCTTCGGAGATGAACAGTGTTGCGCTTTTACCTTCTTCCAAGGTTCCGTACATGTCATCAATCCCAAGAATTTTGGCCGTATTTCCGGTTATTAATTGGAGCGCAGTTTCTTTGTCCAATCCCTGACCCACAGTTTGTCCTGCATAAAAAGCAAGGTTCCGTACCTGAAAATTACCAGCGTCCTCATTTTGCAATCCGACCAAAAGGCCAGCATCGACCAATAATTTTGGCAATTTATAGGTAATGTCGTAATCATCGTCTTCAAAACTTGGCAAAGCGTGTGTGCGTTCTACCAATACGGGAATATTGTGTTCTTTAAGTAGGTCCACAATTTTATTGGCTCGATATCCACCAACGATTACCACGTTTTTAACACCCATTTCCTTGGCCAACGTCACCGCGTCGGTCATTTCCTTTTCGCCATCGGCATGGATGTACAAACGTTGAGATCCATCAAAAAGGCCTTGCATGGCAGCAAATGGCAGATTTTTCTCCTTTTCCGTTGCCTTCCCATAGGCCATGGAGTTTTGGAAAAATAGTTTTATATCATCCATTTCCTTTCCATAGTCCTTGTTGGGTATGTAACCTCTTTCTTCTCCGGCCCACCAGCGGCCCCTTCTAAAGAAGTTGGGCCAATTCAGGTGGATGCCATCATCTTTTTTAACTGCTGCATCTTCCCAGTTCCACGCATCGAACTGAACAATGCTGGAAGTTCCGGAAATGGTTCCTCCAACAGGGGTCACCTGTCCGATAAGAACACCGTTCGGACGCATACTTTCCACTACTTTGGACTCTGCATTGTAAGCGATCAAACTGCGAACGTGTGGAATCATTTCACCGATTTCGTCCTGATCGTCACTTGCCCTAACGGCATCGACCTCTACCAGTCCCAATGATTTGGATGGTGCAATGAAACCGGGATACACGTGTTTACCTTCGGCATTGATCATGGTCCCAATGGTCGGGGCCATCAGACCTGCACCGATAGCGGTAATTTTTCCATCCTTAAAAATGATGGTACAGTTCTCTATCACCTCTCCATTGCCAATATGGGCCGTGGCACCAACGATGGCAATCTGTTCGGATTGAGGTGGGGCAGGGGTCTGCTGTGCGTTCAATGAAACCCCAAAAACAATTGCTATGATTAAAAATATTTTCTTCATGGTCTATTTTTTAAAGGGTGTCACAATTAAATTCTTCTTTCTTGCTTTGGACAGGGGTCTTGGATTTTCCACCCTTTTTGTTATCGTTCAGCATCATTCCAATCAACTGGTTACGTTCCTTTTTGATGGATTCCCTGAGCATTTTGTCTTTTTCGAGATCAAAATATACTTTTCCTTCGATCAAGGTTTTTTCAGCTTTTGCGTAAACGGATAGCGGATGATCGCTCCATAGCACAACATCGGCATCCTTTCCTTCTTCAATACTTCCTACACGGTCGTCCAAGTGAAGTAGTTTGGCCGGGTTCAGCGTGACCATTTTCCAAGCTTCAATTTCTGACATGCCTCCGTATTTGACGGTCTTGCCCGCTTCTTGGTTCAATCTTCTGGACATTTCGGCATCATCACTGTTGATGGCAACCGTCACACCTTGACTGCTCATGATGGCAGCATTGTAAGGAATAGCGTCGTTCACTTCGTATTTGTAGGCCCACCAGTCACTAAATGTACCGCCACCAACACCGTGTTCGGCCATTTTATCGGCTACTTTGTAACCTTCCAAAATGTGGGTGAATGTATTGACACGGAAGCCGAATTTTTCGGCGACTTTCATCATCATATTGATTTCGCTCTGCACGTAAGAGTGGCATGAGATAAAACGTTCTCCGTTCAAGATTTCGGCCAATGTTTCCATTTCCTCATCATGGCGGTATGGTTCGCCGCTCTTTTTCTTTTCATCATATTCCTTGGCACGCTGGAAGTAATCAATATATACTTGCTCAACACCCATTCGTGTCTGTGGAAAACGGGAATAACTGCCCCAGTTGGACTGCTTTACGTTCTCTCCCAAGGCAAATTTGATGAATTTGGGCGAGTTGTCGAATATCATGTCCTCGGCACTTTCTCCCCATTTCATTCGTAATATGGCGGATTGTCCACCAATAGGGTTTGCAGATCCATGGAGCAACTGTGCGGCAGTGACCCCCCCGGCCAAATCCCTGTAAATGGCAACATCTTCGGGGTCTACCACATCTTCCATTCGTACTTCGGCGGAAGAGTTCTGGCCTCCTTCGTTTATGGCCAAAGCGGCAATATGGGTATGTTCGTCAATAATTCCTGCAGTGAGGTGCTTGCCTGTGGCATCGACCACGGTGGCGCCGCCTGCGCGCAAATCTTTTCCAACTTTCGAAATCTTCCCATTTTTGATGAGCACGTCGGTGTTTTCCAAAATGCTTTCACCGGTCCAAACGGTTGCATTTTTGAACAACATATCCTGTTGTTTTGGCTTTTCCTTGAAACCATATCCAACGTTGGGATAGGTCACGGACATCAATTGTGGCTTCTCCATGCTGTCCTCGTCCTTGGATTTTTCCTCAAAAGGGGAAGTTCTGGTCATTGTAGCAGAAGTTTCATCGCCATTGGGAAGTACCACATTTCCTTTGATAGTTTCCGAACCTGGCAGAACATGGGCCACCATTCGGTAAGAACCAACGTTGTCATCACTAAAAGAAATGTTCAGCCAATCTCCCGAGTAATCTATTTTGGACTCTACGGTATCATCACCTTTTTTGATTTCGGCCTTTGGCTTGTCAGCATCGCCGGTCAAGGAAACTTTATATGTAGTGCCCTTAACGGCAAGGTCATAATCACCCCGGATATCGATGACATCCATGCTTTCTATGACGTTTTTGGTTCCTTGCACCCAGTTTTCGTAAAGGGTGGTTCCTTTGTCGAATATATCTCCGGAGGTAATCAAGAAGTTGGCTTGACTGCCTGCTTGCAATGAGCCTATTTCATCCGATTTTCCCAAAATCCCGGCAGGAACAGTGGTCAGGGCCTCCAAGGCTTTTGTCTTGGAAAGTCCGTAGGTGATAGCTTTCATGATTTTTTCTTTCAAATCTTTTGGAGATTTGAGTCCGTGCAGCGTAATCGAAAACTCTACGCCATTATCTGCCAATACCTTTGGATTGGAAGGTGCCAAGTTCCAATGTCTGAGGTCTTTCAGAGCAATATACTTGGCTTGGTAAGGGTTGGAAACATCGAATGCATCTGGAAAATCCAATGGCAAAATAAGTTTTGCATTGGTCGCCTTGATTTCGTCGATACGTTCATACTCATCCCCGCCGGCCAATATGGTGTACTGTATTCCGAAAAGGTCCCCGATTTTATCCGCTCTTAAAACGTTGCCATTATCCCCAGCCGCATAGATTTGTGTCAATCCCTGGTTGGCGATAAGGGCTTCCAAAGAACGATCTTTGGTATCTACGTTCCCTTTGCTGTACCAATCCATATCATAATATACCTGACGCATCAAGGCCATGGCGCCCATTAGGGAACCTGGGTATGATTGTCTGGATGCCCTGCTTTTTTCAAAAGAAAAATATTGGGCGGATCTGTCGGAAAGAATTCTTTCGGCTTCGGATGCTTCATCATTCAGTGCGACCAACAGCCCGGAACCTCTTGCGATTCCATCTTCAATGTGTGCGTTAATGGTCCCAAAACCTGCATTTCTAAGTTCTTTGGCTTCTTTGGCATCGTAGCTGAAGCTTTCGATGGCATCGTTTTCGGGCATAATATGGTCGTTCCAATAAAACCCTTCCCTGGATGGGCCATATTGGGCCGATCTTCCTCCACCATTGGCGCTTTCAGGAAGTTTTACACCAAAACCGGAAAATACATCGATAAAGGATGGATAAATGGATTTACCTTCCAAGTCTTCCACTATGGCATTTTTAGGGATGCTAACGGACTTGCCCACCGCTACTACTTTACCGTGCTGTATGAGCAAGGTGCCGTTGTTGATCACCTGTGTAGGTGTAACGTAGATCTTGGCATTGGTAAATGCCCTGTAATTGTTGTTTTTCTCCGCTTTTACACCGTCATTTTTTGGAAAATAATCCTGTGCAAACAAAGAAACACTGCCCAAGAAGAGAAACAGCGCTAATAGTTTAATTTTCATAAGGTTTGAATTGAATTAGTCGGTTTAAATATAACCTTTGTTTAAGGACTCCACAAGTTTCAAAGTCCGCTTAAATGACGTTTTCGGTAGTTGATGATGAGCCCTACGACCGCATTGTAACTTTTTATGCCTTCCTTTTGGTTGTTCACCTTTAAAAAAGTGTTGAACACGGATTTGAACATGGGTTCCAAAGGATTCTCATATTTTTCCCAAAATGTGCGCAATTCATTAAAATTTTCTTTGACACCCATGTTTATGGTGCCCGCAATCTCAGTATACTTTTCTTCATCCCTATAAAAAAGGTCGGTGAGACAATACCCCAATGCATGGTTGTAGGCGGAGTACTTAAAATAGGGGTCGGTACTTTGTGAGGTTACCAGATAGCCGATAAAATTGGTGGCTCCCTCCGCGGAGTACCCTAATTGATGGCCTACTTCGTGGCAACTTACAGTGGGCAGTCTGAATTTTGGAGTAACGCCATTCACTTGGGCTTCGTTCGTAAATGGGTTTAGGTAACCACCATATCCCATAAAAGTTAGGGGAGTGCTATAAATGGAAGATTTTAGGCTACGGTGTTCATAGCCAAAATCCGGGTATTGCTTTGCAAAGTTTTCGTATGCTTCCTCTGTTTTGGAGAAAATTTCTTTTTTGGAGTAGGGAATGTGCACTGGGGATATGGTATCTCCCGTCAGTTTAAGTTGATATTGATTTGTTTTTTGTACCATGAATTCAGTGAGTTCCACCAGTTCCTCCAACGTGTAATCACGTTCAATATCCAATTTCCAAGTAATGGGCTGCCGGTGATAGTTAAGCCCCCAAAGCAGGTGAAACGTAAAATAGGCAATGGACAATACCACTGCGATATCTTTCAGGAACATGAAAGGTTTTCGACCAATGGTCTTCCATTTTTTATATAGGTAACGGACGGCCAGAAGCACAAGGGCAGTATACATCAAATCTCCGAAGGAAAACGGGATCCAACCAAACAATACCCTTAACGATCTTGAAATATACACATATAGCCCAGTACTGTAATACGCTTCAACAAAGTTAGGATAGTAGCTTATCCACTTCACCAAAATTACTTGTATGGGAAGTGAGATGGCTATGATTGTCTTGGTTCTTTTTCCCATCAAAAATGAAAACAAAGTGTTTTTTGGGCATATAAAAAGCCGTACGGAAAAGTACGGCTTTTTTAATTTATTCTTATAGGAGTTTATTGTTGGATTCCCACAATTTCAATATCAAATACCAATGTGGAACCACCAGGTATTGGGCCATAATCGTTGTCGCCATATCCCAAATGTGGTGGGATGAACAAACGAACTTTATCACCTACTTTCATGGTCAACAGTCCTTCACGGAAACCTGCTGCCAATTGGGCGTCAGGGCTATAGCTCATTGGGAAGGGCCTATAGCCTCCCTGATCTCTTCTGCCCGGGTTCAATTGATTGAATTGTTCTGCAACTTCTTGAATATTGCTATCGAACAAATCACCATTGAACAGCCATCCTGCATAGTTTACCAATACTTGCTGACCTATTTTGGGCTGTTCACCGTCACCTTCCTTCAAGGTCAATATGCGCAGGCCACTTGGAGTCTCCTCGGCTTCATTGATTTGTTCGGTGAATTGGGCCGCTAGGTCTTCTTTCATCTTTTTGAAGGCTTCTTCCTCTGCTTTGGCCTCCTCAAAATAATCGTTCAATATTTTTATGGCATCAAACTGCTTTGCTTCCTTGCCATTGCGTACGATTTCGACATGGTTCATTATGACTTCCGTAGTGGGTCTGTCCTGTGCACCGGTCTTTACATTTGCGATGGAGTCCACAACATCCATGCCTTCCACCACTTCACCAAAAACGGTATGCTTGTCATCTAACCAAGGAGTGGCGGTATGGGTTATGAAAAACTGGCTGCTGTTGGTCTTGGGGCCTCTATTGGCCATGGAAAGGATGCCTTTTTTAGAGTGCCTCAAGGAATCGTTGAACTCATCCTTAAAGGTGTATCCTATGTTTCCACTACCGGTTCCGGTGGGATCCCCGCCTTGAATCATAAAATCCTTCATGACCCTGTGGAAAATAATACCATCGTAGAACTTTTTGTCCTTGTACTCATCGTTCACGAATGGATTTTTTCCTTCTGCCAAGGATACGAAGTTGGCCACTGTGACCGGGGTTTTCTTGTATTCTAATTGTACGATGATATCCCCTTTGGTAGTTTGGATATCCGCGAAAATACCATCTCCCAATTCGGCATATTTGCTGGACTTACATCCTATGATGACAAGGAAAAATAATGGTATGATGTAAAATAATTTCTTCATTGCTTATGAATTTAGTTTAAACTGTCGTTGTCTATTATGATTGTGTGTAATTCTACAGATGATTTAAGCGGTGTTTTTGGTCCAATGGCCCTATTGTCCCCTTGATAGCCAAAAGCTAGGGGAGATGGGAACAAAAAGGTGACCTTCTCGTTTATCTTTAAAAGCTTCACCGCATTTTGGAGTCCGGGAAATAATTGTTGCTTGTCGATTACATAAGAGGACGGTCCTATTTCTTCAGCAGTGTAAATGGTATCATTTTCCAAACTCATCAAATTGTACGAAAACAAAATATGGTCTCCCGATTTTGGGGAATAGCTGGCGGTATCGTTTTGTTTTTCATAATAATACCAAAATCCATTGGGGCTTGAAAAATATTCATGAACCGTATCCTTTGCAATAATTCCTTGAATTATTTGTTCCTCTTCCGCCAACAATTTTTTGGTACGCTCAATCGATTCCTTGAAAAAACTGCCCGACTTTACCTCTACAGGTCTTCTGGGTTCGGGTCCTCCGCAGCCCACCACGGTCGCAACCAACAATATGGCTAGAAAAAATCTCATGGGTTCAGCTTATTTTTATAGGTTTTCAAAATTTCATTGAAACGGGAAATGGTCTCTTCCATGCCCAGATCACTTCGGCCACCGGCGGCATTGTTGTGCCCGCCACCATTAAAATGTTCCCTTGCAAACTCGTTCACGGAAAAATCCCCAACGGAACGCAGCGAAATCTTAATAATGCCTTCTTCTCGGTTCTCAATAAATATCAATGCGAAAATAATGCCTTCCAAAGTTAGGCCATAATTTACGAAACCTTCGGTGTCCCCTTTGTTGTAATCGTATTGGTCCAGTTCCTCTTGCGTCAGGGTAATGTAGGCCGTTTTGTATTCCGGTAGAATCACCATATTGCTCAGGGCCTTGCCCAATAAATGCAGTCGGGACGGGGAATTGGTATCAAAGACTTCCTGGTGTATGGTCATGTTGTCGGCACCCTTGTCAATAAGCTCGGCCACCACACGATGCGTTTTGCTGGAGGTGGAACGGTACTTAAAGGAACCGGTATCCGTCATAATGCCCGTGTAAAGATTTGTTGCGATAGCAGGATCTATACGTTCGGTTTCGCCCAAAAAGTCAATAAAATTGTAGACCATTTCACAGGTTGAGCTCATGGAAACATCGGAATAGGTCACGGTGGCATAATCGCTGGGTTGTTGGTGATGGTCTATCATTATAAAATCTGCTGATGCTTCTTGTAAAACACCTTCCATTTGTCCCACTCTGGACAAGTCGTTAAAGTCCAAAGTAAAAATAACGGTGGCTTCTTCGATAAGTTCCTTGGCCTTTGCATTTTCTCTCTCAAAATTGATGACCAATTCGTTTCCTGGCATCCATTTGAGGAATTTGGGATAGTCGTTGGGCGCTACAATATTCACCGTGTGCCCTTTGGTTTTCAAAAAACCATGAAGCGCCAAACAGGAACCCATGGCATCCCCATCGGGATTTCTATGGGGCACGATCACTATCTTTTGAGGTTGGGAAAGAATCGACTTTACCGTCGTGATATCCGCTGAATTCATGCGGCCAAATATACAATAATATAATGTAGAGGAAACTCGCTTTATATGTATTTTTGGTCAGGTAAAAGCAAACAATGAAGCATAGTTATATTTTTTTGGCGGCCATGGTTCTGGCTTCGGCCTGTAAAAAGAAGGTGGAGAATCAGGCAGGGACCGAGGAAAAGCCGACCCCCGATTTTGTAGTGGCCTTCGGGTCCTGCAACATGCCGCAAGAGCCCAATCCTTTTTGGGATGATATTTTGGCGGCGGACCCAAATGTTTGGATTTGGGGAGGCGATATTGTGTATGCGGATACGGACGATGTTTCCCGTTTGCGAGAAATTTATGCCATGCAGGACAGTGTAGCTGCATATGCCAAGCTAAAGGCCAAGGTGCCGATTATAGGAACATGGGACGACCACGATTTTGGTGTCAACGATGGAGGTGCGGATTTTTCCATAAAAAAGGAGAGCCAACAGGTTTTCTTGGATTTTATGGAAGTGCCCCAAGACAGTGAACGAAGAAATCGCGAAGGTGTCTATGCTTCCCACGAATACCAGATGCCTTCTGGAAAGGTGAAGATCATAGTTTTGGACACACGATATTTTAGAAGCGAATTGGTAAAGGACAACGATTCCGAAAAGCGATATAAACCAACAGAAGACCCGAATGCTACCATTCTGGGCAGAGAACAGTGGCAATGGTTGCAGGCGGAGCTGAGCAATTCCGATGCGGATTTTAACCTGATCATGTCCAGCATTCAAGTACTTTCCGGGGAACATGGTTTTGAGACCTGGGGCAATTTTCCCGCTGAAGTGGATAAATTGGAGGATATGATTGTAAAGTCAGGAGCAAAGGGTGTGATGCTTTTGTCCGGTGACCGACATATTTCGGAGTTTTCCAGGGACAATATTTCTGGGCTTTCCTATCCCTTGGTAGATTTTACCAGTAGCGGGCTTACCCATTCCTATTCCAGTTTTAGCGGAGAGGCCAACCGGTACCGAGTGGGAGATGTGGTATCGGATAAAAGCTATGGCATCATCAACCTGTATTTTGAGAGCCAGACCGCGGAATTCAAGATGATGGGAGACAATGGGATCATCATTCAAGAGTTAAAACAAAGCTATTGAGCCTTGTAGCTTGATTGAAAAAGCTTAAGTTTGCGCAAAATTTAAAAAATGACTGGAAATAGAACATTTACCATGATCAAACCTGATGCCGTTGAGAACGGCTATATCGGTGCAATCCTGGATAAAATAACGGCGGCTGGATTTAAGATTGTGGCCATGAAGTATACGCAACTCAGTACGAGAGATGCCGAAATATTCTATGCCATCCACAAAGAGCGTCCATTTTTTGACGAGTTGGTGGAGTTTATGACAAGGGGACCCATTGTGGCCGCAATTTTGGAAAAAGACAATGCCGTGGATGATTTTAGGGCATTGATCGGTGCTACCAACCCACAGGAAGCTGCAGAAGGAACCATTAGAAAGTTGTACGCGGCCAGTATCGGCGAAAACGCAATACACGGTTCCGATAGTGATGAAAATGCTGAAATCGAAGGGGCTTTCCACTTTTCGGGAAGGGAAATCTACTAACAGCATATAAGATACATGTTAAGACGGGCCACCTATTTTGGGTGGCTTTTTTTATTTAATGCGGTTGCTGAGCAACGGTCATTGAGCGAAGCCGAAAATGAGTTGTAGGGCGATATGGATTCTCAACTATCCGATTTGAATGTATTGTCATTCCCTGCTTGACAGGGAATCTAATCAAAAAGGAATGGGATACTGATGAGGGATTTGTGTTAGATTTCTCGTCGCTTTGCTCTGTCGAAATGACATTGGGGATATACTTGTCATTTCGAAATGAGATACAAAGTATCGATTGAGAAATCTCCATACCAGAATGACTAATTATGTAAAAATCCAATCATCTGCCAATAAAATAATCCATTGTTCTCTTTGACAACTCCTACGTTTGTACTGGGAACTTACATTTCGATTACCTTAAAACCAACTTCTTCACTAGCTCTTTTCCCAGTTCCTCATTGATCATTGTTACGATCTTGGATTTGCCCAAACTCAATTCTTCCCGGAGCACGGAGGAGGAAAGGGAAACGAAAAGCGTTTCGTTCTTAAGTTCCACATGGGTGGTGTAATTGTTGACGCCATTCCCCATAAGTCTTGACCAAGCTTCACGTGCATCCACCTTGTCCATACCTTTTTGGAGCTTGTTTTCTTTTATGAATTCGCTGAGCGCTTCGCTCAACGGTATGTGTGAGCTGTGTCTTTTGGCCATTACTTTGGAATTTTGATGGGTTCAAAACGTGTGTAGGAATATGTGATTCCATCTTCATTGACCACAGAAAACGACAACGAGTCCAATTGCGTCAATTTTTCTTCCCATTCGCTCAACTCGCCGGTATAATGGAGAGTGATGATGTCGTTAACGTTGGAGATCGTAAAATCTTCCAGATCATTCGAAGTCTCATAGGAACCGTCAAACCGGGGCTGCATTTTTTTGCGATATCCCTGATTGTCTTCAAAGTAAATAAAATCAATGTTGGTGTTTACCGGGTATTGCTTGAGGGTGCCATCGGGAAACGCTACCTCCGAAATTTCCCAATAGCCGTTCAAATAATGCAGATCGGCTGGCTCAACGGAAGAATTCTCATTACATCCAAAGAGCATCAAAACCACTAAAACGAATACGGTTCTCCACATGATGCTACAAGGTAAATATTTTATAACTCTGATGAATGTTCTTCACCACATTTTCGGTACGGTCGGCATGGGTGTCGCTGATAAAAATCTGCCCAAAATTGTCATCCTTAACCAGCCCAACGATGTGGGAGACCCTGTTTTCGTCCAATTTATCAAAAATATCATCCAGCAATAGGATCGGGGTGGTATCGGCCAGGTCCTTTATAAAGTGGAACTGCGCCAGTTTCAGTGCTATCAAAAAGGATTTTTGTTGGCCTTGGCTTCCAAATTTTTTGATGGGGTGTCCGGCTATGGTAAAATCCATATCGTCCTTGTGCACACCCACCGAAGTATATTGTAGCGCGCGGTCCTTTTCAATGTTCTTCTTTAATAAATCCAAGAGGTTTTCGCTGCTCAGTTGACTTTCGTAGGAAAGCATGATCTGCTCCTCTTTTTCCGAAATATGGTTGTACTGTTCTTTAAAAATAGGCAGAAAGGAATCAATGAATTCCACTCGTTTTTTGTGGATGGCACTGCCCAGAGAGTGCATTTGTTCGTTGTAGATGCTCAGGGTGTCCGGGTCGAATGTGCGGTTGGCCGCAAAATATTTGAGCAAAGAGTTGCGCTGTACGACCACTTTATTGTACTTGATAAGGTTTTGAAGGTATACCTTATCGGATTGCGATATAACGCCGTCCATAAATTTTCTACGGGTTTCACTGCCTTCCAAAATAAGGTCGCGGTCCGATGGGGAAATGATCACCAAAGGCAAAAAGCCAATATGTTCCGAGAATTTTTCATACGGTTTCCCATTGCGCTTGATCACTTTTTTGGTCCCCTTTTTAAAGGAGCACAATATTTTTTCCGTTCTATGGTTTTTCTCAAACTCCCCTTCCACCACAAAAAAATCCGTATCGTGCTTTATGTTCTGGGTAGAAACCGGATTAAAGTAACTTTTTCCAAAGCACAAGTGGTAAATCGCATCCAATATATTGGTCTTTCCCACGCCGTTGTCTCCCACCAAACAATTGATCACAGGGTCGAATTCCAAGGTCTTGGAATCGAAGTTTTTGTAATTGACTAAAGATAAATGCCTTAAAAACATAAAGAATCGAGAAACATTTTGGATTTAAAAGGTGGCCCTTCCGATAGGGGGTTCCAAAAATAACGAATAAATTACCTTTTGGTTTTGGATAAAAACTTTATTTTTGCGCGACCAATTAAATGACGGATGGCAACATACAAGAAGAGAGGCTTTAAGCCAAAAAATAAAGAGGAGGAAGCTCAGATAGAAGAACACGACAGTACAACGGCTGAGGTTTTCAATACGTTGGACGAGGGTGCTACCAAGACCGAGGCATGGGTTCAGAAGAACCAGAACTACATTTTGGGGGTTATCGGGGTTATTGCAGTGGGCGTTTTGGCCTACTTGGGCTATCACCAATTCATCCAGAATCCCAAAGAAGCTGCTGCGGCAAACGAGCTTTTTTATCCACAACAATATTTTGACCAGGCATTGGCAAGTGAGACCGAGAAGGATTCTTTGTTCACCTTGGCATTGAACGGGGCACAGGGAAAGTACGGTTTCTTGGACATTATAGAGGAATACAGCGGAACCAAAGCGGCCAATTTGGCCAAGTACTCTGCTGGAATGACCTATCTGAACCTAAAACAATACGATCAGGCCATTGAAAAACTGGAAGGTTTTTCTTCGGACGATGACATTTTGGGTGCCATGGCAAAAGGAGGTATCGGTGATGCTTTTTCCCAATTGGACCAAAAGGAAGATGCCTTGGATTATTATGAAAAGGCGGTTGCACACAGCGACAATGAGTTCACTGCGCCAAGATTTTTGTACAAAGCAGGAGTGATTGCCTTGAACCTAGATGAAAAAAGCAAGGCTCTGGGCTATTTTGAGCGCATCAAGGAAGAATATCCCAATTCGCAAGAGGCCAATGGTGTTGACGCCCTTATAGGATTGGCGCAAAACTAAATCATGGCCACAGAGAACAAAAACTTATCCATTTACGATAAAAATAAAATCCCAGACGCGAAGAACCTTCGGTTTGGGATTGTTGTTTCTGAATGGAACGGTGAAATAACCGAAGCCCTTTGCAATGGTGCCAAAGAGGCACTTTTAGATTGTGGTGCCCTTCCGGAGAATGTCATTCGCTGGAATGTGCCTGGAAGTTTCGAGTTGACCTTTGGGTGCAAAAAAATGATTCAAACGGAAAAAGTCGATGCCATTGTGGCCATAGGCAGTGTTATCCGTGGTGAGACCAGCCACTTTGATTTTGTTTGCAGTGCCACGGCACAGGGCATCAAGGATTTGAACATTGCTTATGATGTTCCCGTGATTTTCTGTGTGCTGACCGATGATAACATTGAGCAGTCCAGGGCCAGAAGTGGCGGAAAACACGGAAACAAGGGTACGGAAGCCGCCATAGCTGCCATTCAGATGGCTGTTCTTGGGAGGTAAGCTCAAGTTTCAAGAGCAAATTCAATAACTCCAACAATCCATTTATCCGATAATCTAAAGATCTGGTTAGCTGTTAACATTTTTTGGGAGGATCGCCCGACCCTTTTTTTCTATTTTGAGTACCTTTGAGGATATAGCCATAAGGATAGCATGCGAAACCCGTTAAAACTTAGAAAAAACAAGAGCTTTGACTACTCCCCTAGATATTATAAGGGAGAGGGGAATCCTTATAAGATTGAACATAAACTTGATAGATTTCGGAGTACCGCCCATAATAACAAAGGACTTAAAAACAAGTTTACATCGGCAATGGAAGATTTTAAAACCGAGGGGGACAAAAATTTGAAACTTCGGTTTTTGATCATTATTGCAGTTTTGGTGTTGCTGTTTCTTTTTATTATTGACTTTGATCTATCCATATTCCTGAATCCATAATGGCGGATATCATCAAACTTTTACCGGACCATGTTGCTAATCAAATAGCCGCAGGGGAGGTAGTCCAACGGCCTGCTTCTGTGGTAAAGGAGCTTTTGGAAAACGCCATCGATGCAGGCTCAACATCCATCAAACTTATTGTTAAGGACGGTGGTAAGGCACTCATCCAAGTGGTGGATAATGGTGTGGGCATGAGCGATACGGATGCCCGTTTATCATTTGAAAGGCATGCCACCTCTAAAATATCATCCGCCCAGGACTTGTTCAACCTGCAAACCAAAGGTTTTCGTGGAGAGGCTTTGGCTTCCATAGCTGCTATTGCCCATGTGGACATGCAGACGCGTACCTCGGAAAACGAAGTGGGAACGCACCTTAAAATAGAGGGGAGCAAGATAGTTTCCCAAGAAGTTGTGGCTACGCCCCAGGGAACCTCTATATCCGTTAAGAATCTTTTTTTCAATATTCCTGCCCGACGCAATTTTTTAAAATCCAATCAAGTGGAGCTTCGCCATATTACTGATGAGTTCCATAGGGTGGCCTTGGTGCATCCCAATATTGAATTTCACTTTTACAACAATGGTTCGGAAATCTTCAATTTGCCCATTGCCAAGCACCGCCAACGAATCGTGCACATTTTTGGTGGCAAAATGGAACACCGTTTGGTTCCGGTTAAGGAAGAAACAGATGTGGTGAAGATTTCAGGGTTTATTTGTAAACCGGAGTATGCCAAAAAGAGTAGGGGCGAGCAGTTCTTTTTCGCCAACAACCGATATATAAAAAGTCCTTACTTGCACCATGCCGTCGTCAGTGCTTTTGAGGGATTGATAAAATCCGACATGTACCCGGGTTACTTTTTGTTTTTGGATGTGGACCCATCCTCTATCGATATCAATATCCACCCTACCAAAACAGAGGTAAAGTTTGATGATGAGAACACCCTTTATGCAATTTTACGATCTACGATAAAGCATAGCTTGGGGCAGTTCAACGTTGCCCCTGTATTGGATTTTGACCACGACCCTAATTTGGATACGCCATACGCTTACAAGGAAAAGGGAGCTGTACTGCCCAAGGTTACGGTGGACGCTTCTTTCAACCCTTTTCAAGAAACACCGTCCAAAAAAGGTACGGGCGGGACTTTTCGGAAACAGCCGACCAAAGGCTGGGAAGATTTGTACGAAGGTCTAGGCACCAGCGGTGGCGACAATGACGAATTCAGTAGTTTGATCATAGAATCGGAAAGTGAGGAACAAGGTACCCTGTATTCCGAAAAAGAGATGGAAGAGCATTTGGCCAGTACTTTTCAACTGCGCAGAAAATATGTGATAAGTACCGTAAAATCAGGAATGCTGGTCATACATCAGAACCGGGCCCACGAACGTATACTTTTTGAGAAGTTTTTGGGAGAAATAACGGTGAAAGAGGGGGTAAGCCAACAATTGCTCTTTCCGTTGGAATTGACCTTCAACAAGCAGGAACTGGCCGTGTTGAATGAAATACAGGAAAGCCTGACAAATATTGGCTTTGTCTTTGAGAGTTTGGAAGAGGAAACTGTAAAAGTGACAGGTGTGCCCATGATGGTTCCCGAGAGCGGGATTGGCACGGTATTGGATCGCCTGATAGGAGATTATAAGGAGGGATTTGCGGACGGTTCCATGTCGCAGGCCGAAATGCTAGCCAAGGCACTCAGCAGGAACCTTGCCGTAAGGACCGGGGATGTTTTGGACCAAGAGTCACAATTAACCCTGGTGAACAATCTATTTGCATGCAAGGAGCCCACATTGAGCCCCTTTCAAAAATTAACGTATACCATTATCTCCGAAGGGGATATCGATAAAAAATTCAACTAGATGGGTAGAATGACCGAGGCAGTAAAGCATATTTTGATCATTAATGTGATCATGTTTTTTGCCACACAACTATATGGAGACCAAATGTACCAATGGATGTCACTATGGTTTCCGAAGAGTCCCAATTTTGAATGGTGGCAGGTGGTCACCCATATGTTCATGCACGGAAACCTTATGCACATAGTCTTCAATATGTATGCACTTTGGGCTTTTGGTACGCCTTTGGAACGAATTTGGGGCAAAAACAAGTTTTTATTCTTCTATTTTTCGGCAGGATTGGGCTCAGCGGCACTGCACACCGGAGTGAATTATTTTCTTTTTACAGAGGGCATGAACGCTTTGGAAGGTGCCGGTATCGCAAGGACACAAATATTGGAGGTGATGGCCAATGGGCAATATAGTCCCGGATGGTACGACATAGCATCAAAAAGTACTGTGGACAGTATGCTGATGGCCTTTAATACACCTGCCGTGGGAGCCTCCGGTGCCATTTATGGTGTTTTGGTCGCCTTTGCATTCATGTATTCTGAGGCCAAATTAATGTTGATTTTCTTACCAGTGCCTATAAAGGCCAAATACTTTGTCCCCATTCTAATTGCGGTAGATTTGATTTTTGGAATAGGGAAAGTGAACACGGGCGTAGCACATTTTGCCCATATCGGGGGTGCATTGATCGGATTTATAATGATGTGGTACTGGAAAAAGAACCAGTTCAACGATAATCGGTGGAACTAGACTTATGATGAACGGTGGGATACAATATCAAATTGCGAGGCTCAATGTAGCGGAAAAGCTGATTGCCATCAATGTATTGATATTCTTGTTGGACGGGCTTTCTGGTGCATTGTTGGGATATTCTTTTTCCCAATGGTTCCATTTGCCCAAAGATTTTGTAGAGTTCTTGGGACAACCATGGTCCTTGGTGACATATTCGTTTTTTCATGCGGGTCTCGGACATATTTTTTGGAACATGATCGTGCTTTATTTTGCCAGCAGGATTTTCTTGAACCTTTTTGATGCCCAACGATTTATCAATGTATATTTTCTTGGCCTGATGCTAGGGGGATTGGTGTTTCTTCTTAGTTACAATGTTTTTCCGACATTGGTCAATTCCAATGCGGCTTTGATAGGGGCCTCGGCCGGGGTCAATGCCGTTCTCATATTTGTTTGTACCTATCTTCCCAATCAGGAAGTTCGGGTCATTTTCTTTAATATCAAACTCTGGTACATTGGTGCCGCTTTGGTGGTCAAAGATTTAGTGCTGATCGGTATGGGCGAGAATATTGGTGGCGGAATGGCACATTTGGGTGGTGCATTTTTAGGGTATATGTATGCGCGACAACTTTTTAAAGGCAATGATATCGGTTCCTGGTTTACCAAATTAAGAAATACAATAGCCGATCTTTTCAAACCAAGAGAGAAGAAGGCCCCGTTAAAAACGGTCTACAAGAAAAAAACGGCATCGACCAGTAAAGCGGATTATGATAAACAGGCCAAACAGCGGAAAATAGATGGTATTTTGGACAAGATAAGCAAGTCCGGGTATGAAAGTTTGTCCAAGGAGGAAAAAGACTTTTTGTTTAAGGCAGGTAAGGAAGACTGATACGTGAAAAACCTCTCATTAATTGATAAGATACTTTTTTTCATAAACACCCTGTTGGCCTTGGTGCTGATTATTTCTTTGTTGGTGCCCTATGTTCCCACAAAAATTATATCCTCACTCTCCGTAGTCAGTTTAATAGTGCCGTTTACCGTTCTTTTAAACCTGGTATTTGTGCTTTATTGGTTATTGAAACGTAAGCGGAACTTTTTGTTGTCCGGAGTTTTACTGGTACTGTGGTATGTGTTGTTGGGTCCGTTTTACCAATTTTCGGACAAGGACAATGAAAACAATTTCACCAGTGAAAACACCTTGTCCATAATGTCCTTCAATGCTAGAAGTTTCAACGAGTTGAAACAGTTGAAAGATGAGAACGTGGAGAGTCGTATCTATAATTTTGTCACAGAACAAGACCCGGATATTGTTTGCTTTCAGGAAACATTGTATGCCATGAAGCGGAATGATGCTCTTGGCCAGTACAAGTATAAGTTTGTGGACTTTATTTATGGAAAACACCGAGGAAAGGTGATTCAAGCAGTGTATTCAAAATATCCAATTCTAAAAATTGATTCGATACCTTTCCCCAACAGTTCCAACAACGCTGTATATGCCGATATTTTATTCAACACGGATACGATAAGAATCTACAATTTGCATTTGCAATCCTTTAGGATAGTTCCTGGTTTGAACACCATTCAAAATGAAGAGTCGACCAAACTTTTTGAAAGATCTAGGAATGTAATGTTGAAGCAATATGAACAAGCAAATTTGATTCGTGACAATATGGAAGGGACCGACCTACATAAAATTGTCGTCGGCGATTTTAACAACACGCAATACTCCAATGTGTATCATGTGGTCAAAGGGGACATGAACGATTCCTATCTGGAAAAAGGAAAAGGTTTTGGGCGTACCTATGATTTGTTGAAATTCCCCATGCGAATCGACTATATCTTGGCGGACGACGAGTTCGAGATACTTTCCCATCAAAATTTTGATGAAAAATTGTCCGACCATTATCCCATCATGGCCACTTTACGACTTAAATCACATTAACAGGCAATCCAAGGTGTCCGCAAAAATGTGTAGGATCAAGGCGAGTCCGATAATCCGCGTCCGTCTAAAAAAAGGAAGTGTGCAATAGATGAATATGGCCCAATAGCTATGGAGGACATGGAAGCCGATGCTGCACCTATCGGGGTCATAGAGCGGTGTTGCCCACAGGTGGTCGATATCGATGATTATTCCAGCCAAAAGAATCAACGCGAATTTTACGGCATCATCCTTGAAAAACCAAAACGCGATAAGTATCGGCACCAAAAAATGAATGCTATAATGGATGAGGTGCCTATACATGTTTCAAATCCAAGGAAAGATCTTTTAGGTATGAAAGGGCATTCGTTCCCTCGTTGAAGAGAAGGTCCAAAATACTGAGATTGGGAATAAAACCATGTCTTTCCTCAAAAACTTGGGTATATGGTTCCATATTCCAATCCTTTTCTTTTTTGGCCACGACCAAAAATCGGGCATCAAAATAAGTTTTCGGCTCCACTTCGTAAGTGTCGGTTTTTTCTATTGAAACCTTCGCGCCCAAACAATCGGCAATGGCTTCAATGGTCTTTATGTTGAATTCATAAAGGGAATCATCGTTTCCTTGGTAGAGGGGTCTCAAATCATCCTCATAAAACTCAAAAAAAGGAGAGGTCCGGTAGGCAGTTTCCAAGGTTCTCCAATGTTCCTTTTTCCAATTATAGCTGTTTTCCATGGTCACATCCGCATACTTTTGACGCCCTTCTTTGCCGCCAACGTGCTTTATGGGAATATTGAGCATATGCTTGCCCTTGTCTGTAGAAATATAACAACGGTTTCGGTAGGTCTGCTTCTGAAAATTATCCTTAGCCTCCCAAATTACCTCATGTTGAACTATGGCCGCAAAAGTGGCAATACTGGGAAAATAGGAGGGGTGGAGCAGTATTTTCAAAAAACGGGCTTTAAGTTACTATGCGGTTTTTTTCTTTCTTTTTCGGAAAAAATCAAAAATGAACCAAGCAGCCAAAAGGGCAATAAAATACCAGAAGTAGGATACGGGCTCGCCACTTCCCCCAACGGTAGTGAATACCCGTTCCCAACGTACCCTCCAATTGGCTATGCCTTGTCTAAAGTTGTCAAAGCTCATCCAAAGGAAAACAGGTTTTCCCACAATATGGTCGGCAGGGACATACCCCCAAGTCCTGCTATCTTCGGAATGGTCACGGTTATCACCCATCATCCAATAGTAATCCTGTTTAAAAGTGTAGGAGTCGGCCTCCTCACCGTTGATGAAGACTTTGTTCCCGGTAACCTTTACATCGTTGTGTTCGTAATCACGGATGATTTTTTTGTATAAAGGGATAGTCCTTGCATTGATTGCCACGGTTGTTCCCGCCTTTGGAATGTAAATGGGTCCAAAATTATCGTTGTTCCAAGGGTATAGGTTGGGCTTTTGAGGGAATATGTTCCCGCCATATTCACCCTTAGGTTCTATGGTCTTAACAACCGAGTCTATGGCCGGATTTTCCTTGAGTGCCGAAACCATTTCATCGGTAAGGTTGGCCATTCTGGAGAGTGGTTTTTCCTCGGTCAGGGAAAGTCTCGTTTGACGTATGACCTCGGTAGGAATACCATCTTCCTTTGTGTAAAGCTCGATTTTTCCATCTCCTGCTTGCCTGGCCCCAGAAATGAACGGAGCCAATGCATTATATTGGGCCTCGCTGATATTGGTGGCAATGTATTTGCGAACGTAGTCCGAAGCATCAACATCTTCCAAATATTTGCTGGAAACACCATTTTTGGCGTAAATGTCATACACATACATTGGTTTTGCACGGTCGGATAACTTGAGTTGCTTACCGTTGATATAAACAAACCCATCAATCACGGCCAAGGAATCCCCGGGAGTTCCTACGCATCGTTTTACATAGTTGGATTTTTTATCAATCGGTTTGATTACCGCTTTTTGTGCTTTAAAAAACTGATATAGGGTATCCGCAGGTAAACTAAAGACCACAATATCATTTTTCTCCACTTTTTCAAATCCCGGTAAACGCATGTAGGGCAGTTGCAGTTTGTTGATCCACGAAGTCTTATGGGTTTCCGGGTCAACATCGGCCAAATAGGACCTTGTTCTTACAACGGGAAGCGTATCGTGTACCATGGGTGCCGCCAATGTGGTCATGGGTACCCGGGCGCCATAGTGGAACTTGCTCACGAACAAAAAGTCCCCCACGCGAAGCGTGCGTTCCAAGGAACCTGTTGGAATCACATAGGGTTGTATAAAGTAGGTGTGCACAAATGTTGCGGCCACAATGGCAAATACAATGGAGCTCACCCATTCGCCCAATCCCGTTTTTGGTTTTAGGCTACGGTCCTCGATATATTGAACGTCTTCGGCATAGTTGATATAAAAAATATAGAAGCCCAAGGTAAGGATGACCAACCATGTATCCACAAGTGAATTTTTTCCAAAACTGCGGATGGTCTCCACCCAAACTACAGGGAACATCAATAAATTGATGATTGGGATGAACAATAAAAGCACCCACCACCAAGGCCTATTGATAATTTTCATTAAAACAATACCATTGTAGATAGGTATGGCGGCTTCCCATGCTTTTCTGCCTGCCTTGACGTAGAGTTTCCATGTTCCCAAGAAATGGATAATCTGGATGATCAGGATAAAAATGATCCATTGTATACCGTCCATATGAAAATTTCTTTATTAGACTCTGGGTCTAAATTGTTGTTACGTTTTTTAATTCAGGTTTAACACATCCTTCATGCTAAAAACTCCTGTTTTTCCCTGTATCCATTCCGATGCGATTAACGCTCCCAGGGCAAACCCTTCTCGGTTATGGGCCTCGTGCTTTATTTCGATGGTATCCACGGAACTTTTATAGGAAATGGTGTGCGTGCCGGGTACGGCGCCTTCCCTTACGGACTTTATGGGGATGGTCCTTTCGCCGGATTCATCCAATTTCCAGTTTTCGTACGGAGTGTTTTCAATAATTCCCTCGGCAAGTGTAATGGCTGTGCCACTGGGAGCATCCAGCTTTTGGGTGTGATGTATCTCCTCCATGGAAATCTTGTACCTGTCCAGATCCGACATCATTTTTGCTAGCTGCTTATTGAGCTCGAAAAAGATATTCACCCCCAAACTAAAATTGGAAGCGTAGATAAAGGCGCTCTTGTTTTCTTTGCAAATATTGACAGCTTCTGAAAATTTATCCAACCAACCCGTGGTACCGCTGATTACGGGTACATTGTGCTGAAAACAACGGGTAATATTGTCAAAGGCGGCTTCGGGCGTGCTAAAATCTATCGCCACATCCATGGATTTATAATCCACATCTTGTGAAGGGTCGTCAATCTTGGCTACAATGGTATGGCCTCTGTCCTGAGCAATCTGCTCTATCATCTTTCCCATTTTGCCATATCCGAACAGACCAATTTTCATGCTTTAAAATTTTATGACCATGGCCACACCGTAGTTTGGCCTGTTGGTAAAAGGATTTATATCTAAATACGGATTGAAGTCCACCGCGAGGTCGTCGCTTACATTATACTGTTTAAGGTGGGAATCCACATTGGCGTCAATAATGTTCAGGGCGTAGAGCGCAATGGTAATCACCAAGGCCAAATCCCTGTCCCTTTGCGTATTTTCCTGAGCTTCCTGAAGTGCCTCGGAAGACACATCGGGGCCGCTGCCATCACCGTTGATATCCCAAAATTCATCATCCTCAAAACCTGCAAGACGGCGTTTAAAGGCACTGCGCGCTCTGCGATATTCGGTGTTGTTGTAGGAGTACACATAAATACCCGTACCGATTGCGCCCCAAACTATGGGAGCCTTCCAATATCTTTTATTGTAAATTTGTCCCAGACCGGGAAGAATGGCCGAATAAAAAGCCGCCTTGCTGGGTGCAAGGGGGTTAATGTCCCTCTGTTTGGTGACTTCTTCAAAGGTAATCCCGTCACCTTCTATATTCTGCGCAACGGAATCCACTTCTTTTGGCTGAGGTTGTTCTTTGCTTTCCTTTTCCTCCTTTTCCTGGGAAAACCCTAAGTGAAACAACAAAAAGGCAAAGAGCAATAAGAGAAGGTTTTTACTCACCTGTCAACAATTTTTTGATACGCTTAAAATCTTCCTCTGAATGAAAGGGTATCACAATTTTTCCTTTTCCGTTTTTTGATGTGGTAATATCCACTTTGGTAGCAAGGCGTTCTTTGATGGAATCCAAACTTCTGGAAACAAAGTCAGGAACATCGGCAGTGCTCTTCTTCTTTTGGGAGCCCGAACTCTGCGGTTCTTTGTAATTTTTCACCAATTGTTCCGTGGCCCTTACGGACAATCCTTCGGAAACCACTTTTTCATAAATGGCGATCTGCTCCTTTTTCTTATCAATATTGATCAGGGCCCTTCCGTGCCCCATACTGATAAATCCATCTCGCATTCCTGTTTGAATAATAGGGTCCAATTTGAGCAAACGTAGATAATTGGTAATGGTGGAGCGTTTTTTCCCCACACGGTCACTTAATTTTTCCTGTGTGATTTCAATTTCGTCGATCAGTCTTTGGTATGAAAGCGCTATTTCGATGGGGTCAAGATCTTGCCTTTGGATATTCTCCACCAAGGCCATTTCCAAGGATTCTTGGTCGTTGGCGATTCGTATGTAGGCCGGAATGGTTGCCAATCCCACCAATTTGGATGCCCGGAATCTGCGTTCACCGGAAACCAACTGGAATTTATTGAAATCCAGTTTTCTTACGGTGATGGGCTGTATGATGCCAAGTTCGCGTATGGAACTTGCCAATTCTTCAAGGGTTTCATCATTAAAATTGGAACGTGGCTGAAAGGGATTGACTTCAATGGAATCGATATCCAATTCTACCACATTACCTATAACCTTGTCCGCATTTTTATCCGAAACTGATTTGATATCATTGTCCGGATCATTTAATAGTGCGGACAGGCCTCTTCCCAGAGCCTGTTTTTTTGTTGCTTTCGCCATCTAAACTTTCTCCTTGTTTTTCTTCAAAATTTCGTTGGCTAAGTTAAGATAATTGGAGGCACCTTTACTGCTTGCATCATATTTTATGATACTCTCGCCATAACTCGGAGCCTCGCTCAGCCTTACGTTTCTTTGGATGATGGTGTCGAAGACCATATCCGCAAAGTGTTTTTTTACTTCTTCAACAACTTGGTTGGAAAGCCGCAATCTGGAATCGTACATGGTCAATAACATACCTTCGATGTCCAAATCGTTATTGTGTATTTTTTGCACACTTTTTACCGTGTTCAATAGCTTGCCAAGACCTTCCAGGGCAAAATATTCACATTGAATGGGTATCATTACGGAATCGGCCGCAGTAAGGGCGTTCAGTGTCAATAACCCCAAAGAGGGTGCACAGTCTATCAATACATAGTCATATTTGTCGCCCAAGTTCTTTAGGGCCTCTTTCATCATGTATTCACGATTGTCCTTATCCACCAATTCAATTTCTATGGCAACAAGGTCAATGTGCGCCGGTACCAAATCAACGTTGGGAGAATCTGTTTGTACGGTAACTTCTTCCACTTTCATGGTGTGTTCCAACAATTGGTACGTGCCATGTTCCACGGAATCCACATCAATACCAAGCCCAGATGTTGCATTGGCCTGGGGGTCGGCATCAATCAACAATACCTTTTTTTCCAATACACCCAAAGAGGCCGCAAGGTTTACCGTAGTGGTTGTTTTGCCAACACCGCCCTTTTGGTTTGCAATTGCAATAATCTTGCCCATTTCATAGTAAGTTAGGTGCTAAAAATACGATTATTTAGGATGCGATAAAATGTAATTTGTTAACAGGGGGTGAATAAACCTGACATTCTACGTTAATTAAAGTTAAAGTTTTACCGGCTAAAACGTTACCTGGTTCAATCCATCAAAATATGAAGTATTTCGGTGGCAGCCTCCGCGATTTTGGTACCCGGGCCAAAAACGGCCACCGCTCCGTTTTTCAATAAATGCTCGTAGTCCTGTTTTGGAATTACGCCACCTACAATGACAATGATATCTTCCCGACCATATTTTTTAAGTTCTTGGATAACTTCTGGAACCAAAGTTTTATGTCCGCCGGCAAGAGAGGAAATGCCCAGAATATGCACATCGTTTTCCACTGCTTGTTTGGCAACTTCGGTAGGAGTTTGGAACAATGGGCCAATGTCCACATCAAAACCGAGGTCGGCATATCCCGTGGCCACTACTTTGGCACCACGGTCATGGCCGTCCTGGCCCATTTTGGCCACCATTATTCGGGGCCTGCGCCCTTCTTGCTCCGCAAAGGCGTCGGCCAGTTTGCGGGCCTTTTCAAAGCTCTCGTCGTTTTTTATTTCTTTGGAATACACACCGGTAAAGGATTGGATTTTTGCCCTGTAGCGCCCAAACGCACTTTCCATGGCATCGCTTATTTCGCCAAGCGTGGCACGTTCTTTGGCAGCTTCTATCGCTAAAGCTAATAAATTTCCACGGTCAGATTGGTTTTTTGATGCTTTTTCGGCAGCGTTTCGGATAGCTTCTAGTGCTTGTTCAACCTTTTTGAAGTCCCTGCTATTGCGGATTTGGTCCAAACGGGCCATTTGTTGTCTGCGTACCTTGGCATTGTCCACTTCCAAAATTTGCAGGTCGTCTTCGTTTTCCAATCGGTATTTGTTCACACCGACAATAATATCCTGTGCGCTATCGATGCGCGCCTGTTTTTTGGCCGCGGCTTCTTCAATCCGCATTTTTGGGATGCCCTTTTCGATGGCCTTCGTCATTCCGCCCAATTTTTCCACTTCCTGAATCAGTTCCCAAGCATTTTCGGCAATCTCTTGGGTCAATTGCTCCACTTTATGGCTGCCTGCCCACGGGTCCACCGTTTTGGTGATATGGGTTTCTTGCTGAAGATAAATTTGGGTGTTCCGGGCTATTCTGGCAGAAAAATCCGTAGGTAGAGCAATTGCTTCATCCAAAGCGTTGGTATGAAGACTCTGTGTGCCCCCAAAGACCGCAGCCATGGCTTCAATAGTTGTTCTGGCCACATTGTTGAATGGGTCTTGCTCTGTTAAGCTCCATCCACTGGTCTGACTGTGGGTGCGAAGCATCGAGGATTTTGGGTTTGTAGGATTGAATTGTTGGACCAATTTGGCCCAAAGCATACGTCCTGCACGCATTTTGGCAATCTCCGCAAAATGGTTCATTCCGATACCCCAAAAGAAGGAAAGCCTTGGGGCAAATTCATCGATTTTCAGCCCTGCTTTTATCCCTGTCCGCATGTATTCAACACCATCGGCCAATGTATAGGCAAGTTCCATGGATGCTGGTGCTCCTGCCTCGTGCATGTGGTACCCAGAAATACTGATACTGTTGAACCTGGGCATGTTTTTACTTGTGAACTCAAAAATGTCTGCCACTAATTGCATGGAAGGGGTGGGAGGGTAGATGTAGGTGTTCCGTACCATGAATTCCTTCAATATATCGTTCTGGATGGTTCCTGATAGCTGTTCCATGGAAACTCCTTGTTCCAGACCTGCCACAATATAAAAGGCCATAATGGGAATCACGGCCCCGTTCATGGTCATGGAAACGGACATTTTGTCCAAAGGGATGCCGTTGAACAAAATTTTCATGTCTTCTACGGAGTCGATGGCAACTCCTGCTTTCCCCACATCGCCAACTACACGGTCGTTGTCCGAATCGTATCCTCGGTGGGTGGGTAGGTCAAATGCCACGGAAAGCCCTTTTTGCCCGGCTTCCAAGTTTCTTCGGTAAAAGGCATTGCTTTCCTCTGCGGTGGAAAACCCGGCATATTGGCGGATGGTCCAAGGCCTACTAACATACATGGTGGAGTAGGGACCGCGCAGGAATGGGGAAATACCCGCGGCAAAATTCTCGTGCCCGTAACTTTGGGTCTCATCCCGATAGTTATCGGAAGTACTCGACCTGACAGTCAGTTCCAATTGTTGAAGGTCTTTTCTACTCATCGTTCAATCTTTTTTGTTCAGATGCTTCGGCCAATCGTTTTTCAATAATGGGCACAATGATGGTTTTTCGTGCTTTTTGCTTCACGAAAGGGTAAAGCTCAAGGTCATCCTTCATACGGTCTTGAGGATTCTGATATTTGTTGGTGCCCAGCAGGATAATCTTTCCTTTATCAAAAAAATGCTGTTCCTTTTCAGCACTCTCTTTTATTTTCTGTTGAATGACACCTTTCTTTAGGCTTGCCAAAAATCCGCCAGTATTTTCTATTTGCTTGAAAAGCGCCAGGGCTTTTTCCGCCAATTGGTTGGTAAGAAATTCGATGTAATAAGCACCATCGGAGCATTTTGATGCTTCGGTCAAATAGGCTTCTTCTTTTAACAGCAACAACTGGTTGCGGGCAATCCGTTCCCCAAATGTATTTTCTTTATGATAAATGGCGTCGTAGGCCAAATTGCAGACTGTATCGGCACCTCCCAAAACCGCTGACATGCATTCGGAAGTGGTCCGTAGCATATTCACGTTATAGTCGTACAATGTTTTGTTGCGTTTTGATGGTGTTGCAAGGATATTGCAATCGCTTTGTACCCCATATTCCGATGCGAGGCTTTCCCAAAGCCATCGCAAAGCTTTTATTTTTGCGATTTCGAAGAAATAATTGCCTCCCACTGCTATTTTAAAGGTAATGGGAAAAGACTTCTCCTCAGGAGCGCTCGAAGTGATATGGTTCAAATATTCGTTCCCATGGGCCAATGCATACGCCAATTGTTGCACCATGTTGGCCCCGGCATTTTGATAGAGCGATGCATCGACTCCGATCATTAAAATCCCAGGGGTGCCTATAGAAACCAAATCCGTCAATAACTTATGGTCTTTTTCCAGATTGTGGTACCAATTGCCATCTTTGGTCAAATGTCCAATGATGTCAATATTCAGATGTGCCTTTGCTTTTTTTTCCTTTAGAAGGGAAATCAATTTTTTGATGGGTTCCAAAGCCAAAAACTCAAAATTGAAGTAGGTTTCCACTTTTTGCAAATCGATTCCGGAGAACAAGATTTCAAAATCAGTATTCTCGTTGGGTATGGTGAAAACCAAGCTCTCGACCCCTTTTTTTAGGATTTCCTGAGCCTCTTCATTGGCTTTTTGCTCATTACCGGCATAAATGGACTGGCCAATGGACCATTGGTGGTCTTTTGGCAATGAAAAGGTAGGGATGTTCTCAATATCTTCTTGATGATAAAAAGGCTTAACGTGGATTCCTTCCAGGGATTCCCAGACCAAGGTTTCGTTGTAGTCCGCCCCTTTAAGGTCCATCTGAATCTTTTGTTTCCATTGTTTTGCGGAAACTTCGGGAAATTCGCTAAATAGGCCGGTGTTATTCATCTTGTTTGTTCTTTAGACTATCTTCATATTCGATCAAGAATATCTCTTCATTGTCCTTTTTCATGTAGTACTTTTCACGGGCAAGTTTTTCCAATTCCTTTTCGTCCGACATTTTTTCCAGGATTTCCTTGTCCTTGGCAATTTCGTTTTTCAGAAAATCCTTTTCCTTCTCCAATTTATCGATTTCGTTTTCCAATTCCATATGAATCAAAA
Source organism: Flagellimonas crocea (assembly GCF_033441595.1). NCBI lineage: Bacteria > Pseudomonadati > Bacteroidota > Flavobacteriia > Flavobacteriales > Flavobacteriaceae > Flagellimonas > Flagellimonas crocea. Next base: position 63,954 of record NZ_JAUZVX010000004.1, on the reverse strand, counting down.
GGGAATTGGTGTCAAAAAAAGCCATCCAGATCACAAAAATGGTCAGCACCAAGATATAGGTGTTGGTCATTATCTTGAACCATTTCTTTTTCCTCAAGTCCTTTAGGCCCATATTACGATAGTTTATTGTTGATAATGGTTCTTACGATATCTACCGCAACTGTATTGTAATGATTGTTTGGGATGATGATATCCGCAAACTCCTTGGAGGGCTCAATAAATTGAAGGTGCATGGGCTTTACGGCGGTCTGGTATCTTGTGAGCACCTTTTTTAGGTCGTGCCCACGTTCCTGGGTGTCGCGTTGCAACCTTCTGATGAGCCGCTCGTCCGAATCGGCGTGAACAAATATTTTTATATCGAACATATCCCTTAATTTAGGATTGCTCAAGACCAATATGCCCTCAACGATCATTACCTTTCTTGGTGGGGTGGGAATGGTTTCCTTCATACGTGTTTCCTCTACAAAGGAATAAATCGGGGTATCCACGGTTTTGCCCTGCCTCAACAGTTTGATGTGCTCTATCAGTAGGTCAAAATCAATCGAATTGGGATGGTCGAAATTAATATGCGTCCTTTCTTCACGCGTCAGGTGGGAAAGGTCATTGTAATAAGAATCTTGGGAAATCACACCTACTTCGTCCGTGGGCAATTGCTCCACTATTTGGTTTACCACCGTTGTTTTTCCGCAGCCTGTGCCCCCGGCAATCCCTAGAATCAACATAGTTTGAATTTTGGCATCAAAAATACACAAATGATTACATCTCCTGTCTATGAACGATACTACATAATTAAGGATTAATAATAAGGAAATTAATGATCAATGTCATAATTAATCCTGCTTAATGGGTATAGCTTTGTATGAATTCTAATGCAATACCCTTATATTTATCAAGCTAACCTATGGAAACCTTTTTTATGGATAATTCATATACTGTCAAGGTTGGGGACGACTTTGACTTTGCACTTTCTGCGGATGCCATCTCTTCGTTGGATTTGATAAAAACAGGACCAGCAGCCTTTCATTTACTTAAGAATGGTATTTCATACCATATCAAAATTCTGGATTCTGATTTTAACAAAGGAAGCTATACTATTAGCGTGAACGGCAGTGAATTTCAAACTTCTATCCGAACACCCCTGGACGAACTCATTAAAAAAATGGGTTTTGCCACCAAAGCAGGCAAAAATATCGACTCCATTTCGGCCCCGATGCCCGGTCTTATCTTGGATATTTTGGTGAAAGAAGGTCAGGAAGTGAACGAAGAAGACCAATTATTGATTTTAGAGGCGATGAAAATGGAAAACATCATTACATCACCGCGCAAAGGTGTGATAAAAAGCATCAATGTATCAAAGGGAGCTGCTGTTGACAAGAAGCAATTGTTGATCGAATTTCAATAACACATCATGAAAAAGATATTGATTGCCAATCGTGGCGAAATTGCGGTCAGGGTAATGAAGACCGTAAAAAAAATGGGCATTAAGACTGTTGCCGTTTTCTCGGAAGCGGACAGGAATGCACCGCACGTACAATTTGCAGATGAAGCAGTTTGTATCGGGGAGGCACCATCGAACAAATCCTATCTTAAAGGAGACAGGATTATTGAGGTGGCCAAACAGCTTAATGTGGACGGCATTCATCCCGGCTACGGATTTTTAAGCGAGAACGCCGACTTTGCAGAAGCCGTTGAGAAAAGCGGAATCACTTTTATAGGGCCAAAATCAAAGGCCATTCGTATTATGGGAAGCAAATTGGCAGCCAAGGAAGCGGTAAAGGCCTACAATATTCCCATGGTGCCAGGTATTGATGAGGCCATCAGCGATGTAACCAAGGCACACGAAATAGCCAACGAAGTTGGATACCCGATATTGATAAAAGCCTCTGCAGGTGGCGGTGGTAAAGGAATGCGTATCGTGGAGAAAAAGGAAGATTTGGAATCAGGTATGAAACGCGCCATTAGTGAAGCTACATCAGCCTTTGGTGATGGTTCCGTTTTTGTTGAAAAATATGTAAAATCACCACGGCACATCGAGGTGCAAGTAATGGCCGATACCCACGGGAACGTGCTGCATTTTTTTGAAAGGGAGTGCAGTGTACAGCGCCGCCACCAAAAAGTAGTGGAAGAGGCGCCATCCTCCATTTTAACGCCAGAACTGCGAAAAGAAATGGGCGAGGCAGCTTGCAAAGTGGCCAAATCCTGTGATTATGTTGGTGCTGGTACGGTTGAATTTCTGATGGATGCCGACCACAATTTTTACTTTTTGGAAATGAATACCCGCCTGCAAGTGGAGCACCCTGTTACCGAATTGATCACTGGGGTGGATTTGGTCGAATTGCAGATCAGAGTGGCCCGAGGCGAAAAGCTTCCCATGAAACAGGAGGAACTTACCATAAAAGGTCATGCGGTGGAGCTTCGGGTGTATGCCGAAGACCCGTTGAACGATTTCTTGCCCAGTGTGGGGAGATTGGAGACCTATCAGTTACCAACTGGCGAAGGTGTTCGGGTGGACAATGGTTTTAGGGAAGGAATGGATATCCCCATTTATTACGACCCCATGTTGTCCAAGTTGATTACCTATGGTAAAACCCGTGAAGAAGCCATTGAACTGATGCTCGATGCCATTCAAAATTATAAAGTAAAAGGGGTGCAGACCACCTTGCCTTTCGGAAGTTTTGTGTTTTCCCATGAAGCTTTCCGCTCAGGAAATTTTGACACCCATTTTGTGAAGAATTATTATTCACCCGAAAAAATCCAGGAGCAAACCGCCAAAGAGGCAGAAGTTGCCGCCATGGTTGCCCTATATCAATTTTTGGAAGACAAAAAAATAGTAAGATTACCTTCAAACTGAATCCTATGGATCCCAAAATAAAAGCATTACAGGAAAAAATAGCCGAAGCCCATTTGGGCGGAGGGGAAAAGCGTATCGAAAAACAGCATCAAAAGAAAAAGTTGACGGCTCGCGAAAGGGTACTTTATTTTTTGGATGAGGGCTCTTTTGAGGAAATGGGAATTTTGGTTACCCACCGTACCACCGATTTTGGCATGGACAAGGAAATGTACTATGGTGATGGCGTAGTGACGGGCTACGGAACGGTAAATGGTCGACTGGTTTATGTGTATGCACAGGATTTTACTGTTTTTGGAGGCGCATTGTCAGAGACCCACGCGGAGAAAATCTGTAAGGTTATGGATTTGGCCATGAAGGTTGGGGTGCCCGTAATTGGGCTCAACGATTCTGGTGGCGCCCGTATTCAGGAAGGTGTGAAATCCTTGGGAGGATATGCCGATATTTTTTACCGTAATGTGCAGGCATCAGGTGTTATCCCACAAATTTCGGCCATTATGGGGCCTTGTGCTGGTGGAGCTGTTTATTCCCCTGCCATGACGGATTTCATCATAATGGTGGAAGAAACAAGCTATATGTTCGTTACGGGGCCGAACGTAGTAAAAACAGTGACCAATGAGACCGTGACTTCGGAAGAGTTGGGTGGTGCCAGTACACATGCCGTTAAGTCCGGGGTAGCCCATAAGACCTCTGCGAATGATGCCACTTGTTTGGACGATATCAGAAAGTTGTTGGATTATCTCCCACAAAACAATAAAGAGACTGCACCTTTATTGCCCTATAAACTCGGTGATGAGACAAGGGAGGAGTTATCAGGAATAGTTCCCGACAACCCCAACAAGCCCTACGATATGCACGATGTGATCAATGGCATAATTGATGGAGATTCGTTTTACGAGATCCATAAGGATTATGCGGAGAATATTATCACAGGATTTGCCAGATTGGGAGGGCGAAGCATCGGAATCATTGCCAACCAGCCTATGTTCTTAGCTGGGGTTTTGGGCGTGAAAAGTTCCCGAAAAGCGGCTCGTTTTACCCGTTTTTGTGATTCCTTCAATATTCCATTGTTGGTGCTGGTGGATGTTCCAGGATTTTTGCCAGGAACGGACCAAGAATGGAGCGGAATAATTGTGCATGGTGCCAAATTGCTCTATGCTTTGAGTGAAGCCACCGTGCCAAGAGTTACCGTAATCACCCGTAAAGCTTATGGTGGCGCCTACGATGTAATGAACTCCAAGCACATTGGAGCAGACTTTAACTATGCATGGCCCACGGCCGAGATTGCCGTAATGGGGGCCAAAGGCGCCAGTGAAATCATTTTTAGACGTGAAATTGCCGCAGCCGATGATCCAGAGGCCAAATTAAAGGAGAAGGAAGCTGAGTATGCCGATAAATTTGCCAATCCATACCGAGCAGCCAAACGAGGTTTTATCGATGAGGTGATTCTGCCCAAAGATACCCGAAGCAAATTGTTGAAGACGTTTGCTATGTTGGAGAAAAAAGAGGTACAGACCCCTTGGAAAAAGCATGGGAATATTCCGTTGTAGGATTAGTGCACAGACTTGACACGAATTGCAATAATTTCACGAAAAATAGAATTTAAAATAATAGAGGCTTGTCAGGTCGAGCGCAGTCGAGACCTCAATCTTGGTTTGGATTAAACTTATAATGCGAAGCATTTCTACATTCGGCTAAAATTTGAAGCACATCCATATTACCTGAGGCAAGGGCAAACTTCTTTTTGGCGCTCCACTTTTTTATTTTCTTTTCAAAATAGATGGCTTGCAAAACATCATTAAATTCTTGCTGAAAGATAAGCTGAACGGGTCTTCTTCGATAGGTAAAAGCCGTTTGGTTTGTTCCGCTTTGATGTTCGGCTAACCTACGGTCCATATTATCTGTAATTCCGGTGTAGGTTAATCCGTCAGCACATTTTAATATATAAACAAAATATAGTTTCATGATTTGGTGGGTCTCGACTGCGCTCGACCTGACACCAAACATAATAAAGTTTCTTAATTGGTCTCGACTGCGCTTTACCAGAGAGTCCCAAACATTCCAGAAATTATCAAAATCATAACATTAATACTTAAGTAAAACCTTTACTGGTACGTTGGGTATTCCTAATTTTGCCCAATGCAAAAGTTAAATCAGAAACCCAACTTCGAATTTGTGGCCATGATGGCCGCCCTGATGTCCATCGTGGCCCTGGCCATAGACGCCATTCTGCCTGCGATTTCGAATATTGGAACTGCAATCGATAGTACCGACCCTACGGACAACCAATTGTTGGTCACCATGATTTTTTTGGGACTGGGTGTGGGGCAACTTTTCTTTGGTCCTATTTCCGATAGTTTTGGAAGAAAGCCAGTGGTGTACATCGGTTTTATTATCTTTTTGTTGGCCAGTGTTATTTGTTTAATGGCCCCATCCTTAGAAATAATGGTGGTGGGAAGAATTCTTCAGGGGATTGGATTGTCTGCACCGCGTACCATATCCATTTCCATTATAAGGGATACGTATGAAGGTGATTACATGGCCAAGATCATGTCATTCGTGGTGGCATTTTTTATTTTGGTGCCCGTTGTTGCTCCAGCTATTGGAAAATTGATTTTGGATGCCGCAGGTTGGAAGGCCATTTTCTATGTTCAAATGTTCTTTGTTCTTGTAGTTGCCTTCTGGTTTTGGAAACGACAAAAAGAAACACTACACCCCGAGTACAAGATTCCGTTTACCCGCCATGTCTTTGTTGATGGGTTAAAGGAGTTCGTGAAATACAGGGAGACTGTGGCCTTTACATTGACATCCGGACTGGTGACCGGAGCTTTTTTGGTGTACCTGAGCTCTGCCCAGCACATTTTTGAAGATCAGTATGCCCTAAAGGAAATGTTTCCGTACATTTTTGCCGGACTTGCCATATCCATTGGTCTCTCCACTTTTTTGAACGGTACCTTGGTCATGCGTTTTGGTATGCGTAAACTTTCCCTAATGGCCACTATTGTTTTTTGCTTGGTAGCGATTACGTATTCCATCTTGTTCTTGAATTTGCCGAACCCCAGTATTTATGTTTTGGTCGGATTTTTATCCATCCAATTTTTCTGTCTTGGCTTTATGTGGGGGAATTTCCGTTCTATTGCCATGGAACCGATAGGGCACATTGCCGGAATAGGTGCAGCTATAAATGGATTTGTTTCCACGCTGTTGTCCATACCCATTGCCACTTTTATTGGGGAGTTTGTAAAGGATACTGTATGGCCCTTGTTTGCCGGTTTGGCGATATGCGGACTCTGTGCGCTGGCCATTTTTCTTTTGGTGAACAAACCCAAAAGAAAGCGAGTGGCCACTAGCTGATCAATTTACAGGAAAAAAGATTTCCCCGCTGCAGGAGTCCTTGTCGGCCCCGGTAACTGACTTTAGTACATTTGTCTTACCTTCCAAACGGAGAACGCCCATTAAAGCGAATACAAGAGCTTCCTTGTAAGCAATCAATGTTTTGTTTGGAATCACCACCTTTATGCTGTCCCCCAATTTCTCTTGGAGGGTATTCATAAAAAAGCCGTTCAGGGCACCGCCGCCTGTGGCCAAAAGTTTGCTATTTGGTTTGACTTTGTTCTTTTTGGCGGCAAATGCAATCTGCTCGCAATTGTGATGGATAAACGTATGCAGCAAATCTTCGTTGCTTATGTTGGATCCTTCGATCAGTGGAATAACCTCGGAGGTAAACCATTCGTATCCTGTTGATTTAGGATGAGGAAGGGTATAGTATTTTAAACTGTTGAGCTTTTGGAGCAGTTTGTGGTCCAAACTGCCCGAGCTGGCCAATTTACCATCTTCATCATAGGCCAGTCCCATTTTATGTGTGATGTAATTCAAAGGCATATTGGCCAATCCAATATCGTAGGCAATGCGTTGGCCATCTTTTTCAAAGGAAATATTGCTGATACCGCCTAAGTTCAAGCAGAAATCATATTCGTGAAAGAGCAATCGGTCGCCAATGGGTACCAATGGTGCGCCCTGTCCGTGGAGCGATACGTCCTTGGTCCTAAAATCACAAACGACCTGTTTTCCAGAAGTGTTCGCCAGTAATTGTCCATCTCCAAGTTGAAATGTGATACCTTCTTCCGGTCTATGGTGCGAAGTGTGGCCGTGACTCGCGATAAAATCGACCTCTTCTCCTAGGTCCTCCATCCATATTTTACTTTGTTTGCCGAGCCAGATGCCATAATCTTTGTGCAATTGTGCATGGTCCTCTTCGGATAGGTGGATCGCATTTTTGAGGTAATCCCGCATTTCGTCAGTGTAGTCGATTTCCGCAGTTTTTTTAATGGAAAAGTTCCATTTTCCCATGTCTTCCCAAATATGGCAGTACGCCATGTCCAGTCCGTCCAATGAGGTGCCGGACATCAATCCTAAAATTTTATAAATGGTCATATGGTCAAAGGTATTAATCCGAAAGATTTTTTCTGTTAGTGCTTACTGTTTTCAATTGAATGGAAAGGCTTCCTTTGGCTTCTATTTCTTGGATAAAATGTTGAAAGGCCACTTTTTGAAATTCCGGAAAATCCTGATAAACCAAAACTACATTGGAAGATGGCCTCAGTTCTAATATATCGAGCACGTAAGGATTCCCGAATAGATAGATCAAGGTGTTTTTTTCTTTTACCAGTTTTTGGATTGCGGACAATGTGCTGTCATCAAAGCCAAATTGGCCTTTTGGTTTTACGACGGGCGGAAAAATACTCAATACGATATTCTCCGGATTGTCAATGGGTATCTTTTCAAGTTCTATAATTTCCGACCCAAAGTGCGAAGCAAGTTGCTTAGCAAAAAGATTCTCTTTGCTTAGACTCATGGAAACGTTCAGAAAGCCAGATGATTTTATCCGCTTCACTGCCGACGGGTCTCCATACAGTTCGGTGATACAGTTTTTTGCAACTTCCCTGTTCAATTCTTGATAAACTTCAGGACGTTCCGGTTTAAAACTGTTGCCATTTTCGAACGCCTTTCTTTTTAAGTTCCACACCCGGTCAAAACTTTCATTTATACGTTCTTCGGATGCATTCTTCATGATTTCATCAATACCTTCAACCACATGTTCGCTAAAGCAAAGCACATCCATTCCTGCCATGAAGGCGGCATTTTCCAGTTTTCCTTTTTCAGGATATTTTTTGGATACAGCATGCATATTAAGTGCATCAGAAATTACGACACCATCAAAACCCAATTGTTTTCTCAATACATCAGAAATTATTTTTGATGAGGTCGTGGAGGGGTGCTCTTCATCTAACTGTGGCAATAACAAATGGCCTACCATTACGGAGTCCACACCGGATTCAATCAATTTTTTGAAAGGGAAGAGTTCATTCTCCATGAGTTTATCCATGGATTTATCGATGATTGGCAACCCCAAATGTGAGTCGGTGGCCGTATCGCCATGCCCTGGAAAATGCTTTATGGAATTCAGAGTTCCGCTATTGGCCATCCCGGTTATGTATGCTTGGGCCTTATCCAAAACCTTTTTTTTGTCATCTCCGAACGAGCGATACCCGATTACCGGGTTTTCCGGATTATTGTTGATGTCCACAACGGGCGCCAAGTTCCAATGCACTCCTGCTGCTTTGCAATCATTTCCAATAGCTTGCCCAACCTTACGGATGAGGTCAATATTGTCTTCTAAGGCACCCAGTGTTATGGCATACGGATATTGTGGCGTATTTTCAATGCGCATCGCAAGCCCCCATTCGGCATCAATGGCGATCAACAAGGGTACATTGGCCGCATTTTGATAACGGTTTATAAGTTCCAACAAGCGGTCGTAGCTCTTCTCGTTGTGGACCACCGCTTTCTTTCCCTCAAAATTGGTGGCCGCACTCGCCCTACTATGAAAAAAGCATACAGAACCCACATGGTGCTCCTTTATGAGCCTCTCCATTTTTTGAACCTCTTCTTCTGTGTCGTTGATGAAAACCGCAGGCATAAACAATTGGCCGACTTTTTGTTTTAGGGTCAATTTTTCTTTGGGAAGCTTATATTTCGATTGTGCTTTAGTCATTGGTTTCAGCCGTTTTTTTACCGTAATCTGCTGGATATTTCAAATATCGGAGCACCAAAATGGCCGGTAGGGCAGCAATGACCACCCAGATAAAAAAGCCATCGTACCCCAGCCATTCCTGTATGTAGCCGCTCAACATGCCGGGCAGCATCATTCCCAAGGCCATAAACCCCGTCGCAATGGCATAATGGGAGGTTTTGGAGGCTCCTTCGGCCACGTAGATCAGGTACATCATAAAAGCCGCAAAACCGAACCCGTATCCAAATTGCTCAATGACCACGGTGCCCACTACGGCATAGACGCTTGTAGTTTGGGTTATCGCCAAAAGTGCATAAAGCGCGTTTGGAAGATTGAGGGCCAACAACATGGGCAACATCCATTTTTTTAACCCGTCCCGGGATATTAGGATACCGCCAAGTATCCCTCCTAGGGACAACATAATAATACCGACCGTACCGTAAATTGTGCCTACGGCTTCGGTTGAATAGGCCAACCCGCCCATTTCCAATTGGTCCAATAGAAAAGGAGACGCCATTTTCACCAATTGCGATTCGCCCAGTCTATACGTAAGGATGAACAAAAGGGCGATTCCAATTTGATGTTTTTTAAAGAAAGTGGCGAATACCTCTAAAAAGCCCGCAGGCTTTTCTTTGGTTTCTGAGGTGGCTTCTTCAAATTTTGGTGCCGTAAAAAAATTGGAAATGGTAAGAACTATCATTAATACCGCTGCACTTATCATGGTAACGGACCAAGCTTTGGTATTGTCTCCGTATTGATTCTCCAAAAAACCCGCAAATATTACCAAAAGTCCCTGTCCGGTTACCATGGCCAATCGGTAAAAGGTACTGCGCAGTCCTATAAAAAAGGATTGCTTTTTCTGCGTTAGACCAATCATGTAGTAGCCATCCGAAGCAATATCGTTGGTTGCAGAGGCGAAGGCGGCCATCCAAAAAAACGCCAATGTTATGATGAAAAATGAGTTTGATGGCAAAAAGAGCCCAATCCCCAAAAAAGCCAGAGCAATGATCAATTGCATTCCCAAGAACCATTTTCTTTTGGTACCGTTGAGGTCCACGATGGGGCTCCAGAGCGGTTTAATTACCCAAGGGAGGTATAGCCAGCTGGTATATAATCCGATTTCGGCATTGCCAATGCCCAAGCGCTTGTACATGATCACGGAAACGGTGACCACTAGTATGTAGGGGATTCCTTGTGTGAAATATAGAAAAGGAATCCATAACCAAGCATTTTTATCTTTTGGAGCTATACTCATTTGGTGTGTTTTAATAGATTCTGATAGATGCTTTTTTCCGATTTTTCAATGATTTTGGCATCGACCACTTTTTCGTAGTAAGATGCAGGGCCCACTCCACCGATGATTGCATAGGCATAGCCCATCTCCTTGAGGGCCAATAAGGATTTTACCAACAGGACCTTTCCCATATTTTTGCCTCTTTCGGCTGGGACTACTCCTGTGGGACCAAAAAAGTTCTTCGCGGTACTCTCAAAACAGGCAAAGCCCAAAATTTCCTGGTCCTTCTGGGCAATAATGCAATTTACGGGCAAGGTTGAAAAGGCGGCTTCCGTTTCATCCGCCCAATTTTTACTAAAGTGCTTGCTGACCCAATCAACGATAATACTTTTTTCGGGTGTTATGGGTCTTTTAAAAACAATGCCTTCTTTCTCAAAAAGGATCTTTTCCTCTTTTGAGATATCCGGTAGGTCCAAAAGGCGGACAAGCATATCCTGCATAATGGTCTAATTTACGTTTATCGGTGCCATGGCACTTTGATTGCCATAAGCATCACTAATATTGATCTGTAATTCGTTCCTCAACTGCTTTTTGGTCAACTTAAATTGAAAGCAATCTTCCAAAGTATTTTCCGAAAGATATTTTTTTTGAACGAGTTGGGACTTTTTGTTTTTAGCAATGTAAAGGTTCAAAAATCTGGGTACATCGTCGGTGTGGTTGATACAAATATCCAATTTTTGATTTTTAAGTTCGATGGAATTGATGGCTGGAAGTTGCACTGCCCTAATGATTTTGTTGAGCGGTCCTGGGTTCTCGGCAGGCAAGGGGTAAAATTTCCTCTGGAGTTTTTGGTTGACCTTTTCGTGTTGTCCGATCAAAGATTTGGCACTGAAAAATATGTTCCCATCCACATGTTCCAATTTGCGGGCATAACTTAACTGTTTGGGAATTTCATTTTTTTGGTTCCACGCCTTATCCGCATTGTTCTTGATTTTGTAAGTGCCATTGCCAATATAAAGATTGGTTGCAGGGGTGTGCTCGTCCCACCAACGGGTTATGGTCTTATGTGAAGCGATTGGATAGTCCATGCTCCAATACACCTGAGGGGCCAAATAATCCAACCATCCTTGTTGTACCCAAAGCAACGGGTCGGCATAGAGGTCCTCGTATGTGGTTTGCCCGGCTTTGGTATCGGAACCTCTTGGGTCGGTACTTTTATTTTTCCAAACGCCAAAAGGACTTATTCCAAATTGTATCCATGGCTTATGTTTTTTGATGGTTTCATGTACATTTTGTACCAATGAGTCCACGTTGCTACGTCGCCAATCTTCCAAGGTTTGACCCTTCAATCCGTATTTGGAAAATGTTTCGGAATCCTCAAAAGTTTCACCTTCCACTTTATAGGGGTAAAAATAGTCATCAAAATGGATGGCGTCCACTTCATATTTGGTGACCAGTTCTTTTACGATTTTATTGAACTTTTCCCTTACCTGTGGCAGTCCGGGGTTATAATAATTTTTTTTGCCGTACTGTACGATCCATTCGGGGTGTTGATAGTAATCGTGTTCTTTTGAAAGTAATGTGGTGTCCAGGCTTACGGTGGCTCGGTATGGGTTTAGCCATGCATGGAACTCCATGTCTCTTGCATGGGTCTCGTTGATCATCCATTTCAAAGGTTCTTCAAATCCTTCTGGGGCAGTACCTTCCGAACCTGACAAGTATCTGGACCAAGGTGCGAAATCTGTGGGGTAGAGGGCGTCTCCCGCCGTTCGTATTTGAACGATAGCGGCATTGAAGTTCATTTTTTTGTAAAAGTCCAGAATTTCAATGAAGTCCTTTTTTTTCTTGGCCACATCGTCATTCGGATGTTTGGGCCAGTCGATATTGGCCACCGTTGCTATCCATACACCCCTAAATTCTTTTTTTGGTGCTTTTACAGTGGCACAGGAAATCAGGAAAAGTATCGGGACCAGAAAGAGAAGTCGATGCATACACGTTAAAAAAAAGGCCTACGATTTACTAATGTAGGCCTTTTGCAAGATTAAATTAAACAACTAACAACTTAAAATGAAATAATGTTTTCCTAGAAACGGTAGCGTACAAACCCTTCCATAGCCTCATATTCTGCCATTCCGAGTTGGTTGTAGCGGTTTGCAGTATCCTTGTTCCTTTGTTCTGCGCGCTGCCAGAATTCCCTTTTGTCGTTTCCTGGGAACATGGCGCTGTCCTTTTGGGATTGGTGCTTAAAAATCGCGTTGATTTTTCGGCTCATATCCTTTGGACCAATGGGAACGGCCATTTCCATGTCGGCAATGTCCCATTCCTGCCATGCGCCCCTGTAAAGCCATACATAACATTTATGAATCCAGTCGGAACCTTCGTCCACAAGACGTTGAATGGCTTTATAAACCACCTCCAAGCAGACTCTGTGGGTTCCATGGGGGTCGGATAGGTCGCCAGCGGCAAAAATTTGATGTGGTCTTAGTTTATTGAGCAGGTCATAGGTGATTTGAACATCCTCATCAGAAAGCGGTTTTTTTCTTACGGCACCCGTCTCGTAGAACGGTAGATTTTGAAAGTGTGCGTTTTTTTCCGGAACACCACAATATCTACAAGCGGCCAAAGCCTCACCTTTTCGTATCAGACCTTTGAACTGCTGTACTTCTGGACTGTCCAGTTCCCCTGGAATTTTATTGGCCAAGAACTTTCGTACTTCTTTGAATTTCTTTTGGAGCTCCTTGTTCTCTTTTTGGATATCCGTTGCAAAGTCAAGGAAACGAATGACCTCATCATCAAAGACGGCAATGTTTCCAGAAGTTTGATATGCTACATGCACATTGTGTCCTTGATCTACCAATCGCAATAAGGTGCCTCCCATTGAAATGACATCATCATCAGGATGTGGACTAAAAATCAAAGATGTTTTTGGGTGGGGCTGCGCTCTTTCAGGTCTTTGGCTGTCATCTGCGTTGGGTTTTCCGCCGGGCCATCCAGTGATGGTACGCTGTAATTGGTTGAAGACGGATAGGTTGATCTGTTCTGCCGAACCCACTTCGGCGATCAAGTTGCCCATTCCATGCTCATTATAATCTTCGTTGGTCAGTTTTAAAATGGCTTTGTCCAGTTTTTCGGACAACCATATTGATGCGGTCTTGATGAGTTTTTCATCCCATTCGCATTCAGATACCAACCACGGGGTTTTTACTCTGGTCAAAAACGATGCTGCTGCATCATCCAGCACAAAATCACAGTTTTCGTGATGTTGTAAAAAAGTGGCGGGAACAGATTCCTTTATTTCACCCTCTACGGCTTGTTGAACAATCGGGGCCTTTCCTTCTCCCCAGGCCATGATGATGATTCTTTTGGCGTTCATTATGGTGCCAACGCCCATGGTTATGGCCCTTCTGGGCACGTTTTCCTCGCCAAAGAAGTCGCTCGCGGCATCAAGTCTGGTTACCCGGTCCAAGCGTACCAATCTCGTTTTGCTGCTTAGGGAAGATCCCGGTTCGTTGAATCCGATGTGTCCGGTTCTACCTATCCCCAGCACCTGAATATCGATGCCCCCGACGTTTTGGATCTTCTCTTCATAGTCCAAGCAGTATTTTCTGATCTCCTCTTTGGGCAGGTTCCCGTTAGGGATATGGACGTTATGTGGTTCAATATCGATATGGTCGAACAAATGCTCGTTCATAAAGCGGACGTAGCTATGAATGGAATCCGGTTCCATGGGAAAGTACTCGTCCAAATTAAAGGTGACCACATTTTTAAAGCTCAGGCCATTTTCTTTATGGAACCTTACCAAATAGTCGTAAACTTTGGTAGGGGTTGAGCCGGTTGCCAATCCAAGAACCGCCTTTTTTCCTTCATCTTGTTTTTGTTTGATGAGCCTGGCAATCTCATTGGCCACATACCAAGATGCACTCTGGGAGTCCTCATAAATATGGGTGTTGATTTTTTCGAATTTTACCGTTTCGGTATCCAGGGGTTCTTTTTTTAACAGATTATCAGCCGATAGTTGCATGTTTTTGTCAGGTTTAATGCGTTTTACAAAGCAAATATAATTTAAAAAAGCATTAAAAAGCAAAATATTGCAATATATTTGCATGAATTTGCAGTTTTTGAAAAGTAGTGATATTGTTTTTGCGGCAAACAGTATTTTCTTCAATTGTTTTCTACTTTTGAACTTTGATGAAAAACAGCGTACAGATGCTAAAAGAGGAAAGACAACATTCCATATTGAACGAGGTGGAATTGCACAACAGGGTCTTGCTGACGGATTTGGCCGAGAAGCTCGACGTTTCCATAGATACGGTGCGGAGGGATGTGAAGGAACTGGACGAAGAAAACCTTTTGGTCAAGGTGCATGGAGGCGCACTTTCTTTGGGATTTGCCAACCAAAGTCCCCAAAAAAGCAATATTTATGCCGTCGACAAGAAAATAGATATCGCCAAAAAGGCCATTACGCTGCTGAGAAACAATAGTGTTATTTTGATAGACGGGGGCACCACCTGCTTGGAACTGGCCAAGCTATTGCCCGCAAACCTCAAGTTAACGTGCTTTACGTTGAGTTTGCCTGTAGCCATGGAACTGCTTCGCAAACCCAATGTTGAAACTATTTTTATCGGAGGTACGCTTTCCAGGGATTCACAGATAGCCATGGGGCCAAGTACCATCCATGCCCTGTCCGACATTAAAGTGGATTATAGTTTTATTGGTACCGGTTATGTGGATACCGAATTTGGTTTGACGGAATTTGACTGGGATGTGGTCCAGACCAAGAAGGCCGTTATCAATGCCTCCAAGAGAACGGTACTCCTATGTATTTCTGAAAAACTGAATTCGCAACATCGTTTTAAAACATGTCATTTAAATGCAATCAACACTATGGTCACCGAACTCGAACCGTGGGACGCAAAACTGGATGCATTTAAAAAATTGAACCTGCAAATATTATAGATCAATGGCAGAAAAGCACATCAAAATAACAGAGGAACCTTCCAATTACGACAAATTGGATGAAATGGATACGTTGGAAATTGTGGCCAATATCAATAAAGAGGATAAAAAAGTGGCCGATGCCGTGGAAAGGGTTCTGCCCCAAGTGGCCAAGGTGGTGGATGAGGCGGCAAAGCGTTTTGAGCAGGGAGGGCGTTTGTTCTATATTGGTGCGGGAACCAGCGGCAGACTGGGAATATTGGACGCATCTGAAATACCCCCGACTTTTGGAATGCCTTATGATAAAGTAATCGGATTGATTGCCGGTGGCGATACAGCAATAAGAAAAGCTGTGGAATTCGCGGAGGATGATACCGATCAAGCTTGGAAAGATCTTCAGGAACACAAAATCAATGATACCGATGTGCTTATAGGTATTGCCGCTTCGGGAACAACGCCCTATGTCTTGGGCGGCATAGCCGATGCAAAGGCCCATGGTATTTTAACGGTAGGCATTACGAACAACCCAGGGTCACCATTGGCACGGGCCACGGATATTCCCATTGAAATAAATGTAGGCCCGGAATTTCTGACCGGAAGTACCCGCATGAAAAGTGGGACCAGTCAAAAATTGGTACTCAACATGATTTCCACGGCGTTAATGATCCGTATTGGCCGGGTCAAAGGAAACAAAATGGTAAATATGCAGTTGAGCAACATCAAACTAGTGGATAGGGGTTCCCGCTATATCATGGAAGAGCTGGGACTAAGTTATGAAGATGCCGAAAAGGCTTTGAAACAATATGGTTCGGTGAAATTGGCCATCGATGCCATGAAGAAGTAGCCTTTTTTATTTGGGAACCAATCGGTAAATTCCTTTGCCCTCTACACCTACGTAAATAAAACCGTCCGGAGCCTGTCTTACATTGCGCACCCTTCCCAAACCGTCCAACAGTTTCTCTCGGCGGATTACCTTATTGTTATCAAGTTCAAGCCGTTCAAGATATTGAAATGCCAGTGAGCCCACCAACAGATTGCCCTTCCAATCAGCATATTTGGAAGAGGTGACAAAGGCCATTCCCGATGGGGCTATCGATGGTGTCCATTGGTATATAGGCTGTTCCATACCAGGTCGGCTGGTTTCATCCGTTATCTTGGTTCCACTGTAATTGATGCCGTAGGTAACCACTGGCCAACCATAATTCTTTCCTTTTTTAATGATATTGATTTCATCCCCGCCCCTTGGGCCATGTTCATGTTCCCAAAGTTCTCCCGTTTCCGGGTGGAGCGCAAGACCCTGGGGATTTCGGTGTCCGTAGCTATAAATAGCTTTTTTTGCTCCTTTTTCGTCAATAAATGGATTGTCTTCGGGAATGCTGCCATCATCATGTAAGCGATATATTTTTCCGCCATCTCTTGTAATGTCCTGCGGATTCACATCCCTGTTTCCTCTTTCCCCAATGGAAAAGAACAGGTAACCGTTCCTGTCAAATTCAATTCTGGAACCAAAATGCTGTCCCCTTGTAGAATTTGGTGAAGCTTTATAGAGCAATTCTTTGTCCATAAGTTTGTTATTGGAAAGTCTGGCTCTCATAATGGCCGTGTTCCCACCTTTCTCTTCGCCTTCGGTAGAGGCATAGGAAAAATAGATCCAGCCATTGTTTTTAAAATCAGGATGTAACTCCACATCCATGAGACCGCCCTGTCCTCGATTGTAGATTTCCGGTGGATTTTCAATCTCAAAAGTCCTTCCTGACCGGTGCATAAGTACTTTGCCGGACTTTTCCGTGATTAAAATGGCATTGTTCGGCATAAAAATCATGCCCCAAGGGTTCTGGAGGTCTTCAACCACAAGTTCCGTAGTAAAATCAATGCTTTCGGGACGATTTATGTCCTTGTCGGGTTGTTGGGCGCAAGATGTACTGAGCAGTACAACGAAAAAATAATGGAATAAGAGACTATTTTGCATAATTTTACGTTGAAATAATAGATTTTATAGATAAACGGCAACTTTTTGGTTGTCGGGTGTGATTAAGATAAAGAGAATTTTATAAGAATAGAAAATTACATTAAAGAATATTAAGGCCCCAAATCTCAGTATTCTTCTTAACAAGACTTAACCCTATGCTCCCACAAAAAACAAGGCATTTGCTATATGTCGTGTTGTTGGTGTTCATATCAATTTTTGGTCCCAAGGTATTAGCAAAAACTCACGTAACCAAGATATTATCAAGTATAGTATCAGGTAAGGCAGATTCCGAAACCCAGACAGAGCTTCCAGATGTAACCCAAGAGACATCGACAGAAGCAAGCGAACCGTTTGTGGCAACACCCATGTACGCTACCATAATCAATGGTGCGAACGAGGAAGTGACATGCCCCAACGATGGAAGTACGTTGGCAAAATTTTTCCTTTGCGGTACAAGTGATATTCGAACGCTCACTTTGAGCCAATCCGGTAGTTCCTATCAATGGCAGCAACTCGACCCAAATAGTTGTGCTCCTACAGTGGTGGAAGATTGCCCCACCATCAACAATGCGTGTACGTGGAATACGGTAGGTACAGGTTCTACCTTTGACCTATCCACCGCTGGTGAGTTCAGGGTACGGGTAAATTCAGGACAATATTATTATTTTAAATCAACGCTGAACCCGTTGAACCCACAGCTCATCAAAGAGGACATTATTTGTGGGAACCCGGGCAGGGTGGAGGTGACCAATGTTCCTGCCGGATATGAATATAGTTTGAACAGTGCTTCGGGCCCTTATCAGAATGATCCTTTCTTTGATATTACCGCTTCCGGTAATTACAGGGTCTATGTGAGGTTAAAAAATGTTTCCGAAACGGCCTGTGTCTTTCCTTCAAACCAAGTAACTGTAAATGATTTGGATATCAATGTGGATGTTACCGCCAACGATATTCTCTGTAGCGGTGAGTTGGGTAGTATCGATGTTCAAGTTTCCGGTGTGCCAGGATTTTACACCTATCGATTGGTGAAAAACGGTGTTACCGTAGATACGTTCGGACCCAATGGAGCGGATAATTATACCTTTGCCAATGTAAGTCCAGGAACCTACAGTATTCGTGTGGAAACCAATGCCTGTTCCGAAACCGTTACTACTGATGTTGATGGCGACCCAATAGTGATTGGTGGAGGAATAAGCCCGTTGGCGGTTTCTGCCACGGCTTCTGACAGTTTTGGCTGTGGTGCCACGTCCGTCGATGTAAATGTGACCACTAGCGGAGGTACGGCACCGTACCGTTTTAGTGTGGATGGAGGTCCATTTAGTGCAACTTACACCAGTACAGCTAGTTTTTCTGTATCAACGGCCGGAACCTACAATATCTTGGTCGAGGATGCGAATGGATGTCAAAGGACTGCAGCGGCAGATGTGGAAAACATTCCCCCTCCGATATTCAATTTTACAGAGGAAGATGCCAATTGCGGCGGCGCAAATGATGGAAGGATAACCGTAAACGTGACCAATGGATATGGTTACGAAATACAGTATAGTGTAAATAACGGGGCAACGTTCCAAATAAGCAATACCTTCTCCAATTTGGCTCCTGGAAACTATAATGTGGTTCTGCGCTACGAGCAAGATTCCTTTACCTGTACCACTGCACCCCAAACGGCGACCATAGGCACACCTTCTACCATCAATGCAACGGCAACGGCAGATAGTTTTCCTACCTGCTTGAACGAGAATGGGGGACAGATTACCATTTCCGGGGTTACCGGTGGAACCGGGCCTTACGAATACAGTATAGGTGCGGGCTTTAGTCCCAATCCAATGTTCCCGAACTTAGGGGTGGGAACCTA
The DNA here is from genome assembly GCF_033441595.1 of Flagellimonas crocea. Lineage (NCBI taxonomy): Bacteria > Pseudomonadati > Bacteroidota > Flavobacteriia > Flavobacteriales > Flavobacteriaceae > Flagellimonas > Flagellimonas crocea. Next base: position 45,040 of record NZ_JAUZVX010000004.1, on the reverse strand, counting down.
TACTCCAATGATCAGGGATGCCAATGGATGTGTTCAGGCACTTCCCAATATTCCTTTCAACAATTTGGACAAGCCTACCAATATTGATTTCAGTATTTCGAGTTTGGATTGTATCACGACCACGGCATCTTTGGATTTGACCGTTACAGGAGGTTCTGGAACATATACCTATGAAATAATCGCTCCTTCCGCTAGTGCGGTCAACAATGGAAGCAACAGTACTTTCACAGGGTTGGGTCTGGGCACCTATACTTTTAGGGTAACCGATGATGAAGGATGCTCATACGATGAAAACTATGCCATAACCGACATTAGCTCCATTGGGGTACAAGGGCAGCAGACCCGTGTGGTAACTTGTGTGGGCGGTAATGATGGTGAAGGAAGATTTTTGGTAGATGGATTCAACTCCACCTATAGCTACAGTATTGATGGAGGACCCGTTTTCACGGGACAAAGCGATAGTATTGTTCCTTTGCCCGGATTGACTGCTGGAAGCTATGCGATTTCTGTGACCGATGAAGAAACCAATTGTACCGACACCGCCACATTGGTCATTGAAGAACCTTCGGTTGCTTTTGATATTTCCAGTTTATCCGTTACCGACATGAGTTGCCAGAACGGAAATACGGGCGCTGTTCGTATTAACACCGTAGGGGGATGGGGAGGCAACCGCTATACCTTGACCCAACCGGATGGTTCAACGAGAGGGCCAAAGAACGGAAGTACTTTTTCTAACCTTATCCAAGATGGAGAGTATATTGTTAGTGTTACGGATGCTAACGGATGTTCTGTGACAGATAGGTTTACGTTGACCCGCTTGGAAGCACCCACCTTGACTTTGGATAATGGAGCTTCGGATTTTTGTTATGACAATTTTGGCGCTGCAACATTAGTGGTCAATGCTACAGGTGGTCTGGCTCCATATCAATACCGTATCAATGGGGGTACTTTGGGTGCCAGCAACAGTTTTTCCGGGCTTACACCCGGAACATACACAATCGAGGTAGTGGATGATAACGATTGTAGGGACACCGTCACCGCAACCATTGAGCCTCAGGTCGTGGCCAATGCAACAACTATTCAAGAGTTGGATTGTGGAACGCTCAACGGTGCAATACAAGTAAATATTAACAATGGATATACGTCTGCGGGGAATTATGATATTTATGAGGTAAGTATCAACGGGGCGCCCTATACATCGGACAATAATAATATTACAGGGACCTCTTTTACATACAATTTTCCTGCAAGTTCTGTTTTGTCGAATACCACCTTCCAGTTCTTAATCACAGATGCAAGAGGATGTACAACGGAATCGAACATTGTGACCGTTTCACCACCAGAGACCATTGCAGGTTCCGTAGTCGGAACGGACACGCAATGTGGGGACACTTCTAGCGGTATTGTGGAACTGATACCCGATACCACACAAGGGGTTCCGCCGTATGAGTTTAGTAACGACAATGGAGCAACGTTTAGCAGCCAAAATATATTTTCTGGCTACGGTCCCGGTACACATGGTGGATTTGTTATCCGCGATAGCAGGGGATGCGTGAGTCCGGCATATAATGTTACCATTGGTACTAGTTCTCCCTTGGATGCCACAGCTACTCCAACAGATGCAATTTGTTCTACGGGAACGGGTGCCATGAATGGTTCCATATTGGCCGCTATCAACAATGGTGTTGCTCCGTTCGATTATGAATTGGTGGATGAGTTTGGTGGTACCGTAGCTTCGTCGACCGGAACCACAAGTACAAGCGTTAATTTCCCCAATGTGCCAGTAGGAAACTATACCATCATTACTACAGATTCCCAAGGCTGTGAAGATCGTGATCAAGTGGTGATTGACCAAAACCAATTGGATTTGATTCCCTTGGATACAAACCCGGCAGTTTGTTCCGATACTTCGTTCACATACAGGGTTCAGGCTACCGGTGGAACGGCACCTTATGACTTTAGACTTGTTGGGGACCTAACATGGACAGATGGGGATGGTCCTAACGAAGATATTTTTGATGTCACGGGACAAGTGGTTCCCGGAGTCACCTATTTTGTTGAGGTCAGGGATGCAAACGGCTGTACCTATATTGAAGAAATCGACCCTATTGGTCCAAGTAACCCTGTTGCAGTGACTGCAACATCATTGGCGGCCTCCTGTAATGTGGCGGGCAGCGGCTCTATTGATTATGAGGTATCTGGAGTTTCGGCACCAGGAGATTTTACTGTAACAGTGCAAAATACCGATACGGGGGCCACAGTATCCGTGAATCCGTTTACAGGTCAAACTATTCCGTATAATGGTACCGTTAACGGATTGGCACCAGGAAACTATCAAATTATTGTTACGGACGATACCACGGGATGTAGCGGAAGTACCTTGGCTTTTATCGATATTAGTTCGGTTTCAATTTCCATTGAAAATTATGTAGAGGCTACCTGTAACGCCGGCGCCTTGGTGACCTTAAGAGGATTTGGAAGCATGGGCCCTTACAGTTTTGCCTATGTGCCCACCGGAGATCCAGCACCTACAACATTCTCACCCGAAACAACAATAGAGGTACCGGGTCCGTACCCTACTGATTATGATTTTTATGTTCAGGATGCCAATGGCTGTACCGCCCTGACCACCCAGACCGTGACACAAGAGCCAGGGGTACCGACTCCTGTGATTGATGTGGTCAACCAGTGTACTGCAACTAGTGGGTATCAAATCAATATGGTGTCACCGATTTCTACAGGTTCAGGACTGCCGGAAGAAACGTATCAATATAATATAGGAAGCGGATACCAGAACGGAACCACGTTCACGGTTCCCAATCCCGGAAACTACGTCATCACCGTAAGGGACGGAAATGGATGTACCAATACAGTGACTGCCCAAGTATTCGATTTCTTTGCCATAACCGCAGATGCCACATCCTTCCCAACATGTAATGCCGGAGATGGTGTCATTACAGTAAATACCACAGGAGGTAGTGGGAATTTTGAGTATCAATTGCGTGATATTGATAATGGCTTGGCCAATGTGGGCCCCGCTCAGATAAACGATAATGTATTTGAAAATGTAATGCCCGGCAACTATAACATTTTGGTTACCGATTTGGATTCTAATACATCACCTTTATGTTCTGATGAGGCCATTGTGAACGTTTCAACGGTAACTTCTCCGGTGATTGCGGCCACACCAAAGAGCGATTTGACCTGTTATGGTGCCGACAATGGAACCATAACCGTGGAATTACAGCCCGGAACCGATACTGACACGCCCATAAATTATGTGTTGTATCAAGGTGCGACCGCAACAATCATAGCCGGACCGCAGGGCTCCCCGGTATTTGATAACCTTGAACCGGGAACATACCAAGTAGAGGCCGTATCCGATAGAGGTTGTACGGACCGCTCTGGAAACATCATCATCGGTGAACCTTCGGAATTGATGGTCAATGCCATAAATACCGAATTCAGTTGTAATCCATCAAGCAATCAATTTAGTACGGCTACCATCACCATTTATATTGATGACAATGGAGACGGTACGGGAACAGATACGGGAACTGGCCCGTACACATACAGTATGAATGATGGGACACCACAATTTGATGGAACCAATTTCCAAATAAGCAATGAGTTTTCGGTAATCGATAATGGAACCGACCAGACCATCATTGTAACGGCACGGGATCAAAATGGATGTGAACTCACAGATACAGTGTACCTTAGTGCACCTACGGACATTACTTTTAGTTACAATGTAAATCAAATTACATGTAGTGCAACGGGAAGTGGAGTAAATCCAGGTTCCATTGATATCATTGTCAATGAAGGTCCTGGGAATTATGAAGTTGAAATATTGCCTCTTGGCTCACAACCTGCAAGAAATTCAGGTGGCTCTGATAGGGTAAGCTGGGACATTTCCACTCCAGGAGATTATATTTTTGCAGTGACCGATGTGGGCAGCGGAGGATGTAGTTATTTGACCACTACCATCAACATGCCCGAATACAACAATATTGAAGCGGTTATTGCAGAGTTGGAACCTGTTACCTGTTTTGACGGAGATGATGGTGTCATAAGTTTGGAAGTCAATAATTACAACGGAGTGTACAATTATGAAGTTTTTAAACGTGACAATACAGGGGTAGAGACATCGGTTGGTGTGACCGGAACTTTTGATACCAATGCACCGATAAATGTTCCCGAACGTATTGAAAATGTTCCCGCGGGCAACTTGGTGGTGCGTATAGAAGCTTTGGATTCGCCCTATTGCGATACTGTCAGCAATGTGACCACGGTACGGTCACCGGATAGGGAACTGACAGTTGATTTATTGCAAACGTCCCCAGTTACTTGTAACGTGCCCGGTTTGGGAGAGATTACGGCCGCCGGAGATGGAGGATGGGGAACTTATGAATATCAATTGGTAGCTTCGGATGGTACTATTCTAGTGGACTATCCCAATACGAACCCGGTTTTTGAGAATCTATCTACAGACAACTATACCGTAAATATTAGAGACTTGCGAGGTTGTGAATCTACTAGAGTCCTGAATTTACTTCCGCCAATCGATATTACAGCGGATATCCGTATTGTTAGTCAATTGGCTTGTAATAATGACAATGATGCTATTATTGAGGCATACAACGAGGCAGGTGGTCAAGGGCCGGGCAACTATCTATACCAGTTGAACCGGATTACGGATGGTACCAATAGTGGTCTGCAGACTACGCCACAATTTGCTAACCTTTCCGCAGGAGACTATAGAATCACAATTTTTGATGGTTGGAACTGCAGCGCCCAAACAGACGTGATAACCATTTCGGACCCTGAAATAGTTGTGGCCGAGTTGGTGGAACTACAACCGCCGGGCTGTGGGGATTTGGGCAGAATGGAACTTACCGTGACCAACCCGGAACCCGGAGTGGATTACTTTTATCGAAGAGCAGGAACCACGGACCCATTTGTTCCTTTTGGGATTGGTATGACCAGTGTAGAGATTGCGGCCGATATTACCATTGACCCGGGACCATTCCAGTACGATGTCCAGAACTCCAATGGATGTCCTTTTGAGAAGTCCAACCAGATTTCTTTGGATCCAGCAGCACCTTTGGTGATAGCCTTGGATTTGACCAATGCGACCATCAATTGTGCCGGTGAAGCAACAGGTATTATCCGTTCCGAAGCATTCGGAGGAATTGGGAACTATCAATATACTTTGGTGAATTCCAATGCCATGCCCCCAACGGCAGGTTCCATAGTGCGTCCTGCCCAAAATTCGGGAATATTTAGGGAGTTGAACCCCGGAACCTATTTTGTGTATGCACAAAGCGGTGGTTGTGAAGCTATTTCCGACCCTATCGTTATTGAACCGAAGGACCCATTGGTATTGGACTATTTGGAAGCCGTACCTGTAGTATGTGCCGGTGATATGAATGGCCAGATCATTATTGAGGCCAGTGGAGGAACCGGAAGGATACGATATTCCATTTCGGACACCTTGAGTGAATTTTTTGAAGGAGACGATCCGGACAATCCGAATAGAAAAACTTTTTCAGATCTGGCTCCCAGAACCTACGACATCATTATTCAGGACGATTTGGGATGTACCATTACCAGAACAGTGGAAATAACCCAGCCCATGGAGCTTGTCGCGGGCATCGTGGAGACCACTCCGGAAACCTGTATGGGCGATGGTGATGGAACAATGACCCTTGAAGTCACTGGTGGAACAGCACCTTATTTTACCAGTGTCAATTCAGCGGATGATACCGATTTTGTACAAAATGATAATCTTTTCTTTGAGAATCTTCAGGGCGGTGAAACCTACGTTGTTTTTGTACGTGATGCCAATGGTTGCCAAACTAATGTGATTGCCGAAATCGGGGTGGGCGTGGATATTGTTGCCGAGCCCATTGTGGAATACGGTTGTGAAGGCATATTCCCCAATAGCACTGCTACCGTCAATATAGAAGACAGTTCTCAATTGTCCGACCTTTTGTTTTCCTTGGATGTGGACGATATTATGATGGCAACCGAGCAGCGGACCTTCGGTGATCTCCCCGCAGGAGAGCATACAGTCTTTATTTATCATTCCAATGGCTGTGTCACGTTTGTGGAATTTGAGGTAGAGGCTTACGAACCGCTTACCTTGGAGGCCACCAAAACAGGTCCAGATGAGATTACCGCGATTGCCACAGGCGGATTTGGAGGCTATGAATATTTCTTCCAAGGAGAATCCTACGGCGAAGTAAATACCTTCAATACCACGGTGGATACGAATATTACCATAATGGTTCGAGACCAAAACGGATGTGAAGCAACCTTGGTGATGCCGTTCAATTTTGAAGGAATGCCGGAGATGCCGAATTTCTTTACCCCAGATGGTGATAACCTGAATGATTACTGGTATCCAAAGAATCGTGAGTATTTCCCCTTCATCGATGTAATCATTTATGATCGATACGGAAGGGTGGTGGCCCGTTTGGACCAAGTAAAAAAATGGGATGGAAATTATGATGGAAAACCGCTACCGACCGGAGACTATTGGTATGTTGTAAATGCAAACGACACTGAAAAACAACAGTTTGTGGGGCACTTTACATTGTACCGGGAATAAGAACCACTCCACGGTCATGGTATATCGTGCATCGCAATCCTAAATAGGTGATAAAAGAATTATTCACTCTAGGTTGATATATCGTCAAAATTTATATTTTTGCAATCCCTTTTCGGGATGTGGTCCTTCGGCTACCCTCAGGATTGACTCCGTCCGGTTACCAGACTGCTCAGTGCAGTGGACGTTTCGGAAATTGGGCATTGTTTATTGAAAATTTCGACCGAAGGTCAAAAACGGGATGTGGCGCAGTCTGGTAGCGTACACGCATGGGGTGCGTGTGGTCGCTGGTTCGAATCCAGTCATCCCGACGAACCATGGTTTTATGACACTAAGTAAAACCTTAATTAATTGAAAACCAGAAAATTAATTTTTTCTGGTTTTTTTTATTTCCATCTGAAACCATCGGTGAGGATGTCCTATAGAGTGTCCTATTTTTGTCGGGAAAAATTCCCTAAATTGTACTTCCATTATTGATTTTTCGTGTGATTTGACTTTCGCTTCAACCAATGTTTCACTTAAAGCGAGAACACATGAATACCTCTAACTCCTTCAGTATCAGTTTTTGGCTGAAAAAATCAGGAAGAAAAAAAGATGGACGGTTTCCAATTTATGTCCGGATCAGATGTAAAGGAAAAAATGCAGATCTCAGTGTCCATAGATCAACTTTTGAAGAACGATGGTGTCCTATTTTGGGAAAAATGGACCATAGGGCCAGTGAATCCGTTGTTGTAAACAAATATCTGGACGACGTCCGTGCAAAGTTGCTGGAATGCCATCGGCAACTTAGTGCCGAGAGTAACTTTATAACGGCACAATCCATCAAGCTTCGATATCTGGGAAAGGACAAGGTGATGCTCACCCTATTGGACCTTTTGGAGTACAACCGAACCTATGAGTTGCCCAAACTGGCCAAAGGGACGGTCAAGAACTATTCCTCCACAGAGACCTACCTGAAACGCTTCATTGCCAAAAAATATCGGGTACCCGATATTGGGCTGGCCTCGATAGACTATGCCTTTTTGATCGAGTTTGAAAACTTCCTGCGGAACTGCGAACCCATCAAATCGTTCCAGACATTGAACAACAACGGTATCATGAAACATATGCTGCGGTTCAAGAAATTGGTGACCATGGCCTATAAATTTGATTGTATCCCCAAGAATCCCTTCAATCTGTATAAAGTGAAAATGGAGGATTATGACAGTGCTTTCTTGGAAGAGGAGGAAATTCTGGCGCTGGACCAATTGGAATTCGAGGAAAAGGGCATGGAACTGGTCCGGGATATTTTCCTTTTTGCCTGTTATACCGGACTCAGCTACATAGAGATCAAACTTCTCAATCCCAATGGTATCGTATCCGGCATCGACGGGGAACTCTGGATCGATGTAAAACGCCAAAAGACCAAGACCGAAGTGAAGGTTCCCCTATTGCCCAAAGCCAAGAAAATCTTGGAGAAGTATGTGGATTTTCCCAAAAATGAAAATACCGTTCTTCCAGTGTATTCCAATCAAAAGGTGAACCAATACCTAAAGATCATTGCACAAAGGGCAAATATTGATAAGCACCTAACCTTCCATGTGGCCAGACATACCTTTGCAACGACAATCACCTTAATGAACGACGTGCCCATTGAGACCGTTTCCAAACTCCTCGGGCATACCAAGCTTTCAACGACCCAAAAGTATGCTAGGGTCGTGGAAAAGAAAATCAGCAAGGACATGGCCCAGTTGAAGGAGAAATTGGGAAGCGGGCAAAGTAAAGCGAACGACAATTCGGAATATCCGACCCTAAAGATTATCAGGTAATGTGACCCAGGGCTTGATATTGTTCTTTTGCCACCCATTTATTTTAGAGTTTGCTAAAATAATAAATTACTGTAACTTCGTAGTATGGATAAGAACATATGCATACGTTTGGAGGCGGATGCCAAACAGATAATGGAATGCAGGGAAACTATGCAAAATTTGGAAAATTCCATGGACTCCCTTTCAGGGATAATGAATTTAATGGGCAATCCGGTTCGGCTTAAGATTCTCTACCTTTTGAACCAAGAGCAACGCTTATGTGTCTGTGACCTTAGTGATATACTGGAAATGAATGTATCCGCAATTTCACAACATTTGCGCAAGCTCAAGGACAGAAATTTGATCACATCCCAAAAGGAAGGCCAGATGATCCATTATTCCTTGGTGACCGATCATTCGCCGTTACTTTTTCCAATTTTTGACCTGCTCGATAAAAAAGAACAAATAAAACCAGTAAACCATGAATAACAAGAAAACCTTAATGGGATCTTCCATTATTTTGGCCATGGCCACCTCCCTTTGTTGCATAGGACCACTTTTGGCCATTGTGGCCGGAACATCTGGCCTGGCGTCCAATTTTAAGTTTTTGGAACCGTTCAGACCGTATTTGATCGGAATTACGGGTTTGGTTTTGGTAGTGGCGTGGTACCAACAGTTAAGGACAGTCGCCAAAAAGGAAATAGACTGTGCATGCGATACGGACGAAAAGCCGGCCTTTTGGAAGGGTAAAATTTGGTTGATGACCATCACGGTCTTTGCCTTAGCGATGCTTGCCTTTCCCTATTATGCCCAATCTTTGTACCCGAAACAGGAAGCCAAGGGTCAAACGAACTTTTTTGCGAGCCAAGATGTCAAGGAAATCAATATTCCGGTCGTGGGAATGACATGCAGTGGGTGCGAGGCACATATTGAACACGAGGTCAATGGACTTGATGGGATCATCATGGTCAAGGCAGATTACCAAAAAGCCAATGCACAGATAATGTACGATCCCGCCAAAACCACCAGGGATGCTATCGTGAACGCCATTTTGAAAACCGGATACACCATAAAGGACCAGTGATAATGGATATCAATCTGTACTCTACAATTACCTGTCCGCATTGTGGCAATTCCAAAGAGGAAAAGATGCCTACGGATTCTTGTCAGTTCTTTTATGAATGTGAAAATTGCGGCTCCATTCTAAGGCCCAAAAATGGCGATTGTTGCGTGTATTGTTCCTTTGGTTCGGTGGCCTGTCCCCCCATTCAGGCAACATCCGGATGTTGTGGTACATGACCAAGTGACCCTGAAAATTTGTAAAGCCTTGGTTTGAACCTAAGTATTTTTATCGAAAATCTTTTTATGTTGAATCAATATATTGTAATATTGCGATAAAATAATGATATGGGACTGGCCAAGACCGAAATATTTACCGAAAACCAGAATGAGCTCGCCCTCATCGGGAAGGTATTTGCCCATCCCGCCCGGATTGCCATATTGCAGCACCTCTTCAAGGTCAAGGCCTGTGTCTGTGGTGACCTTGTGGACGAGATAGGACTGGCACAGCCTACGGTTTCACAACACTTGAAGGAACTCCGGAACATGGGACTCATCAAGGGCGATGTGGAGGGCACCAGTGTCTGTTACTGTGTCAATGTGGCCAACTGGAACGAAATGAAGGATAAGTTCAAGGCATTCCTGGATCAGGGGATCGAACTGGACCAAGAGTGCTGTTAGTATTTTTTTGAACTAATTAATCGTTTTATTGCGATTAACAAATAAACTAAAACCATAAAAAAGAAACCATGAAAACAAAAATGATCCGAACCATGGCACTGCTGTTGCTGTGCCTTCCATTGACCACACATTCCCAGAAACTAAGGGGAAAGATCCAACGCACCGTAAAGGAACTGAAGACCGTTTTTCCCCAGATACCGAAAGAAAAGATCCAGCTTTTGGACCAAATTGCCGCCAGGATGGTGTCCAATATGGGGGAGACCTCTTATACCGTTGTATTTGTGGACCAGACCAATGACGATATGGGCCAATTGGCCATGATCTGGCTCAGGACAGGTCTTATGTATTACGGATTAAATGACAAGTTCAAGGTAGAATCCGCAGGTCTGGATACCGCCAACGAGACCCTTGCCGGCCTGGCCCTATTGAAGAACGATGGGTTCAGGGTCACCAATGCACAGGGCGAATCCCTGTTTACGTATTCGGTACGCTATGGCTCCGATAGTTGGACCATCAACAGAAAGGCCCTTGAATCCTTGGATTTGGACGAGGACAGCAGTATCAAGGTATATGTCCAGGATGGGCTGACGGACCGAAATGCGGAGATCCTTTTTGAAAACAAGGCCGTTATCGCGGGGGAGATGATCTATGTCGCCACGAAGGTCGATGCCATTATCAAAGCTAAAACAAACAATCCATGAAATTATCAGAAGTAAAAGAAGTGCTGTCCCAATTGAAGACCCTTGGTTTCCAATTGCCCGCCGGGGAAATGGTCCCCGGACATTTCCATGTCACCGAAGTGGGGAAGATCCACAAACACTTTATCGACTGCGGGGGAACCGTGCGCAATGAGGAGGTGGTCAGCTTCCAACTGTGGGAGGCCGATGACTATGACCACAGGCTGCATCCCGAAAAGTTGGTACATATCATCGAACTGTCCCAAAAGGTGTTGGGCATAGCGGATTCCTTGGAAGTCGAAGTGGAGTACCAGGGTACCACTATTGGGAAATATGGCCTTGCCTTTGATGACGGTCATTTTCTGTTGACCACCAAGATGACCGACTGTCTTGCCAAGGACCAGTGTGGGGTCCCCGAAAAAAAACCAAAGGTAAGACTGTCCCAATTGACCAACGAGCCCTGCTGTTCTCCTGACGGTAATTGTTGCTAAATCTTAATTCTATATAATGACTACGACCACAACTAGCCTGTTCCCTGAAATAGCGGGATTCATCACAACCTTGAAACTGGATGCCGTTTCCCCGGAGCGTAGGGAAATCCTTGATCCCCTTGCCGGGTTCATACAGTCGAAAGTTTCCGAAGATCAGGAAATACGCCTGAATTTCATTTGCACCCACAATTCCAGGAGGAGCCACCTGTCACAGATATGGGCACAGGCCATGGCTTTCCATTTCAACATCAAGAACGTATTTTGCTATTCGGGGGGGACCGAAGCCACGGCCCTGTTCCCGATGGTGGCGGAAACCTTGGGGAAACAAGGGTTCCAGATCCAACAGCTTTCACAGGGACAAAATCCTGTCTATGCCATCAAATATGCGGAAAATGCCCATCCGGTGATCGGGTTCTCCAAGAAAATGGACGATGCCTTCAACCCCAGTTCCGGCTTTGGGGCCATCATGACCTGTGATTCGGCCAATGAGGCCTGTCCCTTTGTGCCCGGTGCGGAAAAGCGGATCCCCATCACCTTTGAGGATCCCAAGGCCTTTGACAATTCCCCGCAACAGGCCGAGAAATACCTTGAAAGGAGCATACAGATAGCAACGGAACTTTGGTATGTATTTTCACAGATCAAATCATAACACATGGCAGTAAAAAAATTGAGCTTTTTGGACAGGAACCTTACCCTTTGGATCTTTATCGCCATGGCGGTAGGGGTCGGTATCGGTTACTTCTTCCCGTCCTTCCCCGACATCATCAATTCGTTCAACAGCGGCACCACTAACATCCCCATTGCCATAGGTCTCATCCTGATGATGTACCCACCTTTGGCAAAAGTGGATTATAAACTGTTGCCCAAGGTGTTCAAGAACACCAGGATCTTGACCATTTCCCTGGTGCTCAACTGGATCATCGGCCCCGTGTTGATGTTCGTCCTGGCCATCCTCTTTTTGAGGGACTATCCCGAGTATATGGTCGGATTGATATTGATAGGTTTGGCCCGTTGCATTGCCATGGTGCTGGTCTGGAATGACCTGGCCGAGGGCAGTGCGGAATATGGTGCGGGACTGGTGGCCCTGAACAGTATCTTCCAAGTGTTTGCCTACAGTTTCTATGCGTGGATCTTTATCACCGTTTTGCCCCCATATTTTGGCTTTGAAGGGGCCATAGTGGACATCTCCATTAGTACCATAGCGGAGAGTGTGGCCATTTATTTGGGCATCCCCTTCCTTATGGGCATCCTTAGCCGAACGATATTGGTCCGGATCAAAGGGGAACAGTGGTATGCCCAAAAGTTTGTTCCCGCCATTTCTCCCATGACCTTGATCGCCCTGTTGTTCACCATTGTGATCATGTTCTCCCTCAAAGGGGAACTTATCGTGGAGATTCCCATGGACGTGGTGGTAATCGCCATACCCCTCTTGGTGTACTTTACCCTGATGTTCATCATTGGGTTCTTTTTCACCAAGGCGATGGGTGCCGAATATGACAAGACCGCTTCGGTGGCCTTTACAGCAGCCGGGAACAACTTTGAGCTCGCCATTGCCGTGGCCATTGCCGTCTTCGGACTGGATTCCGGCCAGGCCTTTGCAGGGGTCATCGGGCCCTTGGTGGAAGTTCCTGCCCTGATTCTGTTGGTAAGGGTCGCCTTTTGGTTGCGCAAAAAGTATTTTAAACCGCAAACCGCATAAGGATGAAAATTGCACTCTTCTCGGACATCCACGCCAACCTTCCTGCCCTTGAGGCCTTTTTTGTGGATGTGGAAAAACATAGGCCGGACGCCATCTATTGCCTTGGGGACCTTGTGGGCTATAACATCTGGCCCAACGAGGTGGTCCATGAGATCAGAAAACGCCGGATACCCACCATTGCGGGCAACTATGATTTTGGCATCGGACGCAACAGTGATGATTGTGGCTGTGCCTACAAGAGCGATGAGGAAAAGGCGAACGGGGCAATTTCCATATCCTATACCAACTCCATTATGGGGGATGATGAAAGGGCCTACCTGAAAAACCTTCCATCCCATATCAATGTGGAGTTCAAAAGGAACGATGAAACAGTGAACCTACTCCTGGTGCATGGAAGCCCAAGACGAATCAACGAGTATCTTTTCGAGGACCGGAAGGAGAAGAGCCTGGTACGCATCCTGCGGGATGCAAATGCCGATATCCTCTGTTTTGGACATACACACCAACCCTATCACAAGGCCCTTTTGGATTATGATGGAGGCACCATATACCGCCATGCGATAAATATCGGATCCATCGGAAAGCCCAAGGATGGCGACAATAGGGGATGCTATGTGCTGTTGAACATGGATGGGAACTTCCGTAGGCCGGACAAGACTAGCATCCATGTGGAGTTTGTACGCTTCGAATATGATGTCGAAAAGGCGGCCAAAGCCGTTGAGGGCAGCATATTGCCCAACGCTTACGCTGGAGCATTGAGAAAGGCCCATTGATTATTTTTTAAGGCCTTAGTCTAAATATTTTCTTGTAAGACAATCCAAATCTGTGATGAATTTTGTAAGGAACAATGTAAGTACAAGAATATAACAGGCAACTTGGTGGAAATATTTTCCATTGTAAATCTACCCTTGATCAGCATTTAAGGGAATTGAAAACCATGGTCAGTTACAGGGAAATTTTACCACTACTAAAGCTTCATCCTTAATTGACAAAGGAAATAGGAAGAGTGAAAAATAAAAGTTTCACCAACCTCTTTGTATACATATCCTGTGTAGGCTGGCACACCATTAAACCGAAAGCCATAAAAGCAAAGCCATGAAAAAGAAATGTTGCGATATTAATGAACAGATCGAAAGTTTCTACAGTTATTTAAAATACTTTACCTTAAAAAAGGTTCGGGATGAAACCATTGCGGAAGATATTGTGCAAGAGGTAATGCTGAAACTGGTCGAGTCCTATCAAAAAAATAGGGAAATTGAAAACATCAAGGCCTGGCTGTTTCAAGTTGCCAGAAATACCATTTATGACCATTTCAAAAAGAGTGCCCCAATTGTTGAACTTAGTGATGTAAAGATACTTGAGGCAACTGAACCAACCAATCTGGAGCTATCCGTGTATGATCATATGATACCCATGATCCAGTTCCTTCCCAAAAAATATGCCGAGCCTTTACAATGGAGTGACATCGACAAACTATCCCAAAAAGATGTAGCTGAAAAGCTGAACTTGGGGTATTCGGCTGCAAAAATGCGGGTGCAAAGGGCAAGAACAAAGCTAAGGGAATTATTTGTGGAATGCTGTGATATCGTATATGATGCCAATGGCAACTTCGTCAATTGCTCTGTTAAGGAATCGTGTATCCCGTTAATAAACCACTTGGTTGATTTTCAGGCATCCACAAAGTACAAATAGGTAGAATCATTTTTTTATTGAGAATTGTGTCTTTTGACACGCCATTTTAGACTACATAGTAAAGTTTATTTAAAATTACTGAACTATGAGTACTGAAGTCAAAATTTTACATTCATCCTGCTGCGCCACTGCATCCCCCATAAGGGCACAAATCGAAAAAATTGCCAGTGAAAACCATCTGGACGTAAACATCACCGAGTTTTCTGACCTCAAGGACACCATGCCCTACGGGGTCCTTACCTTTCCTGCATTGGTCATTGACGGGAAGGTTTATGACTATAAAAAAGTCAGCAACGACAAGGTGTTATTAGCAATTCTTTAAAACGTTTTTAAGATGGAAATCTTTACAAAACTGCTTACCCGACTGGCAGACTATGTTGTCCATGTCCTTTTGGGTATTCCTGATACGGATACATTCGGCTCAGCATTACACTATTTCATCATTGCCTTTGGCTCTATTTCCATTCTGGTTGTGCTGGTGACCTATGTAATGGGAGTGGTAACAAGCTATTTGCCCATGGAAAAAATCCGGGATTATTTGGAGAAACACAAAAAATCAGGTCTTGGGAATGTTGTGGCCTCCTCTTTGGGTGCCTTGACACCTTTTTGCTCGTGTTCTTCCATTCCTTTGTTCGTGGGAATGATGCAGGTCAGGATCCCACTGGGAATTTCACTTTCCTTCCTCATAACCTCACCCTTGGTGAACGAAATCGCTATTGCCATTTTCTGGTTGGGCTATGGTTGGAAAGTTACAATAGTGTACCTACTTTCAGGAATCGTCTTGGGGGTGATCGGTGGAATTATCCTGGAAAAGATGGGTATGGCCAAATATGTGGCAGAATGGCTCAAGGACAATGAATGGAAAGCGCATTCGAGGGAAAAGGATAGCAGAAATTTGCTGAAACGATTTCCTGGAATTCATCGGGAGGCCATTCGGACCCTTAAAAACCTTGTCCCCTATATTTTTATAGGAATTGCAATAGGGTCATTTATCCACGGCTATGTCCCCGAGTCATTTTTTGGCACCTATATTTCAAAATCCAACCCTTTTGCGATTCCCATTGCCGTATTGGTATCGATTCCATTGTACATTGATGCGGTTGGAATCCTGCCCATATTGGATTCGCTCGTTGACAAAGGGGTTCCGTTAGGGACGGCCATGGCCTTTATGATGGGTTCGATCGGACTTTCCATCCCCGAAGGCCTGCTGCTCCAAAAAGTGATGCAAAGGCAGTTGATCATTGCCTTCTTTTCAACTATTGCCATTGGAATGATCATTTCCGGTTATTTGTTCAACCTCCTTTTTTAACAACCTATACTTATGAAATGTGATATATTCAATATTTGGGAAGACCTTCGGACTGATTTAAGGAACTATGTGGGCAAGCGTGTTTACAATGAGCATGATGTTGATGATATAATGCAAACGATTCTTATCAAGGTCATAACATATTGTGAGAAAAAAAATGACGTAAGATATATAAAGGCTTGGTTATACAGGATTGCACAACATACAATTTTTGACTTTCACAAGAAGCCAAGAAAGACCACACTTGTTGACCTGGAACAGTTGCACCTGTTTGTTCCGGATGAATATGATGAAAACGTCTTTGTTTGGCTCGATAAGTTTATAAATGGTCTCCCTATCGACTATTCAACTCCCTTGAGACTTTCGGATATAGAAGGCCTTCCGCAGAAAAGTATTGCCGCGCATCTGGGCTTGACATTATCGGCAACAAAGTCAAGGATCTTAAGGGCAAGGAAAAAGGTTAGGGCAAAGTTTGATGAATGTGGTGAAGTTGAATATTCTGAAAACCAAATGTGGAGATTTACCATTACAAAATCCTGTTGCCTATCATAATTTTGTATAAACCTGCATCCTTTGTCCATTTTCCATGTCTTAGGGGTAAACTTTAATCTTAAAAACGTATGAACATGGAAGTAAAGACAAAAAATGCATTGAGAGTGACCCTTTTTCAAGTGGGAATGCCAACAACTGGGGAAGGTACTTGCTCAGCCTGTGATTCTGTTCAAGGTGTATTGCTATCGGCGATTCAAGAAGTTCAAGAACTCTTTGATCATTTGAACTGCGAAATCTTGTTCAGTTCAACCATGATTAAAACGATAGAGGAAGCCGAAAAAGCCCATATTGTTGCTTCCCCTACCATAAGGGTCGGCAACCTCGATTTCCATCCTGAACATTTGGAAGACAGTCCGGAAGCCAGGGAATGGGTTTGGAATGGAGCTACAATGGGAGAACCCAATAAAGAAATCTTAATCGAGGTATTGCTCAAAGGCTATTTTGAACCCAAAAATGACCATGGGGAAATAACCTTGTCCCCTTACATTCTAAAACACTTAAAAGGAGAAGTGACCGCGGATTCCAACTGCGGATGCCATTGATGAATGATTGGGTGAACCGCCTTAGGTTCTGTTAGATGAGATTTACCTCATACAAGAAAAGACCTTATTAAGCTCATCGGAAACGATGGGCTTTTGTTTTACCTATTTTTTGAATTTGGCAATCTTCCCAGTAGTATTTCATTACCGTTCAATACCCCAATGCCGTATCGTCCCCTCGTTTGTCCGCCCCGCCCTCAAATAAGTCATTTTCAGGACTAGGACGGCGGATACGCTTCCCATAACCTAGGTTCGTGCCTGATTGATATTGTAGCCTTTGGTTTTTAGGGTTCTATGGGTTTTCAAAGAAAAACCTTCGGTTTCAAACATGCGTACAAGGGATATCCATCTAAGGTTTGGAACTATAATACCCTTATGGGCCTTCTGGAGGGGTAGATTTCTTTTTTATCTTCCAATAGTTTTCGAAAGATAAGCCCGCAAATGGTTTGTCGGACAAGGGACGGCATAAAGCCGTTCCCCTGTCACTTTTTATTCCGTTTCCTTGCCACTCCAAAAATTTGTCTTCCGCTTGGTTTCCGCTCAAATATTGTTTAACCAAAATCCAAAGATCATGGAAGCACAAACAAAGAAGAGAGCGACACGTAAAGCAGGTAACAACCAAGGTTCAAAGTCGGAACAAACCAAAACTGTGGAGAAGGTGGAAAACGTTCCACAGATCCAGTTGTTGGGAATCGATTCGGTTTTCCCGGACCCAGACCAACCCCGAAAAACCTTTGATGAGCAAAGTCTCAATCATTTGGAACAGAGCATTGCCGAACATGGGGTGCTGCAGCCGATCACCGTACGAAAATCCGACGAAGGTTTTATCATCGTCATGGGTGAGCGAAGGTATCGTGCCAGTAAATTGGCAGGATTGACCACTATCCCTGCCATGGTAAGGGACTATAGGGACACTGAGATTCTGGAGGTCCAGATCATCGAGAACCTACAGCGCAAGGATGTGGAACCCACGGAGGAGGCCGAGGCCATCCAATTTTTGTTGGATCGTTACGAACCCGGGGAGATTGCAAAACGTCTGGGCCGATCTGAGAACTATATCCGGCAACGCATCAAGTTGGCAGGATTGATCGAGGGATTCAAGGCCTTTATCCGCAGTGGGGAAATGACCCTCTCCCTAGGGGTGGCCGTGGCCCTTTTTGAACCCGGAGAACAACTGATGCTGTTGGAAAGCCTAGAAGACGAATTCCAGGAACATCGGATCAAACGGATGATCGAAAGCCGCACCTTCGATCTGTCCAAAGCCCCTTTTGGGTTGTCGGATAAGACGTTGCTTCCCAAAGCCGGGGCTTGCCATACCTGTCCCTTCAATGCTGCCAATCAGGGCAATTTGTTCGGTGATGGGAAGATGGTCTGTACCCGGACCTCCTGTTTTGAGAACAAAAAGACCAAGACCTTTATGCAGCTATTGAAAAGCGTGAAAAAGGAAGGATTGAAACTGGTGCCCAACATCAACAAATACCGGGTGGACGAGGAACGCAACCAATGGGTCATGGCCCAAATGGAAAAGGAGGGCCTAGCGGTGCATTTGACCAATGGGCTGGACATTTTAAAGGAGCCCATAGAACCTACCATGAATCACATTAGGGAGGAGCACCGACACTATGAATATACCGAGGAAGAGTTGGGTGAATTCCTGAAAGAGGCCCTGGAATCCTTCACGGAGGAAAAGGAGGCATGGGACAAGGCCGTGGACCTTGGATTTGAAAAGGGTATCCTGCTGGAAACGGACACCTATTTGACCCGGCCGGTATTTGTGAAGGTCAGGGAAGAAACCCATAGTGGAAGTTCAGGTACCAAGGCCTTGGAGCAACGCAAAATGTCCGAGTGTACCCCGGAGGAGCAGATCATCAAGATCAATACACGGGAATTGCGGAAAAAACAGATCGAGAACAACAACCAGTTCAAGGAAGTCGTGGACATGATACGTGAGACCGATTATATCAACCTGAAAAAGCCTTTGTCCACGGATGAAATGGTGGCCATTGCCATTTCCCTGTTCGAGAACAACATCGGGTATTATAGCCAAAGGGAACATTTTGGGGAATTCTTCGGCGAGGATTCCAAGTTATCCGATGGGGAACGGGTGGCCCGGTTCAAACAGGGTTTCAAAAAGGAGACCTTGTATAAACTGCTCCGGTTCCTGTTGACCCGACAGGTACACCTTGGGGAAAGCAACCACTCCAATGATTTGACCAACCGATCCTTTTATGTGGCAATGCAATCCTTTTACAAGGAGAAGATTTTGGGAATCGAAAAATCCTATACTGAAAAGCGTCAAAAACGGGAGGAACGGATCAAGGAAAGGGTGGCCAGTTTAGAACGGCAGGCCAAAATATTGGAGGGATAGGGCTTCCAAATGGTACAAAAGAAGGGTTCGGGAAAGCGAACCCTTTTTATTTTGGTCGAACCATGCCGGTGTCCTACCACAGATAGGGATTTGAATAGTTAGGGAACCCAAACTGGGTCAGGTTACCCATCAACCTTGGAAAATACTTTGGAATGAATCTTCAATTTCCTGGATTTCAGCATCTGTCAATTCCGCAAATTCCTTTTCCCTTCTTTTTTTGGACAATATACCTTCATTCTGGTTCAGAAACTTGATCAAAAGATCGACTTTGGTATCCGGTAAGGTCACACGGGCATTGATAAGGTTTGTCATCCGATCGTATTTTTCCAAATAGTCCAATTCTTCCGGTATGATCCTTTCAATGGTCTCTTCCACACAGGTATACAGGAATTCCGCTTGTTTGGTCAAATCAAAGTACCGGTATAGATCAATGGTTTCGTTCAGGATATCGATGTTATGGTCTTGTGTTTCCTCCCATTCGATCAAATCGACCCTTGGCGAGGAAAAATGCTCCAGAATATCCTGATATTCATCAATCCGTTCCAGAATGGCAGAGGATATGGGGAATATCATACCTCTCTTGGTATACCCCATCCGGGTAAGCAAATGGTGGATGATATAGCGATGTATCCTCCCGTTGCCATCGGATAGGGGATGGATAAAAACAAAGCCAAATGCGATGGTGGCCGCGGCCAATACAGGATTGTACCGAGACTTCTGCAACAGCTCGTTCGTGCCGAACAACCCTTGCATCAAAAGAGGAAGGTCCTTGGCCTTGGCAGAGATGTGGTCGGGCAAGGGGGAGAGGGTCTCCCTATCGTGCTCCCCAATAAAGCCTTCCCCGGTCCTGATGCCCATATGCCTCAGTTTTTTGTTGCCGATGACAATATGCTGTAACCGTTCGATCTCCTGTATGCCCAAAGGGGACTTGCCCGATTGGCCTATGGCTTTTCCCCAATTCCTTGCCCGCATG
Source organism: Flagellimonas crocea (assembly GCF_033441595.1). Taxonomy (NCBI): domain Bacteria; kingdom Pseudomonadati; phylum Bacteroidota; class Flavobacteriia; order Flavobacteriales; family Flavobacteriaceae; genus Flagellimonas; species Flagellimonas crocea. Next base: position 24,600 of record NZ_JAUZVX010000004.1, on the reverse strand, counting down.
CTCGGGGGATGTTCCCCTTCTATGGCAAAGGATGCCTTCGAGTCCTTCAACAATAAAAAAGCAGCGGTCCTTCGAATAAGATCCTTGTCCCGTTTGCCCAATCCCTTTTCGATGGTTTCAGATAGGTCCTTGGCAATATACCCATCCAGTTTTGCCGTCCGTCGGATCATCGGGCAGTACCCCGGGACCCCGGGCAGGTTGTTCTTGACGCGATGCCGTGTGGAATTCTCGGGCTCGGCCGTATATTGTAGGTTGGGGTCCACCACCGTTACATAAGTGCCCTTGTTCAGGTTCGGTACGTCAAGGGTTATTCCGGTCAGCCATTCGTATAGAAACCACGCCCTTCTAGTGTATTGCCCCGTGGGCTCCTCTTCCAACATTTGGTGTATGATGGCATCCCCGGTCAACTCGAAAAACCTTTTGAGGAGATATAGGTCCAAGGGCTCGTATTTAAGGGCAAAGACCAAATGGCTTTTCAGGTCGTCCTTGGGTTTGTGCCTTATGGTGAACACTTGCCATTGGTCCGTATCGTAGCGTTGGTGCTTCTCCGTTGCCATGGCCAATATATCAGGCAGGGGAACCGCTACATCAAATTGATTCTCCATTGTGGCAATCAAAAGGGACTGACCTACCAAGAAACCTTCCTCAGGTAAGGTGCGGCCATGAAAAACCGTTATTTTCTGTGAAAAATCATTATTTTTCATATGATGACGTGAAATATAATGACAAATATACCATGAAAAACAATTACTTGGCGTGAAAAACGATGATTTTTATATATTTTTCATGAAATATAAGTACATCTGTCTGGGTTGACCGTTGAAGATCTTGCACTTCCGGGGCTAGCGAACCCTTAATGGGGGATATTCCCTGTCCGTACCCATGAACATGGTCAAAAGGAAAGGTCAATAGGGTATGGACACCTCTTCGTAGTCCACTTTTTCAATGATGCCCGGATAGTTGGAATCCACACTTCTACTATAGAGGTCCTTGGTGACGGGATAGGCTTCCAGATCACCTTCCCATAGATCGTCATCGATAAGATCTTGAACATCTGATTTATTGTTGCCGTTATGTAACCAAGCATCCAAGTTTTCATCATCAATGATGACGGGTCGCCTTTTCTTTTCATTGTGGATTTCCTCGAACATGGGGGTGGCGTCCTTGGTGAGTACGGCAAAGGTCCTCCGTCCATCGGCCGTGTTGGTATAGATGCCCGCTAGGTATATGGGGTCGCCGTTCTTTCTATGGAAATAAAACGGAACTTTAAAATCCTTTCCCTTGACTTTCACTTTCGTATTGTGTGGTTCGAAGAATCCGTCCACGGGAATGATACAGCGTTGGTGCTCCCAACAGTACCGGTACACGAAGTGGTCAAAGAGCTTTTCGGATTTGGCATTCAGTCCCCCAAAGGTTTTTGGGTTCTTGAAATACTCCGTGTAATTTTCCTGCTTTTCCTTTGGGGGCATGATGCCCCACATCGCAGGGAGCATATTGTAGGGCTCTTCCTGGCCCAAAGTCCACATCACAGGATGGCTCCAGCCGTTGGCGTGGAAATAAATGAGTTCCAGGTCGGTGTCCAGGTCACCGTACATGGCCTTGACAGAAAGGAGTTTTTCCAGCTCCTTCCGTTCCCGGGTCTGTCTGGTCGAGTAACACATGTTGAGGTTGAATTATGCCGTATTAAGATAGGCAAAATTGTTAAAGTTTTGAAACGGGTTGTTTCTTTCCGTACATTTGGATATTTTCCAAATTATAGGAATAAATCCAACATTTTATGAAACCCACCATTCTCCATATCGATCTGGATACCTTCTTCGTCTCCTGTGAACGACTACTGGACAGCCGTCTGATGAAGCGGCCCCTCTTGGTCGGTGGGTTGGGGGACAGAGGGGTGGTCGCGGCCTGTAGCTATGAGACCCGGCGTTTTGGGGTGCATTCAGGGATGCCCATGAAAGTGGCCCGGAGGTTGTGTCCGGAGGCCACTGTGATTAAGGGCAATGCAGGGACCTATATGAAGTTCTCGGACAATGTGACCGAGATTATCAAGGAGAGTGTCCCGGTCTTTGAAAAGGCCAGTGTGGACGAGTTCTATGCCGACCTTTCCGGGATGGACCGTTTCTTTGGCTGTTACAAATACGCCTCGGAAATTCGACAACGGATCTTGAGGGAAACGGGATTGCCTATTTCCTTTGGACTCTCCCAGAACAAGGTGGTCTCCAAAGTGGCCACCGGGGAGGCCAAGCCCAACAACCAGATGAAGATCGATCTTGGACTGGAGAAAGAGTTCCTGGCGCCTTTACACATTCGTAAACTGCCCTCCGTGGGGGAGAAAACCTATGGGCTTTTGTCCAATATGGGGGTGACTACCATACAGACCGTACAGCAACTGCCCTTGGAGATGCTGGAAAGCGCCTTTGGGTTGCATGGACGGACCATCTGGATGCGGGCCCAGGGGCTGGACAATTCCCCCTTGCTCCCGTTTCATGAACGGAAGTCCATTTCTACGGAACGTACCTATGGAAAGGATACCACCGATATGGTCAAACTGGAGACCACCTTGTTCGCCATGGCGGAGAACCTGGCCTACCAACTCCGAAGGGCCAATAAGATGACGGGCTGTGTGAGTGTGAAGATCCGGTACAGTGATTTCAAGACCTACACCAAGCAGAAACGGGTTCCCTATACTTCTGCGGACCATGTGTTGGTACCCTTGGTGAAGGAACTCTTTACCTCCCTTTATGACCGAAGGATGCTCATCCGACTCGTGGGTGTCAACTACAGTCATATCGTAGGGGGGCATTACCAGATCGACCTGTTCGCGGATGACGAAAAACTGCTCAACCTCTATCAGGCCATGGATCGTGTACGGAATCGATTTGGGGAATCCAGTTTGATGCGGGCCTCGGCCATGGGGGCCCATAGTATAGGAAGAGGCGGAAACCCCTTTGACGGACAACCACCCATCTTATTGGCCCATAGACAACAATAGCATGTACTTGAACTGCCATACCTATTATTCCTTGAACTACGGGGTGCTTTCCGAAACGGAGCTCTTGGAGTTGGCCTGTTCCCATGGGGTGGAAACCTTGGCCCTGACCGATATCAACAACAGTTCGGCAGGGATGAACTTTGTGCGACTGGCCCATGAGCAGGGAATACGTCCCATTCTGGGCATCGATTTTCGGAACGGTAACGTACAGGAGTTTGTGGGCCTGGCACAAAACAATGAGGGGTTTCGGGAAATCAATGCCTTTCTTTCTGAACATTTGCATAAGGGAACATCCATTCCCTCCGTGGCTCCAATATTTGAACATGTCCATGTCATCTATCCTTTCGAGAAGATACAGGAAGAGGAACGAACGGACTTCCGGGCTTATGAGTACATTGGGGTATCCGTGGAAGAGCTCCGGAAATTACGGTTCTCCAAGTATCGGGATTATACCGACAGATTGGTGTTGTTACAGCCCGTGAGCTTTCGTAGCAAAAAGGATTTCAATACCCATCGGTTACTTCGGGCCATAGGCTTGAACACACTATTGAGCAAACTCCCCCAGTCTGAGGAGGCCAGACCCACCGATACCCTTCGGCCCATGGAGGAATTGAAAAGGGCTTTGGCCGATGTTCCCCATATTTTGGAGAACACACAGCGGCTAATGGACTCCTGTACAATTGCCTTTGGGTTTGGAAGTGAACGGGTTTCCCAAAACCAGTCCCGTTTTTTAGCATCCAAGGCCATGGATGTGGAACGATTGCGGGAACTGGCCTTGGAAGGACTGCCCCGACGCTATGCCCATCCGACCAAAAAGGTCAGGGAACGTATGTTCCGAGAACTGCGTACCATCCAGGAGCTGGATTTTGTGTCCTACTTTTTGATCAACCATGATATCGTCTCATATGCCAAGTCCAAGGGTTATCCCTATGTGGGTAGGGGAAGTGGGGCCAACAGTCTGGTGGCCTACCTTATTGGGATCACCGATGTGGATCCCATTGAACTGGACCTCTATTTCGAACGGTTCATCAATCCCTTTCGAGCCTCGCCCCCGGATTTTGACATTGATTTCTCCACTTGGGACCGGGATGATGTCACGGCCTATATCTTCAAGCGTTTCGGACATGTGGCCCTATTGGGCACCTATAACACCTTTAAGTACCGGGCTGCCGTTCGGGAACTGGGCAAGGTGTTCGGCCTGCCCACCGAGGAAATCGATAAGCTTAGTTCGGGTCGGTACGAGCAGGGAGCCTTGGACGAACTGGCCCGATTGGTGCTCAAATACGCCACCTATATCCATGGGATGCCCAATTACATCAGTGTGCATTCCTCGGGCATCCTGATCCTGGACCGTTCTGAGCATTATTATTCGGCCACGACACTACCACCCAAAGGGTTCCCGACGGTACAGTTCGATATGGTCATTGCCGAGGATGTGGGCCTGTTCAAGTTTGATATTCTAGGGCAACGGGGATTGGCCAAGATCAAGGAGGCAGTGGAAGTCATCAAGTGCAACCAACCGGATGCCGTGCTTTGGGACATCAAGAGCGTGGAGGCGATGAAGCAGGATGTCAACATCAACCGACTGTTGAGCCAAGGGAGGGCCATTGGGGCCTATTATGTGGAATCCCCGGCCATGCGGGGTCTGATGAAGAAATTGCGGACCCATGACTATTTGGGACTGGTGGCGGCCAGCTCCGTGATCCGTCCCGGGGTGTCCTCCTCTGGAATGAAGGATGAATACATCCGAAGGGAACGTGAACCGGAACGACGCAAGGAAGCCAATCCCATCCTGTTGGAAATCATGCCGGAGACCCATGGCATCATGGTCTATCAGGAGGATGTGCTCAAAGTGGCACACCTCTTTGCAGGATTGGACCTTGGGGAAGCCGATGTCCTGAGACGGGGGATGAGCGGAAAATTCCGTTCCCGGGAAGAGTTCCAGGCGGTCAGGTTGAAGTTTTTTGAAAACTGCAAGCAAAGGGGTCACGATGCTGCCCTGACCCAAATGGTCTGGGAACAGATCGAGAGTTTTGCGGGCTATGCCTTTGCCAAGGGACATTCGGCTTCCTATGCCGTGGAGAGCTACCAGAGCCTATATCTGAAATGCTACTTCCCTCTGGAGTTTATGGTGGCTGTGCTCAACAATGGGGGAGGGTTCTATGATACGGAACTCTATGTCCATGAGGCTAAAATGTGGGGAGGAATTATCCATCCGCCCTGTATCAACCGCAGTGACCATGTCAATGCTATCTATGGGAAACACATCTATTTGGGACTGGGACAACTTCGGAGTTTGGAACGTTTGGTCATCCAACGCATTTTGAACGAAAGGCAGCTCCACGGCAAATTCAGGGATTTTGATGATTTTATCGACCGTATCCCCATTGCCCTTGAACAGTTGACCATCTTGGTGCGTATCGATGCCTTTCGTGTCTTTGACGTGCCCAAGAAACAACTGCTTTGGCAGGCCGTGTTCAAGACCAAGGCCCATCGAAAGGAAACTGTCCAGAAACAGCTGTTTAAACCCAATCACAGGCATTTTACATTGCCGAATTTACCTTCCCATCCCAATGAGGATGCCTATGACCAAATGGAACTCTTGGGCTTTCCGTTATGTGGATATTACGAACTCATGGATGGCAAGGTAAGGAGCCGATTGACCGCCAGTGATTTTGGGGCCCAAGTCAATCAAAAGATTTGGATCTATGGTTCCCTGGTACATACCCGTTTGAACACCACGTCCAAAGGGGACACCATGCGCTTTACCACCATGCTCGATCTGGAAGGCCACTTTTTTGATTGTGTACACTTCCCCCAAACGATGGCATCCACTCCCATTCACGGAAAGGGCATCTATTTATGCCACGGAACTGTGACCGAGGAGTTCGGACATTTCAGTCTGGAGGTGGTTACGACCGTCAAACAACCCTTGAAACCTGACCCGAGACAAGTGGGATCGGGAGCGCTATTGGCCAAATAAAAGCGAGTAAGGACGTATTCCGATCAATACTGCGCAAAGATAAACCCGGAAAATATTTCTCGGGAAAGGGACGGCATAAGGCCGTTGCCGATGTCACTTTTTTCATACTCTAGTAATGACCTGATATTTTAGGGGGAAAACTCCAATAATGAAGTTTGGAACTACTTTTTATTGGTCCAAAAAGAGTTCCTTTTAAGAACCATTCTTTGCAATAGAGTTGCACTTGGATTTTTTTATCTTTGCCCCGTGAAATTTTTGACAATCATATTAACAATATACTTCTTGGCGCTCAACGTGGTGCCTTGTAGTGATTCAGGGAATGCCTCTGACGATTGCCAAACTGTTTCGGTAGTCGATTCTGACGGCGACCAAGGTGACGATTGTGAACTTTGCTCGCCTTTCTGTCAATGTCATTGTTGCCACGTTCACACCATAGATTTTGGGCTTGTCGCATTTGAACCGTACCAGCCAGAAATCCCAGACGAATTCTTTGCCCATTTTGATGACCTCGGCAAGGATATTCCACCTTCTCTTTTACAGCCCCCTCGGGCATGATCCAGTTTTTATAGGATAAAACTATCCTGTTTTGACGTGACTTTTTCATGGTTACGTCAATATCGTGCGTTGCTTTTCATCAATGCGCCCAGTAAGAATATAAACTGAATCAATACCCTTGTCCATGATCAACAGAATCATTGATTTTTCAATCAATAACAAATTTATTATAGGTCTGCTGACCCTCGCATTGATTGGTGCGGGCGTTTATAGCATGACCCAAGTTCCCATCGATGCCGTACCGGATATCACCAATAATCAAGTACAGGTCATTACCCAATCACCCAACCTGGGAACGGAGGATATAGAACAATTTGTAACCTATCCCGTGGAAGTTGCGATGAGCAACCTACCCAATGTCAAGGAAATCCGCTCTGTTTCCCGTTTTGGGCTTTCTGTGGTGACCATTGTATTTGACGATGAGGTGGGCACTTATTTGCCCAGACAACTTGTAGCCGAAAAACTGCCCGAGGTTCAGGAACAGATCCCTTCTGGCTTTGGCAAACCCGTTATGGGGCCAATTTCAACGGGATTGGGTGAAATCTACCAATATACCCTTGAAGTAGATGATGAACATCAAGGTGAATATTCGGCAACGGAACTGCGAACGATGCAGGACTGGATTGTACGGAGACAGATGGCCATGGTACCCGGCGTGGTCGAGGTAAACGCCTTTGGCGGAAACAAAAAGCAATACGAAGTGGCGGTTGACCCGGACGAACTTCGCGCCATTGGTATTACCATTACAGAAGTGTTCTCGGCCCTTGAAAACAACAACCAGAATACAGGTGGGGCCTACATCGAGCGTAACCACCAAGCCAACTTCATTCGTGGTGAAGGGCTGGCCAGGACCATATCGGATATTGAAAACATGGTGGTCAAGGCCGTTAATGGCATTCCCATCAAAGTGAAGGATATAGGTAAGGTAAGCATGGGAAGTGCGGTACGCTATGGTGCGCTTACCAAAGATGGAAAGGGCGAAGCCGTGGGCGGAATGATCTTGATGCTCAAAGGGGCAAATTCCAACGAGGTGATCGAGAACGTGACCCGACGTGTGGAACAGATACAACGGTCCCTTCCTGAAGGGGTGTCCATCAAACCTTTCCTTGACCGTAGCGAATTGATCGCCGAGACAACAGGCACGGTAACGGGGAACCTTTTGGAAGGTGGGCTTATCGTGATCTTCGTGTTGGTCTTGTTATTGGGAAATTGGCGTGGCGGACTCATTGTGGCTTCGACCATACCCTTATCCCTATTGTTTGCCTTTATTCTGATGAATGTTTTTGACGTATGGGCAAACTTGATGAGCTTGGGGGCAATCGATTTTGGAATCATTGTGGATGGTGCGGTGATCATCGTAGAGGGCACCGTTTTTTTAATGTACTCCTATGTGGTCAAAAAGAATGGCGTTAGTGCAGAAACACGGGATGACATCGCCGCCAAGGCCTCCAAAAAAATGATGAACGCCGCTTTCTTTGGCCAGCTGATCATTCTGATCGTGTTCCTGCCCATTTTGGCCTTGGAGGGTGTCGAAGGGAAAATGTTCCGGCCCATGGCCCTTACCTTCATTTTCGCCATGATCGGGGCCATGCTATTGTGTCTTACCTATGTGCCCATGGTTTCGGCATTGTTCCTACGGCCGCCAAAATCCAAAAAACAATCCTATGGCGATAGGTTCGTGCATTGGATTGAGCAGAAATATGAACCGTTGTTGACCAAATCACTTTCCAAGGCCAAAGTGGTCGTAAGCATTGCCATTGCCATTTTTGCCATTGCCATTTTCGTCTTTACGAGAATGGGCGGTGAGTTTATCCCGCAATTGGACGAAGGTGATATTGCCTTTCACGCGATCTTGAAACCCGGCAGTTCCCTGTCGGAAACCATCGAAACCACGACAAAGATTGAACGTATCGTGAAGGCCGAATTTCCCGAAGCGGAAACCGTTCTCAGCCGTATCGGTGTCGCCGATGTACCAACGGACCCGATGCCCATGGATATCGCCGATGTCTTCGTTATCCTCAAACCAACGGGTGAATGGACATCTGCAGAAAGCAAGGATGAATTGGTGGAAAAAATGAAGGAGGCCATCAGTATCGTTCCCGGTGTGAATTTTGAGTTTACCCAACCTATAGAAATGCGCTTCAACGAATTGCTTACGGGTGTTCGTGAGGATGTGGCCATTAAATTGTTCGGGGAAGACCTCGGCATATTGGCAAGCAAGGCCGAGGAAATGGGGGAAATCATTGCCACCGTTCCCGGTGTGGCAGATATGAAAGTTGAGGCCACGGACGGCCTGCCACAAATCACCATTGACTATAACCGCAATAAATTGGCACAGTACGGTCTAAAGATCGAACAGCTCAATAAAGTGGTACAGGCCGCCTTTGCAGGAGGAAAGGCGGGCGTAATCTTCGAGGGTGAAAAACGGTTTGACCTGGTCGTAAGACTTCAAAAGGAAAACCGGCAAGGCATCGAGGACATCCAGAACCTGTTCATCAACCTGCCCAATGGTTCGCAAATCCCATTACGGGAAATTGCCGAGGTAAGTTATGAACCCGGCCCGATGCAGATAAGCCGTGACAATACCAATAGGCGGACCTATGTGGGCATCAATATTCGCGACCGTGATGTAAAATCCGTTGTAGAGGATATCCAAGAAAAATTGGATGCCCAGTTTGACCTGCCCACAGGATATTACATTCGGTATGGTGGTGCTTTCGAAAATCTGGAACGCGCCAGCAATAGATTGCAAACTGTTGTCCCTATTGCCTTGTTCCTGATTTTCATATTGATTTATTTTGCGCTAAAGTCCTTTCCACAGACCTTGATGATCTACCTCGCCATTCCGATGGCCACTATTGGCGGTGTGTTCGCCCTCTGGTTAAGGGATATGCCCTTTAGTATTTCCGCGGGGGTCGGCTTTATCGTGCTTTTTGGCGTGGCCGTTCTGAACGGACTCGTCATGATAAGTGGTCTCAATGAACTGAAGGAAGAAGGCGTGACCAATCTTAAAGGTAGAATTATAGAAGGCACCAAAAGACGGATTCGTCCCATTATGCTCACGGCCTTTACGGATATTTTAGGGTTTCTTCCCATGGCCGTTTCGGCTTCGGCCGGGGCAGAGGTACAGCGACCTTTGGCCACCGTGGTCATTGGTGGCTTGATAACTTCGACCCTCTTGACCCTCTTTATCCTACCCATCTTTTACCAATGGGTCGAGGGACGTTCGGAACGGATGAGGAAACCCGACCCGAAATGGGTTACCCCTGTGGTCATGGTCCTTCTTTTGTTCGCCACCGCACTGCCTGCCAAAATGCATGCGCAAGAAGGTTTTGAAAATGCACGGCAGATCCAGCCTAATGATTCACTGCCCGCTATTTCATTGGAAGAGGCGGTGGAAGTTTCCAGGAAAAACTACCCGCTGTTGAAAGCGAAACAATGGGAGGTCCAAAAACAAACCGCCTTAAAAGGTATGGCTTACGAACTTGGCAATACCCAAGTCTTCACAGGTGGCGAAGAAATTGCGGACGGACAAGGAATTTATACCTTGGTTGGGGTTGGACAACAGAATATCGACCTGTTGGGCATCAGTGCAAAAAGGCGTTTGCAGAGACAACGCATCGCTTTGGCCGAGACAGCTCTTGACCTTTCCGAACTGCAAGTGGAACAGGAGGTCAAAAAGGCTTGGTCAGAAGCCTATCGACAACGACAGAAATTTGAACTGTACCGTGAACTGGATTCCATTTATTCACAGTTTAAAAGAGCAATAGAACTCAACTTCAAGGTAGAGGCCATTTCCCGGCTGGAATATTCATCGGCCACAAATCAGGCCTTACAAATCAACAATCAACTGCAACAGGCCGAAAGTGATTATGCCATTGCCCTGCAAAAGCTCAATCTTTGGTTGGTTTCGGACATCTACTATTCCGTTCCAGAAAAACTTGATGAAAGTGCGGTAACGGTTTTGGGATGGGAAGGGGATTTGGGAAAACACCCAGAGCTGGAACTTTCACAAAGGCGCATCGAGGAGGCCGAGGCGACATACGATGCAGCACGGGCTGACTTGCTGCCTAAGTTCAACCTTCAGGGCGGACTGCAACAGGTCAATGGTGATAGCGGGTTCTACACCTATCAAGCCGGCATTTCGGTTCCTTTGTTTTCAGGTGGACAGCGTAGTCAAGCCAAGGCCGCCAAAATTGAAAGTGAAATCGCAAAGACCAATGCGGATTATACCAAACGCCAGCTGCAATCCGAATATCGGCAGGCGGTGCAAGCCTATCAGAAATGGAGCGCATCGTGGCAATTTTATAGGGACAAGGCCTTGCCGCTTGCCCAAGAGCAGCGCAGGGGAGCATTGTTGGCCTACGCGGAGGGTGCGGTGGACTATGCAGCGTTCACACAGATTATTCGGGATGCCATAAACACGGAAACGGATGCACTTGACGCTCTTGACAACTATCTAGAATCAGTATTTGAATTACAATATTTTAAACAATAGACAAATGAACAATCTTTTTAAATATAGCGTTATCGGGCTCGTGACGATGCTCTTGGTTCTTACTTCCTGTGGGAATTCCAAAGCCGATACTGAGGAAGCAAAGCAAAAAAATCCTGAAGTGGGTGAAATGCACAAAGAAGGTGAAGTCAAGGAAGCCATGCTAACGGAAACGCAATTCCGCAACCTTAACATGAAAATCGATACCGTTGCCCCACGTGTTATGAAGCAATATGTGGAGGCCAATGGCCAACTGGAGGTCCCACCACAGAACGAAGCGACCATTACTACGGTCGTGGGTGCCAATGTGGTGTCCATAGAGGTCATTGAAGGCGACAAAGTAAAAAAGGGACAAACGGTCGCCTATTTGTCCCACCCCAATATCATCCAGAAACAGACCGATTACCTGAACGCCTACAGTAACAGCCAGTTTCTGAAAAAGGAATTTGAAAGACAAAAAACCCTGTATGATGCCGGGGTGGGCAGCGGGGCCAACTTTCAAAAGGCCGAAGCGGAATACCGGGCCTCCCAAAGCCTGGCAAAGGGATTGGAAGCACAGTTGCAACAATTGAACATTGGTGCGTCCGGGGTGAGAAACGGTACGATTTACCAACGGGTGGCATTGCGAAGTCCCATTGAGGGATTTGTCCAAAACGTAGCGGTCAAAACCGGACAGTACGTAGAACCGCAGACCGACCTATTTGAAATCGTTGACACCCATCACGTCCATGCCGATTTAATGGTGTTTGAAAAGGATGTGTACAAAGTAAAGGTAGGGCAGCAAGTATCCTTCAATGTACAATCCATTCCCGGAAAGGAACTTACTGCGAAAATTTATTCCGTAGGGAAAACTTTCGAGCAAAATCCCAAAGCGATACACGTCCATGCTGAAATCGAGAACAAGGAAGGGCAGCTGATTCCAGGGATGTATGTTGAAGGACGGATTGAAATCCAAAAATCCGAGACCGTTGCGGTGCCTGAAAGTGCAATAAGTTCGAACGAGGGAAAGAAGTATATTTTTAAAGCGGAGCGTGAAGGCAATGACTGGAGCTTCAAACCTGTCGAAATTAACACAGGCCCAAATGACGGGGATTGGGTCGCCATCGATTTTGTAGATTCCGTTGGGCCAAATACTACATTTGCATACAACAATGCCTACTATTTAATGGCCCAAATGAAAAAAGGGGATGCGGGACATAGCCATTGATAAAATTACAATATGATGACAGAAATTGAAAAAACATTGGAAAACAAAGGTGTACGCCCAACGGCGATGCGTATTTTGATCTATAAATATTTGGCTGAAAAGGAAGTGGCCATTGCCCTGACCGATATGGAGAACGCTTTCTCAAAAGCGGACAGAACCACATTGTACCGGACCCTGAAGACCTTTGAGGAAAAACGCATTGTGCACCAAATAGATGATGGCACCAATATTTCAAAGTATGCCCTGTGCGAACCAGGTTGCAATTGTGAAATGGAACAAGATCTGCACTTGCACTTTCATTGCGATAACTGTGATGAAACGGTCTGTCTCACTGAGCATAAGATTCCCCATATCAATCTACCTGATGGGTATGTGGCAGAAAATGCCAATTTGGTCATTAAGGGAATCTGCGACAAATGCAGCGGGCAATAATTGCACTTCCGTTGCATGAAACAAATAACGACCTTACCGTCTATGAAAAAGAAAAAAGTAAAACTACGTGATCTTGGTTCAAAGGAACGCCAGGGCGAACACGGACACGAAAGTGGCCATAACCATGACGGTCCTGAAGGTGTATCTAAATTCAAGACCTATTTACCGGCCATTTTCAGTTTTGTAATGCTTATCATCGGCATAGCAGTGGACTATTTTGATGCTTTTCCGTTTTTCAAGGGCTGGATAAGGATCGCATGGTACACCCTTGCCTATTTGCCTGTTGGTTTTCCTGTCATCAAAGAAGGTTGGAACAGTATAAAGCATGGTGATTTCTTTACTGAATTTTTCCTGATGTCCCTTGCCACTCTAGGAGCCTTTGCCATAGGCGAATACCCAGAGGGCGTGGCCGTAATGTTGTTTTACGCCGTGGGCGAACTGTTCCAAAATGCAGCAGTCAATCGGGCAAAGGGAAATATTAAGGCCCTTTTGGATGCGCGACCGGACGAAGCTTTGGTGCTTCGTAACGGGAATTTCGTTACCGTAAATCCCCAAACCGTCGAGATTGGCGAAAGGATACAAGTACGTGTGGGTGAGAAAATCCCCTTGGACGGCATTCTCTTATCCGAAAGAGCTTCCCTCAATACGGCGGCAATTACTGGCGAAAGTAAGCCCGATACGATAAATAGAGACGAAAAAGTCTATGCCGGAAGTATTAATCTCGAGGGTGTTATCGATGTAGAAACCTCCAAAGAATTCAAGGACAGTTCCATCACTCGAATCTTGGATATGGTACAAAACGCTACAGCCAGAAAATCAAAGACAGAACTGTTCATTAGAAGATTTGCAAGAATTTATACGCCCATTGTGGTTTTCCTTGCCATTGGATTAACGTTCTTGCCCTACTTTTTTCTAAATGACTATGTATTTAGGGATTGGCTCTATCGCGCATTAATATTCCTAGTGGTTTCCTGTCCCTGTGCCTTGGTCATTTCCATTCCGCTCGGCTATTTTGGTGGTCTGGGAGCGGCATCCCGAAATGGGATTCTTTTCAAAGGTGCATCTTTTTTGGAAGCAATCACCAAAGTGAACACGGTAGTGATGGACAAAACGGGAACCGTTACCAAAGGGGTTTTTAAAATCAAGGAGATCAAGACCGCGCAATTTGAGGAAGCCAAGTTTATGAAATACCTGATGGCCATGGAGGAACAATCTACCCATCCCATAGCAAAAGCAATTTTGGAATACAAAGCCGAAGGCACGGATATAAAGGCAACCGATGTATCGGAAGTTGCAGGAAAGGGATTAAGGGGAACGGTCAATGGGAAAACAGTGCTGGTGGGCAATAAAGCCCTAATGGCCTCAAACAACATTGATGTACCTTCAGAAACCGATGATATTGTAGATTCTATTGTAATGTTGGCCATTGATGAAAAATTTGCAGGCTATGTTACCATTGCAGATGAACTCAAGGAAGATGCCCATCAAGCCATCCAACAAATCAGGGATGCCGGGATTTCGAAAATCATAATGCTTTCGGGTGACAAAGATTCCATAACGCAACAAGTCTCGAAAAAGTTGAACTTTGATTGGGCAAAGGGCGGCCTGTTGCCAGAAGATAAGCTCGGCGAAGTCGAAGAACTCAAAAAACAATCAGACACCAAAGTGGCCTTTATGGGCGATGGCATTAATGATGCGCCCGTTCTGGCCATCAGCGATGTGGGCATTGCCATGGGAGGCTTGGGTAGTGATGTGGCCATTGAAACAGCAGATGTCATCATTCAGACCGACCAACCGAGCAAGATGGCACGAGCCATTAAAATAGGACGCTCCACCCGAAAGATAGTTTGGCAAAATATTGGGCTCGCTTTTGGCGTGAAGGCATTTGTGCTCATCCTTGGAGCGGGAGGCCTAGCCACGATGTGGGAAGCAGTTTTTGCTGATGTGGGGGTTGCCTTATTGGCAATATTGAATGCTGTTCGACTTCAGCGGATGAAGTGGAACACTTAGTTTCAAAGAGGAACCATTTTTTGGGCTAACTTATATTTCAGCCGTTGTTGGCAGCCCCATGGTTCGCCAAGACCTTCAATAAAATTGTACATGAGAGGCTTCGCAGGTTGTGTCACCCAAACAACTGTCCGTGTATTGGAGGGGACTTCAGGAAGGTTAGGGGTCTGATTCTTCGAGAAACGGCGACAGGACTTATGAGACAATATGAAAGCTTCCGGGCATAAAAAACCGTATCCGAACAATTACGAAATGCTTATCACTGTAGATGAAAAATAATCCGGTCGTAGGGTAACTCCAATACGTTTGTTCCCTTATTGTCGTAATGTTTGATGAAACTTCATTTGGTCAAAACGGAAGCCGTCCAAACGGATCTTTGGTGCGCCCTTCCTTAGCAAACCCTTCTTGGGGCTTTGCCGGGAAAGGCCGCAAATCCGTCCGTCCGCCCAACAAATTTTAAGGGGTCCATAATAAAAGAAGCCCTCGTTGTTTTTCGGGGCATCGAAAAACAGGGCAGTGCCCAAGGACTTCCTATCAGGACACCATCGCCTGCACTCGCTTAACTTCCCGTACGCTCCCTTGCCAATGGGTCGGATGGAATTCCTAAGGCCCTTATCGAACCTGTCAAGGCCAAGGCAGGTTTTGTCCATAAATAGGGTTTCCACTTCCTTGAAAACCTTAAGGTTTTGCTACGTCGCGGAGCCTCCCGATTTCAGTCCAAAAGCCTTGACAGAACCCCCTTCTTTTATTGTGCTACGCACGTAAGAAGCAAACAAACGCCCCTTAAAATTTGGGAAACAATGACCAAAAAAATAGAGGGGAAATTTTTAACCCTGTTTGCTGATCTGTCCATACTGGAGGACGGCAGGCCTTTAAAACTTTTTATCATGAGTACATTGAGAAACAAAGTGCAACTTATTGGAAACGTGGGGCAAGACCCTACCATCACAGACCTTGACAAAGGCAAACGTGTGGCACGGTTCACCATGGCCACCAACGAACATTACAAGAACTCCGAAGGGGAACGGGTGACCAATACCGAATGGCACACCATCATCGCATGGGGGAAATTAGCGGACATCATCGAAGGCTTCGTGACCAAGGGCAAGGAAGTTGCCATCGAAGGGAAATTGACCTCCCGATCCTATGAGGACAAAGAGGGCAATAAAAAATATGTGACCGAAGTGGTGGCCAGTGAGATTCTGCTTTTGGGTGGTGGTGATAACAATACCACCGAATAGAATGGATAGGGGGTGTCCAACTTTTGGGCATCCCTTTCTTTTTCATCCTTAACACATTTGAAATGGAACACCGTGTCAATGAAATACAGATCAGTTATCGGGAAAAACTCAGCACGCTGAAATCCCTGTCCGTGACGAACTCCAATGAGGTGGCGAATCTATTGTTCCAAAATTGGGACAACAAGACCATAGGCCTGCACGAGACCTTTAAGATCGTGCTGCTCAACCAGTCCAACAAGGTAAAGGGCATTTATCCACTATCCCATGGGGGCATCACAGGTACCTTGGTAGATCTGCGCATCCTTTTTGCCATTACCCTAAAGACCCTTTCCGTGGGGATCATCCTCGCCCATAACCATCCTTCTGGACAACTCAAGGCCAGTTATCAGGATAAACAATTGACCCAAAAGATCAAAGAGGCGGCACAGCTTTTTGATGTCAAGGTTTTGGACCATATCATCCTTGCGCCTGATGGTAGGTATTACAGTTTTGCTGATAATGGAATTCTTTAATCCAATGGTCATGGAAGCGAATACAGCGAATACAGAAATGATGGAATTTGAAAAATGGTTGGAAGAACAATATGACCCAAGGTATTACCCCGATGGGTTCGATCCAAGCCTATATGATCTGTGAGCAATGAACTATCAAAGTTTTGAATAATGGTCTATTTGAACTTTACCAACCTTGATAGCGAGACCCAGGAACGTTTGCTTTCCGTATCCAAAGAAGATGTGGAAAGCCGTTCCGGGACCGAATTGCTCCAATTTGCAGAAACGCATGATAAGGACTATGATACCCTCTTGGAAGAAGAGGCAATGCGAAATCTCTACAGTTATGATTTCGTATTCAATATGTGAATGCCAAAACACACCATCGAAGCCCATCCATCACGATGGGCTTTTTTTATGGGTTCATGGTTGGTTTTTAGGTGGGTCGAACACCCAAAAACCAATTTGGGAAATTCTTGTTTGCAAAGTATTGGGCAACCCCAAAGTATACCTATCCCTTATTTGACCGCAAGTTCGCCCTTCAAAAATGTTCCCATCAAAAGACTACGGCATAAACCGTTCGTACCTCACTCCTTATTCCGTTTCCTTTTGAGCTGAAATTTTTGGGAAGTGCGGGGATGCCCTCAAATAATTAATAATCTAAAATCATGTATTATGAAAGCAATTGTAAAAAAGTCATTGGAAATCCCTGCAAAGAAACATCCAAAGAAAAGCGTTGTCAAAAAGACAGCGGATGCCACGGTGGACAAAACCTACTCCCTGGTGGTCAATCTCTGGATATTTCGGTATGAGTATTACAGGGAACAGACCAATACTGTTCCATCGGAGGACTGACGGGAACAAGACCCTTGAAAAAGGGTCTTTTTTTTGGCGTTCCCGTGGAACTCCCGACGTTGTGGAAACCCAAAAATGGACGTTTCATATTTGCTGCGGGCAAATGATGCCATTTGCCCGCAGAACGCATTTTTGTGCCTGAAGGAATGTGGGTATATTTAAGATGCTACATCGTAGCAAAGTTTGCACGGCAACCCAACTTGATCTGACTTTCCAAAAGTCCGTGCTCCATAGGGTAAAATATGAAAAGGGACGGCTGTCTTTTTAAGATGGTTTGTGCGATGCTTTTTGGGCCTTTGGCGCAAAAAGGAGAAGCAAGAGGATAGCGTGCTGGCGCAGCGCTACCGATTAGGATTGCTCCGCAAGGCCCTGTTTATAGGGGGCTTGGACATTCTATAAAACTTGGGGCATTCGGTTTTTGTTGAAAAAATGGGCCTAGCCCAGTAGAACCAAGGAATTTTTGTTGAAAAAATGGATAAAGGATACGAAAAAGAGACGTTTGCGGGACTGAGGATCAAAATCTCGGTGGCCATGAAATTTCGGAGCTTTTCCAAACGGCAAGGAAAGTCCCATTCCATGACCTTGTTGGCCATGGTGGAGTTCTTTGACCATAATGGTATATCGCCCGATGAACGGATGCACGAGACCATTGCAAGCCTTAAATATTTGATCAAACGGCGATTCAATGCCATGGTGGCCATTATGCGCAGTATCGAAAAAGAGCAGACCCTGCCCACGGTCAGTATGATACAGGCCCTTTTTCAGCAGGAACTGGAATCCGAAGAGGGCGAGGAATGGGAAGGGAACTTTGAGTTTTTTGAAAAGCAACTGACCGAGATCAATGCCCCCACCAATCCTGAACTGTTGGACAAGGAGACCACGGTGCCCAAGATCGTGCATGAAAGACTAAAAGAGCAATTGGTGGAACTGAAGGAGGATTTTGCGCATGTTCTGGATCATGTGTCCGTGACCAAGAACCGCTTTGGAAAGGACCACCTAAAAGTGGACCTCAAACCCGGAGCCATTGAACAGTACCGCACCAAACTCAAAAATCTATAAGCATGTACATCGCCATCACAAGACAACACTTGGGAGATAACTATTACGGCAGTGCCAGTGATTTTGTCAAGTATCTCGAAAAGGAGAACGAAGGTAAGGCCCCCGAAGAACAAGAGCTTTTTTTCAACCAGACCGAAAATGATATCGATGCGCAAAGGGTCATTGCCGAGATCGATGCCAATACGGCCAAACTTTCGAAACGGGATCCCAAGTTCTATTCCATCATGGTCAGTCCATCCCAAGTGGAGCTCAACCATATCGGGAACGACCCTGAAAAGCTGAAAGAGTACACCCGGGAAATCATGAAGACCTATGCGGCCTCCTTTTATAGGGACAAAGAGGTGACGGTCAATGAGGTATTGTATTTCGCGAAACTGGAAAGGGAACGTACCTATTCCGAAAAGGACAAAAAGGTCAAGGAGAACCAAGCTTATGCCAGTAAGATTTTGGAACTGCAACATCAGATCAGGGCCATAAAAGAGGGTAGGGAGCAAGGGGACATGGACAAACTTCAGGAAAAAATCAAGGCTCTGGAAATGGAGGTACCCCATAAACAGAATGGGAAACGCATTGTTCCAGGCATGGCCAAGGAAGGCCACCAGAGCCATATCCATATCATCGTGAGCCGAAAGGATGTGACCAATTCCCATAGCCTCTCCCCAGGATCCAAGTTCCGGACCTCGGAAACTACCCTTAATGGGGAAAAGGTCAAACAGGGCTTTGATCGGGATAAATTTTATCGCGCCGCGGAAAAGACCTTTGACAAACAATTCGGGTACCGCAGGAACTTTGTGGAAACCTACCATGCCCGAAACCTTATGGACAAGGATCCCAAACAATTCTTTTCGGCCCTTCTGGGTTTGCCCTCCAATGAGAAACAGGCCGCCAAACAATTGTTGTTCAAGGCAGGGGTCAAGGTGCCGAGCATCCCCACGAACCAAGCTCAGTTGGCGTATAAGACCCTAATGCAACTCAAAAAAGGTATCGGAAAGGCCCTGGAGTCGGGATCGATTGGAATATAAATAATATAGATATGGAAAGTTTAGGATGGATCGGAATAGTATCTGGTATGGTGATCGGTGGAGGAATCTCGGTTGTGGTAAATCGATTTCTTAAATATGGGTTTGTGATATGGTTTTTGGGCATTGTTCTTTTGGCTCTGGCCAATGGTTTACTTTGGGGGTGGGATGAATTTATAAAGGGGTCATTGGTCCATTGGTTGCCGCTGTTTTTTGTCCATGTGGTGATCTATGGTTTGGTGGACCACTACAAAGACGATAAGAAACCTTCCAAAGTTTTTGAAGTGAAAATGAAGGTCAAGGGTAGGCCCTTGGTGCTGGGGAACATTCGGCGAGGCGTGTCGGTAATGGCCTCTGCGGGAAGCGGTAAGACGGAGAGTGTCATCTATAATTTTTTAAAGCATTTTCAAAAGGAGCATTTCTCCGGGGTCATCCACGATTACAAGGATTTTGAGATCACCGAAATGGCCTATCCCTTGTGGAATGGGGAGCAGATCCCCTTTAAGATTGTTTCTTTTGGGCCCATTTATAATAGGGTCAATCCCATCGCACCCCGATACTTGCGGGATGAGGAAAGTGTCCATGAGGTGTCAAGGGTACTATTGGAGAATTTGATGGAACATCGGGACTCAGATGAGAACAGTACTTCCCGTTTTTTTAAAGATGCTGCCGAAGGTTTGATCAGTGGATTGATTTGGCGGTTGAAAACAGATTATCCGCACTATTGCACTTTGCCCCATCTTATGGCCGTATTCCAACAATTGGCCACCAAGAGCTTGATTAAGTTTTTAAAAGGGAACATCACTTCGCGGGCCATGGCGGATGCCTTTATCAGTGGTATCGGGTCCGAACGGCAAACGGCAGGGGTGCTCAGTACCCTGGCCAATGGATTTAAAAAGATCAGTACCCGGAAGATTTTCATGGTGCTTTCCAAGGATGAGATTTCCTTGGATATTAATAATGAGCAGCACCCATCTGTTATAGCCTTGGTGAACAATCCCCAAAAGGATGCTTCCCTTTCCCCGGTGATTGCTACCATCATCCACACGATAACAAAGCAGATGAGCCAACGCAACCGTAAACCTTCCTTTATGTTGTTGGAAGAAGCCTCGACCCTACGGCTATTGAACATGCATCGAATACCGGCCACACTCAGGAGCTATGACATCGTTAGTGTTTATGTGCTGCAGGACAAAATTCAAAATGATATGATGTACGGGGAGAAGGCGAGCAAGGCAATCCTTTCCAATCTATCCTATCAGTTCTTTGGGAAAGTGAACGACCCGGACACGGCCAAGTATTATGAACGTTTCTTTGAATTGGTCAAGATACCGACACGCAGCGTGAGCAAGAGTTCGGGGCTGAATCTGGAACGACGGATCACAGAAGGGGAGAAGGAGGTGTCTAAACGAAGGGCCGAGGTGTTCTTTCGGTTGCGACAGGGGGAGTTTGTGGTGTTCGCCGATGGGAAGGACAGGAAGGTACAGTTTCAAAGGCCAGAAATTGAAAGGGGATTGCCAAAACCATTGGAGATTTCAGAATTGGAACTGGAGCAGCATTATCTAAAAGTGCATCATGATATTGGGATGATTTTTCAATGATCAAAATTGTTTTAATTTCTCTTGATGAAATCCAAGATAAAGCCCGGGCTAATTTCTATTGAAAAAATTGCAAAGTTTTGGTAAATCAGGTATTGATTCAGCTGGAGCAATTAATTGTTTTATTGCTCTAAGGTTTTGATTTTTTTTATCATTTAATCCTCAAGTGGAGGGTAGGTTCCATATCAACCCACTCTTCGAAAGAGCTAGTTTCCTTGTACTGAACAACTCTTTCATAATTAACCAAACCTGATCGGTCAATGAAAATGATCTTTTGGATTGACTATCAATTTTCATCAAAAATCCGGTGATTGCTATTTTTTCAACAGAAACCTCCTTGTCAGCCAATTTCAAGAAGAGTGGGGAGCTAACGGGATAAACTATAGTATCGGTTCTCAATAGTTTACCTCTGCGTTGCATTTCTTCCGAGAATTCCTTCAGATAATTGACAAAGGGTATTTTTCTTACTTCCAAATCGTACAATTCGGCATAGTACATTGCCATTATTTCCCTTTCACTAGCAATGATGGAGCTGCCCAAATCAATGCTCGTAACGTTCCCGCGTAAGACCTCAATATTGAAATGAATGTCCAAAGTGCCAATCTCCATCGTTTTTTGGAATTCTCCATCATTTTCCTCGGCTTCTCTTAGTTCAACAAGTTTTATACCTTCATGCTCAGCAAAGGTTTGTGAATCCGGGGTAAACCCTGCCTTACAAACAATTATTCCGCTAGTTATATCTGAATCCTCCATTATCTTGGAAAGCTTCATGACAACATCTTTATTGACCTTCCTATTCCAATATTTACATTCAATCGCGGTAAGTAATTGACCCTCGCAATTGGATTGTTCAGTTAGAACGTCTACTTGATGGTGCACACCCGATTTCCCTTTAACTTTAAATTTCCGTCCATAACCTATTACCTTAATCCCATACTGTGCCCCAAGGGCCGCATAGATGTATTTTGTGATGGCTTCATAGTGTTCCCAGTCTAGCTCGTTTTTGGCCATAGTTTTTGGATTGATGACAAAATTACCTAAAACACCTGCTGGTTAATTACTTGAGTAACATATCTTCCTATACATTTGTCCTGCAAGCCTCATCAATCAATCACGGTCATTTTTTTAGGCTTGTTGGTAACGGTCTCAGCTATGAGTAATAGTATGGTTTAGAGGTTAACTTTGGAAATACGCACCAAATATTTTCAGAAGTCTTCGGGAAAAAGTGGTTTCAACTAGCCAATTCTGGCAATGGTTTTTATTCATTTTTCCATTTATCATATATTTTAATGGTATTTCTGTATCTTGAACTAACTCCAAAGTTTTCTTTATATGAATCAACCGCATCAAAAATAGTATCTCGATACTCAGTTCTCCAATCTCTGTCAGATAGGTAGTCGTGTAAAATACAATACGAAAGTCGGTCGAGAGAATTCAAATAATTTTCTTTTGCGACATCGATTTTGTCTCTGTAAATTTCCAAAAGTTCTTTACTCAATTTTTTCTTTGAGTTTTCCACTTCAAGACTGTATTCTCTTAATTCAAAGTTTGTTTTGTCGAAATTTTCTTTCCGCTTGTTTAATTCGCTTTCTAGTTCAAGAACAGTCATTAAAGTGCTATTTTTTTGATTTTCTGATAGTCCTTTTAATTGTTTTTTGACTTGTTTAATTTGATGATAAGCAACCCACAAAACACCACCAGAAATTAGCATTGTCATAGAACTTGAAATAGCAGAAATCCAGTCAGTTGTTGAATCCATTAATTTTTAAGTTTAGCCATAAGTTTTTGTAAAATTATTTGAGCTTTACCTGCATTCGAATTGGTCATTCTGTGGTCTTGAGTTTTTGGAACAAAATCAAAATCATTTCCACCCATTTTGAAATATATCATAATTTCAGTAGGTGAAACTCCGTGACTTTTCAAAATTGGTACTATTTCGTCCAAAATACCATCGACTTCGGATTCCGTTTTTGCGTACTTAAGTTTTTCTAAATAATCTTTCATTTTTTCTTTTCAGATTGGTTGTCAAAATACGCCACATCGAGCTCGGCTATAATTGGTTGCGCGGGTTAGTGTGTAACTTTTGCAGGTACACACCAAACTGAGAATCCGCGAGGATTTTCAGAAATAAACTAGAGCAAGCAATTACTTACAGCCATCTTTATTGGCGGAAGTTATTTTTTTAAAAATCCATTTAATTTTAGTACTTCGTCTGGGTTGTCTTTAAAAAGTAGGAACAAAAAGTAAAACTTTAAATTCGCTTCTAGTGATATTCCCCACGTTTTATTTTCTTCTATTTTTTCCAACCTTTTTTTTGAGCCATCCTTATTAAATGATTCGACTTCCGCTGAAACTCCTCCGTGAACGTATGAAGATAGATTATTGTATTTTTCTAAAAAGTCAAATAGCATTGTATGAAGTATACCCTCTTCTTTTGTTTGATTTTCTGAATTGAATAGATATTTGATTACGTTTCTTACGTTACTAAATTGAGATGCCTTTTTATGGATATTGTCAATTTCCACTTGAGTTAAATCAGTAAATTCTTCTCCATATTTTGATAAGTATCCATTTATATTTTCCGCTTTCAAATCATCTTTTATCTTGTCGAGTTGGAAATAATAGTTTTCTCGCTTAATAATTTCAGATTTTAGATATTCGTCATAATATGCTTCTCCGATTGAATCGTCTTTTTCTGTTGATGTTTTATAATAAGCATAATATCCAATAAGATAATGCTCCAATAATGTTCTCAATAATACTTGTGAAGAATAGAAATTCTTATCAGTTTTTTCTAGAATTTTTCTCAGCGATTCAATCTGTATAACTTTTGAGTAAAGACATAACATTGACTTAGGAAAAGAATGATTTTCAATTAGTGTTTCAATTCCGTTTACGTGTTTCTCAAAAACTTGATTAATAAATTTAAACCTATCTTTTATATCCATTTTTAAAATTACCGCCAACGGGATCGGCTATGGCCAATAGGGCAGTAAGGGTCCGTCTGCGACGTAGCCAAAGCGTTTAATTTTGATAATTTAGGCCCTATTTGTTATTGCCAATGTCAGCAATTGTATTTTCCCTTAATTTATTATTCAGTACCTGAAACATTTCGTCAAACTCCTTTATTATTCCCACTAATTTAATTGAATAAAAAACAGGTTTTTCCGACTTATCGTTGTATTTCAAATCCAACGCGAACAGAACGGGTTCAAAGCTGCCTCTCAAGTTCATTGTTTGTCCATTCAGAAAAGAGTGTTTGTAAGCGTTGCTTACTTGGTTTAGTTTTTCAAGAAAATTTTTAAATAGACCATATTCCGCTAAATATTCAGTCTGGGTTTTTAAGTATTTTCCAATACAGTCAATTTTGATTTTTTTAGGGTACTTTCCATTAATCCGTTTGTAATTCAGCACGTATGACAAGCATATTAATTGGTCCGTACTTACTCGTAAATCATAGATAATTTGTTCAACTTTATGATAGTCATAACAATCGTCTAATTTTGGATAGACAATAGGGTTTTCATCGTAATAGTCAACATTTTTAAAGTCCTTATACAATTTTTCCAGTTCCAAATTGACCTTTGCTTGTAGATACCCCAAAAATTAGGGCAGTAAGTTTAATCATTAAATTTACTGAATATGACACGAAGAAAATTCACCCCG